>QFXH01000023.1 GCA_003402345.1 Candidatus Nitrotoga sp. MKT | reverse complement strand
TAATGCAAGCGAGGCTTGTTAGGTTGTTAGCAAAGAGATGATGGCTCATGTTCGTGACATGGGCAAAGGACCGAGACCTCTATTTCCATGGCTTTATAAAAGATCTAGTGATGTGTACGTCAATTTATGAATCTTCAGGTTAGATAAGCGAGCCAAAAAATGGCATAAGCTTGATCTATATCAAATCGACTTTATTTTATCCGCGTAGATTCGCGATCATTCACTACCCGATTTTTATCATTATAAAAATCCATATATTTATGGGTGTGACTGACGTGGTATATACCGAAGAATTAGTTTTTGTGGCATGGATGATTGTTGTTTTTTGTTTTAACTTAAAAGTGGTGAATGAAAATTACTCGGATTGATGCCTTACAAAAGCCGAGAAAATAATTTAATTTAAATTAACATAGGGGTGACTAAATGATGGAAATTAAGAATAACATTGGCAGGCGCAGCTTTCTAAAGCTGTCCGCCACCGCTGGACTAGCTGTAATGGCCAATAACGCCTTTGCAGCTTCACCATTTCTGAAGCCGTATGTAGTTGACAACCCTCTAAAGTCCTACCCGAATAGAGACTGGGAGAAGGTTTACAGGGACATGTTCCACGTTGATAGTGAATTTATATTCCTTTGCGCGCCAAATGATACGCACAACTGCCTCCTTAAGGCTCATGTAAAGAATGACGTTGTAATCCGCATCTCGCCGTCATACGGCTACGGAGATGCCGAAGATATGGATGGAAACCGTTCCAGTCACAGATGGGAGCCACGGATCTGTAACAAGGGCATGGTTATGAACAGAAAAGCCTATTCTGACAGAAGGCCAAAAGGCGCGATGGTTAGAACCGGCTTCAAGGCATGGGCAGATGCAGGATACCCACGGACGGGAGCAAACGGCTTCCCGGATCAAAAATATCTGCAACGCGGAAAAGAGCCCTTCATCAAACTGCCATGGACAGAGGCTTACGCGTTGGCAGCTGGGGCGCTAGAGAACATCGCCAGAACCTATTCCGGCGACAAAGGTGCAGCGTTGCTCACCAGACAAGGCTATGACCCAGAGATGATTGCATCCATGCATGGATGCGGCTGTAAGACCATGAAATTCCGGGCAGGTATGGCCGCTCTGGGCGTTTTAAGAATATATTCGATGAAGAGATTTGCACAAGGATTGGCTCTTCTGGACGCCTATGTAAGAAATGTAGGGCCGGATGAAGCGAGTGGCGCAAAGGTATTGGACAGCTATTCTTGGCATACCGATCTGGCGCCTGGATGTCCTATGGTTTCAGGTCACCAAATGTTGGATTATGAGTTTATGGTATATGAACATGCCAAGCTTATTGTATTCTGGGGTAACAACTTCGTTTGTACCAAGATGCCAGATCTTCATTGGGTTAGTGAATCAAGACTCAAAGGATGTCATATCGTAGACATCTCCATCGATTACCACGCAACATCCAACAAGGCGGATGACGTTATTATTCTTCGTCCCGGTACTGACCCTGCTCTTGGTCTTGGCGTGTGCCATCTCCTCATCAAGAATAATCACTATGACGAGAATTATCTGAGAGCCAATACAGATTTGCCTCTGCTGATCAGAACGGATAATTGGAAGAACCTGAAGGCGTCGGACATCATCGCGGACTACAAGCTTGCTGATCTTACGCACCACCTTAAGGTGATGAAACCGGGTGAGCATCCAACGATGCCGCCAGCGTTCCAATCTACGGCTTTCGTTGCAGAAGATGTCCGTAAATTTTGGGGTGACAATGTAGTATGGGATAAGAAGACAAACAAAGCAGTTCCGCTAACCCGGGATGAGTGCGGAGCGCGTTATGCTGCAAAGGGAGTCGAGTCAGCATTGACTGGCGACTATGAAGTCACCTTGGTCGATGGAAAGAAGATCAAAGTTGTGCCTGTGTTCCAATTGCAAAAAGAATACCTTGAGGAATTTACTCCAGAGAACACCTCTATTATGACCGGCGTTCCGGTGGAGGCAATTGTTGACTTGGCCAACCTGTTCCACAAACACAGAGGGCAAGGCATTATCAGTACTGGTGCGGGAACCAATCACTACTTCAATTCAACTCTGAAGGATCGTGGTTTCATGCTGTTATCGGCGCTGAGCGATAACGTTGGCCATATTGGAGGATGTACTTTCGGTAACTATGTGGGTAACTACAGGCAGTCAGTATTTGGCGGATTTGGTCAGTACCTTCTGGAAGATCCGTTCAACCCTGAGTTGGATGGCCGTAAGATGGTCACCAAGCTGGCTCACTATACCGATGATGAATCTGCCCATTACTACAATTTTGGCGATCGGCCGCTCAGGAATGGAACCAGGTTGTTGACTGATCCTGGTCATATGCCAGCGCCAACCAAGGTGCTCTGGCAGGCTAACTCGAACTCCTCTTTGGGAAACGCCAAAGGTCACTATGACATGGTTGTTAATACCCTCCCAAGATGGGAAGCAATATTTTACAGCGACTGGAATTGGACAGCATCTTGCGAATATTCCGATATCGTTTGGGGCGTGGACTCTTGGTTGGAAAACAAGCATACCGATATGGCTTGTTCTTGCTCTAACCCGTTCCTTACCGTATCTCCGATCACTCCATTGAGGAGATTCCAGGACACCGTTGGTGATGCTGAAGTTCCTGCTGGAATCTTTAGGGCATTTACAGCGATGACCGGCGATCAAAGGTTTGCTGATTACTTCAAGTTTGTGGGAACAAATCCTGCAGGAAATCCAGCAGACAGGGATTCCGAGGTTTACGGGCAAAGGGTTCTCAATGCGGGATCAGCCACTAGAGGGATGGTTTTTGCTGAGATAAGGGAGAAAGCTAAGAGAGGTATTCCTAGTATCTTTATGTCCAGAACCTACCCACGGATTAGCGGTTGGGAGCAGACAGCTGAGGGTGGCGGCTTGCCTTGGTACACCAAGAGCGGTAGGTTGGAGTTTTACATGGATGATCCCCGGTTGATTGATGGGGGTGAGAATCTCACCGTGTATCGTACACCGATTGATTCAAGCCACTACGAGCCGAATGTCATCGTTGGTAATAGCCGCGCTTTCGCATTGATGGAGACACCTGAGATGCGTGGTCTGGAAAGGATGGGAAACAGCCTTAAGATTGCCGAAAACAGGCAAGGAAGAAACGTAATCTTGACGACAAAAGAATTGATGGCGACCAATCATCCCCTCCGGCCGCACGGGTATGAATTCTGCTTCAATTCACCGAAATATAGGCATGGCGCCCATACAACTCCAATTGATACGGACTTGATGACATTGTGGTGGGGGCCGTTTGGTGACATCTATCGTCATGACAAGAGGCAGCCGTCGGTCGGTGAAGGATTCGTAGACGTCAATCCGCTTGATGCCAAGAGGTTTGGTATTGATGAAGGCGATTATATCTGGGTCGACGCTGATCCTGGCGACAGGCCTTATAAAGGATGGAAAGAAGGAACGCCAGAATACGCACTTGCCCGGTTCATGGTTAGATGTAGATATTTCCCTGGTATGTCTCAGGGTTCTATGCGGATGTATTACAACGCCTATGCTGCAACGTATGGCAGTATGGAAGGTGCGAGGACTCGGGCTGATGGATTGGCTAAGAGTCCAAGAACTAACTATCAGGCAATGTTTAGATCCGGGAATCATCAAAGTTGTACCAGGGCGTGGATTAACCCGACTAACACGACTGATACCGTGGCCAATAAGAAAGTCTTCGGACAAGAAATCATTATTGGTATGCAGAATGACGTCCACTGTGCCAATGGTGCTCCAAAAGAATCGTATGTGAAGATAGAGCTGGCTGAAAAGGGCGGCGTAAACGGTGGAGTTTGGCATATTGCAGCTAAAGGCTACAGGCCAACCTATGAAAGCCTCCAAATGAGGACATATCTCAAGGGTGGATTCATAAGCAGATAATTACGGGTGTGCAGCCGCCGCCTTGAATAAAGGCGGCGTTCTTAGGAATTGTGAAATAATTTTGTAAATGGAGATATACAATGGCAAAAGTTAGAAATTGGCAGCTGGGCAGGGAAATGGATTATCCCTATGAAGAAAACAGGCCGGGTCGGCAAATCACCATGCTATTCGATTTGAATAAGTGTATCGCCTGTCAGTCTTGTACTATGGCGTGTAAAACGACTTGGACGGCCGGTAAAGGCCAAGAAACCATATTCTGGAATAACGTGGAGTCCAAGCCTTACGGATTCTATCCCCTTGCTTGGGATGTGAAGGTTTTGGCGTTACTGGGAGAGCAAGCGCAGCCGTGGTCAGGTAACAAATACAACGGCACGACGATCTTTGAAGATCTGGGTATGAATCAGCGGATCAAGGGCTATTTGCCTGATGAAATGGATTATGCGCATCCGAACCTTGGGGAAGATGAGTGCCTTAAGATTTTGGATGGTGAAGGGGACTATATTAAGGGTCCTACTCATAAGAACTGGGGCTTCTTCTTCCCACGGATTTGTAATCATTGCACCTTCCCAGGTTGCTTGGCAGCTTGCCCAAGAAAGGCGATTTACAAGAGGCAGGAAGATGGGATCGTTTTAATTGATGCGTCTAGATGCAGGGGATACAGGGAATGTGTTGCTGCTTGCCCGTACAAGAAATCATTCTACAATGACACCACCCGGACTGGTGAAAAGTGCATATCGTGCTATCCCAAAATAGAGGCTGGGTTGATGACTCAGTGCACCACGCAATGTATCGGAAAGATCCGTCTGAACGGTTTCAAATCAGCTGATTACGATAAGATCATGAGCAAGCAAGTCCGGGAAAACAACCCGATCGACTTCCTGGTGCATGTGAGGAAAATTGCACTGCCGATCTATCCACAGTTTGGTACTGAGCCGAGCAATATGTACTTGCCGCCTGTCCATGTTAACCCTGATTTCTTGTCCCAAGTATTTGGTCCTGGCGTTGAGAACTCCATAAAGCAATACCGAAATGCTGGCAAGGACAAGGAGCTTTTAGCTGCGTTGTTGCTCTTTGGAACGACCGAGCGGATATGCGATACGTTCAAGCTTGAGGGTAATGAGACAGTTGGTTATGATCCACAAGGGAAAGAGATTGTCCGTGTTCCATTGACAGAGCCAGTTTATATTAGGCAAGTCAAGAACTTGAAGACCGGCGCATTTCTTACCAACAATTCATAAGGGGCGGATGATGAAAAAACTATTAATAGCCGCGTCACTTTTGATGATTCCTGTTGCGACTCCTGCCTTTGGGAATGATGCACATGGACCAGCCAAAGATTTGACGATTCCAATTATTGCTGTCGATAATCCTGGACAATATGGGGGTCATGCGTACCATGGTTCCTTTAAGAGGTTACCGCCAGTTCGTCTGGATGGAGGTGAAACGTATAATGTTGGCGTTATCAAATCCAAAGCGGTAAAGGGAGAGATCCCGATGGATCCAGTGAACAGGACATGGCATCAGGAAGATCCAGTAAGAGAAACCTCTTACAATCAGTACAATCAGAGCTGGGAGCAAGCACCGGCAACGATATGGAATGATGCCTCGGCTACTGAAGTTCCAATGGGTCCGCAGAACTTGGTTATGCCTGGTTTAGTCGTGGCTACAGTACCGATGGTGAAGGTCAAGTCTGTTCATAACGACAAGGATATTGCTTTCTGGTTAACTTGGTATGATTCAACCAAGTCTGAAACGGAAACGATGGAAGATAAGTTTTCTGATGCAATCGCCGTTATGTTCCCGGTGAAAGCTGGATCGGAACCATCATTTATGATGGGTGACGATGAAAATCCTGTTCACATCGTTTATTGGAAGGCTGCTTGGGAGAGGGATATCGAGTTTGGATATCAAGATGTAAGGGATGCTTATCCAAATTATAATTATGATATGTATCCGGAAGTTATCCCGGCGGTTGGTCAAACAATCGATACACCTATCAGACGTTATAATGAAGGCCAAAGGCAATATATCGCTGCCTTTAAGCTCAGAAATATCAGCAGAGTTGATCCTGAGAGATTAACTCCGGTGGAAGAGCTCAATGCCGTTGGTTTCGGAACATTGACTAGGCAGGCTACTAATAATGCAACTGGTAATGGCGTAAGGCGATTTGGCTACTGGTCAGTTGTTATTAAGCGTCCTTTGAATTCCGGTGACGTACAAGATGCAGTGCTTACACCTGGGTCTAAGACCATGATGGCTATTGCTGCTTGGGATGGCAAAAATAAAAACGATGGCGCTGGCGGTAACAGAGGCCCACGTAAGAACTATTCAAATGGAGGCTGGATACCGCTTGAAATTGAATAGTCGTAATTGATGGGCATTAGGGGGGCGGCGTTTAAACGCCGCCCCGCTTTTTATTTAAGGGGATGGAATGTTAACGACGAAATCGGAAACAGAATTGGCTCTCGCGAGGGCAGATGTTTACAGATTTTTATCAATGGCCTTTGTCTACCCAGACAAAGATAAACTTGCCACATTACACGAACTTGCATCCGATATGGATAGTTCAATAAGCCTTCTTCCTTATGACATGAAGGAAGAGTATCTGGCATTTACTAATCTGATCGAGACTGTTGACGTGACAGCGCTACAGCCGGATTTTACGGAGATGTTTTTGACCCGCATGTTTTGTCCTTCGACTGAAACAACGTATGGGAAAAACAGCTTCAATCAGCCGAATATTCTTGGCGACATCAGCGGGTTTTATAAAGCATTTGGTTTTGTAATGAATGATGATGCTGCGGTTGCATTTGATCATATAACCGTTGAGCTGGAGTTTATGAGTTTTTTAGAATTAAAGATAGCGTATGCCCTGGACCAAGCGATGGAAGAAAATATCGATATTTGCCTGTCTGCAGAAAGACGATTCCTGGAGCAGCATATTGGGAAATGGACTGGCGTATTTGGAGAAAATCTTGCAGCGAGAGCTAATGAGGCCTATTACAGAAACCTTGGTTTGTTATTATCAAAATTCATGGGTTCGGAACTTAAATTCTTTGGAATTGAAGTTGACAGCAGAATAAAAGAACTGCCGAAGTCTGACTACGAGGGACCTGTA
The DNA here is from genome assembly GCA_003402345.1 of Candidatus Nitrotoga sp. MKT. Lineage (GTDB taxonomy): Bacteria > Pseudomonadota > Gammaproteobacteria > Burkholderiales > Gallionellaceae > Nitrotoga. The sequence continues at coordinate 1,684 of QFXH01000023.1, read as the reverse complement.
GATTGTCCCCAACAGACAGGCACAGAAATGGATGAGCCTTTACCTCTGCATTAGTTGATTATCGTCGTACAATTGATATTGTTTGTGTGCATATTTATTGATACGACCAAATGAAGCTTGAAGTGGGAGATGTCAGCATTGTACGGTTTGACTGGCAGATAAGTTTTAAGCAGATTCTGGATGGATCAATAGTAGGATGGTCAATCGGGAGCGATGCCTATGTGTTTCCTCAGAACTTCGTTTAAGTAATTTTGCTGGCCAATCGCTGAATTAAGGAGTTATTCATGGACAATGGCAAAGTGATAGGGAGGCGTCAATTTTTTAGTAGGTTTTTCCCTGCCCTTACAGAAACGATCGTTGAAAAAACTAGAGACGAGACAAAAGTCTCGGCTAATTCCAGCGTTACCAAGGAAGCGGTTATCTTTGATAAGGCCGAAGTAGTGGAGGAAGCCGGGGGAGACGGTGGAAGGAAGTACCCTTGGGTTGGGATGTGATTGTAGGGTAGGGCTATTGGAATGGTCTCACGAAAATAATTGTCTGGTCGTCAATAACCAGAGAATGATTGAGGATGTGACCCTGTCATGAAGGTAATTATTGATATCACGAGAATGTTTAAATGACGAAAACTATTGAAATAAAGAACATGAGAGACACTCGGGCAGTTGCTGCGCCGGCGAAGGATTGCGGATATTTTCATGGCTGTCAAACATGTGATGAAAATGATACCTGCAAGTTGGACCGTGCCGCCCATAAGAAATGGTTGATTAACAAGCGGATGGCGGATATTAAGTACAAAGTTCTTGTTGGCAGTAACAAGGGGGGCGTGGGCAAAAGTACCACTACGGTCAACCTCGCTTGTGCTCTGGGAAGACTGGGTTATAAAGTTGGCTTGGCGGATGCTGACCTACATGGACCAAATATTCCAAAGATGCTTGGTATTGAAAATGTAAGGCTTCGTGGGGATAAAGATGGTATAGCCCCGCACATCATGCCTACAGGGTTGAAGATTGCGTCTTTGGGTTTGTTGATAGAAGACCAGAACGAGCCAGTTGTTTGGAGAGATGCGGTCAAGTATGAATTTATTATCGAGCTGCTTGGGAATATTACCTGGGGGAAGCTCGATTTCCTGATAATAGATCTGCCACCCGGCACGGGAAATGAACATATCACGATCATGGACTTTATTCCCAATCTGGATGGGGTAGTTGTTGTAAGCACTCCGCAGGATGTTGCGCTTCTTGATGCAAGGAAAATGATCTCTTTTGTGAAAGAAAGGAATACGCCTATTATCGGAATTGTTGAAAATATGAGCGGCCTGATCTGTCCACATTGTAGTGGTGAGATTGATGTATTCAAGAAGGGGGGAGGAGAGAGGGTAGCGAATGAATTGGGCGTGCCCTTTATTGGCGCTATTCCGCTGGATAGCGAAATAACAATTTGTGCGGATAAAGGAAATCCCGTTGTACTGGCTTATCCTGAGTCTCCTTCAACCAAGGCATTTATGGCGGTTGCCGAAAGATGCGCGAGATTTTTAGGCGCATCCCTTACGGAGCAGGAAATGCCGGCTACTTCACCGGAGTTTAGGGCGGCTGGGAGTGTAACCGCCGATACTACAACTCCACCAATGGTGAGTTAACCATGGTCAATATTCATGCCGTTCGCCGGTGGCATGGCATCGTCGGTG
>QFXH01000022.1 GCA_003402345.1 Candidatus Nitrotoga sp. MKT | reverse complement strand
AAGAGAGGCTTAACGCCGACTTGAAGTACGCCATTTATTCAAAGGTTCCGGTACGCAGCAAGGACAAGCTGAAAGCCGCAACAACCGAACAGATGCAAACATTGGAAAAATCATCCGCGCGCGTCAAAAAATACTTTCGGGATGCTCGCGTGAAATATGCAGTATGAAAACTTCAAACTTCAACTGGCCGGATCAATAGCACAGCTAAGCTCAAAGCCTGGGTACAAACTTTTTAGTAAATAATGCTCTATCCTGATTTTGGCCAATTTGCGTTTGACTCGTGCTAACCCTATTTCTAGCTCAGTCAGTGGCTTTTAATTTTTACCTACCTTCCAGCCTTGCTGTGGTGAGCCGCATAAATCCAGTTCTTCAGTGTCCCCTTCAGTAATGTGTAAACGCTTTGTTATTTCAGGTGTTGTCTTTCCGTTCATTTCTTCATGCAAACGCACGGCCTGCTCTTGAAATTCCCGCGTGTAAATCCCTCTAGGTATCCGTTCTATCTCAGTCTTATATTTTTTAGTATGTTACAGAAATATCGAACTCTATTTTTACAGCATACTTTAGTGTTGTGTTCGAATTGATAGTTAATATAATTCAGTAACTTGCTATAATTTTTAACATCAAATTAAATATATTTAAAAAGATTAAAGTTTTGTCATTGTCTGTCGATAACAAAAATGTAAGCTTGAATTTGCCCCTTGCAGATTCAGGTAAGCACTGAATCCTCTGCTTACAACCTGATATGGGTAAGTGGAGGCTTGTCTATCCATGTAGGAAAATTTCTTACAAAGAGATCAGAAGTCTTCTGATTTCTTTCTGTTCGTTCGCATAGCAATATTCAACCGTCGAAAAAGACAGTGTTGTTAACTTGCAAAGGGATGAATCATGAATACAGATCAACTTCACCAAGAAATTAAAGAAGCTAATCTTTCTTATATGCTGCTCGCACGTCAGATGATTCAGGAAGATAAGGAAGCAGCTATTTTTCGGCTTGGAATTAGCCAAGAGATGGCTGAGCTTATCGCTGGATTAAGTTCTGCACAGTTACTCAAAATGGCGGCCTCTAATATGTTGCTCTGCCGCTTTCGCTTTGATGAAAAAATTCTACTCAATATGATTACCGATTACAACAAAAACAGAATGATGTCACAAGCACACACCACCATTTTGATGGCCGGGCAGCCTTTTGAGGATTTATCTGTCTGATTTAATCTACTATTTGGAGGTATCATGCGAAACAAGAGTGTGGTCACTGAAGCTTATCAAGTTCAAATTGCAGTGGATTTAATTAAGTTAGGAGCACGTTTGCAATTGCTGCAGGAAGAAACCGCTTTAAGTCGTGAACGTTTGCTAAAGCTGTATAAGGAAGTAACGGGTGTTTCGCCGTCTAAGGGCATGCTACCCTACTCAACTGACTGGTTCATGAGCTGGTCACCTAACATTCATTCTTCACTGTTTATTGATATTCATCAGTTTCTGTTGAGGCATACCAGTTTAACTGGCGTCGAAGCATTAATTAAAAGTTACTTTTTGTATCGCGAGCAAATTAATGCTAGTGGCGATGAGCCGATATTGAGTGTTACACGTGCATGGTTTTTAGTACGGTTTTTTGATGCACAGATGTTACAACTGGCAGGCTGCACTGAATGTGGTGGACATTTCATAGCGCATGCCAATGGATTATATACCGACTATGTGTGCGGTATTTGCCGTCCGCCCTCTCGTGCCGGAAAAACAAAAAGGAACACCGCAGCATCAACTTTACGGGCATTAAGTATGACGAATTAAAGTTTTGCTATCGAGTGTCGTTACCGTCACAAAATGCTATGTGGAATGATCATGATTATGCTTGCACTATCGGGTTGTGTGGATGTACTAAATAATGTCAATTTATGCGGTTTTTTTACACATTTTTTTCATAAATTGATATCGCACTGCCACAAAAGATCGCTTTGTGCGCAGCTCAAGGGAGCTGGGTCATGTTGGTAATTGTTGGATATGTAATTATTTTAATTTCTGTGTTTGGTGGCTATGCATTAGCAGGCGGGCATTTGGCTTCCTTGCTTCAGCCGATTGAACTGTTAATGATAGCAGGTGCTGGTTCGGGTGCCTTTTTAGTGGGGAATAGTGGCAAAGCGATCAAGGCCACTATGAAAGCATTACCTAGTGTATTTAAGGGTGCTAAATATACTAAAGACCATTATATGGAGCTGATGGCTTTGCTTTATGAGTTGCTTGGTAAAATTCGCAAGGAAGGATTAATGGCCATTGAAAATGATATTGAGAATACAAATGAGAGTCCTCTCTTTGCAAAGTATCCAAAAGTAATGGCGGATCATCATATAATTGAATTTATCGCAGATTATCTAAGAATCATGTTGGGCGGCAACCTGAACGCGATGGAAATCGAGAATTTGATGGATGTAGAAATAGAAACCCATCATCATGAAGCAATGGTGCCGTCGCATGTTCTCGCTAAATTTGGTGACGCTCTGCCAGCTTTCGGTATAGTTGCAGCGGTCATGGGGGTAGTACATACCATGGGGTCTGTAGGGTTACCGCCTGCCGAATTGGGCGTGCTAATCGGTGCAGCATTGGTCGGTACATTTTTGGGCATCCTGCTGGCTTATGGTTTTGTCGGTCCCTTGGCGACTTTGCTGGAGCAAAAAGCAGAGGAATCGAGCAAAATGTTTCAGACAGTCAAGGTTACGTTGCTGGCCAACCTGAATGGTTATGCTCCGGCGATGGCAGTAGAATTTGGTCGTAAGGTACTCAACTCTACTGAACGTCCCAGTTTCATTGAGTTGGAAGAACACGTCAAACAAAAGCGCTGAATAGAAAATTTGCATTGTGTATTGAGAGAGCTGCGTTATGGCGGATGATAAAAGACTCATAATAGTTAAGCGTATTAAGAAGGTAGCGGGCGGGCATCACGGCGGCGCATGGAAAATTGCTTATGCCGATTTCGTTACTGCAATGATGGCATTTTTTTTGTTGATGTGGCTGTTGGGGTCGACTACTAAAGGTGATTTGAAAGGCATTGCTGATTATTTTAATACGCCGCTTAAGGTTTCACTGTTGGGTGGGTCTGGTAGTGGCGATAGTTCTAGCTTGATCAAAGGTGGTGGTAAAGATTTGACGCGCAGCGAAGGCCAAGTAAAGCAGGGGGAGCTTCCGACAGAAAAAAGAACAGTTAATTTGAAGGTGGCAACTGAAGAAGCTTTACGTATTGAAAGACGTAACGAATTGGAAAAACTTAAGATGTTGAAAGCCAGTTTGGAAAAAATGATCGATGCCGATCCTAAACTACAACAGTTCAAAAAACAGATTCTTCTTGACATTACTACTGAAGGCTTGCGCATCCAAATCGTGGATGAAGAAAACCGTCCCATGTTTCAGAGTGGAAGTGCAAGACTCGAACCTTATACCATAGAGATTCTGCGTGAAATTGGCAAGATGCTGAATCAAGTACCAAACAAGGTGAGCTTGTCTGGACATACAGATGCTCGACCATACACTTTTGGAGAAAAAGGTTACAGTAATTGGGACCTGTCGGCAGATCGTGCCAATGCCTCGCGCCGCGAGTTAATTGCGGGTGGGATGGCGGAGGAAAAAATGGTACGGGTGGTGGGGTTGTCTTCTGCGGTATTGTTCGATGGGAAAGATCCATTTAATCCGATTAACCGTCGCATTAACATAATTGTGATGAACAAAAAAGCAGAGGAGTCTGTGCGTACTGATGGGGGGACAGTTGAAGTGGAAGCAGAAAGCGGACCAGTCGCTCCGCAGGTTATAAAGAACAATATTGAAAGTAATAATACGCATCGATAAAAAGAACTCACCACAGGGCAAAGTTTGTAATGGCAGAACGCGGAACGCTGTTGGAAACGTTACTCAGTGGAAAACCTGTTTAGTATGCGGTGATTTGTAGTAGTTCAGATTAAATGTAGCAATCGCGACACCATCTGACAGTTACCCGATTTAATCGAAGTGACTGTCAGTTCAGATTCAGCTATTCAACGTGGTGATTTTATCGTGCCACGCCTCCTTTCCGTCACACAAGTTTGTATCGGTGT
>QFXH01000021.1 GCA_003402345.1 Candidatus Nitrotoga sp. MKT | reverse complement strand
CGGCGTGCCAACAACGCTTGCAGTACTCGTGCTTCCTGAGGAGGCGGCACCCAAGCTTTGGGTTTGAGTAATGCGCCATAACGGGCCAGCACAATGCTGTCCACGCCATCGGTCTTAGTACGCACGGCCAGCCCACGGCCAAAATCCTTAACCTGTGCCGGATTGATGATGGAAACCATCACGCCAGCATCCACGAGCGCCATGGCAGCTTGTTCGTGATAGACACCGGTGGCTTCCATGACGATATGCAATGCTTCTGGGGAAACATTATGTTTGTTAACCCAAGCCAGCAAATCAATAATGCCTGACAGGGTGTTTTTCACTATTTTGGTTTTACACTTGCCACTGGCTTCATCCAGCAACAGGCAACAATCCAATTTGGCTTTTGCCACATCCATACCGAGATAGAACATGATAACCCCCCTGTTACAATGTTAACCAACTTCGCCCACTTGCCTTGTGCATGCAGGGTTCACCCCTTGGATACCGTTCAGTGTCTATGCTGGCGAAAGGTGAAGCAGAGGGCTTGATCTACATGACAAGGTCGAGCCTTAAGGGTGGGCTCAAGCTTCCTCTGCTTCGTGTGATGATAGCTAACCACCACGGAAAGAAAGATACAAGGATGGGCACGTTTTTGTGCCCACGCGGATTCGTCATTTTGGAGTAAGCGTAGCTTGGGTTAACGTAGATACCGTCTTTAAACGTATTTTTAAATAATCGTGAGCTACGTCTACGACACCGTCGGCACCCGCACCCACCTAATCTGGCCTGACGGCTACAGTATCAGCACCGAGGAAGCATAATTGCCGAAGCTGATGCGGCGGGGAATGCAGTGGCGATACATGGGTATGGGTCGTTTGGCGAGAATGGAACCACTGCGCCAAACCGGTTTGGTTATACAGGGCAGCAATATATCGCCGGACTGGTATTGTATTATTACAAGGTCAGGTGGTATTCACCCACGATGGGTCGGTTTCTGGAGACGGATTCGATCGGGTATGGGGATGGGGTGAATTGGTAGGCGTATGTGGGGAATAGTCCGGTTAATCGCAGGGATCCGACGGGACTCTTTTGTTTCAGTAGGATTGGCAATCGGCGTATCCTATCGTTGGTCGGTTTGATAGCTTGATAGAGCCTGAGGGATCGACAATCTCAGCCCGAACGGGGTCATTAATACTTTACCGTGCTAGATCAATAATGGTGCTGGCAAATTTGTACGGCCAGGCTTGAGCCTAAATTTATTACAGCACCCCATGTTCAATTTCTTCCAGATAGATAAACGAGGGCGCTTTTACACCGGCTTTTTTTCTGATTTCCACTAACTCAGGGGACTCGAAAAAACGCCGGGCATTGTCCAGCGATGACCATTGCGAGAAATGGACGATGTTGTTTGCGTCATGATCGTACCGCAGCAATTGGTAGCTGATTTCCCCAGCACTTTTTCTAATGTTTGCGGCTTGATCAAAAACAGCCTTCCATGCTGGATAAGCGGCTACTTCGTGAATGATTAAAACGTATTGCATATAAACCTTTTTGATAAAAAATCGCACAATTTCTATGTTGTGTGAGATTGGATGGACTTCAATATAGTGAACCGTCGTTGTGTGTAAATTGCCATTTGCCTTCGACGAGAAGCGCCTTTAAGTCATCATCTGGATATTGCGCCGAATCTCCTGGGCTGCGGTCGCCTACCTCAAGGAAATGCACTTCGTCGCTGGTGCGATTCACCAACTGGTGCGCGTTTCCTGTGCCGGCTTTGAATCCCGCACACATACCAGGAGAAAGCTGTGTTTCGCCTGCATCGGTAATCAAAATGGGATGTCCGTGCAAAATGTAGATAAATTCGTCCTGCTTGGAGTGGGCGTGACGTAGCGCTGAAGCAGCACCGGACGAAAGCCGCGTTAGATTTACCCCGAAGTTTGAAAGGCCAAACAAGTCTCCTAGAGGACGCTTTTCCCGACCCTTCATACGTGAAGTGAATGGTTCTGGATAATTCGATAGTTTCGTGCGTGGCGCAACTTGCGCGGCCACAACAGCTATGGGCTCTTCCTGATTTTTCATAATAACTCCTGGCACTGGGGATAAATCTTGGGTATCCCGTTTGACTGTAATATTAGATCGTTTTTCTTAAGATCAGTTTATGTGGGATAGCCAGCACCTGCTGACATCCTTTATTTCGCGGCAGCTCTAAGTCGAAGCGCGGTTTTGTTTTCTTTTTTGGCAGGATGCCGAAGTGCATGGCGGATGAGCCATTTTACCTCGTTGGTAGCTTCGGTTAACCAACGCTCGCAAATTGTAAATACAAATTCAGGGTGGTCTTTCGCAATATCGCCAAGATGATTTGCAACACTTCTTCGCACATAGAGATCTTGGTCATTTTTTAGAGCTTCGAGTATCGGAAGCGCAGAAGTTGGATTCGCGATAAATGCCGGAATCCGTGCCGCCCAAGGCAATCTGGGGCGGGTACTTTCTGAGCAAAGCCGACGGACATGGGGGTCTGGGTCAGAGGTCCATTCCAGCAGCTGCGATAGCGTGCGTTCTTGTTGCTTGATCAAAAATGGACGCATGGAAAATTCTGCACTGAATCGTTTTGTGAGTTCATATTGTGCCCGCATCGAAACCAAGAACGGGTCATGTCCATCGTTTTCTTCAAACTCCCATCCATACTCTGCGATAAAACTAACATGTGGCAGGTAAAAAAATACCGCCAACCCTAGCGTATCAGTGCGGGTCAAAGGCGGAGTCAGGGAAGCCAAGATGATCTCTATGGCAGTCGCATATTTCCGGGGCAAGTATAAGCGGAGCGTCCGCGCTAGTTTTTTGCCACGCTCTAGTATGCCGAGTGGCTCCAGGCCATTCAATGCATTCCGACGAAATGATTCTGTATCAAACTGGGGGTACACCAGCAAAATATTGTGCGCTAAACAATCAATCGCCTCTAAGCCAAGCAGGTTCTTAAGCGGAATTCCCTTCTGCATGGAATTCGGCGCAGCGGGGATACGCGGTAAATTCTTTGATGTGGTTATCATTCGGTAACTAAACTGATCAATTTATGGGCACCTCTAAAAATTCAGATTTGCGAGCATCCCCTTCGGGGATTGCCTGCTTAACCCGTCTCGTCACAATACGTTGTTGCTCACAAAAAATGTTTCCTTACATATCAATTATATGCTGCGTCAACATTTTTTATTCGCGCCTAGTCTTGTTTAGAACTCTGAATTTTTAGAGGTGCCCTCAATCTATTTACGGCGCGGCTACCAAGCGGCCTGTACGCCAGCAAAGACGGTACGTGGCAATCCGGGCGATAGGGTGGGTGCGGCACCCGTTCCACCCGCACTGTCAGCATAACGTTTATCGGCCAGATTCATGATACGTCCTGACACTGACACCCCTTTCGTGATTTCATGGCTGGCTCGCAGATTCCATAATTGGTGTCCTGCGTACTTCCCGGTGTTGGCCGCATCCAGCCAGTAAGAACCCATTTTCACCCATTCAATTTGGGTAGTGGTACCCTTCGCTGGGGTCCAAGTCAGGCGTGTATTGCCAAACTGGTTAGGCGCAGATTCAACGTCCTTGCCGGTATTGTTTGCACCGGTAAATTGATTGGTAACCCAAGATTCGTAGGTATGTTTGGCATAACTATAAGCAAGGTCTAATCGCAATTTTTCTGTAAAGGCGGTACCTATCCCCAACTCAACACCCTGGTGCTTGGTGCTGCCGTTATTCGAGGAAATCGTGATCTGGTTGAGTGCATCCCGTTGGCTAAGGATGTCATCACGTTTTCTTAAAGAGTACGCGGTCAAGTCGTAATTCCAACCCCTCGCATCGCCACGCAATCCAATTTCATATTGGTCCGCTTTGATAGGTTTGAGTTGTAGAAAATCGGTCGCTTTGGTTCGGCCCCGGTCGAGCGTCGAGTCATGGCCTGCCCGGAATAAGTTACTTTCGCTTGGCGCACGGAACCCCTGTTTGTAAGAAGCGTATATATGAGTGAGGGGAGTCAACGCAAAATTCACGCCCAATTTGGGGCTGACCTTTGAAAATGACTGCGAGCTACTGGCATTTTGCCAATAATGTTTTGTGCCATAAACGAGATCACCTGCCGCCAAATTGTTAGTCATGTCGTAACTTATGGAGTCATATCGCACCGCAGCCGTCACACGTAATTTTTCTACCGGGGAAAATTCGGTATGGAAATAGGGTGACGCACTTTGGTAAGTCACGTCGTAATCATAAATACGCGGCCCTACCGTGTAACAATTAAACTTTTGTGCACTGACTGCCGTACCGGCGACTGTGCAACCTGGAGCGGCAAAACTAATGGCGTCCTCGGTGCGTTTCCCGGGGCTATAGTCATAATCAAAACCCACGATAACGCGTGCCCTCAATGCATTTGGGAAGTCCTTACGCCATTTGGTAAGCACACCTAGCGATGTAACATCGGATTTTTCAATTCGGGGATCACTGGTCGCGCCAGTACTAAAGTTATACGAACCATTGAGGTCCATTTTGTTATTTCGGAAATACGGCGTAATCGAGATGAGCTCATTTTCACCAATATAATGGTCTACATTAGTTGAAAGTCGCAACGCGTCTACCTTGCGGAATGCAACAGGGCGTGCATTTACGGTCGGCGTATTATTATATTCAAAAGGTGTCAAAGCCGAATTTGCGCCGGTTTCTTGGTCAATCTTGGTATATCCCAAAATGGTTTTTAATACCGTGTTACCGCTAGGCGCATAATCCCAGCGCAGATTAGTGCTCAGCCGGTCATATGCGGTTTTCTCGCGCCAACCATCGGTATGTGAGACATTTACATCGGCACGTAGCGCGCCAAATTCTTTTTGCCCGGTATTGACATGACCTAGTGCTCTATACCAGCCGTAGCTGCCCATTTCTGCGGAAAGTCCGGCGCCACTTTGGGTAGTTGGCTTGTTTGTCAGGATATTTACCGTGCCGCCGATCGCATCGGAGCCATACAGCGCCGAGCCTATTCCCTTCACCACTTCAACGCCGCCTGCTTGGGGAATGTTGACCTCATACAACGCATTATGGTTAAAAAATCCGGTAGCACGAATTGGAATGCCGTCCTCCAGATACAAGTAAACCGGGTCGGTACCAATCTTCTGGCGTATACCCATGGTATGCCCTTCACCGTTGGTTACATTGACCGCCACCCCGGGAATTTGCCCAAGCAGTTGCTGCGGATGGGCCGGTGCGGTGAACGCAATGGTCTCTTTCTTGATTATTCCGACTGACTCTGACACTTCAGACAGGGGTGTCGGCTCGCGGGTTCCGGTAACAGTCACTTCTTCCAAAACAGATAATGCTTGAGTCTCATTTGCCGCAAATACAGTAGGATTAATGAGCAGTGTCAGTGCACTGATTGCGAATTGTTTTGTGCGTATCATTTTTTTCCTGAGTGTGAATTTCGGGGTGTAACATATTTATTCAATTCCGAATCATGATTCGGTGACGGTTAAAACGCACTATTGGCAAAAACCTAAAATTCAGTTTTCTTCAAAGGGTGTTTTTGTGGCGTGCGCCCACTTTTTTTCAAGCATTCCGGACTAATGGTAAAAATTAACATTAAGCTGGGTTACGGTATTTTTCCTTAAAACAATCATTTTTAGGTCCACTATTTTAGGAGGAAAGCGGATGTGTGAGAATGCGGCAAAATGTCGCACCTCACCTAAATGAGGCGATCATAAAAAAATCGCATGTTGCGAAAACCGCGTAGAAATATTGAACTGTTTCAACGGCCCAGAATAGTATTATTCCGGGCCAATAAACGATGTGGGGGGTGTTAGCGGTAGGTCTGCCCAAGCTGCCAATTTGTGAACATGTGATTCGCCAGCTCTTGTTTATCTTTAGGCAAAACAATTGAATTTCGTAGTTTTTTTGCAATTTCGCTGCCACCATACTCGGCAGCAAGATTTGCCCACGCATAGGCCATCAATTCATTTTTTTCCACGCCACTGCCCAAATGGTAAGCCAAAGCGAGGTTGTACTGCGCATCGACGAATCCAAATGCAGCTGCTTTTTCCCATAGTCCCACTGCTTTGACTACATCTTTTGGCACACCTTCTCCAGAATGGTACATTGATCCGAGGCTGGATTGCGCTGGATGGTATCCCTGCATTGATGCCCTGGTCCATAATGCAACGGTATTGGAAATATCACGCGGCACGATCTCTCCTTTGTTGTAGATTAACCCAAGCGTAAATTGTGCATGCGCAAAATCGCGATCGGCTGCATGCTGCCACCATACCAATGCTTTGGCAGGATCATCGGGTATCCCTTTGCTGCCAGCGTATAGCCAGCCAAGCTCCAGTTGCGCGTCAGCATCACCTTGATCGGCTGCCTTCTGTAGCCAATCCACACCAATAACATAATTTTGGGGCACACCAAATCCTTTGATGTACGCCTGCCCTAGGGCAGACTGGGCCTTGGCATGTCCCTGAAGGGCGGCTTTTTCATACCATTCTGCCGCTTTTCTGGTGTCCTTTGGCATGATGCCGTTGTCCCTTCCAGTATCGTTCATGTAGCCTAGGCTGAACTGCGCATTCGGATGACCCGCTTCCGCATGCTTTTTTAATTCAGCCAGCTGCGCCACCTGCTCTGTCGTTGCAAACCATGAGTAACCATGCGCATTCGCCTCAATAGTAAATAACATGGTTAGGAATAATAGTGCTGCACTGCCTTTATAGATATTCAGTAATGACATTTCTAAGCCTCTTTCAAGTTAATATTTTTACTTTGTGTCGATCAGATGTAATAGATCAAAAATTCGCACGTACACCCATAAGGAATCCGCGACCCGGCAACGGGGCGAGATCTTTCAAGAAGGAGGTATGCATTCGTGCTTCCTGGTTAAAAAGATTATTGCCTTTGATATAGGCATCCCAATTGACTGAAGGTGTCTTAAAGCGGTAGCTCAACATGGTGTTAGTCAACGTGTAGCCACTGGTCGGTAATTCGTTCGTTGCCACTTGGTCCTGCTTGAATGAATGGGAAACGTCGAGCCTTGCGCTGAACTTGCCCAGTTGATAATCAAGGCCTGCCCCAAGAC
>QFXH01000020.1 GCA_003402345.1 Candidatus Nitrotoga sp. MKT | reverse complement strand
GGTACTGCTTTTATGTCTTGAGTTATGCTGACCATGTAAACTAATTTCCATGACCATCAATACCTTAACGCATGTACCCACACTCGTCGGTTGTCTGTAAACTTTTAAAGAACGGGCTGCCTAAATATCTTTTAAAGATATATGGTTGCGGGGGCAGGATTTGAACCTACGACCTTCGGGTTATGAGCCCGACGAGCTGCCAGACTGCTCCACCCCGCGTCAGCTAAGAAGTAAGACTATAGCAAAGCAGATAAAGTTAGTCAAGCAGTAACACCTTCTCTGCTAGCCCCAAGTAGTAATGTCCGGTTTCTCCCAAATAGAAATGTCCGCTAGTGATACAAGCCCCCCTGTTTAAACCAACGGCGGATATTTTGAAATGGGCAAACTTATGAGTCAAAAAGAAGTGAAACGAGCACGACTATTGGACATGCTTGAAGAGGACAAGATCAGCCAGCAAGAAGCATCGAAGCGGATAGGCGTCAGCACCCGTCAGGTGCGGCGGTTGCCCAAGCGATATTGGGCGGAAGGCTTGGGTGGATTGGTCAGCAAGAAGCGCGGTAGCGCCTCAAACTGGCGGTTGGATGAAGCCGCACGCACGACGGCTACTGAGTCCATTGGTACACACTACCGGGACTTCGGGCCGACGTTGGCTAACGAGAAACTCGCCGGGCTGCACGGCATTCAACAGTCCGTCGGGAGTACCCGCCAATTGATGATTGTGGCGGGCTACTGGCGCACCAGAAGAAGCGGTACGGTGTGCACGCATCCAATGCGTGAGCGCCGCGCCCGGTTTGGCGAACTGATCCCGATAGACGGCAGCCCCCCCACGACTGGTTTGAAGAGTGCGGGGAATATTGCACGCTGCGGGCGTTCATTTGATGATGCCATCGGGCGGCTGACGCAACTGCGCTTCACCCCGACCGAGACCACGCTGGGCTACATGCGAGTACTGCACGATCACATATGGATACATGGCGCGCCAGCGGCACCCTACCAGGATCGGTTGGTCAAGGAAATGGCTGGCTAGCATAAACGATATGGACAGCGCAACGCATGGCTGCCGGGCTACTTACGGCCTAATTGCAGCCTACAACCGGCGCTTTGCGGTGGTGCCAAAAGACCCGTCTGATGCGCATCTGGCCTAGCCGGGCACCTCGGCAGAACTGGTGCGCACCTTGTCAGTTAAGATGACGAGAACGCTGTCGAAGAACCTCTCATGTCAGTATGAGAACAAGTTACTGCAAATAAAAACCACGGGCACAGAGCTGGGGCTGCGGGGAGCGAAGGTCACGGTGCACGAACACTTTGACGGGAGAAAAGAGGTGCTATGGAAAAAGCACCAACTGGCCTATTTACGCTTTCCTAGAGAGGTTCTTTATCTTTCGTCAACGCGTTTATACACCGTAATCTTTACTTTCCCTCATCTTCAATCTTGTGCCTATGACTTCTATTTGCAGCAGATAATTTTCGTACTGACCAGAAAGGTTTTTTCGATAGCATCTTCGTCACATAGGCTGACAGGGTGTGCGCCAATTCTGCCGGCATGCCTTGATAGACCAACTGTACATCAGGCGTATCGTGTAAGTTCCACTGCAAAGCGCCGGTTGCCATCCTCAATATCAAAGTCTGATTGATGCACTCAATTCGATAGTGCTTGCTAGCTAATCTTGCCATTTTTACAATAAACCTAAATAGAGGTATGTGACTAATCAGGTTCGCTTTGGGTAAATTACAGAACCGTCGGACTCCATTTTTTCCGGCCTACCTCAAAACCGCCCCCTCTCCTAATACTGTAGAGGTTAGCAGTTAGCAAATTGCGATTGAAGCCAGCATGGTTGCGATTGTTTTATAACTGCTGAATTTTATTCAATTTTAGTTGACTGGCATTGAGGGTAGCTAGCAACTATAATTGCATCCTTGTTTAATTTTGGTCTTTATCCAGACTATGCAATTATTCGCCTTCGGCATTAACCATCAGACCGCGCCACTTGTTGTGCGTGAGCAGATTGCGTTCAATGTCGATGCAATGGAGCCAGCCCTGCGCGACTTGGTCGGGCAGGGTGCAGCCAAGGAAGCGACCATACTTTCCACTTGCAACCGCACCGAGGTGTATTGCAGTACGCACAAACCGGCACAAATCATTAACTGGCTAGCCAGTTACCATGAATTACAGCCACGTGAAATTGAGCCATATCTCTATACTCTGCCACAAGAGCAGGCAGTGAAGCATGCTTTTCGCGTCGCCAGCGGGTTGGATTCAATGGTGCTGGGTGAACCGCAAATTCTGGGTCAAATGAAGCAAGCGGTGCGTTATGCGGAACAGGCTGGCACACTGGGCTTTCTGCTCCATAAGTTATTCCAGCGCACTTTTTCGGTAGCCAAGGATGTGCGCACCCAGACCGAAATTGGATCAAATTTAATTTCCATGGCGGCAGCGGCAGTCAAACTGGCCGAGCGCATTTTTCCCAGCATTGCCGAACAAAGTATATTGCTCATCGGCGCGGGGGAGATGATCGAACTGAATGCCGTACATTTCGCGGCTAAATTGCCAAAGCACATTACCGTTGCAAATCGTACTCTGGAGCGTGCCCAAGTGTTGGCGCGGCGCATTGACGGACATGCCATCACGTTGAGTGAATTGCCGGAACAACTGGCGCAACACGATATTATCGTGACCAGTACCGCCAGCCCGCTGCCAATACTGGGCAAGGGTATGGTTGAGCGCGCGCTTAAGGCGCGCAAGCACCGCCCTCTTTTTATTGTCGATCTTGCCGTCCCGCGCGATGTTGAAGCCGAAGTAACCGAACTGGACGATGTGTTCCTATATACCATTGATGATTTGTCTGAAGTTGTGCGTGATGGCTTGGATGCGCGTCAAGGTGCCGTAAAAGAAGCCGAAGTGATTATAAATTCTGGCGTGGTGGATTTCATTCATTGGATGGAATCACGTGAAGTAGTACCCACTATCCGAGCATTGCGCGATCATGCCGAACGCCAACGTCGGCACGAGATGGAAAAAGCCTTGCGCTTGCTGACCAAAGGCGAAGAGCCGGAAAAGGTACTGGAATCTTTAAGCAATGCACTTACCAATAAATTTTTGCACGCGCCAACCCATGCATTGAATCATGTACAAGCCGAAGAGCGTGACGCTTTCCTTGATATGATGCACCGTATTTACCACATGCGTCCCTCTGAATGAAACCTAGCATTGCCGCTAAACTCGCTCAATTAGGTGATCGCCTGGATGAGGTTCGCCGTCTGTTAAGCAGCGAAAATGCCACTCGTGATATGGAAAGCTACCGTAAGCTCAATCGCGAACGCGCGGAGCTGGATCCCGTAGTGGAGCTATACCATGCCCACCAAGCTTGCGCTGAGGATATCGCAACCGCACTGGAAATGACGGATGATCCAGAAATGCGCGAATTTGCCACGGATGAAGTAAAGCAGGGGCGCGAACGACTAGAAAAAATTGAGATGGATTTACAGCGGCAGTTGCTGCCTAAGGATCCCAATGATGATCGCAATGTATTTTTGGAAATCCGCGCGGGCACGGGCGGCGACGAAGCGGCATTATTTTCCGGCGACCTGTTTCGCATGTATGCGCGTTTTGCCGAACGTAACCGCTGGCCGGTTGAAGTCATTTCCGAAAGTTGCGGCGAAAAGGGCGGCTTCAAGGAAATCATCGCACGCATAGTTGGGCAGGGCGCCTATTCGGTGCTGAAGTTTGAGTCTGGCGCACATAGGGTACAGCGCGTGCCCACCACTGAAACGCAAGGCCGAATTCATACGTCGGCCTGCACTGTGGCAGTACTGCCGGAAGCGGATGAAGTCAGCGATGTGGTGTTGAATCCTGCTGATTTGCGCATCGACACCTTCCGCGCTTCGGGTGCCGGTGGTCAACATATTAATAAAACCGATTCGGCCGTACGCATAACACACTTACCTACGGGTACCGTGGTGGAATGCCAGGATGGCCGTTCACAGCATAAAAACAAGGCCCAAGCGCTGGCGGTTCTGGCCGCGCGGATCAAGGACAAAGAGGAGCGTACCGCTCACGCCAAACAAGCCGCCGAACGCAAGTCGCTGGTAGGTAGCGGCGATCGCTCGGAACGCATACGCACTTACAATTTCCCGCAAGGCCGTGTCACCGACCATCGCATCAACCTCACACTGTACAAGATGGATCACATTATGGATGGTGACATCAGCGAGATGTGCAACGCATTGATGGCAGAATATCAGGCAGAGCAGCTGGCAGCGCTAGCGAATGAAGGCAACAGCTAAACTTGCTGCGCACTATACAAGAAGCTCTGATTCAGGATGCAGCACGTCTAACCGAGGCGCTGGCAATCAATCCCAGCAGCGCACGTATCGAAATACAATGTTTGTTGCAACACGTGTTAAATGTTCCGCGTGCCTGGCTGCTGGCGCATTCTGAGCACTATCCGAACGAAACCAAGCAAACTCATTACAATGAGCTGTTACAACGCCGCCTTCGGGGAGAGCCCGTTGCCTATTTATTGGGTGAACGCGAATTCTTCGGGTTAATGTTCACGGTAACGCCCGCTACGCTCATTCCCCGTCCAGAAACTGAATTACTGGTTGAACTGGCTTTATCGCATATCCCGCAGCAGAATTTTTGCCGTGTGCTCGACCTGGGTACGGGCAGTGGTGCAATTGCTCTGGCACTCGCCCATGCGCGTCCAAATGTTGAGGTGCTGGGCTGCGATGCTTCCACTACGGCATTGGCGGTTGCACATGCAAACGCACAGCGACTGGCCGTCACCAATGCAGCTTTCATACACAGCGACTGGTTCGAGGCATTCACGGCACAAAAATTCAACATCATTGTATCCAATCCGCCCTACATTGCGGCTGGCGACCCCCATCTGACACAGGGCGATGTGCGCTTTGAGCCCATATCCGCACTTGTATCCGGCGGCGATGGCCTGCACGATATCCGTCATATTGCGGCTCATGCTCCAGACTATCTCGAACCCGGTGGCTGGTTGCTCCTTGAGCATGGCTACGACCAAGCCGCACAGGTTCGTGAACTGCTACTGCAGGCGGGGTTCGACGTAGTGTTCTCGGCGTGTGATCTGGCGGGGATAGAACGGATCAGCGGTGGACGTATCGCTTGAGGATATGTTCGCAGCTGATCAAGTTGGTTGCACTGCAATTGTTCGTTCAATAACCAATTCAATAACTAACAACGAAATTTACACCCAATTCTTGGGCACTAAAAATTTCTCGTACAACTCCGCCTCAGGTGAGCCCTTCTCTGGGTGCCAGTCATAGCGCCATTTCACCAGTGGTGGCATAGATAGCAAAATAGATTCGATACGCCCATTGCTTTGCAGCCCGAAGATAGTGCCTCGGTCTATTACCAGATTAAATTCGACATAACGCCCGCGCCGATAAAGCTGGAAGTCACGTTCGCGCTCACCGTAAGGCGTATCCTTGCGACGTTCAAGGATAGGTACATAGGCGGAAATAAAATGATTTCCAACGCTTTGTTGAATGGCAAAAGCAGTAACAAAATCGGGCTCGCTCAAGTCATCGAAGAAAATACCGCCCACACCACGCGGTTCATTGCGATGCTTGATAAAGAAATATTCATCGCACCACTTTTTATATTTTGGAAAGAGATGATTGCCAAACGGCGCCAGCGCGTTCTGGCAAGTCTGATGGAAATGCACGGCATCTTCCTCGAAGCCATAATAGGGAGTCAAATCCATTCCACCGCCAAACCAGAATGCAATTTCACCATCATTTTTTTTTGCCATAAACATGCGCACATTCATATGCACAGTGGGTGCATATGGGTTACGCGGGTGAAATACCAATGACACGCCCATCGCCTCCCATATGCACCCTGCCAATTCCGGACGATGTGCCGTAGCGGAAGGAGGCATCTTGTCGCCCGTTACATGAGAGAAAGCTACCCCGCCGCGTTCCAGGACATTTCCTTCTTCGAGGATGCAGCTTCGGCCGCCGCCACCTTCCGGGCGATCCCAGCTGTCACGCCGAAATTTATTGCCGTCCACCTGTTCCAAACGAGTCACAATCGTGTCTTGCAACTCGAACAAGAATTTTTTGACTGCGGCGCTATCCATGTTTCCTCCAATTTATTTGGTATTTATTTGCGAATAAACTATCACTCACCCATGCACGCATTCCTTGAGCCTTGACAGATGCTGCATCGCACGCTTGTAGTGAAAATAGCCCAAGCCACTGATATTCTGCGAAATTGAAACAGCAACTCCCTGAAGCGGCCGTTATTTCCTGGGTAGGGTAGCGCGATAGCCAATATCGTGGCGCATCTGACAGCCCTCGAAATGAATATTTTCGGCAACTTGATAAGCACGGCGCTGCGCAATTTTCACGCTATCGCCCAACGTAGTAACGCACAACACACGTCCTCCGCTGGTAACTAGCTTGCCATCCTGCATGATGGTGCCGGCATGAAACACATGTGCATCTTCCTGTGCTTTGGGCAGGCCGGTAATAACATCGCCTTTTCGCGGCGTATCGGGATAGTTGGCGGCGGCCATTACCACACCAAGCGCAGCGCGTCTGTCCCATTCCGCCTCTACCTTATTCAAGGTACCTTTGACTGCATGCTCCAGTAGCACCAAAAGATCACTCTTCAAGCGCAACATAATCGGCTGGGTTTCCGGATCACCCATACGGCAATTAAACTCCAGCACCTTGTAATTATTTTGTGGGTCTATCATCAAACCGGCATATAAAAAACCGGTATAAGTAATCCCTTCTTTTTCCATGCCCTGTACTACTGGAAGTATCACCTCGCGCAACACGCGCGCATACAATTCCGGTGTTACCACCGGTGCAGGGGAATACGCGCCCATACCACCGGTATTAGGTCCATGATCACCATCCAGTAGCCGTTTATGGTCCTGGCTAGTCGCCAGTGGCAACACATGCTTGCCGTCCACCATAACAATGAAACTGGCTTCCTCGCCGACCAAAAATTCCTCGATTATTACGCGTGCGCCGGCATCCCCCAATTTGTTGCCGGACAACATCATGGCTATGGCTTCGTGAGCTTCTTGCACTGTCATTGCTACAACTACGCCTTTGCCTGCAGCCAAGCCATCAGCTTTAATCACAATGGGGGCACCCTGCTTTTCCACATAGGCACACGCATCCGCTATGTTGCTGAAGGACTGATAAAGCGCAGTGGGAATATGGTGGCGTACCATGAAATTCTTGGCGAAATCTTTGGAGCTTTCCAATTGTGCCGCCGCTTTGGTAGGGCCAAAAATTTTCAGGCCAGCGGCACGAAATCTATCCACTATTCCAGCCGCTAACGGTGCTTCCGGGCCGACTACGGTAAAGTAGATTTGCTCACGTTGCGCAAATGCAATGAGATCGGAAATAGCTGTAATGGCAATATTTTCCACGCCATTTTCAAGCGCTGTACCAGCATTGCCTGGAGCGACGTACACTCTCTGCACTTTAGTGGCTTGCGCCAACCGCCATGCCAGTGCATGTTCACGACCACCACTCCCAACAACCAGAATTTTCATAACATAACCCAAAATTTGTCACAGAAATCACAAAAACAAAAAACTGTTGGCGCAAGTAACAGCGAGTACGTGTCTCTGTGGTTAAAGCGTTTAATGCCTGAAATGTCGATAACCCGTAAATACCATAACTAGCCCATGTTCATCCGCTGCCGCAATAACTTCCTCATCGCGCATGCTGCCACCGGGCTGAATGACTGCTTTCGCGCCTGCTTCAGCCAGCACGTCTACGCCATCACGAAACGGGAAGAAAGCATCTGATGCGACGACTGAATCAACTAAAGTACAAGTCGCATTTTGTGCCTTGATCGTGGCGATACGGGTGCTATCTACCCGGCTCATTTGCCCGGCGCCTACGCCTAGCGTGCGTCCATTTTTGCAGAATACAATGGCATTTGATTTCACATACTTGGCCACGCGCCAAGCGAACAGCAAATCCTGTAATTGTTCAGCACTCGGCTGTGCTTTGGTAACCACGCGCAATTGCTCAACTTGTACGTCCAAAGTATCAGGTGATTGCACCAGTAAGCCGCCATTCACTCGCTTAAAATCATATTGATTGTGCGACTTGGACAGTGGTACGGTGAGCAGACGCACATTTTGTTTTGCTGCCACGACCTGTCGCGCCGCGTCCGTCACTGATGGCGCAATAATCACTTCAACGAATTGATTGGTTGTAATAGTGGTTGCGGTATCTGCATCCAGCTCGCGGTTAAAAGCGATGATGCCGCCGAATGCAGAGGTAGGGTCCGTTGTATAAGCCAACTTGTAGGCATTGAGCGGTGCATCGGCAATCGCCACGCCACACGGATTCGCATGCTTGACGATGACGCAGGCGGGTTTCTCAAATGTCTTGACACATTCCCACGCTGCATCGGCATCGCCAATGTTGTTATAAGACAGCTCTTTGCCCTGCAATTGGGTGTAATCGGCAATGCCGCCCGGCAACGCATTCAGGTCACGGTAGAAGGCTGCATTTTGATGTGGATTTTCGCCGTAGCGCATGTCCTGCACTTTGGCAAAGTTGAAATTAATTTGCGTTGGATATTCGCTTCGTGTGCCGTCGGGGTGAATTGTCGTAAGGTAATTGCTGATCGCGCTGTCATACGCGGCAGTGTGCGAGAAAGCTTTTTTCGCCAGATCGAAACGCGTGGCGCTGGAAACCGCGCCGCCATTAGCGTGCATTTCGGCCAGAATGGCGCTGTAGTCTTTTGAGTCGGTGACGATAGCCACATGTTCATGATTTTTTGCTGCGGCGCGCACCATGGTAGGTCCGCCAATGTCGATGTTCTCGATAGCATCTGCCAGTGTGCAATCGGGCTTGGCAATGGTGGCGCCGAACGGATATAAGTTCACTACTACCAGATCAATGGTCGGAATGCTGTACTTCTCCAGTGTGGCGACATGTTCTGGCAGATCCCGTCGCGCTAGAATTCCGGCATGGACTTTCGGTTGCAGTGTCTTCACACGTCCATCCAGCATTTCGGGGAAGCCAGTGTAATCGGCCACTTCAGTGACCGGAATGCCGTTGTCGGCAAGCATTTTGGCCGTGCCGCCAGTGGACAGGATGGTAACGCCTAGTTGTTGCAAACCCTTGGCGAATTCCAGCACGCCGGATTTGTCCGACACACTAATGAGGGCTTGTTTGATTGCTGCCATAGTTAACTTTTCTTTTCATTCGTTTTAACAAGTTGAGGCCGTCGAATAGCCTTGTGTTCGGAGCTGGTATCGGGCCGCAAACCCAAAGGTTTACCTAGAGTGCAGTGTTGCTGAATTTTCTTGCGTAATGTATTACGGTTAAGCCCTAACAATTCGGCTGCGCGCGTCTGGTTTCCGCCCACATGTTGTAGAACGGCTTCAATTAATGGCTTCTCAACGCAGTTCATTACCATGTCATACATCGCACACGAAGGAGTTTCGCCATCAAGATCTTTGAAGTAATCGCCCACCGCCTTACGTACATATTTCGCAACATCGTTCTCACCTAACATACAATCATCTTCATTTTTCATGCGGCCAGTCCCTCAACATATTGTAGGCGCTCGCCGCCCTGAAATTGTCGATCAAAAAAATTATTCACCGCCATCAACTGTTCTGCACTGCTTTCCAGTTGATTCATATGGTGGCGAAAATGCGCTGAACCAATCAGCCCTTTCGTATACCAAGAGATGTGTTTGCGCGCTACGCGCAAACCCGTATGTTCACCATAGAATGAGTAAAGTTCATATACATGCTTAAGCAGCACGCGATGCACCTCGATCACTTGCGGGGCAGGTAGATGTGTGCCGGTCTTGATGAAATGCTCGATCTCGCGAAACAGCCACGGACGCCCTTGTGCGGCACGCCCTATCATTACGGCATCCGCGCCAGTCTGCTGTAAAACATAGCGGGCTTTTTCTGGAGAGGTGATATCACCGTTAGCGATAACCGGGATGTTGACGTTAGCCTTCACTGCGGTGATGGTGTCATATTCCGCATCGCCGGTGTAAGCGCAAGCACGAGTCCGGCCATGAATGGCGAGTGCCTGAATGCCGCTCGCCTCGGCGATTTGGGCGATACGAATTGCATTTCGGTTTTGTTTATCCCAGCCGGTACGTATTTTAAGCGTCACCGGCACGGCCACCGCACCTACCACCGCCTCCAGTATTTGCGCTACTAGCGCTTCATCTTGCAACAACGCGGAACCGGCCATCACGTTGCAAATTTTCTTCGCGGGACAACCCATGTTTATGTCGATGATCTGTGCGCCCTCATCCACATTATATTGGGCGGCCCGCGCCAACATTTTGGGATCGGCACCGACAATTTGCACTGAGATAGGATCAACTTCACCCTCGTGATTGGCGCGCCGCTTGGTCTTTTCAGATCCGTAGAGCAGCGAATTGGAAGATACCATCTCGCTCACCGCCATGCCTGCACCCATACTTTTGCACAACATGCGAAATGGACGATCGGTTACTCCCGCCATGGGGGCAACGATCAGGTTGTTTTTGAGGTGATAAGGACCGATGCGCATGACGTTTTCCGAAAGGAGGCAGATTATAAATTAATCAAACGTCCCGTGCTATCATCACTCGTCCAGAAGTGAAAAAATATTTTAGCGATGAAATTTGACATCTTAATTATAGGCGGCGGCCTGGTTGGTGCTAGTCTGGCCGCAGCGCTCAAATCCAGCGGACTGAACATGGCTCTGGTGGAAACCCAACCCACCGTCCTCTCCAACGACGGCTGGGACAACCGGATTTATGCTATCAGTCCCGGCGGGGCTGCCTTTCTTACGCAATGCGATGCCTGGCAACAACTGGATATGAACCGCGTGCAGCCAGTCGAAACCATGCGCGTGTTTGGCGATGAGGACATGGAACTTGATTTCAGTGCTTATCAACTGGGCGTGCCGGAGTTGGCGTTCATCTTGGAAAACCGTCTGCTACAGCAAGTGCTGTGGCAAGGATTACAAGAGCAGGACAATTTAACCTTGTTTCACCCGGCGCGCTGTGCCAGCCTGGCCTGGCAGGATGATGCCGCGTACCTACAACTGGAAGACGGGCGGACGCTCAAGGCAAAACTGGTGGTCGGTGCAGATGGAGGGAATTCCTGGGTGCGGCAACAGGCCGGTATCGTTGCACCGCCCACACTTTATAATCAGCATGGCGTAGTAGCAAATTTCATCGTCGAAAAATCACACCGCGCCACGGCCTTTCAATGGTTTCAGCCGGACGGCATTCTCGCCTTGCTGCCATTGCCGCAGCAGATGGTTTCAATGGTGTGGTCAGTAAGCCCGGAAAAATCAGCGACCTTGCTGCAATTGTCGCATGGAGAGCTGTGCGCACAAGTTGCTGCCGCCTCGCACCATACTCTGGGCGCACTGCAACTGGCCACCCCTCCCGCCGCATTCCCGTTGCGTTTGTTGAACCTGCCACAAATCATTAAGCCACGTCTGGCGCTGGTGGGTGATGCCGCGCACAATATACATCCTCTTGCCGGACAGGGCGTCAACCTGGGTTTTCGCGATGCACACCAACTGGCGCAAGTATTGTTACAACGTGACGCACCACAAGATTGCGGTAACATGCACCTGTTACGTCGTTATGAACGTGCGCGCAAGGAAGACGTCCTGTCCATGGCGCTCACGACTGATGCACTAAAAAAATTGTTCAATAATAGTAACCCGCTGCTGTGCGCCGTGCGCAACGTTGGTCTTGCGGCTACCAACCGTATTGCACCGTTGAAAAAAATGCTGGCGCGCCACGCACTCAATTAACTTCTTTCAGGAATTCATCATGATTAAATTATTTCTGGTACTGCTTGCCTCGCTTTCCTTTTCCTATGCTCATGCCGATGCAGCCAAGGTTAAAGACATTCTGCAAAAGAATTATCCGCAACTTGGCAAGATCGAAAAAACCAACAAAGCCAATATTCTCGGCCTGTACGAAGTAGTGGCACAAGGCCAGCTGTTTTATACCGATGAAAAAGCGCAGTACCTCATCAGCGGCAACATCATTGACCTAAAAACCATGCGTAATTTGACGGAAGAACGCTCACACAAATTATTCGCTATTGACTTCAATAGCCTACCCTTTGATCTTGCCATAAAAAAAGTTAAAGGAAATGGACAGCGGAAGATGGCTTATTTTAGCGATCCGAATTGTGGCTTCTGCAAAAAACTGGAAAATGAGTTAAAAAACGTGGACAACGTCACACTTTACTTATTCATGCTATCTATATTTCAAGGTTCCGACAAAAAAGTACAGGGTGTTTGGTGCAGCAAGGATCAAGTCAAAGCGTGGGACAATTTGATGCTAAATAACGTACAACCACCTGTAGGAACTTGCGATACCCCCACCGCAAAATTAATGGAACTCAGCCAAAAATTAAACATAAATGGTACCCCGGCATTGATTTTTGCGGATGGTGTTTTGATTCCCGGATTCAGACCTGCCGCAGAATTAGAAAAATCATTAAATAGCCCAGTAACCCGCTGAGTGTTTTTTATTAAGGCTTACTACAAAAGCCGTTCTGGCGGACATCATCACTGCACCACGTAACCAGTACCTTTAGCTTCTCGTTGGGTCAGGGCAATAAGAAGCTAAATCACCACGTCAACTTGGGGCATTTGTGACGCTTTACGTTGGTACTGTTTTCATCAAATCAGTGACCAGCCCCCGCAAGACAAGCCAAATATATAGTGCTCGCGTACCTGAACGGCCCAGTGCTGGGTGAATAGGAATAGATGCACCCAGCCCGCACTTCATTGGCATCGGCCAACGTCGAACATTGATCTCCTACCAAAATTCCATCACCCTATTGCTCGACAATCCAAGTAAATGCAGCTAACGACAGAAAAAATCAGATGGGTGGACAGCGTCTTGCCAATATTCATTAACAACGTTCGGGGCAAAGAGGAAAAGACGCCCAGAACTGCTTGGCGTAGTTCAATTGGAATCCAACGTTCTCAGTGGTTTTTAGCGGTTCGCCAGCCCCCACTTATCCGGAACGTAATGTAAAATGAACCATTCCCTGGAAACAAAATGTAGGCCACTTTAAAAAATGCGACATATTTCTCTAGTTATTCTGCTAATTTTTCCTTTAATAGCTTATGGTCAAGACCATGAAAATAAAAATGGAAAATCAAATTCCCCGCAAGACGCATCCTATCCAAAAGTTATTGACAGCTACAGTAACGCGTATGCATCGGCAATTTTAGGAAATGGATTCGCGTATGGCGACGGCGTAGTTGGCGACAGATCCATGGAAGGACGAACCTTTGAATTCCGGTTCGGTAAAGAAATAAGTGTCCCCGCATTCCTTTCCGAGAAACTTAATCTAACGGATGAAAAATTTCGTCTCGATTTCTTTCATTTTAATGAAGGACATCCTGATAATAACCACCGCGATGGTTTTGGTGCCCAGATGGTTTACAAAAAACCTGTAAGCCAAAAGCTAAATTTAGAATTTGGACTCGGCCCCTACTTTAGTATGAATACCACAACCATCAAGGGTACCGAATTCAATGATGCGAAATTGGGAGCGTTGTTCTCAGTTGCAGCTTTAGTGGATCTGGAAAAGTTTTCTCCAGGATTGCATATGCGGTATGCACTAAACCATGTTTCCATTCCGTCAACACACTCCTCAATTGCCTTGCTTGTTGGAGTCGGGAAATATTTTGACAACGCTCCCGCACGCATTCAGTCAGGGGCCTACGAGAATCCGATTTGGCTTGGAGTGACCGCAGGTATCTCCCAAACTAATCATGGAGGAGCAGAGGGGGTTCCAGGGTTCGCTGCCGAAGCAAAGAAATATTATGGGAACCATTGGGGGGCTTCGGTTTCTGGGATTATGGAGGGTGACGATGGGGTGCGAGTACATCGCCATGGTGTTGCTGCCCAAGGATGGTTTGTACAACCCTTGGATAAGAATTGGGCTGCCAGTGCTGGTATTGGGCCTTATGTAGCGACTAATAAACGGGGATCGGGCAATCTTCAATTGCATAGCCTGATTTCGTTTCAAGTCGAACGATTTATTGACACAAAATGGAAGGGATTTGTTAATTTCAGCCGAGTCACCACCTTTACATCAAAAAACGATCGAGATCTCTTCAGAATAGGCATCATGAGACAGTTTGATATATAGGTTGCATTTCCCATGAAAATGGCAAAAACACAAATAACAAATCAACCATATCTATTGATACGATCAAGTGTAATTTGAAGTGGAAAGTACCGTTACGGTGTGATTTAACTGGCACATAAATTTAGAACATATCCTGGCCGGACCAATCGTATAGTTAAACTCCACACACTCGCATCGGAGAGGCCATGTACCAATCTGTACTTCAATTCTGGTTCAAAGAAATATCTCCTGCCCAATGGTGGAAAGTGGACGCAGCGTTTGATCAGTTGATCGTGAAGCGATTTTCTGATCTACATAGCCGGGCAACCCGTTCAGAATTGTTCGAGTGGCGCGAACAACCCAAAGGGAGGCTGGCTGAAATCATCGTTCTGGATCAATTTTCCCGAAACATATACCGAGGAGACAGGCTCGCCTTCGCAGCCGACACTTTGGCCTTAGCACTAGCCCAAGAGGCAGTGGCGGCAAAAGCGGATCTCACGCTCCCGGAAGAAGAGCGCATCTTCATATACACGCCGTACATGCACAGCGAGTCGAAACGGATTCACGAGATAGCAGAGCGTCTATTTAAAGAAAACGGACCAAAGAGCAATTACGACTTTGAGCTTCGGCACAAGGCTATTATCGATCGCTTTGGTCGTTATCCTCATCGCAACGCAGTGCTCGGCCGCCAATCTACAGAGGAAGAGCTTGCATTTCTGGCTCAACCCGGATCAAGTTTCTAGGAGCAGAACATAGAGCCTATCGCTCAATGCGAACGGATTTAATCTGCGCCCCCCCCCCGTTATTAAATCGGCGTACTTGTCAACGGTCATTCAAAGGTATACGTTTTTATCAATATACACAGAATTCTTAGCATGGTTTCGCAATGGCTTGGAACTGAATGATGATCGTTGTCTCCAATTATCGGTCAAACGTATTTTATGAAAACCAGAGTGGAATCGCTTCTTGAGCGTATGGGATAGCAATTCTGTAAATCAGCTTTATTACATACACTGAACGATAGGGGCATAGACATGATACGAACATCAAAAATCAGCCGGCCATTAGTTTTAATTACGGTGCTGTTGGTTGGAACATTAATGAGCACTGCGACATATGCGGCAGGCTTATGGGGCGGGCAGGCCAGAGGGTCAGGCGGTGGCGGTCATGCGGGAGGGTCTGGATTTAGCGGCGGTGGACACGTTGGCGGCGGTCGTGTGGGAGGGCCTGGATTTAGCGGTGGCAGACACGTAGGCGGCAGCTGGCGCGGCGGAAACTGGAATCGGAGTAGGAATGTAGGCATCTACTTGGGTGCGCCGATTGGTTTCAGATACGGATCGTACCCATACCCGTACTATGGAACTTCGTACTATGGAGCACCCTATTATTACCCGCCTGCTCCCATTTATTACCCAGTGACACAGCCCGCGCCCATAACTTACATCGAGCGAAGCGACGAACCCCAAATCGATACACAAGAAGCATCTAATGATTCCCCGCAAAATGCTCAAGCATCATGGTGGTACTACTGTGTTGATGCCAAAGCCTATTATCCGTACGTCAATCAATGCCCTGGAGGATGGCTGCGGGTCGCACCTCAACCGGCACCTGATTCAGACGACCAACCTTCACCAGATAACTCACCGGCACCATAATTGTCGTAATTATTGATCCAGAACGGTGAAGTGTTAAATCCGTTCGTGCTGAGATTCTATGGTTCGTGTCAAACATTTTTTGTAATCCTATCCGGGTCGAAAGTTGAATGGTAATGATGAATAGACCAGGCTGCGCGGGCGATTTTGCGGGCGATGATTA
>QFXH01000019.1 GCA_003402345.1 Candidatus Nitrotoga sp. MKT | reverse complement strand
ACAACGCGAGCGCAATCGCCAGTAGAAAGCCGGTGCCACAAACACGCCGGCGCTGATTCATAAATCACTTGAAGAAAGCATTGAGTTTCTGGCTAAACAGTTAGCCCAGCTACAAAAGGATATTGACGAACACATCGACAAGCATTCGAATCTCCAGAAAGATAGGGCATTGCTCCAGAGTATTCCAGCAATTGGCCCGCAGGTGGGGAGCAATATACTCTCTGTGATGCATAACCATGATTTCGGTTCAGCTGAACAGTTGGCGGCTTATCTGGGACTCATTCCAGTGGAACGACAGTCGGGTAGTTCGGTGCTGGGACGCGCGCGAATGTCCAAGGCTGGCCCCGCCAGAATACGTGCCGTGCTCTATATGGCCGCCGTCGTGGGGACACGCTACAACCCACACGTCAAAGCTGTTTATGAACGCCTGCTTGCCCGAGGCAAGTCTAAGATGTCCTCCCTCGGTGCCGCAATGCGCAAGCTGGTGCATTTGTGCTTTGGTGTAATCAAAACTCAACAGCCGTATCAACACGATTACTTGAAAAATGCTTGACGTTAGAGACGGTATCTACATGGCTCTACCCAATGGCACTTTGGTTATGAAGTAAAAAACTAAAGGGGATATAACCATCAAGATTTCCGCCGCGATGGTTTCTGCGGGAACCCGAGTTCAGCGCGAATCTGGCTTGCTATTTGCCGAAGAGTCGGGGGACTCGCTGAAAGTTCGTGAGATTCTGGAAACGGCGCTCGCCGCCCACAGACCAACTCGTAAACGTTACAAAGCTGCTTCGTCAACGAATGAAAATCCAAGCGAATAGCCGCCAGATCACGCAGGCAAATTGCGCCTGGAGGAGGCTTTTTTCCATCAACGTGAAACAGCTCGCCATTTGCATGATGAAGAGGAACAATAGCCCAGCGACGGCCCGGTGTATTTTCGACATAGAGTTTATGCCATCCGTGCGCAATCTTGTTCCTCTGTGCCGCCAAGTCGCTTGTTCGATTCTTGGCTGTACGCCACTCTTGAATGTGGATGGTTTTTCCAAACGTGTGCATGACCAAGTTATCGCACATCGTCAATTTGGAGCGGAAATTTTCGACAGAATGATAGCCAATCGCCAAAGCGGCTCGATCTGGAATGCTGACACATTCAAGAGCAATTTTGAGTAGCTGTCCCTCCACATATCCCCACTGTGCGATGGCGCAACCAAGTTCATGCTTGAACGCAACTATTTCTTCGGAGGCATTCATGTTGTGGCTAAAACCCCCAATGTAAATTAGACATCCTAAAACCGCCTGAAAAGCCACCTGAGAGGCATATGGTCCGGCACCTGTCTTGCGGTGCTTTGTTTTTATTTGAGGTAAAAATCATAGTACACCCTAATTTTTCAGATAAAAACACCACGATAAAACCGCAAGAACGGGGGGGCAGTTCTAACATCGCCATGTTTTCTCCCGGTCTTCTTCAAACTTCCGCACTGCGCAACGTACCGTCATGTAGTGTATCCCGAAATGACGCCCGATCTCTGCCATCGTTAAGCGCCGGATAGGAAGCCTGAGTTGTCACCTGAACTCTATCCGGTATCCGGTTAGCGCATCCGGTACTCATCCACCGCGCCTTTCCACCCGTGAAATCAGAGCACGGCGTTAGCCGGGTTATTCAGTCCGCTTCGACAGCACCAAGATAACCATGCCGAAATGCGGCATCCAGTTGCTGGGCATAAAAGGCGATCCAGGTATACGTGGAGGCATTTGCTTCGGGTGATGGGCGGAGTGGTTCGTTGTTCCGATGGACTATGGTACGCCATGCATGATCCAGATTGGGATGCAATATTTCCAATACCCGGGCGGCTTTACCGGCGTGCTCCATGTTCCTGCAGCGTTCGTCGAATGAGACTAAATGTCTGTGTGCCGCCGTGGCGCCCGCAACGAACTGGGAATATCCGCCGCTGGCCACCCAGCGTAAGCCGAATTCATAGTCGTCCCAGGCATCGTTTAAAAACCGTTCATTAAATCCGCCAAGCGACTGGAATTTGGCTTTCCTGATTGAGGCATTGCCGGCATAGAAAAATGTTTTGGGCCAAACCGCCAAAATACGGCGCATGGGAACGCCAAATATTTTGCCCGAGTCTTCCAGCCAGCGCGCGAAGATGTCTTTTCGGCAGTCATCAGGGAATAGCCCCGGGCCTATGCCCACAGCGTTAAGATCAGGGTTCAGTGTGTGGTATTCCGCATAAGCGGCAATCAGGCCGGGGGAAGGGTCGAAGTCGTCCGCGAGAAACACCAGCAGGTCACCATCGGCCTGAGCGGCAGCCATGTTGTTTTGGGTTGCCCGTGCCGGACTTGGACAACTTAGCAATGACGCAGATATCGCTGGACACTGTTGGCGAAATTCAGCGAATGCCCGCGATGTAGAAGCTCTGGCCTGTCCATCGACGAAAATAACCTCGAACGCATCATGGGGGTAGGTCTGTGCTGCAATTGAAGCGAAGAAATTTTGCTGTTTGTGGTTAAAAACATCGGGTTCGGACGCCACGATTAAAGAGACACGCATGACTCTTCTCCAATCCGGTCTGAGGGTGTTAGCGAAAGGGGAATCTGAAGCACCTGCTCGATTAACTCAATAGGTAAGTGTTGCAATGCATCGGTTGCGCCAAGCAGGGCAAGAAACTCATCGCCCCAGTTGGCAAACGTAGGCGCAAAAGAATTTGGCCAAGTGGGTTGGTTTTGCGCGAGGCTGACGAAAGCAGCCATGACCTTGCCGTGTTCCATGCGCGGATCACCAGCGGCTTCGGTGATGGTATTGCGGTCATGGATACGATATTCGTACAGCGGGTGCGGCACCAATACCGGCTCGCACTGCAGCGTTGCACGCAAGCAAAAATCCCAATCATGGTTATAGCGATAGTCGCAAAACCCACCCAAGGTTTCCCAGAGACGTTTGCGGAACATTAGGTTGCCACTGGAAATGGCCGAGTTCGCGCGCAGCATCGCCAAACCCAGTGTGCTAGACATGACCGTTGCATTCTGGGCCGCCGTCAATACGGCGACGCGGGCATCGGCAAGGCGGTCAAGGGGTTGGCCGTGTGTATCCATATATGAAACACGCGCGTAGCCCCAATCGGCATTGCTTTCCAGCAACATGGGCAGCATCGTCGCTATGCGCTCCGCCGGCAGTCGGTCGTCGGAATTGAGTAACTGGATAAAATCACCCTTGGCTAATGCGATGCCTTGGTTCAGGGTGGCTGCAGCGCCCCGGTTTTCGCGGGCGATGAACGTTACCGGAAACGGGGCCGCAACAAGTGCAGCACGACAGTGTTCAATCGTGCCGTCGATAGAACCGTCGTCAATAACGATTAGTTCCAGCGGATGTCGTGTCTGGGCAAACACTGAAGCGATTGCCTCGGCGACATATCGTGCGTGCATATAAACCGGCATCACAACCGACACGGTCGGAAGTTTTTTTGGATGAGGTATCTGGTTGCGCTGGTCTTGGTTCGCTTTGGCATTTGTTAATGCCGGGCGCATGCATCGATATTCGACGAGTTTATTTTGCAAAAACGAAGACAGATGATCCGAGCAGACAGATGCCAATAGCAAGCCGAGATTGGACCAGAAACCGGGAAAATGCACAGCGGGGGTGGATAACAACGCGGCAAAAGCCGCGCGCGATTCATCCATGAGACCGAGCTGGTAGAGCGTGACAGCTCTCATGTGAGCGACTTCCCAATCTTCGCCCTGTTCCCGGAGGACGGCATCGTAAGCCTCAACAGCCTGAAAAAATCTGCCGCCTCGCTGCAGGGCAAGCCCCGCCTGACGATTGCGCTCGTGTCTCTCTGCCGCAGTTAAAGTGTTAGTGTTCAGCAAACCACAGCAGTGCTTGTAGCGCAGCCCACTTTTGCATGGGCAAGGTGCGTTCCGCGACGAGACATCGATTCCGTTTTGATGGCGTATTAATGGCATATGATGAGAATGGCCAAGCAGACTTACAATTTCTGAATGAGAAACATTTTCGGGCTGGATATGCGCGATATCTCAACAATTATACGCGACCGATCGTCGAACATATGTTGAGCATGCGTGAATAAAACACAATGAGACAAGTGTTTGTTCGTATTCCATGACGCTATGTTCGACGGCGTACAGACTCAAAAATCATTTTTATGAAACGCTTATCATGTAAAGACACCTGTGAATAAAGCAATACAGTCAGCAGCTTCGTCTATTGAAATCAAATAATCAGCGCTAGGCTCTTAAGCTACTTTGTGTGCCAGAACTAATGGCAATGATGCTGACAGGCTTGCTCCTCTTCCACGATAAAAACGCAATTTGATGGACATGGCAAAGAGAAAAGAGAAAATTGAGATGAATGGAACTAAAGGCGGCGCGATGCCGTCCGATGCGTTGGTGTTATTTGGTGTGACGGGCGACCTAGTTTACAAAAAGATATTCCCGGCGCTCTATGCGATGGTAAAGCGCGGCGTCCTTAATGTACCGGTGGTCGGCGTCGCTTCCTCGCAATGGAGTCTGGCACAGCTTCGAAAACGGGCGACGGACGGTATAAAAAAATCTGGCAAGATCGATGACAAGCAGGCCCTGAGTCATCTTCTCTCCCTGCTCCGGTACGTGGCGGGCGACTATAACGATCCGGCTACATACAAAGCGATCAAGGAGGCGCTGGGGGATGCACAACACCCAGCGCATTATCTTGCCATCCCGCCCGCGCTTTTCGAGATAGTCATAAAAGGACTCGGCACAACTGGTTTGGCTGAGAATGCGCGCGTTATCGTGGAAAAGCCGTTCGGGCGTGATCTGGCATCCGCGCGTGAGCTTAACGTCATTGCAAAATCGGTATTCCCGGAAAACTCCATCTTTCGTATCGACCACTACCTTGGAAAGGAGGCGATCATGAATATCCTTTATTTTCGCTTCGCCAATTCGTTCCTGGAGCCGATCTGGAACCGCAACTGCGTGGCGAGTGTCCAGATAACGCTAGCCGAAAATTTCGGCGTGGAGGGTCGCGGTGCATTTTACGAAAGCGCTGGCTGTCTGCGCGATATCATTCAGAACCACCTGTTCCAAATCGTAGCGCTACTTGCCATGGAGCCACCAGCCTACCAGGGCTATGAAGCCGTGCACATCGAGAAAACAAAAGTCTTTAAAGCCATGCGTCCTCTGCAGCCTGACGACTTGGTGCGCGGCCAGTATATTGGCTACCGGAAGGAGCCAGACGTGGCGAAGGGCTCCGACGTTGAAACTTTCTGCGCTCTGCGGTTATTCATCGACTCGTGGCGTTGGGCAGGCGTACCTTGGTATTTGCGTTCTGGAAAATTTTTGGCTACAACAGCGGCAGAAGTGCTTATTCAACTGAAACCGCCGCCACAAAGGCTGTTCGACGATTCAACTCCGGCGAATGGTCGAGCCAACTATCTGCGCTTTCGACTCTCCCCCGGTTTCGTAATAGCCCTCGCTGCCCGCGTTAAACGCGTAGGCAAGGAGTTCATCGGCAATCAGCAAGAACTTGATTTGTTTTATAAACAACCTAAAGAGGAAACACCCTATGCGCGGCTCCTGACTGACGTTATGGCTGGCAACGGCATGCTGTTTACCCGTGAAGATGCGATTGAGGCTGCTTGGGCGGTGGTCGAGCCCGTTCTTAAAACCCATCATTCCGCACTCCCCTACCAACCTGGCAGTTGGGGACCGGAAATATCAGATGCGCTGATCGCAGCAGACGGGGGTTGGTTTAATCCCGTGCCAGAAGAGGCAGCAAGATGATATCTGCCTGCCAGCTGACATAACGGTGCAAGGTATAAACGATTTGACAATATCGATTTGCCCGCATTGCTATAGACCCAGCACGATTTATAAATAAATTTTTATTGATTTTCGATGCCCATAAAGTGTGGAAAAAGAAGATGCCCGCAAGCAGTCGCGGGAAGTACTGCATGAACGCCGCAAGCAAGTCAATCGTATGCACCGCAAAGGTGTGGCAGTGATGGAGATCGTGGCGCAAACGGGACTGAGCTGGACAGCAGTCAATACGGCGCTGGGGTTGTATAAGGCTGAAGGTTTGGGACATCGCTTGACGGCTAGCCAAGAGCTAACGATTCAGCAAACCATCTGCGACAGACGCCCGGAATAACTCAAGATGGCTTTTTCGCTATGGAGTCGGCCCGCCGTGCGCCAGCACATCGAGCAGACGCACGGTATCAAGCTGTCTATTCGGGCAGTGGGGAAGACACCGGTGACGTTCGCAGTAGGCGGCACGCGCCACAAGCTATCGATGATTGCGACGGTAACCAACCAAGGTAAAACGCGCTGAATGATTATTGGATGAGGCCTTTAACTCGGACAAGCTCATTGCATTTCTGGAGACACTCATCAAGGATACAGACCGTAAAGTGTTTCTGATACTGGATAGCTTGAGAGTTCATCACAGCAAACCTGTAAAGGCTTGGGCTGCCAAGAACGCACAGAAAATCGAGTTGTTCTACTTGCCCCGCTACCGCCCTGAATTCAACCCCGAAGAGAGGCTGAATGCGGATCTCAAGCACGTCATCACTTCAAAGGTGCCAGTACGCACCAAGGCAAAACTCAGAGCTGCTGCGACTGATCACATGACCATGCTTGAGCAAAACCCCAAACGCATACGCTGCTATTTCGGCGATCAAAAAGTCGTCTATGCAGCTTCATGAATAATTCGTGCCGGATCACTATTGTCCGGTTAAATTAAGTCTTACCAACGTAACGCCCAGTATTAGTAACGGTTGCAGGGAAAATATTTTGGTACCGATTTGGAATCATTCATCGTTTTGTGGTTCTTATAGATCAGTAGGTTATATTGTTTAAATCGGCGATTTTTAATTTAACCGGACAGTAGTGGTGCAACATCCAGTAGAAATTATGCATAAGGCTGATTCACCCAGGCCTCAAAGTTTAAATGGCGTTTGAATAATATGCGCGCCATCCGCTGTCACCCTGGACTTTGGCTTCCACGCATGGCCATAGATCACTTCGAAAGTCGCGGGTAGCTTGCCGTTTTTCCTGAATCGTTCGTAATTCTCTTGTAGCGCCTGCCATGCAGCCTTGCCCATCATGCCGTGTCCACGTCCGGCAGTGGCATTGTGTGCGCCTATGCTGCGCAAATCCTGCATTACCGCTTTCACATTGTCGTAAGTCAGCGTGATAATTTCCATGTCCATCACGGGCGCGGCAAAACCGCTGGCCTTCAGCATGTCGCCGATATCGTGCATGTCTGCGAAACGATTAACATGCCTGTGTTCATCCACGCCATGAAAAGCGCTGCGTAGCTCTTTGAGCGTATCCGGGCCGAAGGTACTGAACATCACCAAGCCCTCTACTTTCAATACGCGATGTAACTCGCTGAAAGTGGCGGGCAGATCGTTGCACCATTGCAGGGTCAGATTCGACCATGCCAGCTCGATGCTGTTGGCTGCCAATGGCAAGGCTTCGACATCGGCGCATACATAACTGTGCTTGCCACTGTCGAATAACTTGCGCCACCAGCTTAACCTGCTGCGCGATACATTGAGCATACTGATTGCCATGTCGAGCGCCAGCAGATGCGCCGCCGGATAGCGCTGTGACAGCTGGCGCGTGCCCCAGCCAGTACCACTGCCAACATCCAGCACAGACGTTGGCTTCTGTTTTATATAATCCAGCCGTTCCAGCATGCGGCTGCATACCTCACGTTGCAATACAGCAGCGGTATCGTATCCATTGGCCGCACGGTTGAAAGCCATCCGCACCTGGCGTTTGTCAATCAGGAAATCATCCATTTAAAAATGCCTCGATCCGTTGCACAAAAATATCTAGGTGGGATAAAAACGGCGCATGTGACGCGCCCTGTATATTGAGCAACTGCGCATTGGGCAATTGCTGTGCGAGATAAGCTGATGCTGCGGGTGAAGCCAACACATCGCGCTCACCCGCAATGACCAACGCAGCTTGGGTAATTTGCGGCAATACCGCGCGCAGATCGGTATTGCGCAATATTTCCAGGCCACCGCGCAATGCCGCAATATCCGGTTCACCGCGACTGAACAGGCGAGCACGCAAATCCGCCAGCAACTCGCGTTCATGTTCGCTGCCGCGCACCTGCAAAGCGATAAACCGCTTCAACGTCAACGCGTGATTTTCCAGCAACGCAACAGAAAATTCATGCAAGGTATTCGCCGCCATTGCACATTCCCAGTCGCTACGCTGCACAAAACTGGGCGTGGTAGCAACCAGCACAAGCTTGTCGATCTGGTGCGGCGCATAGTGCGCCCAGCGCAACGCAATCTGCCCGCCGAGCGACCAGCCACATAGCGCCAGCGGCCCATCGTCATGTTCAATTTGCCAATACTCAGATAGCCGCTGCACCAGACCATCCAAATCATATTGCGCGGTGATCGGGCTGGCACCGTATCCCGGCAAGTCCACGCAGTGCACGCGGAAATGTTGCGCAAGTTGCGCCACCACATCGCCCCAAATGCCGCCATGCATCCCCCAGCCGTGTATCAGTAACAGCGGCGCTCCGGCACCGCAACTTTCAATGTGCAAGCTCATGCAAAGCTGAAATCAATTGCGCCACATCCTGCCCGCTATGCGCCGCCGATAGCGAAATGCGTAGCCGCGCTGTTCCCTGTGGGACGGTTGGCGGACGGATAGCTGGCACCCAGATGCCACGTGCGCGCAGACCTTCGCTCAAGGCTACCGCAGCATTATTGTCGCCGACCAGCAGCGGCTGAATAGGGGTATCGGAGTGCATCAGCGCCCACGGGAGTCCGGCCAGACCAGCACGCAACTGCGTAACCAATTTCCATAATTGTGTACGCCGCCACTCTTCTTTTTGCAATAAACGCAAACTGGCCAACACCGCGCAGGACAGCGCAGGTGGACTGGCGGTTGTGTAGATGTAGCTGCGCGCATTCTGTACCAGCGTATCAATTACCACCTGTTCCGCAGCAACAAAGGCACCGGATACGCCCGCCGCCTTGCCCAGCGTCGCCATGTAGATAATGCGCGGCGAGGCGAGGCCAGATGAATCTCGATGGTGAAATAATGAGCCGCGCCCCTGCTCACCCAATATGCCAAAACCGTGCGCATCATCCACCAGTAACCAGGCATCATATTGCTCGCACAACGCCAGCAGTTCCGGCAACGACGCAAGGTCGCCATCCATGCTGAATACCGCATCGGTAATAACCAATTTGCGACCATTGTTTGGCTGCGCCAATAGTTGCGCGAGATGTGCCATGTCATTGTGGCGATAGCGATGTACCTGCGCGCGTGACAACAACATGGCGTCATTGAGTGATGCGTGATTCAGCTTGTCGGCAAAGATTCTATCGTTCCTGCCAACCAGCGCTTGCACCGCTCCCAGGTTAGCCAGATAGCCGGAAGAAAATAACAGTGCTGCGGGCTTGCTGACGAATGCGGCAAGCGCCTGCTCCAGCTCGTCGTGTACGCTGAAATGACCGCTGACCAGATGGGATGCACCCGCACCCAATCCAACCTGTTGCGTTCCCGCCTGCAAAGCGGCAATCAACTGCGGGTGATTCGCTAAACCGAGGTAATCGTTGCTGGAAAAAGACAAAATCGATTTGCCCTCTACCGTGACGCACGTGCCTTGCGCACTTTGCAACTCGTAGCGATGGCGCAGGAGCCCTTGGGCTGCGCGGGTGTTGAGTTCGTCCTGCAACGCTTCAAAAAGCATTGAAATTTTCCATCACAAGCAAGATAGTTTGGTCAATGCACTTTAACTTTTTGCCGCAAGCGGATACATACCCAATTTATCAAGCAGAGCGCGGTCGCGCTCCACCTCTGGATTGCCGGTAGTCAGTAACTGGTCACCATAAAATATTGAGTTGGCGCCCGCGAGAAAACATAAAGCCTGCACCGCTTCGCTCATTTGTTGCCGCCCGGCAGACAATCGCACTCGCGCCTTGGGCATGGTGATGCGCGCCACCGCGATGGTACGAACAAAATCCAGCGGATCCAGCGCTTTAGTGTCGGCCAGCGGCGTGCCTTCTACCTGCACCAGCATGTTGATGGGTACACTTTCAGGATAGGGGTCAAGGTTGGCCAGTTGCGCGACCAAGCCAGCGCGTTGATTAAGGCTTTCGCCCAGGCCAACGATACCGCCGCAGCATACATTCAAGTCAGCGTTGCGTACCCGCTCCAGCGTGTCCAGTCTACCCTGATAATCACGGGTGGTAATGATTTCGTCGTAGAACTCAGGCGCGGTATCCAGATTGTGATTGTAGTAATCCAGCCCGGCGTCTTTTAGCTGCTCGGCCTGGCCGTCTTTCAACATGCCCAGCGTAGCGCAGGTTTCCAGCCCCAGTGCTTTGACTTCGCGCACCATGTTCAGCACAGATTCCAGATCGCGCTGTTTGGGGCCGCGCCAAGCGGCACCCATACAAAAGCGGGTCGCGCCAGCGGCCTTGGCCACGCTGGCAGCCGCCAGCACATCGTCAAGCTCCATCAATGCCTGGCTTTTCACGCTGGTATCATAGCGTGCAGCTTGGGGGCAATAGCCGCAGTCTTCTGGACAACCGCCTGTTTTAATGGACAGCAAAGTGGACAACTGTACCGCGTTGGGATCGAAATGTTCACGATGTACCTGTTGTGCGCGATAAAGCAAATCGGCAAACGGCAGCTGGAATAGCGCCTCTACTTGGGCAAGGCTCCAGCATTGTGCCTTGGTTGATGATTGGGCGAGTGCCGAGGGTTTGGAAGGACGGGTAAATTGTACGGTGTGGGTCGTCATGACTTACAGTCTAATGAATTACAATGATCCGGCATCATCCGTGAAAGGGCACGACCTTGTCAATTTTGACTCGCCATTTTTTGAACATCCGCACAAAATTGTGGCAAGCCCTGCCCGCGCAACCCTGTTTTCTATGCGGCGCAGCCAGCCGCAATGGGGTATGGTGCGCCGCTTGCGATGCTGACCTACCCTATTTGACTGCGGCATGTTGCCCGGTGTGTGCCCTGCCTACGCACGATGGCGCGATCTGTGGCCATTGCTTGCAGCAAGCGCCCCATTTCGACCGCACAGTGGCCGTATTCGCCTACGCTTTCCCGCTCAATAAGCTAATACAGGCGCTGAAGCATCATGAAAAATTAATATTGGCGAACAGCCTTGCGGACAAACTGACACAGCGTATTGCGGTACGTCCTGATTGCCTTGTTGCAATGCCATTGCATCCGGTGCGTTTACGTGCCCGCGGTTTCAATCAGTCATTTGAGCTGGCACGGCATATTGGGCGGCAGATGGATATTCCAGTCCTGCTTAACGCCTGCCAGCGCAGCCGCGATACGCCGCCACAAACAGCGTTATCACGAAAAGAAAGAGATAAGAACGTGCGTCAGGCATTCATCTGCACGCAGGATTTTTCGGGCAAGCACGTCGCCATAGTGGATGATGTAATGACGAGCGGGGCGTCGCTGAACGAAGTGGCACAAACCTTACGCAAAGCAGGCGCGCGCGAGATCAGCGCTTGGGCCATTGCGCGGACATTGCCGCATTCTGCTTCGTAGGTTTATTATCCACACCAGCTCGTCACACGTTTTCTAGCCCCTGTCAGCAAATATCACAATCATTCGAAAGTTAGATGCGCATCTATTCAAACCAGAGGCTCCCATAATGTTTAATGTGATCCTCTTCCAGCCCGAGATTCCACCTAATACCGGGAACGTCATTCGCCTGTGCGCCAACACCGGAGCACAACTGCATTTGATCCGACCGCTCGGATTTTCTCTGGATGACAAACAATTGCGGCGCGCCGGGCTAGATTATCACGAATACGCCAATCTACGCGTACACGACGACCTTGCTGCCTGCCTGCAAACCCTGCCGGGTGCGCGTCTGTTTGCATACACGACCAAGGGCAAGCAGCCTTATCACGAGGTATGCTATCAGGCAGGTGATGCGTTGCTATTCGGGCCAGAAACGCGTGGCTTGCCTGCGGATATATTGGCATCGTTATCACCGGAGCAATGCCTGCGCATGCCTATGCTACCGAATAACCGCAGCCTGAATTTATCCAACACCGTCGCGGTAGCGGTGTTTGAAGCGTGGCGTCAGTGCGGGTTTGCGGGGGCGGATAGATAGTCAGCTTAATGCCACTCCACCCTCTCCTGCGTGCGGGACGGGGTGGAGTGTTTGACAATTAAGCCACCGTTCAGTACATTCAAAACTTATGGAAAAAGTGGTTTATTTTTCCTAATACTCGACCCTCATGTCGAACATTGGCCTCCCCAATCGGGGCCAACAACCGCTACTTCAGCAAGACCATCAGACTTCAAGGCGAACATGTGCCTCCGCACACTTTCCAAAGTTATCCTGGCAACTTGATGAGGCGAAAGGAACGACCATGCAAACAATACAAACCGCGAAGCGCGTCACCGCCGTGCTGTTGACTGCCGCCCTGGCGGCATGCAACACACCCGCCATCCAGTCAATCCGGCACAACACAGCCAAGACAAGCCCGACGCTCGGGCCGGATAGGAACGCCGAAATAAGAGAATCCAACCGCATCGTGCTGAACCGACCCGGCAGCAGCTTCACCGTCTCGGGCCGTGGCACCTGCGGCGGAATTCGAGTGCTGTTTGGCGACGGCACGTCGCAAGAGGTGAGCCCGGCCGACCTCGCCACCGGTGTTCAGGTGGGGCATACCTACACGGGCTGGGGCGGCCCCAAAAAAGTGACGGCTGAAACGGTGTGGGATTGCATCGGCCGCACCAGCATCGAAGTGACGGTCGAACCGACGTTTCAGGCCGTGGGGATTGGTGCTGCGGGGGTGACAACCGCCTGCAACGCACTGCCCGGTGTGCCATCCGTGCGAAAGGGTAGTCGCGTGACGGTGGGCGACGCCAGCAACGGACTGGCGAAGATCAACATGGGTGGCTTTGTCGAACGCGGCATCGACGGCTCTCCTGAAGTGGCGTTGGGCCCGCCCTTCAGATTCCCCTTCCCCGGCCTCAAAGCGCATTCGCTGGTTCTGCGCATCAACGGCAGTAATGGCAGCAGCCAGGTTGAACAAGGAGGCGAAGGCAAGTCCTTCGTCGCCAGGCATACCGGCGCCTTGGAACTGTGCATCAACGACGACAACTTGATTGACAACCGTGGTGCATGGGGCGTGAAAGTCGAAGTGGACGAACGAGGGGCAGAACAGTAAAAAAACTCGGGAAAGTTGAAGAGGTATTCAGGGGATATCTTATATGCACTTTTTGGCTATTTATTCGCCCGCAAAATATGTTTTGCAGCAGTCACACCGATGAGGACAGCCGCACCAACTACTATCCCAGTATTGATTACACGCTGCACGACGTTGCGGTATATCAGCTAGCTTAATGCGTGGGCGACATGGCATGGTGGCTCAAAATTAAATACGATGCTGGCGCCACTTTGACCCCGTTGACTTTGCGCGTTGCGGATTTCAGGTTTCATTCCTCAGCGCCAGCAGCGCCTCCATCACTTCAGGTTCGTCCCACGGGGCGTCAATGCGGAAGTCCCGCAGATATCGGCTTTGCGGATCGCGAAGCCACTCCTGTGGAAAATGGGTGATCAAATGCTCTTCGCCCGGATCGAGATCGCGACGGCCCGACTGCGGCTGGCCGTTGACAGCGCTATACAGCGCGGCGCAGAGATCGATGTCTATCATTCCCCCCAGATGCGTTGCGGGCGTGGCACGCCGATTGATCTCGAGGAGGTAAGCTTCGCCCGTGTCGGCGTCGACGATGTATTCGAGGCCAAAAAAACCGCTCATGCCGAGGCCGATTGCAAGCTGATCCGAGAATCGGCGGATCTCGGGCATCCGCACGCAGCGAGCTACGGTTGCGGGTCCCAGCGGCGAATGCGTGACCAGCTTCTCGCGGACAAATCCGGCCAAGAC
The DNA here is from genome assembly GCA_003402345.1 of Candidatus Nitrotoga sp. MKT. GTDB lineage: Bacteria > Pseudomonadota > Gammaproteobacteria > Burkholderiales > Gallionellaceae > Nitrotoga. The sequence goes on along the minus strand of QFXH01000019.1, from coordinate 4,909 downwards.
TGCTCCCTGCCAAGCCGTCATCGCTTGCGCGAAGACTTTTCCCACTACATGAGCTTGCACCAGTATGCTCGCGTCGCCCCTCCCCTCAAAATCGATGGTCTTTGCTGCCGCAAATCGCGCGTAAGTACGCGCAAGCTCGATGGGGTCTGAAACGATTGCCACCCATTCGCCAGCCGCACCGTGGCTTCGTTTGAGCACAACGGGGTAACCGCGAATTGCAGCAAACGCTTGAGCCTCATCGACGCTGGCAGCAATAGCGTATGGCGGAACCCGCACACCCAAGGCTTCGGCAGCCGCAGGCAGCCGCGCTTTGTCGACACTTGTACAAAAGTATTCGGGGTTGCCCAGCGACTCACGCACTAACGTGCAGAGCTCACGGTAAATCTCCGGCTTGATTCCTGGCGGCGGCGATAGGGCTAACATATGCAGCAGTCGGACCGCAGTGTCGTCGCACGGAACGACCAAACGTGGTGACGTGGCTTTGACCATGGCCGCGAACGCGAACACCCAGTCAAGTGTCGTCGCATTGGCGGCGAGGTACCCGATCTTGGCAAGGTAGCGGCTCTTTTCCGCCAGCGAACCGCGCGGCGCGAGCAGCGCGACTTCGAATCCCGCCCGACTTAGCGCACTTGGCATCCGTGCCGCTGATACCCACTTTGTTGCGGTCGAGACCAACAATACGAATTTTCCCGTCATCGGTCGTCTACGGGATGGTTATCTGGTTGCATCGTGACTCTCCATATCTTTGAATATTGTCTCGTGGCGGTGCTCCCGCTCGCAGGACTCAAGCTTAGCACCAGCCTGATGTCTTATATATGCACTTTTTTGGCTATTTGTTCGCCCGCAAAATACGTTTTGCAGCAGTCACACCGATGAGGACAGCCGCACCAACTACTATTCCAGTCAGGATATTTAGCAGCACAGGTGCCCCAATATTCACTATCGAATTAATAATGCCGCTGTCGTAATGTGCCAAATTGTGGATCAATTCAGATTCACCAAATATGCCATGGATGAGAATACCCCCACCTACCATGAACATGGCAACCGTGCCAACGATAGATAAGCTCTTCATCAGGTAAGGGGCAATTTTCAAAATAGCTCTGCCAATGCAACGCTGAATTTTGCGTAATAGGTTCGCACCGCTTTTTTGGCTAAGGTAAATCCCACCATCATCCAGCTTAACGATACCAGCCACCAAGCCGTAGACACCGACAGTCATAATTATGGCTATTGTCGTAAGTACCGCAACCTGCTTCCAAAACGATTCCATCGCAACCGTTCCTAGCGTAATCACAATAATTTCAGCTGACAGAATAAAGTCGGTACGAATCGCTCCTCGAATCTTGTCTTTCTCGAAAGCGGCCATATCGATACCACGATTGGCGAGTGCCTCCACAAGCTCAACGTGATGCACATTGATTTCTGTTTTGCTTTCCATAAACTTATGTGCAAGTTTTTCAAATCCTTCGTAACAAAGGAAGGCTCCACCCAACATTAACAATGGTGTCACAGCCCATGGGATAAAGGTACTAATAGCAATTGCAGCAGGCACCAAAATAAATTTGTTTTTGAATGAGCCTATTGCAACAGCCCAGACAACGGGTAATTCGCGGTCGGCTGTGACGCCTGTCACCTGTTGAGCATTAAGCGCTAGATCATCCCCGAGTACCCCTGCAGTTTTTTTAGCTGCAACTTTGCTCATTACAGCAACATCGTCCAGAATCGATGCAATATCATCGATTAGGGTTAAAAGACTGGTTCCCGCCATGTTAAAAATCCCGGTTTAATTGACTGATGTATAGACTGGCATAAATGTTATACCAGTAAGGAAGGGCGCAAATCACGTCAATTACGGTGTTTATCATCATATTTTTTAAACCGACACTTTGTCCCCATTACTTATCGCAATTAAAGTCCAGTAGGGTGGCTACATGGCTGACCCCTTTTGACTTGCGAATGCCGGGTTCGGCCTTAACCTCACACTCTACGTGAGTGGCGTGAGACATAGTTACGTAGCACTTCGTCCATACGTGACTGCCAACCTTCACCGGAGGATTTAAAAAACTCCAAGACCTCTTGGCTGTAGCGCACTGATACAAGTTGCTTTGCATTCTTGGACTTTGGGCGTCCGCGCAGTGCTCGGATTGGAACCATTGTCTTTAACTGTTTCGGTGTGAGCGGCTGCGCGTCTGGATCAGCCTTGGCAGCAGCGGTAATAACCTTGTCTTCTTGCAAGGTAGGCATTACGACGGATGGGCGTTTAGATATTTTTGACATAGTGTGTAACCTTACGGCGAATGGCTTGGCGCAGGCTAATAATCCTTCGCTTCTTGCCACGATCAACAAATGCCACATAGTAGAGGATGCCAGTCTTGGTGCGAGTGCGGTTATGCGCAACTCGCCGTACTCAAAGCGGTCATCGATCCAAACCCGCGCAGCTTCCCAATTGAGTTCGTTTGCCAACGCAAGAGAAACGCCATATTTCGTCTGATTTGCTACATCTTTGGTTTGATCGAACTCAATTTTCATTATTTACTGTAGCTACAGTAAATTAATTTGTCAATTAAGAAACGTGGCGTATTTTTACGGGACCAAACGTAATGCGCGATTAAAAGGGGCAGTTACAAATAAATGCACAAATAAATAGAGTAGCTTAAATCGAGTCTGACCAATTTTCGGATCCCCAACTTTCGATAGTTCGGAGTCTTCATATACGTTTCGGAAAAAGAGTTTTAATGTGCGCAATTGCTTGAGCAAAGGTCTTAGTATGGTACTCGTAACGCGCACTTGCGCCTGGCCCGAGTAAAGTCTGGAAGCGCGAATCAATAACTCCGGAGTCGTCCGGATTGAAGATCGCAATCCGTCGTAGAGGAACTGTCCCGACGCTGCCAAGTGCGTAGAGATGCCGAAAAAATGAATCTGTCTCTGGTAGCGAGTATCCGATGATGAAGATGTGTTCAGCTTCGGACAGATGCTTTGCAGCAGCAGCCCAAACATCTGAAAGTGCAGTGTGATAGTCAGCCTTGTTCCAAGACGGGGGAACGATAACCGGTTCCGCATCTACTGCAGTTGAAGCATGGCTTTGAAAGTACTCAACGAGTTGCGAACCAATCGGTACATGTGTAGCTGACCGTTTCTCTCCGATACCGCGAAATGTGTAGTGTTGGAAGTAGCTTGCAAGGTGTAGCGGACGAATCTTCCGGCTTATCGTCTCCGTCGCCCAATTCAGCGAGCCGTGCAGTTTGAGAAGAGGGACCGTAATATGATGACCACTGGACTTTTCGATAATGTAATCGGGACCGAGACCCGCTCGATATATTGCCATGTCTGCGGCGACGTCGTAATTGAATGAGATAACTGCTGCAGTTTGATTCGGGAATGCTTCCTTGTAGAGATAAGTAAGGAGGTTACCGAAATCCTCGTACGGCGGCGGCACGCAAATATATGGCCCTTCCGTAGGAAATGTCATCGTGACTTCCAACGTCTTAACGATCAGTTCTTTTAGTGCGACAATTGCTTTTGGAATCTCATCAAACGACAGGCCCGGCACCCTTTGGATGATTCTGCCAAGTTCCAGTACTGTGAAGATGGACTCGATGTTATTAAGATCGAGTTGTGCTTTCGAGTGAACAGACTGCAACGCGCCGATGGCGGCAAACACTTTCTCAAATTCCGTGCGCTTCTCTGGTACGGCATTTGATCGAAGGAGATCACTGGCGACGTCGAGAAAGTCCGACATCAATGGTGCTCCACACTGCTTGGACGCGCCTGCGCCTAGAATGAAAACGACGTTACTCAATGCCTGATCTCCCTTAGAGATGCCGAACGTAAAGTTGAGGGGCGCCGCGCTTCTGCGGGAAGAATACCGTCCCGCTTAAACGTAGGGTTAAGCATCGTTGCTGACCACTCTTACGATATCAATGACAACCGGGATAATGCCCATTGTCAAGGTAGTTATTACCATGATGAGACCTGTACGGGCGCCCTGGGGAGTGAAGGCTGCTGCGATGGCACACAGCACAAGTGCACCAAGCATGCCCCAAAATATTGGCATCAATCGACGTGCGCGACTCGCAGGTGAAGTCGAGGAGCTTCTTGGTAGAGACAACAAGGACGCGAGTACAAATACGATGATGAACAGAGCAAAGAAGCAGATGTACAAACCTGCGCTGGACGCCTTGATGGTTCCTGACAGGATTGAAGACTTCAAATCGATCGTGCCTTCCGCCGCGATACCTAGAAACAGCATCCAAGCGCCAAGACCAAAAAGACCGAACGCTCCGATCAGTGCAACGAGGCGAATCCAATCGTTTGGCGTCCAATTCCGGGACGTGTCCATATCGTGGTGCCTAACGTAATATAGAAAAAATTTTCATAAGCAAATAGTGCTGCCTATATCGATACACACTGTCAAACATCACCAACTCCCTAATATTTTTCATTACATTAGCCATTAATTTGGCTAAACCTTTGTTATAGAGCAGCCTAAAACTCTACAGATGGAAGCTCAAACTGTTTCTCTGGATTCTCGCAAATTATTCGATTGGTCACTCTCTTAAACTCAATACATTATTGTCTTAAATACGGGAACCATTATAGTCTTCATTATTTCATGTCTGAGAATGCTGCTTCAGTTTAAGCTGGCTTCGTCGTCCAGCCGATTAAGGTTGTAACGCGCCTTGTAGAAACTCGGATCGAGTTGCAGTGCAGTAGTAAATTCGCGCCGTGCTTCATCATGGCGGCGGGCTAGCATATACGCATAACCGAGGTTGTTGTGAATGGGGTTAAATGGGGTCAGACTCTGAGGTCTCCCCTCAAAGTTGCAGCACAGGATGATCATACCGCAAGGACTCAAGAGCTTCGCGAAACTCACGCGGCGGGAATGCAGCCATCCCATGCTGTACCA
>QFXH01000018.1 GCA_003402345.1 Candidatus Nitrotoga sp. MKT | reverse complement strand
GCAGCACTGGTAATCATCGCCCGCAAAATCGCCCGCGCAGCCTGGTCTATTCATCATTACCATTCAACTTTCGACCCGGATAGGATTACAAAAAATGTTTGACACGAACCATAGAATCTCAATGCGAACGGCTTCTTGGATAAACTGTGCCAATCAATAGTGAGTTAACATTAGGTTCAATTCAATACCGTTAGATTTTTTATAATAATTGCACAAACAAACTTAAGTCCATGTCCCCCATCTTTACCCCAACCCATTTTTCACAGGAAACTCTTGCAGTTAATCCTGGCAATCAGCCAACTCTACCACTCGTCTCTGTCATTGTGCGCAGCATGGGGCGGCCAGAACTTCGCGTTGCGCTGGAATCAATCTCACGGCAGGATTATCCGAACGTTGAAGTAATAGTTGTTGATGCAACCGGCGGAAACCACCCGGCTCTACCAGTTATTGCGTGGCAGACCGGCCATTCGATCCGAATCGTCGGCGGCCACCGCCAGTTGCCTCGACCGCAAGCCGCCAACGAAGGATTGCAAGCCGTGCATGGCGAGTGGTTTTGTTTTTTGGACGATGACGATACTTACGATTTTGATTTCCTCTCGGCAATGCTGAATGCCTCCCGTGAACATCCTGAAACACTGCTGGTTTACGGTAAGGCCAGAATGCTTGATGCGAATGGGAACGTCACAAAATTGTTTGGTAGCCCGTTTAACCGCGCAATGATGTACTACGGACCTTTGTTTTACTGGCAGGCAGCAATTATCCGCCGCAAAGTCATTGAATTGGGCTGCCGCTTTGATGAAACATTTGAAATTTGTGAGGATCGCGATTTTCTGCATCAAATTGCAGAGCACTGCGATTTTGCATTTGTTCCAGTGGTGGGATTCAACTATCGGCCCGACTTAGGTACCTCAGGTACCGGTCCTGGAGCAAACCGGGATAGACCCCGCATTCTACGTTCGGAAAATCTGTTGCGCGCCAAATGGGCCAACGCATCGTCCTATCACACCCGCCGCCTTGTAGAGATGTGCACGGGGGCAGTTCGCGCCTTCCATGACGGGAATCTTGCACTTTCCCGCACTTTATTCGATAAAACGCTTGAAGCGTACCCAGACGACCCCAGTGCCTTGCACGGTCTCGCCCGTCTGGATTTTCACGATGGTCAGTTGGCTAAGGCAGAAAAATTGACCCGACGGGCAATCGAGATAAATCCGTCTGCATCTGAGTTTTGCATGACCATGGCGCTCATTCTAGAAGCTTCCCATAAATATGAAGAAGCACTTGAATTTGTTTGGAGAGCGAGAATCAATCCGGCATTTCAAGCTGGTGCAGATGAGCTTGCACAACGCATATCAGTCATTTCCCGAGCAAATCCTATCGTTCAGCCTCCCATTATTGAAAAATTTTTGCTTTGCCGGCCACATGGAGGCCTTAATGATACGCTCTGTCAAATTGAGCAATGTTGGAGATATGCTGAAAAATTCGGGCGAACTCTTATTATCGATACCCTTAATTCTGGTTTACTTGCGGAGTTTTCAGAATTTTTTTCACCAAGAGATAGTTTAACGAAGGTTCATTTCAGTTTGTCAGAGGAACAATTATGTTTGCTTAATACCTTTACTTGTTTTCCACATTCCATCCAAGGAAAATTAAATACTTATTTTGCGGTTTACTCGATGGATTCTAAAAATTATGTGGACAGAGAAACAACCGCAATACTCACATTTAATTTTGATAAAAATTATGATGAGCTGGTTCTAATTCACGAGCAATGCGGTGGGGGAAATTTATCTTTTGATTTACTTAATAGAATCTCAATTTCTGAAAATATTCGCCCTATCGTTTTAGACCGAATTCAACATCTGGGTCACGAGTACCTTGCGATACATGTCAGAAACACCGATTATCAGACCCAATATAAAGATTTATTTCTGGATATTTATCCCGGTGTTACTAATAAATCATTATTGGTATGTAGCGATGATGCAGAAGTTATATCACATGCCAAAAATTTCTTTACATTATCAAACGTATTAACAAGCAGTCAGACACCACAAACAGGAAATAAGCCTCTTCACTTGAGTAGCACACACAGCGATAATGCGCAGCGCAAGAAAGCGACAATCAACTCCATTATCGATCTAATCGCGCTAGGTCGATCAACCAAACTTTATTTTGCAAACGTAACAGCTGGGCACTCGTCAGGATTTTCGAGACTGGCTATGCATCTTTGTCAAAATAAAAATGTTATTGATGCGCTACTCAAACTTGACACTTCTACCCCATCTTCAACGTCACCGAAGCGATCGCTTCAGTTTTCGTCCAAACAAAGCATCCGCTGGTGTTAATCGAAAAAAATAACATATTTCGAAGCGGATAAAAGTGGTTTTAAAATAGATATATCAATTGGTGGGGAAGCTAATTGAGAAGCAACTATCTGATGATGAAATGATCACCAGAAAAGTGATACGATTATTTTTTACAGCGCGGTAGATACTGTCTTTATAGTTGGTGAAAGTAAGTGGGCAGATAAAATCAAGCTGTTGCCGAAGTGCATTGCCATCATGGATGGCGAATCAGCGCGGTGAAAAGCTACATTTGAATTTAACTAAAATTTTTAGGAGTAATTACTTTGTCTATTTCCATGTACCAAGCTTCAGTTTTCCCTATTATCCGTACTTTAAATAACTTAAAGGCTGTACTTGAGAAAGCTGGCGTATACGCTGAAGCTAAAAAAATTTCCCCATCAGTTTTAATTAATTCAAGACTTTACCCAGATATGCTTCCACTTTCACGCCAGGTTCAAATTGCATCCGATATTGCCAAGCGCGGCGTTTGTCGCCTTGCTGGCGTTGAACCGCCGAAACATGAGGATAACGAAGCCACCTTTCCAGAGTTAATGGCACGGCTAGACAAGACGATTGCCTTGCTTGAAGCGTTTAAACCTGACCAAATTGATGGCACTGAAGATAAAACCATCAACCTGCCTACGCACGAAAAAACGCTCATCTTTAAAGGGTTGCCGTTTTTGCTCAATTACGTGCTGCCAAATGTCTATTTCCATGTCACGACTGCTTATGCCATCTTGCGGCATAACGGAGTGGAGATCGGCAAACAAGATTTTTTAGGCAAATTTGACTCTTGATCGGACGGGCCGCGCGTCCAGGTTAGCGTGTCGGCCATTTTCATTTACCTTGTTTAAAAGATTGCAGCGCGACCCACGCCTGGCCTAATGAAATTGCACTGTCGTTGGGCTGCATCTGCTGCGCAGTCAACACTTGCAGCCCATGCTTAGCAAGTCTGTCAGACAGTGCGCGCAGCAAAATATCATTATGGAAGCAGCCGCCGCCCAACGCAATATAGGCTATGTTGTACTCGCTGGCGGCACGTTCCACCCACTCGGCCAGACCAGCGGCAAGCGTGGCATGGAACAGTGCCGCGCCGTAAGAAGCGTCGCGGCAATCGCTCAGCACAGCAAGTAATAGCGAAAAATCCAGCACGCGATTATCAGTGATCCAATAGCCTTCAGCCAACGGCGCGATCTGACCATGACGCTGCGCCAACTCCTGCAACTGTATTGCGGCTTGGGCCTCAAAGGTTTGAATCCCGCACACGCCCAGCAATCCTGCGGCGACATCGAACAACCGTCCCATACTAGAGGTGGCCGGACAGTTCAGGCCACGTTGCAGCATGGTCGCCACCGTCGTCGCCCCCGGCTGATTGGGAAAATGCTGCACAATCTCATCGCCCCGCCCCAACTGGAACAACACCGCCGCCGCCATACGCCACGGCTCACGCGCGGCACGGTCACCGCCCGGCATGGCGAACGGCGCCAAATGCCCCAGGCGCTGGAAATCCGCTCCCTCCACGCGCAACAGTTCGCCGCCCCACGGCATGCCATCAGTGCCCAGCCCCACGCCATCCAGAGCCAATCCCAGCACGGGCTGGATGACACCATGTTCAGCGCAAAGGGCAGCGATGTGCGCATGGTGATGTTGCACCGCGACTATCGGTAATCCGCGCTGCGCGGCGTAGGATTGCGCAAATTGCGTACTGTAAAAATCGGGGTGCAGATCGTGCGCCACCACTTCCGGTTGCACATCAAGGTCTGCACACAAATCTGTTACGCTTTGTTCCAGCATCAACCTCGCTTCGGCAGTATCCAGATCGCCGATAAGCTGCGAGACATAAGCCTGGTTGCCGCGAGTAACGCATACAGTATTTTTCAGCCACGCGCCGCAGGCCAATACCGATGGGCCGGAAACTGGCAAGACGATGGATTTATTCAAGCAGGACTTTCGGTTCTGCGGTGCGCTGTACAGCGGCGACGGCATTGTGACAACCCTTTGCGATCCAATCCAGCCATTCCGCCATTCCTTCGCCACTGCTGGCGGATATGCGGATCACTTTCAATGTTGGGTTAATGCGGCGCGCATAATCAACAGCGAGTCCGGCATCGAATTCCAGATACGTTAACAAATCGCATTTGTTCAGCAACATCAAATCGGCGGCGCGAAACATGTCGGGATATTTGAGCGGCTTGTCTTCGCCTTCGGTCACCGAGAGGATCACGACCTTGTGCGCCTCGCCCAGATCAAAGCTGGCCGGACAAACCAGATTGCCGACGTTCTCTATCAGCAGCAAACTCTCGTCCTGCAAACCAAGTTGTTGAATAGCCTGACCGACCATGTAGGCATCCAGATGGCAGCCCTTGCCAGTGTTGATTTGCAGGGCTGGCGCACCGGCGGCGCGGATGCGTGCTGCATCATTATCAGTTTGCTGGTCGCCTTCGATCACCGTAATTGGCAGCGTTCCATGCAGGGCTGCGATGGTTTTTACCAGCAAGGTGGTCTTGCCTGAACCAGGACTGGAAACCAAATTGAGCGCAAAAATACCGTGCGTCGAAAAATAGTCACGGTTCTCGGCGGCGTAATCATTATTTTTTGCGAGAATATCGCGCTCGATCTTGACCATTCTGGATTGGCTGATGCCCGGCACATGCGTGCCTGCCGCGCCTGCACCAAAGTCCAGCGCACCGTGTTGAAACGTGTGAGCTGCACCATCCCCATGCACCCGATAGCGCATAACCCCACCTGGTTTGCGCGGCTGTTTAAGCGCATGGCCTGCGATGAACGTCTGACCGATTCCGCATCCGCATGTTGTACACATATCTAAACCTTTCTATTCAACCTCAAGTTCTTTAACCCGCATTTCGTCGCCACCAGTTACCTGAATCTCGTAGCTCCCGCACTTCGGGCAAGCTTCATAAAGCGCAGCAATCGGCATTTCAATCAAACATTTTGCACAATGCCCCTGCCCCGCCATCTCAATGATTTCCAGCCGCGCCTGATGGGCAACGCTGTCGCGCATCACCACATCGAAGCAAAAGCGCAGAGACTCCTGTTCCACACAAGCCAGTTGACCGATCTCCAGCCACACCTTCTTGACCCGCGTGTATCCTTGCTTGCGCGCTGTATCCTCAATGATTTGCAGCACGCTTTCGGCCAACGACATTTCATGCATGGCTTAGATAATCTAGTTCCATGATCGGTTCACGCAACTGAATTTCCTTTGTTCACCAAGCACCGCCAGCGTTGCAGACTTGCATCCATGCACAGCCCACGAACCAGCTTTGTTGCCATATCCAAATTAACAGCAGCTTGTTCGGTCAGTGGATCGCCCAGCCCGAAATCGTAGCCACGTATGCGCAACAGAAAAGCCGGTGGTGCATCCTTTCCGTACACCTGTCGATAGGCGTATAACAAGGCCGTCGGGCTCATCGCATGGCTAGTATAGCTGCCATCTTTTTCGGCTGAGATTTCTGCAAAATCGCAAGGCTCCGCGCAGGACATATCGGCATCGATGAACAACACCCGGTCACAAGCAGCCAGGTCCGTGACGTGCTCGACTTGCAGTTGCATATCGTTCTGACACTCGACACCGGCGAGATGCAATTGCGCAATGCGCCCAATCAACTCCGGGCCGAGAGCATCGTCTCCGCGCCCGGGATTACCGTATCCGAACAGCAGCAGCTTTACCATGGCGCTCAGACCGTTCGTTCGATCACGCCATTACTGCCCTTGGCCAGCCGATCAAGCAGCTTACCGTCGGCATCAAGCAACTCCACCTGCAACGGCATCTTGCCCAAGGCATGAGTGGCGCAGGACAGGCAGGGATCGTAGGCGCGCACCGCGACTTCCAGATGGTTCAGCAAGCCTTCGGTGATCTCGTGACCTTCAAGATATTCATTGGCGACCGAGCGCACCGATTCGTTCATCGCCTGATTATTGCTGGTAGTCGAGACGATCAGGTTGGCCTTAACAATCAGCCCCTGCTCATCGATCTGATAATGATGAAACAGTGTGCCACGCGGCGCTTCGATCACGCCGATCCCGGCACTGCGCTTTTCGCCCAAATCTGCGGCCAAATCGGTGCCGGTAATATCTGGATCATGCAGCAACGCCTGAATCGATTCAGCGCAATGCAGCGCTTCGATCATGCGCGCCCAGTGATAGGCCAGCGTGTCTTGCACGAAACCGCCCCGGCCGAATTCCCTGAAGTGCTTGCGCGCGGCTTCCGCCAAAGGCGTTGAAATGAAATCGCAGTTATTCACGCGCGCCAGTGGACCGACACGGTACCAGCCTCGCTCCTTGCCCAGCTCGACTAAATATGGGAATTTCATATAGCTCCATGGGCGCACCTCTTCGCGCAGGATGTCCTGAAAACCGCGATAGTCGAACTGGTCGAAAATCATCGCACCCGTCGCCGAACGTGCGCGCAATCCGCCGTGATACAACTCCAGCTCCCCGCCGCTTCCGACCACGCTCAGGAAGTTGCTACGAATGGTGGCGAAGCGGTAATGCTCGGGATGCGAAGTATGGATCTGCTCGTTCAGTGCCACCGCATCCTGGCTCCAGGCCAGAATATTTTTAATATCGGCCAGCAAGGCATCGCGCTCGGCAACGGCGAGCGGCTTGTTCATGCCGCCCGGCACGGTGGCGGTGCCGTGGATGCGCTTGCCGCTGATCGCCGCGATGATCTGTTGCCCGTACTTGCGCAGTTTCACACCTTTTAGCGCGAGATCGGGATATTTTTCCAGTACGCCGACGATGTTGCGCTGCGCCGGCTCGCTGCCGAAACCGAACAGCAAGTCGGGGGAAGATAAATGAAAAAAATGTAATGCATGCGATTGCAGGGTCTGACCGAAATGCAGCAGGCGGCGCAGCTTCTCGGCCGTGGGCGTGAGCCGCTCCACGCCAACCAACTGATCCACCGCCTTGGCCGCCGCCAGTTGATGACTGACCGGGCAGATCCCGCACAGGCGTTGAACGATAAATGGCACTTCCCAATAGGGCCGCCCCTGAATGAATTTTTCGAAACCTCGAAACTCGACGATATGGAAACGTGCCTCATGGATATGGTTGTCTGCGTCGAGCAGTAGCGTGATCTTGCCATGCCCCTCAACACGCGAGATGGGGTCGATGGCGATGCGCCGGAGATTAGACTGAGAGTCAATGTCGGATGAAGGTCCGGCGTTCTGTTCCATAGCCGTGCTCCGTTAATCGTAATGCAGCAGGTTATTGGGGAGTGAAGGCTCTTTGCCCGCTAGCAGATCACCCAATATATTGAGAAACGCATCAGCCGACGGCGGACAGCCAGGCAGGTAATAATCGACGCGCACTACATCATGGATAGGGTGCACTTTGTCGAGTAACAGCGGCAGCTCCACATCATTCGGGATCTGTGGATTTACTACGCCCACTCCATTTACATAAGCCTCTTCCAGACATTCGCGCAAATTGAAATGGTTGCGCATGGCGGGCACTCCGCCATTGATGGCGCAGGCGCCGACCGCGATGAGTATCTTGCAGTTATCGCGAAATTCGCGCAGCACATGCACATTTTCCACGTTGCATACCCCGCCCTCGATCAGGCCGATATCGCAAGGACCGCAATGCTTGATGTCGGTAAACGGCGAGCGATTGAACTCGACATGTTCCAGCAAGGCAACCAGTCGTTCATCCATATCCAGGAAGGACATATGGCAGCCAAAGCAACCTGCCAGCGAGGTGGTGGCAATTCTAATTTTACTCATCGGGCTGCCTCGCTTTAGTCAGGATGATTTTTTCCAAACCAATCTCGCTGACTTGGTGCAGGTCAAAGGTGCGCTGTCCGATCGGCACTTCATAGCCGTGTTCCTTGATCAGGATCGCACCTACCGGACAAATGTGTGCCGCCATGTCACTGGTTTCAAGATCGCTATCCACCAGCTTGCCGCTCGCTGAGTTCACAACCAGATGCGCATTGATTCCACGTCCTGCAATCGCGAATACGTTCTTGCCATCCACTTCTCGGCTGGCGCGCACGCACAGCTCGCATAGTATGCAACGGTCGCGGTCCAGCATGATTGTCGGATGCGAGGCATCCACTTCGCGGTGCTGAAAGAACTGCGGAAAATGCCCGTCCAGCATTCCTAAATGATAGGCCATTGCCTGCAGCGTGCAGTCGCCGCACTTTTCGCAGGATGGGCAGATATGGTTGCCTTCGATGAACAACATTTGCGTGATGGTCTTGCGCACCTCATTCAGCGCCGGCGTATTGTTGCTGATCTGCTGTCCGGCCACGGCGGGCATTGTGCAGGCCGATGCGCTTCTGCTGTCGGCATCGACTGCAAATTTTGCTTGCAACCGGCGATTAGAGTTGTGGGACGACGCACTTCTGCTGGCGATATCAACCACACAAAGCTTGCAACTACCATGCGGCGTGAGCCCCTGCCGGTGGCACAGATGCGGGATGTAGACACCGGCTGCCAATGCCGCATCCATGATGGTCTGCCCAGCCTGGAACGGGATCTCCTGCCCGTCTATCGTGATGGTATTTTGAGTGATGAGGTTTTGTTTTGTGTCCGCGCTCATGTTGCCACTCTCATTCAATGTGAGCTGCCGCATCATCGCGATGGCTGATCTGGCGCGCTTCCCCAAGTGCCGCATCCAGATCGAAATGCGGCTCAAAATCGCGATGCACCAAGCGTTGCTCGAACACCTGCGGAAAACGCTGCAAACCATCCAGAATGGGATTCGCTGCGGTCTGCCCCAGTCCGCAATGCGAGCGGCATTTGACCAGTGTGGCGAGGCGCTGCATTTCATCCAGATCATATCGCGTGCCGTGTCCGCTGGCGATCTTGTCCAACCCGTTTTTGAGCAGCGTGGTACCGACCCGACACGGGGTGCAAAAACCGCAACTCTCATGGGCGAAAAAGTGCGCAAAATTGACTATGACCACCAGCAGGTCCCGTGCCTGACTAAATACCATTAACGAACCACCCGTGGACAAATCATCAAAACCAAGTCTGCGATCGAATTCCGCGCTGCCAATCAGCATCCCGGAAGGTCCGCCGACTTGAACCGCTTGGGCGTCTTTAGCCCCGCAGTCGTCCAGCACCTGCCGGATAGTGACACCGAACGGATATTCATAAATTCCCGGTGCAGCACAGTCACCGCTGATGCTCAAAATCTTGCTGCCAGCCGATTTCTCGGTACCCACCGCCCTGAACCAGACACTGCCGCGCAGCACAATATGGGCGGCCGCGATAAACGTCTCGACATTGTTGACGACGGTAGGTTGGCCTAGATAGCCATGTGTCACCGGAAATGGCGGACGCACCCGCGGAATACCGCGTTTGCCCTCCAGTGATTCGATCAGCGCCGATTCCTCGCCGCAGATGTAAGCGCCTGCGCCCACCACGATATCAATGTCAAAACTGAATCCAGGCTGGCCGAGGATGTCTACACCCAGCAGACCCAGTTCGCGGCGGCGCACCAATACGGATTGCAGATGCGGCAGCAGGTATCGATACTCGCCGCGCAGATAGAGATAGCCCTGTTTTGCCCCCACCGCAAAGGCACACACAGTCATGCCCTCGAACAAACTATCGGCATAGCTGTGCAATAGCACACGGTCCTTGAATGTGCCGGGCTCGCCTTCATCGGCATTGCATACCACATAATGCGCGCTACCCTGCACTTCGCGGCAGAGCTGCCACTTCATGCCGGTACTGAACCCCGCACCACCCCGGCCGCGCAAACCCGACTGGATGATTTCGCTCAACGTGTCTTCAGTGCCAAGCGCGAGCATCGCGCGCAAGCCAACACCCGCTGAAAGATCATCTTTGAGCAACAGGCCGCTGACACGAATGTTGTCGTCGACCTGGAACCACCCAGACGGCCAATCCTTCAGCGGCGTCTCTGCCTCAACCAGAGCGGCGATGCGGGCTATCATGGCAACATCCAGGCTGATGATCGGCATGCCGTTAACCAGTAATGCCGCGCCATGGTCGCACATGCCGATGCAAGAAGTCTGGCCCATGCTGACCAGCCCGTCGCCGCGCGTATTGTCGGCAACAATGTTCAGCTGCTGACCGAGCATAGCCATTAGATCCACGCCCCCGGCCATATAGCCGCAACTGGTGCAGTTACTGAACAGAATATCGTATCGTCCGCGCGGAATTTTGTGAAAGAAGGAATAAAACTCGACCACCGCATCCACTTGGCTGGAAGGAAGATCAAGATGTGCGGCAACTTCACGAACAGCCTCTTCGGAGATATGCAAACACTGTTGTTGCAGTGCATACAACACGTGCAACAAATGCGGTGATTCCGCATAGGCTTTAGCGATAATCGAGTGGATCAAACCGGCCGTACCCGCAGTGTTCGAATCTGCGTCCGAAACATTTTTCAAGATGGCACCCCATTGTTTGCTCTACTGTTATAAAGAATACTTTATTGCCTGACTCAATAAAATATTTATGGGCTAACTATTCAACTAATCAATGTCAGACGGAGGGTTTCCCACTAATAATACGGACATCCCGCTGCGGATAGGGAATTTCTATGCCTGATGCCTGGAATTTACGCCAAATTTCCATATTGATGTCGGAGCGCAGGTTCAGCTGCCCCTCTTCCGGGTCGTTAATCCAGACGCCCATTTCCAAATCGATACCGTTGTCACTGAACGACTTGAGATAAACTTTTATTTCAGGGTCGGCCAGTACCCTGCTTTGGTTCTCTGCTGCCTGTTTCATAATTTCCATAGCAAGGTGCAAGTCGCTCTGGTAACTGATTTGTATAGTAATGCTGACGCGTATTTGGCGGTTAGTGAAGGAATGGTTGATCACCGTGGAAGTGATTAGAATTTCGTTTGGGATAATTGCTTCAGTACCATCATTATTTTGCAATACCAAGTAGCGGGTGGTTAATTGCGAAACCTTGCCGAAACGGCCATCCACCGTCAAGATATCGCCCGGATGGATAGAACGATCCAACAGGATAATAAATCCACTCACGTAATTGCTGGCAATTTTCTGCAAACCGAAACCTATGCCTACACCCAAGGCCCCACCGAATACGGAAAGCACGGTAATGTCGATGCCGGCCAAAGGTAACGCGATCAAAATACCAACTACGACCAGACAAGCGCGAATCAGCTTGGATAACACCACGCGCAAATTCATGTCCAGGCTTTCTGTGGCCATTACCTTATGTTCAAACGCCTGTCCAAGCCACATCGCCACAATCATGGTGACAAGGATTGAAAAAATGCCGCTCAAAATAAGGAGCAATGAAATTCGTTGTTTGCCAATGTGAAAGTCGAGGTGATCCATTGCATCCACGATTTCAGGGAGATACCCCGTGAGGTACAGGGCGAACCCAACCCAAATTGTCATGGCGATGAAGTGTTCTGAGCCTTGAAGCCAACTGCTAGAAACGAAGACTTGGCGGACGATGTATACGGCCAGGCGAATCAGCATCAATGCAAACAGGAGGGGCACAACAATATTCAGGATACCGATGGAATGCCAGTTTTTAAGTATGGCTCTTCCGATCAACACCAACAATAACGCCATCAACGGAAAAGCGACCCGGGATATGCCACCCAAACCGATTTTCGACATCCATTCCGACTTGGAAAGTCGGCCCAACAATAAGTGGTTTATTCCCCAGGCAAGCATCAGACTCAGTGCCAGTAAGGCTATCTGCCAAAGAATTGCGGTTTGCTCCAGATCGGAAAAAAAATCAATGAGCAGATTGCGGGTAGAACTGGACATGTGCCGAATTCAGTATCAGGTAAACGGCTTGAATTTTAGCATGTGCAGGGTAATGAAATTCAACAACATAAATCGGAAAGTGCCTTATCTGGCCGGTAGTTACGCGCCAGGATCAGCCAGGGAAGTACGCGTAACACACGTTATTGGTATCTTTAATTATTATTGATTCAGCCCGATTATGTTTGAAGTCCGTTCGCCTTGAGCCAGCCAGCGGAAATAATCCCCCCGTATAATAAACACCTTCCATTTTGTCGGTGTGCCTATGGCAGTATTGGGGGATGCAAAATTTACCGTGATATAAATTTATTAATTAAATTTTAAACAAATAATTATGACTATCAAAAATAGTAAGCTAGACAAGCTTGTGCTGGATGCACGCCAAAATGCAGAAAAGCGCGCGATGGGATATCGGGAGCAAGCACTCAAGATGTACCCGTGGGTTTGTGGTCGCTGTGCCCGTACCTTCACCCGTGAAAACCTTCAATTATTAGAAGTCCATCACAAAAACCATAACCATGACCATAATCCCCCGGATGGCAGCAACTGGGAGCTTTTGTGTACCTATTGCCACGAAAATGAGCACTCCCGGGTTAAGGACTCAGTAGGCCGTTCTGATGGTAAGCCCTCCGAATCCCTGGCTACTTTTAATCCTTTTGCCGACCTTAAAAATATTTTGAAAAAATAATATAGGGCATTCCATACGAAGGAGTCATAGCAAAGCCTTTCAAGTTTCGGCATTCGAAACTGATATTGCTTCATGCTTACGTTCAGCGGCAAGCAGCATATACATACCGGGTACAACAAACAGGGTAAATAATGTGCCTATCGATAAGCCGCTGGCGATCACTAGGCCCATATTAAAGCGGCTCACTGCCCCGGCACCGCTGGCTGTGATAAGCGGCAAAACGCCCAGTACCATGGCGGCAGTTGTCATTAGTATCGGACGCAGACGTAAACCAGCCGCTTTCTCAATGGCATCCCGCTTGCTTAATCCAATTTTTTGCAAATTATTGGCAAATTCAACAATCAAAATACCATGTTTTGAGATGAGGGCAATGAGTGTTACCAAGCCAACTTCAGTGTAAATATTAAGCTTGGTGTGTCCAATGCCAAGGTTGATAAAAATCAATGCGCCTGCTATAGACATGGGCACAGACACTAAAATGATAACCGGGTCGCGGAAGCTTTCAAATTGAGCCGCAAGTGCCAGGAAAATAATGACGATAGCAAAGAAAAAGGTAAGTAACAGTCCGCCCGATTCTTGTATAAATTGTCGTGAGGGCCCTGAGTAGTCATAGCCGTATCCGGCAGGTAAGGTTTCCTGCGCTAAAATTTTGAGTCTTTCCAGTGCCTGGCCTTGCGAGATAGTAGGGAAAGCCACCCCCTGTATGGTCGCCATATTTTGTTGCTGAAAGTGATTGATGGTTTCCGGTTCAGTACTGGTTTTAAGATGGGCTACTGTTGACAGGGGCACCATCTGCCCATTTGCGGTACGCAGATAATAGTGTTTGAGCTGATCTGTATTAAGGCGGAAATGCTGTGCTACCTGGGGAATAACTTTATAAGATCGGCCCCCAAGCTCGAAATAGTTCACATATCCCCCGCCTAGCATGGCAGACAAGCCAGAGCCTATGTCTTGCATATTTAGCCCAAGCTGTGACGCCATATCGCGATCAATCACTACCGTAGTTTGGGGTAAGTCAATGCGCAAATCCGATTGTATGAAAATAAATTCGCCTGTTTTTTCCGCGTCTTGCAAAAATTTTTGTGACACGTCATAAAGTTTGGCGAATGGTTCTGTAGTGGTAATTACAAATTGTATGGGCAAGCCGCGTGCACCGGGCAGCGGGGGTGGCTGGAAAAGCGCATTTTGCGTGCCTGCGATTTTCCCCAATTCTTGCTGTATTTCGGGTTGTAGCTGAATCGAGGTTTTAGCGCGTTCATTCCAGGGCTTGAGCACCATACCGGTGATAACCTGTGTCGGCATATTTAGCTGGAATGTGTGATCTGTTTCCGTGTGATCCTTAAAAATTTTCTGAATCTGCTCGCCATATATTTCCCGTTGTTGTAGCGTCGCATCAGGCGCGTTAAAAGAAGCCGCAATCAGCACACCTTGGTCTTCCTGTGGCGCGAGTTCAGACATCGAGGTGGTATACAGAAAATAAATTCCACCCATTACCACCAACGCGAATATGGCTATTACCGTGACGAAGTTGAGTGTGCCGTGCAAGGTTTTTTCATAACGGATGTGTAAACGTTCAAATTGTTTATCCAGCCATATTTCCAAACGGTCTTGCCAGTTGCCGCCCTCGCGTTTAGGTGAACGCAGAAGCCGCGAACACATCATTGGCGAAAGTGTCAGCGCTATCACGGCTGACATCGTTACTGCACCCACCAAAGTAAAAGCAAACTCGGTAAACAACGCGCCAGTAAGGCCACTCATAAAACCGATCGGCACATATACCGCGACCAGCACGATGGTCATCGCAATAATAGGATTAGCCAGCTCACGTGCCGCTTTTAGAGCTGATTCGAAAGGCGATAATCCTTCTTCCAAATGGCGGCTGACGTTTTCCACTACGATGATGGCATCGTCTACGACTAGCCCGATGGCAAGTACGAGAGCCAAGAGCGTAAGCAGGTTGATGGAATAACCCAAGGCCAGCATCACTGAGAAAGTGCCTACCAGTGAAAGTGGTATCGCAACCACTGGAATCAGCACCGAGCGCAGGGAGCCCAAGAAAATAAATACCACTGCAGTGACAATAAGGACGGCTTCCACAAGCGTTTTCACGACCTCGTTAATCGACGAATTGACGAATTTGGTCGAGTCATAAACGATATTGCTATTCAAACCCAGCGGCAGCTGGGCCTGAATTTCAGGCATTACTTTCCGTACCCGGGCGATTACATCCAGCAAATTTGCGCCTGGCGCAACCTGAATGCCCGCATAAACCGCTTTTTTACCGTCAAAAGATACGCTGCTGTCATAGTCATCAGCGCCCAAAGTAACATTCGCTACGTCTGCCAAGCGCACGACTGAGTTGCCTTGTTGCTTGATTATCATCTGCTTGAATTCATCTACTGAATGCAATGCGGTAGATGCGTTCAGGTTAATCTGCACCATTTGCCCTTTGGATTGGCCGCTGGATGAAAGAAAATTGTTTGCGGCCAAAAGGGCATATACATCAGCAGCGGTAAGACCAACTGCGGCGAGTTTTTGTGGATCAAGCCATGCCCGTAGGGCGAAGTTTTTTGCACCCAGCAATTCGGCAACTTGCACGCCTTCAATCGCTTGTAGCCTGGGTTGTACGGAACGCACAAGATAGTCAGTGACTTGATTAGGTTTGAGAACATCGCTGTAGAAACCGATGTACATCGCATCAATGGTCTGCCCGATGCTGACAGAGAGTGTGGGTTTTTGCGCCTGTGGCGGCAATTGGTTGAGAACCGCATTAACTTTGGTGTTAATTTCAGTCAAGGCCTTGCTTGGATCATAATTTAACCGAAGATTGGCACTGATAGTGCTGACTCCCTGGGTGCTGCTGGAGGTCATGTAATCAATACCGTTGGCCTGTGCTACGGCATTTTCCAGCGGAGTGGTGATGAAGCTAGCCACTAGATTGGCATCAGCGCCCGGGTACGCAGTGCTGACCGTAACTACCGCGTTCTGGGTATAAGGATATTGCAGTATCGGCAATGAAGCCAATGAGCGTAAGCCCAGAACCAGTATTACCAGGCTAATGACGGTTGCCAGAACTGGGCGTTCGACGAAAATGTCAGTAAATTTTCTCATCACGGCTCCAGCAGTGCTATTCATTCGTCTTTTACCTCAGGATTGGGATGATTAGACGGTTGCACGCTATTATTTACGATTACCGGGGTGCCATTGCGTAGCTTGAGTTGGCCCGAAGTGACCACAACCTCTCCCATTTGCAGACCGCTAAGCACTGCCACCTGATCGCCACGTGTCAAGCCGGTCGTAACAAAACGCTGCGCGGCCACCAGTTTAGGTTTGCCATCTGCTCCTTTTCCTTCATTTTTCACAATAAACACGGTGCTGCCATAGGGGTTATAAGCAATGGCCGAATTTGGCACGGTGATGTACTGTTTTTCTTCCCCTCTCTTCACCCGCGCAGTTGCGAATAATCCGGGTAGCAATTCACCTTTTGGATTGGCAAGGCTTGCCCGTACTTTAAGATTACGTGTTGATATATCCACCTGTGGCTCAATCGCGGAAATGGTGCCGGTGAAAACCTTGTTTGGAAATGCATTGGTTTGTACGGTGACGTTATCGCCAACATGGACTAAATCAATTTGAGCCTGTGGTACCGTAAAATCCAGATACATAGGATCAAGTTTTTGCAAATTCACCAGGGTAGTGCCGGGCGCCAGATATTGACCAAGGTCTACTTGACGGATACCAAGCTGGCCAGCAAAGGGCGCATAAATACTTTTCTGTGCAATGATGGATTCTTGCATCGTTACTTGGGCTAGAGCACTTTTCAAATTGGCCGCAGCAATATCTACCGCAGCTTGGCTAACCGCTTGTATTTTGAGTTGGGCAAGATCGCGGTCGTAATTCTGTTTGGCGAGCCGGGCGGCCGCCTTGAGCTGTTCCAGCTGGGCTTTAAGTGGCGCGGCATTTAGTTCTAATATTAGCTGCCCCGCTTTTACCATTGCTCCAGAATCAAAGTGTATGGCTGTGACTATGCCGCTGACCTCAGCTGCCAGGCTGGTGCCATTAGAAGCACGTAAATTACCTACCGCTTCGACTAACGGTTGCCAAGTAGAGGCTTGCGCCACGGTGGTAGATACACTTTGCGGAGGGCTAGCCTGCCCCCGGATAGCCTGCTGTATCATTTTGTTGCGAAATTGTTGAAAAGCATAAATTCCGCCAAACACTAATGCGGCCAATAACAACATGATGACCATGCGTTTGGTCGTTCCTTTAGTCATGAAAATACTCCATGCTCAATTTGGGTTCCAAAGATGGCGCACTAAATTTGTGCGCCCGGTATTCTGCAATGCTAATTCAGTACGCTGCGGCAGGAGCGCCGTCTCTTTTTTTGACGCGGTAGCCCAGCCACCGCCCATAGCTTGATAAAGCGCTGCGGTATCAGTTAAACGCTGAACTTGTGCGGCAATTAAGTTGATCTGGGTTTGTTGTACCTGTTGCTGCGCGGTAAGTAGCTGCAAATAACTCACGCTTCCTAATAAAAATTGTTGTTGGATAAGATTCAGCGACGCTTGCGCCGAAGCATCAGCGGCGGCTTGCGCTTGCAATATTTGTGCGTCGTTGTCCAGTGTACGCAGAACATCAGCAACATTGCGTAAAGCTTGCAACACGGTTTGGCGATAGTTAGCCGTTGCCGCACTAACCCCCGCTTTCGCTGACTTAATCCCGGCTTTGAGGCCAGCATTGAACAATGGCTGCGCTATTTGGCCTACCAAGCTCCAAACCATTGATCCGGCTCCAAATAAACTGGATGCGGCAAGTGCCTGCGAGTTCAGGTTAGACGACAAGTTAATTTGCGGATAGGCAGTGGACATGGCCACGCCATATTGTGCATTCGCTACATGCAACAAAGCCTCAGACGCCTGAATGTCAGGTCGCTGACGCACTAACTCTGAAGGTATGACAAGAGGAATATCTGTCGGCAGATTAAAATCCGCTAAAGTAAATTCTGGTATTTGCGCCGCACCGGGTAATTGGCCCACCAACACAGCAAGTAAGTTATTTGCTTTTTCAAGATTGTTACGCAAGAGCGGAATGCTAGCGCGGGTTTGCTCTACTTGGGTAAGCAAAGTAAATTCATCACTGCGGGGCACAGCGCCCAGTTTGAAGCGTTGCCTCGCAATATCTAACTGTTTTTTTTGCGCCGCCAAAATGGCCACAGTGGCATCAATCTGTGCGGCAAATTGTGCCTGTGACATTGCCGTTGTCGTGATATTGGCGGCAAGCGTCAGCCGCGCGCCCTCAAGCTGGTAACGTTGATAATCAGCCTGCGCGGCAAAAGATTCGAGCGAGCGCCGGTTACCACCGAAAAGATCGAGGTTATAACTAACCGTTACGCCCGCGTTATACAAGTCGAATATTCTGCTGCCGCCCGGCTGGCCAAAAATTGAAGGATTGAATTTTTGTCGCTGTCCATCCAGCTTGCCGTTCACCTTGGGATACTGCAAGGAACCCATTTGCGCAGCATAGGTTTGCTGTGCTTGCAATAGCGTAGCTTGCGCCGCATCTAATGTTGGACTGGCGTTTAAGGCTTGGCCGATGAGCGCATTAAGTTTAGCCGAGCCAAAATTTCGCCACCAGTCCACTGGTACATCTTTGCCAGCCACGAAACGTTGCGCTTCACCAAAGCGGCCTAATGCCGTTGCGGTTTGTTCGGGTAATTTTTGTGTGGTGTAACTTGTTACAGCGGGCGGGTCAGGTTGCTTAAAATCAGGCCCTACACTAGCGCAACCAAACAACGATAGTGTAACTCCCAATAGCAACCCTGCGGTTAGCCGTGAAATAAACCTTATAAAGGCGGGACAGCCCTTTATATATAAATTTTTAATTTTAAATTGCAAACCTGGAGCAGTTATTGTTATTGGAATTTAATAGTAACAGATTTTTGGAAACCATTCAGAAAATCAGCTTTTCCCCGCATGAACGGTCAAGGGGCTGGCCTATTTTACCGCACTCCAGCTTCGATGCGTTATGAAAGTAAGCTCTTCCAAACGACGTAAAATGTCGTAAATTTGCTTAACGAGGATCACGGAAAGGTTTCACTGTTCCGCAGCTTTCACTAATCCATCGGCCATCAGTGTAGGCACGTTCACTAACAGGATTGCCCTGTACAACTCCATTGAATTCAGTTCGTCCTGTAAAACTTTCTGGACTCGTAAAAATTCCCTCAGTTACTCCATTTCCCTTAAAGACGGAGTTTTCACAAATAAGGTTTATTTTGTAGTCGTTTCCATTTTGGACAGCATTTTTAACATCACATCCATATTGATTTTGATTCAAAACAGTTGGAATTTTTTGATTCGCCATTTCTTGGGTAATGCAAACCTGGGATGTTGCCGCACCATTACTAATCTTGGGCATATCAAGCCCGTACTGTTTAGCCAAATTTGTCAAATTTTGCATTTGATCCGGTGAAATCATTGGTACAAGCGATAACAAGCCTGATGTCGTCGTCATTTCCCATAATCCCGGGTGCATATGAGATTCTGCCGAGTTTGCTGTTGATACCGTGAACAACAATGATATTGAAAGAATAATTTTTCGCATAGCGTTTCCTGAACGTGATTGATAATGAATGGCTCAAACTGAGTTAATTTAGAAAATTGTATTGTAGACTTTTGATCATTTAGGCTTGACCGAATTTCTCGCTAAGCCAGAAGCAACGTAATTGTAAGCATTTCTCCATCTATTAATAGAGCCAAGTGAAGTTTGAAATGGCAAGATACAGTCACTATGCAATTTGGCAGTTTGACTGGCAAATAAGTTCAAATATATCCTAACTAGACTAATCAACACGGGTAGAGCCTCATCTGGGAGCTTTAATATTGACGCTACCCGAAAATAAATCTACATTGAATCCTGCCAAAAATATGAAACATTAACCATACCGAGGGAGTGCCATGCCCACCAGCATCAAATCAGTTTTGCAAGAAACCCGCGTTTTCCACCCTGCCAATGAATTTGCCGAACAGGCTAATGTTTCTGGCATGGCAGCGTACCAGGCCCTATGCGTAGAGGCGGCACAAAACTATGAAGGGTATTGGGCACGGTTGGCGCGCGAGCATATCGTATGGCGCAAATCGTTCAATACAGTGTTGGACGAGAGCCGCGCTCCATTTTACGAGTGGTTTGCGGATGGTGAATTGAATGTTTCTTATAACTGCCTGGATAAGCATCTGGCGACGCAATCTGAAAAAACTGCGCTTATTTTTGAGGCGGACGACGGCCAGGTGACCAAGATTTCCTACCGCGAGTTACATGCCCGCGTGTGCCAGTTTGCCAATGCGCTGAAGTCGCGCAATATTCAGAAAGGCGACCGTGTGGTTATCTATATGCCCATGAGCATTGAGGTAGTAGTTGCGATGCAGGCATGTGCGCGTATTGGTGCAATTCATTCGGTCGTTTTTGGCGGATTCTCTTCCAAAAGCTTAAATGAGCGTATCGAAAATGCGCGGGCGTGCGCCGTCATTACCGCCGATGCGCAACTTCGCGGCGGCAAGATGATGCCGCTCAAACCCGCCGTGGATGAGGCGCTCAGCATGGGTGGTTGCGATGCTGTACATAGCGTCATTGTTTATAAACGCGCGGGAAATGATGTGCAGTGGAATGCAAAACATGACCTGTGGTGGCATGATCTGATCGCCGACCTTCCATCCACATGCGAACCGGAATGGGTGGGCGCGGAACATCCATTATTTATTTTATACACCTCAGGTTCTACCGGAAAACCCAAAGGAGTGCAGCATTCCAGCGGCGGCTATTTATTGGGCACCATGGTTTCCATGCAATGGGTATTTGACTACAAGCCTACTGACGTTTTTTGGTGCACCGCTGACGTGGGCTGGGTGACTGGCCACAGCTATGTGACGTATGGCCCGCTGGCGATGGGTGCGACACAGGTAATATTCGAGGGCGTGCCCACTTGGCCCGATGCCGGGCGTTTCTGGAAAATGATCCAGGATCATCAGGTCACTACTTTTTACACTGCGCCCACCGCCATCCGCTCGCTGATTAAATTAGGGGGCGAATTACCGAAGCAATACGACCTTTCCAGTCTACGTCTGCTCGGTAGTGTAGGCGAGCCGATCAATCCAGACGCATGGATGTGGTATTACACCGTAGTCGGCCAGTCGCGCTGTCCCATTGTGGACACCTGGTGGCAGACCGAAACCGGTTGCCACATGATCGCACCCCTACCGGGAGCAATGGCAACCAAACCTGGTTCCTGCACCCTGCCGCTGCCCGGCATAATGGCCGCCATCGTCAACGAAGCAGGCGACGAAGTGCATGACCAACATGGAGGTTTTCTCGTTATCAAACGTTCTTTCCCATCGCAAATCCGTACCATATGGGGCGATGATGAGCGCTATCGCAAAGGCTACTTTCCGGAAGAAATGAAAGGCGCTTACCTGGCGGGTGATTCAGCACACCGCAACGAGGACGGTTATTTCTGGATCCTGGGACGCATTGACGACGTACTGAAAGTATCTGGCCACCGCTTAGGCACTATGGAAATAGAATCTGCGCTGGCGTCCAATCCGCTGGTGGCCGAAGCCGCTGTCGTCGGAAAGCCGCATGATATAAAAGGAGAGGCCATAGTGGCGTTTGTGGTATTGAAAGGCTCGCGGCCAGAGGATGCCACTATTGCAAAACAAGTTTCGGAAAACTTGCGTAACTGGGTCAGCAAGGAACTCGGCCCAATCGCCAAGCCAGACGAAATTCGCTTCGGTGACAACCTGCCCAAAACGCGCTCCGGCAAGATCATGCGTCGTTTGTTGCGCGCCATTGCCAAGGGCGAAGAAATTACGCAGGACATTTCGACGCTGGAAAACCCGGCGATTCTTGAACAACTAAAGAACGTAATTTAATAAACCAGAAATTGTGGTCAGCAATGCAAAGGATTTAAGCTCATTTGGCACGGCTAAGCCTGTCAAAATACAGTGCGGTACGCGCCATGCGTTCCATGGCGTGTACCGAAAGCGTGGCGCCGGAAATACCGTCGATTTGCCGATCAAGGTTATTTCCACTGCTTAGAGAAACACCAGTGAATTGCTTTAAGAAAGCTGGAAAGCGCACTTCCATCCCCCTATGCTCACGGTAAATCAACACCTTGGCTTGTTCGATTCGACCCTCTTTTACGACAAATCCTGCAGTAATTGGATCAGTTTTACCGATCTCTTCCAGAATCCATAACGTTCGTGCGCCCTCACTCCAATATCGCTGACGCAACTGTCTGGGTGCATGGCCAAGGATGCGTGTAACCTCTGACTGCATATCCGTAGTCAACAATAGTAATTTTACTTTCGGCTTTACCTTGAATAATTCATCAATGAATTCTTCCGGCTGTTGATAAACGTGTTCTTCGGCTTGTGCCAAGCATGGCAACAACATAAGCAAGAACGCGATAAAAAAAGTCAGGGGCGGAATGGACAATTTTGGCATTTTGATTGATCATCTTTTCTATTAAAACAATACTCCAGCGACTGTGCCAAGCAGCTTGCAGATCGGCGGCAAGCGATAAAAGGTACACCTTGTGCTTGCGCCATGTTACGAAAATGACGCATTACGTTATGTCCCAAGAAATCGGTGAATAATATCAAAAGTTCCGTATTCCTGGGCAATCCTTGTGGTTTTCGTTGATGTGACACATGCCGTCCCGTGACATGCTGGGTAATGTTTATATCCCAGTCAGAAAGAAGTTTAGGGATATTTCCCAAATGATCTGCACCTATTACCATTGCGTTCATGTTTTTCCTTTACGGTTGATGCATATTAATTGGCCGCAGTTTCTGCTTATTACCAAATGAAAAGGCAGTATGGCCAACGGTTAAGCTGTTATGCATTTGATTTTTATTTTCTTTAAATGATTTTGAGTTAGCGCTGCTTATAGCTAACAACTTTGCTAACGATAACAGTTATCATTTGCAATGTAAATGCATTTGATAATTATTATCATCTAGTGCATCAAGGGCAAGCAACAAGAGGGACATCGATCACAGCATCATAAATGATGCAATTCCCAGAGATTTTTCTCCCTGAATAGCTTAGATACGTTATTTCAGCCATATAGTTGCGTCGAAATGTTGGTATTAATTTAATAGGTATCCGTGCTATAAAATGCTGTTATGTGCGCCCAATTAAACCTGATTCGGGAAGTGGTAAATGGATATGCAAGAACGCAAATATAAAATCAAAGAAACTTTTAATAATGCGGCAGAAGGCTATGACAAACCCGCACTGCGCTTTTTTTCGGCGGCGGCAGAACATTTAGCGGATAGCATGAAGTTTGCTGGGGACGAACATGTTTTGGATGTAGCCACTGGCACAGGTTCGGTTGCGTTGGCTTGTTCACAGCGGTTGGGCGCAGGGCATGTAACGGCCATTGATTTATCCGATGGAATGTTGGCGCAAGCCAAGGCCAAAGCCCAGGAACAGCGGTTAAGCAATCTCGATTTTTTGTGCATGGATATAGAGGCGTCGAATTTTACCGCCGACTCATTCGATGCCGTTTGTTGCGGTTTTGGCATCTTCTTCCTGTCTGATATGGAGGCTGGATTCAAATCTATCGCCAAACATGTTAAACCCGGCGGCGCGATTGGAATCTCAAGTTTTACGGGCGCGGTTATGGAACCCTTGTCACAAAAATTTATCGAGCGCATTTTCGCCTATGGGATAACTATGCCCGCTTTATCATGGAAACGGCTGGATAGTGTAGAAAAAATCCACACTTTGTATCAATCAGCGGGACTGGAACAATTGCATACGCAGACCTATCAAGTTGGATACCATCTTGCCGGGTTTGAAGAATGGTGGGATATTTTATGGTATAGCGGCTTCCGGGGTTTATTGAGTCAACTTTCTTCTTCTGATCTGGCAAGCTTTCGTCAAGCGCATCAGGAAGAAATAGAATTACTTGTTGAAGAGCAAGGCATTTGGCTGAATGTTGAAATTCTCATTAGCGTGGGCTATAAGCCCGTATAGAAAATACCTTTCCATTCTATTACCCGGCCACACCCACTCAGCCGCCATAGCCACAACAACTTATGTCTCCCCTCCCGCAAGATTCGTTCATGGACTCATTACGCGACCCTGTTGTGCGCGACCTTGCGTGGGTTATTGGTTCGCCAGGCTTGTTGGATGAAACTTGGACCGCTTATGCCGGACGCGTGGTCGATGACGCATGGTGCCGTACGCAATTAAATACATCTGCACAGTGGCTGGCTGAGTTGGATAATGAACCGCGCAACCTGCATGGTTTTATTGCCCAGCGTCCGACACGCCGCCTTGGCCAGTATTTTGAATCGCTTATCGCATTCTGGTTAGCGCACATACCCAATACACAAATCATCGCCACCAATTTACAGGTTCAAAATGCGCAACGTACTTTGGGTGAATATGACTTTTTATTTCGTGATGCCGATGGAAATATTTGTCATTGGGAAACCGCCGTAAAATTCTACCTGCAAGCGGAACCATTGCTCGAGCAACGTTCATTCATCGGTCTTGCGGTACGCGACCGGCTCGATATTAAATTGGATCGCGTATTCCAGCACCAACTTCAATTAGGCCACACACCCGCTGGGCGCGCAGCACTGCCAACAGGGATAGTGCTGCAAAAAACACAGGCTTTCATCAAAGGCTACTTGTTCTATCCTGCGACACAAGCAGGAAAATATTCTATTCCCGTCACCCCCATCCCTGGCGTATCTGACAACCATTTGTCCGGCTGGTGGATACGCCACCCGGTTGGCTCACTACCGCAAACAACCCCGGATAGCTACTGGACTATATTGCCACGCTTACGCTTTTTGGCTCCGGTACGCTTGGATGCGGAAGCCAGCGTAATGGAGCGGGCTGAGATATGCGCCGCACTTGATACACATTTCGCGGTTTCCGACGAGTCTGTGCAGGTGATCGAACTCCAGCGTGAAATGGATAATAGCTGGCGCGAAGCGACACGCGGATTTGTGATGTGCAGTAAATGGCCAGGCATCAACACCTGAGGTAAGCTGAAAAAATTGGAGTGGGCAAAGGTCAAATGGGAGCGGGTAGATGATGAGGGTGCCTTTGCCCAGGGTGAAGATGTTGCGCCGGGAGAGGTCGTTAGCCCAGGCTATGCTTACTCCAAAATGACGAATCCGCGTGGGCACGAAACGTGTCCACCTTACATGGCTGGTGAATACAACATTGCCTATATCGCGTTGGGCGGCGGCTGCTTCCATAATGATATTTTGCTACGCGTACTGTCTGCCAGACTGGTTAAGCATGGGCTGCAAGTGTTGGCTGCGCAGCAGATGCAGCCCAACGACAATGCGATTTCATTAGGTCAGGCGTGGGTCGCGCTGCAAACTATTAAACGAGGAATTTGAAAAACCAAAGTCAACTAAAGGGGGAAAAACCATTTGAATATTAATACTTTTCCCCTGTGATGTTGGGCTTTATTACATTCAACCTAACCTACCGGGCTAGCATCGCCTTAAATTCAGATACCAATACACCCCCCGTTACTATTATTGGTTGAATCTAACTGCCATTGCTGTTTGTGAACTTGTTTTAATTTCTGCTGTTCTTTTGAAATACTTGTGATCTTATTATTGTTTTCATTGATAATTGTAGTCCATAAATTCCCTTTAAGATCTTCATACTCTGCGATTAAACTTTTTGGCCCTACGATTTGCGTAAGCAGAATACATTTATCATCACTTGCTATTCCTGGGAATCCAAGTGGCCAGTTGCTATCTTCAATCCATTCCTGGGAATCTGTCATTCGATAAGATATCACCACATTTAGTGCCGGTTCTTTCCCAACATTTCTGAAGCTCCATCTATCTTTTCCAACTGAACCACCAGTGTTGAAAAATATTATAGCGGGCTGGACGCTGCGCTCCGAAAATTTTATATTTGAATTAAATGAGTGCACAGTAAAAATGAAGCCACCTATAGTTGTAGTTGATACTAAATGTGAAAAAAAATTAGATGTTGTAATTTTATTTTTTATTAATAGGATAATTAGAGTTAATAGACAGAAGATGCCCACAAGCCAAAAAATATAATCTAATAGATCATTCATAACTTTGCTTCTTAAAGAGGTAAATAAAACAGTTTAACAAAGAAAGTAGGCAAAAAGGCTTGCAGCAAGTGGAGGCGTTTCTACAGTAAGCGCAGCCTGGGCTACGCGTAGGTTGGCGCTGAACTTGTGAAGCCCAATATTCCACCATTCACCCTATCTATCTACTCCATCGTCCATTTTTTACCCAGCTAAAGGGATAAAATCCCTTTAAATATTAATACTTTGTTGCTATCCTTCTTATCACTGTAGTAGGAAGATGCCAATGCCGAGAAAGCCTCGTTTATCATCCCAAATGTTCCAATCCATGTCGTACAAAGAAGGCACAGCCGGGAACCGGTATTTTATGATGATGCGACTACCAGATTTATCTCGGTCGATTAAAAGAAGCGGCAGAAAAATATCAATGCCAGAGAAGCCGCCCGTTTTGAGCTTGTCGAAAATGTTATGCTTCGACAGGCTCAGCACGAACGGCTGCTAAGTTCAATTCGTGCCGGATCAATAGCTCCTCATCGGCCAGTACAACTATCTTGCGATTGACCTGTAATCATTCAGCCAATTCAGAAATCTAAATATGTGTCTCGCCATCCCCGCCCGCATCGAACAATTAATCGCTGAAGAAAGCGCCATCATCAATCTGGGCGGGATGCGCAAAGAAGTCTCGCTCGCCTTGGTGGAAAATATCGCGGTGGGTGATTATGTGATCGTGCATGCCGGCTATGCGTTGCAAAAGCTTGATCAGGAAGAAGCCGCACACACGCTGGCGATGTTCGCCGAGATGAGCACGATGAATGACTTATGCGGTGATGAAGCTTGAAATATGTAGACGAATTTCGTGACGGTGAATTGGCCAAGAATATTGCCGCCAACATCGCGCGCGAAGCGACTGCTGCATCAGGCTATCGCCTGATGGAATTCTGCGGCGGCCATACCCACGCCCTTTCCCGCTACGGCATTGCGGACTTGCTGCCAGCCAGCGTGCGCATGATTCATGGCCCGGGTTGTCCGGTCTGCGTGCTGCCGATCGGTCGCGTGGATCAGGCGATACGGCTGGCTCGCGAGCATGGCGTAATCCTGTGCACCTATGCTGACACGATGCGCGTCCCGTGCTCCGACAATCTTACCCTGATGCGCGCCAAGTCGAGCGGAGCGGATGTGCGTATGATTTACTCGACGCAGGATGCACTGAAGATCGCGCGGGATAATCCGGGTCGGGAGGTTGTTTTTTTCGCCATCGGCTTCGAGACCACCACCCCGCCCACGGCAGTGGCGGTCAAACAGGCGGCAGCCGAGGGGCTGAAGAATTTCAGCGTCCTGTGCAACCACGTGCTGACTCCGGCGGCGATGCGCGCGATCTTGTCTGTAGAGGGCGGAGTGGCGCTGGATGGGTTCGTCGGCCCGGCGCATGTTTCTACCGTTATTGGCAGCAAACCGTATGAAGTGTTCGCCGACGATTACGGCAAACCGGTGGTGATCGCCGGGTTCGAACCGCTCGATGTGATGCAGGCAATACTCATGTTGATACGCCAGATCAATGAGGGCCGTGCAGCAGTAGAAAACGAATTTACCCGCGCAGTGACACGCGAAGGCAATCTCAAGGCACAGGCATTGGTTGAAGAGGTGTTCGAGTTACGTGATGTGTTTGAGTGGCGAGGCCTGGGCAGCATTCCCCACAGCGCCTTGAAATTGCGGCCCGAGTTCGCCGAATTCGACGCGGAGCTGAAATTCAGCATCGATTATGTGGCCGTGCACGATCACAAGGCATGCGAATGTGCGGCTATCCTGCGCGGCGAAAAGCGTCCGCAGGAGTGCAAGATCTTTGGCACGGTGTGCACGCCGGACAACCCGATCGGTTCCTGCATGGTGTCATCGGAAGGCGCGTGTGCCGCGCATTACAGCTATGGGCGTTTTCGGGATGCTGCTTAATGGATAGGGCTTTTGTGATTGGTGTTGGGTAACCCTTTGACGGATTCAAGATGAAAAATAAGAAAAATCAGCTCAAAATTCTTTTATCCTTGGGCAGTCTCAGGACGAACGGATTTTTGAATTCTATTCATTCTCAAAAGCTCAGGACGAACAGTTTTTTGAATTTCGCCTATCTTTAAGCTCAGGACAAGCGGGTTTATGAATTCCGCCCATCCTTAAACTCAGGGCAAATGGATTTTTGAGTTCCGTTCGTCCTGAGATTCTATGGTTCGTGTCAAACATTTTTTGTAATCCTATCCGGGTCGAAAGTTGAATGGTAATGATGAATAGACCAGGCTGCGCGGGCGATTTTGCGGGCGATGATTACCAGTGCTG
>QFXH01000017.1 GCA_003402345.1 Candidatus Nitrotoga sp. MKT | reverse complement strand
CTAGATTCTTCATCGACGTTCGGGGTGTGGGTGGGAGAGTTCTCACTGAGTCTGTCCGCTGCACGGCAGAGGCTTGTCGATGTCCCTCCACCCCGGCTCCTTCCAGTCTCTCAAGAAGGAGACAGAAACACCATACAAGCTTGTCGAAATGTGAATGGCTTCTTATGCTTCGACAAGCTCAGCACGAACGGCAGTCAAGTTCAATTCGTGCCGGATTAATAAGTTCAATATTTAACGGCCGAATCAATAGTGCAGGTTAATCAATATCAATACAAAACGATATTTAGATTGTTAGAGGCATAACTAGCGGCAAGTAGTATGAGTTTAGCCTTTTGTCGCGTCGTTGCTCGAGTGGTCTAAAGTTGGAGGATTGGATGTCTCAAGCTGACTTAACGCGTTCTTGTAGCCTTTAAATCTCGATTTAATAAACGTGCGAATAATGATTTCTACCCGGAGTTTTTTGTTCTGCATTAGAGTTGGAAAACTATGATAACTGTCATTTTTGGCTAGAATTATTATACCTATTGGTATAGAATGCTACGTCTTCGCTGTAATTTAGCGTTGTGGCGGACTGAAATTTCCCGGTTTTTGTATGTAAATTTAATTATTGTGAAGGAAAAGTAAATGAAACGTTTTGCTCTAGTTGCTGCCCTTTTAGCATTATCCCTAACTGCTTGTGGCGAAAAGCCTAAGGCGCCTGCAGTTGAGACCCCAGTTGTTGAAGCACCTGCACCTGCACCTGCACCTGCAGCTACAGCTGTTGCTGCAGCTGGTAGTGCTGTAGAAGCAGCTGGTAGTGCTGTAGAAGCAGCTGGTACTGCCGCTACCGCAGCGGCTACTGCTGCTGATGCCGCTCATGACGCTGCTAAAGATGCAATGAAGAAGTAACTTTTCTTTTTTGTATAGTAAACATTAAAGCCGATGTAAAGTCGGCTTTATGCTTTTGTGGTTTACCTTTAGTAGATTGCGGAAAAGCTGCCACTTTAGTTTATTTTTGAAAATTGGTTGGTGCCATAAACTTGGCAGTGCGTGTCTTAACATCAAAAAACCTAGGGAAGGTATGAGCATGGAAAGGCTGGGCAGAGGGATGATGGATTATATTGGTACCTCTACCTCAGGGTAGGTGAGATGTCCTATGGTCAAAAGTTGCAGAAATCTATGATGCAGAGGATTTTTGTATTTCTTGGAATAACCAGTAATGATTGTGTTAAATAGATTCCATGGGTTATTTATGATAAACGGTGGTATCTCCGGCTAATCGGGTATCCGTAGTGTCAGGTATGGGCTCGCTGGATTTTGTTTGAACGTCAGCTGAAAGCAAACGCTGTTCTTCATATACGGTTTTAAGATAACGTTGAATTTCCCCGGTGGCTGTATGAACAGGGGTTGCTTTTTCTATATTTCGGATGGTGGCGTTTGCCCCATGTTTAACGAGAAGTTGGGCGGACTCCAGATTCCCAACTTTATGCAGAGCAGTATTTCCTCTTTTAATAATCATGCTTCCTGTTACCAGTTGGATATTAGGATCGGCCCCTTCAGCCAGTAAGCGTTGAACCACTTTGGGAAAATCTACCCAGATATACATCGCGGTCAGGCCATCTTTGTCCTGGAATTTGGCATCAGCACCGTGATCGACCAAGAATATGGCAAGTTCCGGATCATTGACATCAAATAAGGGCGGACGATTATTGTAATCCGCTATGTTTGGATCAGCTCCGTGGTCGATTAAAAGTTGTGCTACCTCTACGCTCTCGATGTAGTGCAGTGCTGTTTTTCCAAAAAAATTCTGATGGTTTATGTCTACACCAAGCTGGATTGCATTCTTGATTCCCTCTAAATCATTGGCCATTGTTGCGTCTATTATGGATTCTTCAAGTTCGTTTTGCATATGGGTCTTTAAATATAGGGCTAAAGAGCTTAAAACATTCAGGTGGATATACCGATTCCGTAATAATTCTTAAGAATTTACGTGATCGTATGGTTGTCCGCATTTTTAATGCGGTTTGTTAAGCCAGAGGTATTTGGAACAGTTAATAATGGCATCCGCAAATTTCTCCAGGGTGGTCTTAATTTAGAAGTTATGATCGCTTGGCGGTATGATATTTTAATTTAAAAAAGGCTGTACTTGTACAGCGCAGCCGGCCTCAACATTTCCTTGCGACACAGGTAATATAATATAGCAATTGGCTTTGCTCATTGAGCTAAGAATGCCGGAGCATTGAGCCCCTGTTGTATGTACTGTCCATCCGCCATTTTTATCTTGACTGAGAATGCCACGTTGAAATTCTGTTCTACCTGGAATTTTTCGGATAGGGCTGGTGCAGATAGCCTGAAATTCAATGGTTAATTTTGGTTGCTGTCCCATCAGTATGCGTAGGGCATCGCGAACAAATTGCTGGAAAGTTACCATGACCGCGACTGGATTACCGGGCAATCCAAAAAAATGGCAAGCTCCAATTTTGCCGTAAGCCAATGGCTTGCCAGGCTTCATGGCTATTTTCCAGAATACAACTTCTCCAATTTCTGCCAACAATTGTTTGATGTAATCGGCTTCACCGACCGAAACCCCACCGCTAGTGATAATGACATCCGTCCGCGATGCTGCATCCAGCAAGGCCTCTTTGAGACTGGTCTTATCGTCACGAATGGTACCCATGTCGATAATTTCTACGCCCAGTTCACCTAGCATACCGAGCAGGGAATAACGGTTACTGTTATAAATTTTACCGGGAGCTAATGGTGTGCCGGGTTGCTGCAGTTCGTCACCAGTTGAAAATAATGCTACTTTTAGTTTGCGGTAAACGCTGATATTGCTAAAACCAAGCGAAGCCAGCAGACCCATCTCGGCAGGGCGAATAATTTGTCCACGAGTCAGCACGGTAGTATTTTG
Source organism: Candidatus Nitrotoga sp. MKT (assembly GCA_003402345.1). Classification (GTDB taxonomy): domain Bacteria; phylum Pseudomonadota; class Gammaproteobacteria; order Burkholderiales; family Gallionellaceae; genus Nitrotoga. The sequence goes on along the minus strand of QFXH01000017.1, from coordinate 26,794 downwards.
CGCAATGTCTTCTCCGACCAGGCGGATGTTTTGGCCACGGCGGTGTCCATCCCCTATTTCAACTGAGGACCCGGTGACCTGCACATGTTCCTGCATTACAACACTATCGCAGCCCTCAGGAATGAGCGCGCCAGTCATAATGCGAACACATTCGCCTGTAGCAACATGGCCACTAAAAGCACGTCCAGCAAAGGCGCTGCCAATAACCGTAAGTCGGCTAGGAATATTTGCCAGGTCGTCGTGGCGCACAGCGTAGCCATCCATAGCCGAGTAGTCGTGTGGCGGTACATTCATGGGGGAAAGTACATCTGCCGCTAGCGTGCGATGCAATGAATCGCACAGGCTGATCGATTCATGCTCCGTGACTGGCGTGAGAAATTGCTGGATAAATTGGCGCGCTTTTTCTACCGGCATAGAATTGGGGTCGTAATCGCCCATTTTTTCAAGGGTAGGCAAGAAGGGGAGCCTGGATTCCATGGAGTGTCCTTTGTTAAATTTGGCAGTCAGAATAAAATCTGAAAAGCATCAACATAATTGTCAGGCAGGTTGTTGGTACGTGCTTTTAATACAGGGAGCGCTATCCAGGTAAGTGATTTGGATGTATCTGAAGATGGCGCTTACTGGTAGATTACCCCCCGATATAAGACATTTCAATTTTCTTGCCAGATGATGCTTTGGTCTTTGTGTTTGCGCTGCGTAATTCTGAATAACGATCCGCACGCAGGCGCCATAGGTGTGCGAGGGCAGTGGAAATTTCTTGATCTGTTTTTCCGCTGTGCATAAGCGCTCGCAAATCGTGGCCACTCTCTGCAAAAAGGCATGTATATAACTTGCCTTCAGTTGACAACCTGGCACGAACGCATTCGTGACAAAAAGTTTTAGTGATGCTTGAGATAACTCCGATTTCGCCTCCACCATCCTTATAGCGCCAACGTTCTGCAGTCTCTCCGGTACAGTTAGGCTCGATTTCTTCAAGGGGCATGTGAGCGGAAATTCGTCGCACAACTTCTGCAGAGGGAATAACCTCGCCCATTTCCCACTGGTTAGAAGTCCCTACGTCCATGTATTCTATGAATCGGAGTATAAAGGGAGAGTCTTTGAAATAACGTGCCATAGGGACGATTTCTTGGTCGTTCATGCCGCTTTTGACAACCATGTTTACTTTAATTGGGCCAAGGCCTACTGAGTGGGCGATATCTAGACTGCGCAAAACATCCGATACGGGGAAATCAACACCGTTCATGCGCTTGAAAGTGGCATCATCCAGTGAGTCCAGTGAGACCGTAACACGATTTAATCCTGCATCTTTTAGTGATTGAGCTTTTTTTCCGAGTAACGCACCATTTGTGGTGAGTGTCAGGTCTAAATCGTTACCATCGTATGTTTTTAGCTTTGCAAGCATCTCAATTAAGTTTTCTACATGTTTGCGTAAAAGGGGCTCACCACCCGTAAGGCGGATTTTCTGAACGCCATGATTAACGAAAATTTGCGCGATACGAGTGATTTCTTCAAAAGTCATCATTGAAGCCCGTGGCATAAATACATGATCTTTGCCGAATGATTCTATGGGCATGCAATATACGCATCGGAAATTGCAACGATCCGTGAGAGAAATGCGTAAATCTTGTAACGGGCGCCCAAACGCGTCGCCGATAAGTCCATTGGGCTCTTCTATAACGGCGGGGATGACAGGAACTGCCTTGGAATGACGATAATCTATAATTGGAATTATTTTTTTAGACATGGCATTTGGCCAATATATTCAAAATATGGTAGTAGTTAATAGTCATGGTTTCAATATTTACGCCTAAATTATACAGTAGTGTATAGCTAAGCTAGCCTGTGGGTAGGCGGCAATATCATGTTTAGTTGACTCGCTGTATCCTTAGGATAGAAAAATATCTGGTTGTATTCGATATGGTCGAACACTTGAATGCAATTTTTCTATTAGGAATAACAAGTTATTTGAGAGCGCTTAAATTAGCATCCGCATAACAAATCATGTGTGAGAGTACACGATTGTATGCATTTATTGCAATGTAAATATCTATGGGTTGAATGCAGAGCTTTCTTGTTAAATGTCTATATTCGAATAGTTGCGAGTATTCGAATTTGGGATGGTACTAAACGCGTGAAATTCCCTTAACGCAGTGGTGGACTTCGCTGAAATCCAGAGTTCGCGCCAAAAAACTCAAGCATCAAAAAATCTTCAAGCCCCTCATTATCTTCCATGCGGGCAGACAGAATGACCTCGCGGTTGAGGCGGTGCGATTCCCAATTAAAATTTCCTTTGTAATGTCTGCGAATTAGTTCGATCATCCTACGAATAATTGCGCGCTCCACATCACCATTTAACCCGGCATCGACATCGATTATTTCGCGCCGAGAGTTGTTATAGTCCGTTGTCCAGCCTCGAAATGAAAATCGGGCGGTTCGGCTGCCCATACTGATAATTTGAAACACACCGCTCGTACCTTCTGGTTGGAGGTTGCGTCTGATGTTAGCCATCCTTTTTTCGTCAGCCGAAAGCTGGCGCGGGTTAGACAGGGTTTCTGTATTTTCGCGTTCATCAGAAATCTCGGCTGCCTGACGGCGTGTTCTGGCGGCATCAATGTAGCCTGCCAAATCGGTGGGAGGTGCTGAATGTGGAGCTGGGGGGATAGCTAACGGAACCTCAGTTGGTGTGACTGTTTTTTCCGGTAAAGGCTTAATCGGTTTTTCCGTTTCGATGGCCCGAGGTTGAGGCGCAGGTGGCGGTTCATGTTTTGGCTCGGACTCAAGTTTGGGTTTAGGCTCAAGTTTAGGTTCCGGTTCAGGTTGATTCTGAGGACTCGATTTTAGGGGTGAGGATTCTTGTTCTGGTTTTGTTTCAGGCAACTCTACAAAGCGTGCATCAATTGGCGGCGCAGAAATAATCTCTTCCTTGGGAGATTTCAGGAAATATCCAAATTCCCAAATGACGACTAGCCAAATGATGGCCGCCAGTGGTATCGGCCACCAGAATCGAATCTCCTCCGATCTTGATTCGGGCATACTTACCACGTCATTTATGTTTTACCGCAATCAAAAAATGTTGGGCGCCGGCGGATCGAGCCTGTAACATTGCCTGCACTACCATACCTTGCGGCGCTTCGTTGTCCGCTGATACGACTACGCTTTGCTGTGAAGTGTGTAAAAATGGCTTGAGTGTAGCGGCCAGAGTTTCCAGTGTTACGGGAATACGATTGATAAAGATTTGGCTATCACCGGTCAGCGTCAGCGTTACCGGCGCGTCAGCTTTGAGCTTTTCGGCTTCTCCTTGGGGAAGATTGACCTGTAGGGAATCAAGATTCTGCATCGACAATGAAGAGAGCATGAATGTTACCAGTAAGAAAAACATCACATCGATCATTGGAATGATCTCGATGCGCCCCTTACGATATGTTCTGGATTTACGCAGCTTCATGGGTGTTACCCTGTTGGTCTAAACGGATGTGATCAATTAGACGTGTACCAAGGCGCTCCATTTCATCCATCGTTTGTGATTGCAGACGGGAAAAATAATTAAATCCAAATAAGGCAATCAGCGCGATTAATAAGCCGACTGCAGTTGCAATAAGTGCCTGAGCAACGCCTCCTGTCACCCCCGTAGGATTGACGACGCCGCTGCCACCAATTATCTGGAAGGCATGCATCATCCCAACAATTGTTCCCATCAGCCCGAGTAAAGGCGCAGCGGTGACGATCGTTTCTAACACCCATAACCTGCGCGCAAGGGATGTTTCAATCAACTGGGCTTCATCCGCTGCGCGAGATTCAGTCCACCATGAAGGCCGATGCCGGTTCGCGATCACTACCTCAAAGAATCGCTTGTAATAGTGGCGCTCATTCAACCCGGAAAGTATCTTTTCCAGGTCTGCCCATGCGAAGCCATAAGTTTCAACAAGGTTTAGCAAGTCATATGAAAGACGTGCAAAGCGCCCATAAAGAACTGCCTTCTCAAGCATAATGGCTAAAGCGATTATCCCTAGTAAAGACAGTGGCAGGATAATTATCCCGCCGAGTTTAAATGCGATCCAAATTTCTTGTAGCTCTTGCATGGTTATCTCCAAATTATGAGAGGGGGGGCAGGGTGCACAGAAGCCTATTCAATATGGCTATGCACACGCTAGGCCGCGCCTTTCGGCTAGGGGCTGTGTTAATTAGAGTGTCCTTATGGCCTTGTCGTACCGTGCATAATCCGATAAAGCATTATCAAATGAGCTCAATATTGAAGTGCCGAGTCTATAATATTTAGTTCCCGAACTAGCCGTCGCGTCTTTTAGATACTGCGCAAATACTCTGCATGACGGCGGGATTCGGCTCTTGAAACTCACCTTGTTGATAGGCAATTACTGTCAGATGCGGGAAAAAAACTTCCAATAATTCGTTAGAGCGTAGCAAGAAATCTGGATTTTTGGGGCGCCCGAAACGCTCATTACCATCCATGAATGTTTCATAAATGAGCACCCCACCAGCATGCAGCGACTCAATCAATCGGGGTAATAGTGGCCTGTGTAAATAACGGCTGACGACTATGCCATGAAAGCGATGGTCAGAATATGGCCAAATATCATTCTCCAAGTCTGCAACTGTGGTTGATATATTAGGCAGTTGTTGTAGCTCGGCAAGAGCCGCTACATCACGATCTACGGCATTGACTTGCCAATGGTTGGCCGCAAGCCAGCGCGCATGGCGTCCGTTACCACAAGCTAAATCGAGCACTTGTCCACCGCTACGGATCAATTGGGCATAGCGGCAAACCCAAGGCGATGGGATACCCAGGTTTTGTAATGGAATAGTGTTTTCGTTATGTTTTGGCATCTTTGAAAATGGTGTCCGTTCCGCAAAGCACATTCAAATGTATGGCTAAAGTTAATTTTGCTTCGGCAAATGTATAGTTACAGTAGGCAAGGTTACTATTTTGATGGTGACAGTTTGCTTGGCAAGATCGCATGGTAATTTTCTGGAGATATCATAATACGAAAGGTACCAAGTGTTTCTAAAAGTGTTAATTCCTGCAATAATCTGGTGGGTAAACAATATTTGTTAAACTGAGGCAGCATAACCATGACGCAAAATGAGTTAAAGCTTGCGGTGGCACAAGCCGCAATAGCGCATGTCCCGGCGAATTGCATCGTGGGAGTAGGTACCGGCTCGACGGCCAATTTCTTTATAGACGAGCTGGGAAAGATCAAGAAAAAAATATGCGGTGCGGTGGCCAGCTCTGAGGCTTCAGCGCAGCGCTTAAAAGAGCATGGCATTCAGGTGGTTTCGCTGAATGATGTGGGTAGCTTATCTATTTATGTGGATGGGGCAGACGAGGTTACGCGTCATTTACACATGATTAAAGGCGGTGGTGGCGCATTGACGCGCGAAAAAATAGTAGCTGCCGCGAGCAAAAAATTTATTTGTTTATGTGATTCCAGCAAGCTCGTGGATGTTCTTGGGAGCTTTCCATTGCCGCTGGAGGTGATTCCTATGGCTAGCAGCTATGTAGCACGCCAGATGGTGCTGTTGGGTGGTCAGCCAAAATTGCGTGCGGGATTTGTTACTGACAACGGTAACCTCATTATTGATGTATCTGGTCTAAAAATATTGAATCCGGTGGAGTTGGAAACCACCTTAAATAATATTACGGGCGTGGTTACCAATGGCCTGTTTGCACGTCGTGGGGCGGATCTATTGTTGCTGGGAACCGCAAGCGGGGTGCAAACCTTTACTGCTTAGTGTGTAATACTCCTGTCACAGTACGTAAGTAGTATCACCCAACCTTTATCCCTAAAAGGATCTGAATGATGGTCTCCACTGAACATACCTCTAAGCAATTTGATGCCGAATTGGAAGCGGTGCGTGCACGAGTATTACAAATGGGTGGGCTGGTGGAGAGTCAAATCCGGCTTTCTATTGAGGCACTGGTTAGTGGTGATGTGTCGCTGATGAACAGCATTATCAACGATGATCATCGCGTTAATGCGATGGAGGTAGAAATCGATGAAAGCTGTAACCAGATCATTGCCCGCCGCCAGCCTGCCGCAGGTGACTTGCGCATGGTAATGACGGTAATCAAGACTATTACGGACCTCGAACGTATCGGGGATGAGGCGGAAAAAATAGCGCGCATGGGCAAACTGCTGTCGCAGAGGAAAAGTATTATCCTGCCACGCTATACAGAGATTAAGCATGCCGCTGAAATGGCTCTGGACATGTTACGTAAATCGTTGGACGCCTTTGCTCGTCTTGATATTGCCTATGCGGCCCAAGTGGTGCGTCAGGATGAGTTGGTTGATGAGGAATTTCGTACCATCATGCGTTACCTCATCACCTTCATGATGGAAGACCCGCGCACCATCTCCACTGCGTTGGAAATTCTGTTTATCGCCAAGGCCATTGAGCGCATCGGTGACCATGCCAAGAATATGTCTGAATATGTGGTTTATATGGTAAAGGGCAAAGACGTGCGCCATGTAACCGTAGAAGAAATCGAGCGTGAAGTTCTGGAGTAATTTGTCAGGGTGCAATTACGTACGTCACATCATCGGTGCATAAGCCGCCGGTAATAACTCAGACATGTCACAAAATTAAATTCCAGGGAAAATACAGTCTCTCATTGGTGGGTTTGTAATTACAGCGATTGATTTTGGTTTTATAACTGTTTCCGATAAAGACATTCATGCGGGATCATGCCTCCCCAATATTTAACAATTTAGAAATCTCTGGGAACCCAGGTTGGCTAAGTCATTTGCAAGTGATCCAGTCCCGCCATTATGTCTATATTCTTGGAATTTTGACTCTCCAGCTTGAAGCGCAGGCGTAGATCGTTGACTGAGTCAGCATTCTTTAGCGCTTCTGCATAGCTGATTAGGTTGGCTTCGTGCAGATCGAACAACGCTTGATCGAAGGTCTGCATCCCAAGCTCGCGTGATTTGGACATCACTCCCTTGATTGCAAGGACTTCACCCTTGAAAATCAAATCAGAGATGAGCGGTGAGTTGAGCATGATTTCCATGGCGACTGAACGGCCTACCCCATCCACACGCGGGATTAGGCGTTGTGAAATAAGCGCCTTGATATTGAGGGACAAGTCCATCAACAATTGCTCGCGGCGCTCTTCCGGGAAAAAGTTAATGATGCGATCCAGCGCTTGATTCGCACTGTTGGCGTGCAGGGTAGCCATGCATAGGTGGCCGGTTTCGGCAAATGTCACAGCATATTCCATGGTTTCATGGTCGCGTATCTCACCGATGAAAATGACATCCGGCGCTTGGCGCAAGGTATTTTTTAATGCGACTTGCCAAGAGTTTGTGTCTACACCAATTTCACGGTGAGTGACGAGGCAGTTGATGTGTTCATGCACAAACTCAACCGGATCTTCGATGGTGATGATGTGACCGTAAGAATTCTGGTTACGGTAGCCCAGCATAGCTGCCAATGTTGTAGATTTGCCGCTGCCAGTGCCACCAACCAAAATGACCAGTCCGCGTTTAGTCATCGCCACATCCTTTAGTACTTCTGGCATCCCCATTTGAGTAAGATCGGGAATCTTGGTGGTGATGGTGCGCAACACCATGCCTATACGCTGCTGTTGCATAAACACATTAACGCGGAAGCGGCCAATGCCAGCTGGACTGATCGCAAAGTTACATTCGTGTGAAGCTTCAAATTCAGCGGCTTGGCGGTCATTCATGATGCTGTTCGCTAATTCCATGGTGTGTTGCGGCGTCAGCACTTGCTGTGAAACGGGGGTCATTTTGCCATCCACCTTGAATGCGGGCGGGAATCCGGCTGTAATAAACAGGTCAGATGCCTTCTGGGTAATCATCCCCCGTAACAGATTGTGCATTAGCTCGGTAGCCTGATCTCTTTCCATGATGAACTCCAGATAAACCGCTGATTAACCGACAAATGTATCCTTGTTAGCTGCCTTGGTGCGTGCTTCTGCAGAGGATACAACGTTGCGCTTGACCAGATCTTGCAGGCATTGGTCTAGCGTCTGCATTCCAAGGGCACCGCCAGTCTGGATGGAGGAATACATCTGTGGCACCTTGGCTTCGCGAATTAAATTACGGATGGCTGGCGTACAAATCATAATTTCATGGGCTGCCACACGCCCGGTACCGTCTTTGGTTTTAAGCAAGGTTTGGGAAATAACTGCTCGCAGTGATTCTGACAACATGGCGCGCACCATTTCTTTTTCGTCAGCGGGGAAAACGTCAATGATGCGGTCGATGGTCTTGGCTGCAGAACTGGTATGCAGTGTTCCAAACACCAAATGGCCGGTTTCAGCTGCAGACATGGCCAGGCGTATCGTTTCTAAGTCGCGCATTTCACCTACCAAGATAATGTCTGGATCTTCGCGCAATGCGCTACGTAAAGCATTTTGGAATGAAAGAGTATGCGCACCGACCTCGCGCTGGTTAACCAAACACTTTTTGCTTTCATGCACAAACTCAATCGGATCTTCAACGGTAAGTATGTGCCCCATTTCATGTTCATTGCGATGATTAACCATTGCTGCCAACGTGGTGGATTTACCCGACCCGGTTGGTCCAGTCACTAACACTATGCCGCGCGGATAATCGGCAATAGACTCAAAAATTTTGGGAGCCTTAAGATCTGCCAGGGTCAATATTTTAGATGGAATGGTACGCATCACCGCGCCCGCACCGCGCTGATGGACAAAAGCATTTACGCGAAAACGTGCGAGTCCCGGGATCTCAAAAGAAAAATCGATTTCTTTATTTTCTTCATAAATTTTGCGCTGCCCGTCGTTCATGATGTCATATACCATGGCATGCACTTCCGTGTGTAGCATCGCCGGCAGGTTAATTTTGCGTATGTCACCATGCACACGAATCATCGGTGGCAACCCAGCAGATAGGTGCAAATCAGAAGCCTTGTTTTTAACACCAAAAGCAAGCAGTTCGGTAATGTCCATATATAATCCTAGTTAATTCGCAGAACTGAACTATCGCATGAAAATAAGCCAGGGGCGCGACTAATAGTGCCTCTACCGCATCTTCACATTGATGTTTGTCAGACAAGATACTGTGCAATCACTCAAATTTAATGAAGCATTCAGTTTGACGATCGGTTAATTATGACCGCGATCACTTCCAACTTGCAAGCTGTCCATCATGCTATTACACAAGCTGTGCGCATGGCTCATCGGCGCAAGGAAAGTATTGAGCTGCTGGCGGTGAGCAAGGGTTTTTCTGCTGTTGCAGTGCGTGAAGCATACCAGGCCGGGCAACGCGCTTTCGGTGAAAGTTATATCCAGGAAGCCTTGGATAAAATTGAGCTGCTACGTGACGTGCCGCTAGAGTGGCATTTCATCGGGCCGATACAGAGTAATAAAACGCGGGCCATTGCAACGCATTTCGCATGGGCACACAGCGTTGACAGGTTAAAAATCGCTGAACGTTTGTCAGCGCAGCGGCCAGCCAGTTTGCCGCCACTAAATATATGCATACAGGTTAATGTGAGCGGAGAAGACAGCAAGAGCGGCGTAGCCCCTGGCGGATTGGTGGAGCTGGCACAGGCTGTGGTGCGTTTGCCACAACTTAAGTTGCGTGGGCTGATGGCCATTCCTGCGCCTGTTGAAGGATTGGCAGCACAACGCATACCATTTTTAAAACTGCGTGAGCTTATGCAGCAGATCAACATACAAGGATTGACACTGGATACTCTATCGATGGGGATGTCGCATGATTTCAGTGCGGCAATACTGGAAGGGGCGACTATTGTGCGTGTCGGGACGGCAATCTTTGGCGAAAGAAACTATGGAGGAAATCAATGAAAGTTTGTTTTATCGGAGGCGGCAACATGGCGACCGCACTCATTGGCGGCTTGCTTAAGCAGAACTTTGTTGCCGCGCAGATAAGCGTAGTGGAAATCAATGTCAGCCACCATGCCAAGTTATACAATGAATTTGGGGTGCAAGCGGTAGCCGAACTGAAAGTGGCAGTGGCGGGCAGTGATGTTATTGTATTAGCGGTTAAGCCGCAGCAGTTGCATGGGGTCGCAATAAGCCTGGCTCCATTGTTGACTGGGCAATTGCTTATCTCGATAGCAGCCGGTATTCGCGCCGCTGATCTGGCGCAATGGCTGGGTTCGCAAAACATTGTGCGCGCCATGCCAAATACGCCTGCTTTAATTCAGAGCGGCATTACTGGCTTGTATGCGTTGCCAGCGGTAAGTAAGGTGCAGTGCGACACAGCACAAACCATACTCGGTGCGGTAGGTAGCACGATATGGCTGAAAAATGAAGTAATGATGGATGCGGTTACTGCGGTGTCTGGCAGCGGCCCCGCCTATGTGTTTTATTTTATCGAGGCGCTACAACAGGCGGCCAGCGAACTTGGCTTCGATGCTGAAACAGCACGCCATTTGGCAATCAATACTTTCAACGGTGCAGTTAAACTTGCCGATGTCAGTAGCGAAGATGTGAGTGTGCTGCGAACACGCGTTACTTCCAAAAATGGCACGACCGAGCGCGCCCTGCTCAGCATGGAAGCCAATGCGGTCAAGCAACATATTGTTACAGCAGTGCAAGCGGCAGCCAAACGCGCCAAGGAAATGGGTGATGAACTGGGGAGTGCGTCATGCTGAGTGAAGCACTACAATTTTTGTTTGACACTTTGTTACAGCCGTTCGCTGTCATATTGTTACTGCGTTTCCACTTGCAATGGTTACGCGCGCCGATGCGCAACCCGCTGGGTGCATTCATTATGACGATTACCAATTTTTTGGTACTGCGGGCGCGCCGGTTGATTCCTTCTGCTTGGGGTTTTGATATCGCCACCTTGCTGTTGGCTTTCGTGGCGGAAGCGATTTATCTCGCCGCCACGCTCTGGTTACAAGGTTTGCCTATTGATTTCCCCGTGATCGGACTGCTTATGTGGACAGCGGTCAAGCTACTCAAGCTCAGCCTATACTTGCTCATGGCTGCACTGTTTATTCAGGCATTATTATCGTGGTTTAACCCTCATTCACCGATGGCGGGTTTGATGGACGCAGTGACGCAGCCTTTTCTTTTGCCCCTGCAACGGCGTATCCCGCCCGTGGGCAATATAGATTTTACCTTGCTACTACTACTTATCGTGTGCCAACTCATCCTCATCGTGCCGCTGCGTTGGTTGGAAAGTTTAGTTAATAGTCCGTTTTGAACGTGTGGTATCGCTGCGAAGGAGATGTCATCACCCTGGTATTGTATGTTCAACCGGGTGCTAAACGTACTGAGGTGATCGGCTTGCATGGTGATGCACTCAAGATTCGCCTAGCCGCACCACCCATTGAGGGGCGTGCCAATGAAGCGCTGCTGCGCTTCATTGCTGCTAGCTTTAATGTTCCACTACGCAACGTTGAGCTAAAGCAAGGGGCATTGTCACGCCATAAAGTAGTGCTGGTAAATAGCAGCACATTGGAGCCGGAGAGTTTGCTCAATTCGACCAGTTTGTTCAAGATGAAATAAAAACGGTGGCGGATTCCACTCTGAAGTATAACCGACCCTACGACATCTCCGATTTTGTTAATGTGGAATTGTAGTTTTCTCAGGCTTGGTTTTTAATGGGTCGGCAGGTGGTTGTGTTTGATGGGATGGAGTTTGGGAATAACCTGCTATATCCAGCCCACCGCCCCACTGTTCCGCCTGAAAACCTTTGAACCAAGTTTTACCTACTGCGAGTGTCGGTACGCCTTCGCTACCGGATAACTGTTTGAAAGTATTTAGTTCTTCTTTGGTGCGCAGGTTATTTTCGGTAAATGGAATACCACGCTTATTAAGGAATTCGCGTGCCTGTTTGCAAGGATCGCCACAATTCTCGGCTACATATAGAGCGACCGGAAAATTTTGTTTGGCACGCCGTGTTGCATAAGGTAAGTCGTTCACATCAATTGTTGGGGCAGCGCCAAATTTCTTTTTTTCAACTGCTGCCGCATCTGCTGCCGGGGCATCGCCATAATATACTTTGCCGGATTTATCCACCCAACGATATAGCCCATCTGCCTGTGTACTGCCGCACGCTAACGCTATTAATCCGGCCCACACGAAATGTTTTTTCATATTGCCCTCTCAGAAACTGAACACAAATTTAGCTTGCCGCGACCAAACCGCTGTGCCGTAATAGCGCATCAATTGTCGGTTCACGGCCCCGAAATGCCACAAAGGATTGCATCGCATCACGGCTACCCCCCATTGCTAGTATTTCTTCGCGGAAACGCAGTCCGGTCGTCAAGTTGAGTACGCCACTTTCTTCAAACAGGCTATATGCGTCCGCGGATAATACTTCCGCCCATTTGTAGCTGTAATAGCCAGCCGCATAGCCACCAGCGAAAATGTGTGAAAAGCTATTAGGGAATCGGTTGAATGCGGGCGGGATAAGTACCGCCACTTTGTTACGCACTTCGTCCAATAATTGCTGGATAGTCTGTGTACCCTGTGGATCGAAGTCGCTATGTAACCGCATGTCAAATAAAGAAAATTCTATTTGGCGTAAAGTTTGCAAGCCATTCTGGAAGTTTTTCGCTGCCTGTATTTTGTCGAATAAGGCGCGCGGTAATTTTTGCCCCGTATCTGCATGTCTGGTCAAGTCTTGCAGTACATCCCACTCCCAGCAGAAGTTTTCCATAAACTGGCTGGGCAATTCCACTGCGTCCCATTCCACACCGTTGATGCCAGATACACCGAGATCTTCCACTTGCGTTAGCAAATGGTGCAGGCCATGGCCGAATTCATGAAACAGGGTGATGACTTCATCGTGCGTGAAGAGCGCGCGTTTGTCCCCCACTGGCGCAGCAAAATTGCAGTTGAGGTAGGCGACGGGTGTTTGGATGCCAGCCGTAATGCGGCGCCGCGTGATGGCGTCATCCATCCACGCGCCGCCGCGTTTGCTGCTACGCGCATACAGATCGAGATAAAACTGGCCGACTATCCTGCCGTCACTGTCCAGAATGTCGTAAAAACTTACTGTTAAATGCCATAGTGGCGCTGGCGCAGAACGGACGGTTAGGCCATATAACGTTTCCACTAACTTGAACATGCCATCCAGTACTCTATCTTCCGGGAAATATTGCTTCACTTCCTGTTCGGAAAAGGCATAGCGTTGTTGCCGTAAATGTTCACTGGCGTAACTGACATCCCATGCCTGTAAATCTGCTATGCCGAGGTGATCGCGGGCAAATTCACGCAGTTCTGTCAGGTCCCGTTCGGCGAAAGGTCGTGCGCGTTGCGCCAATTCACCCAAGAAGTCTTGTACCTGTTGCGGCGTGCTCGCCATTTTAGTTGCCAGCGAAAGCTCCGCAAAATTTGAAAATCCCAGCAGCTGCGCTTCTTCGTTGCGCAGCTTTAGAATCTGCTTCATCAGCGGTGTGTTATCCCATTCCGGCTTGGATTGATCTTCGGTTGAAGCGTTTGGCGAAAGCTCGCTGGCGCGGGTGCTGTTTGCAGTGTACATGCGCTCGCGCAGCGCACGGTTATCTGCGTATTGCATAAGTGGGCCATAAGAAGGGGCTTTCAGGGTGAACAGCCAACCCGTTTTGCCTTCTTCTTGCGCTGCTTCGGCAGCAACCTGACGCTCATCTGCCGGGATGCCGGACAACTCTGCTTCGTCTTCAATCAGCCATGTGTAAGCGTTAGTAGCATCCAAAATATTATCGGAAAAACGCGAGCACAACGTGGAAAGCTCCTCCTGAATGGCTAGAAAGCGTGCCTTTTGCGCTTCCGGTAATTCAGCCCCGCCGAGGCGAAAATCACGTAGTTGATTCTCAATAATTTTCTGACGTGCCGCATTCAAAGTTGCAAATTCTGCGCTGGAGTGTATGGTTTTTACCTTCTGAAACAGAGCGATATTTTGCGACAGCTCGGCGTAATACTGTGTAATTTTTGGTAAATTGGCGTTGTATACTTCGCGCAGTGGGGTCGAATTCATCACTGCATTTAAGTGTGAGACCTGCCCCCATGATCGAGACAAACGCTCGTTGGCGTCTGCTAATGGCTGTATGAAATTGTCCCAGGTGGGGGCGGCCACATCGGCCAATAGTCGCTGGCATAGTTCACGATTTTCAGCTAAAAGTTGATCAAGCGCCGGCGCAACGTGTTTGGAGCGAATTTCCTCAAAACGCGGTAAACCGGAAAAATTGAGTAATGGGTTCATATCTTAAAAATAGCCTTTCATTGGTGATTTGTTATGGTCTGCTAGTAAGTAGATTCAACTACGGATCGTAGCAGATCAATATTAAATATCGCGTTAATGTTTTATATTGAAACGGAGTTATTTCACCTTGCGCAAAGCTAAGTATTATTCATCTCAGCACATGCTGAGTGAAAATTACTGTAACCATTAAATGGTTAGTCAATATATCTAAAGACGACAGTAAGACTATTCACCTTGAAATTATTATAGTCGTCACGAAACTATGGACGAATAAGCTAAGTCAGGATGTTTTTTTCGTCATTAGAAAAGGCAATTGCACTCAAAGTAGCCGAGGTTTCGTAGTCGACATGCAGCGCCCTTCCTTGAGCAGAATTTCTAATTCCTTGGCGGGAATCGGAGTACTGAAAAAGTAGCCCTGCATTTCATCACAACAATGCAAGTGTAGGAAGGATTTCTGTTCTTCGGTTTCCACCCCCTCCGCGATGACTCTGAGCCCTAAATCATGTGCCATGGAAATGATAATCTTGGCGATGATGGCGTCATCCCGGTTGGTGGTGATGTCACGTACGAATGATTGGTCTATTTTAAGAAAGCTTATTGGAAAGTGTTTGAGGTAATTCAGGCTTGAATAGCCAATACCGAAATCATCAATCGATACCTTTACCCCGATCGCTTTGATTTGAGTGAGTGTAGCTATGGCTGTTTCTACGTGCTGCATGACCATGCTCTCAGTTAATTCCAGCTCGAGATAGCAGGGATCTAGCTCGGTTTCTTTTAAAATACGGGTAATAATTTCAGCCAGATCTTGCTGTTTGAATTGGCGTGCTGAAAGGTTGACTGCAATACATACTGGCTTGAGCCCGGCAAGCTGCCACGCTTTATTCTGCTTGCAGGCGGTGCGCAACACCCATTCCCCGAGTGGCACTATCAGGTCAGATTCTTCTGCTACCGGGATGAACTTGGTTGGATAAAGTAAGCCTTGGGTAGGATGTTGCCAACGTATCAAAGCTTCCATGCCGGTGATTTCGCCGCTAATCATATGTACTCGCGGTTGGTAATGAAGCAGAAATTCCTGGCGATTAATTGCTTGTCTCAGGCTATTTTCTAACGTGAGTCGCTCCAGTGCCTTGGCATTCATTTCGGAGGTGCAGAACTGGGCATTGTTGCGTCCTTTGCTCTTGGCCAGGTACAGCGCACCATCGGCACTCTGAAGCAGAGTCTTGGCATCTTCACCATCCTTGGGGTAGAGCGCGATACCGATACTGCATGTAACGAGTAGCTCGTGGCCCTCAATAGTGAGTGGCTCAGTCATAAACTTGAGGATTTTTTGCGATACCATCCAGGCGTCGTTTTCTGATGTCATACTGTCCAGGATTACCACGAATTCATCCCCGCCCAAGCGCGCTACAGTATCGCCCTCCCGCATACAGGCGGAAAACATTGCGGCAACTTGTTTCAGTAACATATCGCCAGCATGATGACCCAAACTGTCATTTACGTTTTTGAAGTTGTCCAAATCAATGAACAGCACACCTAACTTATCTTTGTGGCGATGCGAGTTGGCCAGCGCTTGGACGAGCCGATCATATAGCAGGGTGCGACTGGGGAGTCCGGTCAGGACGTCGTGATAGGCCAGGTAATTGAGCTTTTCTTCTTTTTTTATATATTCCAGTGCATATGAAATATTTGCGGTTAGCTCAGTAAGCAGTTTTATTTCTTCCATGTCGAAAAAATTTTGCTCTGACGCATAGAGGGTGAATATGCCAGCCGGCTGATCATCCCCGATTAGGGGAAATATACCCATGGAACGGTAGCCGCGTTGCAGTGCTTCGCTGTGCCAGTGCGTCAGTTTGGGGTCGGCATTAAAATCGTTGCAGACAACGGGTGTTTTTTTCTGTAATGCCTGCGCTACAAGCGGTAATGCATTTGTCCCGTTGTCTCTAATATATGAGGTGAGCTGATCAAGATATCCTTCGTTAAAACCGGACCAGGCCAAGGGTGTCAGCTCTCCCTGGGAGTCTATTGAGCCTATCCAAGCCATCCTGAATTGGCCGTGCTCCACTGTAATACGGCAAGCTTCAGAAAATAACTCCTGCCGGTTCCGGATACGAACAACGGCTGCATTGATGCCGCTTAAGATTGCGTAGAGGCGGTTGAGTCGATTGATTTGAATCTCCGCGCGTTTGCGCTCCATAATTTCTTTACTTTGCCCGCGCACAGCTTGCTTGAGAAGCTGATTATGTTCGGCGAGGAAGTCACTGTATTCTTTCAGCCGTAACAGATTGCGCACGCGCACCCACAACTCGGCACGATCGATCGGCTTAGTAAGAAAGTCTTCTGCCCCGGCACTCAGTCCGGCCAGCTTGGAGCTGCGGTCATCCAATGCGGAGAGCATAATGATGGGCAGGTTGCGGGTGGCGGGATTGGCCTTAAGCTGGGTCGCCACATGGTAACCATCTATCCCGGGCATCATGACATCGAGCAGAATCAAGTCTGGAGGATTTTCAGCTACCGTAGCCAATGCTTCTTCGCCGCTGCCTGCAGTAATGGTAAGGTAGCCCTCCGGCTTAAGCATGGCTCCCAGCAAGCTCCTGTTTTTGGGCTCGTCATCTACAATCAGGATTGTCGCTTTGTGCAGTAGAGTCATGGTGGCCTTTTTTCTTTAATTCAGCTTTGTTGAAGAATATAACGAATAATTGTGCTTCGCCAACTGTGCCTTGATCCCTGCCAATAATTCCGTATAGCGCTGGTTTCGCGATTTACCCGTTACAATCGGCGTCGTAGTGGCATTTTTATCAATTTTTTCTCCAAAGTAGCCAGTGCAATGACCGGAATGGTGTGCGTGGCAAGCACTGCTCGAGCAGTGCTGTAGTGATTAGGCCTCCATGCCAAACAACTGGATATTCAATAAAATTTGTAAGGGAGCTATTGCTAGCTCCATATTCGTAAGGTGATCCTCGACAACCAATATTTTCGCCATGTCAGGATTCCTTCCGGCTAGATGCCATTGCCGAACGTACCTCGCTGAGAAAGTGGCCTTGGTTCAATACAGTCTTCTTCATGATTTTCTTTACCTGATGATCAAGTGCGGTACGATCTTCGGCGGTAATTTCTTTGGAGGTAACGACTAGAATCGGGATACGCGCAGTGTTAATGTTGTTTTTAAGTGCCTGCACCACGTCAAAACCGTTCACTTCTGGCATTAGCAGGTCGAGCACAATCAGATCGGGCAACAAACGGTATGTTGCCTCAATCGCTTCATGTCCACCATAGGCCCGTACTATCGTGTAGCCAGTGTCCCGTAAGTGGATGGCAATGATTTCCACGGCTTTGGGATCGTCGTCCACCACCAGTATTGTCAACGGCTGTTTGGGTTGTGATGACGGATGCAGGCCAATATCGGTCAGCGCATCATGCAAATTCGCGCGGCTGATTGGTTTTTGTAACACCGCCGAGGCACCAAGGGATAAACCCATGCTGTAGTTTGCCACAATTGAAATAATTACCACCGGAATATGAGCCAGAGCAGGAATTTGTTTGATGCGGGTGAGAAATTCCCAACCAATCGTATCGGGTAAAAAAATGTCCAACGTGATTAACGCTAGTGGCTGTTGCATGGCGAGATTGAATGCAGCTTCAGCATTAACGGCATGCAACGTTCTGATACCTAACACATCTAGTTGAATGCGGATTAATTCAGCCGCCCGGTCGTCATCTTCTACCACTAAGGCGAACCGCTCTCCAGAATGGCAGAGCGCCAGCGATGATGAGGGGATGACTGGGTTGGCTCGCTCATCGGTCAGTGTAGTAACTACTTTTCCCGCCGGCCATAACGGTAGCCAGACCGTGAAGCAGGCGCCCTGACCTTCGGTACTTTCCACCGTCACCGTACCGTTGTGTAGTTCAACAAGGTTTTTTACGATCGTCAAACCTAACCCTGTCCCTTCAAATTTGCGTGCCAGACTGCTATCAATCTGGCTGAACGGTGTAAACAGCCGTTCAAAATTCTCATTAGCGATACCGATGCCGTTGTCGGTGACACTGATTTCGATGAAATCCGTAATTTTGTTGTCATTCCAAGGGAAGCTCAGTCCTGCCGCCAATCGACCACTTAGCTGGCCGACTTGGGCGTGTGGCACGCGGCGGGCACGCAAAGTTACAACGCCGCCTTTGGGAGTAAACTTAACCGCGTTAGATAGCAGGTTATAAACGATTTGCTTGACCTTGCGCATGTCTGCCTGGATATCGCCCAATCCATCAGCAATATCTAAATTGAGATGGATGTGCTGGGCGGCAGCTTTCCCCTTGACCATAGATAGGCTGTTGGAGAGCAGTAAGCTCAGATCGACCGGCTCCAGATAGAGGGTCATTTTGCCGGCTTCCATTTTTGACAAATCCAGGATGTCATTGATCAGGGATAATTGATGCTGGCCGCTCTCTAAGATGTCACCTATATAGCCACGTTGTTCATCAGTCAGATCGCCTATCAGACCATCCTTGAGCACTTCAGAAAAACCGATAATGGCGTTAAGTGGTGTCCTTAGTTCGTGCGACATAGTAGAGAAAAACTCCGATTTCATTCGGCTAGCCGTCTCCAACTCAACGTTTCTCCGCTGCACCTGCTCATGCTTTTTTTGCTCTGCCTCTGCTTGCTTGTAGGCAGTCAAATCTCTTGTCACTACGATATGAAGCTGCCCCATATTGAAGCGGATTTCACGTGTTTTGAATTCCAGCGGAAAATTTGTGCCGTTCTTGCGCACGCCCATTATTTCCCTGCTTATTCCAGGAGCTGTGGGTTTATTCAACTGCTGATGTTGCTTAAGAGAATTATTATGCCGGTCTTGATTTGGCTCCTGCGTTAGCAGGCTGGCATTTTTACCAATGATCTCGTTTCCTTTGTAACCAAAAATATGCTCCGCAGCCGGGTTAAAGATTTCGATCACACCGTCTTCATTAATTGCAATGATGCCTTCGTCCACGTTGTCTAGCACCGTACGGGTACGCGCTTCGCTGTCACGTACTTGGCCGATGATTTTCACTAGGTTATCGTGTATTTCCTTCAGGGCTTTCATCAGTTGGCCAATTTCATTTGTTGAGCGGATTTCGATTTTTTGCGTCAAATTACCTGCGGCAACCCCTCGGGCAATTTTCACTACGTCTTCTAGCGGCCGGGAAATGGCGCGGACAAGCATAAAACCAATCCATATGGCCAACCCCAGGCCAATGATTGCGGTAGCGATGATAATGTTGCGAATAATATCGTAGAGATTCTGTACCGCTTCATATTCCTGCTTAGTTACACTCAATTGCAGCTTGCCAAGTGTCTTGATTCCTTTACCAACGGGTAGATAGAGGGGGCGGATATTTTCCACGATGATTCGGTTCGCTTTTTTTAAGTCGTTTTCGCGTAAAGCGGTGGCGGCTGGATTTAGAGCTTGGGTAACGAATTTTTTATAGTCATCGGTAAATTTATCCGCCAGTATTTTTTCTTCGGGCGTTAGATAGGTGGCCATATAGGCTTTCCATATCGTGTCAATCTCCGCTTTATTTTTTTCTAGCTTTGTAACATTAATGCTAATTTCATCGGGCGTCGACGTCACCAGGCTAGCCGTTATGGCGATGCGGTTTTGCAATATCAACGATTCAATGTCCGTTAGCTGATCGAGCGCAATGATGCGATCCTCATAAACGGTTTTTAGACTGTCCCTAGCCTTGCTCATTCCAAATAGGGAAATCGATTCAATTCCTAACAGGGTGATTGCAATGAAAAAAAAAGTAACGATCAAACGCGATTTAATGGTCAAATTTTTAATCATATTTTTTCAAGGGTAATGGTGTATGCAGTGGTGGGGCATCTGTACTTATGTCTAAGTACGTGATTAACTAATGCTTTTAGTGAACTTTAACTGTTTTAGAAAAGTTCATTATTGAATTACCAGCCTGAATCTACAGATTGCCGCACAACCAGGGTTATTGACAAGCCTTTGATTGATAAATAAGTTGCCCATCAACCAAGGTATAGCGCACACGGCCCTGCAATTCCATACCGATGAATGGCGTATTTTTTCCTTGGCTTTTCAATGCCGCAGGTTCAACTTTCCAGTACTTATCTGGATCGAACACGCACACATCGGCAGCGGCTCCGACAGACAGATGCCCAGCGTCCAAGCCTAATATGCGCGCAGGCTGCAGCGTAATCTTGGCGAGTCCATCGGCGACTGCGAGACGGCCCTGCTTCGCCCACTTGAGCGCCAGCGGTAGCAGCAATTCCAACCCAGTCGCGCCTGCTTCGGCCTCGGCGAAAGGCAGTTGTTTGGCATCTTCGTCCACTGGCGTGTGATCGGAGCAAATTGCGTCGATTGATCCGTCGAGCAAACCGGCATGCAATGCATCGCGGTCGCGCTGGCTGCGCAACGGTGGTACCAGATGGCAGTTGGCATCAAAGAATCCGATATCCATTTCAGACAGGTGCACATGGTTGGCAGACACATCGCAGGTAAGCGTTAATCCCTGTTGTTTGGCGGCACGCACCAGCGCCACCCCTTCTGCACTGGAGATACGACAGACATGCAGCCGCACGCCGGTCTCACGCGCCAATTGCAACGTGGTGGACAGCGCAATGGTCTCCGCACACACCGGAATGGCGGGTAAGCCCAGACGTGTCGCGACTTCGCCATCGTGCGCCACACCATCGCGTGCAAGGAAGCTGTCCTGCGGGCGCAGCCAAACACTGAAACCAAAGGTGGCGGCATATTGCATGGCGCGCATCAGCACACGCGTGTCAGTAAGCGCAGCATCGGCTTGACTGAAGGCGATACAACCGGCATCGGCCAGCTCAGCCATCTCGGTAAGTTCCGCACCTTTCAGCCCGTAGGTCAGCGCACCCACCGGATAAACATGTGCCTTATTCAATGCACGGGCACGATGCTTAAGCATTTCTACCAGACCCGGTTCATCCAGTGGTGGATCGGTGTCCGGTGGGCATGCCAGTGTCGTGATGCCGCCAGCTACTGCTGCATCCATCTCGGATTCAAGCGTGGCCCTGTATTCGTAACCTGGTTCGCGCAGGCGCGCGGCAAGATCGATCAACCCGGGGGCAACTACAAGACCTGTTGCATCAATCACTTGTTGCGCCACAAAACCTGCTGGCGCGCTGCCAATAGCAGCCACTTTACCAGCCACGATAAATAAATCGTGGAGGCCATCAATCTGATTTTTTGGATCAATTAGATGTCCGTTTTTAATCTGGATATTCATTGCCCAACTCCCGCCAAGGTGCTCATCACCGCCATGCGTACCGCAATGCCAAAAGTGACTTGTGGCAAGATTACCGATTGTGTCCCATCCGCAACGCTGGAATCGATCTCCACACCACGATTCATCGGCCCTGGGTGCATCACGATGGCATCCGTTTTGGCTAATACCAATTTTTCCTGGGTGAGGCCATAGTACTTGAAATATTCTTGTGCGCTGGGCAACACCGCGCCCTGCATGCGTTCGTTCTGTAAGCGCAACATCATCACCACATCCACATCGCGTAAGCCTTGCGCCATGTCGTGATACACCCGCACCCCGAGTTTATCGACGCAGCTTGGCAATAACGTCTTAGGGGCGATGACGCGAACTTCCGGTACGCCCAAGGTGGTCAGTGCATGAATTTGCGAACGCGCCACGCGCGAATGCAGTATGTCGCCGATGATAGCCACGCGCAGGTTATGAAATTCTTTCTTGTAATGACGAATGGTGAACATATCAAGTAGCGCCTGCGTTGGGTGCGCATGGCGCCCGTCACCGGCATTAATGACATGGATTTCCGGCGCAACGTGCTTGGCAATGAGGTGGGCTGTGCCGCTCTGCGAGTGGCGCACTACGAACATGTCAGCATGCATGGCGCATAAATTATCGACAGTATCAAGTAAAGTTTCGCCTTTACTGGCAGAGGAAGAACCAATGTTCAAGTTGACTACATCGGCCGAAAGACGCTTGGCAGCAATCTCGAAAGTAGTACGGGTGCGGGTGCTATTTTCGAAAAATATATTGAATATAGATTTGCCGTGCAGCAATGGGAGTTTTTTAATGTCTCGCCCCTCAGCCACGTTCATAAAGGAAGCCGCTGTATCTAAAATATTGCGCAAGATAGGTGCTGGTAACCCTTCAGTAGAGAGCAAGTGCTGTAGTTCGCCATGTTTATTGAGTTGTGGATTATTCATGTAATTTGTTCTGTCGTGGGCTCATCAAAGTAGGCTTGCAGAATTTGCTGCGCCGCGACCTGGTCGAGCAGCGGCTTTTGCTTGATGCCACGTATACCCATTTCAGCCAGTTGCGAACTTGCGGCAGTGGAAGTATATCGTTCGTCCACTAAAATGGTAGGCAAAGCAAAGCGCCCCTTGAGGCGCTGAGCGAAGCGGCGACATAAGCGGGTTAGTTCGTGTGGCGTACCATCATCATGACTGGGTAACCCCACTACTAGCGCAGATGGCTCCCACTCCCGGATAAGCTCACCGATGGCAGCAAAGCGTTGCCCATTATGTTCGCCATGCAAAGTTGTTAATGGCCGTGCAGTACAAGAAAGAGAGTTGCCTACCGCCACGCCGATGCGTTTAGTACCAAAATCGAATCCAAGCAAAATGCCTTGTACCGCAAT
The DNA here is from genome assembly GCA_003402345.1 of Candidatus Nitrotoga sp. MKT. Lineage (GTDB taxonomy): Bacteria > Pseudomonadota > Gammaproteobacteria > Burkholderiales > Gallionellaceae > Nitrotoga. Next base: position 3,979 of record QFXH01000017.1, on the reverse strand, counting down.
GGTAATGCCCTCGTCAGGCATGTCCCGCATACTCTGAGAGTGATGCATAATCTACGCCCAACAGAGCCATTGCAGCAGGCAAGCGTTCCTCTGAGGACAGTTCAAATAATATGTGTTCAGAGGCGGGTACAGTGAGCCAAGCGTTTTGTGTTAACTCATGCTCTAATTGCCCTTGCGCCCAGCCGGAATAGCCCAAGGTCAGCAGCAGGTTTTTGGGTTCTAATCCTGCGCCTACCGCCAGTAAAATATCCCTAGAGGTAGTTAGACCAAGATTGTCGTTGATGGATAAAGTAGATTGCCATTGACCCACTGGGTTATGCAATACAAATCCCCGGTCTGTCTGCACTGGCCCGCCAAAATACACCGGCATGCCACTTAATTTAAACTCGCTCACTGGAATTTTAGTCTGATCGAATAATTCGCCAAGGGTGAGATTAGTTGGGCGGTTTACTATAATGCCTAACGCCCCTTGTTCATTGTGCTCACAAATGTAAACAAGTGTTTTAGCAAAATGGGAATCTACCATGGCGGGCATGGCAATTAGGAAATGATGCCTGAAATCAAGTTGTGACATGGTTGTTATTGTAATTCATAAATCAGCTTCTTAAGTTAAGAGAGTTAATATATCGGGTAAATCAGGGTAGCCGATCACCACAGGGCTGTCAAAGTCCTAGGCGTTTCCATATTTCCATTGAAGGGGCAGACTGGTTGAGCGTATAGAAATGGAGGCCAGGCGCACCGCCGGCGAGCAGACGTTCACACAGTTGCGTGACAACATCAAGGCCGAATGCCTGTACGGATTCGTTGTCATCGCCATAGCTCTCCAATATTTTTCGTATCGAGCGTGGAATTTCTGCACCGCATAAATCTGAAAATCGCGCTAACTGCGAGAATTTCATGATGGGCATTACGCCGGGCACGATGGGAAGTGTAACGCCCAACTTACGACATTCCTCAACGAAGCGGAAGTAGCCGTCGGCGTTATAGAAATATTGGGTAATAGCAGAGTTTGCTCCAGCCATTACTTTGCGTTTAAAGTTTAACAGGTCATCGCGCGGCGATTTCGCTTGTGGATGGAATTCTGGGTAGGCCGCCACCTCGATATGGAAGTGCTCGCCAGTCTCAGCGCGGATGAATGATACTAGTTCATTGGCGTAGTGGAATTCGCCAGAGGTGGCCATTCCGGAGGGTAAGTCGCCACGCAGTGCCACGATGCGTTTGATCCCCATATTTTTGTAGGTATGCAAAATCGTGCGGATGTTTTCGCGTGTGGAGCCGACGCAAGATAAATGAGGCGCGGCTTCATAACCGTCAGCTTTGATCTGCTGTACCGCTTCCAAGGTGCGTTCACGCGTGGAGCCGCCCGCACCGAAGGTAACCGAGAAAAATGTGGGTTCAAGTATTGCTAATTGTCTGCGTGCGGAGGCGAGTTTGTTTGCGCCCTCTTGTGTTTGTGGCGGGAAAAATTCGAAACTAAATGATTTAGAGTTTGTCATGATTAATGGTCACCGTTCCTGCTACGAAATTTTTTGCCGCAGGAACAGTGATAGTACGAATGAGAAAGCACTATATAACAAAGCACCGATCACACCTGCCCCAAAGCTATTGACTTCGAAACCTTTTAGCACCGAACCGGCAAACCAGAACAGTAAACCGTTTATTACTAGGATGAACAGGCCAAGTGATAGAACAGTGACTGGCAGGGTAAGCAGAATCAGAAAGGGCCGCAGAAGCGTATTAATGAGACCCAGTATTAATGCAGCAATTAATGCGGAGATAAAACCATCCACACGAATACCTGGCAACAGGTAAGCAACCGCTAGCAGTGCTATTGCATTGAAAATCCAGATCAGGATGAGTCGCATAAGGCTGTCTTTAAGGTTGCTTTCAAGTATGTCAGAGCTTACATTTTAGTAGCGATAATGATCCGATTTGTAAGGTCCTTCTTTAGGCACGCCGATGTAAGCGGCTTGTTGGTCTGTAAGCGTACTCAGTTGTGCATTAAGCTTTTTCAATTGCAATATCGCTACTTTTTCATCCAAGTGTTTGGGCAAGGTATACACACCGACCGGATATTTACCGGTCCCTTTTTTTGCCTCGCTCCATAGCTCGATTTGGGCGATGGTCTGATTGGCAAATGAGGAGCTCATCACATAAGAAGGATGGCCCGTGCCACAACCTAGATTCACCAAGCGGCCTTCGGCCAGCAGAATGATGCGCTTGGCGGGTTGACCATCTACTGCGGGGAAAATGATGTGATCGACTTGTGGTTTGATGTTATCCCACGTGTAGGCCTTAAGTGACGCAACGTCGATTTCGTTATCGAAATGGCCAATATTACACACGATGGCCTGATTCTTCATTTTCTTCATATGCTCATGAGTGATCACATGATAGTTACCGGTGCAGGTCACGAAAATATCGCCATGTTCAGCAGCGTAATCCATGGTAACGACACGATACCCTTCCATAGCAGCTTGCAACGCGCAAATCGGATCAATTTCCGTTACCCAAACTTGAGCCGACAATGCGCGCATTGCTTGTGCCGAGCCTTTACCTACATCTCCGTAACCGGCAATAACAGCAATCTTTCCCGCAATCATTACATCGGTTGCACGTTTAATGCCATCCACCAGCGATTCTCGGCAACCGTACAGGTTGTCAAATTTGGATTTGGTAACCGAATCGTTGACGTTAATACCAGGGAATTTCAGCTCGCCGCGCGCATGCATCTGGTACAGACGATGCACGCCGGTTGTAGTTTCTTCCGTCACCCCTTTAATCGCCGCTAAACGTTTGGAATACCAGCCAGGCTGCGTAGCAAGGCGCTGTTTGATTGCGGCATACAGAAAAGTTTCTTCTTCCGAAGTGGGCTTGCTGATAAGCGATGCGTCTATTTCAGCACGTGCGCCCAGATGCAACAATAAGGTCGCATCGCCACCATCGTCCAGAATCATGTTGGCGTGATTGTCGTTAGGCCATTCGAAGATGCGATGGGTATATTCCCAATATTCTTCAAGTGATTCCCCTTTGATTGCAAATACCGGTGTACCGCCTGCGGCTATAGCTGATGCCGCATGATCCTGGGTGGAGTATATATTGCAGGAAGCCCAGCGTACCTCTGCTCCCAAGGCTTTCAGGGTTTCAATCAGTACGGCAGTCTGGATGGTCATATGCAGTGAACCGGCGATGCGTGAACCGCGCAACGGTTGCGCGCCTGCATATTCTTCGCGAATCGCCATCAACCCCGGCATTTCAGTTTCGGCAATAGCAATCTCTTTGCGTCCCCAAGGAGCAAGATTGATGTCGGCAATTTTGTAGTCGGTAAATACAGCGTTGGTAACGGCGTCCATATTTTTCTCCATTCAAATTAATGAACGAGCGCCGTTGCTACAGATATACCCCATAGTTCCAAGCCTGGCCTTGCCTGATGCAGGGTCGCAGCGCTCCTCGGAACCGGAGAAACTAATAAATTGTTTTCGATATGACAACCTTTTGCATTTTAACACAATCACAGAGGTTGTTTACAACCTGGAAAACACAGCCCGAAAAATTGAATCCTTGTCATTGGCATTTCGATGTCTTTGGGGAAGTACATGCAGAAAATGTTCAGCGTGCCGTGGTCACGGCGTTTGTTAGCGGTCACTATGGGTTAAAGCTTAGTGAAGTGTGCAGTGGGGCGCCATCACTCGCAGTTGTTCTCGAAGAGCTTGTCTGTTGACTGTGGTTCATAGGGTCTAAACGCTGCCACCTATGGCACAGTGAGTTATGTCGCTTTCATGATGTGCCTCGCTGTAATCATTACTTTAATGTCTGCCGGATAGTTACGTTAGTAAGGAATTGCAACACAGCCTTAATTAATGCAAGCGAGGCTTGTTAGGTTGTTAGCAAAGAGATGATGGCTCATGTTCGTGACATGGGCAAAGGACCGAGACCTCTATTTCCATGGCTTTATAAAAGATCTAGTGATGTGTACGTC
>QFXH01000016.1 GCA_003402345.1 Candidatus Nitrotoga sp. MKT | reverse complement strand
GCAGCACTGGTAATCATCGCCCGCAAAATCGCCCGCGCAGCCTGGTCTATTCATCATTACCATTCAACTTTCGACCCGGATAGGATTACAAAAAATGTTTGACACGAACCATAGAATCTCAATGCGAACGGCTTCTTGGATAAACTGTGCCGGATCAATAATATGCGCTTATTATCTGCCTCTATAGGCTTACCAGATGAGCCTGCTATCATAAAGTTAAACGCGTAACTGCAATTTTAAGCTACTTGGCGTGGCGATTTTTTTGATCTTATATTTTAAGCCCCAACTTTTTAACTTCATGCGCATCGTTGTACGAACTCGTTTACATTGAATGAAAGTAATAAAACCCCTGTTTGCAGGGGCTTTATATTTATACTTTACAAGGCAATCGCTAAGTGATTTCAAAACGGTATATCGTCATCAAAGTTATCGAAACCACCGCTTTTGACTGGTGCCGGTCTATTAGTAGCAGGCACACCAGTTGACGATGCTGCAAGTGGCTTATCCACCATGTCAAAATTACCGCTGCCAGATTTACTGGACAGCATCTGCATCTCATTAACAATGATATCGGTGGTATAGCGATCTTTGCCTTCCTTGTCCTGCCATTTGCGCGTGGCAAGCTTGCCTTCAACGTAAATCATCGAACCTTTCTTCAGAAATTCTCCGGCAATTTCTGCTAGGCGACGATAGAAAGTTAGATTATGCCATTCGGTTTTTTCCTGTTTCTCCCCGCTTTTGTCCTTCCAGTTTTCTGAGGTAGCCAATGTGGCATTGGTCACTGCTTCGCCATTAGGCATGTAACGCGTTTCTGGATCCTTACCCAGCCGTCCTACTAAAATTACTTTGTTTACCGACATGTCATTCTCCTCTCACTAAATTTTCTACCGCGGCTTCGTCAAAGCCACTCATATCTACTTTAAGGCAAGCCATGCATTCGGCTGGCACCACCATTACTTCGCGCACCCCATTTAATTGCGCCAAGCGTTGTTGCAAAACAGCGCCCGCACGCCCATCCATTTCGGGCAATGGGTACATTTTGGTACGCACCGCTGCAGGCGGCTGCATGGTGCTGGCAACTAGCAACCACAGCAATAACAAGCCTACCGCAAATGCAAACACTGCATTGCCGCCAAAATATTGCATCAGAAAACCGCCCGCCATGGCGCCAAAAAATGCGCCGAGAAACTGCACGCTGCTATATACGCCCATCGCTGTACCCTTAGCCGCCAGCGGGGCGATCTTACTGATCATTGAAGGCAATGTCGCCTCTAACACGTTAAATGCAGTGAAGAACAGCAACAGCGACAGCATCACACCCCATACACTGTTCTGCATCAGCATTAATAATAATTGCCCTAGCGCTGCCAGTGCAATCGAGCCCATAAACACTTGCTTCATCTTTGCTTTTTTCTCGGCGACAATGATAGGCGGCACCATCAATATGAGAGCTAGCAACATAACTGGCAGATATACTTGCCAATGTTGAGCAACCTCCAGCCCATTATTTTTCAGCACGAATGGCACTTGCATGAATACCGACATTAGAATCGCATGCAAGGAAAAAATACCAAAATCGAGTCGCAGCAAATCTTTATTACGCAGCACATCGCCAAATCGTTTGCTACTCGCCCCCGAACCAGAATGAAAGCGCGTAATAGCCGGATTTGGAATTACAAAAGCCACAAATAGCATGGCCAGAAGAGCCAATACACCGGTTAGCGCAAAAATTCCAGGCACATCTATCGCTTGATACAACATCGGTGCTAGTACCAGTGATATCGCAAATGTAATACCAATAGTGATGCCTATCATCCCCATCGCCTTGGTGCGGACTTCCTCACGCGTGAGGTCGGCGGTTAGCGCCATCACTGCGGCATTGATTGCTCCCGCGCCTTGGATCGCGCGCCCGGCGATGACCCAATAGATGTTGTCCGCCGAAGCTGCGATGAAACTGCCGATAGCGAATAGAAGCAGTCCAGCATAGATCACCGGTTTGCGCCCGTAATGGTCGGACATCCAGCCAGCTGGAATTTGCAATACTGCCTGGGTTAGGCCGTAAGCCCCTAGGGCAATACCGATCAGGGTACGGCTTTCGCCGCCAGGCAACCGTTCGGCGGCATACAGCGCAAATACCGGCAGAATGATGAACAGCCCCAACATCCGCAAGCCATAAATACCGGCTAAACCCATGCTGGCACGGCGCTCAAGTGGCGTCATTGAATCAGGTGTGTTTCCCATGTGAAGTATTGAAAGCGCAAAAAATCGCGTATATTAGCAGGTTTAGCGCAACCTACGGTAACCGGCATGGACAGTATTAAGATACGTGGCGCACGCACGCACAACCTGAAAAACATCAGCCTCGATTTGCCACGCAATCAACTTGTAGTCATCACTGGATTGTCGGGTTCCGGTAAGTCTTCCCTCGCTTTTGATACTTTATATGCAGAGGGACAGCGACGCTATGTCGAATCGCTGTCCGCTTATGCACGCCAGTTTTTGCAACTAATGGCAAAACCGGATGTGGACTTAATCGAGGGCTTGTCACCTGCCATCGCCATTGAGCAAAAGGCCACCTCGCATAACCCACGTTCTACTGTCGGCACGGTGACGGAAATTCACGACTACCTGCGCCTGCTGTTTGCACGCGCAGGTGACCCATATTGCCCGCAGCATGATCTGGTGTTACAGGCCCAAAGCGTTGGGCAGATGGTGGATCATGTGCTGCAACTACCACAAGACACGCGCATCATGATTCTTTCTCCATTGGTCATTGAGCGCAAAGGCGAGCAAGTCGATTTGTTTAATGAGTTGCGTGCGCAAGGTTTTATGCGACTGCGCGTAAACGGCACCGTGCATGAGATAGACAAGCTGCCCACGCTGGCAAAGAACAAGAAACACACTGTTGAGATTGTGGTGGATCGCCTAAAAGCCAGCGCAGACAACCAGCAGCGCCTGGCGGAATCATTCGAGACCGCATTGCGCCATGCCGAAGGGCGCGCATTGGCAGTGGAAATAGACAGCGGTAAAGAACATATATTCTCCGCCAAGTTTGCCTGCCCAATCTGCAATTATTCGTTGCCAGAACTGGAACCGCGCTTGTTCTCGTTCAACAACCCGATGGGTGCCTGCCCGAAATGCGATGGGTTGGGCAGCATCAGTTTTTTCGATCCAAAACGGATTGTGGCTTTCCCACAATTGTCGTTAAGCTCTGGGGCAATCAAAGGCTGGGATCGACGCAACCAGTTTTATTACCAGATGCTGGACAGCCTGGCCAAGTATTACGATTTCGATCTGGAACGTCCTTTCGAAAGCCTGCCGGAAAAAGTACAGCAAATTATTTTATACGGCAGCGGCAAGGAAGAAATCCCATTCAGCTATCTCAACGAGCGTGGCAAACCCACGTTACGCGAGCATGCATTCGAAGGCATCATCAATAATCTGGAGCGGCGCTACAAGGAAACCACGTCACCTACTGTGCGCGAGGAACTGGCGAAACATCTCAACACCTGCATCTGCCCTGAATGCAAGGGGACGCGCCTGCGCCTGGAAGCCCGCAATGTGCGCATCGCAGACCATGCCATTTATGAGCTTAGTGCATTACCTTTGAAGCAGGCGCTCACTTTCTTCCAACAGGTGAAGCTTCCAGGTCACAAGCAGGCCATCGCGGAAAGAATCGTGGATGAAATCGCCAGCCGCCTGACCTTTCTCAACAACGTCGGCTTGGAATATCTGTCGTTAGATCGTTCGGCAGAGACCTTGTCCGGTGGCGAATCTCAGCGCATCCGCCTAGCCTCGCAAATTGGCTCCGGCCTGACCGGTGTGATGTATGTATTAGACGAACCTTCCATCGGCCTGCATCAGCGTGACAATGATCGTTTGCTGGGCACACTGAAACGCCTGCGTGACATGGGCAACAGCGTAATCGTAGTGGAACATGACGCGGATGCCATCCAGGCTGCCGACTACGTAGTGGACATGGGTCCCGGTGCGGGCGAGCATGGGGGCATGATCGTCGCGCAAGGCACGCCGCAAGAAGTGTGTGTCAACCAGCAATCACTGACGGGTGATTACCTTTCCGGTCGGCGCAACATCGAAGCGCCAAAAAAATATCTCCCCCCCGATCCGGAACGCATGCTGCAAATTCAAGGCGCATGTGGCAACAACCTGAAACAAGTTACGCTTGATTTACCTGTTGGCCTGCTGGTGTGCGTAACAGGCGTGTCTGGTTCCGGAAAGTCCACCCTCATCAACGACACGCTCTATCACGCTGTTGCACAACACCTATATGGAAGCAACGCCGAGCCCGCGCCGTTCGCCAAAATCGACGGACTGGAATTTTTTGACAAGGTCATTAACGTAGATCAGTCGCCCATCGGGCGCACCCCACGTTCTAACCCCGCCACCTACACCGGCCTGTTCACTCCCATCCGCGAGCTATTCGCCGGAGTGCCGCAATCGCGCGAGCGCGGCTATGGCCCGGGACGATTCTCGTTCAACGTAAAAGGTGGACGCTGCGAATCCTGCCAAGGCGATGGCGTGATCAAAGTTGAAATGCATTTCTTGCCTGACCTCTATGTGCCATGCGACGTATGCCATAGCATGCGCTACAACCGCGAAACGCTAGAGGTGCAATACAAGGGCCGGAACATCCACCAGATTTTGCAAATGACCGTAGAACATGCGCATGAGTTTTTCAAGCCGGTGCCAATCATCGCACGTAAACTACAAACCATGCTCGACGTGGGGCTCGGCTACATCACATTGGGGCAAAGCGCGACTACGCTATCTGGCGGCGAAGCACAACGCATCAAATTATCACTGGAACTTTCCAAGCGCGACACAGGACGAACGCTATATATTTTAGACGAGCCCACAACCGGCCTGCATTTCCATGATATCGCTTTACTTCTGAAAGTCATTCAAAAGCTACGTGACCAAGGAAACACCGTAGTAGTAATCGAACATAACCTTGACGTAATAAAGACCGCCGATTGGATCATAGACCTCGGGCCTGAGGGTGGCGAGGGGGGCGGGCATATCATCGCGCAAGGCTCGCCCAAAGATATTGCCGCTAATCCAGAAAGCGTGACTGGCACTTACCTGAAGCAGGTATTGCAAATAATCAGGTAATTATGATTAGCTCCATCAACCACCCGCCCGATTCGCTCCTCAATTACGCCGAATTACACTCCATCCGCAGCACATTAAATCCGCAAAATTACATGATCTCCGACATAGCCAGAGATCTATTGCTCAATCACATCATAGCAGCGTATCGAGACTACATTTTAAACCCCAAAAAAAGGGAATATAAAGCTATTAAGTCATAGCGCAAAAGTATAAATATTTTTTGCAATACTCACCAATATTATGTTACCCTGACCCAGCTGTTAGAAGTTTCTAAGAGCCCCCGCGGACGGTACGAGTGGGTTTATCTTTTTTTATTTATTTACTTAGAGGAGTAATAATTATGCGCAGAGTTAACTCACTGGCACTACTGCTTGCTATTAGTTCCCCGGCTGCCATGGCATATGACGGCCCACATGCTGAATTCAATTTTCTTCCTCCAGCAGGTTCGTTTGCATCCGATCCCCAAGCTGGCGATCTGCATCCTGGAGCGCAACTGGGCATACCAGGTAACTATCCTCCCGGCGGTGGTGAAGTAGCTCCTAAATACCAATATGAAACCCAAGGCCAATATAACATTGGGAAGCATCATTTGGATCAATGGCAGAAAGAAGAAGGCGGTTCTGGTCAAGCCAGTTATCATGGTAAACAGCCAACCAAATTTACCCCAGACTTTAAAACTGCTGTTCCATATATAGATGGCAAGCCTCTGTACGATACAGACTTTAACGAAGCATGGGCAGGCGACAGGGCAAACGGTACCGGAGGCTGTATAGCTAGCGCAGCTCCTTATTGCGTAGCTCCAATAGAGACAGGTCTTGGTTATCATGCATCAGAAACCAGCCCAAGCAAAACCTATACTAAACAATACTTTGTTAATGCTGACGGACCAAGGGGACAAGGTACAACAGTAACAATGAATGCCATCGTAGAAAACACTGATACTAGAGCAGGTACCAAACCGGCAAAAATCAGGCTTCAATATGCCATCACACCTGGTGGAAATTTTGTAGATACGACTCGCCAGCCTCAAAATGCCGGTTACACAAAATTGGCTCCTGAGGGTACTTACCGTTATCAATCACCGACTATTATATACAACGATGAGCATGGTCATCTTTATATAGACGGTAAGCATTACTCTGGGATACATTTGTTAAATGGTAGCTATGGCTATACTGTTGGCTTGGATCTGCTCGGACCAGGAAAGCATGACATCTGTATCAAGATAGTAGATGAATTCCATGAAGTTGTTGATCTTGGAACGCAAGCTTGCGTTGCGGTTACAGTTTAAACGCGAATTTAATGCACTTGTAAAACTTGGATCGTTCCTAGTAGTGAAGTAGTTTATCTAATATTTCGGTACCGTCTCTGTAGTAGGCGGTACCTAGTTTATTCGTACATTACAAACTTAAACTAGTTTTTTTACTAGCCGGATCAAGCGATTACATTTCATATTTAATAAAAAAGCCAGATTTATCTGGCTTTTTTATTAAATATGTTCACACTACAAAATACTGAATAAGTATTGATCTTCCCTCGGTTTTTAATATACCAAGGGAGAATTTCATGCTACCAGTTTTTCCTGATATTGCACCTCTGATGCAATTCTTCAGCAACTGAACTGGCAACCTGTAGCCAAGGGTCGAATGCTAGTACTTCCGTTTGTAAAAGACCTCGACATTCAAATTTGGCGGCCTTCATACCGGCGTGGTGGCATAACAAATTCCATGCACTCGCTCGTTCTTGAAGCTGTTGAACCAGTTCTACATCGGAGCGTTATCCTAGGCAAGTTTCCTGCCCGGCTCATCGAACAAGCCATGCCGACCCTCTTGAGCTTCCTGAAAGACATAGCTAGCGTACTGGCTTATGCCCCCCCACGACGAAGTTATGCAGCAGCCCCAGGCCGGCCTCTTCCTGAACCAGAGTCAGCGCGTTGATCACGATATCCGCTGCATGCCCGGCTTCAACGACCAGCCTACGATTTCCCAGTTAACAGGTCGCGCAGGATAAGCCAGGATACAGCCAGCCTTCATCTGTCTACAAATAGGTGTGTCCGACATCAAAATCTGTTCGGCGTCATCGGCGTGAAATTTCTGGCGAACAGATGCTCCGCGCCCCATGTTTCTAGTCCGTCATGACCTTGTAGCGCCGCTTGTGGCGAGGGCATAAAGCCGTTGCGCGCGTTAGCCGTCAACTCGCCTCTTACTTGACGGAGAAGCCTCTCGCACCATGCGCGGACTGTCCCCAAGCTTCCACGTCCGTCAGTGTGTCAGCCCCCCAACAACATAATGCCCGACCATTAGTGCCTCCCGCCGTCCGTTGATGCCGTAGTTATAGCGCAATACCGCGCCTGTGGTCAAAACAGCGACATAAGATCATCTCGATCACTGACCTTGCATACCTTGATTTCAAACTTGGATTCCGTAATTTTGTGTCCACCAGCATGCGTCCCCCGGTGGTTTGATACCATAATTATGGAATCAAATAAAAACGCTATAATTCGCGTGTTTATTTAACTTATTCATATTTTATGTCATCGTCTAACCCTATTTTTTGCAATGGTATTACGATGAACGAGTGGCATCTGAAAAGACTGTACCGTCAATAAAACCATGAAAAAAACTTACTTGCCGCTATTAGCGTGCATTGGTAACTCAATGTCAGTAGCCGTATCTGCAATATCCATCACCACACCTACCGGCTGAGATTCGCGCACTGCTAACACTTTAGTTTCGATACCGTGCAGAATGTCCATGATGCGGCGGTTTTCCAACCAAGCTTGGTCGTCAAGAAAACGTCATAATTGCTGCGAAAGTTAGGCGACGATCCGCTGTGTATGTTCTCCAGCCTCCAGCCAATCATAATGTACACGACGTGTTAGGCTGTCAGGCTTGAGTTCAATGACAGGTGGCAGTGCCAACACACGCTCAAGCAATACCGACAGTTCCTCCTGCCGTCGACTGGACATCAAAAAATCCCAGAATGCGCGAAAGCTGCGCCCTGATCCGAGTCGGAAATTGCATCCCGCTCGCCCATGATCTCTTCCAGTAGCGTTCCTTTTGAGCCTTGCCACAGTACGATACGCTCCCGCACGCGCCGATCCAAACCACGAAAGTTATACTCTACCTCACGAAAATCGCTCAGCAGCTCCCGCGCCAATTGCGTGAATTGCTGGAAGCGGTCTTTCAATGCGGTGTTATCTAGCAGCGGGATATCACCCGATAATATTTGCTCGATTTCCCCATCAATTCCATCACGCCGTTTGTGTAATTCAGCAACACGCGTTGAGGATCGGATTCAGATCCTTCACCCATTTGCTTAAGCAACTCGAACAGCGTAAGCAAGCGGGACTCAGTGCCAACAAAGCTGCGCTAGGTGAGCGTTGCAAGCCAAATAATCGCTTTTTCGGTCGGTGGAGAAAGATCGAAATGCGGTTCATCCGAACCTTGAACATAGCATTTACGCAACCACCCCTTCTCAGTACTCGCCCAGTCGTTGAGGTATTCAAGTGCAGACTTGGGAAAAGCATCTGAGCCTAGACTCTCGCGCAAGGCAAACAGTTCGTCTTCGAGTGATTCTGCCAAATCAGCTTGCGCCATAACACGCACATTCGGCACGATAAACACTCACTGCAAAAACGCTACCAACGGTGCGTGATCCGAGCGCAACAAACGCCACGCTGGATGGCTTTGGCGCAATAGATCAAGAGTGGCAAAGTCGAAATTCATTGAAAATACAATTCACGTTTTGAGCAACTGCCATTACACATATGGGCGCATCTAACAATTCAAGCTTTAATGCGCCTCGTTGTCATCAATCGTGATCCACAACGAACCATCCTCCGTCAACAACCGCCGGATTATGTCTAGCCGGTCGCGCATCAGCAACAGCCAGATCGAATGCTCCACTCCGTCGTCGTAATGTGTGAAAGCGCTGCCGGTGTTGTACGGCGGATCAATAAACACGCACTTCACCTTCCCCGCAAACTCCGCCTCCAAAACCTTCAACGCCAGCAAGTTGTCGCCGAAGATGAGTTGGTTGTCGAAAATATCACCAACAGCATCAACGGCAAAAGCATTGTCCGCAGATTCCACAGATTCACGAGTTTTAGTTTTTGCTTTTTGCTCATTGCGTCACTCTATTCTCCGGCATAACAAGCTTTTCAATAAATAATCTCACGCCAGTTGCATCAGTCCAGACAATATCCCCTAAAAGATTCAACGCTTATGCAAACCCAATTTCTCAAATAAAACCCTGTTACGACGTTGCGCGTCACGTAACAACTTATCGTATGAAATTATCTCCACATAACCATTTCCACCAGGCAGAGTTTTGAAGTAACCCTCGCCATCAACTGATTGCTGATAGTTGAAACGCATCTGTTTTTTCAGCGTCGGGGTGAGGTCAGCAATGAAATATCCGTAATAACGTATGTTCGAAGGGTTGACTATGCGCCCATCCACATCCTTCACTTTTCCGTCCTCAATGGCTACAAAATGGTCTAGCACTTGTTGTGCTGGATCACTTGAGTAGTTGTCTCGTCCAGGGCGTTTGAACTCGATGATTACCACCGCACCACTTCCATCTTCTGGCTCTCTCACACCAGTGGGCTTGTCATAAAAAAACGCCAGAATGTCAGGCTCTTTTCCGTGAGTATTCTCAAGCCCAGCTATAGAGTTTACTTTCTTGTCTGAGGTTAGGATGGTGTGGTAGCAGAGTCGTTCGTCAATCACCCATAGATTTTGCTGCTCAAAAAAGACATCCTTCGAGGTTTGCCGCATCGGAAAAAGCATGTTGTGCAATACTTCTTCAAGGCGGTACTTCTCGTCTACGCGACTTTTCTTCAGGCTAATATCAAGTAAATCCAAGATTGAACGACGGTGAGCTACATAGCTGGCTAGTTGTGATTTCCCCATGTCGTTGATTCGAGCAATGTGTTCATTCATTTTGGCTTCATAATGATCGAACGAATCAGAATCAACCAGTGCCTTTATTTCTGAACCCTCCGCGCGAATTTGATCTTCAATTTTGCGCTTGATTCTGAGAAGAGCTTCATCCAGCTTGTCGCCAGTGGCGCCCGCGGGTACTTCTCGCTCGATCATTTCTCTATATTGGTTACTCAGCAGAACGCGATATTCCGGTGCATCAGTGGCTATGAAGTGCTCGATGCTATCCATCTTTTCTTGATTTGTTATACGAAGATCCTCGACCAAAAGTGTGCGTAGTGTCTTAGTAATCTCGGTATCAAGCTCTTTGCGGGTTATCAATGATTCGTCAGTTACCAAATCCTCGCTGTCAGGATTAAAAAGTATTTCCGTCCGAATCGTACTTGCATGTGAATCGAGATACTCACCAGTGACCAGCACTTTAAGTGTGTAATGCGTGTTGTCAGTTTCCAAAAAAGTCTGCGGCAGCTCAGGCAACAGTTTTTTCAAAGTAACTTGAAACACTTCTCGCGCACGAGCACAGTAGCTAATCTCATGCGCGTCCCGACTTCCCTTCTGTCTTAAAACCTGCAAGTGAAAATGATGCTCCCCGACAGAAAAATCCACAGCTTGAATACTTGGCAAAACGGTTTCATTAAATAACGTTAGTAGATTGATTGGCGCAATACCTGAATCGTGAAGCAGGACTTCAGGTGCGCTTCGCCCCGCGAATCGAATTAAAAAGTGAGAGACCACGCGCTGTGCGACAGCGTGAGCATCACGAGGCCACGCCGCCACATATGAGGAATCAAGCTCTGCTAAGGAAACCATAGTTCCAGTTTTCGTGCCCGCAGTGGCAGGGTTATTAATAACATCACCTACCTCGTTATCAATTGAGAAACTGAATTTCCGTGAAGTTATACATCCGGCAGAGTCCTGAAAATTGCTTTCGATTTGAATTTGATTGAAGACTTTCAGATAGGTAAAACGACCAACACCTTTTCCGCCCAGTTTGACCTTTGCTTGAGTGTAGGCTTCTTCAAACGACTTGAGGTTTTCATCCGTAAAGCCAACCCCATCATCCATCACAATCACCGAATTGATCAAAGGCAGTTCATCTGATTTCGATCCTAAATCTGTGCGTCGAATTAGGTGAATATCAATATTACCCGCATTCAAACCTCTACCCGCCTCAGCAATCGCATCCATTGCATTTGAAATCGCTTCAAATAAAGGCATCATGCCTTGCGTTTGCTTCAAATCAAGTGATTTGACTAGCCCTTGAATATTTGTCTTCATCTTTGATGCTCCCTTTATAATCCGGACTCAACATTTTTGGGTCATAAAATTGCTGCGCCGTTTCCCAGTCAAATAAAAAGCATTTGAATTATATGTATTTTTTTTAGATATGCCGTTTTGAGTCAAGTAAAAATATTAGCCCAATAAAGGCAGATATTCAGTAAATTTAGACGATTTCGAATGTGGGTCTTTACGTTTGATGCGCCCGCCATCCAAGGCATCCCGAATCACGCGAAAAACCTGGGCGCGCTTCTTTTCGGGCGATAAACTGGCCTTCCAATCAATTTCGTTGATTTCATATGGAACCGGCTCAAGGCTTTGAGTCAGGTATTCCAACGCCGAGACAATCCAATGCTTATCCATTTGTCACCGCTTTGGGTGTTGTATTACTTGCTTCCAATGCTGGGAATTCCAGCCCCTCAATCTCCTGCAACGACTTCCCCGCAATCCCCTGCAAGTCGCCATACATCCCCACCGTTGCCCCCATCACCCGCTCAATCTGCTCTTCTCGCTTGGCCCATTGCTTCATGATGACTTTTCTTTCTTTGTCGAGGTCTTCCTGCATGGTAGAAAAAGCTTCAACGATGGCTTCAACGCGCTGGCGAAAACGCGGGCCGGTGAGGTACTGGTAGACCATTTCGGTCTTGGTCTGCTGGCCTTCTATGGACTGTCGTGCAAGGGCGAGTTCCAATAATGACTGGCGCAAAACCATCGCCACCGGCAATGCGGCGCGGGGATGTGTTACCCAGACGCCGTCTACCATTTCGAAGGTTTCAACACCTTTCGGCAATATATGGCTCACGATCACGGCAACTTCTGCCTTCGCGGTGCGCTGGTCTCCGCGAAGCTTTACCAGCCAGGCATCGCTCCAGTTTTTGGTGCGCTTGAATTCCCACAAAATGGTGCCGCCGGGGTGGCCGCCTGCGCCAACAACGCGATGCAGCACATCCCCGCCGAACTCCCCCTTGGGTACTGGCTCAATAGCATCGAAAGGAAATTTGATGCGCAACAGATTTTCAAGCTCCAGCTCCTGGACTTCACCCTGCAATTGTTGTGATCCTTGCTCGGCCCGGCGCTTGAGGTCTTCAATCTGTTTCTGCATCGCAGCAATGGTCTGCTCCTTCTCCATTACCTTGAACTTCTGTTCGTCCTCGGCTTCTTTTTTGGCTTGCGTGCGGACGTCGGTCAATCCGTCCTGCACCCGCTTTTCTACCGTAAGTTCCAGCTCGCGCTTGGCATCATCGAGTTCACGCTGTTTCTTGATGAGCTCGGCTTGCGTCTTTTGTGCCTCGGCCAGTTTTTCATTGTTTGTTTTAAGCACCTCTTGCAATTCGGACAGTTCACGTGCCTTATTTTCCAGTTCGACGGCACTGGCAAGTTTGGCCTTCTTCGATTCTTCTGCAATAACGCGGACGCGTTCTGCTTTCAACTGTGCCGCGACTTGATCGGCCACCTGACCGTCAAGTTTGCGCTTGTCTTCTGCAAGCTGCTTTTCCTTGTCGCGCATAGCCTGTTCGCGCTGTGCGATGTCATTATCCTTCTGCGCCAGTTGTTGCTCGAACTGCTTGCGTGTTGCCGCGATCAGCGGAGCGGCGAGCGATTCGTTAAGTTTGATCTCGGTGTTACAACTCGGGCAAATGATTGTTGGTTCTGTCATTAAATCTCCTATTCACACGTGAATAATGGCTTCACTGTTACCTGCTGCTGGAATGCGCTATGTACAGTGCAGGGGAGTGTCGCATCGAAGCTTCATCATGTCTATATGCCAGATTGCCTGTATATTCAATGATATTTATTAATGGCATCAAAAAATATACCATTGATAAACCCATGAAAAACACCTGCTTGCCGCTACTTGCCATTGCCTGATATTTCCGACATAAAAGAAAAAAGCCACGTTAATACGTGGCCTTGAAGTGATTTATTACTGGCAATTGCGAGATGTTGCCAATTGTCTATTCATTCCCACTCAATAGTGGCAGGCGGCTTTCCGGAAATATCATAAACCACGCGGTTAATGCCTCGCACTTCATTGATGATGCGGTTAGAAATTTTGGCCAGCAAGGCATGCGGCAATTCTGCCCAATGTGCGGTCATGAAATCCTGTGTTTGCACCGCACGCAGCGCCACCACCCATTCATAAGTTCGGCCATCACCCATCACGCCCACCGACTTTACCGGCAGAAATACAACAAATGCCTGCGCGGTTTTCTCATACCAGCCGGACGTATGTAGCTCTTCGATGAAAATTGCATCAGCACGGCGCAACAAGTCGGCGTACTCCCGCTTGACTTCGCCGAGGATGCGCACGCCCAGCCCCGGTCCCGGGAATGGGTGACGGTACACCATGTCGCGCGGCAAGCCGAGCGCCACGCCGAGTTCGCGCACTTCGTCCTTGAATAGTTCACGCAACGGTTCCAGCAGCTTAAGATGCAAGGTATCGGGCAAGCCGCCGACGTTGTGGTGTGATTTGATGGCGTGTGCCTTTTTGGTTTTGGCGCCAGCCGATTCGATCACGTCAGGATAAATGGTGCCTTGCGCCAGCCATTTAGCCTGTGGCAATTTGGCGGCTTCACGCTGGAATACTTCGACAAACTCGCGCCCGATAATTTTGCGTTTTTGCTCTGGGTCAGATACACCTGCCAAGTGCTTCATGAATTCCGCGCCAGCATCAACATGGATAACTTTCACGCCCAAATTTTGGGCAAAAGTTTCCATAACCTGCTTAGCTTCATTCAAGCGCAACAGGCCGTTGTCCACAAATACGCAGGTGAGTTGCGTACCAATGGCACGATTCAATAATGCTGCGGCCACGGAAGAATCCACTCCGCCAGACAGGCCGAGGATGACTTCTTCCTGGCCGACTTGGGCGCGGATTTTTTCTACCACCTCACCGATGTAATCGGGCATGTTCCAATCCTGCCCGCAGCCGCAAATGTCATGCACGAAGCGGCTGATGATCGCCTTGCCTTGCGGAGTATGGGTCACTTCCGGATGAAATTGTACTGAGTAGAAACGGCGTGCCTCGTCGGCCATACCGGCAATCTGCGTGATTGCATTGGAAGCAATCACCATGAAGCCCGGCGGCAGCAGCGTGACCTTGTCGCCGTGGCTCATCCATACATCCAGCAAACCGTGGCCTGCCTCGTTGATACGATCCTGAATGTCGCAAAATAATTTTGAATGGCCGCGTGCACGGATTTCCGCATAGCCAAATTCGCGCACCAAGCCAACTTCCACTTCCCCACCCAATTGCGCGGCCATGGTTTGCATACCGTAGCAAATACCCAGCACCGGCACGCCCAGTTCAAATACCGCTTGCGGTGCACGCGGGGCATCACCTTCCGTCACTGAATTGGGGCCGCCCGAAAGAATGATGCCAGCCGGCTTGAAATCGCGAATGAATTCATCGCTTACATCGAATGGATGCAACTCGCAGTAAACATGAGACTCACGCACACAGCGGGCTATAAGCTGGGTATATTGCGAACCAAAATCGAGAATCAGGATTTTTTGGTGGGACATAAAGTTATCAGATGTAAATTATTAAATGTAGATTATTAATTAATCGGTTGGTACAGCGATTGTTGCCAGCCCATAAGGAGTTCAATTGGCCTCTACCCTATTTTCAGCCTACGGTATTTAGCCATCTTTAACCTCAGCTATTGATCCGGCACAGTTTATCCAAGAAGCCGTTCGCATTGAGCTTGTCGAAATGTGAATGGCTTCTTATGCTTCGACAAGCTCAGCACGAACGGCAGTCAAGTTCAATTCGTGCCGGATTAATAATAGCTAACAGCGACTAATCAATATGGTAATTCGGTGCTTCCTTGGTGATCTGCACGTCATGGACGTGCGACTCACGGATACCAGCAGATGTTATTTGCACAAACTCAGCCTTGGTGTGCATGGTGGCGATATCTGGACAACCCAGATAGCCCATACTGGCACGCAAACCACCCATTAACTGGTGGATAACCGCCAACACGCTACCCTTGTAAGGCACACGCCCTTCCACCCCCTCAGGAACCAATTTTTCTTTATTGGCTTCGTTGTCCTGAAAATAACGATCACTGGAACCCTGCTGCATCGCGCCTAAACTGCCCATACCGCGATAAGATTTGTAAGAACGGCCCTGGAACAGTTCAACTTCACCAGGCGCTTCTTCCGTACCTGCAAACAGGCCACCCAACATCACGACGTGCGCGCCTGCCGCAATCGCTTTTGCGATGTCACCGGAATAACGCACTCCACCGTCTGCAATAAGTGGTATAGCGGAGCCTTGCAAGGCTTCCGCCACATTTTGGATAGCCGAGATTTGCGGCACGCCAATACCTGCAACCATGCGCGTAGTGCAAATCGAACCGGGGCCAATACCTACTTTAACGCCGTCTGCGCCATGATCCATAAGGGCCTTGGCGGCGGCGGCAGTAGCAATATTGCCACCTATCACATCCACGTTCGGGAAATTCTTCTTTACCCACTTAACACGGTCCAGTACGCCCTGCGCGTGGCCGTGTGCGGTATCCACTATGAGCACATCCACACCGGCTTCTGCCAATAGGGTGGCGCGTTCGTCCGTGCCCTCGCCCACACCAATCGCGGCTCCCACACGTAATCGGCCTAGTTCATCCTTACACGCTAGCGGATGTTCGCTGGACTTGAGAATATCCTTTACGGTAAACAGGCCACACAACTCAAACGCATCATTTACTACCAGTACGCGCTCAATTCGATGTTGATGCATCAACCCGCGCGCCTCTTCACGGCTGGCGTTTTCCTTGACCGTGATCAGCCGATCTCGCGGCGTCATAATATTTTGGATGGGTTGATCAAGGTTACTCTCAAAACGCAAATCGCGGTTAGTCACAATACCAACCACCTGCTTACCTTGCACCACCGGTAATCCTGAAATATTGTGCTGGCGAATGAGGTTTAGTACATCGCGCACTGTCATCCCGGATGTAACAGCGATGGGATCCTTCACCATGCCGCTTTCAAAACGCTTAACCTTGGATACCTCAGCAGCCTGCATCTTGGCGGTCATATTTTTGTGAACGATGCCGATACCCCCTTCCTGCGCCAAGGCTATTGCTAGGCGCGCCTCGGTCACGGTATCCATGGCAGCGGATAACAAAGGAATATTCAAGGTGATGTTGCGGGTAAGCTGGGTACGCAAACTGACATCCCGCGGCAATACATTGGAGTGTGCCGGGATCAGCAAGACATCGTCAAAAGTTAGCCCCTTTTGGGTGATACGCATAATAGATCAACCTCAACAAAAATTTACCGATGGATTCGCATTTTATAGGTTTTTACCCGTACCAACCTTAATTTATGCAAATGAATAATTGCTGCCGGAATGTGAATCAACGCAGAAATTTGCCTGAGATGGACGATAAACTTCCAGCCGGGCATTCTTAATGAATACGCGGCGTGATTAACGCCGAAGGCCATTAATCTGTCGTCTCAGAATAACGCAGGAATGACTCCACTAAAGGTAAGAGCACCTGCGGCTGCTCTTCCGCTGGAGAGTGACCGCTATCATCGATCACAAATAGCTGTGAATCGGGGATCGCTTGGTGGAGTCGCTCACCGACACTGACCGGAATAATCTTGTCTTGCTTACCCCAAACAATAAGGGTCGGCACTTGGAGACTTGGGTACTGTAAAGACAATTCTTCCAGATCTAGCGGTTGAAGCTGCCGCGCGCTGGTTACTGCGGCATAGCGCCCCTCAGGTGTTCTCAAGGCCTTCGCATAAACCTTAACTGCATCGGCAGGCACTGTAGAATTTTCTGCATACACCAGCTTCATTACCTGTTTGATTTGAATTTCAGGCGGCACCACTCCTGTAATCAATGGCCCAAGTACCGGAGTTGCAAGCACACGAATAAACATAGGTAGCTGCTGCGGGTAGGCAATACTGTCGATCAGCACCAGACCTCTCTGTCGGCCAGGGTTCGACTGTTGCAAGTAAAGCGAGGCCACCAGCGCAATGCCGCCGCCGAGGGAGTGCCCCATAATAGTGACATCTTTCAGATCATTTTCCACTACGTAATCGTGGATCAATCGTGCTTGCTCGTAGACCGAATAACGATCGTCAACTGGCTTGGGGGAGTCACCAAAACCCTTCAAATCAATCGCAATCACTTGATTTTGTTTTTCTAATTCAGGAATCAAATGGCGCCATACATAAATGCTGTTGCCGAAACCGTGAATTAACAATACGGGCTTACCCGAACCGGACACTTCCTTGTGTAAATTAATGTGCGGCTCATTTTTCAAGGTTGCCGGGTAATCCCGCCAAGCAGGTGTACTCCTGTCAAGGACAGCGCAACCAGAGTTTATTGCTAAGACAACGCCGCCCAACATTGCCATAAACAACCGTATGGTCGCCGAAATAAAATCCAATTTCATTTCGACAAAACCCAGTCGCCTAGCTTAAACAGAAAGGTATAGCCGTCAAAAAATGTACCTGCGGCGAACGCGAACAGCGAAAAAAGCGGCAACGATGCAGTGATCCAGCTAATCCGACGTACTCTGCGCATAAAATCGGCATCGCCTGAATTCAGGTAACCCGGAATACACACGACAGCGAAAGAAACTATGGCGAGGAACAGGCAGAGTCCGAGAGAGAGCGGGAGCAGGTTGGATAAATACAGATCAATCGGCTGGAGTTCTTTACCGTAACAGCATGAGTGGCACTGATCAAGTACTTTGGCCGGTACAGCCACAAAGTCTCCCCCTGCATTTGTCAACTTCCCCGCAAAGGCCTTCTTACATTCGACAAGCACCATGATCTGATCCCGCTTGGCATTGATCATCTGATAAGACTGCAGAACAATACTGACCGCTCCCCACAGGGCACCTAGCAGGATCAGCGGCAGCCCCAAAATGGGCATATCTTTCATGTTATATTTACTGGGTAAGTGACATTGGCCAATCGATGCAACTGCCAAACTGGGAGGTAGAACGACCGGGGGTCAAGACGCATCGCAAGGACTCCAACAAAGATTAAAAGGAGATTTAAGGACGGTATGTTTTAACGGATATTCATTACCTGAGGTTTTTCCTGCTTGTCATCGAACGCGTCTTCCATATTCATGAGTAACGAATCATATGGTTTATTACGACCACGGCTCATACTTTTACATACAAGCCGTGTTATTGACAATTTTCATACACAATTGATTACAGTTAGTTCAATTCGGGATACATCAGCTAGTTTGCATAAGCCGAGATGACTTGGCATTTTCTTGATCCCGACACTAAATAACTCACCGCTCATTAACTAGAACGCACTAACCTGACGTGATTAGGAGTGGCGCTGTATTCACTAAACACCTTACCAACATAGAAGCTGACAAACCAGGATAGGGCGCCATCTGGCGAAGATGTAAAAAAAGCGGATCCTGGTGTTCCTGGAAAGACATCTGTGTCAATCGACGGATCCCTGCGGCTCATATCCACAATGCTCGACAACTCTTCTACTTTAGGCAAGCGCCAAGCTTGACGTGTGGCCTTCGCTTCGTTTTTAGCCAACGCCAATGCCTCTTCCAAATTATAAACGCCGGGAATACCCGTGCAGCCATCAACACTTGCTGTCATACCTTCAGGGCAACGTCGCCAGATTAGGCCAGTTTTATTGTCTGTTACTTCAGTTCCGTCCTCAGAAATAACAAACCGTGCTAGTGGTTGCTCATTTGGGTTATCTGCCTGCGGCTGGGAGTTATCGGTTTCATTCTGCATATTTAATCTTCTTTCTATCAATTAATTATCAGTTAACAGGTAGTTAACTGCGTTTTCACAAAAATATCAATAATTACTGCAACGATTTAGAGAATACGTATTTGTAAAATAATCACAATATCTTGTCAATGTTGGATTCTACTCCAGAGTCACTTCGTTCCGCACCGTTCACCCGCACTGCGCATTACTGACCGGAACGTACTAAGCGCACTTGAAGCTTGCCGCCGCAGACATAAGTGTTCATGAAGCCACCATAAAACATGACATACCAAGCCTTTAACGGATTATTTTCCACCGGTGAAGCCGACCAGAAAGGCGTTGCAGGCGTCCCCGGAAAAGCGTGGGTGTCAATTGCCGGATTTCCGAAGCTGGCATCAACAATGCTTGAAAGCTCCTTTACATCAGGCAGGCGCCATGGCTTGCCATTAGTCGACGCTACGTCGTTGGCCAAGGCTAGGGACTGCTCCCAGGTATACGCGGCGGCAACCCCACTACAGCCAGTGGGGCTGGCCGTCATACCTTCTGGACAGCGTCGCCAGATCAGTCCGGTTTTACTGTCAGCGACTTCACTTCCATCCGCCGAAATGGTATATCTGGCTTGAGTTTGTGCATCTGAGCTGCCTGATTCGGCTGGTATATCTGCCAACGACTGGGGAGTGCCGGTTTTCATGATAATGCTCTCCTTAAGAATTAATAAATTAAGTTCGTTGCACTTGACTCAGCCCGGAAAATCCTTTTGGGGAAAACCTGAAGACCAAGATTTTATTCCATAAATTTGCCCCGAGCATAAAACAAACAATGTAACTGCATTATTTTATATAATGCTTCTTCTGCCAAAATACAATTGTCAAAGTTACAACACCGTGCCATATCAAATCTTATACCGATACAGTTCATTGCCATCCTCTGACCGGCATTTTACGGTGTCTGATTGCCTTCTGATTTTAATCGATTACTACTACGCATAATATATCTGGCCGGAAACGACGGTATCCGTCTTTGACATTATCCATAATGCGGGGCATCACTAGATTTATGCACATCACTCACCTGTTACATGCCACCTTTCTGGTTGAAGACCTAAATAGGGCACGTATTTTTTACGAAAATGTTTTGGGATTAGTACCTGACGGCATGCGCCCAGAGATGAGTTTTCCCGGCGTGTGGTATAACGTTGGCATACATCAACAAATCCACCTTATGCAACTTCCTAATCCAGAGGCAAACTTGCAACGTCCAGCCCACGGAGGGCGCGACCGCCATATAGCCCTGTCGGTAAATGATCTGGATACGCTAATACAAAAATTGGATTCAGCCACGGTGAGCTACACGATAAGCATGTCTGGCCGCCCAGCCTTATTCTGCCGCGACCCGGACGATAATGCACTGGAATTTATTGAATACCCAACATCTCTTTAAAATATCAAGCTAATAAATTTGTTCCGTGTAAAAAACTTCTTAGTTTATTTAAAAAAACGCTCTTGATAACGCCTTGATCACATGAAAACTCCAAAAAGAATTGAGCCACTCGTCCAGGATGGCATAGTGGACAAGGTTGACCGTCAGCTCATGAGCGGTAAAGAAGCTAATGTTTATATTGTCATTTGCGGAGAAAATATCCGCTGCGCGAAAGTTTATAAGGAAGCTAACAAGCGCAGCTTCCGTCAAGCCGTTCATTACACGGAAGGCCGCAAGGTAAAAAACAGCCGTATGGCCCGTGCCATGGAAAAAGGCACCCGCTATGGGCGTAAAGAGCAGGAAGCCGCTTGGCAAAATGCCGAGGTGGACGCTTTGTACAAACTCGCCGCAGCGGGGGTGCGGGTTCCGCATCCCTACGGATTTTACGAGGGCGTGTTGCTAATGGAACTGGTGTCCGACGAGAATGGCGAGCCCGCCCCGCGACTCAATGATCTAGTACTCACTGATGAGCTCGCGCGACAATATCACCAGATATTGATCAGACAAGTCGTGCGTATGCTGTGTGCGGGCATCGTTCACGGCGACCTGTCCGAATACAACATCCTTGTCGACAATAACGGACCGGTCATCATTGACTTGCCGCAAGCGGTCGATGCAGCCGCAAACAACAATGCTTGCAAAATGCTGGAACGAGACGTCAATAATCTGGCAACTTACTTCGGCCAATTCGCCCCCGAACTACGTTCTACCCATTATGGTAAAGAAATATGGTCGCTCTATGAGAGCGGTGAATTGCACCCTGAAATCGAACTGACGGGCAAATTCAAACACAGCGAAAAACAAGCGGACGTCGGCGCTGTAATGCGGGAAATTGATGCCGCTCGCGATGCGGACAACGTGCGTCGGCTCTTGCGGCAAGCAGCTAAAGCGGACGGCAGATAAATAATCCCTCTTGAAAATTGTAAGGCTACCCCAATCTATGCGGGCGTCCTGTCTAAAAAATAACGGAGAGAGTAATGACCGATAATGTAACCAGCAATCGTGAAACCATGGGCTTCCAGGCCGAGGTAAAGCAACTATTGCAATTAATGATCCATTCGCTATATTCGAATCGAGAAATTTTCCTGCGTGAACTGATATCCAATGCGTCCGATGCCTGCGACAAGCTGCGCTTCGAGGGACTGCACAACTCAGCCTTGTTTGAGAATGATTCCGAGCTGACTATCCATGTCAGCTACGATAAAGAAGCGAAAACGCTGACCATTAGCGACAATGGCATTGGTATGAGCCGCGATGAAGTCATCAATAATCTCGGTACGATTGCCAAATCCGGTACACGTGAATTCTTTACCCAGCTTTCTGGAGACCAGCAGAAGGATGCAAATCTTATCGGCCAGTTTGGTGTGGGTTTTTATTCGGCTTTTATCGTCGCCGACAAGGTAACCGTGCTAACGCGCCGTGCCGGTGAGAACATCGATCAAGGGGTAAGCTGGGAATCCGACGGTGGCGGGGAATTTGCCATTGAAATGGTCGAGCGGCCCACACGGGGGACGGCTATTACCCTGCATCTGCGCGAAGGGCAGGAAGACCTGCTAAACGGCTCAAAATTGCGCACCATTATCCACAAGTATTCGGACCATATCGTTCAACCTATCTTGATGAAAAAGGAGGAATGGAAAGACAACGCACAACAGGTGCTGGACGAAGAGGAGACGGTCAATCAAGCTTTTGCGCTGTGGGCACGCCCAAAAAATGAGATTAGCGATGATGAGTACAAGGGTTTTTACAAACATGTGGGCCATGACTATGAGGATCCGCTGGCATGGACCCATGCGCGTGTAGAGGGGCGCCAGGAATACACACAGTTGCTGTATATACCCGCCAGGGCGCCCTTTGATCTGTGGGAACGCACTGCGAGCCACGGCATTAAGCTGTATGTGCGCCGCGTCTTCATCATGGACGATGCCACCCAACTAATGCCGAATTACCTGCGCTTTGTGCGCGGTGTAGTTGATACCAATGATCTCCCGCTTAATGTATCGCGCGAAATTTTGCAAGAATCGAAAGACATCGAAGCAATCCGTTCTGGTTGCACGAAGAAAGTGCTTGGCCTGCTGGAAGATATGGCCGAAAAAGACCAGGAGAAATATGCCAAGTTCTGGGAGGTATTTGGCCGCGTGCTGAAAGAAGGAGTAGGTGAGGACTTTGTTAATAAAGACAAAATCGCTGGCTTAATGCGCCTGGCTTCCACTTATACCAATTCACCGGAAGAAATTGTTTCTCTGGCCGATTACATCAGCCGCATGAAGGAAGGTCAGGACAAAATTTATTACATCACCGCCGATACTTTCAATGCCGCAAAAAATAGTCCGCATTTAGAAGTATTCCGCAAGAAAGGCATTGAAGTGCTTTTGCTGACGGATCACGTAGATGAATGGGTTGTGAGTAATCTACCCACATTCCAAGACAAATCGTTGGTATCTGTCGCAAAAGGGGGACTTGATCTCGGTAAACTCGAAGATGAGGCAGAGAAACAGGAACAGGAAAAAGATGCCGGTGTATTCAAAGAGCTGACCGACAAAATTAAAGCTAGCCTTAGCAATCGCGTTAAAGAGGTACGTGTGACTCACCGCCTGACCGACTCGCCGGCCTGTCTAGTGGCGGATGTTCATGACATAAACGCTAATCTGGCTCGTCTACTAAAGGCATCAGGACAGAAGGCACCCGTGTCACAGCCTATCCTCGAAATTAATCCCAAGCATCCAGTTGTGTTACGTCTGAAAGCCGAAGAGAAAAAATTTGATGACTGGGCCTCAGTGTTATTTGACCAAGCCTTGTTGGCCGAGGGTGGTCAGCTCGACGATCCGGCCAGCTTCGTGAAACGTATTAATCAGCTGATGTTGGAAATGAGCAGTAGCTAACGCTGAATTACTGTTTAGCAGGGTATGCTTACACGCCATACCCTGCCAACCAAACGGCCAAGTACTAAGCATTAGAAAAACTGAGCAACATTACTATTGATTTAGCCAGATTATGTTTGAAATCCGTTCGCCCTGAGCCTGTCGAAGGCCAGTGCTGGCGCGAAACCAGCGGTTTGACAAGCTCACCGCGAACGGTAACTGGTTTACTGAAACGTAATACTACATGCGTCTAAGGAGATACCCATTCAAAGTAAAAATAAACAAATGTAGATCAAAATATGCGAACTATATTTGTACTAATTATCGTTGTCTGGCTTGTACTGCTATCCGCAATCTATTTAAGCGTCGAAAATCAGCCACTCATTACGGGAATAGCCGAATTTACCCCAGCCCATATCGAACGCGCCAAACACATACTGTCGCTTAACGATCCGCGTAAAATGAAAGCGGGCGTACTGCGCACTATCACCATTAGCCAAGAAGATCTCGACCTTGTAATCAACTATCTTGCCAACAACTACGGCAAGGCCAGTTCCAGCATAGATTTACAGCAAGGCATGGCTAGCGTGCGCGCGACTGTCGAATTGCCGTCCAATCCATTCGGGCACTACCTTAATGTCGACGCCAAATTTCGCGAAACAAAAACATTACCGCGAGTTGAGTATCTGCGCATTGGTAAATTACCAGTGCCCGCGTTCATTGCAGACGGACTTCTACAGTTCGGCATTAAGCAGTTGCAAGCCAACGAGGACTACGGGGCAGCTGCCGATATCATCAAAAGTGTGAGCACAAGCAATGAGATGCTACGTATCGTTTTCGAATGGAACGCAGCGGTACCGAATCAGCTCAAGGCTTTGCTGGTGCCACCCAAGGAGCAGGAGCGGCTGAAGGCATATCATGAACGATTGGTCGAGCTGACCGGTAAACCTGGCTTAAAACACAAGCTACGGTTCAATGAGCTGATGCGGGCGCTGTTTGAGCTCGCCACACAGCGCACAAACAACGGTGGCGATTTAGTAGCAGAAAATCGTGCCGCAATCATCGTAATGGCGTTTTACGTTAATGGGAAAGGGCTCGGCGCCATTATTCCGGCTGCCATGCAATGGCCAAAGCCAACTTCACGCAGTGTGACCCTAGGCGGACGCAGTGATTTTTCCCAGCATTTCACAATTTCTGCGGCACTCGCCTCTACTGCCGGCAGTCCGCTATCGGATGTTATCGGCTTGTATAAGGAAATCAAGGATTCTCACGGTGGCAGCGGCTTCAGCTTCAATGACATCGCCGCTGATCGTGCCGGTACACGTTTCGGCGAACTTGCCACGGCAAGTGAGAATGGCGCGCAAAAAGTGCAGCGGCAACTTACTGCGGGCCTGCGCGAATCCGACATCATGCCAGAAGTAAAGGATTTACCGGAGTATATGCAGGAAAGCGAGTTCAAACGCCGCTATGGCAGCATCGGCAGCCCGGCTTATATAAAAATGACCAACGAAATCGAGCGCCGCATCGCCGCACTGCCTCTATATCACTGACAACCTATTCACAAAATAATGATGAGTTGCGAACTCTGTAAAACAACGAGCGAAACACTGTTATGGCGCAGCGAGCTTTGTCGCGTAGTGCTGGTTGAGGATGCCGATTATCCTGGATTCTGTCGCGCGATATGTAACCGCCACGTCAAGGAAATGACTGACTTGAATGCTGACGAACAGCATGCTTTCATGAACGTGGTGTTTGTCGTGGAAAGCGCGCTACGTGAAGTGATGCAGCCCGACAAAATCAACCTTGCCAGCCTTGGCAACATGACACCGCACTTGCATTGGCACATTATTCCACGCTACGCCCTCGACAAACACTTTCCCAACCCGATCTGGGGAACGCCTCAACGTGCAGGTATTCCAAAACCACCGTTAGATTGGCGGGTGCGACTCGCCAAGAGCATATGTCAACGGCTTTAATAAAACGAACTTTTTAAAGATTGTTTATTAATAAACCACGTCTTGCCAACAGGGCCGCGCCATAGGCAGCTTCAATGTGTTCCGCTACCGACAGTGGCACACCTAACAAGCGTTCGCGTATTTTTCCCCACACTTGATTTTTTGCTCCGCCGCCGGTGGTGATAACAGATTTAAGCGGGCTTGCGCCAAGTTCAGCCAGCTTGGTGTAACCCGCCGCTTCGATGCGGCTCAAACCTTGCAACAAGCCATGCAAAAAAAGTATGTCGTCTGCAGGACGCGGGGTAAGACGTGGTGTCAAGGAAGGATCGTTAATTGGAAAACGTTCGCCAGCTCGCGGCAACGGGTAATAGTCCAAAGGGCTATCCGTAACCGGATCAATATGCCGGCTAAGTTCATCGATCTGCGAATCACTAAAATATTGCCTCAATACGCCGCCACCTGCGTTGGATGCCCCTCCCGCCAACCATAAATTACCAAAACGATGGCTGTACACGCCATATTGTGCTGCTTCTACACGTTGCGTCGAGAGCAGTTTGAGCACTACCGTAGTGCCTAGCGAAGTGACCGCTGAGCCGGGTTCATGCACACCTGTGGCAATAAAAGCGGCGATACTGTCAGTAGTGCCCGCACACACCATGCACGCCGGGTTAATCTTGAAATGCTGCGCCACAAATGAACTGATGTTGGTAATGTTTGATCCAGGGGCGACAACTTGCGGCAGCAAATAGGCATGCGGCAAACTCTTGATCCAATCTGGCCAGCACAGGCGCTCTGCATCATAGCCACTCTTAAGGGCATTATGATAATCGCTGACACCACCTAGCCCGGTAAGCAGCGCAGCCAGCCAATCCGCCTGATGCAGAAAGTGCGCTACATTTGAAAATTCGATGTGCCTTGTCAGCCACATGAACTTGGCTAACCCTGAACTTGCGCTACAAGCAATATGACCCGGTGGAGCAAGCTGCTCTAGCTGTTCCGATTCTTCTTGTGCACGGTTGTCGAAGTAGAGCAAAGCGGGAGTAGTTGGCTCCAACTCTTGGTCACACAATAATACTGTGGCAGAAGTAGCAGCAATAGCGATGCTTTGTAATTCCGCTGCAATAGTAGTGGGTAGCCGTTTGAGCAGTGTATGCAGTGCTTCGCGCCAATCCAGATGAGTTTGTATAGCCGCATCAGGATAGAAGATATGATCTTCATGGCTAATAGCCCCAACTTTGTCCACAACACAAGCGCGTGCGCCGGATGTGCCAAAGTCGAGACCGAGGTAAAATTTCATGTATGAAGTTGGAGGAAGAAAGCAACGTTAACGCAACACTAAAGCGTTCAAAATATAAATACAAAAACTTCAAAAATGATAGTTCAACTTCCTTTGACAACCACTCTAAACAAAAATAAATTTTTCGCTTATATTTTGATATCAATATAATTTATTTAAAACATCGGTTTCTTATCGGCTGATTTATAGCGCTTGACCCCATCCAAGATTTCTGCCTTGGCTTCCTCGACCCCAACCCAGCCATTTATCTTGACCCACTTCCCTATTTCCAGGTCTTTATAATGAGCGAAGAAATGCGAAATTTGCGACAGCACAAGCTCCGGCAGATCGGCATGTGATTTTAACTTACTGTAAAGACTGCATAACTTATCAACAGGTACAGCCAGTATCTTGGCATCCTCGCCAGCTTCGTCAGTCATCTTCAACATGCCCAGTGGCCTACAGCGAACCACCACACCCGTAATGAGCGGCACGGGTGAGATAACAAGTACATCTACCGGATCTCCGTCTTCTGACAGCGTATGTGGGATATAGCCGTAGTTGCATGGATAATGCATTGCCGTGGACATGAAGCGATCCACAAACATGGCGCCAGTTTCCTTGTCTACCTCATATTTGACAGGATCAGCATTCATGGGAATTTCAATAATAACGTTACAATCATTGGGAAGGTCGCGACCAGAACTTACTCGATCTAGATTCATTTCTATTCCTAGCTAAAAAACGTTCATTATACCCGCGAGTCTGATAGATCAACCAGTTTGAGGCTCTTCCAGCATAAAGTGAGTCTCTCAAAAAAAGTGTCAAATTCAAGCCACCGGATACACAGGCAGCAAAGATGAACGACAATGTTGTTCTCTTTTAAAAGTAAAATACATGGATAAATCCAGTGGATTAAATGCTTTTTTTATAAAGCATTAAAAGTAAATTTACTGTCAATAAGGAAATTACGTGCAGTCAGTTATATCAGTCGAAAACCTTACAAAGACCTACGCTTCCGGCTTTATGGCTCTCAAAAGCATCAATCTGGAGATTCAGCGTGGAGAAATTTTTGCCCTGCTGGGTCCGAATGGAGCCGGTAAGACGACATTAATCAACATCATTTGCGGGATTGTTGGTCTGAGCCAAGGCAAGGTTCTGGCCGATGGCCATGACATCGTTACTGATTATCGCGCGGCCAGATCAAAAATCGGCCTGGTACCGCAGGAACTTTCCACCGATGCCTTCGAATCCGTTTTGGCCACGGTGAAATTTAGTCGTGGCCTGTTTGGTAAGCCGCCCAATCCAGCCTATATCGAAAAAGTGCTGCGCGATCTGTCCCTGTGGGACAAAAAAGATGCAAAAATCAGAACACTGTCGGGCGGTATGAAGCGCCGGGTAATGATTGCCAAAGCGCTATCCCATGAACCACAGATTCTATTTCTCGACGAGCCTTCAGCTGGCGTTGACGTCGAGCTGCGCCGCGACATGTGGGAGATGGTTCGGGGCTTACGGAAAAGCGGCGTGACCATCATTCTGACTACCCATTATATTGAGGAAGCCGAGGAAATGGCCGACCGCATCGGGATCATTAGCAAAGGTACAATAATCCTAGTGGAGGAAAAGGTCAGCTTGATGGATAAGCTCGGTAAAAAACAGCTCAAGCTGTATTTGCAGTCTCCATTAGCACGCATCCCCGAGGAACTCGCCGGATATCCACTCGAACTATCGGCTGACGGCAATGAACTGATCTATATTTTTGACGCCCAGGGCGAACAGACAGGGATCGCAGATATTCTTCGGCAGCTCGCCAAGCACGGGATCGATTTTAAGGATCTTCAGTCGAGCCAAAGCTCACTAGAAGAAATTTTTGTTAATTTGGTAAGCGGACAATCATGAATTTTTATGCAATTCGCGCGATTTATTTTTTCGAATTGGCGCGCACCTGGCGAACACTGATGCAAAGCATTGCATCGCCAGTCATTTCAACTTCGCTTTATTTCGTGGTGTTTGGCTCGGCGATCGGCTCGCGTATGACCGAGATCGGCGGTATCAGCTATGGGGCCTTCATTGTCCCCGGCCTGATCATGCTCGCCCTGCTGACAGAGAGTATCTCCAATGCCTCTTTCGGCATTTACATGCCGAAATTCTCAGGCACCATCTACGAGATTCTCTCCGCCCCTATTTCTTACGTGGAAACCGTTATTGGCTATGTTGGGGCTGCGGCCACTAAATCGATCATCCTGGGCATGCTCATTCTGGCCACGGCACGGATTTTCGTTCCGTTCGAAATCGCGCATCCACTGTGGATGATTATCTTCTTGGTACTCACTGCCGTCACCTTCAGCCTCTTCGGTTTCATAATTGGCGTTTGGGCTGACGGGTTCGAGAAGTTACAAATCATACCCATGATGATCATCACGCCGCTGGCTTTTCTGGGCGGAAGTTTTTATTCAATCAGCATGCTGCCGCCCCTATGGCAAAAAATCACGCTATTCAATCCGGTGGTCTATCTGATCAGCGGTTTCCGATGGAGCTTTTATGATGTCTCCGACGTCAACGTGGCCATCAGCGTTGGCATGACATTGGTATTTCTTATCGTATGTCTTACAGCCGTGTGGTGGATTTTTAAGACAGGATACCGACTCAAGAGCTGAGGATGCACAAGATTGTGCAGATGCAACAATCAATCATTCATCAAAGTCAGCTTGAATTGCGCAGGCAATCTGCCCAGTTATTAGGCGTCTCATAAATGCGCACGCGTTCCAGTTGCAGGTTATTGCCATAGCTATGGCGGTAGGCGCTGTCGAGCAGCTTGAATGCGAGCATGGCAAGATTTTCTGCGGTAGGCGGAACTTCCAGAACGACAGTTTTATGATTCGGCAGTGAGTTTAAAAAATCTAATACCGCTTGGTCATTTCGATATACCAGAAAGGCATGGTCCCACGCATCAACCAGCTGTTCTTTGGCTATGCGTTTCACTTCAGAGTAATCCATTATCATGCCTTGTTCGGAGATGCCATCAGTGGTGATGATCTCCCCGGACAAGGTGATCTCAATGGCGTAGCGGTGGCCGTGCAAATGCCGGCACTGGCTGGTGTGACTGGGGATGCGGTGACCTGCATCGAATTCTAGTCTTCGGGTAATTTGCATGATAAGTGCGTGCTGTGTAGGTGTGCGGATTATAACTTGAATGCGGCAATCGCACGCCGTAAGGCATGTAGCGCTCCCTGCTTTCCTCGCTTCCGCTTGCATCTGCAAGAAGCCAGCCCACCTATCCATCCAAGTTGAGCATCCCTCCCAATAATAAATTAGTTGCATTTCGTTTATTATTAAGTATCATTCTCATTATTGTCAGAGAGTCACCCGTGGAAAAGTTTGACCAAAACCTGTCGCCCAGTATTAAGCAGTAATTTTATTACGGGACAAAAACAAACTGATCCGCATAGGATAAAGGTCAGGATTATGTATATTTGTATTTGTAAGGGCATCACCGATTCCGCCATCCGCGAAGCCGTTTGCCAAGGTGCATGCCGTATGCGGGATTTAAAAACTTGCCTGGGTGTTGGTACGCAGTGCGGTAAATGTGCTTGTCATGCCAAGCAGGTTTTGAATGAAGTCCTGGCAGATTTAAAGCATATCAACATAATTTCACATCAACCCAGCCATCTGATTGAGGCCATAACCTAAGGAAACCAACATGAAAGGCAATACAGACATCATTCAGTTTCTCAATCGTCAACTAAAACACGAGCTGACTGCCATTAACCAGTATTTCCTTCATGCGCGCATGTACAAGAACTGGGGTTTCAATAGCCTGGGCAAGCATGAATATGACGAATCTATTGAAGAGATGAAGCACGCTGACATGCTGTTAGAACGCGTTTTATTTCTGGAAGGCCTGCCTAATTTGCAGGAACTTGGCAAATTGATGATCGGCGAAAAAGCTGAGGAGTGCGTGGCCTGCGATCTCAAGCTAGAAGTGGCCGCACGTGAAAATCTGGTCGCCGCGATGGCCGCGTGCGAAAAGGCAAACGATTATGTATCCCGCGAAATTTTTAAAAAAATTCTGGAAGATACCGAAGAACACATTGATTGGCTGGAAACCCAATTGGACGTAATGCAAAAAGTCGGCATCCAGAATTGGCTACAAAGCCAGATGTAACATGCCATTATCGCCGCTGACACCCCCCGGTCAGCGGTTTTTTATAGTCAGTGCCCATTAACTCTAATGCACTGAATTGCCCAAAGAACATAATCTCCGTAGCGTCAATATTTAACGCGCACCCGATAAGTTAATGTAGCCTTGCTATCAGCGGGTACCACCACTTTCCATTCTGCCAGGCCGGATGTCACCTTAGTATGAGGTTGAGATTCGGATATCATCGTCCAGTCACCTGGCATGGGTTCCCGTACCACCACTGTGACTGACTCAGCCTTGGCATTCTTCAATACGATCTGGTAGGCACTTTCGAAGATATTACCAGTACGCCCCGTTCCGGCCAGTTTCTGAAAATCAGTCTGTTTCTTGTCGGCTGTTACATCAAATGCATCCCCCAATTTCAAGCGAACAGACTCATTTTTAGGTGTGTGGTTAATTTGATCTTCACCTACAAATTGGGCATTGCCCTGAGCGTCTTTTTTGTAAACCCGGATTACCCCCTTGGGTAGCGGAATCCCTAAACCCCCGCCCTTGTTTTGAAATTCTACAAAGACCCCCACTTTAAGCTTCTGGCCGAGGTCTCCATACTGTCCAGAGTAATAGTAATTCGCGCCTGCCAACAAAAACTCTTTATTTATGGGTACGCTGGATGCCGACATCAGCGCTACCTGCTTGGTCTGGTTCTCCATTAATGTCGTAGCGCGTTGCAACGTATAGAGATGATATTCAAACAGTGATTCTTCTTTCATTTCCTCCGCATCTGCCATTTTTGGCGCCATACTCATCATGTTGCGCGAAATGGATTGCGGTTGACGCACCCGATTCAGGTCACCGGCAACCAGTTGCAGCTTGGCATTCAGATACGCTGCCCCACTTTGATTGGTCAGCGTGACCAATCCATTGAGATCAAGGCGATCATCACGTTCATTTAATTCGGCCACATAGTCGGCCCGCCAAGATAATCCAGCAGTCAAATAGGAAAGTTCAAGATTTTGTTCGCCCACAACAGGGTTAATAAGTGAGACAACCAGAGTAGGTTTATCGCGTAAATTCTCTGGTACACCGGAGAATGCCAAGCGACCAGGGACACCGGTCTCTATACGGTCGGCAAATTTAAGTACGGTACCCCCATTGGTTGCAAGCACCGTAGCTATTTCCCTAAGTTCCGTACCAGTGGCTGGATTAGTCCGAATTACTGTCACCTCTTTGTTAAGATATTTCTCCAACAATTTTTGCGGCGTCAACAGATCAAAATCAAAATTTTGCTCCTGCAAGCGAAACCCGTCGGAATTAGTGAGATTACGCAATAGCGCCGTCTCGGGCCGCATTTGAGCGGAAACTTCACGCCAAGCCAATTTATTAAAATCACGATCCAGTTTTACCCTGCGCGCATCTTTAATTAAAGCCAAGTTGTCGTTATAAATCGTGACAGCGACTTCCTTTTGATCTGACGCCGTCGTGATTTTTTCATCCCGGGGAGCGGCAACCCCATTCAAAGACGCTAATAGGGAACCCACTACAATCATTTTTGCAATTGATACCCTTAGCATTTATTTCCCCTTTATCGTTTGCAAAACGGATTCAAGTTCAGATTATTATGAAGCTATCAATCCATTTGTTGTAACTGATGACATGCCTTATTTTATTGTTTTTTTGCAAGGGTGGGAGATAACTCTCAGCAAAATCCACTGTTTCATCCCTCCAGCAAAATAATTTGCCCGCACTCTCCACAACAGAAATCATGACTAATTTTTGTATTAAGACGGGAGCCTTTCGGGTAAAAAAGTTCTGGGCTTAAATCGTCTAAAAAAGAGTTTTTCTACAGCGTCAACGTAAAATCAACTGGCTGGCGCGGCTTTATCCAGCCAGCCCGAATTGAATGGTGGGCTGGGCGTTTGGTCAGACGCGAACTGCTTCAGCATGTAGCTTAATGCCCAGTGCGCTGACTACTTCCAGGATGGTGTCAAAATTCGGGGCGCAATCACCTGAAAGCGCTTTGTAAAGACTTTCACGTGACAATCCGGCATCTCGAGCAACTTGAGACATGCCCTTAAAGCGCGCGATGTCACCCAATGCTTTTGCGATGAATGCCGCATCACCATTTTCTTCTTCCAGGCAAGCTTCCAGATAGACCGCCATTTCTTCTGGTGTGCGTGGATGCTCCGCGACGTCGTAGCGAGTAGTTATAGTTTTGGCCACCATGCTCTCATAAAGATTACTACATCGAATGAAAGCCAATCACATTGCCTTCGGTGTCATTAGCGAGGGCTATAAAACCATGTTCACCAATGGAGAATTTTTCTTTAACAATACTACCGCCACTTTTGGCAACGCGGGCAGCTTCCACCGCACAGTCATTACAACCGAAATACACCAGTGTGCCACCACCGCCAGAGGGACAGCCATCCATTTTGACCAGCATACCGCAAGCACCATAAGTGGTGGGGCTGGTTTGCTTGTCTGAAGGGAATGCCCACATTTCTATATCCCCAAATTCTGAAGTAGGGGCAGGCATTTTTTCCAGCTTAACTGCAAGTACGTTTTCATAGAATGCTTTGGCACGTTCCATGTTTTGTACGTAAATTTCAAACCAAACGACTGGATTACTTTTCATGATATTTCTCCTTTTCTGGGTAAATTCCAATGATGCCTAACAACCGGTTGTTAGGCATCATTGGAATTTTTCCCCAATAAAATTGGTGGTGGAAATTGGTGGTGGAAATTGGGGTCAGGAAATTGGTCAGGAAATTGAGGAAATTGGTGGGAAATTGGGGTCATGGGAAATTGGGGTCAGACTCTGAGGTCTCCCCTCAAAGTTGCAGCACAGGATGATCATACCGCAAGGACTCAAGAGCTTCGCGAAACTCACGCGGCGGGAATGCAGCCATCCCATGCTGTACCAACTG
>QFXH01000015.1 GCA_003402345.1 Candidatus Nitrotoga sp. MKT | reverse complement strand
GGCTACTTCACCGGAGTTTAGGGCGGCTGGGAGTGTAACCGCCGATACTACAACTCCACCAATGGTGAGTTAACCATGGTCAATATTCATGCCGTTCGCCGGTGGCATGGCATCGTCGGTGCTGTCATTGTATTTTTTTTATTCTATCTTTTGCTTTCAGGATTAGTTTTAAATCATGTTGATATACTTAAATTAGATAAGCGGGAAGTGAGCTATCCTTGGCTTATGCGCTGGTATGGAATTCATGCTGCTGATCCAACTCAAGGGTATTTACTTGGAAAAAGCTATTTGTCTTGGGAAGACAGCAAATGGGTTTTAGACGATAAATTATTACCCAATAGTGCTGGGCAACCTGTTGGAGCAGTCGAGATTAACGGTATTAATTATGTTGCAACCGCTACCGCCCTTTATCTTTATCAATCTGATGGGCAGTTGCTTGACAAGGTGGAAAAGCAATCGTTACCTGCATTTCCAATTTTAGCGCTTGGTAAAATGGGTAGTAATGTTGTGCTGAAAACGCCATCTGCCGTATTTGCCAGTGTTGATGGTGAAAATTGGGAAAGGTCAAGCGCTACTGGAATGACGTTATCATCTTTGCAAGATCTGCCTGCTGATGTTAGGCGTCGTGTGGCTGATACTCTTGCGCCGGGCATATCACTACAGCGTATATTGCTAGATGTGCATAGCGGTCGTATATTTGGACGTTACGCGATATGGGTGATGGACATTGCATCGCTTGTGTTACTTGGGTTGGGGTTAAGTGGGTTTTGGCTTTACTGGAGGTTGAGGTAATAGTTGGTGTGCCATCAACAAGGTTCAATTTCAAAAATGGCTGTTGATGGCTGGATTTATGGAAAATTACGGAACGACGGATAAATGCCATGCAACATTGGCTGCTTCCGTGTTGATCTGCTCTGGGTTTGATTGTCCGAAGTGTGGTAGTGCGCACCCTGATGAGCAATTGCTGAGCATGAATGATGTTGCGCGCGACTTGATGTGGCATGGTTAACAAAGCTCTCCTTCGGCCATACTTTTTTCACGTCTTTACGCGAGGTTCGATCCGATCCGATCGATGTACCTAACTGAGGTATGTAACTGATCAGATTAAGCTGTGGTTTTGAGGCCTGCCTCCTGCAAAATACGATGGTAGCCCCTTAGCTTCGCATGGCTCTTTGCTTCGTATGTTATTGGCCACTAAAGTTAACAGGCGTTTATCGTACTCTGAGGAAACTTGGTCAATAAGGCGGATCAATTCTTCGGTTTCATGGCCGCAAGCCAAGCATCATGCAGCACGGTCTCCGCTCCTACTCCGGCTTCCCCTGAAATATCCGAGTTCAGGAATAACGCGCCGAATAGTCCTGGTCCAAATAACGCAACCGAGGTACTGATAGTCGTATTATTTGCGCCCCAGCCGCCGTTCTTCTCCACCCATCGATTACCTGCTGAATCCGTCGCTTTATCCCAGCCCATTACCGTTGTCTCCATGTCCTGAATTTGTGCGTCTGTCAGAATGCGGTCATCCTTCTTGTTCAGACTGAACAGCACGGCGGCAATGTCTTCGATCGCCAAATACCATGCGGCTGCGCCCACAATCAGCGTTCCATCGCCCCAGTCTACACCTTTGCTTGTCCCGGGGAACTTGTAAGAGAACGCATAGCCCGTCGCCTGAGGTCCAGAAGCCGGTGGTTTTGCTAGCATGCCGGTTACGCCAACCGGTGCAAAAACGTTTTTCTCCACAATTTTCACATAGGCATCCGCTAATTTCTGCGGACGATGCGCCAGATCATCCGTGAAACCGTCGATCCAGGGCAACAGTACGCGGAAGATTGCGAAGTTGTAATTGCTGTAGCAGCGCCCTTTATTATTTGGGTTAATCGGATTCGCCGGGTTCACCACCTCAGACCCTTGGCATGAAGTGTTTTTAGTCTTATCCACTGTCTGTGTGAAAAATTTCTTCAGCTGAGCGTAATCCATGCTGACATTTCCATAATCCTTGATCCCGCTGCTCTGCGATAACAACTGCCGGAATGTGATCGACGAAACACTCGCATCCAGCTTCCAATCACTCGGCAAATGCCCACCAATCGCCGTGTCCAAGCCTATATTATTTTTCGCCAATACACGGATTGCCGCCACGGCGGTGACGAACTTTGCGACACTCGCCACCGTAATTTTCGTGGAAGGCAGAAACTGTTTTGCGGGCGCATCGGCCGCCGTTCGCGCCCACCCCTGTGAGAAAGTGCTGACCGAACCGGCACCTACCGTGCACGCATATCCAACCACTTTGCCGTCTAATCTTGCTTGAATTTTTTCGTAGATTTCCGCAATCGACGCGCACTTTGTCGCATCACAGACTTTCTCAGCCTTTGTGACTTTTGAGGTGACCGACCATCCTTTGCCATCCCCATCGAACGCGACGATTTTTACCGGGCCATAAACCGAGCTTTGAAACCGCATGACCATGTGTGCTTCGTCGTCAATATTACGATTGAAGAAAACCCCCTTGTCATTGACGATGCTCCAACTATTTCCCCCCTGCTTTGGGAATGCCACACAAATTATCTTAGCGCCGTTTTTTGACAGCTCGCCCATCTGCGTATGGCATTCATCGGGAATGGCGCGGTTGAAGTACGCGCCCTGATTATTCACGATACTGAAGCGATTTCCACCTTCCGGGGGAAACGCCACGCAGATAATCTTAGCGCCATTTTTCGACAACTCACCCATTTGTGTGTGACATTCATCAGGAATATTACGATTGAAATACTCGCCGTGATCATTAATGATGCTGAAACTGTTTCCGCCAGTCGGTGGAAACGCCACGCACACAATCTTCTTGCCGTTTTTCGATAGCTCACCCATTTGCGTGTGACATTCATCCGGGATGTTGCGGTTGAAATACGCTCCGTTTTTCGCGACGATACTGAAGCGATTGGCGCCAGGCGCAAAAGCGACCCAGGCAATGCCGTCTCCTGATTTCCCCATAGCCTTCATTTGTTGATGACATTCGTCTGGAATATTGCGGTTGTAGAATCTCACGGCCATAATCGTTTCCTTCTTGAGTTTTGGTTAGACATGAATAGCAAATATACATGCTATCAGTAGTACCCGGTTAAAAGTTTACCCATAATTTCTGCTAGTCTTACAGCATACGTAATACAGGAAATTTTTCATGATCAACGCCTATACACTCTGCAACGGCCGTCTGAGTAAAATACATCTGGATGAGCAAGATGACCTCCGCTCCGATCATCCAATATGGATTGACGTTGTTGCGCCCAATGACGAGGAACGCAAATGGATAGAGCAAGCTTATCACTTGACTTTGCCAAAGCCCGAGCATCTTCGAGATATAGAGGCCAGTGCACGGTTCTATGAGGAAAACGATGAGCTGCATTTGCGTTCGGATTTTCTGCTCGGCAAAGAGAGTAGTTCACGCAGTGTCACTGTGGCCTTTGTGCTGTCCGGCAACACGCTTTTCAGCGTGCATGAGGAAGACTTGCCGGTGTTTCACCAAAGGCGTTTGGCAAACCACGGGCAGCCGGATGATGTGGAAGACTGCAAGGATGTGCTGATTGATTTGTATTCAATGGATGTGGAGTTTTCCGCCGATGCGCTGGAAGGGGTGTATGCCGATCTGGGACAAGTGAGCAGCAAGGTACTCAATGCCAAGCTCAGCGACAAACATGCCTCCTCCGTATTGATCAATATCGCACATGCTGAGCACCTCAATGGGCGTATCCGCCGCAACGTCATGGATACTCGCAGAGCAATATCCTTTCTGATGCGTAGTAAATTGCTCACACCTATGCAAATGGACGATGTGCGGCAGATCATGCAGGACATCGACTCATTGGACGGGCACACCAGCTTCCTGTTCGACAAGATCAACTTCCTGATGGTCGCTACCATCAGCTTTATTAACGTCAACCAGAATAAGGTGGTGCGCTTGTTCTCCGTGTCTTCGGTCGCGCTGTTGCCGCCGGTGCTTATCGCTTCCATCTATGGCATGAACTTCGCGTATATGCCCGAACTCAGCTGGAGCCTGGGTTATCCCTTTGCGCTTTTGTTAATGGCGTTGTCGGTGGTGGTGCCATTCTGGATATTCCATCGCAAGGGTTGGTTGAAATAGCCCGGTTGGGCTTCATTTCATACAGTCCAGCCTACCGGGCTGAGTGGTCTTGCCATGTGCGAAGTTTAAGATGGGATGTTGGAATGTTAGAACTCGTATATTGACGCTGTCGACTCAACATTATGCAATGATAATGTTGAGCAGGCTGGGCAACATGACATCGGCAAGAGTTTAAGCGGTTAAGCCTGTGGGTCAGATAGGTGCGGTTGCCCATTTCTCGTTCTATCAGACCGAACGGTAACTTGGGCCGTGCTGCTGAAATGCAGTCAAAGCCTGCATACGAGGAGGGTATAAACGATGAACGAACAAGCCACCTGCGTTGTTGGAATTGATATATCCAAGCGCAAGCTCGATATAGCTTTACTTGCCAACAGCAAGATTAAATCAAAAGTTTTTGATAACACGGTCACAGGTCATCGTGAGCTTGTGCAATGGTTGCTTGAACGAGGGGCCGAACAGCAGCGTACTCACATTTGCATGGAAGCGACCGGACCTTACAGCGAAGCCGTGGCCATTGCGTTGGTTGAATCGGGCTGGCACATCAGCGTAGTCAACCCGGCGCGCATCAAAGGCTTTGCTCAGGGAGAACTGGCGCGTAACAAAACAGATCGTGCCGATGCCTCACTGTTGGCACGCTTTTGTGTGGCTATGCGTCCCAGTCTGTGGGCACCGCCTCCCACCGAGTGGCGCGAACTGCGCGGATGGGTTGATCGACTACAAGCACTCAAAGATATGCATCAACAGGAGAGTAATCGGCTGGAAGCGCACACGACAACTGGGCAAGCATCCTTGATTAAGTCGGTGCAAACCCATCTGGATTGGCTCGCGCAACAAATCAGAATGCTGGAGCACGATATTAATGACCACATCAATCGACATCCAGAGCTTAAACACGATGCCGAATTACTGCGCAGCATCCCAGGTATTGGCAGTACCACGGTTGCCAAAGTGCTGGCTTACGCAGGTGACGTGCGGCGTTTTACAAATGCCAAGGCGCTGGCGGCATTCATCGGAGTGACACCACGGCAGCGTTTGTCGGGTAGTTCGGTCAAAGGTCGAACCATGATGAGTCGTACCGGCCATGCAGACTTGCGGCGGGCCTTGTATATGCCGGGACTGGTAGCGCGCAGGCACAATCCAGTTCTTCGGGCTTTCGGAGACAGGCTGAGTACTACAGGGCTGGCACCTAAGGCGGTGGTGGGAGCGGTGATGCGCAAACTGGCGCATCTTATTTACGGGGTGATCAAATCGGGGCAGCCATTTGATGTCAGTTTTGCAGGCCGCAATCTTGACTTTCAAGACGGTATCTGACCCCGTGATTCCGGAGCTAGCCATGAGGCCTAATAAACCGTGGCAGAAACAGGCCCAATACAATTCCTAAACACTGTGCAATATATGTAACCCAGGGTATCTGTAATTCGCCATAAACATTGGCGATTCCGCCAGCGACCGCAGACAAAATAAATACAGACGCAACAACGAGGCTGACTGTCTTATGATTTGCAAATTTGAAAATTGCCTGTGTAGCAAAGATCAAAATCGCACCGCTGATTACGCCGCCGCCAAAATTGGGAGTCCATAGCAACAGTAAATCTTTCAGCCACGGGACAAAGGAGAGCAAGCTGGGTATGCCAAAAATAAAACCTAATACTATTTGGTACAAAGTGGCAAACAGTGCGCCTATGTATGTCAAAGGCGGAAGAAAGACAATCCCAAGAATGCTTGCGACAACCGTACGCCTATAACGTGGCTGCTCATTCATGGCGGAGGCTCTAATGCCCAACGTGGATCTAAGGGGCTGCGCGCTTTTGCGCAGTCCCGCTTGAGCGTAGGGTTAGAGCGCAACTTCAAGATACCGTCCCCCTACGATTGCAAGAACGTCTTTCGGGTCAACATGAAAGAATGTTCCTCCCTGCTGATAATTGCGTTCCGTGATTTGCACCTCGTTTATGTCAAAAGGCGTTTTTAGAGGAATGCAGTTGTAGCCCTCAACGATATAGGTCCAAGGACGGCCCCAAATCCTTTGGCTCTCGTGTTCATTGTCTTTATATATTCGCAGTAACTCCATTCTGTACCGGATTGGCTTCTGTTCCGGTAGCAGATCATCTCTGGTTTGTGCAATCAGAATAATCTCTCCGGGTTCAGCGTGCGGGCATTGCATAAGAGCGTGCTTCGCATGCTTGATTACTGCGGGCAGGGTATTTTTGCTTGTCTTGAACAGGAGCATGAGTTTCCCTTTGCGCTCTAACGTAAATTAGACACCCTAAAAAATGCCGATAAAAGCACCTTCGAGGTATATAATTTAGATATATTCATGTAATGCGTTGTTTTAATTGGGTGTGAAAAATTCGCACACCCTAATCTTTTTGATAAAAACGACATGAGCACATCTCCCAAGTTGCTTGATCAAGTGCGCGATACGTTGCGGGTGAAGCACTATGCTATCCAAACTGAGCAAAGCTATGTGGACTGGATTAAACGTTATATTTACTTCCACGGCAAGGCCCACCCGAAAGAT
The DNA here is from genome assembly GCA_003402345.1 of Candidatus Nitrotoga sp. MKT. Lineage (GTDB taxonomy): Bacteria > Pseudomonadota > Gammaproteobacteria > Burkholderiales > Gallionellaceae > Nitrotoga. The sequence continues at coordinate 28,973 of QFXH01000015.1, read as the reverse complement.
TTAGCTGCACAGGACGTAAATAAATGGGGTCACTAAATAAATGCGAAATAAATGGGGTCTACCATTGAATTAGCAGAATAGCGTTGTTCCGGCCAGCTATCTTTAATTCAAGGTTGGCTACGAAACTCACGACAAGCGCAGCAGATAATCCAGCGCAATACCCACGAATACCGCAGCACCAAACCAGTTGTTGTGCAGGAAAGCCTTGAAGCAAGCTGCGCGCTGACGTTTTCGAATCAAAGTGTAGTGGTAGATGGAGATGCCTGCCGCGCACAATAATCCGATGTAGTAGACCATGCCTAGCCCTAGTGTACTGCCGGCTGCGGTAAGTATGGCCAGAGTGACGCCATAACAGATCATCACCGCAGCTATATCGTATTTACCGAAGAATAGTGCGGAGGAGTGGATGCCTATGTGTATGTCATCGTCCCGATCCACCATCGCATATTCGGTGTCGTAAGCAATCGCCCAAAATATATTGGCAAATAACAGCCACCACGCTATGGCGGGAACGCTGCCGAGTTGTGCTGCGAATGCCATCGGGATACCAAAGCCGAATGCGATGCCGAGGTAAGCTTGAGGAATGGCAAAGTAACGTTTGGTATAGGGGTAGCTGGCAGCAAAGAACAGAGCGGGAATAGACAATAGCAACGTCAATCCATTGAGCGGCAAAATCAGCATAAAGGCGAGGAACGACAGTCCAGCCGCCAGCCACAGCGCCTCTTTCGGCGCGAGTTTCCCACTGGTGAGAGGACGATCTTGGGTACGCTTTACCTGCTTATCGAAGTCACGGTCGGCATAGTCATTGATAGCGCAACCTGCAGAGCGCATCAAGACCGTGCCGAGCACAAAAATAGCGACGATGTTCCATGCCGGCTGGCCGTTGCCCGCGATCCACACACCCCACAATGTAGGCCACAGCAGCAGCAGCATGCCAATGGGGCGGTTGAGCCTCGTTAGCTGGATATACAGATTTATTCGCTCGTTGAAACTCATTTTTTCAGCGCAAGAATATCCGGCAAAAAAATTTCCGTTACCAACAGCGGTGCGTTGCGCAAGATGAACAGCGAACGGCGTGCCCACAGTTTTTGTGGTGGCATATCGAGAGCAACGGCAGCGCGTCGATATAGCGGATGATTAGGTTTAAGTGCTTGAAAATGCAGCGCTGAGCGGCGCACCAGCGGATGTGCAAACAATAGTGCGCCTAATGGACGATTGCCCAAATTTCGCAGCGCGTGCCATGCACCGCACAAATGCTGCGCTGCAACCACGCTGTGCGCATATACCACAGGTTTTCCATCGGCATGCAAGAACACCTCACGCGTATAAATTTTTTGCCGGGCTGGCAAGCCAAGCAGTGTTGTCTCATCATAAATGGCAGTTGCCAGACGGTTATGCACGTTACACACGCTGAAATTTTCGCAACGTTGCTGAATACGCAACGTAAGTGATCCATCGGCACGCAGCCAAGGCGCATAGCCCGCTTCGATATCAGGCAGAAAGGTACGCCAGGATTCTACTCCCCAAATCGGCTTCGTCCTCCTCGCTTCGTTCTGCCCACCAGGTAAAGAGGAAAGCAAACTTTCAACTTTTTTCTGCTTGCGGAAATCGGTACGCGCAGCACGCGCGCGCGCCAAATGAGTATCAGACATGCAGATAATCTTGTCTATTCGCCATCCACCGCTGCAAGTGTGCGCGTGCTTCCTGCTGAAAATCGCACAGCATTTCGTCAGCAATAGCTTGCGCGCAATTAAGCAAAGCAGCATCTTCGGTGACATCGGCAAAACGCAGCATGGGAACGCCGCTTTGGCGTGCGCCCAACAGCTCACCCGGACCGCGCAGGCTCAAATCCTGCTGAGCGATTTCAAAACCATCCGTATTTTCGTAAATGATTTTCAGGCGCGCGCGCGCCAATTCAGAAAGCGGTTGTTGAAATAGCAAAATACACAAACTTTGCGCAGCGCCGCGCCCGACGCGTCCACGCAACTGGTGCAACTGAGCCAGTCCCATACGTTCGGCATGTTCAATTACCATCATGGCGGCATTGGGTACATCCACGCCGACTTCGACCACCGTGGTTGCCACCAAGAGATGAGTTTCACCCGCTTTGAACGCGGCCATCGCGCGTATTTTCTCGGCGGTATTCAGTTTGCCATGCACCAGACCTACCCGCAGATCAGGCAGGGCTTGAGCCAGCCTCTGGTGTGTTTCCAGCGCAGTCTGTAATTCCAGCGTGTCCGATTCATCAATCAGCGGGCATACCCAATAAGCCTGCTGCCCTGCGAGGCAGGCTTGGCGGACGCGCGCAAGCACCTCTTCGCGCCTGTTATCGCTAACAAGTTTAGTGATAACAGGCGTGCGCCCTGGTGGCAATTCGTCGATTACTGATACGTCGAGATCGGCGTAATAACTCATCGCCAAGGTACGCGGGATAGGTGTCGCACTCATCATCAACTGGTGCGGCTCGTCGCCCTTGCCGCGCAGCGCTAAACGTTGCTGCACGCCGAATTTATGCTGCTCGTCCACGATAATCAATCCCAGCTTGGGGAATGTAACTTGATCCTGAAACAGCGCGTGTGTGCCGATGGCTAACTGCGTTTCGCCTTGCGCGATACGTTCGACAGCGGCTTGCTTATCTTTTTTCTTCAGGCTGCCAGAAAGCCATACGGGACTGATACCAAGCGGCTCTAGCCAATCCCGCAATTTGTGATAGTGCTGTTCGGCAAGTATTTCGGTGGGCGACATCAAAGCCACCTGATAGCCATTTTCTATCGCCTGCAAGGCGGCCAGTAGCGCAACAATGGTTTTACCACTGCCCACATCGCCTTGCAGCAGGCGCTGCATCGGATGCGCTTGTTCAAGATCGCGACTGATTTCCCGCAAGGTTTTTTGTTGAGCGGTGGTGAGACTAAAGGTTAAAGTCTGCAATAGTCGCTGCGTATAATGGCCGAGTGCGTGCAGGCGCGGCGCATTGCGACTGCGCCGCTTGCGGTAATGTATCCGCATGGAAAGTTGCTGCGCCAACAATTCATCAAACTTGATGCGCAACCAAGCGTGGTGGGTGCGTCTAAGCAGCGCATCCTCATCAATATCGGGCGGGGGATTGTGCAACAACTTTACGCTATCGGCAAAGCTGGAAAGTTTCAAGCGTGCGAGCAAAGCTGCTGGCAGCGTGTCATGCAGTTCAAGCTCGTTCAAGGCAGCCTGAATGTGCTTGCTCAGCGTAGCTTGCGGCAAGCCTGCGGTAGTTGGGTACACAGGTGTCAGCGCTTGTTTTAGCGGTGTACTTTCACCCGCGACACGGCACTTTGGATGCACCATCTCCATGCCGAAATAGCCCATACGCACTTCACCTAAGGCGCGGATTTTCTTTCCTACTTCGAGTTGCTTTTGCTGGCTTGGGTAGAAATTCAAAAATCGTAGATGCAGCACGCCGCTACTGTCCTGCAATTGACAGATCAGGCTGCGACGTGGGCGGAACATAACTTCATTGTGGATGATCTCGCCTTCCACTTGCGTGCTCACACCATGCACAAGCGCGGCGATTTGCGTCACCCGGGTTTCGTCCTCGTAACGTAACGGTAAATGCAGCACCAGATCGAAGCGGTTGTGAATACCAAGTTTTTCGAACTTGGTTAACGTGGCTACAGGAATGCTGGCGGGAAACGCATTTGAAATACTGCAAAGCAGGAATTGCACAGAAGGTGAATGCCTAGTCCTGTACGCACAATATACCATCCATCTCCACCAACGCGCCTCGCGGTAGTGCCGCCACACCTACCACGGCGCGCGCCGGGTAGGGTTGATGGAAATAGGACGTCATGATTTCGTTCACTTTGGCGAAACTGTTCATGTCAGTAAGATAAATATTGAGCTTCACCACATCGTTCAAACTACCGTCGGCAGCACTGGCCACTGCGCGCAGGTTCTGAAATACGCGATGAATCTGCGCCTCTATGCCTTCTGCCATTTGCATGGTGTTGGGATCCAGCCCGATTTGGCCGGAAAGATACACAGTTTTGTCTACACGGACCGCTTGCGAATAAATACCAATAGCGGCGGGTGCATCAAGGGTTTGAATCACTTTTTTGTTAGGCATTACTGGCTCCTGTATGTTGCCAGACGCACTTTAGTCTGGGTAATAAAATATATAGTTGATGCGACATGTCCCGAAAGCCTTCAACAAAAAGGCTTGTATCGGAGTATTGTGTTTTCGAGTGCTTTCCTCGGCTTGAGCGAAATAATTTCTTGCGGAAAACGATCGTACAGCCGCATTAAATCAAAAATCAATGGGTTTGCGTTATTAAATGTGGAATTCATTCGTTACGGACGGTTTGCCAAACTTTCTTCTTGGAGCACTAAAATTCTATTACTCACAACCTTCCATCTTGTAGATGAAGTACCCATCCTTGTTTATTGCTTCAACAACATTGCTCGATGCGCTTTGAATGTGACAAAAATTACATTCTTTGCTTGTAATAATTGCCTCACCTTCACCGATTGAAATCAACCACTCTTTAGCGAATTTGATTGCTTGCTGATCGTCTTTCACCGCAGTAAAGACGTCAAAGTGCATTGTGTGGCCATCTTTAGCTTTTACATAAGTATCATAGACGTGAATGTCCATATTCGCTCCTTAACTAATTTAGAAATTGGCCAGATTATTTAGAACAACTGGCAGCATGTTCCAGAAATCATGGGTCGAAAATAATTGGCCGAGGATCGACAGCTTTAGTGTTTAGCTCATGTTCATAAGCGCCCCAAAGAGCTTGATCTTCTGGCGTTGTTTTACAAGCCGAAACCATTAAGCCGCTGCATATGAGTAAAAAAATTGTCGCAATTCTCATACATAACTCTACGGAGATTAATTTGCCACAGTTATCCCTGCTTCAACCACCGCGCCGCATCTAAGGCAAAGTAAGTCAGGATGCCGTCCGCGCCAGCACGCTTGAATGACAGCAAGGATTCCAGTACGCAAGCTTGTTCGTTCAGCCAGCCGTTTTGCGAGGCCGCTTTAAGCATGGCGTATTCGCCACTTACCTGATACACGAAAGTTGGCGCCTTAAATTCATCTTTGATACGTCGAACAATGTCCAGATAAGGCATACCCGGTTTGACCATCACCATGTCGGCACCTTCCTGCAAATCCAGACCGACTTCCCACAGCGCTTCGTCGGAATTGGCTGGATCCATTTGATAAGTGTACTTGTCGCCTGAACCAAGATTGGCGCTGGAGCCAACTGCATCGCGAAATGGGCCATAGAAGCTGGAAGCATATTTGGCTGAATAGGCCATGATGCGGGTGTGATTACATCCTTTGCGGTCAAGGGCAACCCGTACCGCAGCAATGCGCCCATCCATCATGTCGGAAGGGGCTACCACGTCAGCTCCGGCTTGTGCGTGAACTTGTGCCTGCTGTGCCAGGACGGTGACGGTCTCGTCGTTCATGACATAGCCGTGGGCATCGATCAATCCATCTTGTCCGTGACTGGTATAAGGATCAAGGGCAATATCAGTCATCAGGCCCAGCTCGGGGAAGTGTTTTTTAAGCACGGCTACTGCGCGTGGTACGAGTCCGTCCGGATTGAGCGCCTCGCGTGCATCTTCCGACTTGAGCGACGCATTTATCACCGGGAACAGGGCAAGCATGGGTATGCCCAGTTTGACGCACTCCTCGGCTTGCACCAGCAGTTTATCCAAAGTCTGGCGCTTTACTCCAGGCATGGACGCTACAGCCTCTTCGCGATTTGCGCCGTCTAATACGAATACCGGGTAAATTAAATCTGCTGCGGTCAGCACGTTTTCACGCATCAGAGCGCGAGAAAATTTATCGTGGCGCATGCGTCGCATCCGTTTATGTGGATATTGTCCGAGTGTGTGCATAACTTTAATCCTAAAATTTTTACCTAATATTGGAACTCTTCCATCATTATCTAATCTGACGTAACAGATGGTAAGAAGTCATCTCCCGCTTCTCCTCCCTGAGCGGGTTGTCTTGACCCAAAGAAGTCGAGGCGTTTTAGCCCCCGGTTTCCCTTATTAGCCGGGGGCATTTTTTTGTTTGTTATTTGGCAGAAAACCAGCCAGCAATCACTGCCTCAGCCTCATCCATACCTATCTTTTTCAGACTTGAAAATAATTGCACCGAGCAAAATGGAAAGTGTTCGTCGAGGTGCGATTTAACACGATTCAGCGTCATATTCGCTTGCTGACGACTTAGTTTATCTGACTTGGTCAGTAGCACATGCACTGGCTTGCCAGTGGGTGCAAACCAATCCAGCATTTGCTCATCCAGCGGGGTGAGCGGATGTCGTGCATCCATTATGATCACCAGCCCGCATAATGCTTCTCGTGTCTGTATATACCCGCTTAGCAGCTCTTCCCAGTGTGCCCTTATTTCCGGTGGGACTTTGGCATATCCATAACCCGGCAAGTCCACCAGAAAGCAATTTTCGCCCAAATCAAAATAGTTTAGATGTTGGGTCCGCCCCGGTGTTTTACTGGTGTAAGCCAAACGAACGTGGTTGGCCAGCGTATTGATGGCACTTGATTTACCCGCATTAGAACGCCCGGCGAAAGCAACTTCTTTACCTCCATGCAGCGGTAAATCGCGCAAGTGATTAACTGTAGTGAAAAATGTAGCACGCGAAAATAGTCCCATGCTACCAGGCTGCGAAAATTTTTCTGGCAGCCGCAATGGTCTGTTCAATGTCGGCAGATGTATGCGCTGAAGATACGAAACCTGCCTCGAATGCGGATGGTGCCATGTATATACCTTCGTCCAGCATGGCATGGAAAAAGCGATTAAACGCATCTTTGTCACAGGTCATCACTTCGGCATAAGAGGTCGGTGGGGTGGCACGGAAATACAAACCAAACATGCCGCCGATGGACTGGGCGGAAAAGTCGACACCATGCTGCTTGGCAGCTTGTTCCAGACCTTCGGTTAGTTGATGTGCCAGCACGCTTAAGTGCTCGTAGAAATCCGGCTGCTGTACCAATTTAAGTGTAGCTAGTCCCGCCGCTACTGCCACCGGATTGCCGGATAAAGTGCCAGCTTGATATACCGCACCGAGTGGCGCTAGGCATTGCATGATGTCACGCCTTCCGCCGAAGGCTGCGGCAGGTAGGCCGCCGCCCATCACCTTACCGAGCGTAACCAGGTCTGGCTTGATGCCGTAATGGCCTTGTGCGCCTTGCAGGCTGACGCGGAAGCCAGTCATCACCTCGTCCAGAATAAGCACTGCACCATGTTTAGTACACAGCGCACGCAACGCATCCAGAAATTCGCGCTTGGGGATAATCAAATTCATGTTGCCCGCGACTGGCTCAATAATAACTGCGGCAATTTCGTTGCCTATTGCGGCAAAAGTACGCTCCAGTCCAGCGACATCGTTGTAGTCGAGCACCGTAGTCAGCGCCGCGATTTCCGCGGGCACGCCAGAGGAGCTCGGCTGGCCGAAAGTTAGTGCGCCGGAGCCTGCTTTGACCAGCAGACCATCAGAATGGCCGTGATAACAGCCTTCAAATTTAATAATCCGGCTACGTCCGGTAAAGCCGCGTGCCAAACGGATTGCAGTCATGGTGGCTTCGGTACCGGAACTCACCAGCCGTACCATTTCCATGCTGGGGAGTAGCTTGCACAACAGCTCGGCCATTTCCAGTTCAGCCGCAGTGGGCGCACCGAAACCCAAGCCTTGCGCGGCAGCATCCTGCACTGCAGTGACTACGGTAGGATGACAGTGGCCAACAATCATCGGTCCCCACGAACCGACATAATCGATGTAACGTTTATCATCGGCATCCCACACGTATGCGCCTTGGCCGCGTTTAAAAAACAGCGGTGTGCCGCCCACCGATTTGAATGCACGTACAGGCGAGTTGACTCCGCCTGGAATGACGTGTTGCGATTGTTCAAACAAATATTCGTTGCGTGAGCTCATGGTACAGAGTCCTAATTTGAGTCTTACATAAATGATAATTTTACCATTGTTCTTAAGATGTGCTTTATAAGATGAAGTTTCACCATTTATTTCAGCTCTCTATATTTGATGGAGTTTCTTGAAAAAACAGACGTCAAAAAACATGTTCTGGCTTAAAACCATTCAATCTTTCGCGTCTGATATACTTCACCCCGCTTAAGGTGCCAGACACAGAAATGCGTCTGGTTAAACGGGAAACAGGTGCGGGAATTTCATTCCTTAAGCCTGTGCTGCCCCCGCAACGGTAAGCAGGTGTGGACGTATTAATAACTTGGATGTTTTATAAAATTCGCATCAGCAAGCGCACATGCTGGATGCGTAAACTATGAAAAACTTGAGTTAAGCCACTGTGAGCAATCATGGGAAGGCGATACGTCTAGTCCTGCGAGCCCGGATACCGGCCTTGAGCACAGGAGCCTCATCAGGAGGTTCTTTAAGTCGGGAAATGCTGCGGGTGGCGCATGGACGGCGGGATGGCAAGCTGCATCGGTTAGCTACCACCTTCTTCCTTTTTGCTTGTGCATTTCCTGTGTTTGAACATTCCAACGGGGAACCTTGGAATTCGCTCAGGAAAATCTTAATGAAACACCAAAAACTTGCCGCCGCCATTTTGTGTGCGGCTACTTCACTCGCTTACGCAATAACAGAAGACCCCACGCTTGAAACTCTCATTGTCACCGGAACGCGATTCGAAGAAACATATGCTGACAAGCCACTTAATGTGTCCATTATTACGCGCGAAACGATCAATAAAAGCAGCGCCCGCACGATACCGGAATTACTTTCACAGCAAGCCGGGATTTCGGCGCGCGATCTATTTGGCAACAATGCCGCATTAGCCACGGTTGATTTGCGCGGTTTTGGCGCAGCTGCCGGACAAAATACGCTAATTCTGCTGGATGGGCGGCGCATTACTAACGCTGATCTTTCAGGGGTTCAGTGGTCGGCTATCCCATTCGCTTCTATTGAACGTATTGAGATTATGCGTGGCAGTGGGGCGGTGTTGTACGGTGATGGCGCAACTAACGGCGTAATCAATATCATCACCAAATCACCTACGCAAGTAGGTACGACGGGGCAAGTCAGCGTAAAAGCAGGTAGCTATGGATTGGCTGAGGTACAGGCAAATGCTAATTATTTTTCTGGTAAAGCAGGAATTGATTTTACAGCCAGTCAACTAGTTTCTGACGGCTACCGTGCAAATAACCGTAATGAACAAACTAATGTACAGGCCAATACACGATGGAAGCTGGACGCAGGTGAACTCGCCTTGAAAATCGGGATTGATCGACAGGACATGCGATTGCCCGGCGCACGTCTGGCGCAACCAAGTGCTGGCATTAACCTGGTGGTGACTGATCCGCGTGGCACGGCCACTCCGCTGGACTATGCCAGCCGCGATGGCAATCAAATTGCGCTTGAATGGCAGCAACGATTTTCTGCTGCGGATGTGAATGTGGGAATAGCACGCCGCACTAAGAATCAAAAATCTTATTTTGATTTTAACGGTTTCCCAAATTACCGCGATAGCGATTTGAATGTAACTTCGCTTACCCCTCGCATCAAGGTTCCGCATTCATTAGGCGGGGATAGCACCCTGGTGGCGGGTATTGATGTGTATCGTTGGAATTATGATTTGCTTACGTCAAACGCTGCGGTGAATATTGGGCAGCCAATTAACCAAATATCCATGGCCCAGCAAAATAGCGCCTGGTATTTACAAAATACGACGCATTTATCAAAAGCAACGTCCCTGTTGGCAGGAGTGCGTAATGAACGGATTTTTGTAGATGCAAATGATATTTATAATGCGACCGCTCCTGGCGCGGGGTTTGGTTCTGCTGCTGCATCAGGTTCTTTTAAGGCATCAAAAAATGCTTACGAACTTGGTCTGCGCCATCAACTTGACCGTGGACTGGCATTAAATGGGAAAGTTGGGCGCAGCTTCCGCTTTGCAAATATAGATGAAATTTACGAGTCATCGCCAATCTTTACCAATCAATTTCAGTTTTTGCGCCCTCAAACCTCTAACAATATGGAATTCAGTGTGGAGCAGCGCATCCGTGATGGGAACTGGCGGGCGGCCTTGTTCAATAATAAGGTACGTGATGAAATCCATCTTGATCCATTCACTACGGGTATTGGCAACACTAACTTACCGCCGACACGGCGTAGGGGTTTTGAGTTGGATGGAAAATGGCAGGCATTACCGCAGCTTGCATTAAATGCAGCTTATACCTACATCGATGCAAAATTTTTAAGCGGTGTTTTGGCCGGTGGACCATTCACGCAAACTAACATAAATATTGCAGATAAGAGGGTGCCGTTGGTCCCTAGGCAAAAGTTGAATCTAGGCGCAGCATGGGTAATAAGCGAACAAACACTATTGAATTCATCTGCCACCTACGTTGATTCACAGTTCATGGACAACGACGAGGCGAATACTTTAGGAATAAAGATTCCTGCCTATACGGTTGCTGATATTAAACTTGTACATAAAACAGGTTCTTGGCAGTTAAGCACGTCAGTAAACAATTTATTTGATCGGAAGTATTTTAATTATGCGGTTAGTAGCCAATTTACTCCCGGAAGATACAACGCCTATCCATTACCGGGGCGAACGTTATTTATCGGTGTGAGCTATCAGCGCTGAATCACGTGATGTGGGAAGCTTGCAAATACTATCCGGGATAAGCTGGGTGTACATGAAGCTTGACGGAGATGAAGGGTAACGTCTATTTGTCCCTGTTATCGCCGTGTCCACCCAGGCTATACGTTCGATCAGATATTCGCCAAGCGCCCCCTTTACCAGGATCGCACGGGTGTATTCTTTTAAAAAGTTCGCCGCAAATTCAGCGACACCCTACGAGAAGATTGATTCTTTCGGCAGTTTTTGCTAAATCGGAAACCTACAAATCCCCACGTTGTAAGTTTAACCAAATACCGGTATCAATTTTTGAGCCTGCATCAGTATTAGGGATTGTTTAAACGCAGGTCACTTGGCAATTTGCTTTTCGCGGATCTCGTCCAATGTTTTGCAGTCTATGCACAACGTAGCGGTCGGTCGCGCTTCCAAGCGATTCAGCCCAATTTCTACGCCACATTTTTCACAATACCCATAATCACCGCTATTTATTTTGGCCAACATTTCGTTAATTTTCTTGATCAACTTGCTCTCACGATCACGATTACGTAGTTCTAACGTCATGTCTGATTCTTGACTTGCGCGATCATTTGGATCGGCAAACACAGTAGCGTCATCCTGCATGGAATGCACCGTACGGTCAATGTCTTCACCTAGCCCGAGCTTGATGCTGTTTAGAATATTGCGGAAATGATCCAGTTGCTTAGGGTTCATATAAGCTTCCCCTTTCTTAGTTTTGTAAGGGGTAACGGGTTTTAAGGGTTGTACTGACATCAAAATATCTCCAGAAACATACAAACAAAATTTAAAAATCGCGCTTTAATATCAGAAATACAGCGCTGCCGCAACTAAATTCGCCATTTTTTCTGCATGATAAAAACGCCTGGAAGCCAAGTTAAATGATTAATGATAGCTTGTAACCTGAATCAGGTTTTGCGGGTTATTGCCATACAATTCTCCACTTTGTTCGATTCGTAAATTAATTTTTTTACAAATAGCTTATGAAGCATATGGGCTAAATATTAAGTACGACATTTACAAAACTAGAACCCCCTGCTTCTTAAGCATGGACACCAATAAAATAAGAGGTAATCCGATTAAAGCAGTAGGGTCGTCACCCTCCATCCGACTGATAAGCGCGATGCCTAAACCTTCGGATTTCGCACTACCTGCGCAGTGGTAAGGTTCCTCCTTGCGTAAATAGGATTCGATTTCATCGTCGCTGAAATTACGAAAGCTGACGCAATTTTTCGCCATTTCGGTTTGAATTTCGTTATTGTGTGCATTCAATAGGGTCAGTGCAGTGTAAAAGTTTACGCTGTGACCACGCATAGTACGTAATTGGCGTACAGCATTCTCATGCGTGAGAGGTTTGCCTAGTTGTTGTTCACCTAATAATGCGACTTGATCTGAGCCTATAATCAGGGCATTTGGATAATGAATTGCCACTGCGTGCGCTTTTTCACGGGAAAGCCGCCATGCGGCTTGCTTAGCACTTTCACCAGGTAGAAAAGTTTCGTCTATATCAGGAGCGGCAATTTGAAATGGGATTTTCAGACGTCCCAAAAGTTCACTGCGGTAAATCGAAGTTGAGGCGAGAATCAGTTCACGATAATTCAATAAATTTACCTTTCTAGGTACTTCTAACAATTGAGAAAATCTCCTACAGGAATTCCACTATAACCCACGTAATACATGGTGTCACTATCTGGTAACGCGTTACGCGGAGTATCGATCTTATACTCGACAGAAGATTTCTGGATTTTTGTAGGCGAAAGGTTTTTCAGAAGCTGAATTGAAGAAAAATAACGGAAAGTATGGAGTGAACGTAGAGCTTGCCAGTAGTTTGTGGGGCAAGACAGGTATTTTTAGGCAATACTTTCGCCAATTACTGTCGGTTTTAGACAAAACAATAGGGGCACGATTTCCGTGCCCCCATTGTTTTTACGCACCCACCTGCAAAATACAAGCAGGGAGGTTTCTATAGAACTAAAAATTCATTGATCCATAAACCCAGAATTTACTAGTATCAATACAGGCCGCACAGTTAACATGGTCGACAGCATTGTCTGCTCTAAAGCGGGCATACCTAGAACCTACGGAATAGGTTTTGTTGATCTGTTTAGTTGCAATCAAATCCCACTCAGTTCCATATTTGTTACCGCCATTGTCTGCTTTAAAATCATGATAGTCAGCTCCAAGAACAACCCCCGCTACTGTTGTCCTTGCATTCACGTAAACATCCCGCAGACCATTTTTTGGAGTAACCAAGAACACATCAGCCCATCCATTAAATGCGAATAATGTAGCCAAAGGTGTCGAGAGTGATTGCTTGCCGTTGCCACTAAGCAATTCATAACCCAATTTGAACTGGGCGACCTTGACATCTACACCGCCTTCCAACAGGGTATAGTGAGCAGAGAAGTTAATCGGATTATCTTTATAATCGGTCTGTCTCGCATACTCTGCTGAATATAGGAGTTTATAGTCACCCATTGGAGCATCGCCTTTGATTCTGCCACCAACTGTCTTCGTTGAATTAGCCAGGCCAAACGCTTTAGCAGACTGATCGTAATCCAGGAAATAACCATAACCAACCAATTCAGCAAAGCCCAATCCCTTGTAGTTTACGTTAAAGATTGGAGACCTCATGTGATGGTTGCCCAAGAAACCGCCAGTTCCGTTGTCAATAGAGGCATCACTGAACACGCGATTAACATTGGTAATCATACCAGCCGTAATTGTAGTATCAGGGAGTGATTTGTTGACTGCTGTAACGGCATCATACGTTTGCTGATTTTGGCGCCAAACAACGTTACCGATCCAACGATCATTGTCTAACCTGATGAGCTGACGACCGAATTTTAATCTGGTCTGGGGTATGCCACTATAACTTAAATAGGCCTGATTTAGCTCAGTGACATTCGCATCTGCCACAACAGAATAATTAGTCCTGCCATTTACCCTGCTGTTGTATGCATCGTTTGCCGAAATATGTTCAATTTGAACCAGACCACCGAATCCCATATATTCTGCTGTCTCATAGCCTAGGCGCAATCGGAGAGTTGCGGCGTTAGCCTCTTTAAGCCGAGCACCGCTTGCTGGGTGTGGTTGATCCACATTTTCATAACGAGCTTGCAGATTGGCGGTAACCGTGCCGCCCGTCAAAGCTCCAGTAAGGGTATCTGCTGCTGGCTTTGGAGCCGGTGTGTATAGCCCACCAACATTGGAGCCACCTGCCGCATAGTCAGCATAATCTGCTGAATATGCTTCTGTAGCCAGAGCGAGTAATGCTAGCGGCGTAAAGACTAATGACATTTGCTGAGCTAATGTTCTATTTTTGAGCTTCATTGTTTGTTTCCTCCCTGAAAACGTTATGTTGGTTTTTTTAGTAAAAACTTTTTAAGTTGTCACTTCTGCATGCATTTTCGGTACGTTAAACTCGACTGGACTGATCAAACTTCAACTGAAGCTACCACAATGGTATAAGTACGTAACCATTTCAATTTGCGAGCAATTTATCAACTTACCAACAATCTGTTCGTAGCTTCCTGTTCATGAGTATATAATGTTTAAAGCTATTTGTTTTTATTTATGATAATTGTTGTATTTCTGCAACGCTTTCCTCAAATTAAAAAATTGTAGAATTTATTGGGATGGACTTGAGTTTCAATTGTTTAAGGTATTTCTTGAATGATCTCAAAATCGTGCGTAATGTCCGCTGTCTTACTCAACATAATAGAGGCCGAGCAGTATTTTTCTGCAGAAAGCTGGATGGCGCGTTTGACTTGTTCAAGTTTAAGGTTTTTGCCAGTCACGATAAAATGAAAGTGGATTTTAGTAAAAACCTTGGGGTCATTAGCAGCCCGCTCGGCTTGGATTTGCACAACACAATTGGTCACTTGTTGGTGACTTTTTTTGAGGATATGGATAACGTCATAAGTGGTGCAACCACCCGTGCCGAGCAGTACCAGTTCCATTGGACGCGGCCCGAGATTCCGGCCGCCACTTTCGGGAGGGCCATCCATTAGGATGGCATGGCCACTTTCGGTTTCACCCAAGAAGGAAACCTGCTCTACCCATTTGATATTCGCTTTCATATCGCCGTTACCTTTTTATATTAAGTTTTCAGTTAATGTAATTATTTTCACAGGGCAAAAAATCACGGACATTTTTATGGGTGTCCTTAAAAAATAAATGCGCCATATTTTAACTGATGCTACAGTAGTTCTCTGCATGATATTTAAGAGTTGATGGCGCCATGACGCCCACCCGTTAGGAGGAAAAAAATAGGGAGACAACAGGAGGTTGTAATCTATTGTTACTACCCTGTAGGGCAGGGCATCTAAATTCAGGTTGTGGAACAGGGCAGTATTTTGGTAGAATCGCGCCCTTAATTTTTAAGTTGAAGGGTAGTTTGTTTATGACAACTGTGCGTGTTAAGGAAAATGAGCCGTTTGAAGTGGCTATGCGCCGTTTCAAGCGATCAGTGGAGAAGACTGGTTTGTTAACTGAATTGCGCGCTCGCGAATTCTATGAAAAACCTACTGCGGAACGTAAACGCAAGCTGGCTGCTGCTGTGAAGCGGCATTATAAGCGCTTGCGCAGCCAAGTCCTGCCGCCAAAGCTATATTAATTCCCCAAAACGGCTAGCGCCTGCGCGTTGATGTGGGATCTGCCGTTAAATTTCCCGCGAAATTGAACCCAAGTATGAATCTGGCGCAGCAAATCAGAGAAGACATGAAGGCGGCCATGCGCGCTAAGGATTCGGTGCGCCTCGGCGCTATCCGCCTGTTGCTGGCCGCAATCAAACAACGCGAGGTAGATGAACGCATCGAGTTATCAGATGCCGACGTAATTGCAGTCATTAATAAAATGATCAAGCAACGGCGCGATTCAATCATCCAGTTTGAAGCGGCAGCTCGGCAAGAGTTGGCCGACATTGAGAAGTTTGAAATTAGCGTATTGCAGACATATATGCCGCAGCCGATGACTGAAGCTGAAGTTGAAGTTGCGGTTAATGATGCGATTGCCAGTAGTGGTGTCCAAAGTGCTCAAGAAATGGGCAAAGTGATTGCATTGCTTAAGACAAAGTTGGCGGGTCGAGCGGATATGAGCAAAGTTTCAGCGTTGGTGAAGGTGCGGTTGTCTCAATAAAATTGTAGTCCACCACTTAAGTCTTAATCACACAGTCATTTTCGCGTTCACAGGATAATGGCTGCAGTGAATATGAATTTGTCTCGAATTACGTAAAATCAGCAATCAATTACTTCTCGGTTTACATACCACATTGGTAAAACCAGAGGCGGAGCCAGGGTGATTCCAAAAAGCTTCATTCATGATTTGCTCAACCGTCTCGACATTGTGGATGTAATCGAGCGTTACGTTCCGCTTAAAAAAGCAGGCGCTAATTATGTTGCCTGTTGTCCTTTCCACAACGAAAAATCTCCCTCTTTTACGGTCAGTCAGAGTAAGCAGTTTTATCACTGCTTTGGCTGCGGCGCGCATGGCACGGCTATAGGGTTTGTCATGGAGCATGGTGGGTTAGGTTTTGTCGATGCTGTGGAAGAATTGGCGCGCAGTGTTGGTGTAACGGTACCGCGCGAAGCGCCTATACCAGAACAAACGCAACATAAGGCTGCCCCTGATTTGTACGAAGTAATGCAGTCAGCAACGCGTTATTATCGCGACCAGCTAAAGCAATCATCACCCGCCATCGATTATCTCAAGCGGCGCGGCTTGAGTGGTGAAATAGCGTTACGTTTTGGCATTGGTTATGCGCCGGAGGGCTGGCAAAATTTGGGAAATGTCTTCGCAAACTATCAGGACAGTAGTCTCTTGGAGACTGGTCTTGTAATAGAAAATGAGGATGGCAAACGGTATGACCGTTTTCGCGACCGCATCATGTTTCCCATTGTGAATACGCGCGGCCAAGTAATCGGTTTTGGTGGGCGAGTGCTGGATTCAGGTGAACCCAAGTATCTGAATTCTCCAGAGACCGCGCTTTTTGAAAAAGGACGCGAGTTATACGGCCTGTTCCATGCGCTGAAAGCCATACGCGCCAAACGACAGGTCTTGGTAGTAGAAGGCTATATGGATGTGGTAGCACTTGCCCAGAATGGTATTGAATATGCTGTCGCCACATTGGGAACGGCGACTACGCCCTATCATGTGCAAAAGATGCTGCGTTTGACCGATAAAGTGATGTTCTGTTTTGATGGTGATGCAGCTGGGCAGCGTGCAGCGTGGCGCGCAATGGAGAATGCACTGCCACAACTGGTAGATGGCAAGCACATCGGCTTCCTGTTTCTGCCTTCGCGACATGATCCTGATAGTTTTATACGGGAGCATGGAACAGCGGCATTTGAGCAGTTACTGCAAGAGGCTTTGCCGCTGTCCAGTTATGTATTGCGTGAATTATCCACACAAGTTGACCTGCATACCCAGGAAGGGCGCACTGCTTTGTTGCAACGGGCCAAGCCTTTGCTAACAGTTATTTCTGCGCCCACTACTGCGCTGTTGCTGCGTAAGGAAGTGGCGGCGCTGGCCGGGGTTTCCCAAGCTGAGTTAGAAGCGCTGTATGCGATTAAACCGATAGGCGCTTTACCGCGTCGCGCGCTACAAAAAGCGGCGCGTCCTGTAGTATCAAATTTGCGCGTATTACTACGCTGTTTATTATGTCAGCCCAATCTGGCGCGAGAGTTACCAGAAAATTGGATACTAATGGGGGCGGAAGCGGCAGCGATTACTGCGTTGGCCGAGTGGTTACGAACACAAGAAGAAACGGTAAATAGTGCAGCCATAATTCAAAATTTTCAAGGCACAGTGCATGAGTCATTATTAGCGGTAGAGCAAGCTGAAATTATGCAATGGGGTGAAACTTTTAATGTGGTTGCAGAGTTTCAAGATGTATTAATTAGATTACGCAATGAACAGCGCAAACAGAAATTGCAAGATTTACATGTAAAAATGCATGGTGCAGGAATGAAGAGCTTGGGCGAAGAGGAACGATCACTTTATTTACAGCTATTACAGCGCAATGAACCCAAATAGCGGTAATGCTAAATTGGCACACGGAAAGTTTTTGAAAAATCGGGTATAATCCGCACCCTTTTCAAAAGCATTGTGTTAACCCGCAATGTGTTAACTCATTTAATTAAATGGGAATCCACCGAACATGGCAACTCAGCAAGACAAGAAAACACCCATTTCAGCCAAACAGGCATCTATTGGAAAGCATATTGCTGACTCCGTAGAGTTGTTGCAGGATATCGAGGCACGGCGTACGCGCCTGAAGGCCTTGATCATCTTAGGCAAGGAGCGCGGCTATTTGACTTTCGGCGAAATCAACGATCATCTGCCAGAAATGTTGGAAGCCGAACAGATTGAAGGCGTTGTCAGCATGATCAACGACATGGGTATCACTGTGTGTGATGATGCTCCCGATGCTGAAAATCAGATTATGTCGGATGCGCCTCCTGTGGTGGCCGACGAAGATGCGGTGGAAGCCGCTGAGGCGGCGCTTTCTACAGTAGACTCGGAATTTGGCCGTACTACTGACCCGGTGCGCATGTATATGCGCGAAATGGGAACAGTGGGCTTACTCACGCGCGAAGATGAAATCGTCATTGCCAAACGCATTGAAGAAGGCCTGAAGCATATGATTCAGGCGATTTCTGCCTGTCCAACCACCATTGCCGAAATTCTAACGCTAGTCGATAAAGTTACGCGCGACGAATTGCGTATTGACGAAATTGTTGATGGCTTCATTGAGCCCGAGGATGAAACCATAATCGTTGAAGAAGAGCTTAGCGATGAGGCCATGGAGGATGATGATGAAGATGTAGAAGGTGACGAAGAAGATACTGAGGCTATTGCCGCAGCTAATCTCGCCAAGCTCAAGATTGATGCGCTGGAGCGTTTCGCGATTATCCGCGACCTTTTTATCAAAATCGGCAAAGCTTATGAGAAGTATGGTTATCGAAGTGCACAGTACAACAAGTTACAGGAGCAGATTTCCAACGAGCTTACGCAGTTCCGTTTTTCTGCCAAGCAGGTAGATTCACTTTGCGACACTATGCGCCATTTGGTGGAAGAAGTGCGCAGCCATGAGCGTATTATTCAGGAGCTATGCGTGACCAAGTCGCGCATGCCGCGTCCACATTTTATCTCGACCTTTCCCGGCAACGAAGAGCGCTTAGATTGGGTCGTGCGCGAAGTGGCTGCTAAAAAACCTTACAGCGAAACACTGTCACGTTTTCAGGCCGCCATCGTCGAGCAACAGCAGAAGTTACTTGATTTGCAGCAGCGTGTGGGCATTCCCATTCGTGATCTGAAAGAAATCAACAAGCAAATGACCAACGGTGAAGCCAAAGCACGTCGCGCCAAGCGCGACATGATTGAAGCTAACCTGCGTCTGGTGATTTCCATCGCCAAAAAATACACCAACCGTGGTTTGCAATTTCTCGATCTGATTCAGGAAGGCAATATCGGACTGATGAAAGCGGTAGATAAATTCGAATACCGCCGTGGTTACAAATTTTCGACGTATGCCACGTGGTGGATACGCCAAGCCATTACCCGTTCCATTGCAGATCAGGCCCGCACCATACGTATCCCGGTGCACATGATTGAAACCATCAATAAGATGAATCGCATTTCGCGCCAAATCTTGCAAGAAACTGGGCTGGAAGCGGATGCCGCAACGATGGCGCTAAAGATGGAAATGCCCGAAGACAAGATTCGCAAGATCTTGAAAATTGCCAAGGAACCGATTTCCATGGAAACCCCTGTAGGCGATGATGACGATTCGCATTTGGGCGATTTTATTGAGGATTCCAATACCTTGGCACCTATCGAGGCAGCGGTATACGACAGCTTGCGCAATGTCACCAAAGACATTCTCGATTCGCTTACACCACGTGAAGCCAAGGTGCTGCGCATGCGCTTCGGTATAGAAATGAATACTGACCACACCCTGGAAGAGGTGGGTAAACAATTTGATGTGACACGCGAACGTATCCGTCAAATCGAGGCAAAGGCATTGCGCAAGCTCCGTCATCCATCTCGCTCAGACAAGCTGAAAAGCTTTCTCGACGGCGAGAGTTGATTATAATGAACGTACTTTAAAAAGTGCTTCAAACAGTATCGGGTCGTTAGCTCAGTTGGTTAGAGCAGAGGACTCATAATCCTTTGGTCCGGGGTTCAAGTCCCTGACGACCCACCAATAAACAGAGGCTTGCATATATGTAAGCCTTATTGTTTTCTGCAATTCGGAAGTTCATCAATCTTCTCCTCCTATGTCAGGCTAATTGTCGCCTCAAAATTTAACTATGAGGCGTGGAGGCAACAACGGGAAGTCGTGAAACAGCTTATTTACGGATCACTGCACAAGCTGAAAAATGGCTTTTTGCATCGATGTAAAGCAGCCGTGAAATCCGTATTTGGAAGATGAAAACGACTGGCCCAAGCGTGAATTAACCCGCAAATAGTAAGTATTGGTAGAAGCGGCAGCGTTGCTGTGATCCTGTAAAAAGTTGGGAGGAATAGGTTAAATGACTTCTCTACCAGCGTGCACTGAAAATTAAATCAGTTTTTTTAACTGATATAACTTTTCCAGTGCTTGCTTCGGGCTAAGTTCGTCAGGCGTAATATCACGCAACGAGGTCAACGCCGGGTGCTCTGGCAGTTCGGGCAAGTCCGGCACGGCGCTGAACAAATCACCCTGCGGATTTTGTGCTGCGCTATTCTGTTCCAGTGTCTGCAATTGCTTCCGCGCAATTTTAATGACGCTCCTCGGCACCCCCGCAAGGGCAGCCACCTGTAGCCCATAGCTCTGGCTTGCCGCGCCTTCGCTCACGCTGTGCAAAAATACGATGCTGTGCTTGTGTTCAATGGCGGCAAGATGGACGTTGGCAAGCTGAGCGTACTCTTCGGCAAGACGGGTCAATTCGAAGTAATGGGTGGCGAACAGCGTGTGGCTACGATTCTCTTCCAGCAAGTGGCGTGCGATGGCATAGGCCAGCGCCAAGCCATCGAAGGTGGAAGTGCCACGTCCGATTTCATCTACTAGAACTAAGCTATTCCCGGTCGCGTTGTGCAGGATATTGGCCGCCTCCGTCATCTCTACCATGAAGGTGGAACGGCCGCTGGCGAGGTCATCCGAAGCACCGATGCGCGTAAAAATCTGGTCAATCTCGCCCAGCACGGCTTCATCTGCCGGAACGAAGCTGCCGCAGTGTGCGAGCAATGTAATCAGCGCGACTTGGCGCATATACGTGGATTTACCGCCCATATTGGGGCCGGTGATAAGCAGCATCTTGCGCGCGCTGTGCAGTTGGGTGTCATTGGCGATGAATTGCTCCACCTGTGCTTCTACCACTGGGTGACGACCGGCACGGATGTGCAATACGGCTTCTGCGCTGAATGTTGGTGAACTGAAATTCAACGCTGAGGCGCGTTCGGCGAAGGTAGCAAGCACATCCAGCTCGGCGATGGCGGCGGCAATCCGTTGCAACGGCAAAATATACGGCGCAAGCTGATCCAGCAATTGTTCGTAGAGCAATTTCTCGCGTGCCAGCGCACGGTCATTGGCAGACAGCGCTTTGTCCTCGAAGGCTTTGAGTTCCGGGGTGATATAGCGCTCGGCATTTTTCAAGGTCTGGCGACGGCGATAATCGTCCGGCACTTTAGTGGACTGCGCGAGTGACACCTCGATATAAAAACCATGCACACGGTTGTATTCGACTTTCAGGGTGGCAATGCCGCTGCGCGCCCGTTCGCGTGCTTCCAGTTGCAGCAGGAATTCGCCGCAATTGGTCTGGATGCCACGCAGCTCATCAAGATCAGCATCATAGCCGTCAGCGATAACACCGCCTTCACGCAGCATGCTGGATGGCTCCGCACGCAGCGTGCGTTGCAACAGCGCGATTAGCTCGGCGTCCGGCTGCAAGGCGGCGGCCAGATCGCTTATCAATTTCGAAGCATCAGTGCTTGTTAATATTGCATGTAATTGTGGCAGTTGCGTGAGCGTGTCACGCAGGCCTGATAAATCGCGCGGACGTGCGCTACGCAGAGCGATGCGCGCAGTGATGCGTTCTACGTCTACACAGGGTTTGAGCTGTTCGTGCACAGTTTGATAAATCGCCTGCCTGCTGCTGAAGCTCCGCTTCCCCTCTCCCGTTTGCGGAAAAGCAGATGATGCCTGCAATTTGTCTACTGCATCCAGCCGCGCACGCAAAGTGGCGCGCTCTCGCAGCGGATGATGAAGCCAGTGGTTAAGCAAACGGCTGCCCATATTGCTGGCGCAGGTATCCAGCAAAGAAAGCAGGGTGGGGGCAGGCTCGCCGCGCAAGGTCTGGGTGATTTCCAGATTGCGCCGAGTGGCGGCATCCATACGCACGAAATCCTCGGCGGCATAAACCTGAATGGCGTGCACATGGCTGATACCTTGCCCCTGCGTCTGCTTGGCATAGCCAAGCAGCGCGCCTGCCGCTTCCAAGCCTAGCGTGAAACTGTCACAACCGAAACCACTCAAGTCGTGCGTGGAAAACTGTTGGCACAGTGTGCGCCGAGCGGTTTCCAGATCAAAATTCCAAACAGGCAGTGTCTTGATGGCTGCTTTGTATAGTGTCGGCTGCATGGCATTTTCGGCAAGCAGGATTTCTGAAATCTGCAAGCGTTCCAGTTCGGCTGGCAAATTATGCGCATCAGTTTCACTGACGAAAAATTTTCCTGAAGCCAGATTCATCCAAGCCAGCCCCACCTTGCCGGAGCGCTCATGCAGCGCCAGCAACAGGCTATCTTTCTTTTCATCCAACAGTGCGGAATCGGTGAGCGTGCCGGGGGTAACGATACGCATCACCTTGCGTTCCACCGGCCCCTTGCTGGTGGCGGGATCACCGATCTGTTCGCATATGGCGATCGATTCGCCCAGTTTTACCAACCGCGCCAAATATTGTTCGGCGGCATGGTAAGGCACGCCCGCCATTTTAATCGGTTGGCCATTGGTTGCGCCGCGTTGAGTGAGCGTAATGTCGAGCAGCTTGGCAGCGCGAACTGCATCCTCATGGAATAACTCGTAAAAATCGCCCATGCGGTAGAAAAGCAGCATGTCGGGATGCGCGGCCTTGATGCGCAGGTATTGTTGCATCATGGGGGTGTGCTTCGAACCCTCTACGCTGCCAGGCAGCGATTTATCAGTTTGTTCTTGTTCTATTTTCATTCAATTAATTATTGCTTCTTGTAGTCCCATTGTTCCTTCACATGTCTTAGCAAAGAGCTTTCTTGCAAGGATTACATCTTATGAGACAGCCGCCGCAACTCTCGGCTAGGCTTCGGGGTGAAGGTTGGGCACAAGAAAATTTACATCATCCGACGCAAGGTCCATGGCAAATCGATCATGCCCACGGCTGGCAATTTCGCCAATTTCAATGATATCAAGAACGCGCTGGAAAAGGATAAGGTAAATTTGACTTGCGCGGTTACGTTATCTATCCTCGGTAGGTTAGGTCAAATGCTTGGCACGTAAGTGCGTGCTAGTCTTGCTTTCCAGTAGGCACGCTTAAAGTGCATCCGCCGCGTAGCAAATCGCTTGTAACAGAATAAAATTAATTGCAGTTGGCGGGAATAAAGGGTGAAATAACATGTTTCAGCAGAGTCATTGTAAACGCTACACCAAAGTGTTCCTGTTTGCGCTCATCGGCCTGTTTGGGGTTGTTGGTGAAACTTGGGCACTGTTCTTTGCTTATGTAGCGAACCAGGGCAGTAACAACGTCTCGGCCTACACCATCGCCCCCGGCACCGGGATTCTGATGCCGGTGGCAGGCTCACCCTTCGCCGCCGGAGCGGGTCCTGCCTCCGTCACCGTCAGTCCAAACGGGACCTTCGCCTATGTGGCAAACCAGGGCAGTAACGACGTCTCGGCCTACGCCATTGCCCCTGGCACCGGAGCTCTGACGCCGGTGGCAGGCTCACCCTTCGCCACTGGAGAGAGTCCTCGCTCCGTCGCCGTCAGCCCAAATGGGGCCTTTGCCTATGTGGCGAGTCATGACGGCGTCTCGGCCTACACCATTGCCGCCAGCACCGGAGCCCTAACGCCGGTGGCAGGTTCACCCTTCACAGCCGGACTAGCGCCTATCTCCGTAACCGTCAGCCCGAACGGGGCCTTCGCCTATGTGGCAAGCCAAGTTGGCGAAGTCTCGGCCTACACCATAGCCAACGACACAGGTGTTCTGACGCCGGTGACAGGCTCACCCTTCTTCTCCGACGGGGCGATTTCTCAATCCGTCACCGTCAGCCCGAACGGGAATTTCGCTTATGTGTCAAATTTTTTAGGCGGCATCTCGGCCTACACCATTGCTGCCGGAACCGGAGTTCTAACGCCGGTGACAGGTTCGCCATTCGGCGCTGGAGCATATCTTTACTCCATCACCATCAGCCCGAACGGGGCCTTCGCCTATGTGGGTAGTACTAACGGTGTCTCGGCATATACCATTGCCGCTGGCACCGGTGCCCTGACACCGGTAGCAGGCTCACCATTCCCCGCCGGGGCGTTTTCTCCAACTGTCACCATCAGCCCGAACGGGGCCTTCGCTTATCTGCCAAACAAAACCAGTGACGACGTCTCGGCTTACACTATCGCCGCCGGAACCGGGGTTCTAACGCCGGTGGCAGACTCTCCCTTCACAGCGGGGTCGAGTCCTGCCTCCATCGCCATCAGCCCCGATCTGGCTCCCGTCGCGATTTCAATTCCGACGCTGTCACCGATAGGCTATATCTTGCTCGTGTTGGCGCTAATCGTGACTGTCGCAGTTCAGCGACGCAAACTTTCGTGCTGACCGGACGTACTGGGCGATAAATTTATCGGTGCTCGCCAGTTTTCGCGTGGCTGGGGTCTAACAATGGTTCACCTGCACGCAGGGCAATAGCTTAATTGCACATCGCCTCATGCAACCTGTATAGATCTAAAACCCGTTTTTTTATTCATCGCCAAGCTTCACGTTCCGCTTTCCTTATATTTTCGAGGGCGGCCACGATGGTATGGCGAGGTGTGGCTATATTCATGCGCATGAATCCGTTACCGCCCTCGCCAAACAGAATGCCGGGGCTCAGGCCCACACCCGCTTCATGTACGAAGAAATGTTTGAGCTGCGCATCGCTCATCCTTAGTGCACGGCAATCAAGCCATAGCAGGTAGGTGCCCTCTGGTTTGATAAGCCGGATTTCCGGAAGATGGGCGGCCAGATAATTCCCGACGTAATCTCGCGTATCCCGCAGATAGGCCAGTAACTCGTCCAGCCATGTCTCGCCTTCCCGGTAGGCGGCTTCGAAAGCGACGATACTAAAGGGATTGGATGCGCTGATGTGCATCCTGTTAAATATCTGGGTGATCGCCGTGCGATGCTTAGCATCCGGCACGATGAGTGTGGAAAGATTCAGCCCGGGGATATTGAATGTTTTGCTGGGTGCGACGGCAGTAAGGATATGGGCCGGGTTCTCTGCCAGCATCGCAAGCGTGGTGTGCTTATTTTCAGGGTAGATCAAATCAGCGTGGATTTCGTCTGAAAATATGAGCAGATCGTATTTTTTTGCGATTCGCAGAAGGTGCTGCAATTCCGGTTTGCGCCATACCCTCCCAACTGGGTTGTGCGGTGAGCATAGCAACAGCAAACGTGCCTGTGCTGCACACTGTTCCAGGTGGTCAAAATCGATGGCGTAGTGACCGTTCTCCATGCGCAGGGGATTTTGCAGCAAGGTTCTACCGGTATTTGTAACAGCCGAAAAAAATGGAAAATACACTGGCGGCTGCACGATTACCGATTCACCTGGCTCGGCAAAAGCCATGATAGCGGCGTGTAGCGAGGGCACTACGCCGGGGCACATCATGATCCACTCGCGCTGTATCTCCCAACCGTGGCGTCGCCTAAGCCAATCCATCAGTGATTCGTACAAGCTGTCTGGATACTGGGTGTAGCCATAAACAGGATGGGCGGCGCGCTCGGCGAGGGCACGGGTCACGGCGGGCGGGGCGGCAAAATCCATATCGGCGATCCACAACGGGATGACTTTGCTTGCGCCAAACATGTTTTTCCGCCCGTCATATTTCACACTGGCGGTACCGGTACGGTTGATGTCGCGGTCAAAATCGCTACTCAAGTAATTTCTCCTAGGCCGTTGCTTCTGACAGGGAATGAAAGCGAATTCTATTGTATCGAACGGTACAATATTCCACACTGCTTATTCTATGGAGGAAGCCATGGATAACACTAACGAGTCACGCCGCTTCGTACTGACCATAGCAGAATTGATCCTGCTGCTTGTCACATTTTTCCTTACGGGCTGCGCTACGGTAGAAAACCGTCCGGCGGCACCTACAGGCGATGTTTTGACTACCTGCCGGATGCTGTTCCAGGAAGTCGATGCGGCTATCGATCGTGTGGGGGTGCGCGACTACGGCTCATCGCCAGTTCGGGATTTTCGCTACTTACGCACAACCCGCCTGCTCGCTTCGTTTGGCGGCGAGTTGACCGCAGAGAAATACTGGACAGCATGGACCACACACATGGCAGATTTGGATGCTGAGTCGCGTGCGCTGGAATTACGTAATTTGCCTACGTCGTTGGAGGGGTATCGCAACGGCACCTTAGGTGAAGAGCTCAACCGCTGCCGTGAACGCCTGCTGGCCGCTGATCTCGCGCAACCGGAGCGCCGCATTATGCTGCGCGATGCCGCACGCGTTCCCGATGATTATGTCACTTGGTGGCAGGTGCTTGGCCTTTATCCAATCACTGCGCCGTTCGTTTCCACCAGAATATCGGCGTGGCATACCGAAACCCACAACACCTTCGCCACCCCGTTGGCAGCACTGCCAGTTGCTGGCGAACTGGTACGCTGGGCGTCATCGCCCGGTGCTCTGCTCACTGCTCCACAGGTGGGCGACATTCTGCATCGCTCACTAGACCCCCTCGGTATTCCCATGCCGACGGGCATCGACCTTGAGCGGCTCTTCGACACTTTTGTCCCAGTATGGGAGGTGGATGTAATGGATAACAATGACCGTATCGGAATGTCACGCTGGGATAACAGGCCGGTGGTGGATGTGGTGCATCCGACGTTGTATCGCAAGGTCTCGCATACCCGTTTTGGCAATCAAGTGCTGTTGCAACTTAATTATATAGTTTGGTTTCCAGCGCGCCCTGGCAACGACATGTATGCCGGACAGTTAGACGGCCTTAACTGGCGTGTGACTTTAGGCCCGGACGGCGAGCCGTGGCTGTATGACGTTATCCATAATTGCGGTTGCTACCATGAGTTCTTCCCGAGCCATCATCTGCGGCTACGCGACGACCTTCCCACTTCCTATTTTGAACCCCCACTGCTGCCACAAAGTGCACCTGAACAACAGCCGCTGGTACTACGGATTGCTTCACACACCCACTTTATTCAGCGAATCTATCATGACGAATCACCACCGAAATTACCGTCTGATGTACAACCGATGGCTTGGGAAGAATACGATGCATTACGTTCCCTGCCCACTGCTGACGGTTATCGCAGCCTGTTCGGCAAATATGGTTTAATTGCCGGCACGGAGCGACCTGAGCGTTTTCTTTTGTGGCCAATGGGCATTCGCTCGCCGGGCGCGATGCGCCAGTGGGGGCGTCACGCCACCGCTTTTGTCGGTCACCGCCACTTTGACGATGCTTTTCTCATCGAATCGCTATTTACAAAAGCGCCATGAGGAGTTGGATTGATATCGCCCGTTTTATACAGGGCAATCTAAACGGATGAGAGTCTGAAGTGTTTCCTGATAAGCGCATCTGTACAAGATTTGTTGCAATCGGCTCGGACGTTAAGAACGATAATGTGAGTACACGGTCAAATCTTTCAAATTTCCAAAAGGAATTTCCATGAAACGACGAACCCTACTACAAAGTCTTGCCATACTGACCACGCTTCCGTTGATTTCGGCGTGTTCGCGCGATAGGGCGGCTATCAATGCCACTAATGCAATCACGGTTATGCCCTTGAATAAACCGCATGAAGCATGGCGTGCGTTGGTCTCTACGGATGCTTACAAGGTGCTGTTTGAAGAGGATACCGAACGGCAAAATAGTAGCGAACTTAATCATGAGCATCGTGATGGCCTCTATATTTGTGCCGCTTGTTACTTGCCTTTGTTCGAAAGTGCGCACAAATTTGAAAGCGGTACGGGCTGGCCCAGTTTTACCCAGGCCATTGCGGAGCATGTGGGAACAAAACGCGATTTCAAACTGATTCTGCCCCGCACCGAATACCACTGTGCCCGTTGCGGCGGCCACCAAGGCCATTTGTTTAACGATGGCCCGCCACCACGTAATGAGCGCTGGTGCAATAACGGTGTAGCGTTGCGATTTATTCCGAAAAACGAACCTTTGCCAGCGCTCAGGAGCTGATTATGACAATATCGAATTCATTATTTTTTGATAAGAAAGTCCGCAGTACGCTTAACATTGCCTTGTTGATACTTGCCATATTTGCTACCTGTGGGCAGTCAAGGGCACAGAATTCATCCGTAGTTTCCAACGGGCGGGCTGAACCAGCGGTAGGCGTTGCCACCTTTGCGGGCGGTTGCTTTTGGTGTACTGAAGCAGATTTTGACAAAATACCGGGCGTGATTTCCACTACATCGGGTTATATCGGCGGCACAGTGATCAACCCGACATACGAACAAGTATCTGCCGGTAAGACTGGCCATGTTGAAGCGGTGCAAGTTCGTTTTGACCCTGCCAAGACCAATTTCGCCAAACTACTTGCCGCATACTGGCCGACGATAGATCCGCTAACGCCTAATCGCCAATTTTGCGATAGTGGCACTCAGTACCGTAGCGTCATTTTTTATCACAATGCAGATCAACAACAGCAAGCCTTAGCATCTAAGGCCGAGCTGGCATCTTCTGGTCGCTTTACCCAGCCAATTGTGACCGAGTTGTTGCCCGCCACAGCATTCTATCCGGCGGAGGAGTATCACCAAGATTTTCATACCAAGAACCCGATTCGGTACAAATACTATCGTTACAGCTGTGGTCGCGATGCCCGCTTAAAACAGGTGTGGAGCAAACAGAACTGATAATTTTTTACTACAGGGAGCATCCTTATTGACTCGGCCAGATTAAGTTTGAAGTCCGTTCACCTTGAGCCTGTCGAAAGGTGAGTGGGCTTCGACAAGCTTGTATGGTGTTTCTGTCTCCTTCTTGAGAGACTGGAAGGAGCCGGGGTGGAGGGACATCGACAAGCCTCTGCCGTGCAGCGGACAGACTCAGTGAGAACTCTCCCACCCACACCCCGAACGTCGATGAAGAATCTAG
>QFXH01000014.1 GCA_003402345.1 Candidatus Nitrotoga sp. MKT | reverse complement strand
TTCGCAGTTTGGACGCTACGGAAGAGACAAATAACCTGCCTTGCATGTGCTGTTTTGGTGCGGACAGTACGCCCTAGTTTATTGAAATGCAACGGGGTTTTGTGGGGAGACCTCAGGGTCAAGACCCCCATTGATTCCAAGTTTTCCATGAACCATCCTGAATGCGTTGGTGAACCGATGTGAGTAAGTCGGACGGGCGGGGTTCAGTCGCCGTCTTCAAACTCCGCCGCCAGTAGATACTTGAGCGTAAATGTATCATAGTCGAAATCGGTGTCGTCCGAGACCTTCGCCAAAACCAGGGGTGCAAGGTGCTTCCGCTCCTCTGCGGTCTCGAAGTCTGAGAAGTTGGCCGCAGCAGCCGCGGCGTACATTTCATCCATCAGCCGTCTTGCCCGCGCATCGTAGTTCTCGATGTCGGGATTACCGCCATGAAGGATGTTATCCTCAATCCAGGTCTCAGCCCAATTTCGGAAGCGCTTGCTCATGATTGCCCACCTTTCTTCTGCATCGTATTCGGAGCCGGTTTTCCCGGGCCACTATGACCCACCCGATATTTCGATCCAAGTAAAAGTAAAAGTCTACTACATCGCATTATATGCTTCAATAGCGCGGTAGCGTGAGAGGTTGGGCTGAAGAAATGAAGCCCAACCTCTCACTCACGCTTGGCCTGGCGGGAGGAATAAATAAGGTAATAAATAAGAATAAACAGGGTGGGTTAAAAAAGTAGTCAAGATCAACAAAGGCGCAAGCATTCAAACATTGACCAGATCGTCGCACATCCATTTATTCGGGATCAGCTTCATTTTCTTTTTTGTGGGATTTATTGTCAGCTTTACGGTAGGCGTCCCGAGATAATTGAAGATTTCAGCCATTGCCATTTCCTTTGGCTTTTTGATCGTAGATGTTTTCTCATGGTGGCTTACGAGATGGAATCCCAACTTTGCATGGCTCACCCTTATTAACGATTTTGGTTACAGCGTTGCATCAACAATCATGTGTTTATTAGCATGTAAAATAAATTTTCCCCTTGCGCAATCCGGGTAATTTAGCTCAATATACGCGTTTTCCCGAACCCAATACGGCGGCCATGCCGCCGTCTGTCATTCTATGTCACATTTGATGAACACCTATGCTCGCCTGCCAGTCGCCTTCACGCACGGAGAAGGCGTTTGGCTGTGGGACAGCAGTGACAAGCGCTATCTCGATGCGCTGTCCGGCATCGCTGTCAACACTCTGGGGCATGCCCATCCACGCTTGACTGCGGCGCTTAAGGAGCAAATCAGTAAACTGATACACGTTTCCAACTTGTACCAGATAAACGAGCAGGAAGCGGTAGCCGACAAGCTGTGCGAGCTGGCCAACATGCAAGAGGTGTTCTTGTGCAATTCTGGCTGCGAGGCTAATGAAGCTGCGATCAAGTTGGCACGTCTATATGGCCATCAACAAGGCATTGAAAATCCAGCCATTATCGTAATGGAAAAAGCGTTTCATGGCCGTACTTTGGCTACACTATCCGCCACCGGCAACCGCAAAGTACAGGCGGGATTCGAACCACTGGTGAAAGGTTTTGTGCGCGTTCCTTATGATGACCTGGATGCCATACATCAGGTCGCCGAACACAACCCTAATGTTGTAGCGGTACTAATCGAGCCTATTCAAGGCGAAGGCGGAATCCGTACCTTGGATATCCATTATCTCGAGCAACTACGCAAAATCTGTGACCAGCACAACTGGCTGTTGATGCTGGATGAAGTGCAATGCGGTATTGGCCGTACCGGCAAATGGTTCGCCCACCAGCATACGGGCATTCTGCCGGACGTAATGACACTCGCCAAAGGTATCGGCTCCGGCATTCCTGTTGGCGCCTGCCTGGCCGCTGGCAAAGCTGCGGGAACCTTTAAGCCGGGCAATCATGGCTCTACTTTCGGCGGCAACCCATTAGCATGTGTAGCTGTGCTAACCACGCTGGCGATAATGGAAGAAGACCAACTGGTAGCGAACGCCGCCACGGTAGGCGAATTTCTACAGCAAGGCTTACGCACACGCCTGGCCACAGTGGCTGGCGTGGTAGAAATTCGGGGGCAAGGGCTGATTATCGGCATTGAACTGGACAGGAGCTGCGGGGAATTGGTTAAGCAAGCCTTGGCGCAAGGACTCTTGATCAACGTCACCGCTGACAACGTTATCCGGCTGCTACCCGCAATGGTGTTCACTACCGCAGAAGCGCTGCAATTGCTGGATAAGCTATGCCCGCTGATTACCAATTTCCTGGCGCAAGGCGCATAACGTGAACATTAAACATTTTTTACAATTCAAAGACTTTACCCGTGCGGAGTTCGAACACATGTTCGCCCGCGCGCACATCATCAAGCAGCGCTTTAAAACCTACCAACCCTATCATCCACTAGTAGATCGCACTTTAGTGATGATCTTTGAGAAAAGCTCCACGCGTACGCGCCTATCTTTTGAGGCCGGCATGCAACAACTTGGCGGCAATGCCATTTACCTCAACACGCGCGATTCGCAATTGGGGCGCGGCGAGCCGGTAGAAGACGCGGCACAAGTTATCTCCCGCATGAGTGACTTGGTGATGATCCGTACTTTCGAACAAGAAATTATCGAACGCTTTGCCGCAAATTCGAGAGTGCCGGTGATTAACGGCCTGACCAATGAATACCATCCTTGTCAGATATTGGCGGATATCTACACCTATATCGAGCAGCGTGGCTCCATTCAAGGCAAAACCATTGCATGGATCGGTGATTCCAATAACGTATGCAATACCTGGTTACAAGCAGCGGAGGTGTTTGACTTC
Source organism: Candidatus Nitrotoga sp. MKT (assembly GCA_003402345.1). GTDB lineage: Bacteria > Pseudomonadota > Gammaproteobacteria > Burkholderiales > Gallionellaceae > Nitrotoga. Next base: position 45,840 of record QFXH01000014.1, on the reverse strand, counting down.
AATGTCCATGTTTCCACCCCACCTGGCTATGAAGTTGAGCCAGAGCGCGCCGGACTATTCGGCGAAGACCACTATGAAGAATTTGCTGATCCAATGGACGCGGCGCGCAATGCCGACCTGGTTACCACCGACGTCTGGACCAGCATGGGTTTTGAGCGTGAGAACGATGCACGCCGCAAAGCGTTTGCCGACTGGATTGTGGATGCAGAAATGATGTCCGTCGCTAAACCGGATGCGCTATTCATGCATTGCCTGCCGGCACATCGCGGAGAGGAAGTGGACGCCGCTGTCATTGACGGCCCGCAAAGCGCAGTATGGGATGAAGCAGAGAATAGATTACATGTACAAAAAGCACTGATGGAATATCTGCTATTAGGTAATGTGAATACCTAATAGCAAAAATGCTGGGTGCGCTTGCGCACCCTATTTTCATCAGGGGTTTATTAAATAGAGAAAAACGAAATGAGTGAAATCAAAAAAGTCGTCCTCGCCTACTCTGGCGGACTGGATACCTCAGTAATCCTGAAATGGTTACAGGATACCTATCAGTGCGAAGTCGTAACTTTCACTGCCGACATTGGCCAAGGTGAAGAACTCGAACCCGCGCGCAAAAAAGCCTTGCAGTTCGGCATCAAGCCAGAAAATATTTTCATTGACGATCTACGCGACGAATTCGTACGCGATTTTGTATTCCCGATGTTCCGCGCCAACACCGTGTATGAAGGGGAATATCTGCTCGGCACATCGATCGCGCGCCCGTTAATCGCCAAGCGCCAAATTGAAATCGCCAGGCAAACTGGCGCAGAAGCGGTGTCGCACGGCGCCACGGGCAAGGGCAACGATCAGGTGCGTTTCGAGCTAGGCTATTACGCACTTAACCCGAGCATCAAGGTAATTGCGCCGTGGCGCGAGTGGGATTTACTCTCGCGCGAAAAATTAATGGCATACGCTGAAAAACATAGTATTCCCGTAGATATGAAGCATAAGCAGGGCGGATCGCCTTATTCGATGGATGCGAACCTGCTGCACATCAGCTTTGAAGGCCGCCATCTGGAAAACCCCGCCGCCGAAGCAGAGGAAAGCATGTGGCGCTGGACAGTGTCACCGGAACAAGCGCCAGATGCGGCTGAATATCTCGATATTGAATTCGAGCGTGGCGACATTGTCGGCCTCAACGGATCACACCTGAGCCCGGCCCAAATACTCACCATGCTTAATAAGTTGGGTGGCAAACACGGCATTGGCCGCCTTGATCTGGTAGAAAATCGCTACGTCGGCATGAAATCGCGCGGCTGTTATGAAACCCCCGGCGGAACCATCATGCTCAAGGCACATCGCGCAATAGAATCCATCACGCTAGACCGCGAAGTTGCACACCTGAAAGATGATTTGATGCCGCGCTATGCCAGCATGATTTATAACGGCTATTGGTGGAGTCCAGAACGCCGCTCACTGCAAACACTGATAGACCACACGCAGCAAAAAGTTAACGGCTGGGTGCGCATCAAGTTATACAAGGGCAATGTCATCGTGGTGGGACGAGATTCCAAAACCGATTCGCTGTTTGACCCGAACATCGCTACTTTCGAGGATGATAAGGGCGCCTACGACCAGAAAGACGCCGCCGGGTTTATCAAGCTGAACGCCCTTAGAATGCGCATTGCGGCCAAGCTAGGGTAGTAGTTAATACCTGCTCGAAACGTTTTATATTTTAATAAAAATTTGAATCAATTAAATTAAATAATTCCCAATCAGGAGTATCCATGTCCCAATTTGATAACGTTAGCGTCGTTAAAAAAGCCAATGTGTTCTTCGGCGGTAAGTGCGTGTCACACTCCGTCCTGTTCCCGGATGGGACACGCAAGACCGTCGGTGTGATAATGCCTGGCAGCCAGCTCACCTTTAACGTTGATGCCCCAGAACTAATGGAAATTACCAGTGGCACCTGCCAAGTTAAAATAGCAGGCGACGCCGCTGCTAAAACCTACACTGCCGGCATGCAGTTCAATGTGGCCGCTAACAGCAGCTTTGAAATACATGCGCAAGATACAGTCAATTACGTTTGCAGTTTTGGTTAATGAATCAAATCCACTTGTAGCCTCCCCTCATAAAGCATTTCCTCCGTCTGAAAAAGAAGGTTAAGAGATAATTTAAGGAAAACCACAATGCCATCATTCGACATCGTATCCGAAGTGGATAAGACGGAAGTTAAAAATGCAGTCGAGCAGACCAACAAAGAAGTTAGCACCCGCTTTGATTTCAAGGGTTCAGACGCACGCGTGGAGCAGGCAGAGTTAGTACTCACCGTACATGCTGATAATGAATTTCAGCTAAACCAGGTGCAGGATATTCTTAATGCCAAACTTACCAAGCGCGGCGTGGACATCAAGTGCTTGGAGATTAGCGATAAGATAGAGAAGGTTAGCGGTAATAAGGTTAAACGTTCCTGTACCGTCAAAGTGGGGGTGGAAATCGAACTGGCGAAAAAAATCGTCAAATTCGTCAAGGACAGCAAAATGAAAGTACAAGCCAGCATACAAGGTGACACGGTGCGGATAACTGGCAGTAAGCGCGACGATCTGCAAGCTGCCATCCAGTTGATACGCACATCCATCACTGACTTTCCGCTGCAATACCAAAACTTTCGCGATTGAAAAAGTATTATTGTTAAGCTAAATGCCCACCGGCAAAGCCGGGGGCTTATTAGAGAACCCCTCAAAGGGGCCGATAAAACCGTAGGCGGCTATACGTCCAATTTCATCTGATCGTATCGCTCATCCTCTGCTTCTTGATTTCGAATATACGCTCTAACCATTGCTTCATCTAATCCTACTGTCGATACGAAGTAGCCTCTTGCCCAGAATGCCCCACCAGTGAAATTCCTCGACCTCCACACTTTCTTGCTATGGTGATTACACTTTTTTGTTTTTAAGGTATCCGACCACATTCAAAATCGCGTACTTCGGCGGTATGCTCAGGTATCTATGTACATGATCTGACATCAGATACCCTTCCACCACTTCCTTATGCTTCGCCAATTCTCGAAATATCGCACCAAGGTGCTGGCTTAAGTTATGTACGATACCGCACAGACCATATACACGCTGGATAGTAGTCTACGTGCGCGATTAGACACATTTCAAACATGTCGCAGTAGCACTCCACAAGCTTTCCTAATCGGCATGTTGGAGATCTGCGTGAGCAGCTTGGAGCGCCTAAACCGAAAGAAGCAACTAATCAGGCGACTTCTTTAAAAGAATCAAGAGAATTCACCATGAAACAATTAAAACATTTATTTATTACTTTCACTGCCATCGTATTCATATCAATTTTAGGTTGCGCATCTACTACATGATGCGGCAGTACTAATTGTGCGGGTGGGATTGGCTGCTACCCTGCTAAGCGCCCATGAATTACTTACACAGGCTTCATCGAGTTTTGCTCTCTGTAAGCAAAGTACTGGAGAAACTTGATACATTGCACATATCTATAAAAAATTACATACAAATCAAAATTATAAAGTGGGCAGTATAGTTTTCACTAGAGCTCGGTGAGCGACAGACTGCCCAGCTTTAATTGCAATCTGGCGGCATTGTCAGTGCTCAATGACATTGCTAATCATGTATGGCATCTGGTTTGAAATCCTTATCAGAATTTCTACTTTGTTTGCCCACTAAATCTTCATGGCGTAAGCCTGCAAATCAGGCAGTTAAATGCCGTGGCCGTTTTCAACTTACAGTTTTGACACTTAAATATGTTTAAGCCATCACCAATGTATTGCATTGCGATCGTGTTTGTAGACAACGTATTTCAAAGTGGAGAATGTTTCACTTGAAGGCCAGAGACACAAGAATTTCTGGTTTTTTGCTATTCCTGACCACCTGGTTTCGCAAAATCGGATGGCCACGCACCCAACTTCGCGAAGAACTACCACTAAGATCGGAACTATTTAGCGCCGATCAAATGGAGCTATACGGCAGAACACTTGCGGCGTCACACACAGTGTCGCCGAAACGCAGTCCCGATCAGCTTTTGGCACGGTTGGCTGCGAACGAAAGTACACTAATCAGTGTTTGTAATGTTCTGACAGCAACAGTTAAGGCGAATCATCGGCTAACTCCAGCCGGAGAATGGTTGTTCGACAATTTTCACCTACTCGAAGAGCAGATCCGTACAGCCAAGCATCACCTTCCTAAAAACTATAGCCGCGAATTGCCATGCTTGGTGCGTGGTTCATCGGCTGGTCTTCCACGGGTGTACGACATCGCCCTGCAGGCTATTTCACATGGTGATGGGCGGATCGATACTGAAACACTTAGTCGACTTGTAGCAGCCTACCAGACCGTTTCTACCCTGAATTTGGGTGAATTATGGGCGATTCCGATCATGTTGCGATTGGCGTTAATCGAGAATTTGCGCCGTGTTGCCGTATATATCGAGATTGACAGGTTAGAAACAAACCTTGCCGTCAAATGGGCTGACGAAATGATCAAGGTTGTGGAGAAGGATCCAAAAGGCTTGATTTTGATTATTGCAGATATGGCGCGATCTAATCCGCCAATGACAACCCCATTTGTTTCGGAATTTGTGCGTCGGCTACAGGGACAAAGTCCTGCATTGGCATTGCCGTTGAAGTGGATTGAACAAAGTCTTGCCGAATCAAATCGCACGATCGAGGAGTTGGTACGGTCTGGCAATCAGCAGCAGGCGGCTGATCAAGTTTCAATTTCGAACAGTATTGGCAGCCTGCGCATGATTGGCGCTGTCGATTGGCGCGATTTTACCGAAGCTACTAGTGCAGTTGAAACGATCTTGCGGGAGGATCCGGGCGGTGTATATGGCCGTATGGATTTTGTCACCCGTGATCGCTACCGTCATGTCGTAGAACGTTTAGCCAAGGGTAGTGCTTTGTCAGAAGTGGAGGTGGCCCAAACGGCGCTTAGGCTGGCGCGCGAAGGTGCGGCAATGGGGAAGGACGGTGAGATTGCAGCCCATGTTGGGTTTCATTTGATCGGTAAAGGATTGCCCTATCTTGAGCGAACGGTGCAGGCACGCCTGTCTATTCTTGAGAAGCTATGCCATATAAGTCGCCGGTTTTCGTTATTCTTTTATCTGGGCATGATTACGCTTATTACGCTGTTCCTGACCAGTGGTCTCGTGATTAAAGCTTATGAGGATGGTGCGCGCGATTGGTTATTGGGTGGCGTGTATGTTCTAGCGCTACTTGCGACAAGCCAATTGGCCGTTGCGTTAGTGAATTGGGCGGCCCAATTGCTAGTGACACCACATCCATTGCCACGAATGGACTTTTCTACAGGACTTCCCCCAGCGACCCGTACTCTGGTGGTGGTTCCAACCATGCTCACGAATGCTGTCGATATATTAAATTTGGTTGAAGCGCTCGAGGTAAGGTTTCTTGCCAATCGTGATCAAAATCTGGATTTCGGCCTGCTGACTGATTTTCTGGATGCGAATCAGGAAGAACTCCCTGAGGACGGGGCCCTTTTACAGATCGCCAGAACCAGTATTGAGAAGCTAAACAAAAAGTATGGCAATGCCTCCAGTAACGAAGGGGATGAGCCCACGGATTCAATCGGGGATGGTTTTCAAAACGGGGGCCAATTCTTCCTATTTCAACGCCCGCGTCGCTGGAATTCGCAAGAAGGAGTGTGGATGGGTTTTGAACGCAAGCGTGGAAAACTTGCGGACTTGAATGCGCTCTTGCGCGGCCGAGCGAGTAACGCATTCTCTCTCATCGTGGGTGATACAGCATTATTGCCGACAGTAAAGTACGTCATTACGCTTGATACCGACACGCAATTGCCGCGTGATTCAGCTCGGCAATTTGTTGGTGCGATGGCGCATCCGCTGAATATCCCGCGGTTCGGTGGAACCAGCCAAGACAAAGACGATAATACTCTTGTGACCGAAGGTTATGGCATTCTGCAGCCGCGTGTTGATATAAGTTTGCCCGGAACAAATCGATCGCGATATGCGCAATTATTTAGCGGCGAGATCGGTATTGATCCGTATACCCGGACGGTTTCTGATGTTTATCAAGACCTGTTCGGTGAGGGTTCATTCATCGGCAAAGGAATTTATGATGTCGATGCTTTCGAACGGGCACTCGCAGGACGTTTTCCGAACAACCGAGTCCTCAGCCATGATCTTTTGGAAGGGTCTTATGCCCGGGCAGGCTTGCTTAGCGACGTACAGTTATATGAGGAATTTCCTGTCCGCTACAGCGCGGACGTAAGCCGTCGTCATCGCTGGATTCGTGGAGACTGGCAACTTGTGAGTTGGTTATTTTCGCGCATACCTAGCTCAAATGGGAGTTATCACCGCAATCCGCTATCGCCGCTATCGCAGTGGAAACTGTTCGATAATCTCCGGCGAAGTCTGGTCCCGGCGGCACTGATGCTATTGTTATTATTGGGGTGGGTGGCGTTGCCACATGCATGGTTCTGGACATTGACGGTAATCAGCATTCTCTTTACGCCCACTGTAATTGCCGTCCTCTTTGATTTGTCGCGGAAGCCGCGTGAAGTGCATCTGCGGCAGCACTTGAGTGCCGTGATGCGCGCGGCAGGCCGACAATCCGGTCAGGTTTTATTTTCTCTGGCATGTCTGCCCTATGAGGTCTATTTCAGCCTTGACGCGATCGTACGCACGATCGTGCGGATGTCGGTCACTCATCGGCGACTTCTCGAATGGAAGCCGTCGCGCGAAATCGAACGTGAGCCCAACCAAGTAATTTCACCTTCCGGCTACACGAGCCTTCGTGCATCCTACCGGTCGATGTGGATCGCACCCGCTATCGCGGTCATGATAATGGTTACCTTGGCGATCAAAATGCCAGCCGCGCTGATCGTTGCGCTTCCCGTGTTGTTGCTATGGGCGGCGTCCCCGGCAATCACTTGGTGGATAAGTCGACCGCTGGAGCGTCGAAACGCAGAGTTAAAAGTCGATCAAATTCTTTTTTTGCGTCAGGTTACACGTCGGACGTGGGGATTTTTCGAGACTTTTGTCGGGAAGGAAGACAATTGGCTTCCGCCGGACAACTTTCAGGAACACCCCGTTGCGACAATCGCGCATCGCACTTCACCGACTAACATTGGTTTGGCGCTGCTTGCTAATGTAACCGCCTACGATTTTGGCTACATCGGATATGGCCAACTTATTGAGCGCACGGCAAATACTTTGCAAAGTATGGATGTAATGGAGCGGCATCGGGGACATTTCTATAACTGGTATGACACCCAGTCGCTAAAACCCTTGTCGCGCTATGTTTCTACTGTGGACAGCGGGAATCTGGCGGCCCATTTACTGACATTGCGCGCGGCATTGCTGGAGATCCCCGATGCTCCGATTGTTGGAAGGCGATTGTTCTCTGCGTTGGGCGACACACTGCGGATTGTCGCTGAGACGGCCAGTGGCGCCGCTACTATTCCAATGGCGCAATTCGAAAAAACGCTCAAAGCTGCGGCTATGGCTCACCCCCTTACGTTAGTGGGTATTCGAGCATATCTGGAGGGCTTGCTCACTTACGCCAATGAAGTGGTCAATCAGATCGAAAAAAATGCAGTAAATCCCTCTCTGCATGAAGCTGCCGAATGGGCGCAGGCGTTAGTCAGGCAATGCGAAGGCGCGCTCGATGACCTGGTTTTCCAGGCTCCGCTGCTGCTACCGAATACCCCGTCCGAGATGAGCGATTCGGCCATTACCGCAAAAATTCCATCGTTACGCCAACTCGCGAGTGAAGGCCACGTCCGCGCACGGGAGCAGTTAAAAACACTCGAATATCTTGCGCGAAAATCGTGCGAGTTTGCGCAGATGGAATATGGATTTCTGTACAACCACGCAAGACGTTTACTTTCAATCGGATATAACGTGGGTGAGCGCCGATTAGATGCCAGTTACTATGATCTGCTGGCCTCGGAGGCCCGGCTATGCAACTTTGTCGCGATTGCCCAAGGCGAATTGCCACAGGAGAGCTGGTTTGCTCTTGGCCGGATGTTGACGACTACTGGAGGGAAGCCGCTTCTATTATCGTGGAGCGGCTCGATGTTCGAGTATCTCATGCCGCTGCTCGTGATGCCGACCTACGACAACACTCTGCTTGATCAGACATGCAAGGCAGCGGTTAATCGGCAAATCGAGTATGGCAACCAACGCGGCGTGCCTTGGGGTATATCGGAGTCAGGGTACAACGGCGTTGACGTCCATTTAAATTATCAGTATCGGGCATTCGGCGTACCGGGACTAGGGCTTAAACGCGGCCTTGGCGATGACCTTGTCATTGCGCCCTATGCCTCGGTAATGGCCTTGATGGTTGCACCTGAGGCTGCGTGTTCGAACCTTCAAAAGCTCGCCGCCGAAGGTTTTGCCGGCAAATTTGGGTTTTACGAAGCTGTTGACTACACGTCATCGCGACTAAGACGCGGTGAAACTCGGGCCGTGGTGCGCTCATTTATGGCCCATCATTTGGGAATGAGCATACTTTCATTGTCATATCTGTTGCTGGATCGTCCTATGCAGCGGAGATTTGAATCAGACCCTCTATTTCAGGCGACGATGTTATTGCTTCAGGAACGGATTCCTCAGGCTAAGGTCTTCCATCTGCGCTCCGCCGAGCTTCCTGAAATCCGCGCGGCTGAGGGAGTCGCCGAGATGCCGATACGCATAATTAAAAATCCCAACACGCCGAGCCCAGAGGTTCAATTGCTGTCGAATGGCCGCTATCACGTCATGGTCACAAATGCGGGCGGAGGAAGCAGCCGCTGGAAGGATATTGCCGTTACTCGCTGGCGCGAAGACAAGACATGTGACAACTGGGGCAGTTTTTGTTATTTGCGCGATGTGTCTAGCGGTGAATTTTGGTCAACAACCTATCAGCCTACACAAAAACCATCGAAACGATATGAAGTAGTTTTTTCGGAAGGCAGAGTAGAGTTCCGTCGCCGTGACCATGATTTTGATACGCATACCGAGATTACAGTTTCGCCGGAAGATGATATTGAGCTGCGTCGTGTCCGCATCACTAACCGTGCATGGACACGTCAAACTATCGAGATCACTACTTATGCCGAAGTCGTGCTAGCAACGTCAGCAGCCGATGCTCAGGCACCAGCCTTTGGCAATCTTTTTGTACAGACTGAGATATTGCCTGAGCGGCATGCGATCCTCTGTCATCGGCGGCCGCGCTCGCAGGGCGATCAGACTCCGTGGATGTTCCACTTGATGACCGTGCAGGGTGCGGCCGTTGATGCCGTCTCTTATGAGACGGACCGCATGCGTTTTGTCGGACGTGGAAACACGGTTGCTGCTCCCTATGCGATGACTGATTCGACATCACTTTCGGGTAGTGCCGGCTCAGTTTTAGATCCAATTGTGGCGATTCGGCAACGCTTGTCCATTGACCCCGGTGAATGCGCTACGATCGATATCGTCACCGGGGTCGGTGATTCTCACCATGCCGTATTAAACCTGATCGATAAATATCAGGATCCTCGCTTGGCAGATCGCGTTTTCGATCTGGCGCGAACCCATAGCCTTGTGATGTTGCGGCAACTCAATGCGAGCGAGGCTGATGCACAATTATTTTGCCGCCTGGCTGGTTCGGTGCTCTTTGCCAATGCTTCATTGCGCGCCGATACCAGCGTGCTGCGCAATAATCAGCGCGGTCAATCGGGCCTATGGGGATACGCCATTTCCGGTGACCTCCCAATCGTGCTGTTACAGATTGGCGATCCGGCCAACATTGAATTGGTGCGGAAAGTGGTGGCAGCGCATGCATACTGGCGTTTGAAAGGCTTGGCGGTTGATTTGATAATCTGGAATGAGGACCACTCAGGTTATCGGCAATTACTGCAAGAACATATAATGGGACTGGTCTCCAGCAGTGTCGAGGCACACATGCTCGATTGTCCGGGAGGCATCTTCATCCACCGTGGCGAGCAAATTGCGCCAGAGGATCGGATATTGCTGCAAACAGTCGCGCGCGCGATCATTGTGGATAGCAACGGCAGCTTGGCGGACCAGGTCACCCGTCGTATCCCTGTGGAATTGCCCGTCGCGCTCACTGGGTCGGCGCCGATCCGTCGCTCTGATTCCAGGCGAATGGTTGCGTTGCCGCGCCGCCGGCTGCTCTTTGATAATGGTCTCGGCGGGTTCACTGAGGACGGGCGCGAATATGTCATCACCACCGGACTCGGCCAAATGACCCCTGCGCCGTGGTCGAATGTGTTGGCTAACCCCCACTTTGGAACGGTGATTTCAGAGAGTGGTCAAGCCTATACTTGGGGCGAGAACGCGCACGAGTTCCGCCTGACACCTTGGCGCAATGATCCGGTGAGTGATGGAGGGGGAGAGGCATTCTATCTCCGCGACGAAGAGAGCGGCTATTACTGGTCGCCAACACCCTTACCAAAATGTGGTGTAACGCCATACGTTACGCGGCACGGGTTCGGTTATAGCGTCTTCGAACATAGCGAGGGCGGCATCCATTCGGAGCTATGGATATTCGTTGCATTGGATGCATCAGTTAAATTCACGATGCTGAAAGTTCGCAATGATTCCGGGCGGCCACGCCAGCTTTCCGTGACCGGATACACCGAATGGGTGTTGGGCGATCTGCGGGAGAAAACTGGCATGCACGTGATCACCGAGATCGATCCCAAAAGCGGAGTACTATTCGCGCGCAATCCCTATAACAACGATTTCGCAGGCCGGATCGCCTTCTTCGACACCGACGATGCCACGCGTAGCGTGACGGGTGATCGAACCGAGTTCATTGGCCGTAACGGTGGGCTCAAAAATCCGGCTGCGATGGCGTGGGCGGAACTCTCGGGTCGAGTTGGTCCAGCGCTGGATCCCTGCGGTGCCCTCCGGGTATCTTTCGAACTGGGTGCGGGTCAGGCGCATGAGACTGTTTTCCGCCTCGGCCTTGGCCGTGATGTTGATGATGTCCGAACGCTGGCGCGACGATTCCGCGGTTCGATCGCGGCGCACAATGTATTAGAAAAAGTACAGCATTACTGGCAACGTACACTCGGTGCCGTACAGGTGCAAACACCCGATCAGTCCATTAACCTACTGATGAACGGTTGGCTTATATACCAGATTTTGGCCTGCCGTATGTGGGGCCGCAGCGGTTATTATCAGTCCGGTGGAGCCTTTGGCTTCCGTGATCAATTGCAGGATGCAATGGCGCTCATACATGCTGAACCGGTTCTTGTGCGCCAACATTTGCTTCGCTGTGCAGCGCGTCAATTTATTGAAGGTGACGTCCAGCATTGGTGGCATCCACCAATGGGTCGCGGCGTGCGCACACGTTGTTCAGATGACTATCTCTGGCTCCCCTTGGTAACGTGTCGTTACATAACAGCTACCGGCGATATGGGTGTGCTGGATGAATCCGTGTCATTCCTTGAGGGTCGTTTGGTCCACGCTGACGAAGATTCATATTACGACTTGCCTATCCACTCCGAGCAAGCCGCGAGTTTATACGAGCATTGCGTGCGCGCTATCGTTCACGGCTTGCGATTCGGCGAACATGGCCTCCCGCTGATGGGTGCCGGAGACTGGAACGATGGAATGAATCTGGTCGGTATCCACGGTAGGGGCGAAAGTATCTGGCTAGCCTTTTTCCTATATGACGTGCTCATTAAATTTGCCGACGTCACTGCAAAGTTTGGTGATACGGCTTTTGTCGAGCGCTGCAAAACAGAAGCCGCCCGTCTGCGCCAAAATATTGAGCTGCACGGCTGGGATGGTCAATGGTATCTCCGTGCATTCTTTGATGATGGCAGTCCGTTGGGTTCTTCCTCTAACGCTGAATGCCGGATTGATTCGATTGCGCAAAGCTGGTCCGTGCTGTCCGGTGCTGGCGCCGACAATCGTCAACGGCAAGCCATGGAAGCGGTGAGCGAGCATTTGGTACGACGGAATGCCGGCATTATTCAACTGCTCGATCCGCCTTTCGACCAATCGCCATTGAATCCGGGCTACATCAAAGGTTATGTCCCCGGTGTTCGTGAGAACGGAGGGCAGTATACCCATGCGGCCATCTGGGCGACGATGGCGTTCGCCACATTAGGGGATCGCCAGCGTGCGTGGGAACTATTGGCGATGATCAACCCGGTGAACCATGCGCAAACACCAGAGGCGGTGGCGGTATACAAAACAGAACCGTATGTTGTCGCAGCCGACGTCTATGCTGTCTCGCCCCACACCGGCCGGGGCGGATGGTCCTGGTATACAGGCTCTGCTGGCTGGCTCTATCGATTGATCCTGGAAACACTTCTGGGCTTAACGCTGGAAGTTGACAAACTGCGTTTCGCTCCGTGCCTCCCCGCAGATTGGAAGACGTTCACGGTGAATTACCGCTATCGGGAGACGGATTATCACATCACCATCGTTCAGACCGCTGATACAGACAATGCACCCAGTGCAACCATCGACGGCGTTGCACAGCACGATTTGGTCATTACTCTGGTTAATGATGGTAAGCCACACACTATTGAGGTGCAGTTAGGGGATGTTCGCACATAAAGCATGTGCGGCTTGGATGAATGCGGGCGCCAGACTTCACCCGTACCACAAAATGTTTGATTACATATTTTTTGGAGTTTTTTAAAAATGTAATGTTTTTATATAGGTGCCTGATGGAATCCAATAGACAGACTTTCATGGTATTGCGCACTTTATTGAAATGGGTCGGCGGGTTTTTGCTCGTGATAACACTACTAATCATTCTGATTATCGCGTTTTTCAATTGGAATTGGTTGCGTGGGCCGATAGAGCGTATGGCCACGGAAAAGACAGGTCGCCAATTGGTGATCAATGGCGATTTGTCAGCTCATCTTGCTTGGCCACACCCCTCGTTTCGCGCTGAACGTATCACGTTTGCCAATCCGCCGTGGGCCAAAGAAAAACAAATGGTTACGGTTGATGGCGTCGAATTCACAATTGATTTGCCAGAGTTGCTAATAAAGAACGTGGTTTTGCCTGAAGTGCGTCTTGAACGCCCGGTAGTTTTTTTGGAACAGAGCGCAGACGGCCGGAAGAACTGGTTACTGGACCGTGATCAGAAAGACGAGGATTCACGCATCCATATCGACCATATACTACTTGATGACGGGCGATTTTCTTACGACGATCCCGTGAAAAAGATCAGTATTCAGTCAGAAATTTCAACGCAAGGGCAAAAAGATGGCCCGGCTAAAACGGGCATTGTTTTCAACGCCAAGGGTCAGTACCAAGGACTCCCACTCGCGGTGTACGGTACGGGCGGGCCGGTGCTAGCCCTGCGCGATGAAGCAATGCCCTACCCGTTGAAGATCGATGCCACAATAGGACATACGACCGCACAGGCCGAGGGAACGATTACCGGCTTGACCAAAATTTCTGCGATCGATCTGAATCTTGTTTTGCGTGGCGATAGTCTCGCAGACCTTTTTCCATTGATTGGCATCGTGCTTCCAGAAACTCCCGCCTATTCGACCAAGGGCCGCCTGATGCACAGCGAGCGCAAATGGCGTTATGAAAATTTTGGAGGCACGACAGGCAAGAGTGATATTGCCGGCACACTACAGGTCAATACCGGCGGTAAACGTCCATTTATGCAAGGCGAACTTGTTTCCAAGATACTCGATCTGGCTGATTTAGGCCCACTGATCGGGGCTAAACAGGGTAGCCTCGCAGAGGCCGCAAAACAACCCGCCCCGTCGCCTGGCCAGACGGCAATAATCTCAGCCAAGGCTCGCGTGCTACCTGACGAGCCGTTCAATACTGACCGCTGGAACACCATGGATGCAGACGTAAAACTGCGCGCAAAATCCATCCATCGGGCCAAAGCACTGCCCATTGAAGATCTGGTTGTCCATTTGAAACTGCAGGACTCCATTCTGACGCTTAATCCGCTTAACTTTGGCTTGGCTGGCGGTGATCTCGTTGCCGTGGTTTCGCTTGATGGGCAGAAGGATCCGATCCGGGCACAAGCTAAAGTGCAAGCAAAAAAACTTTTGCTTGGCAAGTTATTTCCGACAGTCGATTTATCCGGGTCAAGTATCGGCCAGATCAATGGCGCATTCGATTTAACGGGAGAGGGCAACTCGGTGGCGCATATGCTGGCGACCTCAAACGGCAAGCTCGGTCTCGTCATTGCAGGGGGTGAGATCAGTAACGAGATGGTTGAAATAATCGGTCTGGATTTGTGGGAATGGCTTAGATTCAAGGTAAAGGGTGATGAGCCCACGCAAATCCGTTGCGGCGTCGCCGATTTCAGCGTCAAAAATGGCGTGATGGCGGTCAATGCGCTGGTCCTCGATACGATGGACACCAATATCCGTGGCACTGGTACGATTGATTTTGGCAAGGAAACGCTGGATTTGACGTTAAATCCGCAACCAAAAGATAAAAGCCCGGTTTCATTGCGCGGTCCCATTCATATACGCGGGACTTTAGGCAAGCCTGAGGTGCAACTAGACAAGGTCAGCCTTGCCAAGCGCGGCCTTGGTGCGATATTGCTCGGTGTGATTAATCCGCTGCTTGCTCTGATCCCTCTTATTGAAACCGGACCGGGCCTGGACAGTGATTGCGGACGGCTGATTCAGAAAGCGCAGGAACCCGCGCCGCATAAGACCGCAGTTGGATCAAAGCGCGAAGCTAAGCCTTGATAAATCTAATAGGTCACTTAACACGAGTCCAGCCATTAGCTAGGCCGTTACACTTTGCCTGGCAGCAGAAATTGTGCAATGGATTAGATTGAGAAAGAAAATTATCTGACGAATCTGCACTTATTCAAAATAGCTGTGCGCCTGCTAAACCTTTGACCTTCAATGTATTGACCCTTTCTTGTGGAACCAATGCGATATTTTGGCCACTATCGTATTTGTTGTGTTGGTTGTAGCCCAAACATGATTTGGTGGACTGCATCAATATATCAGTCCAAACGCGGTGTGCGTTTCGGCTCTTAAGACATCACAAATAGATGGGGTATGAATATATTTAGCCAAAAAATATGAAGCCTGATCACCAATCTACCTACCTTTACCTGGATCGAAATGAATGGAATCTGTACTTAAAAATATTCTTGCAACTCCCGAAGAGACTGACCCAGCCCTGTTGATCGCACTGGTCGACAGCATTCGGCCAAAGAATCCCAATGTCGGTGGGGTGGCTACGACAAATTTGCGCGCTTTGATCACTTTGCTGAGGATGCATCCTGAATATGCTGTAGCCCTGCGGAGGTATGTGTTGGCGCTATTTGAGAAGCGTCGCCATAGCCATCTTTATGCCGATACCGGCATATTATCTAACGAGGGGTTTTTTACGACAGTTTGGAAGCGCATCATTTTTCGTTTATTGCCGGAAGAAATACGCGATGATTACCTGAAGGATATGTTCGGGCTCGTGTTCCACAGGCATACCGATTATCTATGGGTCGATCAGATTCCTGATGAAGTATGGATTGAATTATTGAAATGCATCGATTTTGATGCTGAGCCATCTCATCCCGGATGGGCAAAAATTCAGGAGGAAATGCTCGATGCAGTCCAGATGTTGTCCTACCGCATTGCGTCCACGGGGCTTGAGCATGAACTAGTGCGTCATTATCCGGATATCGAACGCTTCGAATCCCCTTTTTTGGCGCAGAACGTCGAGGTCTGTGAATATTACCGGGCTTATCATGCACATCTCCGGGGAGCCCCCGCTTTGCCTGACGATACGCATATCCCCGTATTGCTACAGCAATGCGAAGATGTGCTGGTAAAAGTGCGCAAGCAATCTGCACAAAATGGTGCGAGCATCAGCCTTACGTATCACTTACAGCGCGTGCATCAGATGATCAAGCGGCTGGAAACTTTGCTGGTATTGCTTGACCCGAACGAAACCACAATGCGCAGTTTGGCTTTGCTGCGTGAATTAGTGCGTGAGGAAAATCGCAAGTACAGCGTGCGTGATGTATTTACTCGCGTCACCGATCTGGTGGCTTTACAGGTAACAGAGAATGCAGGGAAAACCGGTGAACATTATGCTGCCGCGACGCGGGGCGAGTATTTCAATATGTTGCGCTCATCCATGGGGGCGGGTTTTATAATTGGATTCATGGCGCTGATCAAAATCGGGATTAGCAAGATGCTGTTAGCGCCTTTTGCCCAAGCTTTCTTCTTCAGCATGAATTATGCGTTTGGGTTTATGCTGATACACGTCATGCATTTTACGGTTGCCACCAAGCAACCCGCAATGACTGCGGCGACGATTGCGGCCACGGTTGATCAGAATGCTGCACTGAACAGTAAAGGGAAGGCACCGCTTGATGGTGTAGTGCAACTCATCGCCATTGTTTGGCGCACCCAAATGATTTCAATTCTTGGCAATGTGATCCTCGCAATTCCAACCGGCATGCTAATCGCCGTACTAGGCTACATGGCCGGGTCACCGGTGATGTCGGAGGAGAAAGCCTGGCATACATTGGACGATATCAATCCCTTCTATAGCTTGGCCCTGGTTCACGCCGCAGTTGCCGGCGTGTGTCTTTTTTTTGCCGGGTTGATCTCTGGTTATTACGACAACAAGTGTGCTTACACTCGAATTCCAGCCCGTATAAAGCAACTGCACTGGTTGCGCAAATTGCTAGGCGAGCACCGGCTTAATCGCTTCGCGGCTTATATCGGTGACAATCTTGGTGCGTTAGTGGGGAATTTTACGTTCGGCATCATGCTCGGTAGCATGGGGATGATAGGCTTCATACTCGGCCTGCCTGTCCTTGATATACGTCACGTCACGTTTTCGTCAGCCAATTTTGCCTTCGCGCTGGTTACGCTTGATTTCATGGTGAATTGGCAGTTAATAGCGGTTTCACTATTGGGTATTGCGCTGATCGGAATAGTCAATCTTGCGGTGAGCTTCGGCTTAGCGCTTTACGTCGCGATGAAGGCGCGTCAAGTTCGCTTCAATCGTATTGGTGAATTGTTTTTAATGTTGGCGGCTCGCTTTGTGAGCAACCCCCGCGAATTTTTCTTTCCACCCAGGAAGGAAGCTGCGCTGTTATAAAATTCAGGGCATCTCTAAAAATTCAGATTTGCGAGCATCCCCTTCGGGGATTGCCTGCTTAACCCATCTCGTCACAATACTTTGTTGCTCATAAAAAATGTTCCCTTACATATCAATTATATGCTGCGTCAACATTTTTTATTCGCGCCTAATCTTGTTTAGAACTCTAAATTTTTAGAGGTGCCCTTCATTCATCTTTTGCCTTAAATGTGAAACGACAAACATTACCGCCTTTAGCCATACACTCCACGTGATCAACCGTACTATCCGTAAAGGTCGATAACAACGCCAAATCAAACTGGCAAATCTCCGGGTTTTTCATGGCCAGATTGTGAAAAATGCAGTTATCCGCTTCAATTGTCGGCGCATCGCTATTAACAGCGAAGCTCTTCGTACTATAACCAAGCTCTTCCATCACCTTAGAAAGCTTTTCCACCTTTTGCTCACGCGTTTTGAGTACTGAATTTTGGCTAAGTAGCTGTTGGGCAACCCCCACCCCCATGGTACCCAATCTTTCCCTCAACCCCGCCACCCCAGATTCTTGAGCGATTGATTCGACCATTAGCTGAGCAAACCAAGAATAATTGCGCGGGAAGAACTCCTTCCCTTCATCGGTAAGTACATAAAGCTGTTCTGGACGTCCTCCAGAAGGACGGGTCACCCCTTCGGTAACTATTCCGTTATTCTCCAATGCGGATACGTGCTGGCGAACGGCATTTCGGGAAATTTTTAGATATTCCGAGAGCTCGTCTAAAGTTAAACCGCCCTTATTCTTGAGCAGAAGCTTTAACAACTCTTGCTGACGACTCCCTAATAATTCAAGCATTCCATACCCCTTTAGTGCATTTGACTCCCTCTAAGGAGATATTTTGCATTTTACTCCAGACCGTATGAAGGGAAAAATTATATGGCTCTATATGAAATAAAAGTGGGTAATCAACTATCGACCTCCCGCAAAAGAGGTAAATCCGCCCATCCTTCAATAAGCTCAGGATGTGCGGATTTTATGTTGACCACTTTTTTTATTTTACGATCACCTGCCCACGCATACTGGGATGAAAATCACACGAATAATTCTGTACTCCCACTGATTCAAAAAATACCTCATGTTGTTCGCCACCTTTTATGATGCCAGAGGGAACAAAGTGACCATTTTTATCAGGTGTCACCGTATGCGGAACTTCATCTTTGTTAATAAAGATTACGCTTTGCCCACGTTTTATCCGTATCTTATCGGGTTGAAATTGAAAAGCATCAATCGTGACTGTAATAGCGTGGCGTTCCCTATTTGCCTCATTAGGGGCGGCTGACACCGTCATTGAAATCGCTGTCAGCCCCAAATATGCCACTGTGAATAAGGTAAGCGGCATCCTCATGGTACTCACCATGCTGATTAGACGGGTAGTATCCACTGGCTGCGAGTTTCTTTGCTAAGTTGTGCATCCGGTACAGCATGGATCGTCGGATCAAGCGTGCCAAACACCGCGCGAATTGCTGCGGCATGTGCTGATTCATCTGGCAAGATAGTCAGTCCGGCAGCGACCAACGCAGGGGTACGCAGCTTGCTGACGGCACTGGCGTAAGCAAGCACCGCATCCACTTCTAGTGCCAATGCAAGTTTGGCGATATTGGCATCACTATCAAGATTACCTTCCCCTGCCTTAATATAAGCGGAAAGATCGTACGCTCCCTTTGCACTGACTGGTGTCCCGCCCAGGCTTTTAATCGTGGATATGAAGATATCCCGATGTTTAATGTGATCGGCCTGGTTACGCAGTGCCAGGGCCTTAATGACATTTCCCACCTTGCTGTCGCTCAGCTTTCCCGCTGCCACGCCATATGCCCAAATTGCTTGATTTTCAAGATCCAAAGCCGCGTTCAAAATAGCCATGTCGTGCTTTGTATCGCTACCTGTGTTCGCATTTGCGCTATTGAGAGTAGTTAAGCTAAGCGCAGCGAGCGCACTTACAGCAAAGCCTGTTTTAAGGGCGGTACGACGAGAATTGTCAGGTACATTGTTAATATTTTCCATAGTTATCTCCTAAGTTTAGTGGCCAATTAAGTTTAGATCGTTAATTAGTAACGAACTAAACGCATCTTACAAGAACAATGAAATATATACAACATATACTAATGTTAAAACTTATTATTAGTTTTTTAATATACCCGGATTTACATTCAACATGCTGTTTATGAATATTTTTTAATATTCGATAAGTTTTCATCTATGCTCATTTAATCTGCAATACATGCCATTTTACGAATTGCCGCCAGTCAGTGACATCCCCACTAACCCAAATTTTCATAATGTGACTTAATGATGTTTTGCACATCAAGATATGCCAGATGTACTTGTACATATGTTTGTATGGCTAGCGCTTGCCGTTCTTAATTTTCGACTGAATGGTATGTAAAACAATCGGCTATTTTGCACTTCGTCTATAATTGCTGCCGATGTTCCAGCCGGGGGCAACATGAAAAAATTTCTAAAATATAGTTTATGGTCAGTAGGTGTAATAGTCGCCATTACAATAGCTGGTATAGCTTATATCGCTGCCACATTTAACCCCAATGATTACAAAACCCAGATCATCAAGCTGGTGAAAGATAAGCAACAACGTACTCTCAAGCTAGATGGCGATATCAAACTGGTTTTCTTCCCCAGCATAGGCGCCGATATTGGCAAGGTTTCATTGTCGGAATTTCAGGGCGACAAGGAATTTATTTACATCGACAGTGCGCGTGTCTCGCTGGCGCTATTGCCGCTACTATCAAAACAAGTGGTTGTGGACGAAGTTTCGATCAATGGCTTAAAGGCGGCGCTGGTGAAATTCAAGAACGGCAAGACCAACATTGACGACCTGCTGGGCAAAAAAGAGACTGACAAAGAAAAAACGCCGTTTGAGTTCAACATAGCCTCAGTGCGCGTGGAAAACTCAGAACTGACCTACCTGGATGAAACCACAGATGCGCAATATGTGCTGAAAGGCTTCAACCTTAATACCGGACGTATTGCCAACGGTGTGCCGGGCAAAATTGATTTTGCTGCGGTAATTCAATCCAGCAAACCCAAGCTGGACATGGCCACCCAAATGAAAACCACATTCACTTTCGATCTAAAAAAACAGCTATATCAAATGAACGGGCTGGAGTTGCAGGCCAAAGGCGCAGCACTCGACATCAGTAATCTGACAGTTTTGGCTAACGGCGATATCAGCGCGAATTTTGACACGCAAGAATTTTCCGCGAAAAAGTTAGCGATTGCGGCCACTGGCGCGCAAGGCAAAAATAACTTCGACGCCAAACTGGATGTGCCTGCATTAAGCCTGATTCAGAATAATTTCACAGGCGACAAGCTCACATTAAACGCCAAGCTGGATAGTTCATTCGGCAACATCGTAGCCAGTCTTGCTCTATCTAATTTGACCGGCAATGCTCAATCATTCAAGAGCAGCGCACTTGCGTTAGAGCTGGATATGAAACAACCCGAACAGTCGTTTAAAATAAAGCTCGGCTCGCCTGTAACCGGCAACATCGAACAGCAGCAGCTCACCCTTTCCAATCTGACCCTCGCAATAAATGCAACGGGTGACAAGCTGCCGAACAAATCAATCAACAGCGAAATGAAG
Organism: Candidatus Nitrotoga sp. MKT; assembly: GCA_003402345.1. Taxonomy (GTDB): domain Bacteria; phylum Pseudomonadota; class Gammaproteobacteria; order Burkholderiales; family Gallionellaceae; genus Nitrotoga. Next base: position 25,153 of record QFXH01000014.1, on the reverse strand, counting down.
GGTAGCGTGCAAATAGATGGCAACCACCAGAGCGTCCAGGCCAACCTCGTGGGTGGACTGCTGCAAAGCCAAGTTAAAGCCAAAGTGGCAGTCAATGGTTTTCAAGATCCAGCCGTACGCTTCGACATAGATGTGGACCAGTTTGATGCTGATTTATATCTGCCTAAGTCAGCAGCAGGTGTTACCAATAAACCTGCCCCGGCAGAGCAGCCATTTGATTTGGCTGCCCTGAAAAAACTTAATCTTGAAGGGGGATTACGCATTGGAGCGCTGAAAATCGCCAATGTAAAACTTTCACAAGTACGCCTCGATGTAAAAGCACAAAACGGCTTGATAACAATCAGCCCACTATCCACCAATCTGTATCAGGGCAGCATGAACGGCAGCCTGAAAGTCAATGCGCAGGCTACGCCTCTCATCGCCATAAACCAAAATCTGAATGGCATCAACATCGCACCATTGCTCAAGGATGCTGCCAACTTTGACACACTGGAAGGCAAGGGCAATGTCGCGCTTAATCTAGCCGCCCAAGGCAACACCATGAGTGCGCTTAAGAAGGCGCTCAACGGCAGCATGTCACTCAACCTGACGGATGGTGCGGTCAAAGGCATCAACATTGCCAAAACCCTGCGCGAAGCGCAGGGCATGCTAAGCATGAAAGCTGCCACGACACAAACCCAATCCGTTAACAAAGCCGAGAAAACGGATTTCAGCGAACTAAACGCCAGCTTCAAAGTTAACAACGGTGTGGCACACAACGATGACCTCTTGTTGAAATCGCCGCTGCTGCGTCTGTCAGGCAATGGAGATATCAACATTGGCAACGACAGTATCAATTATCTGGCTAATGCCACGCTAGCAAAAACGCTAAAAGGCCAGGGCGGCAAAGACATCGTTGGCGGCATCACTATCCCGGTGCGCTTAAGCGGGCCGTTCAACGACTTGAAATACTCGCTGGACTTTGGCGCGATGGCTTCAAATGTTGTCAAACAAAAAATCGAAGCAAAAAAAGAAGAAATTAAAACTAAGTTGCAGGATCAGCTTCAAGATAAGCTAAGAGGACTCTTCAAATAATCCCATGCCCATAACCTGTAAAACATCCCCTTACCCTCTCTTCCGTCCGCAATGGGAGAGAGGATTTATACCTTGATCAAGAATCAAAATAATCCGCGCTCGGAATTATTTGCTCACCGCATCATAGACTGGCAGCAGCAACATGGTCGGCACGGCTTGCCGTGGCAGGGCGCAGATGCGTATCGCGTATGGCTGTCAGAAATAATGCTGCAACAAACCCAGGTCGTCACGGTTATCCCCTATTACCACCGTTTCGTGGCACGCTTTCCCACTATCGCAGCGCTCGCCGCCGACAGCGAAGATGCGGTATTGGCGCATTGGAGCGGCTTGGGCTACTACTCGCGTGCGCGCAACCTGCACTGCACAGCGCAACTCATCATGCAACGGCATGAGGGAAAATTTCCTCAGCATTTTGAAGACATCCTTGCTCTTCCCGGCATCGGCCGCTCCACCGCCGCAGCCATCAGCGCATTCGCGTTCCATGAACGGCGCGCGATTCTCGATGGCAATGTCAAACGTTTACTGGCGCGCTACCATGCCATTGAGGGCTATACAGGCGAAAAAAAGATTGAAGCGCTACTGTGGCAACAAGCCGAAGCATTGCTGCCAAAGCGCGATGTCGCGGTCTATACGCAAGGCTTGATGGACTTGGGCGCGCTGGTCTGCACGCGCAGTAAACCACAATGTCCCATCTGTCCGCTGCAAGCAGACTGTGCGGCATTTCAGGGCGGACTAGTCGCACAACTACCCACGCCACGTCCACGCAAGGTGCTGCCGGAAAGACACAGCACCTTCCTTTTGCTGCTCGATGGCCCCGATATCCTGCTGGAAAAGCGCCCGGGGAGCGGAATCTGGGGTGGCTTGTGGTGTCCGCCGCAAGTGGATCCGCAATTTCTAAGTAAGGTTGAAGATGCGAGTGCCTACTGTCTTCAGCACTTCGGCACGGAATCAAAACACACGCTTGCACTATCAACATTCACCCATACTTTCACCCATTTCAAACTGCATATCACCCCCCTACTATTGCAGGTAATCAACAAACCCACGCAAATTCAGGAACCCGGCTTGATGTGGCTGGATGTGGATGATGCGTTGCAAGCTGCAATCCCCACGCCGGTACGCAAACTCTTGCAGGAGATACAGGCAGGGCGCAGGTTGATGTGAATAGCGTTGATAAATTCCGACATGCTTTGAAATTCACGAAGATCGTGCTGTCCCGTAGATTACAACTTCAATTTGTGTCGGCAAATTCCAAGCCTGTAGTGTTATTGCAACCACGGAGTTGGTAATGCTTGACCGTACTTACCAATATAGGCAGCATTGCTAGCTTATGAAAATGTTTTCTATATTACATTAAGTTTTAGGAGATAGCATGCTGATAGAATGCCATGACTGCAAAGCAAAAGTCGATGCAGAAATAATTGGTCATCATACCGATAATGATTTTTTTGCAGTCAAAACTTTCTTACTCAAGTGCCCATCATGCAATAGCTCTCTAATTGCTGAGTCACATGAAGACTACAAAGAAAACGAGCAAACGTGGACTAAACCCGTTCGTGTATATCCCAAGCCGCAAAGATCGCTTGGAAAAGATATTCCGCCAATTGTAAAAATATCAATTGAAGAAGCAGAAAAGTGTATGCAGGCCGCGGCATATTTAGCTGCAACTGCAATGTGTGGTAGAGCGTTGGAGGCAATTTGCAGGCACTATAAAACTAAAGACAATTACCTTGGTGGTGGTCTAAAAGAATTAAAAGATAATGGGCTAATTGATCAAAGACTATATCAGTGGGGAGAAGAGTTGAGAGATCAAAGAAATAATGCTGCCCACGCAACTGATACAGACATTTCCTCACAAGATGCCAATGATGTTTTAACGTTTACTTATGCAATCATAGACTACGTATTCCTTCTTGCTCAAAAATTTGAACAGTATCAGGCTAGGAAGGTTAAGAGATTAAAGTCCAAAGAAACTGCCACAACAAAAACCTAACAAATCACTCAAGGTCGTTTCTCGCTTCTCTCGTCACTAGACAGTCCCAGTCGACGCATGCTTCACATTATATGCGCCGCCTATGCCTGCCTCTTAACTCAAACGATAGGCATAACTTGCAGCAAGCGTAGCCTGGGCTACGCGTAGGTTGGCGCTGAGCTTGTGAAGCCCAACATTCCACCACTTACCATAACTATCTACTCCATCGCCCATTTTTCCACCCCAATTCAATACCACCATTCCCCGCTCTTAATCAATCGGTAGAGTAGAGAACAGGCTCTCGTCTTCCCTCCCTCATCAAACCGTGCATGCGCTATTAATGAATCAAAGAGCAATTAGCTTTGGATCACTCTTCTTGCTGCTCTAGAGCCCACATTTTCGCATATGCGCCCTGTTTCGCCAGCAGCTCACGCGTGCGCTTTATCTTCCGGTTCTACGGAAAGCCTCATGCCGACTGACTTCAACACCGCCAGCAAAGTTTTCAAGGTCGGGTTACCCTTCGGCGATAGCGCACGGTACAGGCTTTCGCGCTGGACTCCCGCCGCTTCGGCAACCTTGGCGATGCCGCCGCATGATTCGGCAATCTGGCGCAAAGCCAACAGCGCAACACCTCGACCGTCCGGCTCGTTCATTTCCGACATGGCCTGCTTGAGATATTCGACCGCAAATTCAGGGTCTGAGCGCAAGACACCGAGCACCCACTCCTCATGCGAGACCGAGGCGGCATGTGTCTTTTGCGTTTTCATGTTGTATTCCTCCGTTGGTAATCTTTCCAGCACTCGACGGCGCGGCTGATGTCCGCGGCCTGGCTGCGCTTACCTCCTCCGCACAGCAACAGCACGACAAGACGCATGTACATCCCACCTGTGAGGCTGGGCTCACTTCAGCGCTCTTGGTTTGTCATATGCCGTCCTTATGCAGAAATCCTGGACAGGCCTAGCAGCGAGGAAATTTTGGCGCGCACTTCATCCAGTTCTTCGGCAGATGCTTTACCTTTGGGTGTGGCTTTGCGCGCGCGCCAATCGAGGTTTTTGACTTGATCGGACAGCGCCGCACCGCTGACACCTTCTGCACGTATGATGACTTCGAACGGGTAACCTTTTATTTGCGTAGTCATCGGGCAGCACAGCATCGTGCCGGTTTTGCTGTTGTAGGCGGCGGGGCTGAGCACCAGAGCAGGGCGGTGCCCTGCCTGCTCATGCCCGGCCTGAGGCGAGAATTCGAGCCAGACTATATCCCCCGCCTCCGGCACGAAGCGGCGCGCCATTACCAGACTTCCTTGCCGACCGGCGCGCCAGTATCAATGGGCTTGTGCTGATTCTTCGCAGTGATGCCGCCCAGCAATTCATCCAGCTTATATTCCTTGCGGCGCACCGGTTCAATAACGATGCGTCCTTGTTCCTCGCGCACTTCAACCGGCTGGTTCAGGGTGACATGCGCCGCCGCCATAACGGATGCCGGAATGCGCACCGCCGCGCTGTTGCCCCATTTTTTTACAATGACTTCCATGATATGCGCACCCCGTACAAATTGAATGTGGGAAGTTTAGGTGCATGCGTGGTATGTGTCAACATTGTTTATACACAGGAAGCCCCATACGACAACGATCCCCGTGAACTTGAGGGCTATTCCAGAAGTGCGGACATGGTTTGCCCAACTGTTTAAGGCATGGCCATATTGGTCTTTCTTCGCCAGCCGCATTGACCAGACCGTGCCACTCGTCCTTACGCTATTGCTGTCCGGCGAGACTGTAGCCAGTGAATCGGGCATGGTCGGATGGAGTTTCGATTACAGTTTAATGTTGCAAGGTGCTCAAAAAAGGCTGTCGGCTGTTTATAGCAGGAACGACATTCATAAATTCTATCATTCGCTCCTTCAAGCTATGAGATGCAGATTTCAAAAAGTTGTGCGGTTTGATCTAGTATCAAAGGGGTTAGTGCAGCGAGAAGCTTTTCTGAAGATTGCAGATCGCCAAATTTTATTTGCGGTAACAATCGGGGAATTTGCGAAGCCTCTATACCATGATCCAAAAATGCTTGAAGAAAAGTAAGTTCACTTAAACATAACAATTTGCTGATGAGTGAAGGCCGATGGTTTTTGTCGTTGCTTAAAACGTGAATACCGGGATTTATGTGTCGCAAGACAACTTAAAGCATTGACCATTGCAAAATACAGCTCATCTAAATTTCTTGTAAGCGATATACCGCAGATATTCCCGGACTACCTTCACTAATGGCTCATCCACACTCCAATCGAACCTATCTTTGGTATTTCCATCATTGACAACCATCATGAGATGTTTTGGCTCAACTGTATAAAAAAGCCTAGAAGGCAATCTAACCGGTAATTGTTTCTTGTCCATAATCCACCACCAATCTGTTTATAAATGAAGCCTGATGAATTTTATATCGACTTCAAGAAAGCATTATTTAGCCATATTACCAATCAGATATCCCAATGCAGTCGTGCGCGAATAACCGTAATGAGTCGAAAACGGTCAATGGAATACCTTAAGTACGGTGAAAAATAAACGTAGCTAAATCGTAATTTGATGGTACTGTTTTAGCCTACTGGAGGCTTAACGTAGCTGTAAAAAGATTGTAGATTATTGATAATGAATGAATTAAATTTTAATTTGGCTTCTACGAACCAAAGGATCAGGCGCGCATTGGTATCACTTCCGCATCAACCTCTACCTTGTCAAGATAATCTGCCCACGTTTGCATAATGTCGCGCCGCACCTCAGGATATACGCCTAGCGCCAGACGCTTTTCCTTACCGCCGAAACGATACTTGAGGCGCCAATACTTTGAGCTGTCCGGCATTACCCCAAGATACATGCCCCCACCATCCGCCATTTTGTAGGATTTGGCTTCAGGCTTTGCCTTCTTAATTGCCACGTCAGTTAGCTTGCTCATATTCTCACTTCACTGGGAGCATCGAATTTTGTTATGGGGGCACAAACGTATATGTATGCCCCCAAGTAACTCAAGCTTGCTTGAGATCGGTTACTACACTAGGGGCGTTAAAAAACCCGTCAATGCCATATGCAGAGCGGGTTTGTTGGATTGTTTAAGACTTGATAATAACGAGTTCTGGCGGAAGCTGTGAGATTCGAACTCACGGAACATTGCTGTTCGGCAGTTTTCAAGACTGCTGGTTTAAACCACTCACCCAAGCTTCCAAATTTTGGATACATCGACTAGACATGCAAATATGTACAGCGCAACTAAATAGACCATATTCAAGTTACGTCACACCTGAAGTGTGGTGGCGCATGATACCCGAAATCCCTTACTAATTTAAAGTCACTTTTCAACTATCGAACATTAATTAGTTCTCATCCATAAACACCCGAATTTTCAGGACTGCCTGCTGAGTATTTGGACCAGATAAATCGAGCACTCTCTTTCGCTATAAGCAGGCGAATGTGCCGCCTTGGTTCGCCCATCCTGTTTTCACCGGACTTGACACGAACTTCCCCGCATCATCAAAGCCAACAGTTTTTTACTCCAATATCCGGCAATCATTAACATACTGCTCCATACTGATTTTTCCATGATTTGACACATTGAGTTTACGAGACAACGCTATATATTTTTATCAATAACAACTTACGTTTTACCACGCCAGTGAAGGTTAGGGATGTATCGCCTGAAAATCGCATTTAACCCGCCAGTTTGCGCTTTAAAATTTCATTCATCTGCGCAGGGTTGGCTTTGCCTTTGCTGACTTTCATGGCAAGGCCGACAAAAAAGCCAAACACTTTCTCTTTTCCGCTGCGATATTCGGCGACTTGCGCTGGGTTGGCGGCGATAATCTCGTCTACCATTGCCTCCATTGCGCCGACATCGGACATCTGCTTTAACCCTTTTGTTTCTATAATGGTATCGGGGTTGCCGCCATCACTCCAAAGTATCTTGAAAACGTCCTTGGCGGCGGCATTGGAAATGGTTCCATCTGCAATACGCTTAAGCATACCGCCTAGCTGCCCGGGTGAGATCGGGCATTGCGTAATATCGCGGTCTTCACGATTAAGTGAGGCGCTTACATCACCCATCAGCCAGTTGGCGCACAGCTTGGCTCCCTTGGGGACTTCGTTTAGCGTCGCTTCGAAGAAATCCGCCATTTCTCGTGATGAAGTCAAAGTGTCGGCGTCGTAAACAGATAGGCCGAGATCGGCAACATAGCGTGCCTGTTTGGATAGTGGCAATTCGGGGAGCGTGCCGCGCACCTGCTCGATCCACTCATTATCAATCGCTAGCGGCAGCAGGTCAGGATCCGGGAAATAACGGTAATCGTGCGCGTCTTCCTTGCTGCGCATCGCGCGGGTTTCACCTATATCGGAATTAAACAACACTGTCGCTTGCTGAATCGTACCGCCATTTTCCAGTGTATCTATCTGCCACTGTGCTTCATACTCAATAGCCTGCTGCAGAAAGCGGAACGAGTTAAGGTTTTTGATCTCGCGGCGTGTGCCTAATTCAGCCCCCGGGCGACGCACGGAGACATTGGCATCGCAGCGGAACGATCCTTCCTGCATGTTGCCATCGCAGATGCCGATCCAGCGCACCAGGGTGTGCAGCATTTTGGCATAGGCCACTGCCTCAGCGGCAGAGCGCATGTCCGGTTCCGAGACTATTTCTAGCAGAGGTGTACCAGCGCGGTTGAGATCGATGCCGGTCATGCCATGAAAATCTTCGTGCAACGATTTCCCCGCATCTTCTTCAAGATGGGCACGGGTCAGCCGCACCACTTTTTTATAAGTTTGTCCTGCGGTCGCTGTCGGAACCTGAATAGTCAACGAGCCTTGTCCAACGATTGGTAAATCAAACTGACTGATTTGATACCCTTTAGGCAGGTCAGGATAAAAATAATTCTTACGTGAAAACACGGAACGTGGCGCAATATGCGCACCGACCGCAAGGCCGAACCTGATAGCACGCTCCACTGCGCCACGGTTTAGCACCGGTAATACGCCAGGTAGCGCCAGATCTACCGCACAGGCTTGAGTGTTGGGTTCTGCGCCAAATGCGGTCGAAGCGCCAGAAAAAATTTTGCTGCTAGTCGAGAGTTGGGTATGAACTTCTAGCCCGATAACGATTTCCCATTGCATGGTGCGGTTCCTTACACCTCGATATGTTGCGGAGTGCGGGTGTGCCAGTCGGTCACCTGCTGATATTGATGTGCCACGTTTAGCATGCGCGCCTCGTCGAAATAATTGCCAATAATTTGCAAGCCAACGGGTAGGCCATTGCTGCCGAAGCCTGCCGGGATGGACATGCCGGGCAGGCCTGCGAGATTCACCGCGATGGTATAGATGTCGGAAAGGTACATCTGCACCGGGTCATCGTTTTTCTCGGCCAAATTGAAGGCAGTGGTGGGCGTGGTTGGCCCCATGATGACGTCACATTGCTTGAATGCTTCGACAAAATCTTGCGCAATCAGGCGGCGAATTTTCTGTGCCTGCAAATAATAGGCATCGTAGTAACCGTGGGATAGCACATAAGTGCCGATCATAATGCGCCGCTTCACTTCTTCACCGAAACCTTGCGCGCGGGATTTTTCATACATGTCTGCAAGATTGGTGTATTCCGGCGCGCGGTAGCCGTAACGCACACCGTCGTATCGCGACAGATTGCTGGAGGCTTCCGCCGGGGCCAGCACGTAATACACTGGGATGGACAAACGCGAGTTGGGCAGGCTGATGTCTACCACGGTAGCGCCTAATTTTTTATATTCGGCAATGGATGTTTCAATCGCTTGTGCGACATCTGCGCTCAAACCCGCGGCGAAGAATTCTTTGGGCAAGCCGATGCGCAGGCCATTCAGCGGCTTATTTAAATCTCGTGCGTAATCTTCTGTTTCACGTTGCAGGCTAGTGGAATCACGCTCGTCGAAGCCGGCCATTACATTCAACAACAGCGCCAAATCTTCTGCGCTATGTGCCATTGGCCCGGCCTGATCCAGGCTGGAAGCAAAGGCAATCATGCCGTAGCGGGATACGACACCATAAGTGGGTTTCAGGCCGGAGATGCCACATAGTGCGGCTGGTTGGCGGATAGAGCCGCCAGTATCAGTGCCGGTGGCTGCCGCACATAAATGGGCCGATACAGCTGCTGCACTGCCGCCGGAGCTGCCGCCGGGCACGGCGTTGTTGTTCCAAGGATTTTTTACATTGCCAAAGTAAGAAGTTTCATTGCTGGAGCCCATGGCGAACTCGTCCATGTTGGTCTTGCCCAGATTTACCGCACCAACGCGGTTGAATTGCTCAATTACATGCGCATCGTAGGGGGCAATGAAATTAGACAGCATTTTCGAGCCGCAGGTGGTACGCCAACCCATTGCGCAGAATATATCCTTCTGGGCGATGGGAATACCAGTGAGAGCATGGGTTTTGGATTGAGCCAACTGGACATCAGCTGCGCGTGCCTGTACCAGGCTCATCTCCTCATTTATAGTAATGTAGGCATTGAGTTTTGAGTTGAGCGCGGCAATGCGGTGGAGATAAAGTTGTGTCAACTCAACGCTGGAAATTTTCTTGCTGCGCAACGCGGCGCCTAACTGTAGCAAACTGGAATTAAGCATGGTCTTGGAACTGAAAAGTTATTCGATGACTTGAGGTACTAAATACAATCCTTCTTTAATTTGTGGGGCTGCAGCCTGAAATAGTTCACGTTGATTGTGCTCCGTGACCACATCCTCACGCAAGCGTTGGGATATATCCTGGGCGTGCGACATCGGTGCAATCCCATTCGTATCGACTGCCTGCATTTCCGCGATTAATCCAAAGATAGTTAAAAGCTGGGTATGCGCAGTTTGCGCTTCTTGCTCGGTCATCCCTAACCGAGCCAGCCGGGCAACCTTATAGACATCGTTAATACTGAGTGACATAGACTGAATTCTTTATCTTTATTAAAGGTACCTTAATAGGTTATCATTAATAGTCTTGCCAGACTAATTTTTTACAATAGCGGGCACATTTTTTCTATTTCGGGATTCATCATGTTTGGATTTTTTGACAGCTATTTTGCTAATGATTTAGCGATAGATTTGGGCACTGCTAACACCCTAATCTGGGCACGCGGCAAAGGCATTGTGCTGGATGAACCGTCGGTAGTGGCAATTCGCCATGGAAGTGGCCCGAACGACAAGAAGGTGATTCAGCAGGTCGGGCTGGCTGCCAAGCAGATGCTTGGTCGTGCGCCAGGCAATATCAATGTAATACGCCCGATGCGGGATGGCGTAATTGCAGACTTTACTGTCACCGAACAAATGCTTAAACAATTTATCAAGAGAGTGCATAAGTCTGGCATTTTCAGCCCTAGCCCACGTATCGTGATTTGTGTGCCGTGCGGCTCAACCCAAGTGGAGCGGCGCGCTATCCGTGAATCCGCTTATGGTGCGGGGGCGCGTCGGGTAGAGCTAATTGAAGAGCCTATGGCAGCAGCAATAGGCGCTGACCTACCAGTAGAGGAACCGAACGGCTCAATGGTAGTCGATATCGGCGGGGGCACCACCGAAGTGGGCGTGATTTCGCTAGGCGGTACAGTTTATTCCGGTTCCATACGCGTTGGTGGCGATAAATTCGACGAGGCCATAATTAACTACATTCGTCGCAATTACGGCATGTTGATCGGTGAAACCACTGCGGAACAGATCAAAAAAGAAATTGGTTCGGCATTTCCTGGAAGCGAAGTGCGTGAAATGGAAGTAATGGGACGCAATCTAGCAGAAGGCGTGCCGCGTAGCTTTACCATTTCTAGCAATGAAATACTGGAAGCTCTAACTGACCCTCTTAATAATATTGTCAGCGCAGTAAAGATCGCGCTTGAGCAAACACCCCCTGAATTAGGTTCGGACATTGCCAGGAAAGGTATGGTTCTGACTGGCGGCGGCGCATTGTTGCGTGATATTGACCGTTTATTGATGGAAGAGACTGGCTTACCCGTGTTAATTGCGGACGATCCACTTACCTGCGTAGTGCGCGGTTCCGGGAAGGCTCTTGACCGGATGGATAAATACAGTGGAATTTTTACCAACGATTAAGAACGATTAAGTATTCGGGCTTACCAACGTGGGGATAATTTTAAATTAATGCAGTCTAGCAATTTCCTTTTGCTCCGATTTTACTTCCATAAACAAAAGAAAGTAGCGTTGGTGTTATAACTAAAAAATTGCAAGCAAAAATGGCTGTTGAAACACCCTAATGGAACAAAACCAGCCCCTTAATTTTTTTAATCGAGGTCCTTCACCTGCCGTTCGGCTGGTATTTTTTACGCTGTTCTCATTACTGTTATTGTTTGTGGATGTACGGTATCGATATCTGGAATCCATACGTAGCGGCCTTTCAGTCTTGGTGTACCCTCTACAGCGGCTGGTCACCGCGCCTAGCAAGTTATGGCACGAGGTTGATGATTTTTTTTCCTCCCACAATAGCTTAATTCGCGACAATGCCGAATTGCACCATCAGCACACTTTAGACGTTGCGCAGCTGCTACAGCTGGAAGCACTAAAGGCTGAGAATCAGCACTTGCGTAACCTTCTCATGGTACAGCAGCGTGCCGATTATCCAATGCAGCTAGCCGAAATCATGTACGTTGAGCGGGACATATTTAATCGAAAAATACTATTGGACAAGGGTGCGCAGGCAAAAGTGCTGGCAGGCCAGGTAGTCATGGATGATAGTGGCATCGTCGGCCAAGTTACTCGTGTTTATCCTTGGATGAGCGAAGTCACGTTAATTACTGACAAAGATCACGCGGTGCCGGTACAGGTACTGCGCAATGGCTTGCGCGCAGTAGTGTTTGGCTCTGGTGACACCGGGCAGCTGGCGCTGCGCTATATGCCCATCAGTTCCGACATTCAAAATGGCGATGTGCTGGTAACTTCCGGCATTGATGGCACTTATCCAGTCGGCTTGCCGGTAGCCAAGGTAATCCATGTCGAGCGCGATCCCGCCTATCCTTTTGCGCGCATTCTATGTACCCCAATTGCAGGGGTGGATAAGCGGCGCCAATTGTTGATTTTGTCTGGACTACTGAAATTACCGGAGCGCCCAGAGGTCATTGAGGGAATCGCGACCGACAAACCTAAAAATAGCAGACGGGGGGCGCGGTGAGTGACCGCATTCTAAACGACCAGGAGTTTCAGTTGCCCGTCAGTCGTATTTTCATCGCAGCCAGCCTATTTGTTGCGCTGTTGCTCGATTGGTTGCCGTGGCAAGGTATCTGGCTGGCACTCCGTCCAGATTTTGTCGCGCTGGTATTGCTTTATTGGTGCACACACAAACCCTATCACGTCGGCATTAACATTGCGTGGACGGTAGGCATACTTGCCGACGTGGCGGATGCAAGTCTCTTCGGACAGCATGCACTGGCATACTCGATATTGGCTTTCAGTGGCATCGTGTTGCATCGCCGGATATTGATGTTCAATCTGAGCCAACAGACCCTGCAAATTTTCCCGCTGTTATTACTTGCCTATGCGGTGTATGCCGCAGTGCATTGGCAACTGCGTGGCAATATCTCATGGGAATACTTCATTGGTAGTGTAGTCTCAGCCTTGCTGTGGGCACCAATAACCATATTGTTGCAGACCTTGCGTCGTCCCCGTGCTGCGTCTGACCAGTTATGAAACGTCACATCGAGTTTAAAGACACTCAACGTGAAATCCATTATTTTCGAGTGCGTCTGGCGTTAAGCTTAGGGTTTGTATTACTTCTACTGTTAATACTGCTAGCGCGTTTTGTTTATTTGCAAGTGATGCAGCAAAGCCACTACCAAACCCTGGCAGAAAATAATCGCATTTCCATCGTGCCCATTGCACCCAGCCGTGGCCTGATACTCGATCGCAACGGCGTGATTTTGGCACATAATTATTCTGCTTATACTTTAGAGATAACCTTAAACAAGGTGGTCGATCTGAAGGCGACAATTGATGAACTTGCAAAGCTAATTGATATTCAACCCGGAGACCGCAAACGCTTTAAGAGATTACTGGCCGATAACCGTAAATTTGAGAGCCTGCCAATACGCAACCGTCTAACGGATGATGAAGTGGCGCGCTTTTCTGCGCAGCGCTATCGCTTTCCCGGCGTGGAAATTAAAGCACGCTTGTTCCGTGAATATCCGTACCACGAGCAGATTTCTCACTTAGTTGGTTATATTGGCCGTATTAATGAAGGTGAGGCTGCACAGCTCGAAGAAGATGAAATGGCCGCTAATTATCGTGGCTCTGATTACATCGGTAAAACTGGCATCGAGCGGAGTTACGAGGGTGAGCTGCATGGTAAAACCGGCTTCCAGCAAGTTGAAGTTGACGCAGGTGGGCGCGAGGTGCGAGTGCTATCGCGCACCCCACCCATATCGGGCAGCAACTTGGTACTAACGATAGACGCCAAGTTGCAGGAAGTTGCCGAGCAGGCGTTCGGCAACTATCGGGGGGCGTTAGTGGCTATAGACCCAAGCAATGGAGAGGTATTGGCTTTTGTCAGCAAGCCAGGCTACGATCCAAATCTGTTCATTGATGGTATTGATGAACAGAGCTGGAATGAGCTGAACAACTCGCCCGATGTACCACTCAACAATCGCGCATTGCGTGGCCAATATTCACCCGGTTCCACCATCAAGCCATTCATGGCATTGGCTGGGCTGCATTACAACAAGCGCGCACCCAGCTACACTATTAGCGACCCCGGTTATTTCAACCTGCCCGGCAGTCGTCACCGATACCGCGATTGGAAAAAGGATGGGCATGGCAGCGTAGACTTGTTTAAATCCATCGTCGTGTCTTGCGATACTTATTATTACGGGCTAGCCACCGAATTGGGCATAGACAACATCTATAGTTTTTTTTCGGAATTTGGTTTCGGTAAAAAAACCGGTATCGATATGGAAGGCGAAGTTTCCGGCTTGATGCCGTCCCAGGAGTGGAAACAAAAACGTTACAAACAAAAATGGTATGCCGGCGACACGGTTTCGGTTGGTATTGGTCAGGGCTACAATTTGGTTACGCCGCTGCAATTAGCCTATGCTACTGCGACACTGGCCAACAATGGCGTAGCCTACCGCCCGCATTTATTGAAAGAAGTACAAAATTCACGCACTAGCGAGAAACAGGCGCTGGCGACAACGCTAGAATCCAATCTCAACCTCAATTCGGAGCATCTTGCGCTGGTGAAAAGCGCGATGGTGGCGGTAACACAGCCTGGAGGCACCGCCGCAAAGGCGGGTGCGGATGCACCCTATACCTTCGCTGGAAAAACCGGTACAGCGCAGGTAATCGGCATTAAACAGGGGGAAAAATATATCGAGAGCAAGATTCAAGAACGACATCGTGACCATGCCTGGTTCATGGCTTTTGCGCCTTTCGATCAGCCCAAGATCGCGTTGGCAGTGCTTGTTGAGAATGGCGGACACGGCAGTTCCACCGCCGCGCCAATTGCGCGCAAGGTGTTGGATTATTTCCTACTAGGTAAGGTACCTCAGCCCTTACTAATAGAAGATGACGCCGAAGGAGTAGAACATGATTAAGCGACGTCTCTGGCAACGTTTCATCACGCACCTTGACCCCATTCTACTGGCTCTGCTTGGATTACTTCTATTGATTAGCTTGGTGGTGATATATAGCGCCAGTGACGGTAATTGGTTCCGTGTATTAGCGCAGATGACAAATATACTGGTAGCGTGCGTTGCCCTATGGATTGTGGCTAACATGCCGCTTCATTATCTTATGCGAGCCGCCGTGCCAGTTTATCTGCTAGGTCTGGTGCTGTTGATCGCTGTAGCGTTTTTCGGAGAAATCACTAACGGTGCCCGGCGCTGGCTAAACATTGGGGTGACGACCATCCAGCCTTCTGAACTAATGAGGATAGCTGTGCCGTTGATGATGGCTTGGTATTTTGAAAAACACGAGGCTATCTTAACCTTAAAAAATTATTTCATCGCAACCTTACTGTTATTGCTGCCGGTGGCGTTAATTGCGCGCCAGCCAGATTTAGGTACGGCCATTCTGATCGCCGCTAGCGGATTTTATGTGCTATTCCTTGCCGGTATATCTTGGCGAATCATATTAACCTTCTTAATAATTTCAGTGGCAAGTATGCCACTTGCATGGTCCACGCTACATGACTATCAGCGCCACCGCATTATGATGTTGCTTGATCCGGCACAGGATGCACTTGGCAGGGGCTACCACACTATTCAAGCCATTATTGCGGTAGGGTCGGGGGGCGTAGTTGGCAAAGGGTATCTATCTGGCACTCAGGCCCATCTCGACTTTCTGCCAGAACGCACCACGGATTTCATTTTTGCTGTGTACTCAGAAGAGTTTGGCCTGCTCGGAAATCTGGTGCTATTAAGCTTGTATTTGTTCGTTATTATGCGTGGTTTCGTTATCACCGCCCATGCATCGACCTATTTTACACGCCTTATGGCCGGAAGCATTACACTCACTTTTTTCACTTATGCCTTCGTCAATATGGGTATGGTAAGCGGTATCCTGCCAGTTGTAGGAGTGCCGTTACCACTCATTAGTTATGGTGGCACATCCATGGTCATTTTGCTGCTTGGTTTTGGTATTCTTATGAGTATTCATACCCATAAGAAACTAGTACAAACTTGACGGATCACGTTTGCGGTTAAAGCATAGTGAATTCAAATGATAAATTAAGGAGTTATACAAATGAATAAACAAACTGGACTGATACTGTTTGCAGCAATCATCCTCACCGCATGTGGCAGCGCACCTCTACACAAAGACGAAATGCGTAGCACACCTGCCCCCGTAATCGAAGCACAAACTACCCCACTTACTCAACCTAAGCGTGGCGGTTATTGGGAAGGTGACGGTCCTAGTGCCAATGCACCGGCCAATTTAGATGCCATCCCTAATGCAGTACCGCGTGTTGAACCATTACACCGTTTTGCCAACAACCAATATACTGCCCTAGGAAAGACGTACACGCCTTTAACTATGCTTAGTAAATTTAAAGAGCGGGGCATTGCTTCTTGGTATGGGAAGAAATTTCACGGCAAGCGCACTGCCAGCGGCGAAGTATATGATATGTATGGTATGACTGCCGCCCACCCTACGTTGCCTGTGCCCAGTTATGCGCGCGTAACTAACCTTAATAACAAGAAATCGGTAGTGGTGCGTGTAAATGACAGAGGTCCATTTCTGCGTGAACGTATCATTGATCTTTCATATGTCGCGGCGCATAAACTTGGCATTGTAGATAATGGCAGTGCTGAGGTATTGGTGGAAGTAGAAAGCTTGGTAGCAGACAGTAACAGTAACATCCAAACCCAGCCTATCGGAGTAGCCGATTCGGTAATTGTTACCCCCTTAACGCCAGCCACCACACTACCTATTTCAAGCGAATCCTCCGCAACAAGCTCAAATGTGTATTTGCAATTGGGCGCATTCCGGTCACAACAGAGCGCTGAGAGCTTTCTCGCGCGCATGAATATTGAATTTGAGGGTAGTGGCAAACACATCGAGTTGTACCAGAAAAACGATGACATCGTGCGCGTACATAGCGGTCCTTATCCTACACAGGATGAGGCACGTGCTGTTGCAGAAAAATTGCAATTGCGCCTGGGATTCAAGCCTTTTGTGGTTCTTCATTAATCCGGGGCAACTTTTATTAATAGATCCAACAAGTAAACAGTGGCGGATTCAACTCTAAAGCACAACGTTTGTAAGCGCCATTTCGCCACTGCTTCAGTATACAACCCCTCTTCAATTACTTACTCAATAGCCTAGCTCTTAACAATTCTTCACGGCGCATCGCATTAGGAATTTTTCGTTGCATAGCAAAAACATCGCACGCAATGAATTCATACCACCAGTCTGTCATTGCCGATGCAATTCATCACTACAGTTTCGCTTAAATAACCTACAAATCAGTCAAAGCATGTAGCTGCTCATCATTCAATTGGCCACCACGCCTCGCATAATGATCAATTACGGTCACCTGTTCAAATTTAAACCATATATCGAACAAGGTTAACTCTGGAAGTTCCACCACTTTTGTGCCATTATTCACCATGGTTTTATGAATTGTTTTGGCTATTTGCAAGGCAATCATTACCATACTCTTCTCAAAATATATTCTGACCATTAAAATCAATAAATTAAATTATTTTTATGGGGTTTTTTTAACTCCGAAACCTTATGAAATAATAAAAAATTGGCCTAATTTATTGAAACTTGAATGTACGTAATGTAGCAATGTATATCAAAGTGCGACACTGATCATTGAGGATTTTTATAGAGTTGGCCATTAAGTCGAAACCCAATTATTCTTTCAATAGGTTTAGGATAAAAGCTCACTGTTTAATAGTCGACTTTACAATGACGGACAGCGGCAGACACATATATTTTATAGAGTAGTCACATGCTGACTAAATTAGGAGTTCTGACTTTATTTGAAATAAATTAAATAAAATGAACATGCTACATAGCAAAGATTACATAGCAAATAAGTGCGGAATATTCACGGAAGTCGCTAATGACATCTATTCAACTCCTTTTTGGACGCCTGAATATTGTGCGGCTCTTATTAAGGAGTTAGATTCGAGACCGGAATTATTTTATGCACACAATCCAGATGGATACTCCGCTTCCGAGCTTAACCTTTATAATTTAAGTAGGATATTTTCAATAGACATTTGTAAGCAAATCATGGACAAATGTCTCCCTTCTCTTCTCTATGTATTCCCATTGCTAAATATTCTAGGATTTACTTCTCCTTATTTTGTACGTTATGGACCAAATGATGTAAAAAATATGAAGCTGCATCACGACGTCTCTCTGGTGTCTATGCTTGTAAAGCTCAATGATGACTTTACTGGGGGCGATCTTGTTTTTCCTCGGCAAGATTACAATAATAAAAACCTTCCTGTTGGACATGCTCTTTTTTGGCCGGGACAGGTTACGCACCCTCATCAAGTTCTTGACGTAACATCGGGAACTAAATTCTCATTAACTGTTTGGGCATGGCCTGTTCCATGGACTTCTGAATATGGAATTGCAGTTGAAGAATTAAAATAATGCGGATTCACTTTCGAAGTACGACACTTAATGGTGGCTTACAGAGTCAGCCATTAAGCTGTGATAGGTCTCAAATGCGCAGACATTTTTATCGCTATTCAAATAAATCAAAAATATCCGTACAAATGCGAGCACCATTTAGCGTTACGGATGAGTGATCACTTAATCCAATTGATAACAAACATAAAATAATTTTCTCAACATGATTTTACAAGAAACAATAGATGTGATTAAACGTGGTTGCGACGAGCTACTGTTGGAAACCGAGTTAAATCACAAATTAGTACTAGGTCGCCCTTTGCGCATCAAAGCCGGATTTGATCCAACCGCGCCGGACTTGCATCTTGGACATACTGTATTACTCAACAAAATGCGGCAGCTACAGGAGCTTGGTCACCATGCTCTATTTTTGATTGGGGATTTTACCGGCATGATAGGTGACCCGACTGGCAAAAACGCAACTCGTCCACCACTATCACGTGAACAGGTATTGGCAAATGCAGAGAGCTACCGTGAGCAAGTATTCAAGGTACTGGATCCAGATAAAACCGAGATTGTTTTTAATTCTACTTGGATGGACAAATTTAGTGCGGCTGATTTAATTAAGCTAGCTGCTACCCATACTGTTGCGCGTATGCTGGAACGTGATGACTTCGGCAAACGCTACAAAAGTAATCAGGCAATCGCTATCCATGAGTTTATCTACCCCCTGATACAAGGTTACGATTCGGTAGCACTTAAAGCTGACCTAGAGTTAGGTGGTTCAGACCAGAAGTTTAACCTGCTCATGGGGCGCGAGCTGCAAAAACATGATGGGCAATCTCCGCAGTGCGTACTGACTATGCCTTTATTATTAGGGTTGGATGGCGTAAACAAGATGTCCAAATCTCTTGGTAATTATATTGGCATCACCGAATCACCACAGGAAATGTTTGGCAAGTTAATGTCTGTTTCAGACAAATTGATGTGGTGTTATCTGGAGTTACTGTCATTTGAATCGATGACGACCATTACCAAATGGCGCGAAGAAGTAGCGAACGAGCGTAATCCGCGAGATATTAAAGTGTTGTTTGCACAAGAAATAGTTACGCGTTTTCATAACCGAGCCGCAGCAGAAAAAGCGTTGACTGAATTCGAGACGCGATTTAAACAAGGCGTGCTACCGGAGGATATGCCAAAAGTTACGGTTTCCGCTAGTACAGGGATTATCGGTATTGCTCAATTACTCAAGCAGGCCGGGCTGGTAGAAAGCACATCAGAAGCTTTACGTATGATTACTCAGGGCGCCGTAAAACTTGATGGCGAACGGGTAATTGACAAAGCCCTACAACTACAAACGGGTGCAGTGATGGTAACCCAGGTAGGTAAGCGTAAATTTGCGCGGGTGACAGTAGGCTAAGATGAATGAGTCATTTTAAATTTAGTATCAGTTTTATTTAAGCTGCCCGCGTTCAATGCTGATACCTACCATGCGGCTATCACGAATAGCATTTAATTTGGCGACGCTGATTTTAGCCCATGGCACATTGAAATCGGTAAGCAGAATCTGGGCAATACGTTCTGCAAGTGCCTCTAATAGATTGAAGTGCTGACTGCTTAGCGCGCTTTGGATGTGACGCACAATTTCGGAGTAATCAAGTGCATCGTGTATATCGTCACTCTGACAGGCACGAATATTCGGCAGGGCAATCTCCATATCCAGCTGTAGAATTTGCGGAACGCGCTTCTCCCATTCGTAGACACCAATGAGCGTTTCAACTTTAAGTTCGCGTAGAAAAATAATATCCATGAAAAAGCTGCTTGAGTTTGATTGGCGTTTGCTTATTTTAACAAATTCAAAAAGAGAGTTTGCCGCTAGCGCATTTTAAGGTATTTCAAATGATTATCTTGGTTTTTGTTATATGTGCCTATTTATTGGGTTCGATTTCTTTCGCGGTAATAATGAGCCGATTGTTTACATTGCCCGATCCACGCACTTACGGTTCGCATAACCCAGGCGCAACCAATGTGCTGCGTAGCGGAAATAAATGGGCTGCAATATTGACATTATTGGGTGATGCAGCGAAAGGCTGGCTGGCAGTGTGGCTGGCTCAGCATTTTGGGCCACAGACTGGTAATTCGCTACTAATTGTGGTGGTGGCGCTTGCAGTATTCATTGGTCATCTTTTTCCTGTTTTCCTCCATTTCAAAGGCGGCAAAGGCGTGGCTACTGCATTAGGTGTACTGTTGGCATTTAATGCGTGGTTGGGCTTGGCAGTATTAGCGACGTGGATATTAGTTGCGATGGTGTTCCGCCTGTCTTCACTGGCGGCGTTGCTGGCGGCCATGGGTGCGCCTATCTTTGCTATGGTATTGGCTTTGCCGTCTGAATATATGCTGGCGGTGGTGGGAATGTCATTATTGTTGATCTGGCGCCACAAGAGCAATATTCAGAATTTGTTGGCGGGCAAGGAAAGCCGCATTGCCAAGAAGAGAGACCATCATTTGTAATAGTTGAGTTGCCGCAAGTCCCAGCGCGGATTGACGTTGAAACGGTAATCGCTTTTCGTTTCTTGTTCTTCCAGGCGCAGCGCGGCAGCAAAGGCAATCATGGCACCATTATCAGTGCAAAATTCAAGATCAGGATAAAACACTCGAAAGCCGTTTTTGCTGGCAGCTTGTTTTAGTTGCACACGAAGTTGTTGGTTTGCACCTACTCCGCCAGCGATCACTAATTGATTAAGTCCCGTTTGTTTTAGTGCAGCCAACGACTTGATGGTCAGCACTTCCACGATTGCTTCTTGCGTTGCATAAGCAATGTCGGCACGAGTTTGTTCATCTAATGTGTGTTGACGAGTTAGGGTTAGCACTGCAGTTTTCAATCCGCTGAAGCTGAAATCCAAATTGCCGCTATGTTGCATGGGGCGCGGCAAATGGAATCGGCCTGGCCGGCCTTGATTAGCCAGCTTAGCCAGTTCGGGACCTCCTGGGTAGCAAAGGCCAAGAAGCTTGGCGCTCTTATCGAAAGCTTCACCAGCGGCATCGTCCAATGTCTCTCCTAATAAGGTATATTTCCCTACACCATCCACGCACATAAGCTGGGTATGTCCACCGGAAACTAATAGCGCGATGAAAGGAAATTTCAGTGTGGTGTCGGATAATAGAGGTGACAACAAATGTCCTTCTAAATGGTGTATACCAATGGCAGAGATATTCAGAGAATACGCCAGTGAACAAGCAACACTTGCGCCCACCAATAATGCCCCAGATAAACCGGGGCCTTGGGTATAAGCGATTGCGTCCACATCTTTCAGACAGCATTTTGCTTCATCAACTATCAAGCGTATTAAGGGAAGCATGCGACAAATATGATCGCGTGACGCCAACTCTGGCACTACGCCGCCATATTCGTCGTGCATGGCCACTTGGGTATGTAATGCATGAGCCAGCAAGCCACGTTCAGTATGATATAAAGCGACTCCCGTTTCATCGCATGAACTTTCAATACCCAAGATCAGTTTCATAATGGTAGCTATCTTATAGTGAGAGGGATATTGTAGCGTTTTGCAAGTATTAGTACTCACTATGCACAACATACAGAGCGCAAAAAGCACCCGTTAAACAGAGGCAGCTTCAAGTTTCAGCAACAGAAAATTTATGCACGACTCGGGTTAAAATGGCAACAGAAAAAGTCCGCGCTGACAATATCTACCACCGTAGCCGACGTGTGCAGAGCGGCGTAAAATATCATCCCTACGGCATACTCTGCCCTCTAATTATATTGATCAATCATGACTAAAGGATGTATCGTCGTCGGCATATCTGGCGGAGTGGATTCTGCTGTTACCGCATTACTTCTGAAACAACAAGGTTATAAGGTCATTGGCCTGTTTATGAAAAACTGGGAAGATGACGACAACGACGAGTACTGTTCCTCACGCCAAGACCTGATAGATGCAGTCTCCATTGCCGACACCATAGATATCCCTATCGAAACGGTAAATTTCGCAAAGGAATACAAGGATCGCGTATTCAGCCATTTTTTACACGAATATGCGGCTGGCCGCACTCCCAACCCGGATATCCTGTGCAACTCTGAAATAAAATTTAAGGCTTTTCTGGAACACGCTGTCAATATGGGGGCGGATTCCATTGCTACTGGACATTATGCGCAAATTCGCAAGGTGACCGACAACTATCAATTACTAAAAGCAACAGACCGCAGCAAAGATCAAAGCTATTTTTTGTATCGCTTAAATCAGGCACAACTGTCCAAAACGATATTCCCGCTAGGTATGTTGCTAAAATCACAGGTGCGCGAAATTGCACGCCAGCACAAGCTGTCTAACTACGCAAAAAAAGACAGTACTGGAATCTGCTTCATCGGCAAGCGTCCGTTCCGCGAATTCCTTAACCGCTATCTGCCTGCCCAACCCGGCCCGATGTACACACCCGATGGCCAAATGGTCGGGGAACATATGGGCCTATCGTTCTATACTATTGGCCAACGTCAAGGCTTAGGTATTGGCGGGCAAGGGCTGCCTTGGTTCGTGGCGGCCAAAGACATTACTAATAATCACCTGATTGTGGCTCAAGGACACGATCATCCAGCTTTGCTGTCCACATTTCTTGATGCAACAGAACTACACTGGATCGATAATCAAATGCCTGATATTACACGTGGCTACACCGCTAAGACCCGTTACCGCCAAGCAGATGTAAGCTGCCACTTCAACGCAATATCTGACACCCTTGGTAGCATTGAATTTAATGAAGCACAATGGGCTGTTACCCCAGGGCAGTCAGTGGTAATTTACGATGGTGAAATTTGTCTAGGTGGCGGCACCATTGCACATAGTCGGTAATAACAGAAGACAATTCGAACAATTTTTCTTTAAGGTCGCCAGTTCACTACGTGGTAAATTTAGCTCTACAGTACAACTTTATGGGGCATATGGACGCACCGAAGAAAATTACAGACTTCGAATCTACTTCGCATCCTTAAAGCTCGTAAAAGCAAGTTTTGAACAAGAATAACAATCAGCTTGAGTTCAAGTATGCGCTGTTAATTTTTTTTCACGTAAAATTAGCTATTTTTCCAAGGATTACCTCAATGACACTAACCACGCTCACCGCACTTTCTCCCTTGGATGGCCGCTACCACAGCCGGATGAACTCCTTGCGCACTTATTATAGCGAATTCGGCCTGATTCGTTATCGCGTCCTGATCGAAATTGAATGGCTCAAAGCGCTTAGCTTAGAGGCGGGGATTCCTGAAATCGAACCGTTCTCTGCCGCAACCCTTGCCTATTTCGATCAACTGATCGCGCAATTTAGTGAAGCTGATGCAGAACAAATCAAAATCATAGAACAACGTACAAACCATGATGTAAAAGCGATCGAATACTGGTTACGTGAAAAGCTCTCAAACAATCCGGAAACCAATAGCAAGCTAGAATTTATCCATTTCGCCTGCACTTCGGAAGATATTAACAACCTGAGTCACGCACTGATGTTACTCAGTGGGCGCAACGAAGTTATGCTGCCCACTCTAGACAAGCTTATCACCTGCTTACGTGATCTTGCCCATCAACTAGCAGACCTACCTATGTTATGCCGGACTCATGGACAAACTGCCACACCAAGCACACTTGGCAAAGAAATGGCCAATGTAGTACATCGCCTACAACGTGCGCGTACACGTTTAGCCAACGTAGAAATATTAGGAAAAATAAATGGCGCTGTAGGTAACTACAATTCTCATTTGGCGTCTTACCCTGAAGTAGATTGGGAAACTTTCGCGCAACGCTTTGTCATGGCTCGTGGAATCACTTTTAACCCATATACCATTCAAATCGAACCACATGACTACATGGCCGAATTATTCGATGCTTACGCGCGTGCCAACTCCATCCTGATTGATCTTAACCGCGACCTTTGGGGCTATATTTCATTGGGCTATTTCAAGCAAAAAGTGGTAACAGGTGAAGTCGGCTCCTCCACTATGCCACATAAAATTAATCCAATTGATTTTGAAAACTCTGAAGGTAACCTAGGTTTAGCGAACGCCCTGTTACGCCATCTATCCGAGAAACTACCTATCTCGCGCTGGCAGCGAGATCTAACCGACTCTACCACACTACGCAACATGGGAGTAGCGCTAGGCTATACATTGCTGGCTTATGAGTCATGCCTAAAGGGATTGAATAAACTGGAAGCAAATCCACAACGCATGACGGAAGACTTGAACAATAACTGGGAAATATTGGCCGAGCCAATCCAAACCGTAATGCGACGCTATAGCATCGAAAATGCCTACGACAAACTTAAAAAACTAACACGCGGCAAAGGCGGCATCAACCGTGACAGCTTACATGCTTTCATCCACACATTAAATATTCCGGAAGCAGAAAAACAACGCCTATTTGTATTAACACCAGCTACCTATACAGGTAAGGCCAGTGAGTTAGCAAGGCGTATTTAATCAAATAGTTTCACTTGTAAAGTTTTATCTATCAGACCTTGATACCACAAAACCTTATTTGTAGTAATTGCGACACCATCTGACAGTTACCCGATTTAATCGAAGTGACTGTCAGTTCAGATTCAGCTATTCAACGTGGTGATTTTATCGTGCCACGCCTCCTTTCCGTCACACAAGTTTGTATCGGTGTACGCCCGCAACACATCTTGCCTTGATGGGTACGGTCGTTGTCGTAGTCCAGCAGCCAGTTATCCACGTCAAGTTGCAGCTCTTCAATTGAGCTGTATATCTTGCCCCTGAATGCAACCTGATAGAACTCTTGCAGGATGGTCTTGTGGAAGCGTTCGCAGATGCCATTGGTCTGCGGGTGGCGCACTTTGGTTTTGGTATGCTTGATGTCATTCAAGGCCAAATACAACGGGTAGCCATGCGATTCCGGCTTGCCGCAATACTCCGTGCCTCGATCTGTCAGAATTCGGATCAAGCCCATCCCTTGTTCGTCAAAGAATGGCAGCACCTTGTCATTGAGCAGATCGACAGCGGTGATTGGCGTCTTGGTGGTGTAT
>QFXH01000013.1 GCA_003402345.1 Candidatus Nitrotoga sp. MKT | reverse complement strand
AGCACTGGTAATCATCGCCCGCAAAATCGCCCGCGCAGCCTGGTCTATTCATCATTACCATTCAACTTTCGACCCGGATAGGATTACAAAAAATGTTTGACACGAACCATAGAATCTCAGCCCGAACGGAGTTAACACTTCACCGTTCTGGATCAATAGAAATAAACTGAATTAAACAGGCTCATTTTCGAATTGTTTTTGTACGTACCTCATAGGTTGGCATGATGAAAATTGAAAACGACTTCGAAGAAGAACGCACGGGGGGTAGTTCTAACATTCAATCAAAATACTGGAATGTTAGAACTGATTTCGTTGACCTTTTTGACTTTTTTTGTCTCTGCCTGCCAACATACTGCAAACCATGGTGCCCGAACTGTTGCATCAAGTGAAATGAGTGCTGGTCAAAGGCGGGACAGTAGGCAAGGGCTGGATTTCTGATGCAGGAACTTCACCGCGAGGCTAATACGCTAGGCTCAAAGTCCGTCGACGCAGAAGTTTCGCGTGCGTCCATGGAAATGAAGCTATTGATTGAACAGATGCGTGAACAAATCCATGTTAAAAAAGCTTATGGGTAATGCGCGAAAGCAGTAAAGCGTTGGCTGAACAGTAATGTTTGGTAATCGAGCAGCGTGTAAAGGCGGGTTTGGTGCTTACCGTGTGCACGGTAAGCACGGGTACGTTATACTGCGA
Organism: Candidatus Nitrotoga sp. MKT; assembly: GCA_003402345.1. Classification (GTDB taxonomy): domain Bacteria; phylum Pseudomonadota; class Gammaproteobacteria; order Burkholderiales; family Gallionellaceae; genus Nitrotoga. Next base: position 69,656 of record QFXH01000013.1, on the reverse strand, counting down.
CCCCTGAAAAGCGCCCGTAGCTCAGCTGGATAGAGTATTGGTTTCCGAAGCCAAGGGTCGTGGGTTCGACTCCCGCCGGGCGCACCAGTAATCGGGATTGTGACTGGTTTATTCGGTTCGCTTTCTTTTCATTTTGTCAAAGCAATCGTCGCATTTTCTTCATAATTCAGTTAGTTGATGCTTTCTTGATTTTTTATGATAGTACCTGACCTCGCCAGGGCTTTAAGGTTGAATGCCCCCGCTACCTTTTTATTTAACGGTTGTGGGAAGAGTTAAGTCAGGCTAGCTTGCTAGGCAATGAAACGTAGTTGCTTTACTATCTGCGCTTCCACTTGGCATCATGAGTCGTTACCATGGTTGAAAATAGGCCGCCACTGGGTTGTTAGACGGAATGTGTATAGTAAGCCGTTTGATTTAGAATTTCCGGTAGAAACATCTAAACGATTTTTAATAAATTAATTCATGGGAGGCAACATGAGCGCCAGCAGTTCGCCAGCTAATCTGAAAGACGCCATACGACACTTAGATACGTTGCCCGCTATGCCAGTTATTGCGCAGAAAATTCTTGCTCTTGATTTAGAAAGTGACGAGGGTGAACGGGCAATGCTTAAGCTAATTGAAAAAGATCCGCAGATCGCAGCAAAAGTGATTGGCTTGGCAAACACGCCGCTATTCGGTGCTTCCAGGCGCGTTTCCTCTGTTGCGGACGCTTCGATGTTGCTTGGTATTACACGCGTCAAAGCTGTCACTATGGGTATTGCGGTGATGTCGTCTTTGATGAAGAAACCTACGGGTAAGCTTGACGTTCAAGGTCTCTGGTTACACAGTTTGGCTATTTCTCTAGCCGTGAAAATTATTTCACAAGCTATGCCGCGCAACACACGTCCACTTGATGACGAAATATTTTTGGCGGGGTTGCTGCATGATATGGGTTACATGGTGCTGAATTATCTTGATCAGAAACTTAGTGATGAACTACAAACCCGATTTGTTTCCCAGCCGGATCGATTTTCTGCTGAGATTGAAGCCGAGCTGCTAGAAATGAATCACTGTGAACTAGGTGCCGAGCTAGCCCGTTTTTGGAATCTGCCGGACAGCATCATTGCTGTGTTGCGCTATCACCACGATCCTGAAAATGAGCTTGCGGCTATTGGCCAACCTTTGGTCGGTATGGTTAATATCGCGGAAAAAGCGCTAGTCGCCATAGGTATTTCCGAGCATGGGTCAACCGAAATTAGCCCTGAAGAATGGCAAGCTCTGGGCATTGATCCGTCAAAAGCAGACGAATTGATAACGCAGATAAACAAGCAGGCAGAGGAGACCAAGCGGACGGTGGGTGATTTTCATTAAATTTGAGCAGAGACAAATTGGTGGATTCAACCCGGAGGTACAGTTTTGGTAAATGATCAAGGCCAGTGAGTTCAACGGGTTAAGTAGTAGGGTGTTTTATATGTCGCTGCGTGAATGCGGCAGATAATAGGCAGCCTAAGCGGGTCTGGCTTTTTTTGGCGGTTATAGAAATGGTCGGTGACCTTCCGTGTACGTGTGTTTGGGTACAGTGGCTCTGATGGTAAACGGCTCATTTTTGAGCGTACCCTAGCTTTCTATTGGTGCGTTGTCCTAACGATCACTTTTGCGGCATCATGGATGCCGTCATGCCAGATTACTTTATCATCTTCAAAATCGAAACAAATACGGCAAGCACCCGTAGGTCAGTACTTTGAGGTTGCGCTGGAGATTCCTGCCAGGCCTATTTGCACTGTTGGCCAGGTACGGATGAATTTTGCTATGTTCATAATGATGGTTAGCTACAGCTTCAAGCGTCTGGTTTATTTCAAACTAGCGGGCTACAGAAGCCTTTTGACGTTCGTAGCGGGCTGAATTGCTTAAAAAAATGGGCGATTTCAGGTAGAGACGGGGTAGGGTTGCGCAAAAATATGTAGTCCACCGAAAATTATGGACTGGCTTTGGCCGCATTTATGAAGTCCAAGTTTAGAGAGTTTGAAGGCTATAGGTTTTTAGAGCTGACTTCAAGCCTGAGTAAATGAATGAAGCTTATCTAAAACGACCTCGAAAATTTAAAATACCTACTGAATTAAATATAATCGGTGTTTCCAACCAGTAATTAGGTTATTCATTATCATGGTGTGCAACTCACACAATGTGGCATACTGCACATAATTATATAGTGCAGGTTTGGCTTTAAGCATTTTTTAAGAGTGTGTGTGCAGTGTGGATGGCATAAGCGGATGTTTGAATTAGCTTTCAAGAAGTTGAAATTTATTTCCTTCTTTAAGGGTCAGCCAAAAAAGCTTGCGTAATATAAATTGGCAATGCTAGAATTAGCCAGTATAGACGGGCGTGAGCATGTAAAGTTTTTTAACTAGGCAGTATTGGAAAGGAGGAGAGGTTATGTTTGAAAATGTGACTACCGGCCAAGTTCTTTTGATGTACGTATGTATTTTTGGATTTATTTTTGGTATGGCTGCAATCTTATTTAAAAAGAATTCTTAAAAAGCAAGGCTAAATATTACTCTAAGTAGTAAAAATGTTGTTTTTGGCGGCCTTCCGAAAATATGGTGTGATTTCACAGCGTTTGAACGATCAGCACTTGTAAGGTTGTTGGGGGAAGATAAATTGAAGAATTTCGAGAAATAAGGGGGGAAAATGCGCAAATCTACATCCATGTTGTCGTCATGGCTTACAATTATAGCTACTACTGTGTTGGTATCAGGAACGGCTGTTTCTGCGGAAGTTGGAAAAGTTAGTGCAAATCCTGCTAACGGCAAGGTCATTTTTACCCAGGGGAAGGGGGATGTGCCTGCCTGCCTGTCCTGTCATGGAGAAAACGCATTGGGTAATGATGCCATGGGCGCGCCCCGCCTGGCTAATATTGGTTACGTGTATATCGTTAAACAACTCACTAATTTTGCTGCGGACAAGCGTGTTCCTTCTGGATTGGGCGCGGTAATGAACGGGTTTGCTAAAGCATTGAGCGAGCAAGACCGCCGTGATGTGGCCGCATTTGTAGACAGTTTACCTAGAAAGTTTGAGCCGTCCGATTTGAAGGCTCTTAAAGCGGAGGGGCAGCAAGTTGGTCAGCCGCATTTGGGGAAGCTTTTGGTTCACAGTGGGGTGCCGGGTAAGGTAGCCTCTTGTTACTCATGCCATGGGTTTAATGGGCGTGGTGCTGATCCTATGTTCCCAGCAATTGGCAATCAAAAGTATGTCTATCTGGTTAATCAATTAAAAAGTTGGCGTGATGGCACAAGGAATAATGATCCTGTAGTTGGGGGAGTTTCAATGATGCAAGCGGTGGCGAAAACGCTTACAGATGACGACATTTATAATGTTGCTGCATATTTGACTACTGCTCCACCGGTTAATGTGCGGGATGGTTTGCTTATTGACAACCAAACTGTTTTAAAGGAAGTCGTAGTTCGATAGGAAGCCGTAAAGATTGGATTGATGTTTCTTGCAAAATCCCCGCGCCGAGATATTTAGGCGCGGGGATTTTGTCTATTGGAAAAGTACATTATGTGGCTGGAGGTTATTCAATATGGCAATTAGTAATATGAAGCTTGGAGAAAAATTGCTATTTGGAGGATTTGCGCTGATTGGTATTATGGCTTTGGGCAGTTGGTTGGTGTTGGAAGTAGTCAGGTCACGTTTGGATAAGCCGATGTTCCCAGTGCTTCAGTATGATTTTTCAACAGAAGGTTTGCGCGGGTCTGAATTATTTCGTACAGCGGGATGCACTGTTTGCCACCGCGCAATGCGCAATGGTACAAATATGGGGCTGGTTCTTGATGGTATCGGTTCCAAGCGAACCCTTGAATATCTTAATAAGTTTTTAAAAGATCCAGAAGTATCGTACGCTGGAACGACGATGGATCACGGTCCTTCCAAAGGAGCTGCTTTTGTAGCGAAATTGCCCCCAGCAGACTTGCAGGCGATTGCTCAGTTTCTTTCTGAGTTGCGAGCCAACCCAGGGTCTAATGCATCGCGACTCCCGCCTGTGGGTGGAGAGTCCAAGTTTATTGATGAGATGGTTAGGATGTGGGCGCCAGATGGTTGGAAATCGGGATATAAAGATGTACGTGAAGAAGTGCAATTAAAAACGAAAGAGGGTCAGCATGATGCAGGAACTAAATGAACCTTGGACTCAGGACAAAGAATACACCAAATATACATTGTGGTTTATCTATGCATGTATCATTTATAGCATAATTGGTTTTTCCTGGGGGGCTTTGATGGGGGGGGTTCCCACCTTTAGGCATTTTGTTAATAGCGGGATACCCGGCCATAGGATTGTTTTAGGGCATACGCATATTAATTTGCTGGGATGGGTGGAAATGGCTATTTTTGGCGCGGTATATTATCTGATACCACGATTGGTGCGTCGTTCCATTTACAGTTTGCGTTTGGTCAAAGTTCATTTCTGGATGCACAACCTTGGTTTGCTGGGGGTTGTAGTTTTCTTTAGTGCGGCAGGGTTGATTGGTATTTTTATTGATGACGATGGGGAATTGGCGGCATCACGATTTATGTCGCTTGCAGGAATTTTCGGTAGTGTGGTTTTGCTGGCTAATATTATCTGGGGATATAATATATACCGCACTTGTAATGGATGGAACCGGCCCAAGTGAAAATAAGAATATTATGGCTTTTTGTTACCATCGGCCTTGTTAGTGGTTGTGGTGAGCAATTTTCTGCATGGGGCATAGGTGGAGCTTCGATGGGAGTGCTGCAGAAGGGTATGCTTGCACCTAGTTTGCCCACCAAAACACTGGCAGATGTTGGTGGAGACATGAGCAAAATGACAACATATCGTCAGCCAGATGCACGCATGTACCAATACTCTTTAGATAAAGCGTTGGCGCTTGGCAAACCTATTGTCTTGGAGTTTGCTACACCTGGCCATTGCACTGTGTGCGATGGTCAGTTGCAAATAATGAAAGCGCTAATGGAAAAATATCAAACCCAGGTGCTCTTTTTGCATATGGATCAATACCAAAATCCGCAAGCATTCAAGGCATATCGTGTGATGGGTGATCCTTGGACTTTCTTTATAAATGATAAAGGCGTCGTTAGCGGTGTTCAACCAGGACGCATGTTGCATGGCGAAATGGAAGCGGGAATTGCGAAAATTCTGAAGGCAGGAACAGAAAGTCGCGCGGGTTGATCTAATATGAGTGTTACGCGTTTCAGTTTAGTGCAAGACCGCAAAGGCATGATGTGGGATTTGTTGTTATATGTTCCTACAGTCGTAGCTTTACTGTCAATGGTAGTCAAATTTTGGTATGGCGGTGATGTCAGTTTGGCATATTTATTTTCGTTTTTGGCCAGTTTCTTTTTTATCGCGGGTGCGAACCGTGTATTGAAAACGCGGTTAATGTTATTGCCTACTGCGCCCATCGCAATTGAAGTCGGTAAACAGGAAACTCGAATCATTATGCGTAATGGAGAGCATGTGGAGTTGGTGAAAAATTTGCGAGTTTACGGGGATTACTCAGGTCGTTCGTTCGGTCTGGCAGGGCTGGATAAATTAGACCGGCGCTTGCAATTTGTATTTCATAAAGGACAATTTCCTAGTAAAGAAAATTATCAAGCAATTCAAGAAATGCTTAAAACTAGTTAGGCGTCTATTTACTAAAATTCGCTTAAGTATATTGATCTATATGGTGTAGTAGCCTTAAAACTCTTGTGGGGTTTTTAAGGCGGCGCGCTTAATAACCCACTGCAACACCTTGGAGAGGCTGATGTGCTGGGATGGAAAAGTTTGGAAAGCATTCAATAACTGAATGCTGAAGAGCGCGCAACGATTATGCTGATGGAATGAGAAGGAAGTGGATCGAGGGCATTGGGTGATTTTGAAATGCTCCCCGAACATCATTTTAAACGAGATTGCACGGGATTTCGGATGTAAGTCTGGCTACGCTACCTCCTTAGCTGGCGAACAGCCCACCGTTTGCGAATCAAGTTCCGTAGAACACTGAAACTTGTGGTAGCCTACTAGGCGTTTGAAGTGGTGACAGGGCATCTCAAGAAAAATGGTCACCTGAGCAAATTGTAGACACGCCTAAAAATATACACCCAGCCCTCCAACGTGTGTAAGCCACGAAACGATTTGTCACACGCTTAGCCGTTCACAACGAGCTTCTGCTTATAGAGTCCATTAAATAATAGAATTGATTATACCTGCGAAGGCTGAAACCCGGATGTTTTATCAATCTATTTGTTGGTAGCCGACTTTATAATATGGAACCCGTTTAAAGCCGCGACTAAACATTAATTGCTATAGTTGGTTTTTGAATTCGCCCTAAAGTGTAGTGGATAAATGGTTACGGAACATATTGAATTGGAGTTTTTTAGAAAAACTGATGGGGAATGAAAATAAGGTGCGTGGACTAAACATAATATGCTGACAGCAGCTACAGTGTGGGCTGCACTGTTGACCTACGCAGTAATGTTAGTTGCGTTTCGATACGCTAAGCAACGCGCATTTCATGTGCTAGGAATGATTTCAGTAATTTTATTTGATTTGGGAATGCCGGTTTATCTCTATCTTTATAAGGACTGGTATCGGCGTTTGATTGTGGAGAGCGAGTTGACCTCATTTTTAGTATGGATACATTTCATGATGCTTGTGATGATGTATGCGTTATATGTAATGCAAGTTAAAACTGCTCTGCGTTTGCTGCGTTATGATAACAGCGTGCGCATCGATCATCGTGCTCAAGGTCGGGCTGTGCTGCTGGTGCGAGCCTTGGTCATTTTCACCGGTGCTCTACTTGTAGAGTCCTAGCATTTTAAGCGGTACGGGAGGCCGCTATTTAATGCCCTTGCGGCGTTGTGTTACATCCCAAGCCATGAATCCTATAGCCGCTACACCAATGAGGCAAGTGACTATAATCAGCAAATACTCAGTTTCCTTGCTAACTAAGCCACCAACTAGCATGTGTACGGCATAGCTCATGATGAACAGAGAGCTGAGAGCCACAATCAAATAAATAATAATTTCTTGTATAAGCTTATGCATATTAAAAGTAAGTTTTTTTACCAATTGCGGCATGAGCCGAATAAATCAGGCTAATCGTTTACTTTCGCCTAGGATTATCGGAAAATTATTTCCGTACTGCTACGCAGTTCATATATAACTTACTTACCATTCTTCAGGTTGGCCTGGGTATCTACGCTCTTGAAATGTAAAAGTACCCCGCCGGGTTGTAACGCGATAGTTTCAATAACCCCTCCGCCAAGAATAGACAGGTTTCGGGCGAGCGCTGCATTGTTGGCTTGTCGTGGATTGAATAATAAGTGGGTTATGCTGCGCAGCATGGTAAGCTGAGTCTGTGGATCTTGCGCTGCAGGGGGTAAAGGCAATGTGTCGCATTTGCACGCAATCATAGTACGGCTTGGCCATTGGCTAGCTACACGTAAAAGAACTGGATTTTTTTCGCTTTTGTCCTCTTCAGCGATTTTACGGGCATTTTCAGCCTCTTTAGCAAGAACATGAATTAATTGATCCTCGTCAGATAAAAAGCCAGACTGCCGAATTTCATAGTAGCTTTTATCTGCCCGCATAAATACTGTAGAAAGAATGATAATAAATAGCATCATTAAGCCACGCTGTTGAACAAACCCCTTGCCTGGGCGTACATGATGCAATTTTAATAACAATGGAATTCCAACATACAAAATAAGGCACAACGCAATTATGCCCCACGCCGAGTCACTGGTCGTAATTCCCAGCGTCAAGCCAATAAGTAAGATGCGCCCTGTAAAATCTGACCATAAATTGCGGTATTGTTTAATCACGACGATTACAAGTCCCACAAGCATGAGCCCTCCCACTACCCAGCTGACAGCCGATATTGCACTGCCTAAAGATGATCCGAGAATAGTAATTGCGAGGCTTTTAATAGGGTTTTGGAACCATTCGACGTAATTCCAGCCTCTTAACACAAGTAGGGTGAAGAGAACAATAAAACTGACACCGACAAAAAAATATTTTTGCTGTTTTTGATCCAGTGGTTCTCTATACCATGAGCAAAGTAGGGCTAATGGGTATGCCAGGCCAATGGGGTGTAGGCTTACGCTAAAGGCGCTAACCAGTAACTGAGCAAAATACCAGCCGCCACCTGGGCGAGGATTTAAGCGGTATTCCGAATTTAACCAAGCGCCCAATGCAAATGCTGGCAACAAATAAATGCCGGGAGAAAGCGTATCAATTTGTTCCAGCATCAACGGCGATACAATTAGCAACCCACTGGCAATTAACGCACTTTCAGCATTAACGTTGAGTCGGTTCCATAAGTAAAGTAACCAAATAGCAAAGGCTAGTAAAAATGTAGTGAAAACTTTCGCGGCAAAAACATTGCCTGTCCAAAGAAATGCCACAGGTAAAAACAACAATGCGCGTAAATCGGGCGCGCCAAAAGTTACAACTGAAGCTGCCACTTGATCAGCGATTGACCATGCTAATAAAAGTGATTTGGCAGAACCCTCATTTAAATTGTAAAGGTCTGGGCGCAACAAAAAAAGGATCGCTACACTCCATAATGATAACGAAAGATATCCCCAATAACGAACGGGGATACGCGACAAGAGGGTATTAATGTTCATAATCAGCATTATTGTTTGGTTTTTAGGTGTACTATGCCTTGACAAGGTTAAGCGTAGGGTTTTATTATACCACTGCATTTTTAGATCACTGAATTTTAGTAATTGTTGGTGGTTTAAGCTATCTATTGCTAATGCTAAAAAGAATTTGGTTGCAGAGTAAATTTGTTTGAAAACATCTAAGTTCCGCTTAAAATTAGCAAAAGATACATAAATATATCTAAATGTTTTAGATAAAAACCGGGGGAATGCAAAATGCAAAAACAGTCGATACAATCTAAATCCTTTTGGATTACTTTAGTTGCGGGATTTGTAACGGGCATGGGTAATGGTAGCGTGTTTGGGGCTGCCTTGATGTGTTGGATGGGGCGGGGAGGATTTGAAGATTGGGGTGGGTACGGTGCTGGTTCGTATATACCTACGACATTTAATGGGTTTATGACGTTCTGGATGCTTGCGTTTGGTTTTGTATTTATGTTGATGCTGGCGCTCGGCTTGACGCGCCATGATGCAATTGAAAATGCGCGTCATGCTTAAGTCGTGAGTTGGTTTGTTTAAACTAATTAAAATCTGGCAACTTTTAAGTTAAGGAGGAAAAACATGCTTCCAATAATAGCGGGGACGTGTTGCTTGCTTTTGGCGTTTTCTAGTATGTGGTTGTCGTGGTATGTATTGATGCCGCACAAACGTATTCACTTGGCGGATGGTACTGATACGTTAGGTGAGGTAGTGGGCGGTTCAGTGAGCGATATAATTAAAGAAGAGATAGCTTCGGTGGCTCCGCATAAATCGTCAAAAAAATAACCCTTTAAAATTATAGTGGAATTAAGGCTAGTAGTGGCAGCCGTTTCGTCTGCCTAGAGCTAAAAAAGGAGATGCAGCATGATTCTTAAGTATTTGTTTGCTAAAAATGAGGCTATCCCGGTCGGTTCGGCGGCGATTTTCTTCGGTTTTTCTGCCATTATTTGGTTTATGATCGGAACCGGGTTGGGGTCGTTTAATGCTGCTAAGCTTGCTTTCCCTGACTTTGTGACGGGAACAGAGATGTTTGCCTTTGGTCATATGCGTCAGGTGCATGTGCTAGCGGTAATCTTTGGCTGGATTTCGATGGCGTTTGCAATGGCCATGATGTATATCACCCCGATACTGGGAAATACGAGGTTGTGGTCAGAGAAGCTTGGTTTGTGGAATTGCATGATGTGGAATGTTGCCCTAGCTTTGGGGTTGACTTTGTTATGGATGGGGGTGACTTCTGGGCGTGAATACTCTGACTTCCCGTGGCCGCTGGATCTTGCTGTTGCTGCATTTATAACGATTCCTTTGGCGGTTAATGTATGGATGACTATAATAAAACGTCGCACTCAGGGAATCTATACGACTAACTGGTTTTTTGCGGCATCAACGTTCATGTTGATTATCGTATTTTTGGTTGGAAATCTGCCAGAGTATTTTCATCTGACTGGTCTGACCGAGGCTTACATGACGTGGTGGTTTGCACATAACGTTTTGGGTTTGTGGATTACGCCTGTTGCTGCAGCGATTGCCTATTATGTTATTCCCAAGGTGACTGGTAATCCATTGTATTCTCACCGTATAGGACATTTGCACTTTTGGTCGATTGTTGTGTTTTATTCAACGCCTGCCGCACATCATTTAATGTCGGCACCCTTGCCTGAGTGGTTAAAATCCTTTGCTTCAGTGGAGGGTGTTCTGATTCTGGTGCCAGCGATTGCATTTGTGTCAAACATACTCTTGACCATGCAGGGTAAGTGGAACATGTTTGTCGAGAATCTTGAAGTTCGTTTTACCGTGGTCGGTGTATTGCTGGCCATTCCGCTCAATATGCAAGGTGGTTTTCAGCAAACACGCTCAATTAACTGGTACATTCATGGTACAGGTTGGATGGTGGCGCATGCGCATCTTGCTTTGTTGGGGTTCTCGACGTTTCTTGAGGCTGCAGCCGTATATCTTGGTCTGCAAACATTGATGAAACGCAAGCTGTACTCGTTGACGTTAGGAAATCTGCATTTTTGGTTGTTGTTGATTGGATTCAGTACTTATTGGGTATCAATGACGATTGCCGGGTTAATTCAGGGTGCAGGTAAGATTTATGAAGTGCCATACATTGATGTCGTGATTGCTGAGCATCCTTATATGATCGCCCGTTGGTTAGGTGGGACTATGGTATTTTCTTCAACCATTCTTTGGCTATACAACATGTGGATGACTGCGCGTGAAGGCACTGTTATCCCGGCTGGACGTATGCCACATGAATTGGCCTACGAACGTTAAACTTAAAACTTTAAGCCAGGATCTGGGGAGAAAATAATGAATTTTAGAGAGTATAAGATTGGTTCCAGGGCGTTTGGAGTTGCATTTGGACTGTCAATGAGCATAACTTTGTTTTTCCCAAGCTTCGATCTTGCGGCTTCAATCAGCTCTGAGGTTGGCTTGGACAAGCAGTTGACTTCAGGGTGGGATTCAGGCTGGCAGCTTGCAGATCCATTGTTGAATGGTTTGAATAAACCATTGAAAGTACTGGTCAGAAAAGATCCGAAAAGCGGTGAGCCAATGGAGCCAGTGTACGCCTATGTATACCCAGCAGGGACGTCATTGCCGAATGGAGTGACTCATACTGCGAACTTGGGTAAAGGCGTTGAGGAGCTTAGTGTTAAACAAGGCCGTATAACGGAAGCAAGAAAGGAAAGCGGTGCTGTCTTTTTGATTAAAAAGAGTGATCAATTGCTGACTTTTGAGGATAAGCCGCTTTCGTATATGGAGAATGCGACAGCTACGAAAGGCTGGACTCCAGATGAGGTTTTAAAGCAAGCCGCAGATTCGGATATATTGCATGCTGGCGCTGGAAAAACCATGTTTGTGCGAGAGGGTTGTTGGTGGTGTCATACATTGTTGCCTGAACAAACGCAAGATTGGCAAGTGTTTGGGGCGCCTCCTATGCTAGGCGATTTTAATGGGGAGTCTCCGACAGCATTTGGATCTGACCGTAAAGGACCAGACTTATTGCATGTTGGATCACGCAATGCGTCGAGAGAGTGGATGATGCTGCATTTCTTTAATCCACGTTTAGTGCAACCGCATTCCATTATGCCGCGTTTTGATTATTTATGGGGCGAGGTTGACGCTGATGGCAAAAAAATTGATTTCAAAAAATGGCGTTCTGAGTATGATGAGTATCGGGAAGGTAAAATTACTACTCCTCCTGATGTGCCCATGTATGCTAAAGATAGCGAGATTCGAAATTTAATTGATTTTGTTATAAACCTGAAATAATTTAAGGGGGACGATAATATGCCTTGGGTATTTAATGAACCGTTGGTAACTTTGACGCATGAAGATACTGTAGCTCGATCCAAACAGCTCTGGGAGGCTGAAGATCTTGGTGGGATGACGGAAGATAACAATCGTTTGCCTGTACCTGTTGTTGTTCTTGTTCTATTAACGGTCGCAACCGCATTCCTGACTACCATCCCTCTTTGGGGACAGCGTCCAACAGCTGCTATTTACGCTGACTATATTAAAGCTATGGACACTCCTGAAATTCAGTCGATACAAGAAACTCAGGGTGACGATGCGGCAATGAAACGAATTGTTGAAATTAATAAAGATAGCCCATTTAAAGCTCAGCAGGGACGGCATCCGGTGAGTATGAATGACCTGCGTGTTATCAAACCTCAAATTGAGGAGATAATGAAGCTTCCAGATGTGGATCTTAAAGATTACACTGTCGTGGGGCCAGAGGTGAAAATTGCTAATTTTGAGGGTAATTATCGTCCGAATGGTAAACGAGAGCGTCAACAGCCTTGGTGGGATAAGGGGTATACGATTGATTTGTTTTATCTGACGATGTTTTTTCTTGGTGTGACAATTACTGTGAAACGGTTACCGCCTTATCATTGGCAGCCTCGTCATCACGATAATGATCCTCGTCATGGTGATAGACGGCATACATAACGTTTAATTTATAATAGCTACATTCAGGAGGCATCAAATGATAGATTTCGATTATGGACCTGCTTGTTTTGCAGTGGTAGTGGCGATTGGATTTCTGGCTCCATTTTTCTATAGCTTCTTTGTGGACAATTACGATAAGAAAAGTCCTCAAATAAGGTCGAATAAATCCTAAAGCTGCTGGTTGCAAACTTAGTTCACAAGGTATGCCGCCGTAAGGGCGGCATACTCTTTTTTACAAGAATTTATTTGGAATGAATGGAGATAATTATTTGTTCATTTCTTGAAAGCCTAAATATAGGTAGTATTTTAAATGTGTTAGCTAACACGACATATTCACCGAAATTAGACCTAAGCATAGAAGGGATGCGTAGCCAGCAATTTAGTACTGGTGTGTTTTTTTTTATGTTGTTGGGAGTATTGGTGTTTTCAGGCATTGTATACATGGTGATATTTGGGAGCCATGCGCCAAAAAAAATGAGATTTGGTGAGAAAGTTATGTTTGGCCTGATAATTACAGGTATCGTTGTTGCAGTCATTTTTGGCGGGTTGCAAATGCTGGGCGGTAATCTTTTCTAGGTTGTTTACTAGGATGGTTATCTAACGATCGACGGAGAAAACATGGAAAACTACTTGCAATCGTTGGATGATGGATGGTCTATTTACCTTTGGCTTATTGTCGGAGGAATGATAATTATTGCTGTTATCTATTGGATTAGATGGGGAGTGAAGAATGAGCAATTCGATGAAGATATCAAGTACCTAGTATTTGATGAAGGTGACAAAGAAAAAATGTCACCTCAGGAATATGCTAAAAGTCGCGAGGTAGTTGCCGCACAGATACAAAGCCGGGAGCGTGTATTAAAGCGTCAGGAAAAAGAGAAGCAACAGGACCAATGAAATCAGGCGAAAAAATTGTTTTTGTAGTGATTGCAATTGTGGTTATAGGTTTTATGGGGCGCAATCTATGGCGCCTCAATACTATTCAGGAAGTCGATAAAGGTATTCCTTATTTCAGCACTGCATCTGCTACCCTAGAGCGCGCTGCTACGGATATATATCGCCAGCAAAATTGTAAAAGTTGTCATTCATTGTGGACGGTGCGTGATCTTATTAAAGCTGTCCCAGCTCCAATATTGGACGGTATGGGTTCTTTGCGAAGTGAAGACTGGTTTTACCAATATTTTTCAGCTAGCAATCCTCAGGCAATATTGCCATCCCGCTTAAAAAAAGAATATCAAATGCCATCTTATGCGCAACTACCGGAAAATGAGCGGAGACTTCTAGCACGCTATATGGCAAGCTTAAAAGTGAAAGACTGGTATTTAGAAGAAACGCGTAAAGCTGAGCATGAGATGCTTACTGGTCATGAGTACCGCCCATGAGCAAATTACCACCCTTGACCAGGGCTCGATTTTTTAGCGGGGTAGTGGCAGTAATTATGGGTTGTGTATTAAACTATTTTGGTGACCGCTTACTTGGAGTAAAAATCGAGTTATTTCGCGGCATCCTTGATTTTAATGGCCTGTGGGTCATAGATATGTTGGTGCTCCCTTTTTTTGTGGGTGTATTGGTCGCTGTTATTTTTGGACTTGGCGGTAAATGGCTGTGTTATTTCCCGCCATTAATAGTTAAATTGGTTGGCTATCTGGATAGTGTTTATTTAAGTGGAATTCCGGAAAATGCATCGCTAATTCCGTTTGGTATGTGGGCTTTGTTTGTGACTGTAGTTATGACTGCGGCGGCATTCGGTGGAGTCATGGGTGAAATCATGGTGAAAGGGACTTACGGAAGAAGCCCGCAAGCTTTTTTATATAAGAAACGTTCCGACAAGAGAGAAAGTGATATTTAGATGGCAGTTACTTCTGCAAACAGAAAAATTGTACATTCTGCTGTAGATTATGCGCGTCGCAAACGTTATTTGTCGGCTACTTTTGTAATTTGCTTGGTTTTGTTAGCGATTGGTATCACCTTGTATGTGGTAAATCAGGGGTTCGAACGTATGGGTGAAATGCGCACGCGCGCAACTTACGAGTTGAAAGATGAGTCATCTCACATACGGGCTGCTGGTGAAGACTTAGTATTGCATAGTGTGCATGAGGCCGAAAAAAATCATGCTGTAGGATACAGTGTTACAGAAATTGAAAGCTTGCTTTCCAAAGAGGAGTGGCTTGAAATAAATAGTATGGTATTAGTTCCTGAGGGAGCTTTTTCGATGGGTACAGATTTAGAACGTGCAGATGTACAAAATCGTCCGCAGCATACAGTTAAATTACCCGCTTTTTGGATAGACAAATATCCTGTAACTAATGCGCAATACGCTAAGTTTGTAGCCGCTACTTCACATCGTCCACCGCTGAACTGGAAAAAAGGCAAAATTCCTCAAGGTGAAATATTGCGCCCTGTTACTATGGTGTCTTGGTATGATGCAACAGCTTACGCCAAGTGGGCAGGCAAGCGACTTCCTTCTGAAGCGGAATGGGAAAAATCCGGTCGCGGAACAGATGGTAGGCGCTGGCCGTGGGGTAATAAGATGGAACCGGAGCGGTTGAATACTTATTATAATATTGGCTCTACAACCAACGTAAATGCTTATCCGAATGGCGTTAGCCCATATGGAGTAATGGATATGGCGGGTAACGTGAATGAGTGGACAGCCGATGATTTTACGCCTTACCCTGGATCTGATGCGCCATCAGATTTGTTTAAAGGGAAAATTGTGCGGGCGACAAATAAAAAAGAATTTGATATCGTGCCAACTGGGGGGAGCTACAAAGTGTTGCGTGGTGGTTCATGGAAGGGGGATCCGTTTTCTTCCGCAGTCTTTCATCGAAATTTTGCCTTTGCAAATTATGCTTCCGATTTTTTTGGATTTCGCTGTGCAAATGATTCCAACGTAACGGGCAAAAAAGAGTGAAAGTGCTCAAGATCTTGCGGCACTTGGGGATGGTTCTTGGTTTCTCATTGTCTTTGGTGAAAATGAGTTATGCAGTGGATAGTTATCGCTTTCTTCACGTGCATATTGATACGCTCTGGTTTATTTTTTTATTCCTGTTGGGTGTTCTTTTTGTCCCCTTTATTTTGATGGCGGTGTTGACATGGCATTATGCGGAAAGCAAAGCTGCTCAGGAAGATCAACAGACAATTTCAGTCGAGAGTGATAAATGATGGCGAGTGTAAGGGGTGCCTTCTACCCAAATTTAGTCGTGTGCTGGCTGATTACAGCGATGTTTTTTTTATTTTGTGTTATACCAAATGCGCAAGCTAATGATAACGTTCAGCAGGGTGAGAGCACTAAGGTGATGGAGGCATTTGAACAGCAAGCTAGCCAGATTAAAATAGATAGGCCTTCAACTATACAAAAGAAGCATTTAACTATGTTTTTATTGGGCGTGCCGTTGTTAATCTTGCTTTTAATTACCGGGGCATTGGGTATTGCTATGGGAATATATGGTAAACAAGTATTTGTGTTGCATATGATTTCTGCCGGGCTTACTGTCACGTTGGCTTTTGTACATGCTATTGTGGGTGTTATTTGGTTTTATCCTTTTTAATTCATTACATATCCGCTCTTTCATTACCCGCTTAGCTAGTTCTTCGGTAAAGCTGTTGTGATAGTAAATACATTCTCGCTTGGCTTAAACGGAAATGTTCACTGCAAAGTCTATTTGTTTAGATGCAATGCTGACCGGCTGGCTTTTGTTCTTTGCATCAGATAATTTTTAAGATCAGTCGAGCCTGGAGCATCAAAGAAGATTTGATCAAATTATGGCGTTATCGCTACATCGCAACCGTTCAGCGTTACTTGAAGTGTGGGTGGCTAGTGCTGTGCGTAGTCGATTAGAGGGCCAGTCAAAGTAATAATACCGCGCTTGCATAATTGCGCTTGCCACTACATCGGCAATACTGCCGCCGAGGCTTTCAATTCCTACATACAGATAATTAAAGCAAACGTACGCCGCTTTCGTAAGTTCCAGGGCTATTGTATCCGCATGCTGCTCTACTGCGGAAAGCTGAAGATATTCTTGATCGCATGAAGTCTGTAGGAAATTATGCGGGCAATACGATGCTTTACGGCTACAAATGTAGATCACACATTTATGCGCTGTTATTAGTATGTTTTAATGATATGCGCTCCATTTTAAGGTCACTTTATGCTAGTTAAAGAGTCAGAATCAATAATTTTAAAGTGTAGTTATTGGCCGCTGGCAGCGCTGTATGGATTATTTGGTCTGACTAGCGTGGCATACGAGGTATTGTGGGCGCGCATACTTTCTTTGCAATTCGGTGTGAGTATTTTTGCGGTGGTGCTGACCGTCGCTGCATTTATGGGAGGGTTGGGGGCGGGAAGTTTGTTTGCGGTACGCCGGGCTTCCCAAATCAAAAGACCGTTGTTGTTGCTTGCTGCATTGGAAGGTGGTATTGCTGTTTACGCTTTACTCTTGCCTTTGATTCTGCAAATGACCTCGGCGGGAATGGAATACGCGGCAGCACAACTTTCATTATTTCAATGGTATGGCCTTATTGCTAGTGTTGCATTGTGTTTGTTGCTGTTCCCAGCTTTCATCATGGGGGCAGGGTTTCCGTTAATTTTAGCATCTCTGGGAAATAGGCCGGAGCAACTGGGGAAGATTTACGGTTTTAATACGCTAGGCGCTGCTTGTGGCGCACTCTTACCACTTTGGTTGCTGCCGACTTTGGGCTGGATCTGGGCGGTTAGAGTGGTTGCCGCGATTGGTTGTGTTGGAGTTATTGCGCTGTTGTTGCTTTCATCGCGGTACGCCACAGTACAGGTTACCGAGAAAAGTGTTAGGGTAAACCGACCTCGTTTAGCTTTTCTGTTCGCCTATGCCGGAATCGGTGCGGCAAGTTTGATCTTGCAAATAGCTTGGACGCGCTTATTCGGCATGGTGATGCTACGTACCGAGTATGTGCTGACAGTGATTTTGGCATCATTTCTGTTGGGTATTGGTATAGGCAGCTTGATCGCGCCGCGCCAGCACAGACAAGCGTGGTTTGTAATCTTGCCCATTGCTGCTGGAGGATTCACTATCTTAAGTTTATGGTTGCTTCCTGCGCTTTCGGCATGGGTGGAGCGAGCTGAGTTTGCTTCTTTATCTGAAGCATTGAGAATGCAAGGGTTACTTCTCGCGCTGATAACTTTGCCAGTTACTCTGGCGCTTGGAGCGTGGTTGCCTTTATTAAACAGCCGCTCGAATGGCGGTGGGGTATGGTTATATGGAGTTAATTCACTGGGTGCCGCACTCGGCGCGATAGTTGCGGGAGTGGTACTGATTCCGCTTTGGGGCAGCGCTGCTACTGTGGCGGTGGCAGCTTCGGCGTTGTTGATCTTGGGTTTAACTTGGGCGCAGTCGCGTACCGCATGGCTTGCTGTACCATTTTTTTTAATGGCAGCGTGGCCAGTTGTAAAGTTACCGCCAGTCAATATGTTATTACCTCAGGCGCAAGCGGGGAGCAGGGATTTATATTTTTATGAAGACGCCATTTCGATGACTCACGTGGTGGAGCAACAAGACGGGCAGCGTGTGTTGCTGACTGATTTGCAGAGAATGGATGCTTCAACTGATCCTACAGCGGTGTTTGTGCAGTCTAATCAAGCGCGTCTTCCATTGCTTTTGCATGAGCAGCCTCGCTCGGTATTATTTCTCGGATTGGGTACCGGAATTTCTGTGGCTGGTTCTCTAGCGTTTCCTAATTTAGATCGTAGTGCTGTTGAGTTGTCACAAGGCGCGATTAATTCCGCAGCGAGCTGGTTTGCCCCATTAAACCGCAACGTACTGCGCAAAACTAAAGTGGAACGTGACGATGTACGGCATTTTTTAAGCGCGAGCCGGGATCAATACGACGTCATAATTGGTGACGTGTTTCATCCAGATTTGGCAGGTTCAAGTTCTTTATTATCAGTACAGCAATTTCAGCGCGTGCGTAATCGCCTAAGTGAAAATGGGCTATTTGTTCAGTGGTTGGCGCTCAATCAATTTGACAATAAATCTTTGAACGTAATTTTTAATAGCTTTCGACGGGTTTTCCCAGATGCGCAAATATTTCTAGATGGAATGCATTTAGCCTTGGTCGGCCCACGGCAGAAATTTATGGGTGCGCAGGGATTGCTGCTTAACTTGCAACGTTTGTCCTTGGAACAACAGGATGAGGCGACTGCGGGCGAAGGTGGATGGACTTGGCTCGGACGCTATTGGGGGCCACTGCCGGTTAGCCAGGAACAGGTGCAAGACGAGTGGTCGCCAGTGATTGAATTTCGTCTGCCGCGCGCGCGCTACGCTGGTGAATTAGATGTGGCAAAATTATTACTGGTTTTGTTGAAAACCAGGCCTAAAATGGAAGCCGCTGCAAATTTGCTTGGCATTCGTGACCATGACAAAGAGGCTTTCGAACGCGCTTACGTAGCGAGCGAGCTGATGACGCGAAGCTGGCTTGCGGCTGCGCGTGGCACAACGCAACAGGCTAACCAACTGACGCACTTGGCTTATAAGGCGAATGCAAAAGATCGCTGGATTGCTTATGCGTTGGCTGATAATATGTTTTCATCTTTAGCGCAGGCGCGCGAGCATGGTTTGAGTGAGAAAGAGGCGTTGCAGAAAATTTTGCGTCTTAATCCATATCACGTAGAGGCGGTGCGTGCATTGTGGCGAATTGAGCGAAATGCTGGTGATACTCATGCGGAGATTAGCCGTGTGCACTTGCTGGAGCTGAGCCCACTTGACCGTGAAGCAAATGCGACGGGGAATTAACTTAACATTATGGCCAGCGGCGTCAAATATAAATCCATTTCGAGTATCCCGGTCAAGGTTATCGGCACGGCTGTAGGTTCCAAACCTACTCATTCTGAATTCCGTTGGAAGCGGCGGTTAGTGCAGATGCTGGCTCTGATCCTTATTGTACTAATTCCGGCTAGTGGTCTATTCCGAATCGATCCAAGTGCGGCTGCTTTTGTTGTGCTTGATCGGCAGATATGGTTGGCTGATTTTGCCTTGGTAACCGGGGCATGGCTTTTTTTGGCGAGTAGTTTGGTGTTACTGTACTCGACAGCAGGTACTGTGTTTTGTGGTTGGGTTTGCCCTCAAAATAGTATGGCTGAGTGGGCTAACAATCTTACACGCAAACTATTAGGTAAGCATGCTGAAGTAAGTTTAACTGGTGAAGCGCCGCGCGTGGCAGGAGCCAAGAATAAAATTGTGAATTGGATGTTACTTGGGGTTGCATTTTTGGGGGCTGCTATGTTTTTTGCGCTAATCCCATTATTTTATTTCTATCCGCCAAGTGTGGTGTGGTCTTTTGTAACACTGCAAGAAAATACCAAGTTGGCGGGATCGCTACATTGGATTTACGCGGTATGTGTCGTGATCATTTTCATAGATATTGCGTTAATAAGACATTTTTGGTGCCGCTACGCCTGTATTTACAGAGTTTGGATGCATTCGTTTAAAACCAAGCAGACTTTGCATATAGCATACGATGCCAGTCGCAGCGATGAATGCGCTAAGTGTAATTATTGTGTTACTTCTTGTTTTATCGATTTGGATCCGCGCAAAACTGATATTTATGACAGTTGTATTAATTGCGGCGATTGCGTTGATGCTTGCAATCGCTTGCATAAAAAGCAAGGAGTCCCTGGGCTATTACGTTTTGATATGCTTGAGCGCACGAATAAAAATGTAAATAAATTTCGTGGCATCGCAATTTCTTTGTTTGCCCGAATGGGTTGGACGACTCCTTTTGTAGTGCTGGGTGGAGTGATGTTTATTTGGGGATTGTGGTCATATCAACCTTATCATGTAGCAGTAGGCAATGCGGATATTCAGCAAGGTCGCACGGTTCAAGAATATCGTATTGCACTTTCCAATAAATTGTACCGTTCAGCGGAGCTACATGTGCGTGTGTTAGGTTTGCCACCGGGTAGTTACCAGCTTAGCGCCAAGGATATTAAATTATCACCAGTCGGGCGAGAATCGCTTATGCTCTCCATCGCGCAGGATTTACCACGAGGGTTATATTCTGTTGTGGTGGAAGTTTCTGCAGGTGACACCTGGATGAGGCGATTCCCTGTTCAACATTTTTCTGAACAAAGGAGGAAGCTGTGATCGCTAGCGATATTGGTGAAAAATCTCAAGGTTTATCGAAAGTAGATGAGCCGCGCTGGGGCGAGAAGCCGGATGATTGTTTTGGCTATGCTTCTGATGAAGAACGTATGGCTAAACGCGGGCTTGAAGATTGGGAGCTGGTAGAAAGCATTCCGGAATCGCAAAAAAAAATACCCTATTGGTTTATAGGAGTGACTGTTGCGGTGTTACTGGTTGCGGTAGGTTTGAGTTTCCCTTTTTGGGGTCTCCGCCCGGGTGATGAGCGTCCTTGGGTAGACTGGGGGTTCATCATTGCTTTGTTTTATGTCGCAGCCGGAAGTGCTTTTGTTCGGTTCATGGTTAATCTATATGGATCGTCGATTGGCGGTACGTTGGATTCAGACAAAAATAATAAAGAACAATCCCATGAACTCAATGCAGAAAAATAATTCGTATCCCCCGGTTAACTTACTGCGGAGCGCAAACGTAAAACACATTAAGCTATTTTTTTTGCTGCTACTAGTAGCATGTGGTGGAGACCGAGTTGCTGATACGCAACCGCAAAAATGGCAGGATGCGGAGGTACGAGTCGAATCCAGGCCTAGCCCACCGCGTCCTGGGGTGAACGAGTTTTTGGTGATAGTGACTGGTGAGCGTGGACCGATCCATAATGTTATGGTTTCGGTGCGCACTGACGACCAAGATCAATGGATACAGGCAATACAGGATGGAGAGGTAGGGGTTTACCGTAGGGCGGCGAAAGTCGCTCCAGGAACTAGATCGGTGTTACAGGTGCAGATGAAACGCAACGGCGTTGAAGGAGTTCTGCGTTTCCCGTTGAAATTATCGCTTTAGCAATTAACAACTCTTAAGGATTTCGGTCGTTATTTTTAAGCGTGAATAAGACGTTAGCAAGATAGATGCAAAAACCTGTCGCCATAATCATTCCTGCACTGGCTACGATAGGTCCATAAAAGCGGTGCACTTGTGCCATGGCTTGTAGGTTATTTTCTAATAATAAATTACCTTCCAATATGCCGAATACCACTTGCGTAGTATAAAAATAAAACACTCCTATCGTTGTCCACCAAAACGAGTGATTTATCAAGCGCAAAGAGTAAATTGTCTTTCCGCTAATAATGGGCAACAAATAATACATGGTTCCCATTGCCAATATTACTAGTCCTCCGATTAAGTTTATGTGTGCATGTGCCAAGGGATCTATCATGTGCCCAGGACCACCGTAAGGGCTGCCAATAGAATCCAGCCAGGCTCGTATGGATGGAATCACTTGCAACATGCCATGCATTGCACCGAAAAAAAAAGAAATTGTGGAAACCACCAAAAACTTAATTAAGTGAGGGAGTTCAGTGTTGTTTAAATGCATGGGAAGTGTAGGCGTGATGCTTCAATAACGAAAGCACGGCTACATACGGGGCCGTGCCTATGCGAATAACAGGAAAAGTGTTCTTGTCGTTTTGAGAATTTCTATTATAGAAAGCTGGATAATATTTATTTATTACCCTTTTGACTTTCTACAATCCGTTGAATACCTAAACCAGCCAAAGTTGTGGCGATAATAATGCCAATGCCGAAAATCATTATGGGAACCAATACTTCCATGGTATTACTCCTTTGTCGTTATTCAAAATAACCATTGCCACTCTTCGACTAAGTATATCCAAAAGACATTTCCTATGCAAGTATTCCCTACAAACAGCATTGTGTGCCTAGCGTAGAGACAATATAATGCTAACGCTTTAATTCTGGTTTGAATATTTCACTCCTAGTGGTATCTCTTCGCGGTTGTGTTCGTGGCGAGGCGTTATCAACTAAATATTAAAAGTTAAATTAACACTTCTGCTGTTAGGAAAAAAATGTCAAATGAAAAACCATTAAGACCAATAGCTTCAGTTCGAACATACCCTACCGATGCAAGTAATGTAATTTGTCTTGCATTAACAGATACTAATGGCGCTGAAACAGAATTTATTATTAATCCGGAAGGATTGAATGCTTTGATATATCCAGTTCTTGGACTTGCATCGAAATGGGCAAAAGAGCCGGATTTAAAAGTAAAATCTTGGTCTGGACCTAAAAGTGCGCTTCCTGCGCAGCATATTGAATTAGCCATTGGCCGAACCACTACTGAATGCGCTGTGCGGGTATTTATGGGTGAGGTTGAACTAACATTTATCATTCCTCTCGACGACGTGCTAAAGGCTGCTGCAAAGTTTGTGCAACATCTCGATAAGGATTCTGCAAGCTCCATACATTGAGTTCTCTAACGCTTGGCTTTCATGTTGAGCATCGGTCTAATTTCAATTTGGATATACAATTTTCTTATAGAAACAATAGTTTTAATATGCGCTTGTAGCATTTCAACAGAGTAATGCTGCCTTGCTTGGCGCTGCTGGTAACTTTTGTTTACCCGGATTAGTTTTTGATCTGGTTTCAGCCGAAGTATGTGTTCTTGGGAAATTTGCTCAAATTTACGTGGTTTTGTGGTGCTGACTAGTTCTAAACAAAAATGTGCCAGCCTATTAAAACATAACGTTCTAATAAAAATAGCACGGCAAATATCAACAGCATAAAAATTACGAAGCGCACTATTTGCCAGGCTAGGTTTAGATAGCGGCGATTGCGGGTAACCGTATACGCCCCGACGGAAAAGATAATGAAAAGAGCGACTAGGACGAGCAGCAGACGCAGAATGAGCAAAGTATTTACCTTTAGCAGTTGAGTAGGTGAATTTAACGCCTCTTAATTCTTGTTGCGCTTGTTGAAGATGGGTCGGAAAGTGACTGCTTGATGACGAATTAGGCAGTTTGCAATTGTAAGCGCAGGAATGCCGGTGCTTCCTCGGCCTTGTTGAAAGTTACGAATTCCCACGCCTGTTCATCGGCAAGCAAGGTGCGTAGCAAGGCATTGTTGAGGGCATGGCCAGATTTATAGCCAGAGAAAGCGCCGATCAATGGATGTCCGAGCAAATATAGATCGCCAATAGCATCTAAAATTTTGTGTTTGACAAATTCGTCCTCAAAGCGCAGCCCATCTGGGTTGATGACGCGATATTCATCCATCATGATGGCATTGTCTAAATTGCCACCCAGTGCCAATCCTTGAGCTCGCATATGCTCAACGTCATGCATGAAACCGAAGGTGCGGGCCCGGCTCACTTCTTTGATATAAGAGTGTTCCCCTAAATCTATCGTCACATGCTGTTTGGTAGAGGTAAATACAGGATGGGAAAAATTAATAGTAATGTTAAGTTTGTAACCGTTGAATGGTTCGAAGCGTACCCATTTGTCACCATCCTTGATTTCTATTATTTTTTTGATGCGGATGAATTTCTTTGCCGCAGATTGTTCGATGATGCCCGCAGATTGCAAAAGGAAAATAAATGTCCCGGCGCTTCCGTCCATAATTGGCACTTCTGTGCTAGTCAAATCAACAAAGGCGTTGTCCACACCAAGTCCGGCAAAAGCGGACATTAGATGTTCAATAGTGGCTACACGGGTGCCGTTTACTTCCAGGCAGGTGGACAGGCGGGTATCATGTACAGTATGCGCTTCAGCGCGTATTACTACCATTGGTATAACATCTACCCGGCGAAATACAATACCACTGTTTGCCGGTGCGGGAGACAAAGTAAGATTAACTCGCTCACCAGTATGCAGCCCTACCCCAGTAGCATGCACCGAGTTTTTTAATGTACGTTGCTTAACCATGTTGCTTTAAGAAAGTTATAAATAATTTCGTTTTTAATTTTAACATAGTTCATTCGGGCACTGATTATACTGATGTTGTGCAGGGTTCTTGAAGCAAACCGCAAGGTGCGTACCCCTTTTCATTGAAACAAATTTGTCGTCCGCTACCCTGCTGCCTTTTGATTGCAACGGCTGAAAAGGATGGGGTTCGCACTCCCAGAACGGTATTAATCGGCTTGCTTGCGCAGAAAGGACGGAATGTCCAGCGTGTCTACACCGGATTGCTTCATCGCTTCGACTGCTTCGCGGTGGCGGCCATTACGTATTACTGCAGGCATTTCAAGCTCTTTAAAATTGCCCACAAAGATTGGTTCATTATGCGTGCCTGTGCGTTTCCCATAAACAAGTTCCGGCTTAGCTTGCTTGCGTTCCAGTGGTGAACCCAAGCCAGTTGCCACAATAGTCACTCGCAGTTCGTCACCCATGCTCTCATCAAACACAGAGCCAACTATTACGGTGGCTTCTTCAATTGCAAATTGCACACTATTGGTAATTTCCCTGAATTCCCTCAAGGTTAGTTTACTACTGGAGCTGATATTGATTAATACACCGCGTGCGCCTGCTAAATTAACGTCCTCCAGCAAAGGGCTGGACATGGCGCGTTCTGCCGCAACTTTAGCGCGATCCGATCCAGAGGCAGTAGCCGATCCCATCATCGCCATACCGTTTTCAGACATAAGAGTGCGTACATCGGCAAAGTCCACATTCATCAGGCCGGGTACATTAATTACCTCGGCAATACCCGCCACCGCGCCTTGTAACACACTGTTGGAGGCGCTGAATGCATCCAGTAAACTAGTATCTTCGCCTAGCACGGTCATCAGCTTTTCATTTGGTACGATGATGAGTGAGTCTACAGACTCGCACAGTGCTTCGATGCCAGTTTGTGCCAAACGCATGCGTTTGCCTTCGTGAAGAAATGGTTTGGTTACCACGGCTACGGTGAGGATGTCCATTTCCTTGGCTATCTGGGCTACTACGGGTGCCGCGCCGGTACCCGTGCCACCGCCCATCCCTGCAGTGATAAATATCATATTGGCACCTTGGATCAAATCGGCAATGCGCTCGCGATCTTCTTCGGCAGCGGCTCGTCCAACATCCGGAATTGCTCCCGCACCTAACCCTTTGGTAATAGTGGCACCTATCTGTAATTGAGTGCGTGCTTTGTTGCGGTTGAGCGCTTGGGCATCGGTATTAATGACGATGAACTCTACACCTTGCACGCCTTTCTCAATCATATGGTCCACGGCATTGCCGCCGCAGCCGCCTACGCCGATAACCTTAATTACCGCGTCCTGAAGTTGTACGTTCTCGATTTCAAACATTGTTTTCCCCTTGTTGTTGACGATATAAATTCAAACACCTAGTGAGCACATTTGGTTGTGCCCAGCTAGAAACTATTTTGCTAAAAATTTCCTTTGAACCATGCTTTCATACTATTTAGTACTTCGCTGAAAGAATTCGAACGCTGACGCGCCGCCTGATTATGCTGGTATTGTTCCAACCCATAGAGCAGCAAACCAACGCCGGTGGAAAAACGGGGGGTTTTCACTACATCAGACAGCCCACCTATATAGCGCGGCAGTCCTAAACGCACCGGCATATGGAATATTTCCTCACCTAACTCCACCATCCCCTGCATAGCGCTGCTGCCTCCAGTGATGACGATGCCCGAGGACAGTAAATTTTCAAATCCACTGCGGCGCAGCTCAGCCTGCACCAGCATATAAAGCTCCTCCACGCGTGGCTCAATAACCTCCGCTAAGGTTTGCCGTGACAACATACGAATACCGCGCTCACCGACTCCAGGGACACTGATCGAACCATCATCAGCGAGCTGACGCAGAGCGCAGCCATATTTGATCTTGATATCTTCCGCATCGGTAGTCGGGGTGCGCAAAGCCATTGCGACATCATTTGTAATCTGGTCACCTGCAATCGGAATGACGGCGGTATGACGAATTGCGCCACCCGTAAAAATCGCCACATCGGTCGTACCGCCGCCGATGTCCACTAAGCACACGCCTAAATCTCTCTCATCGTCCGATAAAACCGCCTTGCTGGATGCCAGCGGTTGCAGGATCATTTCTCGTACTTCTAGCCCGCAGCGGTGCACGCACTTCATGATGTTTTGTGCCGCTGCGACCGCACCAGTAACGATATGTACCTCAACCTCAAGGCGCATACCGCTCATACCCAACGGCTTCTTGATATTTCCTTGCCCATCAATGCTGAATTCTTGTTCCAAAATGTGCAATATCTGCTGGTCGCTAGGCAGGCTTAGCGAACTGGCGGTTTCAACCGCTCGGTCGATGTCGGCCTGTGCAACTTCCCGGTCTTTAATTTTGACCATGCCATTGGCATTGGAACTTTTTATATGGCTGCCCGCGATACCGGTGTAAACCTCACGAATCTTGCAGTCAGCCATTAACTCGGCATCACCCAGTGCACGCTGGATCGCCGCTACTGTCGCATCAATATTGACGACCATTCCCTTTTTCATGCCGGAGGATTCATACATCCCTACGCCAATTACTTCCATCGTTCCTTCAGACTTGATTTCGGCGACGATAGCGACAATTTTGGACGTGCCGATATCCAGTCCTATGATCAAATTCTTGTTTTCCCTGCTATTACTCATTGCATTTCTCCACTGCCTAAACTTTTTTGCGTTGTATGGACGATGCATGCCTAACATACGTGTTCTATTACGAGATAAATCCTCTCTGGAATTTTAGCTTCGTCTTACATCGCTTTTTTTCCGATTATGCCCAGACCGTTTGCTGTACTCGACAGATAAGCGGCGAAGCCATTGCGATAACGCAAATCCACATATTCTTCTTTGCGTTGTAGTCCATTTTTATGCGGAGCTTTCCCTGCATGAAAAAATTCATAATTTTGTTGCATGGGTATCACGCTGTATGGATATACCGCCACAAAGCGAGCCAAGCGCTGCTTTGACTGTTCGCGCCCTAATTCCAGCAGCATGCCGTTGTTCAGGCGCAACCGCCATGAACGGCGGGGAGACAAGCTGATTTCTGTAATTTCTTGCTTAAGCGGGGCAAGCTGCTCAGTAAATGCGGCATACATTTGGGTCACTTCGGCTGCGCTATCGGATTGCCCGATGAATTTTGGCAATAGCTTGTCTGTCTCAGCCGAGAATATTTCGCCATGGGTGCTCACCAACCCTGCCTCGTTCCAATGCGCTAGCGCTACATGCTCTTCCAAGCTTATTTCCAGCCGCCATGGGAAATGGCGCCGCATACTTACTTTACGCACCCAAGGGATGCTCTCAAAAGCCCGTCGTGTCCGTTCAAGATCCACAGTGAAAAAATTACCATGCAGTTCATTGCGCACCATGGCCTCAATGTGAGCAGGAACCACTTGATTCAGCGCGGTACTAATAGATACGACGCGAAGCGCAAACACTGGCAAATGCAACGCATAGTGCAACGCGCCATATAAAATCAGTACGAAGCAAATGCCGAACAGCGTGTTGGAAATTATGTGTAATGACTCCGGCTTATCCCACATGGGTCAACTCCAGTATGGTTAGCACCAGTTGTTCGAAACTCATTCCGGCCTGACGTGCAGCCATCGGTACCAAACTATGGTCGGTCATGCCCGGCACGGTATTGACCTCCAGCAAATACGGCTGTCCAGCTTCGTCCATCAAAAAATCCACACGTCCCCAACCGGCACCTCCGATCAGTGCAAAACCTTGTAGTGCCAGGCGTTGCATCTCAGCTTCTTTTTCTTGCGACAAGCCAGCGGGGCACAGATAACGTGTATCGTTGCGTAAGTACTTTGCCTCATAGTCGTAAAATTCATTGGCGGGTTCGATCTTAATTACTGGCAGCGCTTGCTCACCAAGGATGGCGACCGTGTATTCGCCCCCGCTAATAAATGTCTCCGCAATTACCAGCTTGTCGTGCTTCGCCGCTTCTGCATAGGCAGCTTGCATTTCACTGATTTTTTTTACTTTACTGATGCCCACACTGGAGCCTTCATGGGCTGGCTTGATGAATAGTGGCAATCCTAGCCGCTTCACTACTGTAGTTAAATCGCTGGCTGCATTGAGCATCTCATAAGCCGGAATAGGCAGTCCCGCAGCCTGCCACACCAGTTTGCTGCGCCACTTGTCCATGGCTAGCGCTGAAGCCAATACCCCGCTACCGGTATAGGGTATGTTCATCAATTCAAGTGCGCCTTGCATCGTGCCGTCCTCGCCGAAGCGTCCGTGCAGCGCAATGAAGGCGCGTTGAAAACCACCCTCCAGTAGTTTATGTAAATCCTGTTCTGCAGGGTCAAATGGCTGGGCATCAATCCCACTTTTTAGTAGCGCGGCCAGTACTGCTGCACCGCTCTTGAGCGAAATTTCGCGCTCGGCGGAGCGCCCGCCATATAAGACCGCAACTTTTCCATGTTGTGTGGGGGGCAGAGAGTGTGGGAAAAGAGATTGGTTATTCATGAGTGTTTGCGTACTCGCCTATGATTCGCACTTCCTGATGCAGGCCAATTCCGGTCTTATGCTGCACAATCACTTGCACTTTGTTAATCAGTTTTTCAATGTCTGCTGCCGTAGCTCCGCCCACATTCACGATAAAATTGGCGTGCTTTTCTGATACGCGCGCACCACCGATCTGCAAGCCTTTTAATCCGCACTGCTCGATTAGGCGTGCCGCATAATCGTTTGGCGGATTGCGGAACACCGAGCCAGCATTTGGTAGGTTTAAGGGCTGGGAGGCAATGCGCTTGGATAGCAGCGATTTCATTTCGCGGCGAGCGGTTTCGCCGTCGCCAGCGGGCAAGCGCAGTCTCGCGCCGACGAAAAACTCCTCTTGGTAAAAAGGCAAGGAATTAGGGATATGGTCGTCGTGCTCAAGATATTTGCCATTTTTTCGTAATACAACATGCCGATAGCCAATTTCATAATCGTCCGGCTCACGTTCCAATAGTTTTCCGCTACGCATTAGCGTCTGCACATTTTTCACCACACCCCAAGTTTCGCTACCGTAGCAGCCAGCGTTCATTGCCAACATTCCGCCCAGTGTACCGGGTATTCCGGCGAAGAATTCCGCACCTTTTAGGTTATGCTTCGCAGCGAAGCGGGCCAGCTTGGCACCGGATACACCAGCCTGTACATAGATTGATCCATCCGCTTCGATGCGCATTTCTGTGAGCGCCGCATGTAATAGCAGCACCGTGCCGCGTAAGCCTCCATCACGAACCAACAAATTACTACCTAATCCTATAGCGACCACCGGCTCGTCTGCTGGCAAGGTACGCAGAAAAATGATCAAGTCGGCCAGATCAGCGGGTTGATAGACCCGTTCAGCATGGCCACCAGCACGCCAACTGGTATGGCGGCCCATAGCAACGTTATTGCGTAGCGTTCCGCGTAACGCTTCTGTAATAAATTGTGCTGGTTCGATCATGTTCATTTAGAAGATACGCCAATATTTGTGGCTATATTTTTTAGCGTGTTCGCTACACTACCGATTGAACCGGCTCCCATGGTTACGACCACATCCCCGGCTTGTGCCATATTCAGAATGGCCTGCGGCATATCTTGAATTTGTTCCACGAACAACACCTTGCTTTGCCCGGCCACCCGTAACGCGTGAGTCAGCGCCCGTCCGTCTGCTGCTACGATGGGCGTTTCGCCTGCGGCATATACTTCGGCTAGCAGTAGCACATCCACCCCGCTTAATACCTTGACGAAATCTTCAAATAAATCGCGCGTACGCGTGTAGCGATGGGGCTGAAACGCCAGCAATAAACGCCGTCCCGGAAATGCCCCGCGCACAGCATTGATTGTCGCCAGTATTTCGATGGGATGATGGCCGTAATCATCGATCAGGGTAAAAGTGCCGTTACCCAGTGGAATTTCGCCATAGCGCTGAAAACGTCGACCAACCCCCTCAAATTCGCCTAGCGCGCTAACGATGGCATCATCCGTTACGCCAACTTCCAGCCCTACGGCGATTGCCGCTAGCGCATTTTGTACGTTATGCCGCCCGGGCAGATTGAGAATGATATCCAGATCGCGTGGCTGGCCGTTTTGTCGGCACAGTGCGGTGAACCGCATTTTGCCATCTTGATGGCGCACATTCACCGCACGGATTTGCGCGTCTTCGGCAAAACCATAAGTGGTAACGGGCTTGCTGATACTGGGCAAAATGTCGCGTATGTTGGCATCATCCACACACACCATGACCATGCCATAGAATGGTAAGTGTTCGACGAAATCCACGAATGCCTGCTTCAGCTTCGAGAAATCATGTTCGTATGTTTCCATGTGATCGGCATCAATGTTGGTAATCACAGCCAAGATGGGTTGCAGGTACAAAAACGAAGCATCCGATTCATCGGCTTCCACTACGATAAATTCGCCAGTTCCCAGCTTGGCGTTGGTGCCGCTACTATTAAGTTTCCCGCCGATGACAAAAGTTGGGTCAAAACCACCTTTAGCTAACACGCTCGCGGTCAGACTGGTAGTGGTGGTCTTGCCATGTGTACCGGCCACGGCGATTCCCTGGCGTAACCGCATCAGTTCCGCCAGCATCATTGCGCGCGGCACCACTGGAATATTGCGCGCGCGCGCGGCTACTATCTCCGGGTTGTTTGGGGCTACTGCGGAAGACACTACCACTGCATTGGCATTCGCCGAATGACTACCGTCATGTCCCAAATATACCGTCGCACCGAGTTGTTCCATACGTTGCGTGATTGTATTGTTGGCTAGATCAGAACCACTTACTTGATAACCCAAATTAAGCAATACTTCGGCGATTCCGCTCATGCCGGAGCCACCTATGCCAACGAAGTGGATGTGTTTAACTTTGTGTTTCATCCAGCCAACTCCATACATACTTGTGCAACACATTGTGTTGCTTCTGGTTTGGCCAGTTTGCGCGCGCTTTGTGCCATGTTCAGAGCGTATTCCCTGGTTATTCCCTGTAATAAATTTGCCAAGGACTGTGGTTTTAATTCGGTCTGTGGTAGTAGGATGGCCGCGCCGCGTTCGCTGAGAAAGCGCGCATTTCCGGTCTGGTGATCATCTACTGCAAATGGAAATGGCACCAGTATGCTGGCTACGCCAGCAGCTGCCAATTCGGCAATAGTTAAGGCACCAGCACGGCAAATAACTATGTCTGCCCACGCATAATGCTGTGCCATATCATCTAGAAATGGCCGAGATTCGGCATTTACTGTTGCCTGCTGGTAGGCGGTGCGCACCGCTTCTAAATGCTGTTTGCCAGTTTGGTGTAACACGTTGTGGCGCGTGCCCTGTGGTAATAATGCCAATGCTTGCGGCATGCATTCATTGATTGCCTGTGCACCTAAACTGCCACCCAGTACTAGTAGGTTAAGCACGCCGCTACGTGCGGCGTAACGTACATGTGGCTCAGGTAAGGCAGTAATGCTGTCGCGTACTGGATTGCCACACCATTCAGCTGCGGGCAGTACGTGCGGAAAACCACTCAGCACCCGTGCGGCCAATCGCGCCAGAACTTTATTGCTTAGTCCGGCAATTGAGTTTTGTTCATGAATCAATAAGGGACGGCGCATCAAGGCAGCCATGATTCCGCCAGGGAAAGTGATATAGCCCCCCATGCCCAGCACCACGTCGGGACGATGACGCAACAATGCCGCGCCGCTTTGCCCCAATGCCAGCAGCAGATTGAGTGGCAGCATTAATTTGCGCAACAACCCCTTTCCGCGCAGGCCGGAGAAACGCACGCTGGCCATTTCATAGCCGTGTTGGGGTACCAATTCTGCTTCCATGCTTCTGGGTGCGCCCAACCAAATGATGTGCCAGTTTTTTGAATGCAGGTAGTCAGCTACGGCTAAAGCTGGAAATATATGGCCACCTGTTCCGCCAGCCATGATCAAGATATTACGAGTCATATTGGCAGGCCTCTCAATATCCGTCTGTTTTCCCAATCGATGCGCAGTAGCAGCGTTGCCGCAATGCAACTCACTACCACGCTACTGCCGCCAAAACTAAGAAAAGGCAGGGTTAACCCCTTGGTGGGCAATACGCCCGTATTTACGCCAATATTTATCATCGCTTGCACGCCTAGCCACACGGCAATACCTTGTGCCACCAGCGCGGCAAACTGGCGGTCGAGATTGGCGGCTTGACGGCCAATGGCGAAGGCGCGAATGATCAGTCCGGTAAATAGCAGGACAACTATGCATACACCAATCAATCCAAGCTCTTCAGCAATGACCGCGAGTAGAAAGTCGGTATGGGCTTCTGGCAAATAGAATAATTTTTGTAAACTGCCGCCCAGCCCCACGCCGAACCATTCGCCGCGACCAAATGCGATCAATGCATGG
Source organism: Candidatus Nitrotoga sp. MKT (assembly GCA_003402345.1). Classification (GTDB taxonomy): domain Bacteria; phylum Pseudomonadota; class Gammaproteobacteria; order Burkholderiales; family Gallionellaceae; genus Nitrotoga. The sequence continues at coordinate 36,844 of QFXH01000013.1, read as the reverse complement.
CTTAACTGGTAACCTTTGCCATAAGGATCAGACCACGGATCCATAAAGCCGATTACGCGCTGCATGCGATAAGGCGATGAAAAAATAAGGGCTGCAAATGCGATAGGCAGGGCAATCATCAATCCGGCGAACACCTTGATATTAAAGCCACCAAGAAACAGAATACATATCGCGACAATACAAATCACGAAGAAAGAACCCATATCCGGCTCTTGCAATAACAAGCTTCCGACCAGCGCCATTACCGCGAACATCGGTAGAAATGCTTGGCCCCAGTGATTTTTGAGAAAACCTTTGCGCACGGTGTAATCGGCGGCATACAGTACGGCAAATAATTTTATGAGTTCAGATGGTTGGAGATTAATGACGAACAGTGAAAGCCAGCGGCGGCTGCCATTCACTTCGCGCCCGATGCCGGGGATAAGCACTAGAATGAGTAGTGCTACACCAAGCAGAAATAGGTAGGGCGCTAGCTTCTGCCAGTTCTCTAGCGATACCTGAAACGCCATTACCCCGGCCACGATACCTATGAAAATATACAGGCCATGCCGCACCAAATAATACGTCGGTTGAAAGTTTGTGAACTTGCTTGCTTCGGCAGTGGCGATAGAAGCTGAATACACCATTATCAGTCCGAACGCCAACAACGCGATGGTTATCCACGACAGTATCCCGTCGTATTCCACCAATGCATGGTGACGGCTGGTTAGGCTTGCGGTGAGCATGCCATATCCCCTCGTAACGCATGCACTGCAGCGTTAAATACTTCAGCGCGATGGCTGTAATTACGGAACATATCAAAGCTGGCGCAGGCTGGCGATAACAGGACTGCGTCACCCGGCTGTGCCAGGGAGGCACTCTGACGCACTGCATCGACCATATCCTGTGCATGAACCACAGGCACACCGCAATTTTGCAGCGCCGCTGCAATTTCGTCAGCATCGCGTCCGATGAGCACTACTGCCCGCGCGTACTGCATTACTACCGGATAGAGCGGCGCAAAATCCTGTCCTTTGCCTTCTCCGCCCGCGATCAACACGGCAGGCCGTCTTAAACCCTGTAGTGCCGCTATGGTAGCGCCGACATTCGTTCCTTTGGAGTCGTCGTAATAAACGATGTTGTTGATTTCTGCGATGGGCTGCACACGATGCGGCAAACCCTCGAAAGTTCGCAGCGCACTCAGCAATGGTGCCAGCGGCAAACCTACGGCATGGCACAAGGCCAAGGCAGCCAATGCGTTGGCTACGTTATGCAGTCCCGCCACCCGCAGCTCATTAGCATTCATCACACGCCGCTGGCCATGCATTAGCCATACATCCTCGCTGCTACTATCTATGCCCCAGTCACTATCGGTGGGAGGTGGTGTATTCAATCCAAATGTATTGAGTATGCGTCCTGATAACGCCATGCCAGCACTAAATTCATCATCGCGATTGAGCACTTGCACGCTTCTTTGCCCATTGTTACGGAAGATGCGCGCCTTGGCGGCTATATATTCGTTTATGTCGGAATAACGATCGAGATGGTCTTCGCTGATGTTGAGTACCGTTGCTGCATCCGCACTAAGGGAGGAAGTGGTTTCCAACTGAAAGCTGGAAAGTTCAAGCACCCAAACATCCGGTTGCTGTCCTTGGCGCTGTAATAGTACATCCAGTACTGCGGGCGAAATATTGCCAGCCACTTCCGTGTCCAAACCTGCCGCACGGCACATTGCACCGACCATGCTGGTGACCGTGGTCTTACCATTGGCACCAGTGATGGCAATAATTTTAGGACGCCGGTCTTGCGGCAATGATTGCGCAAATAATTCAATATCTCCCATTATTGGAATGCCACGTGCTGCTGCTTGCACGATGAGCTGGCTATTCAATGGGATGCCGGGACTGATGGCGATCAAGTCGATATCATTGAGTAATTCGCTGCGAAACACACCGCAGTGCAATTCCGTCTCGGGAAGTTGCGAGCGCAATGTATCCATAGATGGAGGAAGGTCACGACTATCGGCAGCGCGCACCCGCGCACCCTGTGCACTAAGCCAACGCACGAGCGACAGCCCGGTTTCGCCGAGACCAAGTACCAGTACCGATTTGTTTCTCAATATCATCATCGCAATTTCAGCGTCGTCAATCCGATTAATACCAACATCATCGAAATAATCCAAAACCGAACAACCACTTGATTCTCTTTCCAGCCCTTCAATTCATAATGATGGTGGAGTGGTGCCATGCGGAAGATACGCTTGCCAGTAAGTTTGAAAGAGGCCACCTGAATGACCACTGATAGCGTTTCCAGTACAAATACCCCGCCCATGATAAGCAGTACGATTTCCTGGCGCACGATCACTGCCACTGTGCCAAGTGCAGCGCCCAGCGCCAGCGCACCTACGTCGCCCATGAATACCTCTGCCGGATAAGCGTTAAACCACAAAAAAGCTAGCCCAGCGCCCGCAATTGCGCCGCAGAACACCGCCAATTCGCTCGCACCAGGAACATGCGGCATGCCAAGATACTTGGCGAATACTGCATGGCCCGCAACATAAGCGAAGATCGCCAGCGCACTGCTTATCATCACTGTAGGCATAATCGCTAAGCCGTCTAGGCCATCGGTTAAATTTACTGCGTTACTGGTGCCAACGATAACCAGATAGGCCAGCAAAATGAAAGTGAATGCCGCGAGCGGAAATACTAGATGCTTGAAGAAGGGCACGATAAATTCGGTATGCGCAGGCAGGCTGGCGTGTTGCCACAGGTACCCCGCCACGATGACTGCAATGATGGATTGCCAGAATATCTTGGCTTTGGCAGATAAGCCTTTGGGGTTGCGATGTACTACTTTGCGGTAGTCATCGACCCAACCGATCGCGCCGAAACTCAAAGTGGTCAGCAACACCACCCATACATACTTATTGTTCAGATCGGCCCACAATAATGTGGTGATGGCGATTGAGGTGAGAATTAATGCGCCACCCATGGTTGGTGTGCCAGCTTTTACCAGATGTGTCTGTGGACCGTCATCCCGAACCGCTTGGCCTATCTTATAGGCGGTCAGTTTACGTATCATCATTGGCCCGACCAAGAAGGAAATAGACAGCGCAGTCATTGCAGCCAGCACGGCACGCAGCGTGATGTAATTGAATACACTGAATACGCTAAAATATTGTGATAACCATTGCGCGAATTTAAGTAACATTTTTGTTTCTTTCGGCCGGTCGGTTAAGGGGTCAATGAAGGATGGTGGAGCTTGTGCGCAGATTCTTTTTTGTATGCTTCCTCTCTTACCTTATTTATTTCAGTGCAGTGCTGTACTACCCTCTCCATGCGCATGAAGCGTGAACCTTTCACTAGCACCGTGCTATCAATATCTAAATTTTTATCCAGTACGGCGAATAAATCTTCAATGTGTTCAAAGTGATGGGCACCTTTGCCAAACTCATGTACCGCATGAGGCGTCAATTTGCCCAGTGCCAATAGCTGGCTCACTCCAAAACGGCGGGCTTCTGCGCCAATTTCGCTATGCAGATGTGCGGCGTCCTCTCCCAACTCTCCCATGTCGCCGAGTACCAGAATCTTTTTACCGGCGCTTTGCGCCAATACCTCGAGTGCGGCGTGCAGTGAGGCCGGATTGGCGTTGTAGGTGTCATCTATTAGAATCGCACCATGCAGTGCAGTTTTACGTTGCAAACGGGCGGCCACGCCAGAAAATTGTTCTAGCCCCGTTACAATCGCTGGCAAGGGCACGTGTAAGGCCAACGCTGCCGCAGTAGCGGCCAACGCGTTGCGGACGTTGTGCACCCCCGGTACTTGCAGCTGTGCGCTGAAGCTACCCTGCGGCATGCCCACTTCGATACGTACGCCATAGTCTTTCACCTGCCATTGCGCATGTACCATCCCATTTTTTTGCAGACCGAATTCAATAATCGTATGGCCGTCTGCCAACTCGCGCCATAGTGGCGCATAAACGTCATCGGCATTAATGACCACAGTACCTTGAGGCGGCAACCCTGTGAAAACTTCCCCTTTAGCGCGCGCCACCGCCTCCACCGAACCCAGTCCGGCCAAGTGTGCGCTGCCCGCGTTATTAACGATGGCGACATCTGGCCGTGCCAGCTGGGTCAGGTATTCAATTTCTCCCATATGGCTCATACCCATCTCGATCACCGCATAGCGATGAACGGCCCGCAACTTAAGCAAGGTAAGTGGCATACCAATGTCATTATTGAGATTTCCAAGTGTTGCTAATACTGCGTCATCATCATTTGTTGCTGCGCGCAATATGCTTGCCAACATTTCCTTCACCGTGGTTTTGCCATTGCTGCCGGTTACTGCTATCACGGGGATGCTAAACTGCGCACGCCAATGAGCTGCCAGACGGCCTAATGCTAGGCGTGTATCGTCAACCAGCAGCAAGGGGCATGGTGACCCAACGCCCCGATAACTTGTGGTTTTGACCAATGCAGCGACTGCGCCGCTTTGAGTAGCACTGGCAACAAATGCGGCACCGTCGTAATTTTCCCCCTGCAACGCTACGAATAGATCGCCTGTATTAATCGCCCGGCTATCGCTGGACACGGAGGTAAACAACACATCGTGGCCGACAAGCTCGCAGCCCAAAATCTGCGCGGCCTGTGATAGCAGCATCATGCCCGCACCTCATCGCGCCAAGCCAACAACGCGCGCTGTGCAACCTCGGCGTCGCTGAATGGATATTTCACACCCCTGACTTCCTGGTATGACTCGTGCCCTTTACCGGCAATCAATACGATATCCGTCGCATGTGCGCTGAGCACCGCTTGTGCGATGGCCGAGGCGCGATCTTCGATGATTTGGTAGATGCCCTTCGTTTCCCTTCCTCCAGCCGTAATGCCGGAGACAATGGCTGCGATTATGTCGAGTGGCGCTTCGCCGCGCGGGTTGTCGCTGGTAATAATAGCGACGTCTGCCAATTTGGCTGCGATAGCCCCCATCATCGGGCGTTTGCCGCGGTCGCGGTCGCCGCCACAACCAAACACACACATCAATTTGCCGCCGTAAGCCCCGGATTTATGTCCGACCACTTCACGTAGGGCTCGCAACACTTTTTCCAGTGCATCCGGGGTATGCGCATAGTCCACCACCACAGTGGGGCGGTCGCCGCCATCACCAAAAGTTTGCATACGTCCGGGCACTGCGCTGATAAGTGACAATTCGCGTAGCGCATTGCTTAATGTCACTCCGCTCACCAGCAACACCGCCATAACGCCCAACAGGTTGGCAACATTAAAGCGCCCGATTAGTGTGTTATGCAGCTCACCACCGCCCCAGCTGGAATGTATTTGCAGGCTGAACCCATGCGCATCCATGCGTAATGCGCCACCGTAAACCATGCGTAAACCGAGGCGTTCGGCCAAGGCCAAGGCGGCATCGTTTAGGCCGTAGCCCACCACTTCCACGCCTTTGTCCTGAAGTTGCTCGGCAATCTCGGCGCCAAATGCATCGTCCAAGTTGAGTACAACGTATTTAAGCTGTTGCCAATCGAATAAGCGCCGCTTGGCCGCCGCATAGCTTTGCATGTCACCGTGATAGTCAAGATGGTCTCGGCTGAGATTGGTAAGCAGCGCTACATCAAATTGCACCCCATTCACGCGTCCTTGTTCCAAAGCATGGGAGGACACTTCCATTGCTACAGCCTGCGCGCCTTGCGCGAGATAGTCGGCTAACAGTTCGTGCAGGCGGATGGCATCGGGTGTGGTGTTCAGGGTGGGCTGCAAAGCAGGGTGGAAGCCGTTGCCCAAGGTTCCGATCAGCGCGGTTTTTTTGCTGAGCGCGCAAAATGATTGTGCAATCCAGTGGCAGCAGGATGTCTTACCGTTGGTGCCGGTGATACCGACTGCCCACAGTTTTTGCGAAGGGCTGCCATAGACATGGTCAGCAATCTCTCCAGCATGATGGCGCAGATCGGCGACTGCCAAATTGGGGAGCTGCCATGCTTCGTTCCAGCTAAAGCCGTGCGCTTCCCAGATCACTGCATTGGCGCCATTTGCGATAGCTTGCTTAATGAACTGACGTCCATCTGCCTTGCTGCCGGGGTAGGCGATGAATGTATCGCCTGGCGTAACCTCGCGGCTATCCGTCACTAATTTTGTGATCTTTATGCCGAGGGAGGTAATGAGGTCGGAATGGAAGCTCACACTTCCTCCTTCACGATATCGGCAGGTGGCATTAATGTATTTCCGAGCTGCGTATCGTTAGGTACGTTGAGCAGGCGCAGCGTAGCACCCATCACATTACTAAATACGGGTGCTGCGACTAACCCGCCGTAATATTGACCGTTGTTGGGCTCGTTGATCATCACTGCTACGATCAATCGTGGACCGGACGCGGGTGCTAACCCGACAAAAGAAGAAATATAACGATTGATGTAGTGCCCACCCTCTAGCTTGTGCGCAGTGCCAGTCTTGCCCGCTACGCGGTAGCCATTGATCTGGGCCAACGGCGCGGTGCCGCCTGGCAGAACCGCCATTTCCAGCATGTTGAGTATTTCGCGTGCGGTGGCATCCGAATATACTTTCTTGCCAGCCACAGGTGCCTCCAGCTTAAGCCATGACACTGGCCTCAATTCTCCCTTGTTTGCAAATATGGTATAGGCGCGTGCCAGTTGCAACAGGCTGACGGAAATACCGTGGCCATAAGAAAGGGTGGCTTGCTCAATGGGCCGCCACTTCTTGTAATCGTGTAACTTACCTGCCGCTTCACCAGGAAAGCCACTGCCGGCCTGTATGCCAAAACCACTTTCGTTCAGGCTTTGCCAGATTTTTTCCGGAGGCAACGATAGTGCAATTTTAGCTGCGCCTACATTACTGGATTTTTGAATTACTTGTGCCACCGTGAGTGTTTCTTCGGGATGGGTGTCATGAATCTTGTGTTTGCCGACGAGCATTGTTCCATTTTCGGTATTGATAATGGTTTGTGGCGTTACATTGCCCGTCTCTAACGCCGTTGCCACGGTGAAAGGCTTGAGTGTGGAACCCGGTTCGAATAGGTCGGTCACAGCGTGGTTGCGCAGTACCTGAAGGTTGGACTTGGCACGATTATTAGGGTTGTAACTTGGCCAATTGGCCAGCGCCAACACTTCGCCGCTTTTAGCGTCCAGCACCACAATGGAGCCGGTTTTGGCATGATGTTGCTCGACCGCCAGCTTTATTTCCCGGTAAGCCAAATATTGGATCTTGCTGTCGATACTTAGCGCCAGATTGCTGCCCGGCTTAGGCGCGCGAATGCTGGCGACGTCTTCGACGATATGGCCCTTGCGATCCTTGATTACGCGTTGGCTGCCCGCTTTGCCACCAAGCTGATTCTGTAATGCCAGCTCCAGCCCTTCCTGACCGTTGTCGTCTACGTCAGTGAAGCCGAGCAGGTGTGCCGTTATGTCCCCGCTTGGGTAATAGCGGCGATACTCACGCCGTAGCGAAACACCGGGCATGCCTAGCTTCACGATTTTTTCCGCCTGTTCGGGAGGTAACTGGCGCTGGAGATAAACGAAGTCGCGTGTAGTGTCGAATAAACGATTCTTCACTTCGGTGATATTCATGCCCATGATCCGCGCTAACTGATTCACTTGTTGCGGTGTCGCTTCTACATCTTGTGGGCTAACCCAAATGGATTCTACAGGCGTACTGATGGCGAGCGGCTCTCCATTACGGTCGGTAATCATGCCGCGGTGCGCGCTAATGTCTATGACACGGTTGGAACGTGCATTCCCTTTCTCTTGTAGGAAACTATTGTTGATGCTTTGCAAATAGACTGTGCGTACGATCAATGCACCCATGCCCAATAACAGCAGCACAAATAACAGTCGGGAGCGCCACAACGGTAATGTTGCTAGCTTTGCGGCTTGTATATTGCTGGGATAATTCATGGCTGCGCTAAAGGTTTATTCAGCTCTTCAGCACGAATAAATTGGATCTGTTGGCTTTTCGGTAGCTGCATTTGTAACCTGTCGACAGCGATTTTTTCCACCCGTGCCGGCATCGCCCAGGTACTTTGTTCAAGCTGTAATTGCCCCCATTCCACCTCCATCTGTTGCGCGCGATCCCTTTCCTTTTGCAATTCCGCAAACAATTTGCGCGCCTTGTTTTGTGAGGTCACAACACTCAGCGCGCAAATGATCACCATCAGTAAGAAAAGTAGATGTGCCCTAGCCATTTGTTCCCCCCGCACGTTCCGCTACGCGCATTACTGCACTACGTGCCCGTGGGTTAGTCGCCACCTCCCGCGAGGTGGCGCGAACTGCTTTACCGACCAGGTGCAGCCTACCTTTGGGTATATCTGCAGCGCGAATCGGTAAATTGCGTGGCAACGTATCGCCCTGCGCCATGTCGCGCAGAAAATGCTTCACTATGCGGTCTTCAAGCGAATGAAAACTGATGACCACAATACGTCCTCCTGGTCTTAGGTAATCTACACATTGCGGGAGAATCCGCGCAATTTCTTCGAGTTCTTGGTTGAGATAAATCCGTATAGCCTGAAAGGTGCGTGTCGCCGGATTTTTCCCGGGCTCACGTGTGCGCACGGCCTGGGCAACAATTTCGCTGAGCTGGCGCGTAGTGGTAATAGGTTTCTCTTGGCGTGCAGCAACAAGCGCTCTTGCAATCTGTGTAGCAAACCGTTCCTCGCCATAGTCACGTATTACCTCTCCAAGCAAACTTTCACCTACGGTGGCTAGCCATTCCGCTGCGGTTTGCCCACTGCTGGTATCCATACGCATGTCCAGTGGCGCGTCGAAACGAAAACTGAAGCCGCGTTGCTCATCATCCAGTTGTGGCGAAGACACGCCCAAATCAAGCAATACCCCGTCTATTTGTTCAACCGCCAGTTTTTCCAGTAACTCGGTCAAGTGCGCGAATCCACTATGCACCATGACAAAACGTGGATCAGCAATTGCTTGCCCCGCAGCTACTGCAGCGGGGTCTTTATCCAATGCAATTAAACGACCCATCGTGCCCAGCTTGTGCAGTATCAGTTGACTGTGCCCACCTCGCCCGAACGTGCCGTCCACATAGATGCCACCTGGTTTAATCTGCAATGCTTCAATGGCTTCGTGTAATAAAACTGTTTCATGCAGCAATGTGGGTGTGTGAGATAGGCAACCACTCACAACGTGAACCCCTCCAGTTCCGGGGGAAGATCGCCATGGGCAAACGACAACGCCATTTCCTGCTGCGCTGTCCATTTTGCTTCATCCCACAATTCGAGTTTATTGCCTTGGCCAATCAGCATGACGCGCTTGTCCAGCATCGCATAGTTGCGCAAGGCCGGAGAAATTAGTATGCGTCCCGCTGCATCCATTTCTACATCTTCGGCGTAACCAACTAGGCGGCGCTGTAGCGCGCGTATGCGCGGATTAAGAGAGGATAGTTTTAGTAATTTGTCACGTATTGGTAACCATTCGGGCTGCGGATAACACAACAAGCAACCATCCGCGTCAGCAGTTAACACCAACTGGCTGGCGAAATGTGCAAGCAAGATATCACGATGCCGAGCCGGTATCGCGAGCCTGCCTTTGCTATCCAGACTGAGTTGTGTAGCTCCTTGAAACATTATCGCAACCCTGTGCTTGCTAACCCACAAAAACCCACCTGTCCCCACCCTTTCCCACTATATTGAAAAAATTAGGCTGGGTCAAGCAATAAAATAAGATTTTTCTTTGCGCGACAAGCAGTTAGGGTTGAAAATTGATGTTGGATTAATTTCTTTAAAAAATAATGGATTGCACAAAAAGGCTAATGCTATTTATGATATTTGGGTAGTTTGCCGAGGGGGGAGTGTGGTGGTGTTAAGCCTGCGGGATTGCACAAGGTGTTTGAGGTTGTTTTTGTTTCATTTAAGTGAAAAAACCTCCATGAAGGAGGCGTTTTTTAGGCGGCGATAATTTTTATGGCGGCTTTATAGTTAAAGCCGTTTTACCAAGGTCGTTACGTTTTGAATAGTTATCGAAATCAAGTGAAGCCAGCCGATAAGCCGGGTTCTGTCGTGAACAGTCATTCCTCTAGGCGTTTCGTTACCTGACGCTCAAGCGACCTACCCGCAGGCGACGCGAGCCACGTCATTACCTGCCTATTTGGTCTTGCTCCAGATGGAGTTTACCGTGCCGTCCGTGTTACCACGTCCGCGGTGGGCTCTTACCCCACCGTTTCACCATCGCCGTTTCCTTGCGGAACTTAGGCAGACTATTCTCTGTGGCACTTTTCATCACCTCGCGGTGTCCGGCCATTAACCGGCATCTTGCTCTATGGAGCCCGGACTTTCCTCCCCGCCCTTGTTTGCGGACGCGGCGACTGTCTAGCCAGCTTCGAGGTGAGTTTATCACGGTATAGAATCGTCTCGGGAAATAGATCAGGTGAGCTGTACTGATCCAGTAATATTATTCTAAGTTTTTTAGATTTATGCCATGTTGGGAATATTTATTTGGTATTGGAAGACGTTGGGGATAGGAACAACTAAATAAGTAGGCCACCTTACGCTTGGGGGCAATTTATGAATTAACAGTGTAGGCCATTTATTCGTTGGTACAAAAATGGTGAAGGCTGGTAAATTTTTTGATAAATTCAAACAATATTTTAATATAAAATGCTAAAACAAATTTTGAGTTACTCAGGCCACGATTCCCTTGCGGCTATTACAAAGTAATTTTTTAATCCAAGTTCAGATTTGAAATAACTAATGAAATTGGGATTATGAAAGAAAAGTGAAGGGTAGCAAACTGTAAATTGGCCGGATCTTTTTACCCTGAAATAAAATACTCATATTGCACTATCTTAGGAGAAACCATGGACTCAGTAAATTTTTATATTAACGCTTGGTTTGCCCAAGGCGTAGCCTATGACAATCTTCAAAAATACGAGGAGGCAATTGAGGCGTATCGGCAAGCACTGCGTCTTCAGCCAGAGTATGCCGATGCTTGGTATAACTTAGGTATTACGTATGGCAATCTTAAAAAATATGGCTTGGCGACTCTGGCATATGAGGAGGCAGTACGTATTGAGCCAGAGAGGGCCAGTGCGTGGTTTAATCTGGGCGTGGCTTATTATTTTCAAGATAAGCGGGAAAAAGTGCGGGAAATTTACCAGACTTTGCGTAAGCTTGACTTGGCTATGGCGGATGAGTATTCCAACGCTGTATTTACTGAATTCAAGATAAGCCCGAGTGCACATTACAGTTCACCGCCTGATATTTGAATGTGCTGCACTAAACTCTTCGTAGGGTACCATTCCCCGCATCTTTAGTGGTGCAGGATACGGTGTGGCCGCACCCAATGTTATTGATTTATTTCACTAATGAATTTATGGGTGTCCAGCATTGGTAATCCGATAAAGCTAACTGCCCAGATAGGCGCGGCGTACCACAGCGCTCCCCAGCAGATTGGCCGCGCTGTCGGATAATGTAATCAGGCCGTTTTCCATCACATAACCGCGTTGCGCCACTTCGAGGGCAAGTTTAGCATTCTGCTCAACCAGCAGAATTGAAACGCCCTGAACAGAAATGTTGCGGATAGTTTCAAAAATTTTGGTCACCATCATCGGTGCCAGTCCCATGCTGGGTTCATCCAGCATCAATAGTTTGGGGCGGCTCATCAACGCGCGTCCCAGTGCCATCATTTGTTGTTCGCCGCCGGATAGTGTGCCGGCCAGTTGCGTATGGCGCTCGGCCAAGCGCGGAAACAACGTGTAGATGTGCTGCATATCCTGCGCAATGGAGGATTTGTCGTTGCGGCAATAGGCACCCATCTGTAAATTTTCTTCTACCGTTAGCCGCGCGAATACGCCACGTCCTTCCGGCACTAATACTAAACCTTCTTGTATAAGTCGATGTGCTGCGTGATTTTGTAAAGATATGCTGCGGTAATGTATTTCGCCTGCAGAGGGTTGTAGCAAGCCAGCTAACGCCTTAAGCGTTGTGGTCTTACCGGCACCGTTGCTGCCGATGAGTGCGACCAGTTCGCCCGGTGCTACGTCGAGATCGATGCCTTTTAGTGCCTGAATGCCGCCGTAAGCTACTTTCAGATCGCGTACCTGCAACAGTGAGCTTGATATAGATACAGTCATGGTCTTGTTATGCTAACGATATGAAGCATCTGTTTTTTATGATTGGATTCCTGCCTGCGCGGGAATTATGGGTTCTGTTCCCAAATAAGCCGTGATTACCGCCGGATCGCATCGAATTTTTTCCGGCACGTCCTCGGCGATTTTTTTGCCGTAATTGAGAACTGCCACGCGGTCGCACAGGCCGAGAATAAATTTTACGTCATGTTCGATGAGCAGTACTGTAATGCCGCTGGCGCGTATGGATAGTAATAATTCTTTTAGGTTTTCAGTTTCGGTGGCATTCATGCCTGCTGCTGGTTCATCTAACGCAAGTAATTTTGGATCGGTAGCCAGCGCACGGGCAATCTCCAGCCTGCGTTGTTCGCCGTAGGGTAAATTTTTGGCCAAAGTTTGGTGCGGGCGGTCTATGCCTACATAGGTCAGTAAGGCACGTGCATGTTGCACGATTGCATGTTCTTCGGCGCGTGCTTTAGCGTTGCGAGTCAATGCGTCCCAGATGCCGCTGCTGGTGCGCAGGTGGCGACCAACCATGACGTTTTCTAGTGCAGTCATATTTGCAAACAGGCGAATGTTCTGGAAGGTGCGTGCAATCCCTGCCTGCGCTAACACATGTGGTTTGCAGCGGCCGCTATACTCCGTGTTGTTAAACGTGAAACGTCCGCTATCCGCTTGATAAAGTCCAGTCAAAATGTTGAAGAGAGTCGTTTTACCCGCACCATTTGGGCCGATCAAGCCATAGATTTCACCTCGCCGAATGTGCAGCGAAATATCGCTCAACGCAGATAGGCCACCGAAGCGTTTGGCTATGCCGGACAGCTCGAGTAAATTGACGTCGAATTCAGTGGGCGTTGTCATGCACAAGCATCCTGTTACAGATGAGCTGAATCATTTTTGGTAACCAATTCGCGTCGGCGTTGGTTAGAGGGCCACAATCCGGCAGGTCGCCATAACATGACCGTGATCAGCGCAAGTCCAAATAACAACATACGCAAGCTTTCCGGGTCGATAAACGTCTTGCCGAACAGTAGTTGTTGTGCCGGCCCTGAGCCGTGGCGCAAAGCTTCGGGCAATACTACTAACAGTATGCCGCCTAACAGCACGCCGTTGATGTTGCCCATACCACCTAGTACTACCATGCATAACACTGTGATGGATTCAGTCAGGCTAAAACTTTCCGGGCTGACGAAACCTTGGAAACCAGCAAATAAGCCACCAGCCAAACCGCCGAAAGTTGCCCCCATGGCAAACGCCAGAAGTTTGATATTGCGTGTATTGATGCCCATCGCTTTAGCTGCTACTTCGTCTTCACGGATTGCCATCCAGGCGCGGCCAATGCGTGAATCTTCCAAGCGTAGTGAAATAAAAATTACTAGTAATGTGAAGAAAAGGAACAGGTAGTAATGCAGATGCACAGAGGGAAAAGTGAGGCCGAATAATTCGTGCGTGTTGCCTAATGAAAATTCGCCAACACGGATTGGGTCTATCATGCTGATGCCTTGCGGGCCATTGGTGATGTTAATCGGCGCGTTCAGGTTGTTGAGGAAGATGCGGATGATCTCGCCAAATCCCAGGGTGACGATGGCAAGGTAATCGCCGCGCAGGCGCAAAGTCGGTGCTCCTAGCAGCACGCCGAATATACAGGCCAGCAGTGCGCCTAGTGGCAGGACTATCCAAAATGGTAAATGCAAGCCTAATTGAGGCGAGCCGAGCAAAGCATAGCAATATGCGCCCACAGCAAAGAAGGCGATGTAACCGAGATCGAGCAGACCAGCATATCCGACTACGATATTCAACCCCAGCGCCAGCATAATGTATAGTAATGCGAAATCCACAATGCGTACCCAACCACGTCCGAACAGTGCATCGGTAAAGAAGGGTAATGCCAACAGCACAATGGCGAACACGACAAACGTCAACCACGCGCTGCGCCTGTTCTTGGATGACAGATGTTTAAGCACGTTCCGCAACACGCTCTCCTAATAAGCCGGATGGACGGAAGATCAGTACGGAAATCAGCACAAAGAAGGCAAATACATCTTGATAATGACTACCGAGAAAGCCACCACTGAGATCACCGATATAACCAGCTCCTAAACTTTCAATTAACCCCAGTAGCAAACCACCCACCATGGCTCCGCGCATGTTACCGATGCCGCCTAACACAGCGGCGGTGAATGCTTTGAGCCCCAGAATGGAACCCATGTAATAGTGTACGATGCCGTAGTTCGCACTGACCATAATGCCTGCCACTGCGGCCAGCGCGGAACCCAGCATGAAAGTAATAGCAATCACACCGTTGATATTTACCCCCATCAGAACGGCAGCGGAGGGATTCTCTGCTACGGCGCGCATTGCGCGGCCCAGACGAGTGCGATGCATCAACAGCAGCAAACCCCCCATCATTCCCAACGCTACGAACACAATAAGAATCTGCACTTCCGTAATGATTGCACCAGACAGCATATGCGAGTTGTTTGGCAGTAAAGACGGAAAAGCATGGTATTCGCGTCCCCAGAACATCATCGCCAGATTTTGCAGCACAATGGATACGCCAATCGCGGTTATTAATGGTGCCAGACGTGGGGCGTTTCGCAATGGACGGTAGGCGATGCGCTCGATGCCATAACCTAACGCCATGCAAACCACAATCGAAATTATTAGGCTGATCAGTAATATCAGCAGCGGCGGCAAGCCAGAATCGATGAGCAATTGGATTACTGACAGCGCTACCATTGCCCCTACCATCACCACTTCGCCATGCGCGAAATTAATCAGACCGAGAATGCCGTACACCATGGTGTAACCCAATGCAACCATGGCATACACGCTGCCTTGCACGAAGCCGTTGACGATTTGTTGTAGTAATGTGTCCAATGGTTACTCACAAACAAAAAACGACACATAAGGTGTCGCTTTATTTTTTAATTCGATTACGGTCAATGCGCGGATATAACGGTGTTTCCGCCCATGGTTTGCAGCGGCTGCCACTTGCCTTGCTGTACTTGGTATAGCGTCACTGCACCGCCCTTAATGTCCCCCTTTTCGTCGAAGGCGATGTTTGCGGTCACGCCACCATGAGTAATTTTGGCGAGTTCGGGCAGGTATTTCGCTGGATCGGCTGAAGCGGCTTTTTGCATTGTGGCGATCATCACGTTCACCGCATCATAACAATAGGGTGCATACAGTTGAATGGGTTGTTTATATTTTGCTTCATAGCGCTGGGAGAAGTCTTTGCCGCCGGGCATCTGTTCCAGTGGCACGCCGGGCAGCGAAGCATAAACCCCATTGGCGGCATCGCCGGCCAGATTCAGTAATTTCGGCGTGTAACCACCGTCGCCCATTACAAACTTAATATTTAAACCAAGAGCTTTAAGTTGTTTGGCCATCGGTACGCCTTGCGGATCCATACCGCCAAAAAATAGCAAATCGGGGTGCTTACCCTTGATAGAAGTCAGCACTGCAGTAAAGTCTACCGCTTTGTCAGTGGTGTATTCACGCGTTACGATCTGCGCACCGTTAGCTTGTGCAGATTTGATGAACTCATCGGCCAGTCCTTGGCCATAGGCGGAGCGATCATCTATAACCGCGATTTTTTTAGCATTTAGGATCTTTGCTGCGAATTCGCCCAATGCCTTGCCTTGTTGCCCGTCGTTGGACATCACACGGAAGGCGGTCTTAAGGCCTTGGGCAGTGTAACTCACCGCTGTTGCGGAAGGGGAAATTTGGGGGATGCCGTTATCGCTGTAGATCCTAGACGCCGGGATAGAGGTGCCGGAATTGAGATGGCCGATCACGCCATTCACTTTTGCGTCTACTAGCTTTTGTGCCACGATAGTCGCAGTTTTCGGATCCGCTTGGTCATCCTCGCTGATTAATTCAAAACGGGCTTTACGTCCGCCAATGATGACTCCCTTGGTATTGGCATCCTCGATCGCCATGCGCGTACCGTTCTCGTTGTCCTTGCCGATATGAGCCTGTGGCCCGGTGAGGGGGGCAGCGGCACCGATTTTTACCACTAGTTCATCAATGTTGCTATTAACGGATTTTTTTGATTCGCCGCAAGCCGAAAGAATGGCAACGGACAAGGCGAGAAGCAGAAATGATTGGTTATACGGCATGATGGGTTCAGAGGGTAGTTAGGTTATGGAATAACTTTTTGTTTTACATGTCATATTCTTGCCCGCCTGGCATATTTTGGACAGGGCTTGGATGTAATAATTTAACCAGCTCATATGCTTTCTGGAGGCGTTCATCTGTGTGTGGTTAATTATTTTGTGCCAATTGAGTGTTAGTCATAAAACACGAACACTATTTGGTAATAGCGATAGCCAGTTGGTAAGTATTGGCTGTAGTCATCAGGCCTGTTAAGACAAGCATGTTGGCAGTAATTAGGTCATAACAAGATGATTATTATTGTTGTTGTCTAGCACCAACGCATCATGTGGAGCAGAAGCCATTCAATCTTAAAACGGAAAGTACCGTATTTGCAATTTACGTGATATGCGTTGCATAGTCAGTTAGTGTCAATTTGTTGGATGTCAAAAATTGTAACTGAAATGCCAATTAATTAAAGCCAGCATAAACTATGCTTTATAGTTTGCTCTGCTTGTGCATTTTTATATGATTAGTAATTGATTGAATTGTTGTGCAGAAAAGCAGAAATCGGCTAATGCCGACTTCTGCTAAGAGAAATTAACCCCTTGATTACTTCGCCAGATCCAGTACGAAATGAACCAGTGTTTTGATGTCTGCATCGCTTACTTTAGGAGAGTTAGCAGTCATTGGTACGCTACCCCAGTTGCCAGTACCACCCTTGGCCACTTTCATCATCAGGCCTTCTTCTAATGACATTTTCTTGGCACCAGCAGCAGCACTGCCAGTGGGTGAATAAGCATATTCTTTAACGCCTTTGTATTTCTTGGAAACATCCATCCAAGCGGGGCCGACCAATTTTGAATCAATTTTGTGGCAAGCAGTACAGCCGCTTTTTTTAGCCAATTCTGGCATATCAGTTGCTAAAACGCTACCTGCTGCCATCAGGCCTGCTGCTGCAACCACGCTAACGATGATAGATTTCATTTTTTTAAGCTCCATTAAATTTAAGTTTTCCTACAATTAAACTATTAGACATTGCTGCCTATGCCATTTTAACCAACTCCGTCTTGTTTGCAAACTGTAAGGCACTAGACAGTGTTGACAATAACGCATACCGCTAACTTGTCGTTGACAAAGCCAATTCTGGCGCGTAACAGACGAAATTTGCTACGCGCCGGAAGGCAGAATAGGCTTGTAACTAAATCACGTATAATAATCGATCTTGAAATTATCATTAAGAATACTCGTTTAGTATGCTCATTCATCCTCAGTTCGATCCCGTAGCCATCCACCTTGGCCCCCTTGCAGTGCACTGGTACGGATTGATGTATTTAGTTGCCTTTATGCTATTTCTATGGCTGGGAAAATTGCGCATTCGCACCCTCAATCGCCCTGGGTGGGATGAAAAAATGATGGATGACCTCCTATTTTACGGCATTCTTGGTGTTGTACTGGGCGGAAGGTTGGGCGAGGTGCTGTTTTACAATCCCGGTTACTATGTGTCTCGCCCGCTTGAAATTCTTGCGGTGTGGCAGGGTGGTATGTCATTCCATGGTGGTTTTCTTGGCGTACTTGTGGCGATGGCACTTTTTGCACGTCAACATAAATTGCCTTGGCTGCAATTGATGGATTTTATTGCTCCTTTGGTGCCCCTAGGGCTGGGCGCAGGACGTATCGGCAACTTTGTTAATGCTGAATTATGGGGGCGGCCTACAAATTTGGCTTGGGGGATGGTGTTTCCTAATGTGGATGATCTGCCGCGTCACCCTTCTCAACTTTATGAGTTTGTGCTGGAAGGTTTGGTCCTGTTTGCGCTTATGTGGCTCTATTCACGCAAGCCTCGTCCAGTGGGCGCAATATCTGGTTTGTTTCTTATCGGCTATGGCAGTTTCCGTTTTTTTGTCGAATATACACGTAACCCAGATGACGGCATATTTGGCCTAATGAGTTTTGGAATTAGTATGGGCCAATGGCTCAGCCTGCCAATGGTGATTGTGGGGTTAATATTCTTGTTGTGGGGAAGGCGGAAAGTGGGTGCCTAGTGCCCTCCCCCTCAGTTTTCATCGTCAAGGGGCCATGACAGATTTTGTATTTGTCTATCATCCCACGTAAGAATTATGTGCCGGGACGATTTCAGTGGTTGCGTGGATTTATAGGGGTGATCCAGAGTATTCCGCACCAAATTTCATCCGTGATGAAAGCAATGATCCGCATCTGTGTCTGAATTTGCAGCAAGCTGAAACACCTCATCGACGATGCAACCATGAAATGGGTATGTTCATTCAAGCTTGAATCGAAGCGGTGGCCGAAAGCGATTGCGCCAATATGGAAAGACGAGATCAGTCATGTGTACGGTGATTGTAGCCATGCATAAAGCTCACACGTGCGATACGTTTGGCTGTGTCTATCCTATTGGTGATTGGATCGCGTCGTAGAGTACGAGTGTTCTGAAGCCATTGTTATCCTTGCTACAGCGGAGGGTCGTGCGTCGTGTTTTGCACGAAGAAGAACGCGCACCGCACTCTTTGCACGAGAAAGTGATGAGAGAATCGTGACCACATTCGTTGTGATGAGTGTGGGCGAACTGCTAGCTAAAATTCCGTAGTCGGGACAGTGGCGAAAGGTTGGTTAGACCTATTTTTTGTTGCGTGCTCAAAATTTGCGCTTAGTTTAGCTCTGGTGTGGGGTGCATTAAATTAGGGAGAATTATTTAATGGAGTGAAAAATATTCCTGATTAATTATGTCCCTCAGTTGGGTGTGATTTTTTACGTACAGGCTGATACGGTGAGCTGCTGAGGGGTTAATAATAGGCGACTTATTCACGACGGCAGGCAGCACTGGCAGTGCCAAGTGTGCCGCTATCAGATCGGCCGCTGCCGATACGATCTTCCAAGCGACGAAACTGCCATTCGGGCGGCTGGTGTATGTAACTATTGATCCGGCATGGTGAAGTATGGATCGCGTTCGGGCTGAACTTGTCGAAGCCTGTTCATTTTTAATAAATAACAGGCGCTCAAGAAACCGCTTTTTATGGCCATATATATCAATTGGTTAGTGAATGTGAAGAATGGCCAAACAGCCCCCGATTATCTGGGAAATTAGTTTCTTGCCGACGCCTTTCAGCCTGTGGGGGAATATCATAGCTCAAGGCGAACGGACTTCAAGCATAATCTGGCCGAATTAATATTTTAGGAAAATATTTACGTAAGACGCCATGGTTAAGGGTACGGCAGAATCGGTCATTGAGTTAGTGGGCACGGCGTAGAAGTATTGCGTCACGATAGTCAGTGGGCGATTTAAGTGCGTTGAGACAAGAACGGCAGCACTTTAGAATGACTCGCGTTTTTGTCGAGATTTTTGAAGTCGTTGGCTTGTTTGAACGCTGGGTGCAAAGCTGTTTGTTGATCTATACCACCAGCGTGTAGGGAGTTTGGGATACCTGGCTCTGTAGGCGCTTGGAATGAAGCGGGTACGCAGCGATGCAAGTTTATGTCACGTACGTTGGGTGGCGTCGGAGTGTTATATTGTGACGAAATTCATTGAAGCTGCATCGAAAATTCATCCGCCGACCGCCGATTTTCATGTCGTTTTAACTTTGATACTGACGAGGCAATGAAGAAAAATAGATCTCTGTATAAAAATACTCATGAAATTTACTGTGGTGAATTTATTTTTGGGGAGTTTTGCTAAAAGTCCATTGCTGATGGAAATTTTAAAGGTTAGGATTCTGTCTTGTTAGGGGCGCGATATATTCAAAGCACGTAGCATAGTGTTTATATATATATTTATGTACGAATTAGCTTGCCATAATTTTATTAATGTTAATTTTGTTATTTTGTACTGTTGACTTTATTTTCCAAACTGGACATTATGCCATCGTTTCATCGCGTCTATTCCTTGTGGATTGGTCTGCACCAAGTTAAGCGTGTAAATGCTTAAAGCGATGTTGTGTCGTTTTAAATTACCAGTTATTGAGTGTGATAGTGCATGTCGATGTTGTCCCGTCGGCAGTCTAATTGTTTGTTGGGGGAGCTACTTACGATGTATTGTTTTTTACGTTTTTCCATTCTGCTTGTTGGATTGATTTTTTCCGCTGGCAGCTATGCTGTTAATGCGGCGCAGCCTCTCACTACAGCTGACGACTTGGGTCCTAAAGTTGAGCAGCCAATTGAGTTTCCTCATGATCGTCACGCTGGTGATGCTGCAAAAGGTGGTATGCAGATAAACTGTATGTACTGCCACACTTATGCGCGTCGTAGTATTGTGGCTGGTATTCCGCCATTGCAGAAATGTATTGGTTGCCATCAAAATATCGAGTCGGTGCGGGAAACTCCGCGTATCAAGAAATTATTCGAATATTGGGAAGCTAAAAAAGCAGTGCCTTGGAAAAAGGTGCATGATCTTCCTGACTTCGTGCGCTTTAACCATGAGCGACACATTCAGCGTTTTGTTTTTGCGCAGAACAAGCCAGTGCAAGAAGCTTGTGGTTATTGTCACGGTGATGTGAAAACAATGACGGTTGCGCGTCGCCAAAAGCCACTTTCTATGGGCTGGTGTGTGAGCTGTCATCAGAAAGATCACCCGGTAGATGCAACATCCACAAAAACGACTCACGGTCCGAACGACTGCTGGCAGTGTCATAAGTAATCGACGCATTCACAAGATAAAGATTTCCAAGAGGTATCAGCAATGATTGAAAATAGTTTTAATCGGCGAGGTTTTCTGAAGGTGCTGGGGTGGGGTGGTGCGACGGTCGCGTTAAGCGGTTGTGGCAATACCTCGGTTGAGGATGGGAAGGAGTTTGTAACTTCCTATGTCCAGACGGCGGACTACATTATTCCTAGTATTGGCACATATTTTAACTCAACTTGTGCGCAGTGCGATGCTGGGTGTGGGATTATGGGGCGAGTGCGAGAGGGGCGCGTACTTAAGCTGGAAGGTAATCCAAAATCATCGATTAATAACGGCAAAATGTGCGGTTTAGGGCAGGCCGGAGTACAGGCGCACTACAATCCAGATCGTATCCGAGAGCCGTTGTTGCGCAATGGTGATAAAGGCGAAGCGATAACATGGGAAAAAGCGTTGGGGTTAATCAACGAAAAGGTTGGTGGTGTGAAAGCAGAGAATATCGCCTTCCTGACAGGTGGTATCAGTGGACATGTCAAAGCATTATTGAAAAATTATCTAGATGCACTGGGTTCCGGTCATCATTATGTTTATGAAGCAGTTGCACCGTCAATTATGCGTGCAGCTAATAAGAAGGCTTATGGCACAGAAATGCCGCGATTACGTCTGGACAAGGCTAAGGTTATCGTTTCTTTCGGAGCAGATTTTCTTGGTGCGTGGATTTCGCCGGTACATTTCTCCCAGCAGTATGCTCGCTTCCGTAAGGCCGATAATGGCGAGCGCGGGGTGCTGGTACAAGTTGAGTCCAAGATGACGCTAACTGGTGCGAATGCGGATCGTTGGTTGGCTATACGTCCTGGTACTGAAGGCATTCTAGCGCTGGGGTTGATTAATGCGCTAGCTGCTGCAGGGTTATCTGTTCCTGAAGACGTAGCTGCTGTTGTGAGGGAATACACCACAGATCGGGTAAGCAAAGATACCGGGGTGTCTACTGAGCATATCGGCAGGCTCGTAGCCTTACTGAAGGAGCGCAGTCCTAGCTTAGTAATTGCTGGTAGTGCTGCCGAGGGTTATGCGCACGGTTCGCAGAATGCCACTGCTATCGCTTTGTTGAATCAAGTATTAGGCAATGTCGGTAAGACGGTAGAGGCTCCGTCCAGTATACCGTTTCCACAAATGGCGCCAGCTACTGGCAACCGCTTTGCGCTACAGTCGCTCAATGACAATATGGCGCAAGATAAGGTTAAAGTGTTGTTTAGTTATGGTGTAAACCCAGTGTTCACCGCACCTGCATCCATGAAGCTGAAAGAAAACTTAAAGAAGGTACCGTTTAAGGTGGTTTTTGCTCATTATATGGATGAAACCGCACTAGAGGCTGATTTGGTATTGCCGTTGAATTCTGCGCTGGAGGATTGGGCAACTGTGATGCCTGAATATGTTGCCGAAGGTGCTCAGCTGAATATCCAGCAGCCGCTGATGGAAAAGTTGTACCCCGGTACGCTTGGTGTGGGCGATATCTTGCTTGCCTTGCTTAAGCAGCGCCGACCAGATGAGTACAAAGGTTATGAAGACTTCTATTCCTACTTACGTAGTGCGATGGTGTCAAACAAGGGCGCATTGGGCGGTTCGGCTACGGATGATGATACGTTTTGGGATGCGACTTTA
The DNA here is from genome assembly GCA_003402345.1 of Candidatus Nitrotoga sp. MKT. Classification (GTDB taxonomy): domain Bacteria; phylum Pseudomonadota; class Gammaproteobacteria; order Burkholderiales; family Gallionellaceae; genus Nitrotoga. Next base: position 14,378 of record QFXH01000013.1, on the reverse strand, counting down.
AGCCATGGCGTGGTCAAATTGGCAGGTACGCCTGTCAATATGTCTGGCAATCCATCTGCCAAAGGTTTAGTCGTGCCTGGCCCATTTACGGAAGATAGTGCGTATCCGTTCCACCTGATTCCGGCGGTGAGCGCTAGTTTGCGCGATGGTCGCAATGCCAATGAACCTTGGTTGCAGGAATCACCAGATCCACTGACTACTATCGTGTGGGATAGTTGGGTGGAGATGCATCCTAAGACTGCTGCTAAGTTGGGTGTTGTGGAGGGTGATATTGTCGAGGTGGCTTCGAAAAGTGGCGCTATTAAGGCGCAGGTTTATGTGTTTACCGGCATACACCCGGACGTAATTTCAGTGCCGCTCGGCAATGGCCATGAAGCGCTGGGGCGTTATGCAAAGGGTGTCGGTGTTAATGCCTTCAAAATTCTTGATTCCGTATTCGACAAAGAAACTGGAGAGTTGGCGATGCACGAGACGCGCGTTAAAGTTAGCAAGGCTGGGCAGCGTGTAGTTATAGTTAAAGATGAGGGTCCCGCTGGTGGCAATCAGATGGGTAGAAAAATTGCGGTTAGGATGTCATCGAATAAAGTGAATCTTTCGGAGGAGGTATAAAAGGTGTCCATCACTAATTTATTAGAAAACTGGTCGGACTTCCGCCAACAACATCCGTCGGACGACAGGCCGCACCGGGAATACAAATGGGCGATGAGTATAGACTTGGATTCATGCACTGGCTGTAACGCCTGTAGCGTGGCGTGTTATGCAGAAAACAATCTGCCCGTGGTTGGTAAGGAGAAATTTGCACATGGACATTCCCACCATTGGATACGCATTGAACGTTATTGGGATAATGATGGCCGCGAATTTGCCGACCAGGGGGCGCAGTTTTTGCCTATGCTGTGTCAGCATTGTGAGTCTGCACCGTGCGAAACGGTTTGTCCTGTAGGTGCTACTAACCACACGGCGGATGGTCTGAATTCGCAGGTTTACAACCGCTGCGTCGGTTCACGCTACTGCAACGCGAACTGCCCGTATAAGGCTCGCTACTTCAACTGGTATGATTATCCAACTACTGATAATGTGTGGCCGGAGCCGATGAATCAGCAGCTCAATCCAGATGTGACCGTGCGCGGCAAGGGTGTGATGGAGAAATGTACGTTCTGTGTGCAGCGATTGACTGTCGCCAAGAGCAATGCACGTAGCGCAGGGCGAAGTGTACTTGATGGTGAAGTGCAGACTGCCTGCCAGCAAGTTTGTCCGACTGGGGCTATATCCTTTGGTAATCTGGTTGACCCCTTGGCCAAAGTTGGTAAACAGTGGATGAAACAACAGGTTGAGTTGAATAAGGATAAGCAAGCAAAAGACGCGGAAGAAAAGGCGGCCAAATTGCGTGGCTATCGCATTTTGGAAGGGTTGCGCACTTATCCGTCAGTGATGTATCTGGAGCAGTTGCGTGAAAGCGCTATTTAAGCAGCGCAATGGGGATGCCGTATGGGAAGCGGCATTGAAGCTACGTTCACGCAAGCACAAGGGAAGGAAATAGAGCAATGGGAAAAGATATACGCGAAGATATAGCCTGGGCACAGATTAACAAAGATGTGCTTAAGAGTTTAGAGAGTCCAAGAAGGATGTATTGGATAATTTTATTTATCGCAATTGCCATGATAGGTGTGGCGGTGGGAAGTGAGGTTTATCAGTATCAGACCGGCATGGGTGTTTCCAACAAAAATAATTCTCATGTATGGGGTTTGTATATTGCTACTTTCATTTTTTGGATAGGCATGAGCCATTCCGGAACTTTGTTGTCAGCGATTCTACATTTAATGCATGCTGATTGGCGTAAACCGATCTACCGTTTTGCCGAGGCAATGACAACTTTCTCGTTGATGACGGCGGGTTTGTTCGTTTTGGTGCACTTGGGTCGTTTATGGATGGTCTATTATGTGATGCCTTATCCTAACGAGCGCTGGGTGTGGCCAAACTTTCAGTCGCCCCTTGTATGGGATATGTTTGCGATTGCTACCTATCTAAGTTCTTCCGTTCTTTTTCTTTATGTCGGCATGATCCCTGATCTGGCAATTTGCCGTGACAATATCCACGCGGGCTGGCGTAAGAAACTTTACACTGTGATGTCACTAGGCTGGGAAGGAACTGATCGCCAGTGGCGCAACTTCCGTATTACATATTTAACGATAGCTTGTTTCCTGATTCCGCTGGCGGTTTCTGTTCACTCCATCGTGGCTTCTGACTTTGCTATGTCGAATATGCCGGGTTGGCACGTCACGTCGTTCCCTCCATACTTTGTTGCGGGTGCCTTGTATTCCGGTTGTGCGGCGATCATCACTCTTTTTATTATTCTGCGATATGTGTTCAAGTTTGAAGAGTACATGACGTTGCCTATAATGAAGAAGTTGGTACGTCTAACTTTTGCTATTGCGATGGTGTGGACTTATCTCAATTTGATCGAGTTCGCTTCCGTATGGTATGGACATGATCAGACAGCCAAGGATCAATTAATTTTTAAGGCTACCGGTCCTTATGCCCCATTTTTCTGGGCAATGATCTTCTTTGGGTCTATTTTGCCTTTGATGCTAGCATTTAAACGTTTTCAGACCCACCTTCCAATATTGTTCGTAGTGTCAATATTGCTTAACGTAGGTATGTGGCTGGAACGTTGGATGATTATAGCGCCGAGTTTTGCGCACGGTCACTATCCTTGGACTTGGGATCATGATCAATGGCCAAGCTTAGTGCAGTGGGGCATCGTGTTTGGTAGCTTTGGCTGGTTCACTTTATTGTTTATGGTGTTCTGCAAGGTATTCCCATCCGTTTCTATGTATGAAGTTAAAGAAATGGTGTATCACCGCAGTTTAGCACTGAAGCACAAACCTGCTGTGAAGGGAGATTACTAATGAGCCAACGTCATTTACTAGCGCTATTTAACGATTTTGATGAAGCCGTGGCTGCAATTGCCGAGTTACGAGGGGCTAATATCAAGGGATTTGATATAGACGACTTGATACTTAAGTCGCCCATTGAGCATCCTGAAGTTGAAAAAGTGTTGGGCGACAAGCCAGTCAATGTGCAATGGTTTACTCTGATTGGAGCTTGTATGGGAGGGCTATTAGCTTTTTTCCTTGTTGCGAGCGCGCAGGCTAACTTCTTTTCTCAAATTAAGGGTGGTAAACCGATTGTGCCATTGCCGCCTGATTTCGTGTTGACTTATGAAATGTTCATTCTTGGAGGGGTATTTATCACCATCCTTGGTTTCTTAATTTGCGCAGGCTTGCCAGCTAAGCGGTCACCGTTATATAGCGCTAAAGTATCGGAAGACCAAATTGGTATTTTGGTTCAAGGGGACGAGTCGGCTGTAGCTATTTTTAAGACGATTTTTACCAAGCATAAGGCACTTGAGATTCAGGAAGAGGCGGGAAAATGATGAAATTATCCTTGGCAATTGTATTGTTGTTAGTACCTATGTTTGCGCAAGCATGGCCATGGTCGCACGATATGGCAAACCAGATTAGTATTAAACCGCAGGAAAGTGCGGATTTGAAAAATCCTGGAATGAGGCCTTACCCAAAAAATTCAGTTCCAATTCCTGGTACTACATCTTTAGTAAAGGATATGGCTGCATCTGAGAAGCAGTTGAATCCGATTCCAGCAGATGACAAATCAGTGGCTCTTGGCGGGAAGTTGTTTCAAATCTATTGCACTCCTTGTCACGGATATTCTGGCAAGGGTGATGGGTTAGTTGGAGCGAAGTTATTATTAAAACCATATGATTTGACAGCTGAACAAACAAAAGAGCGGTCTGATGGTTTTATTTGGGGCTACATGACGTTCGGCGGTGCAGTTATGCCATCGTATGCTAATGATCTGTCAGCTACTGAACGCTGGAATGTAATCAACTATGTGCGCAAGGTGCTGCAAAATGGGCAATCTGCCGTGGCAGTAACGCCTACAGCCAAATAAGGGGGTGCAGCAAATGATTTCGTATAGCAATTGGTCAGTTTTGACAGTTAGTTTTTTGGTGGTGCTTTATTTAGCGCTGGGAGGGGTAACATTAAGTGCGGTGTTGCACTTGGTGGGTGCTCAATGGCGCTATGAGGTTCGCCGGTTAGCGGTGTCCTTGTTTGCGCTTTTTCCATTAGCATTTATATTATTGCTTGTATTATTGGTTGGCGGCGAAAATACTTTTCCTTGGTTGAGTACGGCTACTGAGCATGGGCATCATCTTCCTGCTTGGCATAACTACACATTTTTGGTGGCCCGCCAGATGCTGGGTATGCTGGCAGTAATGACTATTTTTTGGGTATTTATCAAGCGACAAGAAGTAAGTGATCGCAGCAAGGAAGATCAGCAACGTTTTCATAATATTGCAAATTGGATTCCTTATACTTTTGTATTATACGGCACTATGATAGCGTGGGACTTTGAGATGACGCTGGTGCCATCTTGGCATAGCGCGATTTATGGCATGCAGCATTTTATTAGTAATTTCAACATGTTCATGGCTTTCCTTGTGGCGTGGATTTACGTATTGAATACGTGTGGCAAATTGGTGCGCCCCGTTGAAGATTATGTTTACAACTATCTCGCGCAGATGATGTTTGCCTTCACTTTGCTATTTATATACACTTTCTTTGCACAATATTTAGTCATCTGGTATCCCAATCTCCCCAACGAAGTGGATCGCGTGATGGGGATGCAGAATGGCGACTATAGCGTGCTATGGTGGTCGATGATAACTCTTAAATTTATTATTCCATTTACAGTACTGGCTATGCGTCGGTCACGGCACTCACCGCCCATTATTTTGACAGTGGCTGCTAGTATTATTGTTGGTACTTTGTTTGAAAGGTATATTTGGATTTCTGGTGTGAATGGAACTGGCACTATACCTGTTTTTGCCGTTTTAATTGTCACTCCAGTATTAGCCATTATCGGGTATTTGCTGGTGCGGCGGACGATGGCCCGTAACCATCTAATAAAGGTGTGAGTCGCGCTATGATGACGCTTTACTCGGGAACAACAGACCCGTTCAGCCAGCGCTGCCGTATCGTATTGTATGAAAAAGGAATGGATTTTCAGATCATTGATGTTGACGTGTTCAATAAGCCTGAAGATCTCGTTATTATGAATCCATATAATATGGTGCCGGTCTTGGTTGAGCGCGACTTAGTGCTGTATGAGTCTAATATTATTAACGAATATATTGATGAACGTTTTCCACATCCGCAGTTGATGCCTGCCGACCCGGTGATGCGTGCACGAGCGCGATTATTTTTACATCGCTTTGAGAGTGAGATGTTCTGTCACATTGGTGCATTAGAAAGTGGCGTGCAAAAAACCGCAGATAAAGCGCGCCAATTAGTACGCGACAGCTTGACTCAGATTGCCCCAGTGTTCGCCAAACAAAAATTCATGCTGAATGATGAGTACTCTATGCTTGACGTGGCAATTGCTCCATTGCTATGGCGATTGGAATATTATGATATCCAACTTACCAAGGAGGCCGCGCCGCTTATGAAATATGCTGAACGATTATTTTCGCGTCCAGCATATATTGAAGCGATGGCGGCAGCCGAAAAAGTAATGCGAAAGTGATCAATTTTTCTACAAAGCCATATTTAATACGTGCTATTTATGACTGGTGTTCAGATAGTGCTTTAACCCCCTATTTGGCAGTGAAAGTAGATGAGCAAACGCAAGTTCCAAATGGGTATGTTAAGGATGGTGAAATTGTGATTAACCTTAGTATGGATGCGGTGCGTAATTTGCAGATAGGTAATGAGGAAATTACTTGCGGTGGGCGCTTTGGTGGTGTGACACATGGATTAGTAGTGCCGATAACTGCGGTGAGAGGAATTTTTGCTAAGGAAACGGGGCAGGGACTTATGTTTCAGGGAAATGACTCCATACCAACACTTTCAATGGATAGTGGTACTGCTGCGTCGCCTGATAAATCTGATCCTCCTGGTAAGCCTAGGCTTAGAATAGTGAAATGAAATTGCAGTAGAGGTATCTTACGGCTATCTACCAAATAGTTTATATTCATTGTGCGTTTAATTCCTCACTTCTTGGTGGAATCAAGGTTAGCGAAGTTAGTAAATTGTAAGTACCTCAGCCATTCTCTTAAGGCTGGTGCCTTAAGTCAGCGATGCCTGATGGCAGATGATATGGTGGGTTAGCCATTGACAGCACCTCGCCATTCAGCATATTCACTGCAGCAAGCAGTGCCGTTGTGTTTGCAGTCGTGCGTTTTGCTCTGCCTCGTCCGCGCTTGATGAATAGGCTAGGTTGCGTATAGTCAAATGCTTGAATCTGTATTTTTCATGGTAATACAGCACCAGCGTGTGCTCGGGTGGATCGAGATATGAGCTAACAATTAGTCTTCAAGTTTTTCAATAAAATCTGTATTATTGGAAAGTTTGATAGATCCGAGTATCCCCCGCTAGACTTTTTAAGTGTTTTCGTTGATTTTTATGCGCATCTTATTCATTTCTAATTCAATAAATCGCTAATACCCATTCCCAAGCCACAATGGACTTAACCATTAGTGCATTGTTCTCGAAGGTATGCAAGGCCGCTTCGAGTTGATCCTTCAGTGCATCAAGACTATCAAACGCGCTTATGGAAGGACGCGCTCAAAAACTAACCGCAACCACTTTGGAGAGGCTAAGGTGTTGGAATGGATAAATCAGGAAAGCATTACAAGCAGTTGAATGCTGAAGAGAGCGTGACGATTATGTTATTGATCCAGAACGAATTGTTTGTAGTAATTCAGATTTAATCTGACAATAAGGTCTTGCCAAAGAGTGGAGTTACCCGTTTTGATAGAGGAGCGAATCTCTATCAACCAAAGCGCGTAAGCGCAAAGGAGTAACCCCATGAGTAGTGTTCAACAGAACGTTATCAAACACAAGGTTGGCTTGCTGAATCTGGCCGCCGAACTTGGCAACGTATCCCGCGCCTGCAAGGTGATGGGCTTTTCACGCGATACCTTCTATCGTTATCAGACCGCCGTTGAAAGCGGCGGAGTCGAGGCGCTGATCGGTGCCAATCGCCGCAAACCCAATCCTAAGAACCGTGTTGAGGAAATAGCGGAGTCCGCCGTCCGCTCGTTCTGGCTGCGACATAACCTCGAGTCGTTCAAGAAGCGCCTGTCGGCACTGGAGAGCCATGTTGCCCAGACACCGGTGAAGCGCTGGCCGAGATGCCGGTACAGGCACTTGAGAGAAAGCAGGAAGATGACGTTGCACATGGCGAAATCGAGACCGCGCATCTTAGCTATCTCGGCAGCTAGGACACTTTTTACGTCGGCACGATCAAGGGCGTAGACAGAATTTATCAACAAATTTTTGTCGATACTTACTCCAAGTGGACTGCGGCCAAGCGATACACCACCAAGACGCCAGTCACCGCTGCCGATCTGCTCAATGACAAGGTGCTGCCGTTCTTTGCTGAGCAAGGGATGGGCTTGATCCGAATTCTGACGGATCGAGGCATGGAGTATTGCGGCAAACCGGAATCGCATGGCTACCCGTTGTATCTGGCCTTGAATGACATCGAGTATATCAAAACCAAAGTGCGCCACCCGCAGACCAATGGCATCTGCGAACGCTTCCACAAGACCATCCTGCAAGAGTTCTATTATAGATTCAGCACGATGAAGATTGAACTTTTATCGTACCGCATCAGTCAGCATGCTCGTGTGAAATATGCAGCATGAAAACTTCAAATTTCAACTGGCCGGATCAATAGTTGTCGCCTGAATATTTTTGTTCATGCTGCTATTTTGTACGCTAAATCTCCTTTCTTATGTTCGTCACTATGGCGTTGCGCGGGTCGTTTGGCACCCCGATGCCGCAGCAAATTCTCGTCTTTCAGGATGCGGTAGAATGTTGATTCAGACGCCATGTATTCCCGCCGGTCTGCGCCAATATCGGCACGATCTGACTGGGTGGTAGGCTACCGAATTCGTCTAAATTGACAACCGCCAATACGTGTTTACGCCCTCACACACTGAGCTTGTTTGTCGGTGTTTGTGTCCGCAGGAGCGTTGATCGCCTAACGACTGGTTAACCTGCCAGCGTTGCAACGTGCGTGCGTTAAAGTTGATAACCGTACAGGCACGATCCTGGCGTGCGCCAAAATTCATGGCTTTCTGCACCCAGGTGATGATCTGACTGCGCTCTGCAAGAGAAGTCATTCGACCTCGTCTTCCCAGAGCGCGCGGAACTTTTTTTGTAGGATCAGCAATGCGGCTGCCTCCACCAACGCACGCTCTTTGCGGATTAATTCACGCTTGAGTTGCTCATTCTCATCGTTCAATACCCGTATTTCACGCGTTCCCGATGCAACCTTTGTGTCCTCACAAAAAGCCGTTTTCCAGCTGGATAAATGATGGGTAAATAAGCCGTTTTCACGGCACCATGTGTGCAAGGCTTCATCCGTCAGGCTATGCGTTTGCAACGCCACCAACTGCTGTTCGGTCGTCCAATCCTGCGGGCGACGCTCTTTGGCAGCCAACAAGCCGACCGTGCTCGCTCTTTATTCTTTTCATCCAATTTTTTACCGTATGACACTTCACATTCAGCTCTTCCGCGACTGACTGTATCGTTCGTTCTCCACGCGAATATATCTTGATTAACGCCTGCTCAATAAATGCTTCTGGAAAACGTTTGCCTATTGTTGTCTCCTTCCCTCAAAGTTATATTTTTTGAGGCGACAACTAGCCTGGCAGAGGGGTCAGCAGGATTAGACGAAGTAATGGTTAGAGCGTACATTCGAAATTAAGAAGCAGGGGATGAACGATACGGTCAGATGAAACTGGATATATAGCCGTTTTGGGCGGCTCACGGTTTTATCGGCTCTTTTGAGGGGCTCATTTAATAAGCCCCCAGCTTTGCCGAGAGTTATTTAATTTAGGATTTGGCACTCGAGGACATTGAGTGCTAAAATTTGTAATTTGGAGGAATATGATATATGAATCACACTTTGTCGTTGCCAACCCCCTCAACTGGAGGTAGCCTAGATCGATATATACAGGCAGTGAATCGTTTTCCATTACTTACTCAAGATGAGGAGCTAAGTTTGGCAACCCGCTTCAGTCGCGATAACGACCTGGACTCAGCACGCCAGCTTATCGTTTCTCATCTACGTGTAGTCGTCAGCGTAGCACGCGGCTATGCTGGTTATGGCTTACCACAAGCGGACTTAATTCAAGAAGGCAATATTGGTCTAATGAAAGCGGTCAAACGCTACGACCCAAATCATGGCGTGCGGTTGGTATCATTCGCATTGCACTGGATACGCGCCGAGATGCATGAATATATTCTGCGTAACTGGCGTCTTGTCAAGATTGCAACTACAAAGGCTCAACGCAAGTTATTCTTCAATTTGCGTAGTATGAAACAAGGGCTGGAATCACTCAAACCACAAGACGCTAAATTAATAGGGCAGCAGCTAAAGGTCAGTACTAAAGAGGTATTAGAGATGGAAGCCCGTTTCAATGGCCACGAAGTGGCGCTAGAACCGGCTACAAACGACGAAGACGATAATAACTATACGCCTATCACCTACTTGGCATCTGCTGTGGATAACGAGCCATCTTGCGTCCTTGAGCAGAAACAGCTCGAAATACAGCAAAACATAGGCTTAACACGCGCAATGGCAAGCTTAGATGAACGCAGTCGTCGCATCATTGAAGCTCGTTGGCTTCGCGAGAGCAACACCGTTACACTACATGACCTCGCAAATGAGTTTGGCGTGTCAGCCGAACGCATACGCCAGATCGAGCAGAAAGCCATGGCGAAAATGCAAGTAACAATGCTATCCGCCAGTTAATTATAGACCCGGCACGACTTAATAAATGACTTTATCTTGGGCGGATTCAAGAACTAACCACAACAGTTAAGGTTAGTCATTGAGCAGGAGTTTGTTGTAAACCGCTACTGGTGCTCGAAATCTAAGCGATTTCCTCGGACGTATATTTAAACTCCAAGTAAGTTCATCCAACTGTTCTTGCGTGTAAGTCGACAGGTCTATCCTTTTGGGCAAATACTGGCGCAGCAGTCCGTTCGTATTTCGTTCAAGCCGCATTGCCACGGGCTATGGGGTTGCAGAAGTAAACCGCCATACCAGTTCGTTCAGTTAGTTGCATGTATTTGCTTATCTCGCGCCCCTGATCGTAGGTGAAGGTCTTGCGTAGTTCTGGTGGAATTTGCACTAAGCATTTCACTGAAACTGCCCAGGGCCGATTACGCCGTGCCATCAGCCATTTTGGCTAACACCACCGTTAATGTGGTGCGTTCGATTAGTGTGTCGACTGAGGAACGGTTCATCGCGCCTTTGATCATGACAGCTTCCCAGTGCCGCGGTATAAACGATCCGCCACACTGCCGGCGGACGCAGGTGGATGCGCTGCATTTGTGCTTGTGCTATATGTCCGCGACCATCTGGAGCACGAGTCTTGGAACGGCGCTTATCACGGCTCCAGCGTAAGCTGGCAATCAACTCACGGCGCAGTTCACCACGAGATATGGCGTAAAGCGTATGGTAAATCGTTTCGTAGTTTACACGTTGTAAGGCTGATCAGGGTGCATACTTTTCCTGATTAGCTACATGCCCCAGTTGGGTGCAATTTTCTGCGCACAAGCTCATGTGGTGAGCCACTGAGGGATTCATAATAGGCGCATCTACCCAAGGAGATGGGTCATGACAATGATTTGAGTTCAGTTTTAAAAGGGTCTGTCGATGTCTGAGTTTCTGAAGCAGTATGAGACGGCGGAGCAGTGTCACACAGCGCTAGTGGCGTCGTGCTGACCAGATGGCTGTAGTGGTCAAGTAATTTCAGACACCGCAATCGGTTGTTTTGCTGCAAACTCATAAGCCAATGGTGCGATATTACCTAAAGCTGAATGCCTTCTTACGCAGTTGTAAAAGCCCGCGATATAGTCGGTCACATCTTTAAATCGCTTCCATCTGATTCGCATATTTGCGCTGCCACAGCCGTTCCATCTTCAAATTCAAAAATAAGCGTTCCATCACCGTATTATCCCAACAATTCCCTTTGCGACTCATACGGCAAGTAATGCCGTGTTGATTAAGTAACGCTTGATATTCATGGCTTGCGTATTGGCTACCCTGGTCTGAGTGCAGCATCAATCCTGATCCAGGTTGGCATTGCCCAAGCGCCATACGTAATGTCCGACACACCAGCTCCGCTGGTATGGTTGGACTCATCGCCCAACCAATGAACTTGCGCGAGTGTAAATCCATCGCCGTCGCTAAATACAGCCAACCCGGTTGGGTGTGGATGTAGGTGATGTCAGATGTTCACGCCTGATTCGGGCTGGCTGGGTTGAATTGACGGTTCAACAGGTTATCCGCTACAGGTAAATCATGCTTGCTGTCGGTGGTATTCACAAACTTTTTTTCCAGATCGGTTTGAATCCCACTTTACGCATTAAACGACGCACTTTGTAACGCCCAATCACGATACCCTGAGCTTTTACATCGACAACACGACGGCTGCCATAGCAGCTTTGATTCGCCTTAAATGCGGCTTTGATCTGCACACTAGCCACGCAAATGGCGAGCTCTTTGGCGCGTTGCCGGGCTGCGTAGTAGCTTGCGCGGCTGACCCCCAATACGCGGCAGGCTTGGACAATGTTGGTCTTCTGTTGCACTTGACCGATTAAGGTATCAATTATTTCAGTTCGCGGGCAAAGAAGGCCGATGCTATTTTTAATAGGTCGTTGTCTGAACGCAGTTGACGGCTCTCTTGTTTTAATTGGCGAATGCGTTGCAGTTCGGCGGTGAGCGGTTTGCCTTGCTGTTCCGCGCGGTATTGTTTAATCCAACGATTAATCGCCGTGCGGCCAATATTCATGTCCTTGACAACTTGCGCGACGCTCAATCATTGATCTAATACCATGCGGGCTACTTCGAGTTTGAAAGCGGTTTCGTAATGCTGGCGTTGTTTTGTCATTCCTCCTCCTCGCTATAGACCGGGCACGATTTATAAATGAATTTATCTTGATTTTCGATGCCCATTGATTATGGAAAAAGAAGATGCCCGCAAGCAGTCGCGAGAAGTACTGCATGAACGCCGCAAGCAAGTCATTCGTATGCACCGCAAAGGCGTGGCGGTGATGGAGATCGTGGCGTAAACGGGATTGAGCTGGACGGCAGTCAATACGGCGCTGGGACTATAAGGCTGAAGGTTCGGGGGCACTCGGGGTAAAAAACCTGGCAGTGGACGTCGCTTGACGGCTAGCCAAGAACTGACGATTCAGCAAACCAGTCTGCGACAAACGCCCCGAAAAATTCAAGATGGATTTTGCGCTATGGAGTAGGCTCGCCGTGCGCCAGCACATTGAGCTGATGCACGGTATCAAGCTGTCTATTCGGGCAGTAGTCAGCTACTTGGCACGCTGGGGTTTTACACCACAAAAACCCATCAAAAAAGCATACGGGCAGCGCCCTGAAGCCATTCAGGCTTGGCTTGATGAACAGTATCCGGCCATTGAAGCCAGAGCAAAAATCGAAGGAGCGGAAATTCACTGGGGCGACGAGACGGCGCTAATCAACACGGATGTCAGAGGCAGAAGCTATGTGCCGGTGGGCAAGGCACCTGTGACGTTCGCAGTAGGCGGTACGCGCCACAAGCTATCGATGATTGCGATGGTCACCAACCGCTGGATGATTATTGATGAGGCCTTTAACTTGGACAAGCTTATTGAATTTCTGGAGGCGCTCATCAAGGATATAGACCGTAAAGTATTTCTGGCTGGATAACTTGAGCGTTCATCACAGCAAACCTGTAAAGGCTTGGGCTGCCGAGAACGCGCAGAAAATCGAGTTGTTCTACTTGCCCAGCTACAGCCCTGAACTCAACCCCGAAGTAAAGACTGAATGCGGATCTTAAACACGTCATCACTTCAGAGGTGCCAGTACGCACCAAGGCAAAACTCAGAGCTGCCGCGACAGATCACATGACGATGCTTGAGCAAAACCCCGACGCGTACACCGCTATTTTGGCGATCCAAAAGTCGTCTATGCAGCTTCATGAATAATTCTTGCTGGGTCAATAGTAAGGAATTGCAACACAGTCTTAATTATCAATCACAAGGTTTAAACCACCGGCTTTAGCTGCGGCAATATGCCACACGAATGGAGGTGTGGTATGGAATACAGATATGGCAGTTATACGGTGTTTCAAATTGAGTACCACTTTGTCTGGGTAACGAAGTATCGTTATAAAGTGTTGAATGGGGGGGCGGAGCGAATTCGAGACTTGGTGAGAGAGACATGCAAAGCCTTTGAAATTAGGATTGTCAAAGGTGTTGTGAGTAAAGAGCACGTGCACATCCTCGTGAGTTGTCCGCCTAACATGGTACTCAGCGAGATCATGGGGTGAATCAAAGGGCGCACATCGAGCAAGCTGTTTGAAGAATTTCCGCACCTGAAAAAGAAATACTGGGACAGACACTTTGGGGCGAGAGGTTATTTTTGTGCCACGGTAGGCCAGATGACGGAAGCAATGATAGAGCATCATTTTGAGCCTAAGCCGAACGATGATTTTAAAATGGAACCTGAATTAGGGCGCGTCGTTTAGGCGACGCGTATCCGGACTTTCAGTCCGTAATTCAAACCCTCCGGCTTTAGCCGGTGGTTGTTTAGTAATGCAAGCGAGGCTTGTTAGGTTGTTAGCAAAGAGATGATGGCTCATGTTCGTGACATGGGCAAAGGACCGAGACCTCTATTTCCATGGCTTTATAAAAGATCTAGTGATGTGTACGTCAATTTATGAATCTTCAGGTTAGATAAGCGAGCCAAAAAATGGCATAAGCTTGATCTATATCAAATCGACTTTATTTTATCCGCGTAGATTCGCGATCATTCACTACCCGATTTTTATCATTATAAAAATCCATATATTTATGGGTGTGACTGACGTGGTATATACCGAAGAATTAGTTTTTGTGGCATGGATGATTGTTGTTTTTTGTTTTAACTTAAAAGTGGTGAATGAAAATTACTCGGATTGATGCCTTACAAAAGCCGAGAAAATAATTTAATTTAAATTAACATAGGGGTGACTAAATGATGGAAATTAAGAATAACATTGGCAGGCGCAGCTTTCTAAAGCTGTCCGCCACCGCTGGACTAGCTGTAATGGCCAATAACGCCTTTGCAGCTTCACCATTTCTGAAGCCGTATGTAGTTGACAACCCTCTAAAGTCCTACCCGAATAGAGACTGGGAGAAGGTTTACAGGGACATGTTCCACGTTGATAGTGAATTTATATTCCTTTGCGCGCCAAATGATACGCACAACTGCCTCCTTAAGGCTCATGTAAAGAATGACGT
>QFXH01000012.1 GCA_003402345.1 Candidatus Nitrotoga sp. MKT | reverse complement strand
CACACTCAACCAGCTGCATGACAGCGGCACGGTTCCACAGCGCAAATTCCATCTTCAATTGTTCAGGCCGTTTGCCGCAGATAATTTGCCTGACCAGGCGCTCTTGCTCGCCAGTCAGGTGGCGGCCGTCGCCACATTGCCTGCCGCGTAGCGTGGGCTTGATCGTTGTCGCTCCATCCCGTTCAACCGGTCAATGACGCCGCGCACGGCCGGGTAGGAGAGCCCACTCAACTCAGCTATACGCATCACGCCAATCTTTTTGCGATGCAATCGCACGATCTGCTTTCGCCGCTCGTGCAACTGCCCTAATGTTTGAAATCTAGCATCTTCTTTATCCATGCGCAGCAGACTGATGCGGTACGATAAGAGTTCAATCTTCATCGTGCCGGGTCTATAGCTATTTCAGGAATCGTCATTTTGTTTATTTTATGCAGGTACAGCCTGCTCCTGAAATTCCGCGTGTAAATCCTTCTGGGTATTCTTCTCATCGCAGTTTTCCATTTCCAGTAGATTACAGAAATGTCGGACTTTGTTTTTACAGCGTACCGTACTTTGATTATTACTAAGCATGTTGTAGTTGTATGAGTTTTTGAATGTAACAATCTGTTTCTTGAGAGCTATTGTTGACCATAATGTATTATGGGGCGGTAGACTGTGTATTTGAACTATTTTATACTTTTATGGAGGTTCCTAAAGTTTTCCGTTACACAGCCGTGATCAATCTGACCTTAGCAATACTGTGCAAGCGGTACATCTATCTTTACTTCGGGGGTATCCAAGCTATACTAAATTTGTAACATTTCAACTTATTGAGTATGGGTTTACTTAAAAAGTAAACTATGCAACTGGAGTCAGATCCCCCGAATGGTATAGTTTGACTGAGGCCGGAATAGGAGAATAGGTCAGAAGAGCAATTTGGTTATCTGTAGATTAATCATGCTACTCGGCCTGATTGATGGTGAGGCTGCGCTTGTACAATCCATGCTAGCAATGACAATTGTGAATGGTTTGCATAGTGATTCGGCTGCCCCCGACCAATTGTTAAAAAACAATTGTTAAAATGAAATTGCGTTGGCCCATAATGGCGTTGGATCCTTGTAGTATCGGATTAAGTCATCGGTAAAGCTGTTAGTGAGAGTTTTCGGTGAGCTGTGACAGGCAGAGTAATATAAGGATGGTTAAGATGTTGAGTAAGTGGAGGTGTTGTCGTGCAAATGTGTGCTATTGCTGGCGTAGCGCTAAGCAAATAGGCTCTATTATGGCTACTTTTTTATAAGTACACAGCGACAACAAAAAATAGTCAGTTAAAGATCCGCTTATCCTTACAATAGGCTCAGGACGAACGAATTTATTTTTTGCGAGAGATTTAGAAATCGGTTATTTATTCTATTCTACATAGAGCCGGATAAATATGAATAAGGAGTTAGTATGATTGAGGTTGGTACGGATGAACGCGGGACAGCGCAAATGATAGCTGGGAACAACCTACGGATATTGTTGTTGGATGATGATAAATTTACACTCGAACTTGTTGGCGATATGTTGCTTGAATTAGGTGTGGCTGAAGTTCTTAAGGCTGAAAATGGTGAGCAGGGGCTAGCTATACTAGCCGGGCTGTCATCACAGCCGGACATATTGATATGTGATCTCAGTATGCCTGAAATGGACGGTGTTGGTTTTTTGATGCATCTCGGTATGCAAGGTTATGTTGGGGACGTTATTTTAATCTCAGGAGCCCAACGGCATTTGCTGTCCGGGATGGATATGTATTCCAGCAAGCTTGGCCTGACCCCGTTGGGTACGTTGGCGAAACCGATCGCACGTGATGAACTGGCATCCGTGATTACTCGATTTTGTCGAAAAAATGAAAGGCGGATTTAAATTCGAAGTGCAACAGCTGATGATGGCTTGGTGTAGCGCATCTCCACCTCAAATAATACTTCATGCAATAACCTAAAACCCAGCACTTTGTGTGGCCGGTGGTTGAATCGTTTTACCGCCCGATGAAACGTGCTTGGTTGTAGAAGTGTGTCACACGGCAAGTCGTATTGCTGACCGCCTTATAAACGTTGGTGCTGTAATGAAGAAAGAAGCTACCATGCGCGTCGGTTGGACGGGAGTTTTTCTTTTGGTGAAAAGCAAATTCACTTTCTGTCGGAGGTTGAAAGTTGATTTCTCGCTATATTTTACATATAGCCAAGATAATTAAAGAAATGCAGTGGTTGGTCGATTTACGTTTAAAAATAGTGTTTGTCTTGTCCGAAACGAGCACTGATGTTGGCAATACTTTTGAACGACTTAGGCGCAAAGCTTAATTGTTATTAATTATCAACCTGTGTCCGAATTTATCCGGCGGTATCTCGTTTTAGCGATGAAAAATCTTTTTTGTCTTAGAGTGTTGACATTGTTTTGGCGACTTTGTGCGTTTTACATGTTGGCGGTATTTCTGATTACCGCAAATTCTTATGCGGATACTCAAGAGCCAACTATGGTTGCCATTGCATTCCCTTCGACTAGTGAAAATGTAATTTCCAGAAGTACGCTGCGCGCTGTTTTTGGCATGCGCCTTAATAAATGGCCAGCAGATACGCCGATCAAGGTATTTGTGATGAAAGATGATGCGCCGGAACATGGTGCTTTCAGTAAGAATATTTTGCAAGTATTCCCGCATCAATTGAGATTGGCGTGGGATCGGCAGGTATTTTCCGGGCAGGGCCAATATCCGGAGCAAGTTACTTCAACGCAAGAGATGCTATCAAGAATAGCATCAACGCCGGGGGCGATTGGCTACATCAAAATAAACGAGGTCACTAATAATGTGCGTACCCTTCAAATTCGTTAAGACTACAGTTGGGTTTTTTATTCAGGGTGTTTTTTTGCTTTGGACTACGTTTGCCCATGCCGTAAATTTGATGGGTAGCGAATTGCAGCTGCATGGGTTTCTTACGCAAGGCGTGGTGATCACCAGTGATAATAACTTTCTCGGTCAGAGTAATAAAAAAGCCAGTACAGATTTTAGAGAAATAGGGGTGAATGCGTCCCTGAGGCCGACTTCAGATTTGCAGCTGTCCGCGGGGTTGCTTTCACATAAAGCCGGAGGAACTGATAACGGCAATGTGCGATTGGATTATGGGTTAGCCGACTGGACAATATCATCAAGCGAGCAAGGCCGTAGTGGGATTCGCCTGGGGCGCGTGAAGAATTCTTATGGACTATATAATAAAACACGGGATGTTGCTTTTACTCGCCCCAGTATCCTTTTGCCGCAATCTATTTATTTTGAGCGCTCACGCAATCTTACCCTTGCGGGTGATGGAGCAGAGTTTTATCTCGATCGTAATTATGAAGCTGGCAATTTGTTTGTGACATTCGCGCTTGGCAAACCCCAGATTGGTAGTGAGGCTAGCAAGGTGGCCTTGGTTGGATTGCTTCCCAATGGGAGGTTTGAACCTAAAATAGCGCAGATTTCCCAAGCGATGTATGAGGGGGATGGTGGTAAATATCGTTTGGGATATACCGTATTGCGATTTGATACGCATTATAGCCCTGGCGTGAGGGATGTACTACAGGCGGGACAACTGAAATCTATGGTGCAAATATTTTCTTCCCAATACAACGCTGAAAATTGGAGCCTGACCAGTGAGTATGCCCTGCGTCCAATTTCAATTAAAAACTTTGGTCCGAATGCTCCGGATTCCACCACGCATGGCCAAAGCTATTATATTCAGGGTAGTTATCGATTGGCTCCGAAGTGGGAAGCGTTACTACGTTACGATGTGATGTATATCGATAGCGAGGATCGTGATGGTAAGGTATTCGCTGCGGCCACCCGCCGGCCGGGCTTTACTCGTTTTTCCAAAGACTGGACTACAGGCGTGCGCTTTGACTTAACCCCTGAATTTATGCTGCGTGCCGAATATCATCGCGTTGATGGTACAGCTTATTTGCCAGTTCAGGATAATCCTGACCCTCGGGCTCTGGAGCGTCGCTGGGATATGTTCATGTTACTGGGGTCTTTTCGGTTTTAGTGACGCTCATGCCGGATAGCCGATCCTCTGGTTCAAGCCGTAGCACAATTAGGTTCTTGAGCCTGAAGTGGAAGGTACTGCTAACGCTTGGCGTGGTGATGCTCTCGGTTAATGGTACGCTTTCCTGGCTACATTTTCGTGATTTGAAAACACGTTTCGAAGGGCAGCGTACCGATTTGCGCGAGCGTCTGATTTCTGAAGCGATTGCTGTACGTACCGATTCCGCTCTGCGTTTGCAAACGCAGGCCAGCTTGCTCGCGACGGTTGGCGCGGGCAGTGCATTTCAGTCAAAGCCGGGATCTTTGAAACTTCGTGAGCATTTCGATAGTTACTGGCCCGTCTTGCAGCTCGATCTCGATATCAATTCCATGAAGGTATATTCCAGGACGGGAGCCACTCTGGCCGCTTGGCATGCGGATGCGGCCTCCGATATAGAGCAAGATGACCGTGTGCGTGCCGTAGTTTCGCAAGAACGTGCGCTGCATTGGATGCACTGTCGGCAGATATGTACGCAATTTGCTGCGGCACCTATCCTATCTGCAGGCCGGGTGGCTGGTGTAATTGTTTTGGGTAGCTCGCTGGGAGAAGTGATCGTTTCTTTCAATCGTTTATCCGGGGCCGATCTTGGCGTGTTAGCTCCAGCTGGTTTTGTGATGGATAAAAATTCGCTGCCCAGTTTGGGCTTACAGATCGTAGCGCTAAGCGGCTCAGAACGGAATCTTCCGTTGCTCCATCAATTAAAAGATTTACCATCTAAGCAAAGCAAAAAAAATTGGCAATTAGTACCTTATCAAGGCAAACAGTTTGAATTGTCGTTTGTGGAAATAGGCGATGACAGCGGCATAAATTCTGGTGCTATGCTTGTAGTAATCGATGATTTGACCCAGGCCTTGGCTGAAATTCGCAAATCAGTATTGAGCCGGATACAAGCTGAATTAGCAACTTCGTTGCTTTCATTGTTGTTGTTGGCATTTTTGGTCAATGCACCCTTGCAGCGGATGACGAGGGCAGTACGGGCAATTCCCTTGTTGGGGCGGAGCGCTTTTGCCGAGGCACGTGCCAAAATTGTCCCACGTGGCCGGCATTTTTTGGATGACGAAATTGATAGCCTGGATGAAGCTGCAGTTGCGTTGTCATTCCGGTTGGAAGCGTTGGAACAGGAAGTGGCGGCGCATGCTGGAGAGTTGCGGAACATGTTGCATCGTATTTCAATTGAGCGGGATTTTAATGAGAGCCTACTCGATACCGCACAGGTTATTATTTTGACGCAATCAGTTGATGGGGCGGTTCGTAGCCTAAATCGTTACGGGGAGCTATTAACTGGTTGGAGTGAGACAGAATTGTTGGGCAAGTGCTTTATTCAGGCAACTAGCTATCCCGGAACGGTTGGAACAGAAACGCAACAAGCTTTACAAGATCTTGCTACAGGAAAGCATAAGCACATTCAGCGTGAATCAATTTTGATGAGCAAACCAGGCGAAAAATACGAAATAACCTGGAGTCACTCACGGCTTTACGGTCAAGAAGGCGAAATGGTGATGATCTTGTCAGTCGGTATTGACCACACTGAACGCAAGCGTGCGGAGCAAGATTTACTCAATTTGAATGCAAGTTTGGAAATTCGGGTTGAAGAACGTACTTCTGAACTCGAGCAAGCCAAGCTACAAGCCGAGACAGCCAATCAGGCCAAGACTGAATTTCTCTCAAATATGAGTCATGAAATTCGCACTCCGATGAACAGCATCATTGGTATGACACATTTGGTGCGGCGTACCGGACTTAATTCTAAACAACTTGATTATGTTGGAAAGATCGACCATTCAGCGCAACATCTATTGCGCCTGATAAATGAAATGCTTGATTTTTCAAAAATAGAAGCAGGCAAGCTCAAGTTAGAAATACTGGATTTTGAGTTGGATACAATTCTGGAGAATATCTCCAGTCAACTTAGTGAGAGCGCTGCAAGCAAATGCCTGAGACTTATATTTGATGTTGACCCTGACTTATCCCGTCCGCTTCGAGGAGATTCGTTGCGGTTATATCAGGTGTTGCTTAATTACATTAGTAACGCCATTAAATTTACTGATCAGGGTGAGATTATCGTTCGTGCCAGGATTATTGAAAACAATACCTTCGGAACAAACGAAACAGATATGCTGGTGCGTTTTGAAGTGCAGGATAGCGGCATTGGCATAAGCGCAGAGCAACTCACCCAATTATTCCAACCATTTCATCAAGCTGACGCTTCAACCACACGTAAATATGGGGGTACTGGGCTGGGGCTAGCCATCAGCCGACAATTGGCCGAAATGATGGGTGGTGAGGTCGGGGTGCAGAGTCAGCCTGGCAATGGCAGTACTTTTTGGTTTACTGCCCGGCTGGGTAGAGGCATTAAGCCGGTTACGGTTGTTCAAGCTGCGCCATTGGTCGGCCTGGATATAATCCAAGGCTCGTGCATCCTGCTAGTTGAAGATAATCTCTTTAACCAACAAGTGGCCAAAGAGTTATTGGAAGAAATTGGTGTGGTTGTTGTCATTGCCAATAATGGAAAGGAGGCCCTTGATCTGCTGGCTAAAGAACACTTTGACTGTGTTTTGATGGATATGCAGATGCCCGTGATGGATGGCCTTGAAGCGACCCGTCAAATTCGGGCTAACCCTGAGCTTATGGCTACACGGATTATTGCCATGACAGCAAATGCTGGGCGTGAAAATTGGACACGTTGTTTCGATGCGGGCATGAATGATTTTATAACTAAACCGATTGATTTTCAGTTGCTTATCACGACACTTGCAAAATGGCTTCTGCCCCGACCCGGTTTAGTTGTGCCTGCATTCGCAGCGACCTCGCTCCAGCCCGCAGTGGTCAAAGAAACTAGGGTAGCAAGTACAAGCGAGCCAAGCATCATCGATCTGTCAATATTGGCCAAAATATTGGGGAACCATCCAGAAAAAATCCGTAAATATGTCATGATGTTTTTGGATTTGACTCAGAAGGCAATGGTTGAAATTGAAACTGCGTTGGCCCAGGGAGATATGGCAACACTGAGCGCTTTAGGGCATCGCACCAAGGCATCGGCCAGAACCGTGGGTGCAATGGGTTTTGGCGAATTGTGTCAGGCGTTAGAGCAGCTCCAGGGAGATGAAGATATTGAGCACGCACGGGACATTGTCATGCAAATGCGGATATTGTTGGCGCAGATTTTGATGAATATTAATCAGGAATTTGTATGAAACGATATTCGGTAATATCGATTCGATATGACTTTATTCTGGTAATAATGAAGAGAGCTGGTTTTAATTTTAGTAAGGAAATTCATATAGATGGTATTGTTGAGAAGTATTAAAAGCAAAATTTTTGTTTTCGCTATCATGGCTACGCTTATCCCATCGTTGGGTTTAGGGCTGCTGTCATTCCGTCAGAATGAAGCACAAATCAGCGACAATGTAACCCGTGAACTGCGTGCCCTGGCAAGCCAAGCCAGCCGTGAGTTGGAGTTATGGATCAATAAGCACATCCACACAGTGCGCGCATTGTCTACATCCAATGCAGTTATCGATGGACTTGCTCCGATTGCTCACCCGCTTACAGGCAAGATGAATAAAGCTCCGCAGGCCTTGACGCACTATCTCAGTTCGGTGCAATCAAAATTAGATACAATATTGGAATTAACCGTGGTCGGGGCTACTGGACAAGTAGTGGCCAGTAGTGCGGCGGTACCTTCCGCTATAACTTTGCCGAAAAGTTGGCCGGAAAGTGCACTTACCGAAGGTATTGTGATTGTCCCACCCCATTGGGAAAAGCAGCGCGCCACCGCGACGCTGAGCGTTGCGGTTCCTGTGTTGTCGTATGACAATATATTCATGGGTGCATTGGTGGCCGTGCTTGATCTACGTACCGCGCAACCCTATCTAAAAAACTCGACGAAGTCACCACTGGGCGAAGTATTATTGCTAGATCAGAATGGCAGGGAGTTGCTCAGTAGTCGCGCTAATGCAACCAAGCTAATGTCGCTGGATGGGGTAGTACTACGGCAGCTACTGGCGCGACCTGGTGAATCTATGATCTTTCAAGGGGTAATGCATCGTGAAGTGATTGGCCTGGCAGACACGCCTGCCGTGCTTCCGGTCACGGTAGTGGCCGAACGGGATCGTGCTGATGTTTACGCCGCTTGGGTGGGTTTGCGCAATTTGTATCTGGCACTGGTATGCACGTTAGTGTTGGTAGTGACAGCAGTGGCTTTTCGGATGGGGCGTTCAATCGTCACACCGTTACAACATCTGATCAATGCGGCTAACAGTATCGCCGACGGGGATCTTGATGTGCGGCTGCCTGTTACACGCAATGATGAATTCGGCCACCTCACCCAGATATTTAATCAGATGGCGGACAAATTGCGTCATAGCCATGCTGAAGTTGTGGCCACAAATAAAGCCATGCAGCAACAAAATCAGTTACTTGAGACGCTCTCAATTACCGATGGCCTTACCGGTCTCTATAATCGCAGTAAACTTGACGTGATCCTGAAAGATGAGCTTGCCCGATTCAAGCGTAATCAGAGGCCTTTTGCAGTGCTCATGATGGACATTGATTATTTTAAGACTCTTAATGACGGCCACGGTCATATTGCGGGTGATCAGGTCATTGCAGCTGTGGCCAAGATACTCAGCCAATCGATACGTAGTGTGGATTATGCTGCGCGCTATGGTGGTGATGAATTCATCATTATTATGGTTGAAACAACAGCGGATATGGCCTTGAAAATGGCGGAGCGCATCCGTTCTCAGGTAAAGGACATGCATTACAGCGCCAATGGCCAGATAGTATCTGTGACGGTGAGTATTGGTGTCGTGCAGTGCCAGCAATCCGATGATGAGACACCGACCACGGTGTTTGCCCGTGCCGACAGTGCACTCTATGAAGCAAAGCGCGCTGGCCGCAACCGGGCTCACTACGCAACTTAGTGCAGTAAGTTATTCCACTTAGAATTTAAGTGATTTTTGGTTCTGGTGACTTGTTGGGGGATGTTGGGAACACTTGCAATCCAGATATTGATAGCCGCCTGAATACTAAAATGCTATTGCCTTGCTGTAATTAAAAAATTGTATTTAAAAACATACTATATAAATAGCTAGTAAAAATATGGACAACACTAAACTTCCAACTTTTTTCATCTCGCATGGTGGTGGTCCTTGGCCATATATTGATGACATGAAGAAGCAATTTGCAAAAACCGCTCGGGAATTGGGTCAGCTTCCGGCAAGCCTCCCCTGTAGACCGAAAGCAATTTTGGTCATTACGGGCCATTGGGAGGAAAGCGAATTTACAGTATCAACTGCAACCAATCCTCCGATGAGGTATGACTACTCTGGTTTTCCTGAACATACCTACCGGATCAAATATCCGGCACTAGGGTCGCCTGTGCTCGCAAGCCGCGTTCGTGAGCTACTCGGTCAAGCGGGAATCAGCAGCAAGGAAGATCCGCATCAAGGATTCGATCATGGAACTTTTGTTCCCTTGTTCCTTATGTATCCAGATGCAAGTATTCCAGTAGTGATGCTTTCATTGAAATCGAATTACAATCCCTTGGAGCATATTCGGGCTGGTGAAGCTTTGAAGCCCCTTCGGGATGAAGGCATTTTGATCATCGGAAGTGGTCTTACCTACCACAACATGCGAGGATTCGGACAAACCGATGCTACACCTGTGTCCGAACAATTCGAGCAGTATTTAAATGAAGCAATTTCCGATCCAAACCCTTTTAACCGCGCTGAGAAATTAATTAATTGGGAAACAGCACCAGTAGCTCGGCTAGCTCATCCACGGGAAGACCACCTCATTCCGTTAATGGTCGTCGTAGGCGCAGCGGGTGATGATGTCGGAAGCCGTATTTTTGTAGATAAAGTATTTAATGTCGCTATGGCTTCATATCGGTTTGGTGACTGATGTGATAACAAGAAGGCCAAACCATAATGTGTTTGCACGCAATCACATCTAGCCCCTTGTAAGCAGCCACTTAAATTCCAACTAAACTGAAACTCTGAAGCCCACCGCGCCTATTTTCCCTGCATGGCCAGTGTCCCACTACGCCCATCTACTGTCCCTATTACCAACTCATTTCGTGGCAGAGTGTCTTTAAGGTTTTCCAAATACTGACGTAATGAAACAAGCTCATAGCCTTGTTCTTTCCAGCCCGTAATGAGCTGTTCGAATGCTGGCATCCACTTTCCCCCTTCCAATTCGGCATGCAGTGTAAATACATGACCCATAGCAGGAGGGTTTGCAGTCAGTCTCATTAAGTGCTGCGCCACATTTTCCACCGTGATCCCCTCTCGATTAATGATTTCATCCAAGGTAGGCAAGGTGGTAGGCAATTGCGGGCAGGCAACAATTTCTGCATTCCAAGTGGGGATAAAGGGGTGTGTACCACGTGTGTCAGAGCTGTAATCAAAATCTAGTAGTTGCATCAGGCGTAGGGCATGCCGGTTCATCTGCCAACCGGCGGCAGCATGCGCCTTGGGCGCTACGCCAAAAATTTCGATGAATCTATCCACGGCGCGCTGCACCTCACGCCTTGTCCAATGGGCATCTTTGCCAGCAACATAATCCTGCCAGCGGATATGGTCGTAGCAATGAATACCGACTTCAAAGCCTGCATCGCGTACCGAGCGTAATATTTGTGCACAGCTGCGCCCAATATCCGGCCCAGGCAATAAAGTGCCATACAGTAACGTCTTGAGGCCGTAGTGTTCGAGCACTGAGGTGCGCGATACCTTGCCTAAAAAACCGGGACGGAATACACGCCGGATAGCGCGCCCAGTGTGGTCAGGGCCTAGAGAAAAGAAGAATGTGGCTTGCACATCATGTCGCTTCAGCGTTTCTACTAAACGCGGAACTCCCTCGCGTGTGCCGCGATAGGTATCTACATCAATTTTAAGCGCTAACTGTGGCATGATAATTTTCTTTAACAATCTTATAGAGGCACGCTAAACCTAAATTTTGCCGCCCCATACTGGGTAGCAAACTCTGTGGCGCTCATCTCTACGCCATCCAGCTCAAAACGTACGATGCGCAGTTCACCTTGTCCGCAAATAGCGTATGCCTTGTCTTCTTTGATGTAGAAAGCTGGTGTCTCGCCCGTTGTAGCGCAAGTTGTGACCAACGTTTGCAGGATGCGCATGGATTTGCCTAAAAGTTGGGTAATCGCACCTGGATAGGGTGGTGCCACAGCGCGCACCAGGTTGTGTATGCTGCGCGCGTCTTGCGACCAGTCAATAATGCCATCCTCCGGTTTGCGTCCACCGAAATATGCACCTTGGTTCAAATCCTGTTTCACTGATTTTGCGGTACCTGCAAGTAAAGCGGGCAAGCAAGCATTTAGCGTGATTTCAGCCGCTACGGTGACTTTTTGGAACACTTCGAATGCAGTGTCATCAGGCAAAATGGGTACAGCTTGTTGCGCTACCACCGCGCCATTGTCCGGCTTTTCAGTCATGTAGTGCAATGTCGCGCCAGTTTCTGTTTCGCCTTTAATGATGGCCCAATTTACCGGAACCCGGCCTCGATATTTCGGTAGCAGCGAGCCATGCATATTGAGCGCACCTTGTTTAGGAATTGCCAGCAATTCGCGCTTAAACATTTCGCGATAATAGAAGGAAAAAAGAAAGTCAGGTTGTAACGCTCGAATTTGCTCAAGCACTTCCACCGTATTGGGATTGTCTGGTGTGATGACCGGAATGCCATGCAGCGCAGCCAACTCGGCCACGCTGGCAAACCAGATATTTTCTTTAGGATTGTCGCGATGAGTAACCACCAGCGCCACCTCTATGCCGTGCGCCAGTAATACAGACAGGCAACGGACACCCACGTTATGGTAAGCAAAAGCTACCACGCGCGTCATTCAGTTTTATCCAATACAGCTTGAATCAAATAGCGCGGACGATGGCGTACTTGCAGATAAATGCGGCCGATGTATTCCCCCAGCAGACCGATGCCGAATAGGGTGAGGCCAATCAGGAAAAAAGCGATGGCGAACAAAGTGAACAGCCCTTCCGCTTCGGGGCCGACAAACAGGCGACGCACCAGTAGAAAGACCACGAAGAATGCTGACATCAATGAAATTGCAATTCCAGCCATGGAGAACCATTGCAGGGGCACGACAGAAAATCCGGTCATCAGGTCGAAATTAAGACGAATCAGACTGTACAACGAATATTTTGATTCACCCAACGCACGTTCCTCATGTTCTACCATCACCTCGGCGGGATTGCGCGCAAAAGTATAGGCCAGAGCCGGGACAAAAGTATTTACCTCCTTACAACTATTGATCGCATCAATGAGGGGACGGTCATACGCGCGCAACATGCAACCCTGATCAGTCATTTTAATATTTGTAATACGTTCGCGCAGCCGATTCATGGCGCGTGAACCCACATGCCGCCACCAGCTATCATTGCGCTGCTTACGGATTGAACCGATGTAATCGTAACCCTCATCCATCTTGGCGAGCAGCTTGGCTATCTCTTCCGGCGGATTTTGCAGGTCGGCGTCCAGTGTTACCACGCGCGCACCGCGCGCATGCTCAAAGCCCGCAGTGATCGCCATATGCTGACCAAAATTGCCATTGAACAGAATCACCCGCGTTACATCTTGGCGGCGCTGGAATTGCTCACGTAGAATGGCTGCCGAGCGATCACGGCTGCCATCATTAATAAACACGATCTCGTAGCTAATACCGAGATTATCCAGTATCGGATATAAACGATCGAACAAGGTCTGTAGGCCTTCTTCTTCGTTATAAACAGGAATGACGACGGAAAGTTGGGGGAGGCTCATGGCGCAGCATTTTACCGCAGAGGGCGCGGTTAGCGAAATTGGGAATAAATACAAGCAAAATTAAGGTGTGGTCAGCATAGCGTGCGCTATGCGCATGCTAATTTTCCAATACTTCACACATCGCAACGCACGTGCGCTCGACATCGCTTTCACTCATCATCGCAAACATTGGCAAGGAAACGATCTGACGCCCAACACGCTCTGCAATTGGGAACATGCCTTCCTTAAAACCAAGTGCTCGATACAACTTGAATAGATGAATAGGCGCATAGTGATAACCGATACCGATATTCTTGTCTTTCATACGCGCCATGAAATCAGCACGGGTGATGCGCTCCGGCAGTACTATCTGAAACAAATGCCAGTTGGTGTTTTCAAAATCAGCCGGCGGTAATTGCGCGCCAGTTTGCGCTTCGAAATTTTTACCGAGTGTCGCGAAATAATGCTGCGCTAATTTGCGTCTTTGCGCGGTGATAACATTTAATTGAGCGAATTGGCCTAAGCCGATGGCGGCGGCGATGTCAGTCATGTTAAATTTGCCGCCCAATACGTCCACTTCGATGCCGTCGTAGCCGCTCCGTGTGACGCCTTGCAGCCGATACTTTTCAGCGAGCGCGGCTTCCTTTGCGTTATTCAGCACCAGACAGCCGCCTTCCGAAGTAGTGATATTTTTGTTCGCTTGGAAGCTGAACGAAACGAAATCGCCGAACGAGCCGATGGGTTTACTCCGCCATATCGAACCGATGGCTTGCGCGGCGTCTTCGACCACGCGCAATTTGTGTATGGCAGCTATCTTATAGAGACGATCCATATCTACCGGTTTGCCCGCCAGATAAACCGGGATGATTGCCTTAGTGCGTGGTGTGATTGCCGCCTCAACCTTGTCCAGATCAATGTTACGTGTGATCGGATCAACATCAGCGAACACCGGGGTTGCGCCGACTTCGAGTATGACATTGGCGGTAGCTACCCACGAAATGGGCGTGGTGATGACTTCGTCGCCATGGCTTATACCCGCAATACGCAGGGCGATTTCCATGGTGCAGGTGCCGGAGTTGAAGGTGCGTACCGGACGCCCACCGAAATATTCGGAGAGTTGCTTTTCGAATTCCTGCACCTTGGGGCCACTGGTAATCCAACCGGAACGCAAGGTTTCCGCTACAGCAGCAATAGTAGCCTCATCAATTGATGGGCGAGAAAATGGAAGAAATTCGTTCATGCTCGGGAAATAATGATGACACCAAAAATAATAACGCTAATGCCGGCCACTTTAGCCGGGTTGATTGATTCGTTAAAAAACCACCACGCTGCCACCAAATTTACTACGTATCCTATGGACAGCAGCGGATAAGCAATGCTGACCTGCACGCGTGATAGCGCCAATATCCAAATCACTACGCTAAGTACATAACAGGCTATTGCCCCGATGATATGAGGCTCGGTGGCAAGACGCACACCGATTGGCAGAACGTTGCTGCGACTAAATTCGAAATAGCCAATGCTGTTGGTACCAGTTTTGATCAGGAGTTGCGCAGCAACATTAAGCATTACGCCAGCAAAAATCAAACCAAAGCTGATCAAGTTCATGGTTTGCTCACGACGATATATTGTGTGTCCTCGAAAATAATCTTCATTGCCAAACCTTGCTGTTTAAGTTGCGGGTATAACTGAACCGGCATAATCGCCAATGCTGCTGGTTGCTTATCCCATGTTTTCGCGAAGCTGGCGGTGTCTGGTATCCAACGCTGCGGCTCCTGCATAATACCGAATGCCATTTCATTCTGATAGTCAACCAAGGTAAAGGTGCGTTTCAAGTAGAACGGCAGAGTCTGATCGTAGGTGCCAACGGAATACAATGGGATATCTGGCTTGACATAAGGGCGAATTGATTCGGCAATGTGGTACGCGGAACGCCACCTGGCCACAGTATTATGTCCAGATAAAATAATTTGTGCCCCAATCAAAGTGCTTAATGCCACTATCAGTACTGCCAGAGATTTTTTTCTACGTGCCAATAACACCATGGCGGAAATTAATCCAAACAGATAAATCAGTGCGGCCACCGCGGCCCAGATTGCATAATTGCGATACATTTCTATTTTTAGCGGTGTTTCTGCCAACAAATCTGTAAACGGTGCGAATCCCAATGTCGCCACCGGCACCAGCAAGACAGGGGCGAGTTGCCACAGTAATGTTCGCTCGTGTATCTCGGCCAGCCGTTTACCCATTAATAATGCCAGAGCTGGAAACATCGGCAGCAAATAGGAGGGTAGTTTTGATCCAGACACCGAAAAAAAGACATAAATAAACACTGCCCATATCAGCAGAAAGCGTTCCGGGTTAAATGCCGCGCCAATATATGCCGTACCTTTCCAAGTGCGTAGCAAGGTATAAAACATTAAAATAGTCCATGGCAACATGCCTGCCAGAAGGATGGGAATAAAATAGTACCAAGGTTGATAGCGTCCTAAATCCTTGGTGGAAAATCGTGTGTAGTGTTCGTAAATAAAAAAACGCTCGAAGAATTCTGGATTGGCTTTCATCACTAGAATGAACCATGGCGTAGTGACCAGCAAAAATAGTAATAGCCCAGTCACTAGATTGAGACGTTTCCATGGTGTCAGATCGCGCTGCAAAATAGAATAAATTATCAATGCGGCAGCTGGTAGCACCAGCCCTATTAACCCCTTGCTTAATACTGCCAAACCCAATGCTATCCATGCGCAATAGAGCCAATTACGCCGGGTACGTGTATCTGCTTCAGCTTGCTGACCGAGTAGCAGGCCGACAATACCAAGGGTTAGGAAAAATGTAACACCCATATCAAGCGTATTGATATGTCCAATCACCGCATACAATAAACTGCTGCCAAGAATTAGGGCTGCATACTGTCCTGCTTCGCGCCCGAATAAACGTACACCGGCAAACCACACCAATAATAAACCGGCAAAACCGGTCAGTGCAGGCCATAAACGTGACGTCCAATGATGCTCACCTAACAAGGTATAGGTAGCTGCGGTCGCCCAATACTGTAGCGGGGGTTTTTCAAAATATTTCAGGCCGTTCAGGCGCGGTGTTACCCAGTCGCCGCTCGCTACCATTTCGCGTGGAATTTCAGCGTAGCGCCCTTCGTCCGGCTTTATGAGTTTGCGGTACTCCAAAGTGCCAAACCAAATGACGATGACCATTAGCAATAGCCACCACCAGCGTTTAATCTCCATTTTTTCCATTAAGGCATCCGCTTTCGTGCCATTAATTGTAGTGATCTACCGGTTGAAAAATAAGTGCTAGCGACTACGGATAATTGACCAATTTTCATTTCTGCTTCAAGTATGCTGTTGATTAACTTAAATTCCATACATCAAATTCCTCTTTATTGGGGAGAGCTTATGTGTTTTTATCGGTTGATTATTTTGTTAATGCATAAGCAAAAAAGGAATGAACTATACCTGGGTGTCAATTTTGTGTCTTAGATATAGCGGAGATAAAGCGGACTACTGATTTTTGATAGCAAGATAAATTTTACCTGATCAACAAATGATCCAGCAATGAAAAAGATGGGGGTGGGAAGTTACGGTGATGATACCTTCATAATACTTGCCCTTATTATAAAGCGGTTTGCCAGGGCAATATACTCTCTGCCGAGAATCAATTTTGCATCAAAATGCAAGCCACAAATAAATGTTCGACTAGATCAGCAACTCCCCTTAAGCTTTGCATACAATACCATGACGGCTTATTAAATCGTAGAGTGTTGGACGGCTAACACCGAGCAATTCGGCCGCCTTGGCAATATTGCCATTTACTCTCGCCAGCGCTTTTACCACGGCGTTGTATTCGGCGTCATCACGTACCTGGCGCAAATTGATAGACTCTATCATCTTGGGTGAAGTCGACAGACCAATATCTTCTGCGCTTATTTGGGAGCCTTCAGCCATGATGACGGCACGCTTGATGCAGTTTTCCATTTCGCGCACATTACCCGGCCAGGAGTATCCTTCTATCATGGCCAGTGCTTCCTGAGTGAAGTTTAGTGAAGAACGCCCCTCTTTAATACTGAATTTGTTCTTAAAATGGTGTGCCAACAATGCGGCGTCGCCCACTCGTTCCCGTAACGGGGGGATAGTGACTGTAATCTCGCTTAACCGGTAATAAAGGTCTTCACGGAAACGTCCCGCAACGCTGAGTTCCTTCAGGTTACGATGTGTTGCGCAGACAATTCGAACATCAACAGGAATTTCCTGGTGCCCTCCGATTCTCTCGATGACCCTTTCTTGCAAAAATCGGAGAAGTTTCGCTTGTAGAAGCATGGGCATATCCCCGACTTCATCAAGAAAAAAAGTACCTCCATCGGCAAGTTCAATTTTACCTAACGTTTGTTTTGCAGCTCCGGTAAACGCTCCCTTCTCATAGCCAAACAACTCGCTCTCCAGAAGATTTTCCGGGATTGCAGCACAGTTGATTGCCATGAAGCGCTTCTCGTGCCGCGGGCTCATTTGGTGCAGCGCTCTTGCCAACAGTTCTTTGCCCGTTCCGCTGTCACCTAACAGCATGACCGAGGCGGAGGAGGGGGCTACTTTTTCAACGCTACGGCACACCTTCAACATGCCGGGATCCCGACTGACAATACTAGATAAGGGAGAATCGGCCTGAATCTGTAAAATTCTGCGGTTTTCCTGTTGTAGCGCGTGCAAATAAAATGCACGTTCAACCACTAACCCTAGTATCTCTGGGTTAAACGGTTTCTGATGAAAATCATAAGCGCCCATACCAATCGCTTTCACCGCATTGGCATGATCTTGATTCCCTGAAAGCACAATTAATTTGGTGTCAGGGGCAAGCGCAAGAATCTGTTGTAGGATTGCCAATCCTTCCGTAGCACCATCGGGATCAGGAGGGAGTCCAAGATCCATGGTGATAACCGCAGGTTCATGCCGTCTAACTTGCGCCAGCGCGCTTTCACGGTCTCCCGCTAATAGCACTTCATAAGCATCAAAATTCCAGCGTAATTGCTTTTGCAAGCCTAGATCATCTTCAATCACAAGTAGCTTTTTTTTATCTGGGTTCATGGGAGTATCCTTGCTGTGACGTGGTATTTTTGACATCATCAACATGTTTATGAAGTGGCAACATTACCCGGAAAGTTGTACCAGTATTTTGATGGCTGGAGACTTCAATTTGGCCACCCAGTTCATGGATATATTCACGGCTTTCAAACATGCCAATTCCCATACCTGCCGACTTTGTAGATTCAAATGGCTTGAATAACCGTTCACGAATGAATTCTTCGCTCATACCTTGACCGGTATCTTTTATTTCGATCACTATAAAAAATCCGAGCTTCGAAATATGGATTGTTACTTTGCCATTTTTGGGTGTGGCTTCAACAGCGTTTTGAACAATGTGGCCAATCACTCTCTCGAGACGATCCCAATTAGCTACCACCATCAGATCAGGGTCTAGGATCTCAAGCTCAGGTTTAGGCTCAAAGGCAGCTTTTAATGCCAATGTCTGCCGTAATAATTTGTCAATAAAAAGGGGAGAGGGATGCTCTATGGAAGACTCTCTGCTTAATTTATGCAGAAGCAGTTTCATTTTTTGGACGGAATAATCGAGTGTCTCAAGCATATCTTTTTGGAATTCTGGATTGTTTTTATGCTTTTCGGTATTGGAAAGTAATAACGATAACTGGGAGACCAAATTTTTCAGATCATGAACTATGAAAGTCGACATGCGATTGAAAGATTCAAACTGACGCGCAATGATGAGAGCGTTAGTTGATTCCTGTTGGGCAAGATAGCTTGCGGCTTGGCTACCAGCGATTTTGAGTAGATCAATCACTTCCCAATTTAACTTGATGCTACTACTTCTGGGTCGCGCCAGTATCATAAAGCCAAACAGCCTCCCCAGCAGAATTAAGGGAACTATCAACCAGCCTTTAGGGAAACTTCGTAACCATTGAGGAATAAAAATTGCGCTGTACTTTTCAGGATTTGAACCATATTCCTGAAGATCGATTACCCACTGCTTGTTTTCCAGAAACTGGCAAAAGGTGCTATTTGCCGGTTCAGACTCATTCGGCAAATTCATATTCCAATGAGCTGCAGGTTCGCAATTGCCTGATTCCCGGTTAATGAACAAAACACCCCCGGGGCTTTCCACGAGTGCCGCTACGGCTTGGATGGTGCGTTCACCCAGTCCATGGCTATGCTCGGAAAGCGTGCGCGTAAAACCTAACCATTCTTCACGATAGTCGTAATTGTAATTATAAAAATGCTTGCTGATGAAAACCTTAAGCCATGAACGAAATGCGCCCGAAAACAATATGCCAACAAGTAGGGCCACAGCTCCGAACAAAAAAGTTACTTGCATGATGGCTCCCCAGCTTCCCCCGAAAAACCGCAGGTAATAGCCGGCAGCAGACATAGCCAGTAAATACAGGGCAGTGCCTAACAATGTTGCTGAGTGGAATAAAATACGGCGTGATACCGAAATACCCAAAGACCATTGGGGATTCCGTGCCGCCGATATTGCCACTAGAGGAACTATCAGGGCATTGACCGCTCCTCGGGCAGTCCAGATTTCCATATTAATTTGCTTGAACAACATAGCGTCGCTATATAAGTAAAAATCGTAGACAAACATTCCTCCGATTCCAAAGCAGGCAAATTTTATGCCCCAGCGTCCTTTGGCGGGTGTATTCCGGTAAAGTTGTTCCACCAAGAGCATGCCCATAACTGCCATGACTACACGGCCAACGATGTCCGTTATAAAATCTGTTTCTCCTTGGGAGGGTTCAAGTTCCCAATAGCTATAAATGTTCAAAAATAAGAGTAAGCAATAAAATGCTAGGATGCCAACCACATAAGGTTTTAGTTTGAATTTAAAAGGAGGTGAAGAGTTTGTTTGTTGGAAAGGTCCCAACAACATTAACAGGAAGATAGACCACCCTGCATTTCGTAAAATTTCCAGAACGTCTGTCAGCAACGATAAGGGGGCTCTAGCTGCCTGGTAAACAATTGATGTTGCCCAAAACACCGTTATCACGCAAGCAACCGTTAGCGCTGTCCCGAAAATACGGGCACGCCAACTGGTTAACAAGAGAACGGTGAGTATAAGAAATGCTACAGCGGCTATGCCATAGCTATATGCAGTGATGCTTGTCAACATTTAAGGTTGTTCCATTAGGTTATCTGCTGCCCTTGCCCAATATCACAACCTGGAAAGTATCGATTAATATGAGTACGTCCAAAAACAAGCTATTGTTTTTCACGTAGTATAAGTCGTACTGGAGTTTTTGAATGGAATCCTCAACGGAGGCGCCATACTGGTAACGTACTTGAGCCAAGCCCGTTATTCCCGGTTTAATACTGTGCCGCACGTTATAATATGGAACTTCATCAATGAGTTGCCTCACAAAAAAAGGTCTTTCCGGGCGTGGCCCAACGAAGCTCATTTCTCCTTTAACAACATTTATAATTTGGGGAAGTTCGTCTATTCTCAGTTTGCGAATGATACGGCCCACCTTTGTTGTACGATCGTCGTTTGCGGCCGCCCATTGAGGTTGCATTCCTTGCTCGGCATCCTTTCGCATGCTACGAAATTTCAAAACCATAAAAGTATGGCCATCCATGCCAACCCGTTCTTGTTGATAAAAGATTGGAGTTCGATCTTCGAGATAAATGCATACCGCCGTAATCAATATCACTGGAAGTGAAACAAGCAAAATAATAGTGCTGGCGAATAAATCGAAAATTCTTTTAATAAAAGACCGTAGGAAACTTTGGTCAAATCCGCCGCCGAAAACCAGCCAACTTGGTTGAAGAGAATCCACCCTGATTTGGCATGCTTCACGCTCAAAAAAAGACGCCGCATCAGTCACCTTAATTCCATTTAATTTACAAACTAATAACTCTTGTATAGGGAAACTTTCACCACGTCGATTATTTGCGGCGACGATGACTTCATTCGCGTTATATTTGGCCGTTAAATCTATTAATGAGTTTCCTGTCGGAAAAATAGTAGACGGTAGCATGCAGTTCGTTTCACCCGGCAATTGAACAAAACCAACGATGTTATATTTATGGTAGCTAATATTATGCATAGCCAGATCGCTGCATTCTTTTGCCAGCGTACCGCATCCTATAAAAATAATTCGTGATTCTAGATATTTCAATTTGAATAATTGATAAAAAACAATCCTCACCAATAAAATCAAACAAGCGGCGATAATAATTACGAGACCTAAAATACCGCGACCAATATAAATACTCGGTACTAAATAAAATACCAAGGTTATGATGCCGAATCCTAGGGCAAAAGAAGGCATGAGCCGGAGAAAGATATCCCTTATGCTTTCTTTGTAGTCATGCTTATACATGCCAAACGCACTCATGCTAAAAACCATTACTAAGGTAAATGTACCTGCCGCCAGGGAAAAATTCTCCATCTGGACAAAATAGGGGAAGCCGCTATCAAAGAACCGAATAGTTGCCCCAAGATAAACTGAGGCTATGAAGACAAACATTTCAACAAAAAGCAGAATGGACACTACTTTTGAGACATAGTGATTGGAAATTCTAAACAGCATTTTCACTCCACAAAATTTGCTCGTATTTTTAAGTTAAGCCCATATCATATCGGCTTTTGTAACAATAACATTAGCGATGTTAGTAAACCGATAAGATAAATTGAGAATAAGATTGAAGCTTGCCAGCATATCTGCTAGATTCAAAAGATCATGATAAATAGTAAAGTGAGTTTAGTATGGACATTGTTGCCGTAGTTGGGCTTGGATATGTGGGTTTACCTCTGGCTGTAGAGTTTGGAAAAAAGCAGCAAACGATCGGATTTGATCTTTCCGCTACCAAAATAGAGAGCTACAAGCGGCATATTGATCCAACTGGAGAATTGTCAACTGAAAAGTTGCAAGAGGCTACCCACCTTACCGTCAGCTCCGACCCCTCCGAATTATCTCTTGCCGACTATATTGTAATCGCAGTTCCAACGCCCGTAGATAGCGCCCATCAGCCTGACTTTTCTCCTCTTGTTGGCGCCAGCGAAACGGTTGGAAGATACATGAAACGCGGCGCAATAATTATTTATGAATCAACTGTTTACCCAGGAGCTACTGAGGAAGTATGTATTCCAATTCTGGAAAAAAATTCTGGCATGGAATGGAAAAAAGATTTTCATATTGGGTATTCTCCAGAAAGAATTAATCCAGGTGATAAAGAACGCACCCTTACTTCCATTGTAAAAATTGTATCAGGAGATGATAACGAAACGCTGGAAAAAGTAGCTAAGCTTTACGAAGCTATTATCAGTGCCGGTGTACATAGAGCATCCAGTATTAAGGTCGCAGAAGCGGCAAAAGTGATCGAAAATACTCAACGTGATCTGAATATTGCATTAATTAATGAATTGGCCATCATTTTCGATAAGCTTGAAATTGACACGTTGCAGGTACTGCAGGCCGCCGGGACGAAATGGAATTTCCTCCCTTTTCGTCCCGGGTTAGTTGGTGGGCATTGTATTGGTGTAGACCCTTACTATCTTACCCACAAAGCGGATATGATTGGCTATCACCCTCAGGTGATACTGGCGGGACGCCGAATAAATGACGGAATGGCAAAATTTATTGCGGAAAAAACCGTGAAAGAAATGATCCGTGCGGGTCTCAATGTAAAAGGCTCAAAAGTAACTGTACTTGGATTGACATTCAAAGAAAATTGCCCTGACCTCAGGAATTCAAAGGTTATGGATATTATTCTCGAACTTCGGTCTTACGGTGTAGAAGTTCATGTGCATGATCCAGTAACCACTGCTGTAGATGCTCATCATGAGTATGGCCTGGAACTTGTAACTTGGGAAAATTTGCCACGCGCAGATGCAATGATTGCCGCAGTTTCACACCGCGAATTTCTTGTCAGGCCCCTTGCTGATTTCCAAGAAAAAATTGTTTCAAATGGTTGCTTTATTGATGTTAAATCTCATTTTGATCAGACAGCTTTGCGCGCGGCTGGGCTTAATGTTTGGAGACTCTAGATAAAAGCATTCCGGCTCTAGGACACCTCTATGCGATTCATAGTGCGTAATATTTCAATAAGTACAAAATGAATAACAAGAAATAGTTAGTTAAAAATTTGCTCATCCTTCGACAGACTCAGGGCGAACGAGTTTATTTCATTGGTAGGATTGAGTTATGTCATTTGCGGGAAGTTCAATGCTTCTTTTGTGGGAGATGAAGTTGGTTGACTACTTGTATTCATAGTTTCTAGGTTAGCGTTACTGTCGTATCAATTTAAAGCCACCACGAAATTCAAAGGAAAGAAGTTATGCTAAACATAAACAGGCAAAAAATAACCATTGTAATAGTTTCTGTGACGATCCTGTGCATGGGTGGCATGACCGCCTGCGGTAAAACGCAGACCTCGGAGACGCTGGTTGCTGAAGCAAAACAGTATCAACAGAAGGGCGATAATAAGGCCGCTATTATCCAACTAAAAAATGCGTTGCAAAAAAATCCAGATGATGTCGAAGCCCGTTATCTTTTGGGTACTATTTACAATGAAACTGCAGATTTTCCTTCAGCCGAGAAAGAGCTTCGTAAGGCTTTGAGTTTGGGAATGAATCCCGCTAAAGTGTCGTCTGATTTGGGTAAATCTTTGCTTATGCAAGGAAAATTTCAGGCGGTTTTGGATGAGATCAAGCAGGTTCCAGGGGAAAAAGAATCTGCTGAAATATCAGTCTCGCGTGGCAATGCTTATTTAGCTTTAGGCAAAAGCCAGGAAGCCAAGGAATCGTTTGAGCAGGCCCTGAAGAATAAACCTGATTTCCCGGACGCGCTTATCGGGTTAGCTAGGCATTCGATTACGGAGAAAAATATCGATGCCGCAACAGGCTTCACCGAACAAGCTGTAACCAAAAATCCACAAAACACGGATGTGGTCCTTTTTAAAGGTGATTTTCTGCGTGCCCAAGGAAAAGTTGAGCTTGCCCTTGCCGCTTATGACCAAGCTTTGAAATTGCAACCGGACAATAACTCAGCCCATACCAATAAGGCTTTTTTAGAAATTGAGGCGGGGAAATTCGATTTAGCCCAAGGAGATATTGATGCGGCACGCAAAACATCGCCGAATAGTTTAATCATTTTCTATGCGCAAGCATTGCTTGATTTCCGTCAAGGGAAGCATGCGGTAGCATTGGAATCTTTGCAGAAAGTTCTACGTGCAGCGCCAGAACATATGCCTAGTGTTCTGCTGGCAGGAGCCGTGCAGTTGGCACTTGGGTCACTGCCGCAAGCCGAACAACATTTGAAGAAATATCTCGAAAGGGATCCGGGTAATGTCTATGCGCGTAAATTGATGGCATCTACGTTGCTAAAAAGCCACCGTACACAAAACGCAATTGATGTATTGGCGCCAGCGCTTAAAGCCGTGCAACAAGACGATATCCAATTACTGGCACTTGCGGGTGAATCATATATGCAAGCCGGAGATTACACAAAAGCGACAGAATATTTTGCAAAGGCTAGCGCCCTTGCGCCAAAAGCGGCGGAACTGCATAGCGCCCTAGGCTTAAGCAGATTGGCGCTAGGTGAGAATGACCGTGCAGTGGCTGAAATGGAAACAGCAGCAGCAATGGACACTAAATCACCTAAGGCAGGTGTTTTGTTGGTGATGACTCACCTTCGTCTTAAAGAATATGATAAGGCACTCACAGCAGTAAAGGCTCTGGAAAAAGAACAACCTGAGAACCCCGTTGTTTACAACCTGAAAGGCGCTGCTTATTTGGGCAAAAATGATAGTGCTGCTGCACGCGTGAGTTTTGAAAAAGCGCTTTCTATTCAGCCTGCCAATTTACCTGCTGTGATGAATTTGGTGCAACTTGATTTGAGGGACAAAAAGCCAGAAGTGGCGAAAAAGCGCTTTGAGGCTATGCTTGAAAAAGACAAGAAAAACTCTCAAGTCATGACCGCACTGGCCAATCTTGCTCTCTCTCAAGGGCAGACCAAGGAAGCGACTACCTGGCTAGAGAATGCCAGCAAAGAAAATCCGGATGAGTTGCAACCGGCCATGCTGCTGGCAGCTCATTATGTACGCATAGGTGAAAAACAGAAGGCACTTACTCTTGCCCAAAAACTTCAAGGCTCCAACTCCAGCAGCCCAGAAGTTCTGAATATTCTGGGACAAGCCCAATTCGCCAACGGCGATAAGCCAGCCGCGTTGGAAACCTACAGCAGACTTGCCGCTATGAAACCGGACTCTGCCCCTGCCCAATTTTTCATCGCTACGATACACATGGCAATGCAGAACGAGTCGGCGGCATCGGACGCTCTCAAAAAATCACTATCATTGCAACCGGATTATCTGGAAGCACAATTATCTTTAGCTTCTTTGGAGGCCAAAAAAGGCAATTATGAGCAAGCTCTCACAATTGCCCGGCAAATTCAGAAAAAAAATCTCAAATCTACTGTAGGTTTTGAGTTGGAAGGTGATGTGCTGATGGCGCAAAAAAAACCTGATCTAGCGGTGAAGGCCTATGAACAGGCATTTAGCGTCAGCAAAAATGGTTCGCTCATGGTGAAATTGCACACTTCCCTAGGCCAATCCGGTAAAAGTAAGGTAGCAGATATCCGCTTGGCTCAATGGTTAAAAGAGCATCCTGCCGATGTCACTGCTCGAATGTATCAGGCGGGAATTTATCTTGCCAGTAAGCAAAATAAAGCCGCTATCGAACAATACCAAGCTGTGTTGCAGCAAAATGCAAAAAATATTCCGGCATTGAACAATCTTGCTTGGCTCTACCAACAGGAAAAAGATCCCCGTGCTTTGGAGTATGCCGAGAAAGCTAACCAACTTGCTCCTGACAATCCGGCAATACTTGATACCTTAGGTTGGATGTTGGTGGAACAAGGCAATATAACGCGTGGCTTGCCGCTTTTACAAAAGGCCGCCAGCGTGGCGCCGGAAGCAGCCGCTATTCGTTATCATCTGGTGTTGGGATTGGTTAAATCTGGGGACAAGGTCAAGGCACGTAAAGAATTAGAGCAAATTCTGGCTACCGGAAAAACTTTTCCCCAGATTGAAGAAGCAAAAACATTGCTAAAGCAGTTGTAGCAGGTGGTGACAGTGGCGTTTGATGCTGTCTTCGTTACACCATGCATGGTTGTGTAATCGAAAGTTTGCAGAAGAATGGGCAGGTGGCAATGTAGCCATGGGATAAACAAAAAAAGAAACCAGTGATGTAATAGTGGGTTCATCATCCCCCTAAAAATGCTGGTCCCATTGTTTTTGCGTGCGATGCCGGGCTGTATCTTTAAGTAAAAATAAATTACCGCTCATGTATCAAGTTACTTTGCGTTGTTGCCGATACCATGAACATCAACAACGAACGAATTGCATTCTGACACAAGCCATATTGGTTATTGGTCAGGCTCGGCATTCGACATGGTCACAACATGAGTACAGGTTCCTACCACTTTGAAACGTTAAATGACACTGCTTTCCAAGCAGAGCGGTTGCGTCAACAAGCCCAAGCAGTTCGTGGCATGGAGGCCGGCATATTACGTTCAGCAGGCATTCAGTCCGGGCACAATGTGCTTGAATTGGGTTGTGGCCCTGGATTTGTTTCCGACCTGCTGGCTGAACTGGCACCAGAGGGTAGCTTATATGTAGTTGAGCCAAGCCGCACTTTGCTGGCTCAGGTGGAAGGCAATGTTCGCAATAAACCTGCCTGTGGTTTGTATCCAATTCAGGCCTACGGATCCCAATTGCCCGTCCCGGATAGCAGCATCGATTTTTCGTATGCCCGGTTTGTTCTTCAGCACATTCCACAGCCCGAAACTGTGATTTCGGAAATCCATCGGGTCATGCGGCCAGGTGGGTGCTTCTGCGCTGTTGATTCCGACGATGGTTTAGTCGTTTTCTATCCTGAGGATCAGCGCGTCAGTCAAATTCTGCGTACAGCCCAGATAACTCAAACCGAACAAGGGGGGGATCGCTTCATTGGCCGTAAGCTGCAGCATATGATGGCCGATGCAGGGTTTGTTAACGTCAAGAGCCGTATCCTTGCGCTTACCAGCAGCGAATTACCTTTCAATGTATTGTTTAATATCCTGCTAGGTTACAAGGCTTCTTTGTTAGGGAATACGGTTGACATCATGCAGTTATTTGATGACCTGTCCCGGAAAGTGACGGGTGGGCATCAATTAATTGCTGGTGGTGTATTTATCATCACCGGAGAAAAAGCATGAACACGGATCAGACTAAGGTATCTAGTATGGAAACCGTCTATTTTCGTTTCGAGGAGGTCGTGCTGGGGACCCCTGCTTATGAACTTTATCTCGAATTCCGATATGAGGTTTTCTGTAAAGAACTTCAACGCATTGTTCCATCTTCATGTCCGCTTTCTAGTAATGGCCGGTTCATGGAGACTGACCAATATGATCCACACAGTCGCCACTTTATGGCCTACCACAAATCCACTGGTATTTCCGCAGCGTCAGCCCGAGTCATTCTTCCCAACCCCACTGGGTTAAATGTGACTCCTAGATACGTCATTTACCGTCCTTTACCCTACCTAGATGCGACCGAGGCAAATATTGGCGAAATTTCCCGTATGGCTATTGCTCCTGAGTTTCGACGTCGGCAAGAGGACAAAGACAAACCATTTCAAGGCGATCCTGAACCCGAAATGATCTATCAACCTGAAAAAAACCGTCGACGCCAACCGGAACTGGTTTTAGGTATATATCGGGAAATTTATCTGCTATGCCAGCAAGAAAATATTAAATACTGTATGGCGGCTATGGATAACCGTTTTAGTCGACTTCTCAATACATTGGGATTTCCATGTGTCCCAATTGGGCCCATTAATGAGAATGTCCAGCCTCCCAGGCGGGTCTATCTTATCAGTGCATTTGAGATGGAACGCAGCTTGAGTCAGCGTGGAACGCAAATCCTTAGTTTTTTACAAGCGCAAAATACGAACGATACTCCTCCCCTCGCCCCCCTCTAATATTTAGATTGATATAGAATCAGTCTGACGCGAACCCTGCTCTAAACTCTGGATTGAACGTTGTAAGTACAATATAGCTAAGTTCTATCCAAATCTGAATGATCAATATCATGGTATTTTTTTAATATATACATATTAATCAATATGTTATGTCTAAAGCGTCTTGTTATAATTTAAATTTGTCTCTTTTCGGAGACAAAAATATTACTTTAATTTCAAATTTTTAGTTATTTATATGATTTTATGTCGTCATATAGCGACACATATCATGTATGTAAATGTACACATATTTTAATGATATGTTTTAAATGAAAATATATGTGTGGCATGATTAATGCTTTATAAATACTAGAGTGTATTGCTGTATTTATAAAGGATCATGGTAGAGTGGAAAATAAATTTGTATATTCCATCGTGACGCCAGGTACCCGAGCATACCGGGATTATCTTGCTCTACGACATAAAGTCTTCTGTGAAGAGTTGAAACGTGTGCCCAGCATCAACCGGTTTTTCAGTGACGTTCCGCTGGAGAGTGATGTATATGACGCGCACAGTGTACACGTATTGTGCCGTTCATTGGAAACGGGGGCTGCTGCTGGTTGTTCACGGTTAATTCTGCCCAATCCTAAAGGTTTAAGTATTACATCCCGTTACCCAACAACACACCAGATACCCAACTCATCTAACCAGTTTGGTGAAATTGGTCGTTTGGCAATTGCTAAAGAATTGCGTCGGAATCGAGGTGAGCTCTCGAGTGCCGGGTTACATCAGACACCAGCACAGCGACCGCATTCTGCGAGCGTGACGGACAAACAAGATGGTCCGCTCGTGGCTATGGGTTTATATAACGAAATATTCAAGCTGGCTAACAAACATGGCCTTACTCATTGTTACGCAGCCATGGAGCCGTCTTTGGCACGGTTGCTCATTCGGATCGGATTTCCATTTCAAGCGGCTGGTCCTCTCAATACCGCAGTGCAACCCCCGCGACAACCTTATCTCATAGGTGTTCATGTTGTTAAATCAGTCCTGGCTAACCGTGATACCTGTCTATCGCATTTCAAACCCAGTGTTTTTCAGGATGCAGCGCTTACTTGTTAAATAAGTCACATAAATTTTCTATCGGGTTTATGCCAAAAGCGTAGTATTTGCTATTTGACCTTCAATGAAAATTTAGTTTAAAGTCTCTAAGGTGAAATCCATCGTCCGGTTTTGTTGAGCCTGCATAGAAATTATTCGAATTAAAAAAGCCGCACAGATATCTGTGCGGCTTTTTTGAATAAAGCTGAGATTACGCAGATTTTTTATTGCGGCGACTAAAACCTAGACCCAACAGGCCTAAACCCAGCAGAGCAATACTAGTCGGCTCAGGAACATTAACTGACTGACCGAAAAGCTCATTCGTACCAAAAGCATTAGCCACTATTACCCCGCCATTAATAACAGGAGCGTTAAGAGCTTGGAACGAGGATGTATATGTGAAATCAGATGATCCAGGTTGAGTATTGGTATTTACATAAGCAGCGGCAGAGCCGCCGACAACATCAAAATAACCAGTACCTTGGCCTGTTAGGCCAACGCTATTTTGCCCGGTAACTGTTCCAGTTAAGGTATTAGGTGAGAGTGCTGTATTATTGGCCAACATGTCGAGCCAAAGTGTACCATCGCCAGAAGTGCTTTTTACAAGAGCATTAAAGTCTGCTGATGCATCCGAAAACACTTTGAGCCAGCCTCCAGTGAAAGAAAAGCTACCATCTGAGTTGATGCCACTTCCAAAAGGGCTGAGAGTAGTGGCGGCATTTAAGATAAAACCACCAAATTGATAAGTCAATTCCCTTCCGGCAGCAGCAAAAGTTCCTTCCGCATTAAGAGAAGTTACCTTGCCGTAACCACTAATTTCAGCGCCT
The DNA here is from genome assembly GCA_003402345.1 of Candidatus Nitrotoga sp. MKT. GTDB lineage: Bacteria > Pseudomonadota > Gammaproteobacteria > Burkholderiales > Gallionellaceae > Nitrotoga. The sequence goes on along the minus strand of QFXH01000012.1, from coordinate 40,642 downwards.
GCCGTGCCACTCGTAATTTCAAAAAGATTAGTAGTAGAACTGAAATCGAAAAAGCTATTAGGATCCCAAGTAATGCCATCAACTGTCACGGCTTGGGCATTTAAGCTGGTAAACCCAAGCGATGCTAAAATCATTGTGGCTGCAATTTTATTAAGTTTCATACCGTTCTCCTGATGTTAATTATTGTAATTTAACGCTTTTTGTAACCCATATATTCAAGGCTATTTACCTTAGGCTTATTAAAGCATATATCGTGCCAAGTATATAAAATATTGATTATTAATTAATAAAAATTTATTTTCTGGATTAAAAGTTAAAAATGTAAATTTTTCCGACACGCGGTATTTCACATAAAGTTAAAGATTGCTGTTATTCCCGGCCAATGTTGTAGTCAAGACTCTTGCAATTTCCACTTTACTGCGTAAATATGCATATTGCCTACTCGCCCATTCCTTATAATAAAGGCCTTTAATGACTGAATTTGACTATGGCAGCGCTTTCAGCCGCAACTTGGGTTGCGTCAGTTTGGATGAGCATGCGCGCCTGCAGCGATCCACCGTAGCTATTGCTGGTATGGGTGGTGTGGGTGGAGATTATCTCATTAGTTTGGTGCGCGCTGGGGTGGGTGGATTTCACATTGCGGAGTTCGATGAATTTGAGCTGGCTAACTTCAACCGACAGTATGGGGCTAACACACGCACATTGGGTCGTCGCAAAATTGAGGTAATGCTGGAATATGCTCTGGAAATCAACCCGGAATTACGTGTAAAAATTTTCGACAAAGGCCTTGATGTAAATAATATTGATGCATTTCTTTCAGGGGCGGACCTGGCCGTTGATGGCATGGATGTGTTTGCGGTGGATATGCACCCGCTATTGATTAATTCGGCTACGGCACGGGGACTTTTCACCGTGGCGGCGATACCGTTGGGGTTGGGGGCAGGGGTGTTGGCATTTGGGCCGGAGGGCATGTCTTATGAAGATTACTTTGCCATTTCCCCGGAGATGAGCGAAGAGGAAAAGATCATTCAGTTCGCTTTGGGCTTTGCCCCGGAGATGCACCATCTTAAATATCTGGATCCGAAATCTATTAACCTGAAGGCGCGTAAGGGCCCCAGCTCAATTGCCGGTTGCAAGCTGTGTGCGGGCTTCATTACCACCCAAGCGCTGTTAGCCCTGTTGCATCCGCAGGAATTGAAATTGACGCCTTGGTACACCTACCTGGATGCCCGTCTCAACCGTTTTCATCACCGCCGGTTGTGGCTGGGTAACCGTAATCCGCTGCAACGGCTAAAAAGCTTTGTAGCGAAGAAACGGCTAGAGAAAGCCAGCAAATAAACGTAACGGCTTGAGTAAGGCGGGTATTCAACTAAAACTAGTTTAGCCATATGAGTTAAAGATTCATCCGCATGTTCCGAATATACATGAGCTACTGACTCATTAATCATCAGACTGAGGCAATAATAATGCCTCCTAGCCGACATTGAATCGAGTATGCCGGTTTCAATAGCATCAACTCTTGAATAACTCCGGCCACCTGATTAGCAAAGAGGTAAATATGCAACGCTACATAGAATGGATTCTTCGTTACCGGTTTGTAGTCATTGCTTTGACGTTAGTTGTCACCATTGCGGCGGTTATTCAGGCAAAAAATCTGAATATCATTATTGATCCGAATACCATGCTTCCCCAGTCCCATCCCTATGTGACGACGAGTAATTTGGTGGAAAAGGTTTTTGGGTCGAAGTATGTTGTCATGGTGGGAGTCACTCCTAAAGAGGGTGATATTTATCAGCCTCTGATTTTGGAAAAAATCCAGCGCATGACGGCGGCTTTTCTTCAGACGCCCGGTGTGGTTAAAGAAAACCTGTTGAGCCTTTCCGCGAAACGTGCCAAGAATATTGCCGGTACGGCAGAAGGTTTGGAAGTCAAGCCGTTAATGTCGAAGGTTCCAGCTACGGCCGCGCAACTTACTGAACTAAGAGGGGCAGTCGAGAAGAATCCTGTTTATTTGAATTCAATTGTGTCTGCTGATGCGAAAACAACGGCTATTCTCGTAGAGTTTAAGGATGGGCCGGGTGGTTTCCGGGCAATCATGGATAAAGTGGAGGCTGTGGTTGGGCATGAACGGGATGCCCGGGTTGAAATTAACGTGGGGGGAATTCCGAGTTTTCTGGCTCGCATTGAAATTTATTCAGAGCGAATTGGATTTCTTTTCCCCATTGCTATTGTAGTTTTGAGCCTGGTTCTTTTTGAAGCCTTTCGCACGAAGCAAGGGCTTATTTTGCCATTGGTTACAGCGGGTTTGGCTGTCGCTTGGGGAGTCGGCGTGATGGGCGCTTCTGGCATTCCAATGGATGTGTTTAATTCTGCGACCCCTATTTTGATTTTGGCGGTGGCAACAGGCCATGCGGTGCAGTTGCTTAAGCGTTATTACGAAGACTATTTTCGCTTACGGGAAACAACGGATCTTTCGCCTAAGGCTGCAAATAATCAAGCCGTTATTTCCTCTCTTCTCCGCGTTGGGCCGGTCATGATCGCCGCCGGAGCGGTCGCTTCTTTGGGATTTTTTTCTTTGGTGATTTTTAAGATAAGTACGGTGCGTACTTTTGGAATTTTTACCGGTATTGGAATTCTTGCGGCATTGATTCTTGAAATGACTTTTATCCCGGCCTTGCGTTCAATACTTGCTCCACCAAGTGATGTTGAAAGAAAGCGTGGACAAAAGAAACGGATTTGGGACAAAGTAACCAACGCGATAGCGAACTGGGTAACCGGCACCAGTCGGCGCAGGGTGTATGGTGGGGTTTTGCTTTTCGTCATTATTACCCTAATAGGGATGGGCAGGGTTACTGTGGATAACTCTACCAAGAGCTTTTTTTCTCCTGAATTGATTTTTGAAACAGACGATAAAGCACTGAATGATCGCCTTGGCGGTACTAATACGATGTATTTGCTGGTTGAAGGTGCAGGTGATGACGCCATTAAAGACCCCAAAATACTTCGGGCCGTAGGGGAGCTGCAACGTTTTCTTGAAAATCAGCCTTATGTCGGCAAGACCCTTTCGCTAGCCGACTTTATCATGCGCATGAATCAGGCTATGCATGGAGATGACCCCGCTTATTATAAAATTCCAGACAGTCAGGAATTGATTTCACAATATTTATTGCTTTACTCAATGTCCGGCGAACCGGGCGATTTTGATTCCTATGTCGATTATGGTTACCGCTCCGCCAATCTGACGGTTTTTCTGAAGACAGATAGCAGCGCCTACATAGAAAAGCTGGTCGAAAAAATTCATGCATTTACAGCGCTGCATTTCGATAAAAGTGTGCATATCGGAATCGGTGGCAGCGTCCCTCAAGGTGCGGCACTGAATGAGGTTATGGTTTATGGGAAAATACTGAATATTCTGCAAATTACGGTTGTCGTTTTTATTATCTCTAGTTTGATTTTTCGTTCATTAGTAGCAGGAATGCTGGTACTTCTCCCGCTTTTGGTTGCTGTTTTGGCTAACTTTGGCCTTATGGGATGGAGTGGAATCCCGCTGAATATTTCAACTTCTCTTATTTCGGCGATGGCCGTTGGCATAGGGGCAGATTACGCGATCTATCTGATTTACCGATTGCGCGAAGAGCTGATGACGGGAGCCGATGAAATCACAGCTGTCCGAAATGTTATTGGAACAGCGGGGCAAGCCATTCTATTTGTTGCGATTTCGGTATCAGCTGGTTACGGGGTGTTGTTGTTATCGTTTGGGTATAATATTCATAAGTGGTTGGCTATTTTGATTGCTGAGGCCATGATCATGAGTTCGCTATCTGCGCTATTGCTTATCCCCGCGCTTATCCTTACATTCCGCCCCGATTTTATTTTCAGGAGAATTGCCGTGAAACATAACCCATTGCCTGTTTCTGTTGTTGTGTTGATTCTTGTTTTTGGTCTATCAATGCAACCCAAAAATGGCTGGGCGGCAGAACCCAATCTGGGCCAGATCATGGAAAAAAATTTCGTCGTTTCTAAAGTCGCTGATTCAGTGGCTGATGCCACGCTTACCCTGATTAACAAGACTGGTCAGGAACGGGTGCGCAAGACTTTCGGCGCGACCAAGCTTGAGGAAAATGGCATTGATAACATGCGCATGACGCGGTTCTTGTCACCACCGGATGTAAAAGGTACGGTATCGTTACTGATTGAACACGCCGATAAGGATGATGACATTTGGATCTATCTACCCGCGTTAAAAAAAGTACGGCGTCTTGTTTCCAACAATAAAAAAGATAGTTTTGTGGGCACGGATTTTTCTTATGCCGACGTGATTGGTTATAAGGTGGGTGAATGGAACTATAAGTTGTTGAAAGAGGAATCGGTAGAGGGGCAGCTTTGCTACGTTATTGAGGCATTACCAAAATCTGACGCGGTTAAAACCAGTAATGGTTATTCGAAGCGTATCGGCTGGTTGCGTAAAGATAATCTGGTGGCAATAAAAATGGAGTATTGGGATGAAGCAGGGCAGCTGTTAAAAATCTCGACATTTACTGATGTTCAACTGGTAGACAAGGTGCGTGGCAAGTGGCAGGCCATGCGCCTTGAAGCAAGCAACGTTCAGACCGGCCACCGCACGGTGATTAAATACGATAACTTCAAGGCGAACCAGCAGGTTAAGGATGAATTCTTTACGACACGGTACATGGAAAAAGAGTAATGCCGCAAATGTGCGTTAGCATTTTATGCCGTGTCAGGCGTGCTTTATCATTGGCAATCATTTTCGCATTGCTCGGTACACGGGCGGCTCATGCGTTGATCATAGGTGAGATTGAGGTTGTCAGCAGGGAAGGCGAACCGTTGCTCGCGTATGTTTCAGTATCCCCATCAAGTCCTGATGAAAAAATAACTGCTGCTTGCGTTTCATTGGCTAATGTAGGGATTGTTCCCGGGCAAAATGGATCGGAATTGTCTACTGCAAGATTGGAGTTGGAAGGCAATAAAAATGTTGACCAGCGAATTAAAATTTCTACAGTGGCTCCAATCAGTGCACATGCGTTGACGCTTCAGCTAAAAGCACATTGTGTTCCGCACGGTTTAACTATTCGCGAATTTAACTTTGGATTGAAGCCAGTGGCTAACACTTTGCTCCCGCAGGCAGAGAGTTTTTCGGCGTCAACTGAAAAAGGTAGTATGAATTTTTTACAAAAACCGGATATCACTGGTTCGGTTCGTGCCGGATATTTCAGTTCATCGCGTAAGCTGGATGGAAAAAATGATTTGGGTACCGGTTCGTTGTGGCTTAAAGGGACGCAAAATATAGGGGAGGACGTTACTCTGGTTGCTCAGGGATGGATTCGTAATGACGACATTTTTGGAGCCAACGGAGATTCGAAAAAATTACAGGAGGGATATATAAAATTCAGTAGCGGCAATGTGGATTATCGGATCGGCAGACAGATCATAGTATGGGGACGGGCAGACCGCTTGAATCCAACCGACAATCTGACACCACGAAATTTTACGCTGTTAACGCCGGAAGAGGATGACCAGAGAATAGGATCGTTGGCAGCGAAAGCAACGTACCACTCGCATGAAAATTCACTGACTGGTATATGGCTCCCTGGTATGGATCCCCATGTCTTTCCGGTGACTACAACGCCGGGTGTTTTTTTTACTCAACATATTCCCCGTACTAACCGAATTGCGCTCAAATTTGATCGAAGTGGCGGTGATGTGGATTGGTCAGCCTCTTATTATAATGGGTCAGATTTGACTCCCGACATCGCGATTGGAGCGATAACCCCATCTGGAGCAAATTTAATATTTGACCACAATCGTATCCGCGTATTGGGCATGGATGCCGCTACGGTCATTGGGCGTTATGGATTGCGTGCTGAAGCTGCGTACACTTGGACAGTTAACACTGGTGCGAATGATTTTCTTGTAAAAAAACCATTTCTCTATATGGTGATGGGCGGTGATAGAACTTTCTTCGATTATCTTAATATCAATTTTCAATATTACCTCCGCCATGTTACAAATTATTCCGACCCGCAGGCGATAGCCGATCCTCTCCTGCGTTTCGCCGCAATTCAAACAAGTGCGCTATGGAATCAGTTTAGCCGTTCTCAGCATGGGGTAAGTGTCCGGGCCAGTAACAAATGGCTTAATGAAACATTGGAAGGTGAAATTGCCGCTGTCGCTTCTTTTGGACGTAGTAATTATTTCATAAGGCCCAAGCTGGTTTATGCCTTTACAGACAACGTTAAAGGATCGCTTGGATTGGATATTTATCGGGGAGAAAGTAGTACGTTCTTTGGTCGATTGCGGGATAACTCGTTATTATTTGCGGAGATGAAATATGGTTTTTGATTAAATAAAGGAATGTATAAATATTAAATTTCTCGGATGTTTAGTTTATTGGCTTTCTTCCCATAAATCTTTGTTATTAGCATTATGCGGCTGCACTAGTCCAAAATGTTTGTACGCATTAATGGTTGCCACTCTTCCACGTGATGTGCGTTGTAAGTAGCCTTGTTGGATTAAGTAAGGTTCCAGCACATCTTCAATGGTATCGCGCTCCTCGCCGATGGCAGCGGCAAGGTTATCTACGCCCACCGGGCCACCGGTAAATTTTTCAATCACGGTCAATAATAATTTTCTATCCATCGTATCCAATCCCTGCATATCCACGTCGAGCATGGTAAGCGCGGCATCTGCTACTTGGCGCGTGGCTTCGCCTTGGGCCCTTACTTCGGCAAAATCGCGTACGCGGCGTAGCAATCGATTTGCAATGCGCGGTGTACCGCGTGAACGCTTTGCGATTTCTAGCGCCCCGTCGGGTGAGATCGGTAATTCCAGTAAACCGGAAGAGCGCGTCACGATGTGCTGCAATTCACTGGTGGTATAAAACTCCAGTCGCGCCACGATACCAAAACGGTCGCGCAGGGGGTTGGTCAACATGCCGGCGCGAGTGGTTGCTCCAACCAGAGTAAACGGCGGCAAATCCAGTTTTACCGAGCGTGCGGCGGGGCCTTCGCCGATCATGATATCGATCTGATAATCCTCCAGCGCGGGATAAAGGATTTCTTCCACCACCGGCGACAGACGATGGATTTCATCGATAAACAGTACATCGTTTGGTTCGAGATTGGTTAACAGGGCAGCAAGGTCACCAGCACGTTCCAAAACCGGCCCGGAAGTATGGCGCATGTTGACACCCATCTCGCGTGCGATGATATGCGCTAAAGTCGTCTTGCCCAACCCTGGCGGGCCGAACAGTAACACATGGTCAAGCGGCTCCTTACGTTTGCGGGCCGCTTCAATGAAAATTTCCAGCTGCCCACGTATTTTTTCCTGGCCAATATATTCGTCCAGATGTTTAGGGCGCAATGCACGCTCCTGCATTTCTTCCTGCAAAGAGACGGGAGCGGGAGAAATAATGCGATCGATTGCAGTCAGATTATCGTTTTGGATCATACTTTGGATAATAGCTTAAGTGCTTGGCGGATGCCGTCCGCCACATTGGCATCGGCGGCCAATTGTTTGGCTGCCCAATCCGCTTCTTTCCCGCTGTACCCCAACGCCAATAGCGCGTTGGTAATATCGTTGCCATGTGGTGTCACAACACCGCTTGCGCCACCCGGCACGGAAACGATGAATTTATCTTGCAGTTCCAGCAACAGCCGCTCGGCGGTTTTTTTGCCCACGCCTGGAATTCTGGTTAATAGCCCTACTTCCTTATTTGCCACAGCAATGGCAAGATCGTTCAAGCTCAAGCCAGACAGCACCGACAGCGCCAGCTTTGGCCCCACGCCACTAATTTTCAACAAGACACGAAATGCCGAGCGCTCCTCCTCAGAAGCAAAGCCATAGAGCAGGTGCGCATCCTCACGAACGATAAGTTGGGTATATAACACCACACGTTCATACAGTACAGGCAGGTTATAGAAGGTGCTCATCGGCACATTCACCTCATATCCCACGCCTTGAACATCCAACAAAATTTGTGGTGGATTTTTTTCCAACAAGTTACCTGTTAAACGCCCAATCATGTCTTCCTTGTTAATCTTTCTCGGCTAATCGTGTAGGCGCGATAATTATTGCATTAGAAAAATTACAATTACGTTTAATCTGTGGCTAGAGAAACTGTTATGTTTTTTAACTTAATCTGCCATTGCGCATGCGCAAGCCCTTGGTCGCCAGCTGGCCTAATCCCATACCAGCGTGCGCATGACAAATCGCACACGCCAGCGCATCTGCTGCATCTGGGCTGGGAGAGCCGGACAATTCCAGCAATCGCTGTACCATATCTTGCACTTGCTCCTTTTTTGCATGGCCGTTGCCGACCACAGCCTGTTTCACTTGCAACGCAGTGTATTCCACAACCGGCAGGCTCGCCAATACTGCAGCGCAAATTGCCGCGCCGCGCGCCTGCCCCAGCAGCAAGGTGGATTGCGGATTGACGTTAACGAATACTTTTTCTACCGCCACCAGCTGCGGTTGATGCGTTTCAATCACCTCGCGCAGTGAATTAAGGATAATTTTAAGACGCTCAGGCAACTCGCCACCTGGCGTTTTGATACAACCGCTGGCGACATAAATGAGTTTCTGTCCCACTTTGTCCAGCACGCCAAACCCGGTGATGCGCAAGCCGGGATCTATACCTAAAATGCGTCTAGCAGAAGAGGGACTCATTGGTGTAAGGAGAACTTACCCTTTACCCTTATCCCTAATTTGTCTTTATTCATTCCGCAATCACGGCCGTTGTATAAACTTCTTGTACATCATCAAGATTTTCCAGTGCGTCCAATAGCTTTTGCATGCGTACTGCATCGTCACCCGTAAATAGGACCTCGACAATAGGCTTCATAATTATCTCTGCCATTTCCGGCTTAAATCCAGCGGCTTCCAAGCGCTGCTTAACCTCGATAAAATCATTGGGTGCGGTGATAACTTCGATACTGCCGTCATCATTGCTCATTACGTCCTCTGCTCCCGCGTCCAGCACTACTTCCATGAGCGCGTTTTCATCGGTGCCAGGTGCAAAAATCATTTGTCCGCAATGTTTAAATAAAAATGACACAGAACCATCCGTACCGAGATTCCCGCCGTACTTTGTGAAAGCATGACGCACATCAGCCACGGTACGTGTTTTATTGTCGGTCATGCAATCTACCATCACCGCCGCGCCATTGATCCCGTAGCCTTCGTAGCGAAGCTCAATATAATCGACACCGTCCAATTCGCCGCTGCCGCGTTTAATGGCGCGTTCCACGTTATCTTTTGGCATATTGTGGTCATAGGCTTTTTCCATCGCCAATCGCAGGCGCGGGTTAGTGGCCGGATCGCTATCGCCTAACCTGGCCGCCACGGTAATTTCTTTGATCAGGCGTGTAAAAATCTTGCCTCGCCGTTCATCTTGGCGACCTTTGCGATGCTGAATGTTTGCCCATTTACTGTGACCCGCCATGACATTTTCCTCGTTGATTGATTCCTGCATTTCGAACGCCGCAAGGATTTGTACCTTTATGCAGAGATAGTGCGGACTTTAATTCGAAGTGCAACAGCGATAATAAAGTGTTACATCGACCATTTTAGTGTAGCGCACCTTCTGCTTAAAGAATACCTGAAATAATGTTCTGCATTCCAGCACTTTGCGAGACTAATGTTGAGGCTGACTGCCTCATATTACACAGCCTAGATGTCTTTAGCGGTGCCCTCTAGTATCATGGCAATTGGAGTTGACAATGCGGCGCGGCAAGTGTTAGTTTCATACAGGCGCCGATTTGAGGAACAGCTTGCGGGCGCTTTATAAATGCAGCTAAAGCGGGTGAAGCCCGGTTTAGCTGTAAGCTAACCGGGTTTTTTTATTCAGCATGAGGGCACGTTATGTCAGAACATTCCAGCCAAACAGAACATTCATATCAACTTGAAACACTCGCAGTACACGCGGGCATAAAGCGTAGCCAATTTAATGAACATAGTGAGGCACTGTTTCTTACTTCCAGTTACGTGTTTGATAGCGCGGCCCAAGCTGCCGCACGCTTTATCGGCGCAGAGCCGGGTAACATCTATTCGCGTTTCACCAACCCTACCGTTACTATGTTCGAGGAGCGTTTGGCCGCACTGGAAGGCGCGGAGCAGTGTGTGGCGACGGCGTCGGGTATGTCGGCAATTTTGGCGTGCTGCATGGGTTTGCTGAAAAACGGGGATCACATCGTCGCTTCGCGCAGTATATTCGGTTCGACGGTAAATTTGTTCGGCACCATCTTCAAACGTTTTGGTGTGGACACGACCTTTGTTTCTGCTACCGATGTGAACGAGTGGAAAGTTGCGGTACGACCTAATACACGGCTATTCTTCTTGGAGACGCCGTCCAATCCGCTTACCGAAATATCTGACATTGCGGGCATTGCGGCAGTGGCGAAGCAGAATGGTGTGTTGCTGGCAGTAGACAATTGTTTTTGTACTCCCGCGTTGCAGCGCCCGCTAGACTTAGGCGCGGACATCGTGATCCATTCCGCTACCAAATACCTTGATGGACAAGGGCGTGTACTGGGCGGTGCGGTGCTGGGCAGCAAGAAAGTGTTAGAGCCCATATATCAATTTTTGCGTACGGCGGGGCCGACTATGAGCGCATTCAACGCTTGGGTATTCCTGAAAGGCATGGAGACGTTAAAAATTCGTATGGACGCGCATAGCGCTAATGCGCTGTCCGTGGCGCGATGGTTGGAGGCGCAGGATAATGTGGCACGCGTGTACTACCCGGGTCTGCCATCGCATCCACAACATGAATTGGCGATGAAGCAGCAAAAAGCGGGTGGCGGTATCGTATCGTTCGAAATAAAGGGCGGCAGAGAGGAGGCTTGGCGTCTTATCGACAGTACGCGCATGGTTTCAATCACGGCTAACTTGGGCGATACCAAGACCACGTTAACCCACCCAGCCACCACCACGCATGTCCGTATAACTCAGGAGGCCAGAGATGCGGCTGGTATTACCGAGGGTTTGTTACGCATCGCGGTCGGATTGGAGGCTGTAAGTGATATCCAGACTGATCTGGCGCGCGGGCTGTACATATAAAATCTGCCATCTCTGGGTTTTTCCATCTGACTAATGGTCAACTTGCCGTGCGATTAGTCCAAACGTGAACATGGCAAGACAATGAGATTATGCTTGTGAGCTATGACCCTGAAAATTTGGCAATACAAATTGGCAGTGCGCTAAAGTCACATGGCCTTATGTTGGCCACAGCCGAGTCATGCACGGGTGGTGCGGTGGCCAGTGCCATTACTGATATTGCAGGTAGTTCCGAATGGTTTGAGCGTGGTTTTATCACTTATTCAAATGAAGCTAAACGTGAGATGTTGGGCGTTGCCCAAGATACTCTGATGCATTATGGTGCGGTAAGCGAGGCCGTTGTGCGCGAAATGGTAGCAGGCGCGTTGTACTATAGCCATGCGCAGGTGGTACTGGCGGTCAGCGGCATTGCCGGGCCAGCAGGCGGTACACCGGACAAGCCTGTTGGCACAGTGTGGTTTGCTTGGGGGATTAAGGGGGGGCAGAGTATTGTATCGCTGCATCATCTTTCTGGTAACCGTGCAGAAATTCGTATGCAGTCGGTAAGCTTAGCTTTGCAAGGAGTGTTGGAACTGCTGAATCAGGTAAGGGAGGTAGTTTAAGATCGTGCCGGTTATGGTCATCCCATTTTTAAATCAGGAAATTTTAAATTGATCTAGCCAGAGTCTTTCTAGTTTAGCCTCGGATGGCTTATGCCATAATTGTGTATCATTTTTGAAGGGAAAAAGTTGCATGGATGATAATAAAAGCAAGGCACTCACGGCGGCTCTGAGTCAGATTGAAAAGCAGTTCGGCAAAGGTTCTATTATGCGTTTGGGCGAGCATGATATTGCGCGCGACATTCAAGTGGTTTCTACTGGATCATTAGGGTTGGATATCGCGCTGGGTGTGGGTGGCTTGCCGCGTGGTCGTGTAATTGAAATTTACGGTCCGGAATCGTCCGGCAAAACCACGCTCACGTTGCAAGTGATCGCCGAAATGCAAAAATTAGGTGGAACTGCTGCATTTATTGATGCAGAACATGCGCTCGACCCGCAATACGCGCAAAAGCTGGGCGTGAATGTCAGTGAGCTGCTCATTTCGCAACCAGATAACGGTGAGCAAGCGTTGGAGATTGCTGATATGTTGGTGCGTTCAGCTGCTGTGGATGTGGTGGTGGTTGATTCTGTGGCAGCACTGACCCCTAAGGCAGAAATTGAAGGAGAGATGGGCGAGCCGCAAATGGGGTTGCAGGCACGCTTGATGTCGCAGGCATTGCGTAAGCTGACCGCTAACATCAAGCGCTCCAATACAACGGTGATTTTTATTAATCAGATACGTATGAAAATCGGTGTGATGTTTGGTAGCCCGGAAACCACGACCGGCGGCAATGCTTTAAAATTTTATGCTTCTGTTCGTCTGGACATCCGTCGTGTCGGTGCGATCAAGAAGGGCGATGAGGTGATCGGTTCAGAAACCCGCGTGAAAGTGGTCAAGAACAAGGTAGCGCCGCCGTTCAAACAGGCGGAATTCGATATTTTGTATGGTGAAGGTATTTCTCGTGAAGGCGAAGTCGTCGAGTTGGGTGTACTGCACAAGTTGGTCGAGAAAGCGGGTGCTTGGTACAGTTACAAAGGCGAGAAGATTGGTCAGGGAAAAGATAATGCGCGTGAATATCTGAAAGAGCATCCTGAAATGGCAATTGAAATTGAGAACAAAATCCGCGCCGCGGCTGGTGTAGCTGCACTCAATGATGGAACTGAAAGCGGTGCCCAAGAAGCCTGAGTTAAGTCTGCACACCCGCGCCATGAAATATCTGGTGCGGCGTGAATACAGCCGTGCCGAACTTCACGCCAAACTTCTGCTACAGGCCACACCAGACGACAATGTGGAGAGGGTTCTGGATGAATTGGCAGCGCGAGGTTGGCTATCCGATTCCCGCGCAGTCGAACAGGTCGTGCGCTTACGCCGCAATCGTTTCGGCATGCAACGCATTGCACATGAACTTCGCCAGAAAGGCATAGGCGAAGATTTGATTAACGATGTGTTACCGCAAATGAAAGATACGGAATTGGAAGCGGCGCGCGGCATCTGGCAAAGAAAATTCGGCATTGCCCCAGGGGATGCCAAGGAAAAAGCCAAGCAGCTACGCTTTATGCAATCGCGCGGTTTTATGCCGGATGTGATTTTTAAGGTATTACGAGGCACAGACGATGGTGGATAGATTGTTTGTGCATCAGTCGTGTGCCGTTTGTAGTAGCAACTTTATATCCTGCACTAACAATTCAGCGCGCTGGTTATAGGGGGAAAGCAATACGGGTTTGCCGTTTGCGCCAATTAGGTAGGTACCATCGGAATGATCCAGAGTATAGCTGCCTTTTTCGACCCGTTTTTCATAATTGACGCCAAATGTTTTGGCTACCTGCGCAGTAGTTTGGGCATCGCCGTACAAGCCCAGGAAAGATGGGTGAAAAAAGGGAACATATTCAGCCAATAGTTTTGGCGTGTCGCGTTCAGGATCCAACGTGACGAATAGCACCTGTACCTTTGCCGCATCCTTATCAAGCAAGCGCATCACCTGTGCCAGATCAGCCAGCGTAGTTGGGCAAATCTCGGGGCAGTGGGTATAACCAAAAAACAATACCACCACCTTGTCTTTGAAATCCGATAGTTTGCGTATTTTGCCGTTGGGGTCGGTGAGATGGAAGTTCACGGGTTCGCTTGCATATCGCCAACTGATATCAATGGCTTGGAATGGAGTGGGCGGTTTGGATTTCTCGCAACTGATTAGCAGCGTCATAAATAACAGTAACAGCAGTCTATGCATTTATTTCTCCGTACAACAATCAGCAATTGTGCCGATGAAAAACTGTAAAATTGCGAATATGTGTATATGCATGTGTGAATAGCTATTTGAGTTTGATGAACTATAACGTTCCGCCAGCTGTGTCGTAAGCTTTGTTGTGAAAATTATGTAAGCCTAAGTTGATGAAAGAGACGATGGGTGTACAACGGTCAGTTGTAACAGGTTTTCATTACAATGATGTTGGTGGTTAGAAAGAAAGTCGTATGGTTTGTGTCCAGATTGGGCAACAATACAGAGCACGCTATTTAAGTAGCTGCCTGATATGTCAGCGTGTACGCTTTCCCATGCAGGCTTGTAGCCCAGATAGGCAAAGTATTTCCAATGACCTATTGCGTACATTAATCAGCTTGCTTTCCTGTAAGTGTGATAGTGCGCGGCTGACAGTTTCCAGTTTTAATCCGAGATAGCTGCCGATTTCGTGACGCGTCATGCGTAATTGGAATGAAGTGGGCGAATAACCGCGCACCGCAAAGCGTTGTGACAGATTGAGCAGAAAGGTAGCCAAGCGTTCCTCCGCGCGCATTGATCCAAGCAGCAGCATAACGTTTTGATCGCGTACGATTTCTCGACTAAGAATGCGGTGTAAGTGCCGCTGTAGCGGGGGAAGTTCCCGGCCAAGATCCTCTAGGCGACTGAAGGGGATTTCACATACCTCACTATCTTCAAGTGCTACGGCATCGCAAGTGTGTGCATCACTACTAATTCCATCCATGCCGATGATTTCTCCAGCCATCTGAAAGCCGGTAACTTGTTCCCGCCCGTCTTCATTAAGGATTTGAGTTTTGAAAAAGCCAGTACGAATCGCATACAGCGCTTGGAATTTGTCTCCGCTCCGGTATAAGATGCTGCCATGACGGTAAACACCTTTGCGGGTAATTAAATCATCTAAGCGTGCCATTTCAATATTACTCAAGCTAACGGGCAGGCATAGTTTACGCAGATTACAAGTCGAACATGCAGCCTTCAGTGAATTGTTGGGGACAGGTTTGTGCATGGCTATGAATTTTTACGGTATTTTAGTATGCGGTGTTTGGGTTGCAATAACAATAATAGGTAAGAAAGCAGTGCAGGTGAAAAGTATATGTTAATTTTGATATATATCAAGCCATAAGTGAAGGATTTCAGATTTATAGTTATATTCGTTATGGGTATGCTATTAATTAGTACAGTTTTTATGTGATTTGTAGTGGGTGTACATTTTTCTTTTTTTAGGCTAACGGTAGTTGCTATATCGGGCACTCTCTTGAAGAGTGCATCGGCTAACCAGGCTGGAGAATGCGGGGGTTATACAGCAACGCGCTGTCCGACGGGGCTTGCTCGGTTGCAGTAGAGTGTGTCACGGGTGAGTGGATTGATTCTTATCCGGGAAGCTGAATATTGATCGCTTGTTCTATTTTACTTAGAGTCGAGAGTCGTGGGTACTTGGTTAGGATGTCGAGAATTTTTACATTTCTAGTTAAAACTTTTAAAAAAGTAAGAAACTGCAAGAGTGTGGGTAGCGTAGCACCATGTTTATTATATTTCTTTAAAATATATGCCGATTTTGGCATGTATTTTGCTTGATGTGTCTGGTGTGTTCTATATTAATTTGCCGGGTACTAAATAATCGAATTAGGACGATGTGTGAAATGCAAGGTGCAACATGAAAAAGGATGATTATATTATGGCCGTCAATGTGGATAAAAGTGATGGGTTGGAAAAACAACAGTTATCTCATGATGCCGGTGATCAGATAAAGTTTTCAGGCGAATCCCGGAGGCAGTTTGCGGCGTCTGGTTTAGCGGTATCAGGGATTATTTTAACTCTTGCGAGCCGGCCCGTATTAGGTGAAGCATTTTGTTCGACACCATCTGGGTTTGTGTCAGGTAATACCAGCCAGCATGGTGAGTGTCCCCCCGCAGTTATATCAGGCTTTAAATCCGCTATAAATCCAGATGAAAAGTTTATAGAGGCGTTTCCAATGTCAAGCCTATCGAATACGTCATATAACAATAGACGTTGCGTAGATATAATGGCAAATGTTTGGACAGAGCCTCAGACTGTAAATGTAAATCCAAGCGCACCGGCAAATGTAAACGTTCCAGTGCCGCCGCCCAAGGGGAAATTAGCGGCTGGGAGCTACACGACGGCGTTTCGCGCTGCATCAGATTCAAATTCTCAGGCACGTAAGCAGGGTAAGACAAATAACATAACGCTGCCAACCCCGACTACCGTAGTTGCACCTCCGGATCTCCCTCCTTATCAAACGCAGGTGTTATTACAACATCTTGTAAAAGCATTGTATCGTGCAAGAAATGGAGATACTCCTTATTTGTCTCCAGCTACAATTCAATCGATGTTCGATGAGTGGCAGAGTCGTGGTGTTTTTTCTCCCACTGCCAATGTAGATTGGAATGCCGCACAAATTATCGATTATTTAAAGCAAACTGGGGCTAATTAAATTGCCGCAATAACCCTATGCCAGTCTTACTTTTCCCTTAATGATGCTAATTAAAAATGGAATGGCGCTTAACTCCCAGTCAGGCAGTTAGTTACTGCTCATGGGATGATGATGAATGGGTATTTTATAATAATCTTTCGGGAGATACCCATCTGCTTGGCTCAGCAGCTGCCCAGGTGCTGTTGGAATTACGGCAATCGTCATTAAACGCGCTACATTTGACCGAAGCGCTTGCCCAACGGCTGCAAGCCGAAAATGTAACGGACAAGGAATTTTCATTCCAAATTGACCATCTCCTCAATGAGCTTAATACGCTTGGACTGATAGAATTTAGCTGATTTTGAATGTTTCTGCATTAACGCCATCAGAACTTAAGCTCCGTCTTAAAACGGCGGGGATATATTTGCAAACTGGCTCTTTTACTACGCACCTCAAAACTACGATTCCCAGTGTGGCTGAAGGTATTGGTTTGCTTTATGCCGATTATCCTTTGGTCGAGCAAGATTGTTTTGCGGATTTCCACGTTAATCTTACGCGTCCACGTAACCTACGGCGATGGTTTAAGCCACAGGCGTTGTTTTTATTTGACGGAAACACCATATTTAAACCCCTGCCGTTAGATCAGGCATTCCCCATGTTGGAGTGGGGACTTAATTGGTGCGTATCAACCCATGTTAATCACTGTTTGATGATTCATGCGGCAGTAGTTGAAAAAGGTGGTTTTGCCGCGATTATGCCCGCTCCTCCAGGCTCGGGTAAAAGCACTTTATGTGCAGCTTTGGTAAACCGCGGATGGAGATTGCTGTCTGATGAGCTTGCGTTGATCCGTGTTAGTGATGGGAAGCTTATTCCGCTTCCGCGCCCCGTTAGTTTAAAAAACGAATCTATCGAGATCATCAGGCGTTATGAACCCAATGCGATTTTCAGCCGTAAGGTGGCGGATACGATAAAAGGCACGGTTGCCCACATGAAAGCACCGGCTGATAGTATCGCCCGCGCTGCAGAGGCCGTGCAGGTTGCGTGGGTTATTTTTCCAAAATATCAGGCGGGTGCTACGGCGTGTTTGGAGACATTGCCTCAATCCCGCGCGTTCATGCGGGTTGCAGATAATTCTTTTAATTACAGTCTTCTTGGACTCCAGGGCTTTAAGGCCATGACAAAATTGATTGATGCATCTCTGTGTTATGATTTTACGTACAGCAAATTGGATGATGCCATTGAAATATTTGGTGCGCTAAAGCCGCAAGCTGCCAATAATAATCATATGTATGCTAATGAATTGTAGGTTATTTACAATCAGGTTGCCCCAGCCTCCTCTGTAGAGAAAGTGACTCGAGTTTCTGCCCCTTCTGGTGAAAATGAATTGGGTGGTGGCAAAACGACTCATCACATTATATTTGACATAAATACCCAATGTGATCCCCAATTACTTAATATTACAAGCGCTCCGAGAGCCAGAAGCATTAATTTCCCTAAGTCTGCTAGACTGGGATTTGCTCATACGCCAAGCACGCCGCGCGAATCTGTTGGCACGTATTTGCCTTTTATTAGACGAACGCAGCTTACTCGAACAGGTACCGCCAAAACCTCGCCAACATCTGGAGTGGTCACGCGTCATCTCTGAAAAGCATATCCAGGCTGTTCATTGGGAAATAACCCAAATTCGAAAGGCATTGGAAAAAGTAGGTGTGCCAGTCGTTCTCCTCAAAGGCGCTGCTTATGTAATGGCAAAACTGCCGTCCGCCAAGGGAAGACTATTCTCTGATATTGACATCATTGTGCCTAAAGATAGTCTCAGTGTTGTAGAAGCCGCTTTGATGCTTCATGGTTGGGCGGCGACGCACCACGATGCTTATGACCAGCGTTATTATCGTACATGGATGCATGAATTGCCGCCTATGCGGCATATTAAACGGAAGACCGTTATCGACGTGCATCATGCGATTTTGCCGGAAACGGCAGCGCTTCACCCTGATTCGGCAAAGCTTTTGGCTGCGGCGCAATTACTTGATGGCTATGATGATGTGAAGATATTTGCCCCGGCCGATATGGTGCTTCACAGTGCTGTCCACTTGTTCCATAACGATCAACTGGATCAGGGGCTGCGGGATTTGGTCGATATTGATAGTTTGTTACGTCATTTCAGTAAGTTGCCAACGTTTTGGACAGATTTATCCGTGCGGGCACACGAGCTTGGGTTGATGCGGCCACTTTTTTACGCCTTGCGTTATGCTGTACATTTTTTGAATACGCCCGTTCCTTCAGGCATGATGGAAGCCATTCAAAATGGTCGTCCCAACCCGTTAACCTTGTTTTTTACAGATCAACTTTTCGAGCGTGCACTCCTGCCTGCCCACAAGAGCTGCTCCGATTGGTTGACTGGTACCGCACGACAGATACTGTATGTACGCGCAACCTGGCTGCGTATGCCGTCCTTACTTCTTGCGCGTCATCTTTTTCACAAGGCTTTTATTTCACCTAAACCTGAATGACTGTTTCTGGGTATTGTTAATTATTTGCGATGTTAAACTGTTAATGCTTTTGTGCTTGAATCAGTAAAAATTTGGTTACTTAGCTGTCTAACAATATGGCGAAGGTTAAGGATAATTTCATAATGGGCGATGTAGAAACTCCGTTGATTAAGCTTCAGGATTTGTCCAATTTTCTGGAGAAGGACAATCTTGACGACAATCTTGCGCAACTTGCTGAAATGACGGCAAAAATATTGAGCGCTATAAATTGTTCAATCATGCTGCTCAATGATGGCACAGCCGATAATTTGCTGATGAGTGTTTGCGCTAATTACGGCCCAATGCCGGCTGCCGCTTATAAAGAATTGATAGGGAAGGGCGATGGTATTGCTGGGCATGTGATTGCAACCGGCCAACCTTTGCTGATTGAAGATATTAATTGCTCAGCATTTGCCAAATTGGCCCGACGTGCAAATGAACCCTGTAAAAGCCTGATTTCTTCGCCTATTACCATTGGTGGGCAAATTGTAGGTGTAGTAAACGTAAGTGGCCATATGCGCGATTGTGCATTCAATCTAGTTGATTTAAATCTTCTCAATGTGGTTGCTTTATTCATCGGTAAGTCGATCCAGTCAATCCAATTGCAGAGCATTCTGAATTCACGCTTTGCCCAACTGGCACTGGCCCAAGAAGCCAAAAATAATATGGGCGTATCGTTGGGTAGTCCTTTTCACAATCCCGATCAAGTGGCGAAAATATATGCAAAATCCTTTTACAAAGAAATGGCCCGGGGAGGATTTGGCGCAAATCAAATTATTAGTGCCGCTTCGGAAATTATCAGCCAACTAAGTGATAATTTAGAACAGCACAGTAAGCGAATAGAACGGAAGATGGCAAAACCGACAGACAAGTAGCAATTTAGGGGCTATAGGCACCTCTAAAAATTCAAGTTTTTAAGCAAGAGAGGGTATGAGTAAAAAATTTGAGCACGACATATATTTGATATGTAAGCGATAATTTTTTTCGAGTACGCCGTATTGTGACGAGATGGGCTAAGCAGGCAATCCCCGAAGGGGATGCCCGCAAATCTGAATTTTTAGAGGTGACCTATAAGCGCAGGCCGTTCTTCAGTGTTACCCAGCCAACCCCACATAAACATTCTGCACATCATCATCCGCATCGATGGCTTCGAGGAAGGCTTCGACTTCTTCACGTTCGGCATCGTTGCTGAGGGTGACGGGATTTTTTGGGCGGTAGCCAACCATTGCAGAGGTGACAGTGAAGCCTTGCGCGGGTAACGCTTTGCACACAGCATCCAGATCGGTGAACTCGGTGATGAACAGAGTCGCACCTTCATCCGCAGGCTCAAAGTCTTGTGCGCCCGCTTCGATTGCGGCGACTTCGGCATCTACATCTTTTGTATTCGGTGTCGCTTCGATCATGCCGACATGGTTGAAGTCCCATGATACAGAGCCGGGCGCGCCCAACTGTCCTTTGCGGAACAACACATTCATACTGGCTTTAGTGCGGTTGATATTATCGGACAAACATTCAACGATGACGGGTACACGGTGCGGCGCAAAACCTTCGTACACCAGATGCTCCATGTGAAGCGGACCATCCAACAAACCTGCGCCTTTTTTGATGGCACGATCCAAGGTGTCTTTCGGCATAGAGGCTTTTTTGGCTTGCTCAACCACCAGACGCAAACGTGAGTTTGAGCCAATGTCAGCACCGCCCTTTGCGGCCACCATGATTTCTTTGGCCAGCTTGCCGAAAATCTTACCCCTTGCATTCGCTGCGACTTCTTTGTGTCTTGCTTTCCACTGTGCGCCCATGTCTGTTCTCTTTTGTGATGGTTGATACAACAATCGTCGAGGTCGCATCTTGCCTCAAGTGGCATGGTGGTTCAACCCAGAATGGCCGATATTGCATGACTTCGTCATTCCCGCGCAGGCGGGAATCCAGCGATTTTATTCAAATGATTTTGGAAAAATCAATGGGGATAGACTCAATTGGTGGTTTTGTTTTTGACTTCTTCAGACAGTCCATGTGTTTGGGGCTTTATTAATTGAGCCTGACTTATTAATTTATCTCACATCGCAGGTTCCAACCATTGAGGAGAAAAGCTGAAGAATTTCAACTTTTGTACGCCCACCACTTATTACACGTAAAAAGTCGTCAAGTTCAAACGCCACATACTTTGCTGAACGTGGATTTAACAAAATTCCTTCAGACCATTCTGCGCGATTGTCTTCTACTGATGCAGCAAAGCTAAGCAGCCAATACATAACTATCTGCCGATAGTCTGGAGCTGAAAAATTACCACTACTACACTTTACTTCTATAAGAGTTGGGCCGATTTCAAAATCACCATGCCCTGACGAAATCCACTGAAAACCTGGTACGGCAGGAGTTGCCCTAATTGGATGGTTACGTTCTGCGGCCAACTCCTTAATCATTGTTGTGATGTTTCTGCCGGTCATTTCGGCAACCTGTTTGTCAAGCTTGGTAAGCTCGCTCGGTACTTGCGCGTCGAAATAACGTTTCTGCCGAGCGATAGCAATCCGCAAGCAATCATCCCAGTCAATGCTATTTCCCGCGAGCAGCTTTTCACCAACAGTGAAGCCGAGTTCAAAAAGCATGGCTTTATTAAGCTTACTCTCCTGCACCATCTCGATAGGAATAGGTGCGCACAGTGATAGCTGTGCTGTTCGGTTGAAATGTGCGACGATACTGGGAGTTAACTGAGGAAATAAAGAGTCAAAAGCGCCGGGGATGTTGCGGGCGACTGTTCTTGGGTCATTCGCAGGATTGCGCGTCATCGCACCACTCCTGATAAATCGAAGCATAACTAGTGACGCCTTGGCGTTCAATCCCGAGTTTCCATGATTGACCTAGGCTTAGTTTAATCTGTCTTTTGAACCCTTCACCTTGATCACCAAAAGCCGATGCCGAAAGCCACACAATGCGCTGGCACTCAAAACTAAGGGTGTTCCATTGATTTCGAAGGAATGTAAAAGCTCCTCTGTCTTTCCACTGCCGCCAACAATCAATGCAAGACCTCCTGACGGTATCGGAGCGAGTAGTATTGTAAATATTCTGAACGAAGGTTGATCTTTGAATTGTTCGTGCGAACCTCAGGGTACGGAGATAATGGAGAAGACCAGCTTCCGCCTGTAGTAGGTGTGCCGAATGCTCTGGGATACGATCTAAAAGTTGATCGAGATCGGCAAAGATGCTGCTGTACTTTTCAGAAGCGCGAAGATTTGCAATGCCTCGCATGATGGTCGACCAAGATGCGCGGAACGCGTGAAGATTGCCTTGGCTGAGGAGAGTGGACGCCAGTTGAATGGCTACATTAGGCTCCTGTAGCTTTAGAGTTCGACCTATCTGCGTTACCAAGAAGGTATCTGGAAGTGCTTTTTCCAGCTCACGATTTAAAAGTCTATGGACTTGAAGGCTCTCGACGGTTTGCTTCAGTGACTCATAATCTTCGACTGACGTATCTGAGTAAGGATCAAAGCGCAGATCAATCTCTCTAAGCTTTCCAGCCTCGTCATCATTGCTGCCAAGTTGGGCCGCCACATAGTCCGAGTAATGTTTAGCAGTAAGCATTACCGTCTTTGTCTTATTCAGTGTAAGTCCGTAATCGGCAAGCGTGTGCGAAAGAAAGGCAAGTGCCTTGTAGGCATCAGCATGAGAGCTTGCGACCAAAACATAGTCATCGACATACCTATGCCATCGAATTCTGGCCTCTGTCATTCGATGGTCAACTAAATTGAGGAAAAGCTCAGCAAGAATTCTGGAGCACTGTCCCCCGACAGGGAGGCCAAATGACCTGCCAGATGAGAACTTACTAAGGAGAGTATTCACCTGATTACCAATACGCCCGTTATCGGGAAACAGGTCGTCTATGAAGTTTTCAATATGGTGATGTGAAATGTGTTCGTAGAAACTTGAAATGTCGGTTTGAACAATGATCGTTTCATCACCTGATGTCTTGGCATCGGCAACAGTTATTTCACGGAACGCTTTCCACGAGGATGCTCTATCGAATAGCTCGTTACCGCCGTTGCGCAGGAAGCGGTATGAATGAACCCGAGCGTCACGAGTATTTTCTAATGCTTCAGCAATAGCTATGCCGAGGCCATTGAAGTAGATGTTCCAGAAAGGGTGAATCTTAGTTACAACGCGAAAGCCTGTCGGCCCAGTTGGTGCAAGAAGTCGTTCGCTGAAAATACTGAGTTCGGATACTTTTCGTGTGCTATTTTGTTCACTATCACTTTGCAACTGCTCGAAAAAAGCAAACGCCACCCGTGCAAGCTCAACCTGTTTTTGCGAAACAAACTGTGTATCAATATCAAACGGAAGTGTGTCGTTGTCACCATGTGCGCTGATGTCGGCAGCTGCTCGCAGGAAATGATCAAGTGTAACTTCGGGCATTTTTTCCTCTTTAGCTATAACATTTCGATTAGTTGTGGGTTTAGTTATACATCTTTGTCTATGCGCTGCTTAGCGCCGAATCCTAACAGATTTAAGAAATTAGCTGGACTCTTTGCTTGATCCAGTATTAGGGTGCTTGTGCACAAGATGACTGACATAGATATCCAAGAAGTAGACGCTCGCAGCCGATGGAAAATGACCTCCCAGGAGCGACTGCTTGGGCCGAAAATACTGACTACCGATAATATTGATTATCGGTAGTCAGTATTTTCCATTTATATCAGCAGTAGACGGTACATAGATTGTAAATAGGTTAATTAAAAAGCCTGCGTCTCGGGGGGGGCATCCTATGGAGCAGGAATTCTTCACGGCACGCTGCGGGATCACCCCACGCTGTTTGATCTGGTAGCCAATCCGTTGGCGTTGCAGGATGAATTGCTCATATGCATTATGCAGCTCGCTTTTCCGCGTCCCGCATAATGCGTATACCGACGCGCGCCAGATCGCCTAATGCACCAGGTTTTTCGATGCCGATTACGACCCGGCTGCAATGCCATTCCATTAACATGCGCTGGGCGACGTGTTCTGCCAAAGCTTCCAGCAATCGATAGCGACAGGGTGCAAGCCACCCGGCAAGCTGTCGTTCGATGTGCGCACGTGTCAAGCCAAGCGGGTGTGCACTTTCTAGTCGTAAATCGAAAACGAGCGGACGTGAGGCTGTCCGTTCCCATTCGTATACGCCGATGATGGTATACAACGTAATTCCGTCATGTGCGAGCGTGTGCGCCATCAGGCTGCTATGTTGCGCAGTGCGTGCGCTACGGCAACCATGTTACGTAGGGCCGCTTCCACTTCCGGCCATCCGCGCGTTTTCAATCCGCAGTCCGGGTTAACCCACAAACGCTCGCGCGGAATAACAGCACATGCTTTATTCATGAGACGCTGCATTTCTTCCTGACTCGGTACACGGGGTGAATGGATGTCGTACACGCCGGGGCCTATATCGTTCGGATAATGGAAGGCATGGAAGGCTTCCAGCAGTTCCATATCCGAGCGCGATGTTTCTATCGTAATCACATCAGCATCCATCGCGGCGATGGCGGGCAAAATGTCGTTGAATTCTGAATAGCACATGTGCGTGTGAATTTGCGTGGTGTCCCGTACGCCGCTGGTACTGATGCGGAAAGCGCGCACCGCCCAGTCGAGGTAATGCGCCCAGTCTTGCCGTTTGATCGGCAAGCCTTCGCGTAAGGCGGCTTCGTCAATTTGAATGATGCTGATGCCGGCCCGCTCTAAATCCTGTACTTCGGCGCGAATCGCCAGCGCGATTTGCAGGGCAGTGGCAGCGCGAGGAATATCATTACGTACGAATGACCATTGCAGAATGGTGATGGGTCCGGTGAGCATTCCTTTCATCGGTTTGTCGGTCAGGCTTTGCGCGTAGCAACTCCATTCGACGGTCATTGGGTGCGGGCGTGAAATGTCACCGTAGATTATGGGGGGTTTTACGCAGCGCGAGCCGTAGCTTTGAACCCAGCCGTATTGCGTAAATGCAAAGCCTTTTAGTTGTTCGCCGAAGTATTCCACCATGTCGTTGCGCTCGGCTTCACCATGCACCAGCACGTCCAGCCCCAGTTCTTCCTGCTTGGCCACTACGTGGTGGATTTCTGCCTGCATTGCCGTGCGATATTGCTCCGCACTGAGTTTGCCTTGCTTGTAGTTCGCGCGGGCACTGCGGATGGCTGCGGTTTGGGGGAAAGAGCCGATGGTGGTGGTCGGGAAAGCAGGCAGCTTGAATTGCGCTTGCTGTGCAGCGATGCGCTGGGCAAACGGCGTAGCGCGTTTTTCATCGGCAGGTTTTAAGGCTTCAATACGTTGACGCACTTCACGGTCATGTCGCAGCGGCGAATACACCCGGCTTTCCAATGCAGCATTAGTTTTGGCCAATTGAGGAGCGATGACTTCCTTACCGTGCGATACACCGTGCGCCAAGGTGACAACCTCCCCGAGCTTTTGTGTGGCGAATGCCATCCAGCTTTTGATGGTTTTATCCAGTCCGGTTTCTTGTGCTAAATCCACCGGCACATGCAACAGGGAACAGCTGGGTGCAACCCATAGTCGATCCCCCAGTGTTGTGCGCAACTCATCGAGGATAGACAACGAAGCAGGCAAGTTGTTGAGCCAGATATTACGTCCATCTACGATACCTGCAGAAAGAATTTTATCCGCCGGGAAATCACGGATAAAGATTTCAGCTTGCTGCGGAGCGCGCACCAAGTCGACGTGCAGGCCTGCAACCGGCAAGGATTTAAGCGCTTCGGCATGGTCTTCTACGCTATCGAAATAGGTGGCGAGCAGAATTTTGGGGGCGTCCTGCGCCAGGCTGGCATAGGTGTGAGCGAGTGCGGCCACCCATTCCTGCGACAAATCGAGTGCCAGCACAGGTTCGTCAATCTGCACCCATTCCACGCCTTGCGCTTTCAGGTGCGCCAGAATTTGCTTGTACACCGGAATCAGCTTTGGCAATAAATTCAGGCGATTCAGATCGGCATGTTTTTCCTTACCAAGATACAGGTAGGTGAGCGGGCTAATTAATACCGGCTTGGCGTTGATCCCCAGTGCCTGCGCTTCAGCTACTTCATCGAATAGCCATGTGCTATTCAGTTTGAACTCGGTGGAATTCAGGAATTCCGGGACAAGATAGTGATAGTTGGTGTCGAACCATTTGGTCATTTCCATGGCAGGCTGTTGTGTGTTGCCGCGCGCAACCTGGAAATACTGCTCAAGTGTTGATGGCCCTTTAAAACCGAATCGTTCGGGCACGGCACCCAAGAGGACGGTCATATTCAACATTTGGTCGTACCATGCGAAATCCCCTACCGGAATCAGAACAATGCCCGCATCGCGTTGCACCGCCCAGTGCCGTGCCCGTAACTCTTTGCCGATGGCGAGCAGGGATGCTTCGTCCAATTGGTCATTCCAATACGATTCCAGAGCCTTTTTGAGTTCGCGTTGCGCGCCGATGCGTGGAAAGCCAAGATTGTGTGTAATTGTCATGATGATCCTTCGTTTGAAAGGATGGCATCTTCGGCAAATTCACATTATTATGCAAAATCATTATTTTCGTATTTATCATTAAATTATTTAATAATGCTGTCCATTTTGGAATTGCGCCATTTACGGATGCTGGAAGCCTTAGTTGGGAGCGGCAATCTGTCGCGTGCCGCGCAACGCTTACACCTGACACAGTCTGCGATTTCACATCAAGTCAAACAGATGGAAGATCATTACGGCGTTCCGTTGTTTGAGCGCAAGACCCAGCCATTGCGGCTGACGACTGCCGGACAGCGACTGCAGGTTTTGGCTGGAGCGGTGCTGGCGCAGGTGGCAGAAGCCGAACGCGATATTGCGCGCATCGTAGAAGGACAGGCCGGACGTTTACGTATAGCGGTGGAGTGCCATACTTGCTTCGAGTGGCTAATGCCCGCGATGGATGTTTTCCGTGAACATTGGCCAGAGGTTGAGTTGGATTTGGTATCCGGTTTTCATGTTGACCCGCTGGCGCTGCTGCGCGAAGACCGCGCCGACCTTGCCGTGGTCTCTGAGTACCGCAAGAACGGAATGACTTATCACCCTTTGTTCGGTTTCGAGATCGTCGGCATTGTTTCTTGTTTGCACAAATTGGCGCAAAAGGAATACCTCACTGCACATGACTTTGCCGACGAAACGTTGGTGACCTACCCGGTACCTGAAGAGATGCTGGACGTTATCCGCAATTTTTTAAAGCCCCACGGCGTTGAGCCGAAACGGCGCACCGCCGAACTGACCGTTGCGATTTTACAATTGGTTGCCAGCCGCCGGGGTATCTCTGCCATGCCGAACTGGGCGGTGCAAAGCTATTTAAAAACCGGCTACGTACATAGCATGCGTCTAGGCAAGGATGGATTGTTCGGCGAGCTGTATGCCGTTACACATGTGGAGGCTGCACAAGCTGCCTACATGCAGGATTTTCTGGAAACCGTGCGGACGGTCAGCTTCAACCGTTTGCCGGGGCTGATTCCATTGCCAATCCGTGGGGAATGAGTTTTATGTTTCTCCGTACCCAAGCGCAACATTATTTTTTCACTGTTGGACACCTTTAAAAATCCAATGTTCGTCATAATGCGGTGTTACCCGAAAAAATTATCGCTTACATATCAATTACGTGCCGCGCTCAAATTTTTTATTCGTGCCTTGTCTTATTTATAATCTTATTTAGAAATTTGAATTTTTAGAGGCGCCCTATTAGTGAAGAAATTTCGGCCCATAAAAAAACAGCGCTACCCAGTAGCGCTGCCATAACGGAGAAAATGTAAAAACTAAGCGATAGTATTGATATTTTGCCCGAGATGCGGGGGCAAATTTTGTATGGGTTGAGTATCTGGAATCGCTTCAATCAAAGCGAGTGCGCCAGCCGCACTCAGATCCATCGCTTTTTTAAGTACGGCGATGCTAACTGCCTGGTTGGTGCTAGTTTCCGACATTGCTGTTGCTACATTTGCTATACCTGTCACGTCCATAAAAATTCTCCTTATCATTTACAGTGCTAATAGCGGCATGCGGTGTACGTTATTTAGGAACGGATCGGAATTTTCACAATCGATGCACAATGAGTTTGATTGTATTGCAATAGCGCCGGTTGGTTTTTTCGGATTAACTTTTTCTTAGAAATGAAGTAATTTTTCCGTCGGATTTCCAGTGGCTGTTAAATAGGCATCAAGCCGCGCCAGCGTTTGCTCGCCACCCTCAATTGCGCCAAATTCAGCCAAAGCTTTGCGTTGCGCTGCTGACTCCAAGATTATTCGTAGTGTGACCTGCGTCTGGTCGCCCAAGTCTTGCAGCGTCAAGGTGGCGTTGAACTCGGCATGGTCAGGGTCGTCGCCGCCGTGTTCGTAAGCCATGAAAGTCGGCTCGGTGAGGGTGGTGTAGCGAATCCAGTTGTTGTAATTTGTGCCTGGGCTACCGTCTGTGTTGGCGGGTGCGTGCATGATGTAGCGCCACAGTCCGCCCACACGCACGTCCATCTCAAAAATCGTATTGGTAAAACCGTTTGGCCCCCACCAATGTTGGATGTGCTCGGGCTGGGTGAACATTTGCCAGACGCGTTGGATGGGCGCTTTTACGGTACGGGTGATGATAATCTCGTTGGGTTTTTCGGGGGCTAAAGCAGACATGGTCAGATGCCTTTCTTGATCATGGCGACCAATTGGTCGAGCGCTGTACCCCAGCCGCTTTCAAAGCCCATCGCAGCGTGTTGGTTGTGACCTGTTTCATCCGCGTGGATCACCGTGGCGGTGTAGCGTGTGCCGTTGGGGTGGTCTGCCAGCCCGATTATGGCGGTGAACTTGAAATCTGCCTGTTCGTCTCCGCAAGTTGGGCTGGGTGTGCTGGGGCGAAAGCCCGGTAACAAGGCATTCGTCCAGACTAGCTTTTCATTGGGGATGACTTCCAGATAACAGCCGGTATTGGGGAATTCCTTACCTTCTGGCGACTGCATGGTGGTGCGGAACATGCCGCCGGGGCGCAGGTCAATTTCAGCGTCTATGGTTTTCCACGGCAGCGGACAAAACCATGGTTTGAGCAGCGCCGGCTCAGTCCAAGCGCGCCAAACAAGTTCTTTGGGCACATCGACGATGCGCTCAAAAGTGAGGTCAAGTTTGGGGTTAAATTGGCTATATATGTCATTGGATTTGGTTTTCACTTTAATTTTCCTTTGGTGGGGTTGATATCGGGGTCAGGGTTTTGTTGCAGGGTGAGCAAATAAGTATCCAAGCGGTCCAACCGCTCTTCCCAAAACTGTTTGTATTGACCAATCCAGTCCATCGCTACTTTGAGCTGTTCAGCGTCAATACGGCAGGGACGCCACTGCGCGTCGCGCCCTTTAGTGACTAATCCAGCTTTTTCCAGCACTTTGATGTGCTTTGATACGGCAGGCAAGCTCATCGCAAATGGCGCAGCAAGCTCGTTAACCGATGCTTCACCCTTAGCCAGACGCGCCAACATCGCCCGCCGGGTGGGGTCGGCCAAAGCGGAGAAGGTCGCGCTGAGGTGGTCTACGGTGATATTCGTGGACATATGCACTTAACTCTAATTCGATAGTTAACTAATCGGTTAACTATAGGGCTAAATCTTAAGATAGTCAATTGCTGGTATTAAGGTTGGTACATGAAAAATGGCCGCTGATGGTGCGGTGTATACCGTATACGGGCGTTTGCCGATAATGGGGTTCACTGACCTTTGCCATTTCTCAGCGCTCTTGCGATAATTCAACAATAATGGTGTAACGTGCCGTGTATGCAGAAAATTAATCTACTGTAATATTTCCAATTATGAGTGAACTACAAATTAGCTTGCTCGGTATCGGCATCGCCGTGGTACTGACAATATATATTTATAATTGGTGGCAACAACACCGGTATCGGCGCAAGTTTGGTACGGCGTTCAAGCATAGGCATGAAGATGCGTTGTATCGCCCAGCTGAAGAAATTCAGACAGATGAACTGCTGGTCGAGAAAATGGAACAGGCCGTGCCCATGAGTATATTGCCCAATGAGCCGCAACATGGGCACACGGTAGATGCTATGTGTGCGTTGCTGGATGAGAAAACCGATTACATTGCAGTGATTTCGCCTAAAAACCCAGCGGGTGCGGATGCGCTAATGTTGTTGTGGCAGCAACGCTTTGATTTTGGTAAAAACGTTCATGTATGCGGTTTGAATGCTGTGAGCGGCGAATGGGAGAAAGTGATTGCGGATAGTCCATTGGCTTACACCTCGTTTAAACTGGCGTTACAACTGGTGAATCGTTCCGGTGCGGTGAGTGAAGCTAAATTGATGGATTTTCGCGAGCTCGCGCGAATGATTGCAACACAATTGCATACCAGTGTGGTGCTGCCGGATGTGGCAAAAACCGCCGCGCAGGCGGTAGAGCTGGATAAATTCTGCGCAGGTGTAGATCAGATGATCGGCCTTAATATTTTGCCCAGCGATAAACAAATACTGTCTGGTAATGATATCGCGCGCGTGGCTGAGCAGTATGATTTACGTTTGCAAGCGGATGGTGCGTTTCATTTAATGGATACGCACGGCCAAACTTTGTTCAGCCTGTGTAATGAAGATAACACCCCATTTCAACACCATAAGTTGGGTGAATTGCATGTAGATGGCCTGACTTTGCTGCTGGATGTGCCACGTGTGGAGCAGCCCGTACTAGGTTTTGACCAAATGGTGATTTTGGCACGACAACTGGCTAGTGAATTGCACGCAGCTATAGTGGATGCGAACCATGTGGCATTAAGCGAAGATAGTATTACGCTAATCCGTGAGCGCATTGCTGCTGTCGAGGCTGAAATGCGGGCAAGCCACATTATTGCTGGCAGCGCCCAAGCGCGCAGGCTGTTTTCCTAGATTTTTCTTTTAGATTAGGTTCCATTGATGAGTGAATCGGTGCCGCAGCGTATCGCGCATTTGCGTGGGGAAATCGAGCGGCACAATTACCAATATCATACGTTGGACGCTCCACTGATTACCGACGCGGAATTTGATGCCATGTTCCGTGAACTACAAACTCTCGAAACACAATATCCCTCGCTCGCCACACCGGACTCGCCTACCCAGCGAGTTGGCGCTGCGCCGCTGCTATCCTTTGCCAAAGTAGTACATCGCTCGCCGATGCTTTCGCTTAACAATGCCTTCAATGAAGAAGAGGTACGGGCATTTGATACTCGTATCCGCGAGGCATTAGGCGTGGCCGAAGTAGAGTATTCAGTCGAGCCTAAATTTGATGGCCTGGCCGTTACGCTCACCTATCGCGATGGAATATTTGTGCAGGGCGCTACGCGCGGCGATGGTGAGGTTGGCGAGGATGTGACGCAAAACTTGCGCACCATAAGGAATCTTCCATTGCGATTGGACTCAGGGCGATTAGCCAAGCCCATTCCGCTTATAGAAATACGCGGCGAGGTGCTGATGTTCAAGATTGATTTTATCGCGTTGAACCGCCAGCAAGCAGAAAAGGGTGACAAACTGTTCGCCAATCCACGCAATGCAGCAGCAGGTGCGTTGCGCCAGCTTAATTCGCAGATTACATCCAGTCGCCATCTAAGTTTTTTAGCCTATGGAGCAGGCGCGGTCGAAGGATTCATATTGCCTGACACGCATGCCGAGCAGTTGGAGTGTCTACAAAAAATCTCTGTGCCGGTGCCACAGGAACGCCGCGTAGTGCACGGGGTCGACGGATTGCTTGCCTATTACCGCGAAATTGGTGAACTGCGCCATAAGCTGCCCTACGAAATTGACGGCGTAGTATACAAAGTCAATAACATCGCTCAACAAAGCAAACTGGGCTATGTGTCGCGGGCACCGCGCTTTGCCCTGGCGCACAAGTTTCCGGCAGAAGAAGCGTTAACTACCGTCCTGGACATTGAGGTGCAGGTGGGCCGCACTGGCGCATTGACTCCAGTAGCGCGCCTGGCACCCGTATTTGTCGGTGGCGTAACGGTGACCAATGCCACGCTGCACAACGAAGAGGAATTGCGCCGCAAGGATATCCGCATCGGCGATACGGTAAGCGTCCGGCGTGCCGGTGATGTCATTCCAGAAGTGGCGCGTGTCCTACTTGAGCGGCGTCCTGTAGATGCGCGTGAATTTAATATGCCACGGACCTGTCCAGTATGTGGCGCTCACGTTACCAAACAGCCGGACGAGGCCATTTGGCGCTGTAGTGGCGGACTATTTTGCCCGGCACAGCGCAAGCAGGCGTTGTTGCATTTCGCCAGCCGCCGTGCCCTGGATATCGAGGGACTTGGCGATAAGCTGGTTGATCAACTGGTGGAACAGCAACTGGTGCATACGCCTGCCGATTTATATAAACTGAATTTACGGGCACTGGCCCAACTGGAGCGTATGGGTGAGAAGTCCGCCCAAAATTTGTTGGATGCAATAGAACACAGCAAGCAAACCACACTTGCGCGTTTCATCTACGCGCTGGGTATCCGTAATGTGGGCGAGGCGACGGCGAAAGAGCTGGCGCGTCATTTTGCTACGCTGGATAATTTCATGGCGGCCGACGAAACACGCCTGCAACTTGTACCGGATATCGGGCCTATCGTTGCGCAAAGCATCTCAACGTTTTTTGCCGAGCCGCATAATATTGAGGTAATCACCCAATTACACGCTGCTGGCGTGCAGTGGCCGGAGCAGGCCGAAAAGGCAGTGCAGTTGTTACCTTTGAACGCTAAAATTTTTGTATTAACCGGTACGCTTGCCAGCATGAGCCGCGACGAGGCAAAATCCAAGCTAGAAACGTTGGGTGCGCGTGTGACGGGTAGCGTGTCGCAAAAAACTGATTATGTGGTGGCTGGCGCCGAAGCGGGTACTAAGCTCGGCAAAGCACAACAATTAAATATTGCTGTACTGGATGAACAACAATTTTTGCAATTATTAAGTACAAACGAAATGCCGTCAGCCTCTGGCTAAATCGTAATTGTTTTTTTGAAAATTTTTAGCCGGGAAGTTGTGGAGAAATATTATGACTAAAATTACTAAAGCTGTATTTCCGGTCGCTGGATTGGGCAGTCGTTTCCTGCCCGCCACCAAGGCTAGTCCCAAAGAAATGATGCCGGTAGTCGACAAACCGTTAATCCAGTATGCGGTGGAAGAGGCGGTGGCGGCGGGTATTACGGACATGGTGTTCATCACTGGTCGCAACAAACGCGCTATTGAGGACCATTTCGATACGGCTTATGAGATTGAAGCTGAACTTTTCGCGCGCGGCAAAAGCGAG
This sequence comes from Candidatus Nitrotoga sp. MKT, assembly GCA_003402345.1. Classification (GTDB taxonomy): domain Bacteria; phylum Pseudomonadota; class Gammaproteobacteria; order Burkholderiales; family Gallionellaceae; genus Nitrotoga. The sequence goes on along the minus strand of QFXH01000012.1, from coordinate 7,548 downwards.
CTGTTACGTGCAGTTCAGGAAGTAATCCCCAAGCATGTGAATTGCATTTACATCCGTCAGTCAGAAACGCTTGGCCTCGGCCATGCAGTCCTGTGCGCGCAGCCGGTGGTGCAAAACGAACCGTTTGCAGTAATTTTGGCTGATGACTTGATCGCTGGCGACAGATCCATCATTAAACAGATGATAGACGTATACCAGCGCTATCAATGTTCCGTGCTCGGCGTGGAGGACGTACCCCCTTCACAGACGGGCCACTATGGCATAGTCAGTAGTAGCAATCTGGAGCAGAGTGTGGAGCAGGTGCATGCCATCGTTGAAAAGCCCAGCCCGGCAGATGCGCCTTCTACTCTGGCGGTGGTGGGGCGCTATGTGTTGACTCCACGTATTTTTCATCACTTGGCGAAGTTACAGGCGGGTGCGGGCGGTGAAATTCAGCTGACCGATGGGATTTCAGCGCTGATAAAAGAAGAAAAAGTGCTGGCATACCGGTTTAACGGTATTCGTTACGATTGCGGCTCCAAGCTGGGCTATCTCAAGGCAACGGTGGCATTCGGCCTTAAACACCCTGAACTAAGTGAAGAGTTTGCCACTTATCTGGCAACGATCAAGTAATGCTCTCTAATCAGCAGGTGAGCGATGTCTTGAGTCAAGCCGAGTTAATTGTCTCAGCTGAAAAAGTGCAGGCGGCAGTAATGAGTGTCGCGCGGGAAATAAATACGGTATTAGCTGATATGCATCCATTATTGCTATCGGTAATGGGCGGTGCGGTGGTGTTTACCGGGCAGTTGCTGCCACTGCTTACTTTTCCGCTCGATTTTGATTATGTGCATGTATCGCGCTATGGCACTAATCAGCAGGGTGGAATCTTGCACTGGAAAGTCGAACCGCGCGAAAATGTAACTGGCCGTGTGGTGTTGGTGGTGGATGATATTCTCGACGAGGGTGAGACGCTGGCCGCAGTTAAGCAGCGTGTGCTGGATTTGGGTGCCACCAAATTTTACAGTGCGGTGTTTGCTGATAAACGGATTGGAAAGGCTAAGCCGATACGTGCCGATTTTGTCGGGCTAGAATTGCCTAACCGCTTTGTATTCGGCTTCGGCATGGACATACATGGCGCGTGGCGTAATCTCCCTGCGGTTTACGCAACGAGGGAAAAATAGATCCAGCTACATTAAAGCAATACATGCTATTTATATTTTTACATTTTGATTAAAAACAATAATTGTATTTATGTTGCCTGAATTATGGAGTGCAGGTAATTCGGGAATGAGTGAGTCCTATATTTTCCAAAAGGTAATAACAAATGTTAGCGATTATTGGTGGGACGGGACTGACGCAACTGACCAATCTGGAAATATCACATCGACAGGTGATGCGCACGCCCTACGGTGAGCCTTCCGGAGCGATTACCTTTGGCCGTTTGCGCCAGCATGAGGTCATGTTTATTGCCCGTCATGGTTACGGCCATACGATCCCGCCGCATGAGGTGAATTATCGTGCCAATCTTTGGGCGTTAAAAGAACAGGGAGCGCAACGCATTATTTCTGTCGCGGCAGTTGGGGGTATCCGTGCTGACCTGTTGCCCGGCGCTATTGTGTTGCCAGATCAGATTATTGATTACACCTATGGACGCCAGTTCACCTACTTTGATGGGCGCGATTGCTCGGTAACGCATATTGATTTTACCCAGCCTTATAGTCAGGAATTACGCCAACAAATTCTGAATGCTGGCAGATGTGCAGACATCCCTTGTCTGGATGGCGGAGTATATGCCGCTACTCAAGGGCCGCGCCTAGATACGGCGGCGGAGATTAATCGCTTGGAGCGGGACGGTGCCGATATGGTGGGCATGACCGGTATGCCTGAAGCCGCCCTAGCCAAAGAGCTCGGCTTGAATTACGCCGCGATCGCGGTGGTGGTGAATCATGCTGCCGGTCGCGGTAGCAGCCGTAATGGTGTGCATTTGGAAACCATCAGTGCAGTGGCACAACCTGCTATGGCGCGCGTGCGCAACATCCTTGAATGCGTGGTGGATTCTGATGTCAATTAGGGAAGTATTGCGTATGGGCGATGCGCGCTTGTTGCGTTGCGCGGAAGAGGTGGTGGATTTCGATACGCCGGAACTGCACGCGTTATTGGCCGATATGCGCGATACCATGCAGGCGTTAAACGGCGCGGGACTGGCCGCACCACAGATAGGCGTGAATTTGCGTGTAGTGATTTTCGGTGTGCAGTTCAACCCACGCTATCCCGATGCTGAAATAGTGCCAGAAACGGTATTGATCAATCCGGTTATTACTCCGCTAACAAAATTAAGTAGTTCATCAAGTGTAGTAGATTTGCATGTAGATCCCATATTGAATCCAGATGTGGTGGAAGGATGGGAAGGCTGCTTGAGCGTGCCGGGATTGCGTGGGCTGGTACCGCGTTTTCAATCCATCCATTATCAGGGACGGGATGAATATGGCGTATTAATAGACCGCGCGGTAAATGGTTTTCATGCCCGCGTAGTACAGCATGAATGTGATCATCTGGATGGGATTCTGTATCCCATGCGTATCCGCGATTTCAGCCAATTTGGCTTTACTGATGTGCTGTATCCAAACCAACATTTGGTAGACGAGTAGGGAAAGTGGAAATGTGAAATTGAACAATAGGCTTTCAGCTGTGCGATGACTTGGTACATTAAGTTGTTTTAGATAGATCAAGTCATCTTCGCTGGCTGCACCCAGCAGTCGAATTCTTCTTCCGTAACATAGCCTAGCACTAATGCCGTCTGTTTTAGCGTACCGCCATCCCGGTGTGCTTGTTTAGCGATTTCGGCGGCTTTATCGTAGCCGATATGCGGGGTCAAGGCGGTCACCAGCATGAGCGATCGTTCCATAAGTTCTGCAATACGTCCGTGGTTGGCTTGGATGCCGGACACGCAGTGTTCTTCGAAGCTTGCCATGCCATCAGCAAGTAAGCGTACGCTTTGTTGGAAATTATGGATGATGAGTGGCTTGAAAACATTGAGCTCAAAATTTCCCGAAGCGCCACCTATATTGATGGCAACGTCATTGCCAAAGACTTGGCAACATAGCATGGTAAGCGCTTCGCACTGTGTCGGATTAACTTTGCCCGGCATGATCGAGCTTCCCGGTTCGTTCTCAGGAATACTTATTTCCCCAAGGCCAGAGCGTGGTCCCGAAGCCATCCAGCGGATGTCGTTGGCAATTTTCATCAGGGCGGCAGCGAGTGTTTTGAGCATGCCATGTGCGGCCACTAGGGCGTCATGTGCGGCTAGGGCCGCAAATTTGTTGGCGGCGCTTTTGAATGGCAAGTTGGTGCTACGGGCCAGTTCCACAGCAACGCGCTCCCCGAATTCGGTGTGTGTGTTAAGTCCGGTACCCACTGCAGTACCCCCGGCCGCAAGTTCGCAAAGCGAGGGCAAGGTAGCGTTAATGATGGATTCCGCATAATCCAATTGCGCTACGTAAGCGGAAAACTCCTGTCCAAGTGTTAGCGGAGTGGCATCCTGTAAGTGCGTGCGCCCAATTTTGACGATGCCGTCAAAATTGCGGGATTTTGCCTCCAGTGTCGAGCGCAGCTTGCGTAGCGCAGGAAGCAAGGATTGGGTGATACTGAGACCGGCTGCGACGTGCATGGCAGTGGGGAAAATATCATTGGATGATTGGCCGAGATTCACGTCATCATTGGGATGTACCAACCGGTCTTTGCCCCATTTTCCGCCGAGCAGTTCAGAGGCACGGTTAGCGAGCACCTCGTTCAGGTTCATATTGGTTTGGGTACCGGAACCCGTCTGCCAAACGGAAAGTGGAAACTCTTGCGTATGCTGGCCAGCCAGTATTTCGTCCGCCGCCCGCACAATGGCATCCGCCTTGGCGGCATTTAATAGATTTAAATCACGGTTCACCAATGCGCAAGCGCGCTTAACCATAGCGAGTGCGAGTATGAGTTCCTTCGGCATGCGTTCGGAGGAAATATGGAAATGTTCAAGCGAACGTTGCGTTTGCGCGCCCCAAAGCCGGTCTGCCGCAACCTCTATGGGGCCGAATGTGTCGTGCTCTATTCTGGTTTGGGCCATGTAATATTTTTATTTAGTAACAATATAAGCTTGCTGAATGCCAAAGCCGCCGCCAGAAAAGTCTTTCTCGATATCGAAAAAAATGCGGTTGATCGGATTAAAGCCTGGATATGCTGCCGGGTCTGTTACTAACTCTCTCAAAAATCTTGATCCCAAGTAATAAATTGATGAGAAATCATTTACCTTAAACGTCAAACCCTTTTGCGTGAAAAATTCCTCTAATACCGCTTTTTTAAAGAACCGATTTGAGTCATGCTCAATCAATGGGGGCATATCCTTAAGTTGCCTCATGGCATTGAGCAATGTAAATGGCTCCAAAAAAGGCTCAGAAAAAATCACTTTACCGCCTGGCTTAACAACCCGCAGACATTCATTGATAGCAATTTGTTGTTCTTCCCAAGTAGGCATAAGGGTAACCACTCGTGTGGCATACGCTACATCAAAAGTAGCATCAGGGAACTGTAAGGAATTAATGTCACCTACTTCAAATTTTACAATATCGCCTACCCACTGAGCTTTTTTCAGCAGATTGGCCTGTTTAATCATGTTTTCAGCAAAATCAACACCTGTAATTGAACCAACATCTTTGTGCCGTTCCAATTGTTGGAATGCGGAATATCCATTCGCACAACCTATATCAAGAACATGATCCCCACTTGAGATATGCTCTCCTATGGCATCGATCTCAAGTTCAATCATGAAGTTATCGCTCCAAGATGCTAGATGTGAACCTTTATGGGTTTTGGCCTGATTTTCCCAATATTCTTTAGCAACATCTTTTTCAATCTTTTCCACACTGTCTCCTTGTAGACTAAGTACGCTAGGTACTGTTGCCTGCTTAATAATTAATGTTGCATTTCGCAAAAAATTTATTTCGTACGATACCTACTGATATGTTACGCACCATCATTGACGTTATTTATGCAAAGTAGGGGGCGGTGGTATTCTAAACAATTCAAAAAATAATTGCCAAGCAATGCGCTAACGGATAAGGCTGGATCGTGCGGATGAAACGCCACGATCTGGCCCGTTTGTTGGACAAGCGCGGTTTGGATGTAATTTTCTGCTATAAAAATATCTTTGGTTTAGCCGTACGGTATTTTTATAAAAACTATTTTATATAAAAATATATAACATAATCATGAACAAGCACTACATTAGCGCACTATTTTCCCCTAAGTCTGTCGCTGTGTTTGGCGCGAGTGACCGGCCTGATTCAGTTGGTCAAGTCGTGTTTCAGAACATGCGGGAAAGCGGTTTTGATGGTTTGCTTTATCCTGTTAATCCGAAACATGTAGAGGTGCAAGGCAAGCGCGCCTACGCCTCGATTGCCGATATTGGCGAACCGGTTGAACTAGTGGTAATCGCCACGCCGCCGCAGACTGTGCCGTGCATCATCGAGAGTTGCGGCATCCACGGCGTAAAGGCAGCGGTCATCATCACCGCCGGATTTGGCGAAGCTGGCCCTGAAGGTGGGGCACTGGAAAAAGAATTGCTCGAAACCGCACGCCGCTACGGCATTCGCCTGATCGGCCCGAATTGCCTGGGCATCATGCGCCCATCCATCGGCCTCAATGCCACCTTCAACAAGGGCGGCGCAAACACGGGCAACATTGCGTTCGTTTCCCAATCCGGCGCTCTATGCACCGCGATCCTGGATTGGGCACAGAGTAACGGCGTGGGTTTTTCCAGCTTGGTATCCACTGGCTCAGCGATCGATGTTGATTTCGGCGATATTCTCGATTATCTGGTATCCGACGCCAATACCCACAGCATCATGATGTACATCGAAGGCATCCGCAACGCGCGCAGTTTCATGAGCGCGCTACGTGCCGCCGCGCGCATCAAGCCAGTGATTCTAATCAAGGTCGGTCGCCATGCGTCAGGCTCAAAAGCAGCGATGTCACATACCGCCTCGCTGGTTGGCGCGGACGATGTGTTTGATGCGGCAGTCAGCTGGGCAGGTGTGGTGCGGGTGCAGACCACCACGCAACTGTTCGCCGCCGCCAAGGCGCTGTCATGCGGCTTCCGCCCGGTCGGCAACCGCCTTGCCATCGTCACCAATGGTGGCGGCCCCGCTGTGATGGCGGCGGATCGTGCCGCCGACTTGGGGCTCACGATGGCCACTTTGTCGGATGCCACAATCAAATATCTCAACCAACATTTACCGCTGAGTTGGCCGCACGGCAATCCGGTAGACATCATCGGCGATGCTCAAGCAGACCGTTACCATCATGCAGTCAAAGCCTGTCTGGAAGATGAAAACGTGGACGGCGTGCTGGCTATCCTCACGCCACAGGCGATGACCAAGCCCCTGGAATCGGCGCAAATCCTGATTGAGCTTTCCAATGCTCACAGCAAACCGCTGTTAGCTTGCTGGATGGGCGAGACGCAGGTCGCGGATGCACGCAATGCATTTTCCAAAGCGCGCACACCACACTATTGCACGCCGGAAACAGCGGTGGAGGTGTTCTCGTATTTATCCAGCTACTACCGCAATCAGAAGTTGCTAATACAGATGCCCGGCCCGTTCCCGCACCATGTTGAGCCTGATATAAAAAGTGCGCGGCAGATTATCGAAGGCGTACTCCAGGAACATCGCAAGGTGCTGACTGAAGTGGAATCCAAAGCCTTACTGTCCGCATTCCATATTCCCGTCGCAAAAACCATAGTCGCCCATTCGCCCAACGAAGCGCTGCTGATTTCACAGCAACTGGGATTCCCGGTGGCTATGAAAATCAATTCACCCGACATCACGCACAAGAGCGATACCGGTGGCGTGCTGCTCAACTTGAATAATGCGTATGAGGTTCGCACTGCCTACCAGCAAATTCTCGATAACGTTCAGCACAATCGCCCCGGCGCGCAGATTGACGGCATTTCCATCGAACCGATGGTCGTCAAACCGAATGGCCGCGAGTTGATGATAGGCGTCACCAGCGACCCGGTGTTTGGGCCGGTAATCACGTTCGGCGCGGGCGGGACTACCGTCGAAATCATGGGTGACCGCGCTATCGCATTGCCGCCGCTGAACAGCTTCTTGGCCAGAGAGCTGATCCAGAATACCCGTATCGCCAAGATGCTGGGCACATTCCGCAACATGGCTCCGGCCAATATGGCGGCGCTGGAGGACGTGTTGTTGCGCGTGTCGCAAATGGTCTGCGAACTGCCCTTGCTCAAAGAGATGGACATCAATCCCCTGATCCTCGACGAGAACGGCGCATTGGCCGCCGATGCGCGCGTAATTGTGGAATATCGTCCGCCCAGCGCCGACCGCTACGCGCACATGGCCATCTATCCCTATTGATCTGGCACAGTTTATCCAAGAAGCCGTTCGCATTGAGATTCTATGGTTCGTGTCAAACATTTTTTGTAATCCTATCCGGGTCGAAAGTTGAATGGTAATGATGAATAGACCAGGCTGCGCGGGCGATTTTGCGGGCGATGATTACCAGTGCTGC
>QFXH01000011.1 GCA_003402345.1 Candidatus Nitrotoga sp. MKT | reverse complement strand
TGGTAATCATCGCCCGCAAAATCGCCCGCGCAGCCTGGTCTATTCATCATTACCATTCAACTTTCGACCCGGATAGGATTACAAAAAATGTTTGACACGAACCATAGAATCTCAGCACGAATGGCAGTCAAGTTCAATTCGTACCGGATTAATAGAGATGGGCATCCATTAGCCGCGTTCGCCGCCATGATGGCTAGTGTCTGACAATTATGAAACGGTGCGTATGCTTCCAGTAACATCCTTGCCCACTCCACGGTAACCTGTAAAGCGACCGGATGAATCGAACATCGGTTCTCCGCTAATCATAAAACATTGCTGCGAACCATCTAGATTATGTCGTCTGTAGACGAAATCCAAGAACGGTCGCCTGGCTGCTATATATTCCACTAGCATCGCCCGCTCATCTTTATTCCAACTTGCTGCTTGGGTTTCACCGGGTTCGCTAAGTAAATCGTCAACCTCAATTCCAAGCATATCAAGAACCACACCGTAAACGTGGGTGAAATGTCCAGTCTCGTCCTGCTCCCAATGCCAGTCAGATGATAGCTCGGTCAGACGGCGAAAACGAGCTTCGCTTTCCCGCAACTCTGCGGTTCGTGCTTCCACCGTCTGCTCCAGAATCTTGTTGTGATTTTCAATTTGTTTGTATAAAAGCCGTACTTCCAACATATTATGGATACGTATTTGTACTTCGGTCAGATCAAAAGGCTTACTGATAAAATCTTTAGCACCGGCTTGTAACGCGCGCAATTTGTGATCCGGTTGGGCGGTAACAACAAGTACTGGAAGGTAACCATCTGTTTCAATTTTTTTCAAGCCTTCCAGCACCTGGAAGCCATCCATGCCGGGCATCTGCAAGTCGAGAATGATCAGGGCATAACGGTTTTTGCGATACAACTCGCAGACTTCATAAGGATTCTGCGTCGAAGTAATGCGTGTGTAGCCAGCGCCACGTAGCAATGCCTCCAGTAGATGTATATTAGCCTCCTGATCATCAACGATCAGGAGGCTAGCGTTAAGGATATCGGGCCTGCCAAACATAATTTAAAATACCTTTGAAAACTGAGCAACAGTTACCAACACAAATTCTCCGCATTCCCCATCTTATTTTGAGCTGTACACCGTTATGGCATGCATGGCCGAATTTTATTCGGCATAATTTGTAACGGCGACCAACTAAAAAACTTTAAAGCGTTTCCATATTGTTTCAGTTAACAATAAATTCGGGCAAACAAGCATTTTAACATGACTAAACGAGATTTATGAAAATGCCCTCTGCCACTTACACGCAATCACTAATAAATATGTGCATATCGAAATCCGGTATTTTGTCTGCACCACTTAGTAGCGTCCAAAGCCATAGCCGTGCGTTTCATTACGGACTGGCCTTCCCGCTGCATTCAAATTAATGAGAAATACTTACAGTGAACAAAATATCATTGGTGACACCTATTTTCTGTGCGTTTACACACATAGGACTTTATTTCTTCAACATGTGATTCGATATTTTTACCATGACCGTAGAACTTGCATATGTAGCACTGAGCAAAGTGCCTATGCCTTATCGTCTTCTTAAATTGGTTGATGTTTGTACGTAATCGAGAAAAATCTTGATCGTTAGGGGCGAATTGTTAAGGTGCGTTGTGCTGGCTGGTAGCACGTTTAGAGTATGAGGAGGACGGTAGACATACGGCAACCTGTCGAATCGTAGCTTGCATATTCTGGAGGTTCAAAAACTGGGATTTTGGTGAATTAAAATAACGCAGGTGGATTTCATTTTTTTTTGTACGCTTGAGAATTTGAGTGTTTGGTGCTTGCATACGTTGAAAGCAAGCAATCATATTCTTTCTTGACCACCTGATAACACTCGCAAGAGAGGGTTTCCAGTCCAGACCGATCGAGTACTGTAATGTGCCCACGGCGATAGTTAATAAAACCCGCATCTTTCAAATTTCTGGCAGCTTCCGTAATGCCTTCGCGGCGAACGCCAAGCATGCTGGCAATTAATTCCTGCGTCATGATCAACTCATTAGAGGTCTGCCAATCAACGGTTAATAACAACCATCGGCAAAGCTGCTGTTCGATCGAATGGTGTCTATAGCACGCTGCAGTCAGGGTCATCTGTGTAATTAATGCTTGAATATAAAGTAGTGATAACCGCTGTAGCGATTCAGCGCGATTGAATTCTTGTAGGATTGCTCCGGCTTTTATGCGGTAACCGCAGCCACCGGTCTGCACAATTGCCCGGCTAGGTGTGGTTGTACTGCCCATAAAAAGTGAAATACCTAGCACGCCTTCATTGCCTACCCCTGCAATTTCTGTTGAAGCGCCATTTTCCATGATGTATTGCAGAGACACGACGGCAGTTGTGGGGAGCCAGACATATTGTAACCGATCACCGGATTCATAGAGGACGCTGCCGAGCGGCATCTGAACCAACTCCAGATGTGGTTTCAAACGCTCAAATTCATCTGCTTGTAAAGCTACGAGGAGATGATTTTGATTTGTTGTCTGTGAAGGGGTAATAGGCATAAGCCTCTCATTATAATATTTGAAATATTTGAAATATTTCAAATATTATAAGTATATTCCGTTAATTAAATAATTAGGCGAAATTCATAGTTAACGCTATTGGCTTAAGTTGGTATGATACTGCACAGACCATGTACACGCTTGGATAGTAGACTACGTGCAGGGTTAGACCCGCTTCAAGTACTCCACAAGCTTTAAGGGTATGTTGGGAATCTGCGCGAGCAGCTTGGAGCACCCACAACCGAAAGAAGCGGCTAATCAGACGACTTCTTTAAATAATCAGGAGAATTCACCATGAAACAATTAAAGCATTTGTTTATTACTTTCACTGCCATCGTATTCATGTCGATTTTAGGTTGCGCATCTACCACAACATCAGAAGGAACAGGCGAGTATTTGGATGACAGCGTCATTACAACGAAGGTTAAAGCGGCGGTTTTTAATGAACCTACGCTGAAGGCTACCGAAGTAAATGTCGAAACCTACAAGGGAATCGTCCAATTAAGCGGTTTTGTGGATTCCCAATCCAATATTAATAAGGCAGAAGAAGTTGCCCGTAACGTTAAAGGCGTAAAATCAATCAGGAATGACATGCGGGTTAAGTAAAACTGACATGGGGGATTGCTATCGTAGCCATCCCAATGGGATGGCTACGATAATCACAACCCGAGCCATTTAAAATGGCACACTCCTTGAACCAACCCGCCTGCCATAAAAACAATGGGACAGCTTACTGAAACAAATAGTACTGCCGAAAAGTCCAAACCGTAACATTCTAATTCTCAGTGTACAAATAACTGCGGCCACTCGTAGCATACTTCAATAGAGCATCCGCTACACTAGCTTCCTGGGATTCATCAAACTATTCGGATCGAATGTGCGCTTGATACTACGCATCAACTCCAACTCCAGCGCACTTTTGTAATGACGTATCTCGTTACGCTTAAGTTGCCCCAGCCCATGCTCGGCGCTGATACTGCCGTTTAATCCATGCACGATGTCGTACACGATGCTGTTGACCTGTTGGCTTTGCGCAATGAAGGCCGGGTTTTGCGCAGAATCTAACATTGAGATGTTGTAATGGATGTTGCCATCGCCGATATGGCCGAAAGCAACAATGCGCAGACCATTGAATACGGCACGCAGGGCAGCATTCGCTTGGGCGATAAATTCTGCCACGTGGCTGATCGGCACGGCGACGTCATGCTTGATGCTAATGCCCTCGCGTTTCTGCGCTTCGCTAATATTTTTGCGCAAATTCCACCAGCTTATGGCGCTACTTTTCGAATCTACGGCGAACTCGAGGATACCAGCACCGAATGCTTGCAGCGCATTGAGCAACGGTGTGTCCAAAGGCGCTTGCAATACATCCGACAGTTCGATCAGCACGATCCATTCATAACGCGTAACAAATGGCTCAACCGTATCGGGGATATGCTCTAAAACGAGATCCAGGCAGGATCTTGAAATGATCTCAAAGGCGCTTATTTTGTCGCCGCAATTAGCACGCAAATGGGCGAGTAATTTTACTGCCACCTCTGGATCGTGCACTGCCACACACGCCGTTACCACCGATTGCGGACGCGGAAAAAGCTTCAGCACAGCGGCCGTGATGATGCCCAACGTACCTTCTGCACCGATAAATAAGTGCTTCAAATCATAGCCAGTGTTGTCCTTGCGCAAACTGCGTAATCCATCCCAGATCCGGCCATCTGGCAAGACCACTTCCAGTCCAAGCACAAGGTCACGCATGTTGCCATAGCGCAGCACGCCGATGCCGCCGGCATTGGTGGAAATGTTGCCGCCGATTTCGCATTGTGCCGCGATGGCGCTGAGGCCAAGCGGGAACAAACGGTTGGCCTGCTCTGCCGCCTCTCGCACCTTGGCCAAGGTGCAGCCTGCTTCCACGGTTAATGTATAGTTAGTGGTGTCTAGCGCATGAATTTTATTCATGCGTGATAGGTTAATCACAATCTGTTGGCCTTGCGGCAACGGTACTGACCCCCCGCTTAAACTGGTGTTGCCGCCTTGCGGAACGATGGCAATGCGGTGCTCGGCACACAGCGCGACCACCGCAGCAACTTGTTGCGTATCGCCAGGCAGCACCACAGCCAGCGCTTGGCCGCTATAGCGCCCGCGCCAGTCGGTACAATAAGGCGCTGCGGTTTCGCCGCTCAGCACGTGCTCGGTGCCAACTACGTTTCTTAGTAAACTCATCAAATCTGGAAGCATATAAATATTTCCTTAAAATGCCTTATTTCACAATTGCTTTGACGATCAGAAATCCATCGGGTCAACGTCCAACGACCAACGTAATTTTTGGGCTGGTAGCGCATCCAGCAAGGGGCGCCACTCGCGCAGAAACTGCTGCAAGGGTTTTCGCGCTTCGCTTTGCACCAGCAATTGCGCTAGAAAATGGCTAGCGCGACGCGGCATGGCAGCAGGAACCACACCGTAGATTTCAACTGGCATGGCGAGTTCAATTGCAGCATCACGTGCTTGTTGCAGGAAAGTATACATGTGGGCCTCATGCTTAGCTTCAGCACGCAGCATCACTTGATACATGAATGGTGGGAAACCAGCGGATTGGCGTTCCGCGAGCAGGGTTTTTGCCCATGTATCGTAATCATGTTCCCGCAACGCACGGAATAATGGATGGTCAGGAAATGCGGTCTGGATCATTACCTCGCCCGGTTTGTCGGCACGGCCAGCGCGCCCCGCTACTTGGACGAGTTGGGCAAACAACTTTTCCGATGCCCGAAAATCACTACTGTATAACGCACCGTCCGGGTTAAGTACACCCACCAGCGTCAGGTTAGGGAAATCATGTCCCTTCGCCAGTATTTGCGTACCAACCAGAATGTCTACCGCGTCATCCTGAATTTGCTGACGCATGGCTTGCCATGTTCCTTTATTGCGCGTGCTGTCACGGTCCACGCGCAGAATGCGCGCTTTAGGGAAATGTTCCTGCAACGCACTCTCTACCCGTTGCGTGCCGATGCCAACCGGTTGCAAGTCGGCGTTCCCGCACGATGGACAAGCGTGCGGCACACGCTCCTGGTGGCCGCAATGGTGGCAGCGCAAGCGGCGATCCTTAAGATGCAACACCAACTTACCCGCGCAATTTGAACAGCCGGACAGCCAGCCGCAAGCGCCGCACATCAACACGGGTGCATAACCGCGCCGATTAATGAATATCAGGCTCTGTTCACCGCGCTGTAGCCGCTCGGCCAGGGCCTTAAGAAGCGGCTCACTGAGGCCGTGCTGCATAACAGTATTGCTGGTGTTAATGCAGCTCACTGTCGGTAATTGCGCCTGTATTGCCGCGCGCTGGGTTAAGCGCAACATTTGGTAGCGCCCGCTCTGTGCGTTGTAATAGCTTTCCAATGAAGGGGTTGCGGATCCTAATACAATCGGTACGCCACGCTGGCTAGCACGAAAGATTGCCACATCCCGCGCCGAGTAACGTAAACCATCCTGCTGCTTGAACGAAGCATCATGTTCTTCATCCACAATCAACAGTGCCAGCTGTGGCAGCGGCGTGAACACTGCCAGACGCGTACCCAATATGATCCGCGCCCGGCCAGACTGCGCACGCAGCCAGTTCTGCATACGTTCACCATCACTTAGGCCACTATGCAGACTGACCAGCTCAATATCCGGCAAGCGACTGCGAAAATAATTTTCCAACTGGGGCGTAAGATTGATTTCCGGCACCAGCAGTAACACTTGCCCTCCCTGCTGCAATATCCGGCTCATTAGATGCACATAAATCTCGGTTTTACCGCTGCCAGTAACACCATGCAGCAGGAAGCAGCCAAAGCATGATGCTTCGGTAATTGCGTCCACTGCTTGCTGCTGCTCCAAGGTCAAGGTATGAGTATTGTTGAATCTAAATGTGCTGGAAACCGCAGGCACTGCACACGTCTCTACCCATCCCGCATGCAACAATGCTTTAAGTGCAGATGTTGCACTTGGTGATAGCGCGCGTACTTGCGCGGCAGTTAATGCATTCAACTTTAAGGCTGCCAGGATGCGGTGCTGCACCACCTTGCGCTTAGGAAGCAGGCTCAAGTCGAGCGCATGGCCGCTAACGCTAAGTCTGTATTGCATCGCTTCCTTGAGCGTGACCAGCTGGCTGGTACGCAAACGTGCTGGCAAGGCGGACAATACAGTAACACCAAGGGGGTAGTGGTAATAGTCACTGCAGAAGCGCAGCAAAACAAGCAGCTCATCGGGCAGTGGCGGGATATCCTCCAACACTTGCAAAATAGGCTTGATACGTTCTGGAGAAAGGACAGAATCCATTACGCATTCCATCACCACGCCTGCCATTTTTTTGCGTCCAAATGGAACCAATACGCGCGTCCCCGGGACGATCTCGATGCTGCTGCCTAATGAATAGTCAAATAGTGTTGACAATGGCACATCTAGCGCGACGCGAACAATTGTCATTTAATAAAATTTGCTCCAGCAATTTCTATCATACTGAGCTAAGCCAACTGACTTAATTGAGTATTTTTTATTGTCCACATAAGCTGTGGATAACAATGTGGACAATTCCAATATAACTAGGCTAACTACTAATGCCATATACAGTTTTGTCCAGCCGCTCATTTCATAGGCAGAATTTTTTACACATAAAAACAACTAGTTAAATTTAACGCTCTAATACCATAATAAAAATTATCCTCATCATGGATAGCTGCGTGATTTGTGTATAACCAGACAAAATGTCAAGTATTTTTAGTGATATTTGCGGCTTAACTCATGGACTGCTTGTACCAACACCGCAGCATGGTCAGGGTTGGTGAATTGAGAAATGCCATGTCCCAGATTAAATACATGGCCGCTGCCATAGCCATAACTAACCAGCACGCGTTCCGTCTCAGCACGGATAACTTCCGGCGTGGCAAACAGCACGGCTGGATCCAAATTACCTTGCAACGCAACCTTATGGCCCACTTTTTGCCGCGCTACACCAATGTCCATGGTCCAGTCCAACCCCACCGCATCGCAGCCAATATCGGCAATACTATCCAACCACAACCCACCACCTTTGGTAAATACAATCACTGGAATTTTCACGCCATCATATTCGCGCTTTAGCCCTTGCACGATTTTCTGCAAGTAAGGCAGTGAAAATTCGTAGTAAGCGGCATGTGAAAGTACGCCACCCCAGGAATCAAAAATCATCACAGTCTGTGCACCTGCTTCAATCTGGGCGTTAAGATACTGTGTTACCGCTTGTGCAGTAACTTCCAGAATATGGTGCATCAGCTTGGGTTCTTTGTACATCAACGTTTTTACACGTGCATAATCGTCGCTGCCACCGCCTTCCACCATGTAACAAGATAGCGTCCACGGGCTGCCAGAAAAACCAATTAATGGCACGCTACCATTCAACGCCTTGCGAATTTGCGATACTGCGTCGGTGACGTAACGCAGATCTTTATTAATGTCTGGTACCCTTAACGCTTTAATAGCAGCTTCGTCGCGCAAGGGGCGCTCAAACTTGGGTCCTTCTCCTTCGGAGAAATACAGTCCAAGACCCATCGCATCCGGTATGGTGAGAATGTCGGAAAACAAAATTGCGGCATCCAGAGGGAATCGCTCCAGCGGTTGCAATGTAACTTCCGTAGCCATGTCGGGGCTTTTGCATAAATCCAGAAAACTGCCGGCGCGCTTACGCGTGGCACAGTATTCCGGCAGATATCGTCCGGCCTGACGCATCATCCACACGGGGGTATAGTCAGTCGGTTGACGTAGCAAAGCACGCAGGAAAGTGTCATTTTTTAACTTGAAATTCATGTTGTTCTCTTTTAATTTATATTGACTAAATTTAAACAGCTTTACCCCTGATCTCCCGAACTCCCCTTATCAGGGAGCTTAGCTAGGTAACTTGGTTACGCAAAGGGTCTGCATCATTAGTGACGCAGATACATGCAAAAAACCAGGAAGATAATATCGTCTTCAAGCATCAATATCTTGAAATGAAGGGATGCCCTGCGGTATTTTGTTGTGCATCATCCCATAGATGAAGAAGGGTTTTTGGGTGTCCAGGCGCAGGTGCAGTGAAGGCAATCTATTGTTCATAGCACCGATACCCTGAACGTACCGGGTAGGATTCCCGGAATAGCTGCTATTAAGAGAAGTCAACGCAGCTTGCTGATTGCATGCAATCCGTCATTCAGCGCCTGATTATGGACAACTCAATTTAGAGCGGCAAACTGGAACTACCCATCAAATACTCATCCACTGCACGCGCCGCCTGGCGGCCTTCGCGTATTGCCCACACCACTAGCGACTGGCCACGCCGCATATCACCAGCAGCAAAAACCTTATCCACCGATGTCTGATAATAGCCCGCTCCCTCAGTGACAGCCTTGGCATTGCCACGGCCATCCTTTTCAACGCCAAACGCTTCCAGGACTTGCTGCATCGGGCTGACGAAGCCCATAGCCAAAAGTACGAGATCGGCCTTCATTTCAATTTCGCTGCCCGGCACTTCTTGCATTTTTCCGTCTTTCCATTCAACGCGCACGGCATGCAATTTTTCGATCTTGCCATTGTTACCGGTTAATTCCTTGGTCGCCACAGCCCAATCACGCTGACAGCCTTCATCATGGGAGCTGGAAGTGCGTAGCTTCATTGGCCAGTATGGCCAGATCAGCGGCTTATTCTCCTGCTCGGGCGGGCGTGGCATGACCTCAAACTGGGTCACCGAAGCCGCGCCATGTCGGTTGGACGTACCGACACAGTCGGAACCCGTGTCACCGCCGCCGATCACCACCACATGTTTGCCCGTCGCTTTAATCTGATCGGGCACCACGTCTCCCGCCACTATTCTGTTCTGCTGCGGCAGAAATTCCATTGCAAAGTGTACTCCCTGCAACTCACGCCCTGGCACTGGCAAATCACGTGGTTGTTCAGCCCCACCCGCTAATACCACTGCGTCGAACTCATCCTTCAGTTTTTGTGCCGACACTTGCACGCCGATATGCTGCCCGACGCGGAATTCCACACCTTCGGCACGCATCTGTTCTATGCGACGGTCGATGTGCGACTTTTCGAGTTTGAAGTCAGGAATGCCATACCGCAAAAGGCCACCAATCCGATCATTTTTCTCAAACACCACCACGTCATGCCCGACACGTGCTAATTGCTGGGCGCACGCCAAGCCAGCCGGGCCAGAGCCAACCACGGCAATCCGCTTGCCGGATTTGGTCTGTGCTGGTTGCGGCAGCACCCAACCTTCTTCCCAGCCTTTGTCGATGATGGCATGCTCGATTGATTTTATGCCGACCGCATCGTCATTAATGGTCAATGTGCAGGCCGCCTCACACGGCGCAGGACAAATTCGTCCGGTGAATTCTGGAAAATTGTTAGTGGAATGCAGTACGTCCAGCGCCTGCTTCCAGTTGCCCCGATAAACCAAATCATTCCAGTCCGGGATGATGTTATTAACCGGACAGCCCGTAGTACAAAATGGAATGCCACAGTCCATACAACGCGAACCCTGCACGGAAGCCTGCGGGTCGGTCAAACGCGGTATGAATTCCTGATAATTTTTCAGGCGTTCCGCGACCGGCAAGCTGTGCTCGCTTAAACGGCGGAATTCCATGAATCCGGTAATCTTACCCATTTATACAGCCTCCAATTGCTTGGTTTGTTCTGCCGCGACTTCTTGTAAGGCACGGCGATATTCAGTCGGCATGACCTTGATAAATTTCGGCAAGTAGTGCGCCCAATTATTTAAAATATCCTGGGCACGGACACTGTTGGTGTAGCGCAGATGCGCAGTTACCATGTCGCGCAAAACCTGTTCATCGGCCTTGCCGAGATGGTTAAAATGCACCCGGCCATGCGTTTCAACTTGACCCAGTTCGCTCGCTGCGGCCTCATCGGGTACCGGCTCCAGTTGCACCATCGCCAGATTGCAACGATGTTCGAAGCCGCCGTCCTCATCCAGTACATAAGCAACGCCGCCGGACATACCCGCAGCAAAATTACGCCCGGTCTGGCCCAGCACAGCCACTATACCGCCGGTCATATATTCGCAACCGTGGTCACCCAAACCTTCCACTACCGCAATAGCGCCGGAATTGCGCACTGCGAAGCGCTCGCCAGCCACCCCTCGGAAATAGCATTCGCCGCTGGTCGCACCATACAGAACGGTATTGCCAACGATGATATTTTCCTCGGCCACGATATTGCATTCCTTGGGTGGTAGCACCACGATACGCCCGCCACATAATCCTTTGCCGACATAGTCATTGCCCTCTCCAGACAATTCGAAGGTAATGCCATGCGCGAGGAAAGCGCCGAAGCTCTGCCCGGCCGTACCTTGTAGTTTCACCATAATCGTATCGTTCGGCAATCCCGCTTGGCCATAGCGCTTTGCCACCTCATGCGACAGCATTGCGCCGACGGTGCGGTTAACATTGCTAATGCGGCCTTCTATTATTACCGGCAACTTATTTTCCAACGCAGGCATGGCTTCAGCAATAAGCCGATGGTCCAATGCCTGAGTCAGCCCATGGTCCTGTTCTTCGGCATGGCGGCGCGCCACGCTAGCCGGTACATCCGGCTGATGGAAAATTTTGGAGAAATCCAAACCTTTAGCTTTCCAATGTGCAATGACATGTTTTGCGTCAAGCAATTCGCTACGGCCGATTAAATCATCGAACTTGCGGATACCGATCTGTGCCATGTATTCGCGCACTTCTTCGGCCACAAAGAAGAAATAATTCACCACATGTTCAGGTTGACCGGTAAATTTCTTGCGTAATTCGGGATCTTGCGTCGCTACGCCCACTGGACAAGTGTTGAGATGGCACTTGCGCATCATAATGCAGCCCTCTACTACCAGTGGCGCTGTGGCAAAACCAAACTCATCCGCGCCGAGTAACGCGCCGATTAACACATCGCGCCCGGTCTTTAACTGGCCATCCACCTGCAAAACAATCCGTCCACGCAACCGGTTTAACACCAGCGTTTGCTGAGCTTCTGCCAGCCCGAGTTCCCACGGGGTGCCGGCATGCTTAATGGAAGACAACGGCGAAGCACCCGTGCCACCATCGTGGCCGGCAACCGTTATATGATCCGCCTTGGCCTTGGCCACCCCGGCCGCTACCGTACCTACGCCCACTTCAGATACCAGCTTGACCGAAATGGAGGCGTGCGGATTGGCGTTTTTCAGATCATGAATGAGCTGTGCCAGGTCTTCGATGGAATAAATATCGTGATGCGGCGGCGGTGAAATCAACCCTACACCAGGTATGGCGAAACGCAGTTTAGCGATGTATTCTGACACCTTGTGGCCGGGCAACTGGCCGCCTTCACCCGGCTTTGCGCCCTGCGCCATCTTGATTTGAATTTGATCGGCGCTCGTCAAGTATTCCGCTGTTACACCAAAGCGACCCGAGGCCACTTGTTTTATTTTGGAGCGCAATGAATCGCCTGATAATAAAGTCAAATCAGCTTCAATACGTCCTTTACCTATAATTTCCGATAATTTCTCACCACCTTTAATTGGCTTGAAGCGCATCGGGTCTTCGCCACCTTCGCCCGTATTGGATTTCCCCCCGATACGGTTCATTGCGATGGCTAAAGCGGTGTGTGCCTCGGTGGAAATAGATCCAAGCGACATTGCTCCCGTAGCAAAACGTTTGACAATTTCTTTCGCCGGTTCGACCTCTGCCAACGGCACGGGCGCGCCGGCGGGTTTGATCTCGAACAAGCCGCGCAATGTCTTCATGCGCTGCGTCTGGTCGTTTATCAGCTTTGCATATTCTTTGTACGCCTGCCCATTGTTGGAACGCGTGGCATGTTGCAGCTTGGCGACAACATCCGGCGTCCACATATGCTCTTCACCCCGCACACGGTACGCATATTCTCCTCCCGCTTCCAATGCATTGGATAGCACCGGATCGTTGCCGAAAGCGGCTTGATGGATACGTATCGCCTCTTCGGCCACTTCAGGTAAGCCAATGCCTTCGATCTGGGTCGCCGTGCCAGTGAAATACTGCGACACAAAATCAGCGTTTAGGCCGATTGCCTCGAAAATTTGCCCGCCGCAATAAGACTGATAAGTGGAAATGCCCATTTTGGACATTACCTTGAGTAGCCCCTTATTTATTGCTTTAATGAAACGTTTATTTGCATCCTTGCTCGATAGACCCGCAGGTAAATAATCACTCATGGCAGCAATAGTTTCATAGGCCAACCACGGGCATATCGCCTCAGCGCCATAACCGGCAAGGAGTGCGAAGTGATGGGTTTCACGCACGGAACCGGAATCCACCACCAGTCCGGTGCTGGTGCGCAGCCCTTCGCGCACCAAATGATGGTGCACGCCCGCACAAGCCAG
Source organism: Candidatus Nitrotoga sp. MKT (assembly GCA_003402345.1). Taxonomy (GTDB): domain Bacteria; phylum Pseudomonadota; class Gammaproteobacteria; order Burkholderiales; family Gallionellaceae; genus Nitrotoga. The sequence goes on along the minus strand of QFXH01000011.1, from coordinate 68,250 downwards.
CAAAGCCGGAATCGTCACGCGTTTACTTGAAACCGCACGATCGGACAAAATCAGCACGTTATAACCATCCGCCACCGCCTGGTCTGCTGCGGCACTCAATGCCTTGATTGCATCCTCGCAACCCGCCGCGCCCTGTATCGCAGGATAAGTAATATCCAGTACCAACGCCTTATAACGTCCTTGTGTCAATGTGCTGATGTCGCGCAGCTTGGCCAAATCTTCATTGGATAACACAGGCTGATGCACCTCAAGGCGCAGCGGCGGATTGGTCTCATCGATACCAAGCAGATTGGGTTTCGGGCCAATAAACGAAGTAAGCGACATAACGATCTCTTCACGGATCGGATCGATAGGCGGGTTAGTCACCTGAGCGAAAAGCTGCTTGAAATAGCTGTACAAAACTTTGTTTTTATCCGACAACACCGGCAAAGTAGCATCGTTACCCATAGAGCCGGTTGCCTCTTCCCCAGCTGCAGCCATGGGCGCAAGAATGAATTTGATGTCTTCCTGCGAATAACCAAATGCCTGCTGCGTATCCAGCAGGCTGGTGTCTAATAAGTTTTTCTTTACGTCTACACTTGGCAGGTCGCCGAGGAAATAGCGTGACTTCTCAATCCATTCGCGATACGGTTTTGCGGTAGCGAGCTGCTGCTTTAATTCGGTGTCATCTATAATACGACCGGCTTCCAAGTCGATGAGGAACATCTTGCCCGGCTGTAGCCGCCACTTCTTCACAATTTTGCTTTGCGGAATATCCAGCACACCCATTTCAGACGCCATCAACACCAAATCATCATCTGTAATCAGATAGCGCGCCGGACGCAGGCCGTTGCGGTCCAGCGTCGCGCCAATCATGCGGCCATCCGTGAAAGCCACGGCAGCGGGGCCATCCCACGGCTCCATCAACGCAGCATGGTATTCATAAAAAGCGCGGCGCTCTTCATCCATCAATGGATTACCTGCCCAAGCTTCAGGAATCAGCAGCATCATCGCGTGCGGCAGCGAATAACCGCCTGCCACCAGCAGTTCCAGTGCATTATCAAAACAGGCGGAATCGGATTGGCCTTCCACAATTAACGGCCACAATTTTTCCAGATCTGCGCCCAGCAAACTGGATGACATCGCTGCATGACGCGCTGTCATCCAGTTCACATTACCGCGCAAGGTATTGATCTCACCATTGTGCGCAATCATGTGGAATGGATGCGCCAGATCCCAGGAGGGGAAAGTATTGGTGGAAAAACGTTGATGCACCAGCGCCAATGCGCTGACCATACTCTCATCTTGCAGATCAAGGTAATACTCGCCGACTTGATCGGCCAACAACATACCCTTGTATACGATAGTGCGCGCAGAAAGCGACGGTATATAGAAACCTCGCCCTTGTTCATTGGGCAGGCCGCGCACAGCGTGTTCTGCAATCTTGCGAATGACAAACAACTTACGTTCGAAGCTATCGATATCCGTGCAATTCGAACCGCATCCAATGAATACTTGGCGTACCAATGGCTCAACCGCCTTAACGCTTTCGCCCAAGCTACTATTGTCCACCGGCACATCACGCCAACCCAACAAAACTTGTCCTTCCGCAGCAATCTTGTCGGCAATCACCTGCTCGCAGGCGGCACGTGCCGCCGCATCGCGCGGCAAGAACAACATACCCACCCCGTATTTGCCCGCCGCCGGCAGGGATATGCCCTGTGCAGCGCATGATTTACGCAAAAATACATCTGGAATCTGGATCAGAATACCCGCACCATCTCCCGCCAAGGGGTCAGCGCCCACCGCGCCGCGATGAGTAAGATTTTTGAGTATCTGTAGGCCTTGACAGATCATGTCATGGCTCTGCTTACCCTTGATATGCGCCACAAAGCCCACTCCGCAAGCATCGTGCTCATGGCGCGGGTCATACAAACCCTGCTGGACCGGCAACGAAGAATGACTCACACGTTGTTCCTCATTAAAAATCACTAACCCCAAAAAAAGTGGCGACACACATATCGCCACAGCGCTATTTATACAATCTATGCCCGCAAAAATACAAGGCGAAAGGGCGGAAATATTACCTTGTCTCGAGACGAACAGCAACCCAGAACCTGGTCGAATATGAAATTCAGGCTGGATGGCGGTGTATCTCCATTAAGGCGAAGGCATAAAGATACAGCGCCCTGAGCCACGCGCTAGCGCCCCCTTTTAGTTTGCACCATGCAACATTATGATCAGGGATCTCTCAAATCCGTATTCACCAACATTTGTTTACGCAGCGCGTTCTTCGCCAAAATTTTTTGGCTCACATATCAGGCATACTAAAGTAGTACGAAATTGTTTACATGACTTGGATTTGGGAAAATATTGAATTTTCAGAAGCTCCCGCTAGTTGATGATAAAATTACATTGCGCTTCGCAGTGAGGTTTTATGTTGAAAATACTGCTCAATGTTCAAAGATGCTTAATACATAAATATGCCGGGAAATCTTTTTATTGTCAGTGCGCCATCAGGTGCAGGAAAAACCAGCTTAGTCCGCTCGTTGCTAACCAGCAATCAACAGGTTGATATTTCTGTTTCCTACACGACGCGAGCACCACGCCCAAGCGAGACCGAGGGGGAAGATTATCATTTTGTGAGCCGTGAAATTTTCTTGGACATGGCAAAGCATGGTGATTTTTTGGAAAGCGCTGAGGTATATGGCAACCTCTATGGCACTTCGCAATCCTGGATTGAAGCTGAAATTTTGAGCGGGCGCGACATACTATTGGAAATTGATTGGCAGGGCGCGGCGCAAGTACGGCGCGCATTTCCGGATTGCATCAGCATCTTCATCCTGCCTCCCTCTTTGCAAGCGCTGGAGGATCGCCTGCATGGACGCGGACAGGATGACGCCAACGTAATCGCACAACGTTTACACGCCGCGAAAGAAGACATCGCCCATGTCGTAGAGTTTGATTATGTTATTATTAACGACAATCTGGACATTGCTTTGCAACAGCTTAATGCCATCGTCGTTGCCGCAGGACTTCGCCGCGATAGACAGCTCGCACGCCAGCAAACTTTAATTAATCAACTGCAATAATAAGGAGACACTACACTATGGCCCGTGTAACGATAGACGACTGTTTGGTAAACATCCCTAACCGATTTGAACTCACCTTGGCTGCCGCCTACCGCGCACGCCAGTTGGCCAATGGCGCCAGCTATCTAGTGGCAGAATGTAAAGATAAGCCCACTGTAATCGCCTTACGTGAAATCAGTGAAGGGAAGGTAGGGCTGGAAATTCTCATTCGTGGAGTAGCCTAGGCATCATATTGTTTCCAGCTATTTGTACTTGCAATTTTAGCTGCAATAGATAAGCGACCTGAATAAAAATGTCAGGATTTAAAGAGGGATTGATTAGGTCGCGCAAAATTGATTTATTCGCTCTGTAATTCTGTTGTATAAAAATACATCTATCATTATATTTACCCAAACTCACTCTATCCGCCCTTACCTAAATAAATCGAATTGCTAGCTTGAGCCCACAATACAGGACTTGAGCTAATCGAGCAGACTGCGGAGCGATTAAGTCTTCCTCCTCACCCACCCACACCGATGCTTTATAGCGCTTCCCTTCCCTATGCTGCCAATGCCGCCGCCTACTTCGCGGCCATCGCGGATTTGCCTTGGGCGGTGTGGCTGGATAGCGGTGGACGGGGGCGTTACGACATTCTATGCGCACAACCCATCGCCACGCTGGTCACACAGGGTGCATACACTGCAATCACAAATGCAACCGGTGTGCAGCGTTTAGCCACGGATCCATTTGACCTCTTGCGCCAGCAATTGGGTGCACCTGTCGCAGCAATACCGGGCATTCCATTTATGGGCGGCGCATTAGGCTACTGGGGTTACGATCTGGCACGCCGCCTGTTTATTTTGCCCGCGCAGACAAAGGATACTGAGCATCTGCCGGACATGATGGTTGGCATCTACGACTGGGCGATTGTGCTGGACCATCAGGAAAAGACGACACATCTAGTTTCACAGCAACGCGAGCAAGGAACAGAGCAAGTGTTGCCGCAAATCCTTGAGCGATTGCAACAGAACAGTAGCGCGCTTCAGGAAAAATTCAAAGTGCATGGCCACATTCAGTCGAATTTTACTCGCGCGGGGTATAAATCCGCATTTGATGCCATACAACGCTATTTGCACGCGGGTGATTGTTATCAAGTCAATTTGGCGCAACGCTATGCAGCACGTGCTTCCGGTGATTCGTTCCAAGCATATCTCGAATTGCGCCGCTTGAGCCCGGCACCTTATTCCGCTTTTCTTAATTTTCCACAGGCGCAAATTCTATGCGCCTCGCCCGAACGGTTTCTGCAAGTTCAGCAGGGGCGCGTCGAAACCAATCCGATCAAAGGCACGCGCCCGCGTCACAACAATCCGCACGAGGATACGAAGATGGCGCAAGAGCTGGGCCATAGCGACAAAGACCGCGCAGAGAACTTAATGATTGTTGATTTACTGCGTAACGACCTGGGCAAGAGTTGTACACCTGGTTCAGTGCAAGTACCCAAGCTGTTTACACTGGAAAGCTTTGCCCAAGTACACCATCTGGTAAGTACCGTCACGGGTCAGCTTGCGGCGGGGCACGATGCGTTGGCATTGTTACGCGATTGTTTCCCCGGTGGCTCTGTAACGGGCGCGCCTAAACAACGCGCCATGCAGATCATCGAACAATTGGAGCCACATCAACGCGGGGTATATTGCGGTGCGATTGGTTATATCGGCTTCGATGGCAACATGGATAGCAACATCACTATCCGTACTTTGGTATTTGCCGATGGCGAAATCCGTTTTTGGGCGGGCGGCGGGATCGTAGCGGATTCCGACGCAGATGCGGAATATCAAGAGACGTTAGATAAAGCGGCGGCAATGCTGAAGCTCTTGCAACAGTATGGCGGTGAACATGAGCGAGAAGCATAACGCTTAGCCATTTACTTTGGAAAAGCAGTGAGCTGCACCGGTTGGATTTATTCATCGGGAAAGTTTCGGGTAGAATGCGCGTTTCGAATTCAAACTTGTTAAAGGCGTCGCCATGTACAAAATTGCACCTAGCATTCTCTCCGCCAATTTCGCCAAGCTCGGTGAAGAAGTTACCAATGTAATCGCCTCTGGCGCGGACATTATCCACTTCGACGTGATGGACAACCACTACGTACCCAACCTGACCATTGGGCCACTAGTATGTTCCGCCATTCGTCCAGTTACCCAAGCAGACATCGATGTGCACCTGATGGTCAAGCCAGTGGATCGTATCATCCCGGATTTCGCCAAAGCTGGTGCCAATATTATTTCTTTTCACCCGGAAGCGTCCGAGCACATCGACCGCACTCTGAGCTTGATCAAAGAAAACGGCTGCAAGGCCGGGCTGGTATTCAATCCTGGCACACCTTTGAACTATCTCGACCATGTCATGGACAAAATTGACCTGATCCTGATAATGTCAGTGAACCCCGGTTTCGGCGGCCAGAAATTTATCCCCGACGCGCTAAACAAACTGCGCACCGCGCGCCAAAAAATTAATGAAAGCGGACGCGACATCATGCTGGAAATCGACGGCGGTGTGAACACCAGCAATATTGCGGAAATTGCCGCTGCGGGTTGCGATACCTTCGTAGCTGGCTCCGCTGTGTATGGTGCAGGCAAGGACACAGATCCGCACCGCTATGATTCCATCATCGCCGCTTTGCGCGCCGAACTAGCCAAAGTAAGCAAATAATGGTGCGAGCACATTTCCCACTGAGCATCTCCGCTATCCTCATCGATCTGGATGGTACGTTACTTCATACTGCACCTGAACTGGTGGCCTCCGCTAATCGCATGTTGCGTGACTTGGGCCGTCCTGCCGTGTCGCAAGATTTGCTGACAAGCTACATCGGCAACGGGGTCAGTTGGCTAGTAAAACGCGCGCTGACCGGTGACATGCATGCCGAGCCGGATGCAAATCTATATGAGCAGGCGCTGCCGATTTTCGAACAGCATTACAAGGAACTGCTATTACAGAGTAAACCGTTTGATGGAGTGATCGCCGGGCTGGATGCCATGCAAGCGGCAGGTTTCCGCCTAGGCTGCATTACCAATAAGGTAAAACGCTACACTGAGCCCCTGCTTGAGGGTTTAGGACTCGCGCGTTATTTCGAGATCGTGCTGTCCGGCGACAGCCTGCCTGAAAAAAAGCCACATCCGCTGCCGTTACTGCACGCTGCGAAATTTTTTGGCGTTCCGGTGGAGCAAGTGCTGCTAATCGGCGATTCACTCAATGACTCGGTTGCGGCACGCGCCGCCGGTTGTCCAATAGTCTGCGTACCCTACGGTTACAATCACGGCGAGCCGGTGGATAAACTAGATCTGGATGCTGTTATTGACACGCTGCCCGATGTGATCAAGCTGATTCAAAAAGCATGACCTGATGACACACGATAATTTCAAAACCTGGAGAAAAACTACCGCATGGCGATGGTGATCACCGCCCCGTTTTAGTGCTGCCGTCTTCCCATTTTTTGAGTTAGGAGCCATTCGTGTTGAACCCCATTTCTGAACAAGCTTTCGATCAACTTGCCGAGCAAGGATATAACCGTATCCCGCTGGTGGCAGAGACCTTCGCTGATCTGGATACGCCATTGTCGCTGTATCTTAAGCTCGCCAACAAACCTTATTCCTATCTACTGGAATCAGTGCAGGGTGGTGAACGCTTCGGCCGCTATTCCTTTATCGGACTGCCCGCCGATACACGCATTACGGTGCGCGGCAAGCACATTACGCTCACCACTGCGACTGGCGAAACCGTCCAAAATGCGGACAACCCGCTGGATTTCATCAAAGACTACCAGTCGCGTTTCAAGGTTGCGCCGCTGCCCGGCCTGCCGCGCTTTACTGGTGGGCTAGCTGGTTATTTCGGGTATGACACCGTACGCTATATCGAGCCACGTCTGGCCAAAACGCAAAAGCAGGACGTGCTCGGTACGCCGGATATACTGCTAATGCTCACCGAGCAGCTGGCGGTAGTGGACAACCTATCCGGCAAGCTCATCTTCATCGTATATGCCAATCCGGAACTGCCAAATGCTTATGCATTGGCACGGCAGCGCCTGCAAGAACTGTCACAATTGCTGCGCCAACCGGTTGAAATACCCCGTGCCCCGCAATTCCCCCCCCAAAAGGCCATATCTGAGTTCGGTGAAGAAGCCTACAAACAGGCCGTAGAAAAGGCCAAGCGCTACATTTTCGATGGCGACATCATGCAGGTTGTGCCTTCGCAGCGCATGAGCCAGCCATTCCCTGCGGCACCGCTCAATCTTTACCGGGTGCTGCGCTCCATCAACCCCTCACCCTACATGTTCTATTACGACATGGACGACCATCACGTGGTCGGCGCTTCACCGGAAATTCTGGTGCGGCTGGAAGGTGACAACGTAACCGTGCGCCCCATTGCTGGCACACGTCCGCGCGGTAAGACACCGCAACAGGATGCCACGCTGGCGCAAGAGCTGCTAGCCGATCCAAAGGAGCTGGCGGAACACCTGATGCTCATAGACCTCGGACGTAATGACGTTGGCCGCGTCGCGCAGCAGGGCACAGTGAAGCTCACCGAGAAAATGGTGATTGAACGGTATTCGCACGTGATGCACATTGTGTCCAATGTCGAAGGCACGCTCAAACCGGGACTGGATGCAATTGCGGTTTTGAAAGCCACCTTCCCGGCTGGCACGGTAAGCGGCGCACCCAAAGTTCGTGCGATGGAAATCATCGACGAACTGGAGCCTTCCAAGCGTGGCATCTATGCGGGCGCAGTCGGCTATCTTGGCTTCAACGGCGACATGGATCTTGCCATCGCCATCCGCACTGCGGTGATCAAAGCAGACACTCTTTATGTCCAATCCGGGGGGGGCTTGGTAGCCGATTCAGTACCGGCTAGCGAATGGACAGAAACACAGAATAAAGCACGTGCCGTGCTACGAGCCGCCGAGATGGTGCTGGCTGGACTGGATAATGCTGACGAAACAGGAATTGCCCTATAACTTGCGCGGCAGAAACTTACGTTTTTCAATAACAAGATTGAACTTCTGTGGCAGGCGTCTAAACTTAAACTAACCGGCGCGCGTTAGCACGTCAGGGTTGAATGTAATGTTAGGCCAAGTGCCGTAACTACTATAGTTTATAACCTAACGATGGCGGACCTTCTGGATATTGAGGCAGGTTATCTGCGATTACTAGCCATGGTTGCTTTGAAGATACCCAAAAGTGCATGTCAGGTTTGAACAGTAACGGCTCGTCGAGGCTGCCGGCTGTTAAGCCGATGACTCCAGCAGAAACACGCCGCGAAAAAACGCTAGAACCGCAATGCGAACAAAAACCGCGCTCAAGAGTTTCTGAAGAGTGGAATGTGTTGATTGGGCCAGAGATAGCAACATGCTCGACGCGCATGAGTACGCGAGCATTGAAAGCAGCGCCGATAACTTTTTGACAAACCCTACAGTGACATACCCTCTGGTTCAAAGGATCAGAGGTCGTTTCATAACGCACGGCACCACATAGGCAGCCACCACGGAATAAAGTCATTCAGCAATCTCTTTTCTACAACAGCCTAACATTGTGTGATATCCGCCACCACTGGCACATGATCTGATGGACGCTCCAGCTTTCGTAATGTGCGGTCTATCGAACAGGCAGTGCAATTTGGTACCAACGCCTCACTCACCAAAATGTGGTCAATGCGCAATCCCATATTGCGGCGGAAGGCCATCATGCGGTAATCCCACCAGGTATAGGATTTCTCCGGTTGCTCGAATAGGCGGAAACTATCGCGCAACCCAAGCTGTTCGAGCGCTCGGAACGCCGCGCGCTCAGGCTCGCTTACCAGCACATTGCCTACCCATGCCTGTGGATCGTGCACGTCACGGTCTTCAGGCGCAATGTTGTAATCGCCAAGCAGCACCAGTTTAGGGTAACGAACCAGCTCGTCCTTTAACCATTGCTGCAAAGCAGTCAGCCACGCTAATTTGTATTGATATTTGTCTGAGTCTACGCTTTGACCGTTTGGCACATAAATGCATATCACACGTATGCCGTTGAGCGTGGCAGCAATTACTCGTTTTTGTTCATCCGGGAAATTCGGTATGCCGTGCATTACGTCTTCAGGCACAGCCTTGCTGATAATGGCAACACCGTTATAGGTCTTCTGCCCGCTGAACACAGCTTGGTAACCAGCCTGTTGTAACTCTGCCAAGGGGAATTTACTGTCCTCTTGCTTGGTTTCCTGCAAACACAGGGCATCCGGCTGATTAACCGCCAGCCAGTCCAATGTATGCGGCAAGCGCACTTTAAGCGAATTCACATTCCAAGTCGCAATTTTCATACAGCTTCAACTAGTTTGATTAAATTGAAATTAATTTTCACACGTATATTGTGAGGGGTATTTTTTGGGGGATGGCCATGTGCATTGAAATAAATTGAATATACCGCATCATACCCTTGCTTGTCTGTCTTAAAATTCATGGCGCTGACTAAACCAAATACTCTGGGTCATTCGTTTTCGGTTTGTTACCGAAACGTTGGAACCTGTTTTTACAGCCTATCTTTAGACTCATCTCACCTTGATGACGAGGCTAGGGCTGCTAGATACAGCCTAATAATGATATTATTGCAAACTTAAATTTTTTCCGGGGTTTAATCATGCATAAATTTAAAGCATTATTTTTTTCTGGCATATTTCTTCTGCCTATGATGTCGCTAACCCAAAGCGCATTCTCTGCCACTGATAATGCGGCAACTGCCGTTACAAAACTTATTAAAAAAGATATCAAAGTTGGCGATGGCAAAGAAGCCGTAGCAGGTAAAACGGTTGACGTACATTACACAGGCTGGCTTTATAGTGCGACCGCTCCAAGCAACAAAGGGGCAAAGTTTGATAGCTCTCTTGATCGTGGTGCGCATTTTTCCTTTCCATTAGGCGAAGGGCGCGTAATTAAAGGCTGGGATCAAGGCGTTGCTGGTATGAAAGTCGGCGGTCAACGCACACTGATTATTCCAGCTGACTTGGGTTATGGCGCAAGAGGCGCAGGAAGCGCCATTCCACCAAATGCAGCATTGATTTTTGATGTTGAATTGTTCGGTGTCCGCTAAAACATAAATGATCTAGGCGTTTGCCGGGGTTTTACCGTAACAAATGATAACTATCTGTTTTTTCTACCTAGACAAAATATTTTTCTATAAAAAATAATATCCTATGCGTATACAAAATTCAAAAGTAGACAGTTCGCCAGATAATCGATCCAATTTCTGTATTGTTGGACACCATGATTAAGGGCAGCATTGTTGCAATCGTGACCCCAATGGACGAGGACGGCAGCCTGGATTTGGCTGCCTTCCGCGCATTGATTGATTTTCATATTATGCAAGGCACGGATAGCATTGTAGTGGTTGGCACCACGGGTGAGTCGCCTACAGTGGATTTAACCGAGCATGAATTGTTAATTCAGGTGGCAGTGGAGCATGTGGCCGGGCGCATTCCAGTGATTGCCGGAACAGGCGCGAATTCAACCAAAGAAGCTATCGAATTGGCGGCCTTCTCAAAAAAGGCAGGCGCAGACGCTTCATTGACAGTAGTGCCATACTATAACAAGCCGACGCAAGAGGGTTTGTACTTGCACTTCAAAGCCATTGCCGAGGCTGTGGATATGCCGCATATCCTATATAACGTGCCTGGACGCACCTGTGCAGACATGAATAACGATACTGTGCTGCGTTTGGCACAGATTCCCAATATCGTTGGCATCAAAGACGCGAGCGGTAATATCGAGCGCGGAAGTGACCTGTTGCAGCGGGCACCAAAAGATTTCGCGGTATACAGTGGTGATGATGCAAGCGCGTTGGCACTGATACTGTTGGGCGCACATGGCACGATTTCCGTTACCGCCAACGTGGCACCCAGATTAATGCATGAAATGTGTTTAGCGGCCTTGAACGGTGAAGTGGCCAAGGCGCGCGAGATCAATTTCCGCTTGCTTGGATTACACCGTTACTTATTTATTGAAGCCAACCCCATCCCGGTAAAATGGGCTGTGTCGTCTATGGGAAAAATGAAGAATGTGCTGCGCCTACCGCTTACGCCACTGTCCGCAGCCTCCCAAAATATGGTAGAGAATGCGATGCGCCAGGCAGGAGTGATCAATTAGCTTACTTCAGACCAAATACCAGTAAAGTTCCTTAGCATAGTGGGAGAAGTGACGGAACTTTCGCCTATTACTGCGCATCCTAAATGTCAGGGCATTTTTAAATTATGCAATGCTCAACTAATTGAACTTACGGTAATAATCAATTTCAGGGATGGCATGAGAACACTACATTTAACTGCATTATTTATTTCATTATTGATTTTGGCTGGATGCAGTGCCGTTGGCATTGAAAATAAGCGCGTTGATTATAAATCTGCCGCAAACAAAATGCCGACCCTAGAAGTCCCACCTGACCTAACCACCCCTGTCACTAAAAACCAACATATCATCCCAGGTAGTGACGGCGAGGTCGCGGCAAACTTCTCAGATTTTGTTAAGGGAGGTCAAGTAACGCAAGCGGGTATGGGCGCCACTGTACTGCCGGAAGTGAAAAATGCGCATATAGAACGTAGCGGTACCCAACGTTGGCTAGTCGTAGGAGGCAAGGTAGAAAATGTATGGCCGCTGGTTAAAGAATTCTGGCAGGAACAAGGTTTTCTCATCAAATTAGACAATCCTACGGCTGGCATCATCGAAACAGACTGGACCGAGAGACAAGCCAAAGTCCAAAAAAGTGGTTTAAGTAAAATACTTAGCAAAGTATTCGATCAGCTTAGTTCATCTGGCGAACAGGATATGTATCGCACTCGCTTGGAACGTAGCAAGGATGGCGGCAGTGCGGAAATTTATATTAGCCATCGCGGCATGGAAGAAGTGCTGGACGTGGATAAGAACGGCTATAAATGGAGGCCGCGCCCGAATGATCCTGGGCTGGAAGCCAGCATGTTGCAGTTGTTGATGGCCAAATTGGGCGGCGAGCAAACACCTAAATCGCAAGAGAGTGTCGCCGGCTCGTCATTGGCAGCGGCCACCATGCCAAAACTGCAAGAAATTAACGGCCATAAAACCATAATATTGAACGAGCCATTTGACAAAAGCTGGCGCCAGATTGGATTGGCGTTAGATCAGGCGGGCATCGAGGTGCAGGACAAGGACAGGGCAAGCGGCATATACTTTGTGAGCGCGGACAAGGATATGGCGAAGAAAAAAAGCTGGGCCAATAATTTGATGTTCTGGCGTAATGATAGCGACCAAAAGTCCACTAAAAATTCGGTTGATGGAACTCGCTATAGGGTGACCGTGCGTGAAAATAAGGCTGTCACTGAAGTCCGTGCGCTTAATGGAGATGCTGGCAAGGACGAAGCCACACAGCGTATTACAGAACTATTGTACAAACAGTTGACCAAATAGCGTTCGTCCTTAATTTATGCGCTTTGCTTCACTTGGTAGCGGCAGCGAAGGTAACGCACTGGTAGTGCAAGCGGGTAGTACCTGCGTATTAATGGACTGCGGCTTTCCCCTAACTGACACCTGTGCGCGCCTGGCGCGGCTTGGCTTGGCTCCTGACTCTCTTAATGGCATCGTGGTAACGCATGAACATGGCGACCACATTGCCGGGGTAGCACGGTTGGCAAGAAAACATTCAATCCCAGTATGGCTAACCCACGGCACACTTCGGGCACAATTCAAATTGCTGGGTAACTTGCCCCAGCTGACCAAAATTGACCCGCACCTTCCTTTTGCCATCGATGGACTGTTGGTGCATCCTTTTCTCGTGCCGCATGATGCTGCTGAGCCAGTACAGTACATGTTCAGCGATGGCGCAAAACGGCTGGGGGTCTTGACCGATATTGGCTGCTCTACTCCCCATATTGAAACAACGCTAAGTGGCTGTGATGCGTTGGTTCTGGAATGTAACCATGATGCTGCACTATTGGCCAATAGTGATTATCCGTTAAGCCTTAAGCGACGTGTAGGTGGCCGATTCGGCCACCTGAATAATGCAGACGCGGCAGCGCTGCTGGCACGGTTAGACTATAGCCGTTTGCAGCACATCGTGGCTGCACACCTAAGCCGTAAAAACAATACGCCTGAACTAGCGGTACACGCATTAAGTACAGCGCTCAATTGCAACCCAGCATGGGTTGCGGTAGCCACGCAAGACGAAGGATTTTCTTGGCGAGAAATTATTTAGACTATAAATTCTTCTTGGCAACCCTTGCGCCTTCGCCCTCCCGTTCCCAGTATTTTGCTGAAAATTTGAACCTCGTTTTTTTATGATCTGGCGCAGTTTTCTTTGACCGTAACAAAGTAACATGCAACCCTCCCGTTGAAAAAAACTAAAAATCCCAACTATGACTTCGCCGGAAAATCATATCTTCACAGAAGATAAATCGCATTTGCGTGTATTAACCGGGCTTCGTGGATGGGCGGCTTTATGGGTGCTGATCTTTCACGTTTATGAGGCATCACAACATGGTCTTGTTGCTTTCCCCATTGGCAAATGGAATATTGACCTAACGCCTTTCTTCTCGCTAGGTTGGTCGGGGGTGCAAATTTTTTTTGTGCTTTCCGGATTTTTGCTTAGCCTACCGTTCGCTCAATGGCAGGCAGGAACACGCGAAAAGCCTAACCTGGAACGTTATTTGTTCCGACGGGCCGCCAGGGTATTTCCGGCTTATTACGTCCAGTTGGCTATCTTGCTTGGGGGGGCTTATTTACTGGGCCAAGCCAGTCCGATTGCCAATGTGGAATCGTTTTTGCGGCACTTGTTCATGTTGTTTGTGCCGCCTCCCATAGGCATCGATCCAATCAATACCGTGTGGTGGACATTGCCCATTGAATTCATGTTTTATCTGGCGCTGCCATTTCTGGCAGGGCTGATCAATCCAAGACGCTGGCTGTTATTGCTGATTCTTATGTTGACCAGTATGTGGTTGTGGCGCGCTGGAACAGTCATATACACCGGCCCGGGTAATTTTTTGATGTCATCTCAATTGCCTGGTTCCATGGATTCATTTGGCATGGGAATGCTCGGGGCAATGCTACATGTCAATAAAAATAGCATATCCACATGGCTGTCGAAACACCATAACTTGGTAGCAATGGCTGGCTTGGCCATCTTGCTCCTATGTCTGTGTTGGATGCAATATAAATGGATGGACTATTGGAACCACAGCCTGATTTTTTATACTTGGACAACGGTATATAGCTTCGCGGTAATGTTGGTGGCAATCGCGGGCATGAATGGCAATCGGCTGATAGGCTGGTTATTTGGGAATTCAGTTATCGTTTTTGCCGGCATTGTGAGCTATAGCATTTATTTATGGCATGCTCCCCTGCTCAGGTGGCTTTCGGAAACCGGACTATTCAGCGCGCTTCAGGATAACAGGTTACCCTTGCTACTACTGGCTACTACGGTGGGGACGATTGCCATAGCTTCAGTATCCTATGCATTTATTGAACGGCCATTTATCCATATGCGACGTTGAGGCTGTAGAAAAACCTCAGTTCACTTAAAAACTCATCTCTGGCGTAGATGAAGTATAGCCAAACAGCGCCCAATTATCTGGGAAATCAGTTTCTTGCCAACGCCTTTCGGCCTGCGGGCGAATACATACTTAAGGCGAACGGACTTCAAACATAATCTGGCCATATCAATATGGTCTTACACCATATCCGTGAGGATTTAGCATTAAGCCGTTGCATGTGTAAGGACAGAAAAAACGGCACGCCTTCTGGCGTGCCGTCAATGCCTAAAATCAATCAGTAAATCACACCTGCGGATGCGTACGCTCCGCTTCATTGTCCAATTTATTCAGCGCATGCAAATAGGCCTTGGCGGAAGCCACCACGATATCAGTGTCTGCACCTTGTCCATTGACTATACGGCCACCCTTAGATAGCCGCACGGTCACTTCGCCCTGTGCATCCGTGCCGCTAGTGATGTTGTTTACCGAATAAAGTTGCAATTCGGTACCACTTTGCACGATCTGTTCAATGGCTTTGAACGTCGCATCGACCGGCCCACCTCCCTGACCCTCGGCGACTAATTCCTTTCCGCCCACATTCAATCTCACCTGCGCCACAGGCAGAAGGCCAGTTTCCGAATGCGCGCGCAAAGATACCAAGCGATAATGCTCGCTAACTTGCGCTACCACGCTTTCACTGATTAAGGCTTGCAAGTCTTCATCAAAAATTTCACGCTTTCGGTCGGCCAATTCTTTGAAACGGGCAAAGGCATCGTTTACCACCTCCTCGTTTTCCAGCACGATACCAAGTTCCTGCAACCGTGTGCGGAACGCGTTGCGGCCGGAAAGTTTTCCCAAGGTTAATTTGTTCATGCTCCAGCCAACATCTTCGGCACGCATAATTTCATAAGTCTCGCGGTGCTTGAGCACACCGTCCTGATGAATGCCCGATTCATGGGCAAAAGCATTCGCGCCTACAATCGCCTTGTTAGGCTGCACCGGATAACCGGTGATACTGGACACAAGTTTAGAAGTCGGCACGATCTGCGTGGTGTCTATACGCGAATCACAACTAAACACATCGCGGCGCGTCTTTACTGCCATCACGATTTCTTCCAGACTGGCGTTCCCGGCACGCTCACCCAAACCATTGATGGTGCATTCCACCTGGCGCGCACCATTCATTACGGCAGCAAGAGAATTGGCTACCGCCATGCCGAGATCATTATGGCAATGGGTGGACCAGACTACTTTTCCAGAATTCGGCACGCGTTCGATCAGCTGTTTGATGCGCTCGCCCCACAAAACAGGAATGCTGTAACCAACCGTATCCGGCACGTTCAGGGTCTTCGCTCCAGCTTGAATCACTGCATCAAAAATGCGGACGAGGAAATCCATTTCCGAGCGCACCGCATCCTCGGCAGAAAATTCGATATCGTCGGTATATTCCGATGCGAGTTTCACCGCCTTCACCGCCGCTTCCACCACTTGGTCGGGCTGCATACGCAATTTCATTTTCATGTGGATGGGTGAAGCAGCGATAAAAATGTGAATGCGGCCAGACTTCGCCGGCTTGATCGCTTCGCCAGCAGCGCGGACATCGTTTTCAGTGGCGCGCGCCAACGAGCAAACCGTAGAACTCTCGATGATTTGCGCAACACTGCGGACTGCATTTGCGTCACCCGGACTGGCAGCCGCAAACCCTGCCTCGATAACATCAACGCCCAGTTTTTCCAATTGCCGCGCGATGCGGAGCTTTTCTTCCTTAGTCATGGATGCGCCTGGACTTTGTTCGCCATCGCGCAAGGTAGTATCAAATATTATTAATTTTTCTTTCATGCTGAACTCCATCGCAATTATCTAATTTGCATGATCCATGTCGAATAAAATTCGGCCGGATGTCATTTGCTTCAAAACTATGGGGAGGTATATTTAGCGCGCGACGCGCAGCAGCAGCGCTGCCAAGAGGCTGGATGTAGAGTGTAATTGCAAGATGTGGCGAGAGAAGTGCATAGCTGGAATATAACGGCTTTTGTTTACTTACGCAATATTTGCGCTCTGCTCTATAGCAAACGTATAAACGGTCCGCATCCGGGCGAACGGGCTTTCCTAGAAAGCCCGTTGCAAATGTATTAACCGGTTATAGGCTGTAATACATATCGAATTCAACGGGATGCGTTGTCATGCGATAACGGGTCACCTCTTCCATCTTTAACTCAATATAAGCATCGATGAAGTCATTGGAGAATACACCGCCACGGGTCAGGAACTCGCGATCCTTATCCAAGGCTTCCAAAGCTTGTTCGAGGCTGGAACATACGGTTGGGATTTTTGCATCCTCTTCTGGCGGCAAGTCATACAAATTTTTGTCCGCAGGATCGCCCGGATGAATTTTATTTTGTACGCCATCCAGGCCAGCCATCATCAAAGCGGTAAAAGCCAGATAAGAGTTGGCAGTAGGGTCGGGGAAACGCACTTCAATACGGCGTGCCTTATCACTCTGCACGAAGGGGATACGAATCGAGGCAGAACGGTTCCGCGCTGAATAAGCCAGTTTTACAGGAGCTTCGAAGCCGGGAACCAAACGTTTGTAGGAATTGGTGCCGGGGTTGGTGATAGCATTAAGCGCACGGGCATGTTTGATAATACCGCCAATATAATACAGGGCGAATTCGGACAACCCGGCATAGCCATTGCCTGCAAACAGGTTTTTGCCGTCCTTCCAGATGGATTGATGGACATGCATGCCTGAGCCGTTATCACCGACAATCGGCTTGGGCATGAAGGTTGCAGTTTTGCCATATTGATGTGCAACGTTATGCACTACATATTTAAGCTTCTGGGTTTGATCGGCACGACGCACCAAACTGTCAAAGCGGGTACCAATTTCACATTGTCCGGCGGTCGCCACTTCATGGTGATGCACTTCGACAGGAACGCCGATTTCTTCCAATATTAAGCACATTGCAGAGCGCATGTCTTGTAGCGAATCGACAGGGGGGACAGGGAAGTAACCGCCCTTAACAGTGGGCCGATGGCCAGTATTGCCACTATCATATTTTTCTGCTGAGGACCAGGCTGCTTCTTCAGAATTAACCTTGCAGAAACAACCAGACATATCTACTTGCCAATTTACTGAATCAAAAATAAAAAACTCAGGTTCAGGACCAAAGTAACAAATATCGCCTAGCCCGGTGGATTTCAAATAGGCTTCAGCGCGCTTGGCGATAGAGCGTGGATCGCGATCGTAACCTTTGCCATCGGAAGGCTCCACGACGTCACAGGTCATCACCAATGTTGTTTCGTCCATAAAAGGATCGAGAAAAGCGGATGCAGGATCGGCTATCAGCATCATGTCAGATGCTTGTATGCCTTTCCAGCCAGCGATGGAAGAACCGTCGAAGGCATGGCCGGATTCAAACCAGTCGTCACTATCTGACACCACATGTGCCGGAATCGAAACGTGCTGTTCTTTGCCACGGGTATCAGTGAAGCGTAGGTCAACAAATTTAACTTCGTTGTCTTTAAGTAACTTAAGAACATCAGCAACCGACTTCGACATAATAAACCTCTCCATAAACGTTAACGACTCAACTGAAAAATAAACTGGAAATTAAACAAACTTGAACTTGAAATAAAGCACGAAGTGTTCCACCCCACATTCCAAGCCTAAAATGAGCATTTTGCCATATCCATAAGGATAAATGGATTTAAATATGCGCTCTTTTTCGGGGCACACGCCGTAATCGCGCACCATTTTTGTGCATGGCCATTTAAGATGGGCGCAAGAAGCTGAAATGAGCATATCAAACGTTATAATCTCGCTGAACTTGCATGATAAAGTCCCGATTCTGGTCGTTTGCACAATCCAAGCGGGTAGGATTCTTGCTACGTTGAGTATAGTATGGGTCGCCCCCAAGCAGTGCTTGCGGGTTATATATCGAACAATAGCGGAGAAATGTCATGGGGAAAATCACAGAAATTTTAAACGCCGCACAGAAACGCGCCAAAGAAATGAACGTACCCTATGAGGGTGCCCTGCTGCCGAACGAGGCTTACGAAATACTGCAAGCTGCGCCCGACTCCAAGCTGGTCGATGTGCGCACCCGCGCTGAACTGGACTGGGTGGGGCATATCCCCAATGCAGTGGAAATTGAATGGGCTACCTATCCCGGCATGAAACCCAATCCATATTTCATAGCAGAACTTGAACAACAGGTGGACAAGGAGGCATTGGTATTATTCATATGCCGCAGCGGTGCCCGATCCCATACTGCCGCCATAACCGCAACCGAAGCCGGTTATACCGAATCCTACAATGTGTTGGAAGGCTTTGAAGGCGACAAAGACGCCAACAAGCACCGCAATGTGCTCGGCGGCTGGCGCGCACGTGAATTGCCATGGGAACAAAGTTAAGCGGTAAAGGGCTATCCGTGGCTAATTACTTGGAAATTACCATTTAACCACACCGCTATAGGCAGTAACCAGCACCAGCAAGCCAAATACAATGCGATACCAGGCAAACCCCACAAAAGTATGATTGGAAATAAATTTAAGTAAGGCCGCCACTGCCAGATAGGCGCTGACGAACGCGGCAATAAAGCCTACTGCGAATACTGGCAAATCTGCGGCTGATAACAGATGCCAGTTTTTGTAAAGGTCGAGGACAGTTGCCCCGCACATGGTAGGGATAGCAAGGAAGAAAGAAAACTCTGTTGCAACCCGTCGGTCAAGTCCAAAAATCATCCCGCCCATGATGGTTGCGCCGGAACGGGAAACGCCAGGAAACATGGCCACCGACTGGGCCAATCCCACCTTGATTGCATCCTGCCAGCGCATATCTTCAACACTTTTGATGTGCGGGTGGAACGCTCGTTTCTCCACCCACAGAATCACCAACCCACCCCCGATTAACGCCATCGCCACCGTGTAAGGATTAAACAGGTAAGTCTTGATCCAATGATGAAATATTAGCCCAAGCACAACTGCTGGCAAAAATGCCACCAACACGTTACTGGCAAAACGCCAAGCAACAGGTTCACGCGCCGCTAAGCCACGCGTTACTGCCAATAGCTTGGCGCGGAATTCCCATACCACTGCCAAAATCGCACCCAACTGAATTACGATCATAAATACTTTGCCCCTCTCATCATTAAAGTTGAGCAAGTCGCCAGCAATAATCAGATGGCCAGTACTGGAAATGGGCAGGAATTCGGTCAGGCCTTCAATAATACCGAGAATAAAGGCCAGGATAAGCGGAGTGACATCCATAATAATTTAGGTACGTATCACTTAGGCGCTGGCCACTCTGGCATGGTTTCCAATTCAGGATGGGTTAGTTTCAGCACCGCCATAGAGCCCCCTGGCACACTTGGGCCAGCCGGTACCAACGCGCAAAAATCGACATTCAGTGTCCACGAGCCCCCATCTATGGCTATTACCCGCGCCTTCAACACACGATCATCCGGCACGCCTTCAAGAGCCTGTCTTAATTCACCGATTGTTTTCATAACTTTCCTCTTTATTGTAATAATTTAACTTAACGGTGAAAGAACGTACCACTGCAACTTTCGTATGTTGAAGTTAAGCATCAAATTTTTGTTTCGAAAACAGATTCACTTTTTCGCCAAACTGCTGGGCAAAATTTCGCATTGATTTCGCCGCTTCCATTTCGCCGGTAGCACGTTCGAAAGTATCAGCCATTGATAAAAAAGTCTGGTGATAAAACTGACACATTTCATCAACCATCATGTCCTTGGTCCAGAAATCAATCCGCATTGTATTGCTTTCCTTAGCGTCCCAAACTGAAATCATGACTCCTTTACTTGTGTTGTGCTCTTTTGCGTCAGAAGCGCTCCAGTCTATTTTTTCTGCCACCATGTTGTCATCAAGAGTGACCGTAAATTTAATTTCAGATTTCGTCATTTGTAATTAATCCCTTAAATAAATGTTGATTGAAAGGCTTTAAAGCGGTCTTGATGCGGCATTCTTATCCTCTTTGAAAGCCTGCACCAGCACGTTATACACAGTACAGGCTGTTGAAATTGCGAGTATTGATGTAGCGAAAAAAGTTTGTAAGCTTAACTTAAAATGAAATAAAGAAAAAATATTATGCATAGGAGAATTCAGGCTGCAACATGTAGCAATCCTGAAGTAATGGCGCCTGATTATTGTTGTGCCGGGGATAGGGCAGTAAGTTTAGATTGGTTCAATTATTTTTTAAGGCAACAAATTTATTTTCCATAACCAGATTCATTTTTTCGCCCAGCATTTGGGCGAAATTTCGCATCGCTCGCGAGGTTTCCACATCTCCGGTAGCACGCTCAAAATTATCTGCCATGAATAAAAGGCTTTGATGATAAAACTTTTTCATCTCCTCTTTCATCATATTTTTGGTCCATAAATCAATGCGTAGCGTATTTACCGCATCGGCATCCCACAGGGCAATCATTATTGCGTTGGCTGTAGTTTGTTCCTGAATATCAGATGAGCTCCAATCGATTTTCTCAGGTACTTTTTTACCATCAAGCGTTATGGTGAATTTAATTTCGATTTTTTTCATTTTAGTGTTGATTTAAAATATTTTGGAGCGCTAACTGTTTATTGGCCAAACTGACAATATATTCCAGTGCCGTTAACGAGCCGGGCTTGGGGGGTTTCAAAGAGGGGTATTTACGCTTGGCGGAAGCGCCCCTTGCTTCCCAAAGCGGATATCCGTCTAAAAATCGAAACACTCCTCTTGTTTATTCGGCTTAAATATTCACACTCATCAACATCGGCTTTTTAAAACTCAAAAGTGGCCGTATGTTCAACCAGGGTCGAATACACTCCAAAATCTTTATAAACCGCCAAAGCTGCTTTCAAATCAGCAATAATTTCCGGTTTTTTTTCCTCTAATTCATCTGGCAGGTTCATTATAACCAGCCTCCAGTTTGCCCACCCTCTGGAACCCAACACTTTTCCATTGCTAATCCTAAGCCGGACAAATATCAATGTTCCTTTCCAATAAAAAGTAAAGTCGTGTTGATTCTTGAATTCGTCTTCACCTGACACGATCCATCGAAGGTAGATGTCATTCTCACGATCAATAGTCCAATCAGGCCGCACATTCGCTTTGCCATAACACTGATTAATTTCTTCTAATCCGTATTTCTTAATGTCCTCCTCCGGGACGTATTCATTCACAAATGCCATAGTTTTGTTCTCCTGTTCGTGTTGTGCTGTAGGTTGAATTGTTTGTGATACATATAATTTTTATACTGCGCCCTTCAACTTTCGAATCATGGCGTTGCGCATTGCCAGTGTGGCAAATATCCATAAGCGACCATGCGCCCAATAATATCATTCAACAATATAGATATGCGTTTCTATATAGTTAATTGCAATAGGACGCCTTTAAAATCGAGTAATTTTCAGCCTGCTTGAAATCAACCGCATGCCGTTCAACCTGAAAAAACAATTTCAAGCCGCTTCCTGGTAAAGGTATTTCTGAAAGCCGCTGAACACCTTGCCGATCTCTTCCGGCTTGCCAAGATCAGCCACAGCATCCACAATTGAATCGTGACACTTCAGGCACAGCAGCGGCTTCAGCTTTGCCGAATCGAGCTCCTCCACGCCGACGCTGACGTAGTGCGAGAGCACGAAATCGAGAAAGACCTGTTGTTTGCTGTTGAAGTGGGTACTGATGAATGCCATCGCCTGGGCCGCGCGCTCTTCGCGAGTGAGCGGGGCCAGGGCATAGGCCACATGGGCCAGCACGTCGAATAGGTCGCTCTTCTCCGCGTCGATGATCCTCTGCATTTCGGCCAAGTGATCCTTGCCGAAGCCTTTTTCGGCCAGCCCCTCCAGCAGCTTTCTGCGCGTATCCGGCGCGCCCCACAAAGCGCGCAGCTCTTCTTCGTCCTTGAAAAATTCAGGCAGCTTGCCGAACAGCGCTTCCATGAACTGTTGCGCCGACATCGGTGTGCCGTCCGGGTGCCAGAAGCTGGTTACCATCATGTGCTGAATGGTGCGCGTCTTGCCGTCGGCGAGTTTAATCTTGATTTTCTGTCGTGCCTGGTATTCCACCGCCGGTTCTTGCGCCTCAATGGGCGCTCGTGGCGCGAGAACCGGCACGGCTTCTCTTGGTTCCGGCTCAAGCGGCTCGCCGTCCCATTCCAAATCGTTGAAATAATGGTGCGCCCTCACGAAATCGTAGATCGTGAAGTAGTCCTTGCCGTCATAGAGTCGCGTACCGCGCCCGACGATCTGTTTGAACTCGATCATCGAATTGATAGGCCGCAACAGCACGATGTTGCGCACGTTGCGGGCATCCACACCGGTCGAGAGCTTCTGCGAAGTGGTCAGGATAGTGGGTATCGTCTTCTCGTTATCCTGAAAATCACGCAGGTTTTGTTCTCCCAACGCGCCATCATCGGCAGTCACCCGCTGACAATAATTCGGATCAATGCTGCTCTTCGTCTGATTGATCAGATCCCGTATCACCAGCGCATGCGCCTGGTTCGCGCAAAAGACCAACGTTTTCTCCCGCTGGTCGATCTGCGACATGAATATCTCGACCCGCCTCTTCTCCCGCTCCCTAATCTCGATGATCTTATTGAAATCGGCTTCCTCGTAGCGCCTGCCGGCCTCGATCTCGCCCTCGACCAGCGTGTCATCGGGCGTATAGACATACTCATCGAGCGTCGTGGAAATCTGCTTCACCCGGAACGGCGTCAAAAAACCGTCATTGATGCCGTCCTTGAGCGAGTAGACGAACACCGGCTCGCCGAAGTAGGCGTAGGTATCCACGTTGTCGCGGCGCTTGGGCGTGGCAGTCAGGCCAAGCTGCACGGCGGGAGCAAAGTAGTCGAGAATGCCGCGCCAGTTGCTTTCGTCATTCGCCCCGCCCCGATGGCACTCGTCGATGACTATAAAGTCGAAGAAATCCGGCGGATACTCGCCGAAATACCCCTCGACAGGCTCGGGGACCGCTGAAGGCCCGGTAACTGTGCCTGCCGAAGCCATAAAGGTCTGGAAGATGGTGAAGAAAATGCTGCCGTTCTTCGGTACTTTGCCCTTCTTGCGGATGTCCTCCGGGGCGATGCGAACCAGCGCGTCTTCGGGAAAGGCGGAAAAGGCATTGAACGCCTGATCGGCCAGAATGTTGCGGTCGGCCAGGAACAGGATGCGCGGCCGCCGCGTCGGTTCGCTCTCCGTCTTCCGGTCGCTCAGGTTCCAGCGGCTGTGGAATAGTTTCCACGCGATCTGGAAGGCGATGAAGGTCTTGCCAGTGCCGGTCGCCAGCGTCAGCAGAATGCGCTGCTTCTGGTCGGCGATGGCCTCAAGCACACGCTCGATGGCGATGTCCTGGTAATAGCGCCCCTGAAAGTAGCCGCCCCGATCCTCGAACGGCACGGCCGCAAAGCGCTCGCGCCAAACGTTATGAGCGGCAAAAGTGCGGTTCCACAATTCCTCCGGCGTCGGGTAGCGCGCCAATTCGGCCTCAATGCCGGTGTGCATGTCGATGCCGTATATGTTTTGACCATTGGTGGAATAGGTGAAACGAACGGCCAGCTTGCCCGCGTAATCCTTGGCCTGTCCCACGCCCTCCGTCAGCGCCTTGCCCCACGCTTTGGCCTCAACCACTCCCAGCTTGGTGTTGCGATACTCCAGCACATAATCGGCGGTGAGCCCTTTGCCGCGCTTGCCGTGGCCCTCAATACGACCGAGCGTGATCGGATACTCGCGGCGGATGCGGCTGCCTTCGACCACGCCCCAGCCCGCCGCCGCAAGGGCGGGGTCAATGTGTTCGGCGCGGGTTTCGGCTTCGTTCATTTCTTCTCCCCATCCTTCTTCATAGCCTTGGGACGCAATGCCTTGCCGGGCGGCAGAAAATTGTCGGCGGACACCACCGGCCTGTTGGTCTTGGCTTCCAGTGCTTGGCGTGCCTGCTTGGCAATCGCCCCACCCTTCGTGGCGGCCACTTTGTTTTCGGCCATTCCGGTTGCCTCATCCGTTTCAGCAATCTGACGCGTTGACAACTCCGCCAGCGCGGTGAAAATCAGTTCCGCCTCGCTCATATGGTCGCGCAGATTGTGATCTTGCAAACCCTTTATCGTCTTGTGCGCCTTCACGCTCACGCCCGACCATTCCTGATGGATTATGTTGGTGAGAATGGCGAATTCCTTGCCTTTCTGGATGTCGTGGTTTGTCCAGTAATCGGTCAGCTTGTTGCGCGTTTCCTGCCCGGTCATGCGCTGCTGAATCCATTTCTCGCTGCGCCCGTGCTTCTGCCAGGTCTCGCGGGCGCGATCCAACGACAACGCCGGGTCGGCCATTTCCTGCATACGCTCGTAACCGACCTTGGCCAGCCACAGTTTGATCGGCTCCGCCTTCGGGCTGGGCACGGACTGCACTAGGCGCAGCAGGGTTTCGGCGGTGGCCACGTCGGTCAGACGTTGTTTGCCGTCACTGGCCGTCATTTTCAACTGGTAACAGTTTATTACCAGTTCACTGCCCTCTTTGGCCAAGCGGCCCTTCAACACTTTCCAGTATTTCCTAGCCCTCTGGTAGTCGGGCTGTTGGATCAGCACCTGAATGATGTCAACCACCGAGAACCACCAGATTTCGCTGGCTTCGTCGTACACGCGGCGGATTTCGTGGGTCTCGAAAAGGGCTGGCTGAATCGGCATGAATTGACTCCTTATATATGACCACTGAAAGCCTGATGCAGCGGCGACTTTTTCAACGCATCAAGCGCGGCAAGCTTGTGCTGGCAAATGATTTCGAGGCGTTGGATTTCAGCTTCGTTCATCGTCTAAAGTAATCTGCGTCAAGAGTTCAAATAATGGCCGATTGATATAAAAGTTTTTGCGGCCAATTTTTTTCTTTTCCACAAAGCCATTTTTAGCAAGCGTATCCAAATGCTTTGCCGCGGTAATGCGCGAAACACCTAAACCTTTTTCCACAAACTCGATCTTGGTGTAAGGATGGCGAAATAGATTATTCAGCAAATCCTGGCTATAGATTTTAGGCAGTTCAGCGCGTAAGCGATGCTTGGTTGTTTGCATCAACTCCCGCAAATTCTTAATCAGCTTGATTTCACTTTTGGCAGTAACAGCGATACCCTTCACGATATACACGCACCAATCTACCCAGTTATTGGTTTTCCTTGTTAATTGGAGCAGCTGGTAATACTGGCTTTTAGTAGAGGTGATATAACGGCTTAAATACAGCACAGGCAAATCCAGCAAGCCTTCGCGCTGCAAGATCAGCAAATTGAGAATACGCCCGGTGCGCCCATTGCCATCGTAAAACGGATGGATGCTTTCAAACTGGTGATGCACAATCGCCATGCGTAATATGGGGTCCAGCTCATCATTGGCATGAATGAAATCAACCAAATCCGCCATCAGCTTCTCAATCACCACAGCATCTTGTGGCGGCTCATACACAATTGCGCCCGTAGTCTGGTTTTTAAGTACCGTGCCCGGCAGTTTCCTCAAGCCAGCATTGCTTTGTTCGACTTCTTCCTGCACGCGCAAAATCGTTCTCAATCGAATCAAGCCGGAGTCACGCACGTCCTGATACCCCACCCTTAAGGCGGCGATGTAGTTTTGTACTTCCTTGGCAGCAGGTGAGGCCGAACTGCTTTGGTCGTAGGCATAGAGCTCGTCATGCGTGGTGATGATGTTCTCTATTTCAGAGCTATCTTTCGCCTCCTGGATGGAGAGCGTATCCAACAGAATCGCGCTGTTGGGCAAGGATTCACACAAGCCCTTCAACTCGGCCAAATAGCGATGCGCCTCGGCCAGGCTTTGCCAGATTGCCTTAACTTCCAGGCTGGCATTTGAAGGTATCTGTAAAGCAATCACACCGCTTGCCCTATAAAAACATGATAAGAAATTTCAATTATCTTATCATGTCAGAGATAACATGTATAAAAAATTGCATTTTCTTATCACGTCATGATGGATATGGTTAAAAAACTAGGTTTTCTATACACATCATCATTCATAACTCGCCGGAAAATGCCTGGTGCAGCAGAGATTTTTTCAGGTTGTCGAGGGCGGCGAGCTTGCGCTGGTAAATGGATTCGAGGCGTTGGGTTTCTTCTGAAAGGGAGTCAATCGTAGCCACAACTCTCTGTTGATGACCGCGCGAAGAGACAGGAATCATCACCCTCTTTAGTTCGTCTGAGTCTATCTTGAGTGTTCCATGAGCAGCACTACTCAAGACGTTGTTGCTTGAATTAATTCGGTCTCGTAGTGCGAAAAGGAGATACCGAGGGATCAGGCCTGGTTCAGGGTGGATTGCTCTGATGTCTTGGTTGAATGCACAGGGAACCATTAGCTCGGCGATTTGAGCACCATGTGCCAAGCCCATACCGCGTACAAGAATTAGGAGCGTTCCTGCTGGCGCCATACGCGTTGAAGACTCGTCAACTGCTGATCGAGAAATATGCAACAGCGAATCGAACAGTTGTGTTGATTTCATATCACGTCCAGAAATCCAAGGTATTTCGCCGCTCCAATAGCCGCTATTGCTTTTAGACGGGGTACCGCCACTGCTAAAAGTGCAAACTTCATCCAATCGCTTCTCTCTCCACCCTTCGCCACGCTGGGTGAAAACGGATTGCAGATGACTTTCGAACAGGGAGCGGACGTTTTGAAGGTTTTTTTCGGCGTTGGCTTTGGCGGCGGCGATGCCGTCGAACGCTTCGTCGAGTATGCCGACGATGCGCTGCTGTTCGGCAAGCGGAGGGACGGGTAACTGAATTTCAATGAGATCCTTTGTTGAGACATTTTGCTGTGCAGCGCCATGACCAGCACCTGTGAGTACTTCTCGAAACAAATCTGAGTAAAGGAAGAATAATAGAAACTCTCTGGAGGCCGGTGAGCTATTGCGGATTGTGATTCTGGCTACGCGCTGGTTTAGGGCTGCCGGAAGGTGTTTCTTCTGAATCACGCCGACCCGTCCGACATCTCCAGTGAGCGAAACCAAGATGTCGCCTTCCGACAACACGAATCTTTGTAGAGCACTATTAGCAGGAAGGCTAATGAATTTCGGGTCAGTTAGGGTAATGAAGCTATTCTGTACGTTGCCAATGCGCATCACAAAATGCCCAGACTCCGAGTAATCCTTGCTGCTAAAGGCATAGCCGTTCTGAACTTCCAAGAGGTCGCCGAGCTTTTTGGTTTGCCACCCCGACTTCATAGCAGCAACCTAATGTTTGCCAGCACTTCCGCGCTCTCGGCATCCAATGCGGCGATTTCGTCCATGATGTCCTGCGGGCTGCGATGCGCGATTTCCTCGCCACCGTTCGGGTTCTTCACCGACAGATCGTACCCTTCGGCTGCGCTCAGGGCATGGGTATCAACAGACCAGCTCTTGGGCGAGTCGGCGAAGGTCTTTTGCAGTGCGATGAACTCGGCGAGGTCGGCGTCGTTGAGCGGGTTGGTCTTGCCCATATTGCGGCCGGGGTCGAGCTGGTAGTACCAAACCTTTCTGGTTGGTGCGCCTTTCTCGAAGAACAGCACAACGGTTTTCACGCCCGCGCCCTGGAAGGTGCCGCCGGGGCAATCGAGGATGGTATGCAGGTTGCAACTTTCCAGCAGCAGTTTGCGCAGGCTCACCGAAGCATTGTCGGTGTTGGACAGAAAGGTGTTCTTAATGACCACAGCGGCGCGGCCGCCGGCCTTGAGCATTTTGATGAAGTGCTGGAGGAAGAGAAAAGCCGTTTCGCCGGTGCGAATGGGGAAGTTCTGCTGGACTTCCTTGCGCTCCTTGCCGCCGAAGGGCGGATTGGCCAGGATCACGTCCATGCGGTCTTTGTCCTGAATGTCGGCAAGGTTCTCGGCCAGTGTGTTGGTGTGGGCGATGTTGGGCGCTTCGATACCGTGCAGGATCATGTTCATGATCGCGATGACATAGGCCAGTGACTTCTTTTCCTTGCCGTAGAAGGTGCGCTCTTGCAGCGTCTTGATGTTGCTGGTGGTAAGCCCGGGCTTGGCCTTGAGGTAGTCGAATGCCTCGCACAGAAAGCCCGCCGAGCCACAGGCACCATCATAGATGCGCTCGCCGATTGTTGGCTGCACCACTTGCACCATGGCGCGAATCAGCGGGCGCGGGGTATAGTATTCGCCGCCGTTCCTACCCGCGTTGCCCATGTTCTTGATCTTGGCTTCGTACAGGTGCGACAGTTCGTGCTTTTCGGTTTGCGAGCGGAATCGCAGTTCGTCGATGTGGTCGATGATCTCGCGCAGGTTGTAGCCGCTGTGGATCTTGTTCTTGATCTCGCCGAAAATTTCGCCGATCTTGTATTCGAGGGTATTCGGCCCGCTGGCCTTCTGCTTGAAGCCGTGCAGGTAGGGAAAGAGTTTGCGGTCGACGAAGTCACGCAGGTCGTCACCGGTCAGCGCTTTGTTGTGGTCGAGCTTGCCATCGGCTCCTTTGGGCGCGGCCCAGCTTTCCCAGCGGTAGGGCGCGTCGAGGATGAAGGTGTACTTTTTGTCCTCCAGCCCCGCCTCCATGGCCTTGTCCTGCTCAAGGCTGTCCAGAAATTTCAGGAACAGCAGCCAGGAGGTCTGCTCGGTGTAGTCCAGCTCGCTGGCACAACCTGCCTCTTTCCAAAGGACGTCGTCGATATTTTTAAAAGCTTGTTCGAACATGGGGGTAGGCGCTATTCCGGGGTGATGGGCTGTACGAGGCCGAAGGCGCTAATATAACCGGTATCAATATTGTTGGACAAAAACCTTGGATATGGATGGATGTTGCAAACGTGCATAAAACAAAAAACCCGCGCACTCATCAGGAGAACGCGGGTTTATGTATTTCTTTGAGCTTCTTTAATATTTTATTGGTGGGATAGGTGCAATTGAATCATGCCTTGGAAGCCACGCTGTTATTTATTCTGTGTTTTTCATATTTCAAATATACCGTCAAATATACTGTCAATTATTAGCGACTAGGGGTTAGATAAAGGATTCAGCGAGAGGGTATTCTTCAGTCAGTCCCAGCTATGTTTATAAGTTTGAGCTTCGGCGGCTTTGACGGGGCGAACTTTCCTTTTCCGGCTTCTTGTGCCGCTTCTGCCCGCCTATCTTTTTTGCCGCCTTGTACGTTGCCAGCTCGTTCATGAACGTATGGCAATGCAGCCGTTGCAGCGACAATCCTCAGCCTTGCATCTAAGGCAGGATCATTCATAACCGATAGCAGAAAAACAAGCGGGTCTTTTGTCGCTGGCATGTTGAGTTTTGCGGGTTTGTTCTTTGGTCTACCGGCTCCGGGTCGTGCGCCTCCGCTCTTACCTTTAACACCTGCCATTTGAATTCCATTTAAAAAGGGAAAAAATCTGCGCGTGGGAAAGCATACGGTCTAGGGATAAGGAAGCTGTAGAGCTTAACTCCCCCCTTGCCGCAGTGCAGCTCATATTCCAGCCCTCAGTACATCGTTATGCCAATACGCACCAGCCCTTGCGCGGACTACCTGCCAACGAAAATAAGCGCACTCTGTTGCATACTGGAAAGGGTATAGATTGCGCCGTGCCGCAAACATCCGTTCCCGTGCCTTATCCGCATACCCGGCAAGCTGGCAAAGTTCAATTATGCAGGCGGTCAACTCTTGATAGTCCGCTGCCAGTGTCGCGCTATCGTTTGCAGCGGTTTTCGTGGGATATGGTTGCCCGGTCAGTGCCGCGATTATTTCCGGCTTGTGTCGCCCAATCATCGCTTGCCATGCCGCGATTGTTTCGCGGTTGCCTCTAACCTTTAAGTGTTCGCCTTCCACCCGAAGATATACGCCTGACTGTTCGCAACGTGCCAGTATCGCCAGCGCCGGGGAGTTAAATTCCCCAGCGGCATTGTCAATCACTTGTTGGGCGTACATCATATTTCAATCTCACATTCTTCACCCATCCCTAAAATCGGTGTTTTATCCGCCACACCGCCACAACCCAATAACGGCGGGGCTTCCGGTGTGGCGGGATTGTGGCGGGTTGTTTTCTGTGGCGGATTGTCCGCCACGTCTAAAACCCCGTGCTTATTGGCTTCTAGCGATTTGTGGCGGTGTGGCGGCAAATTCAGGGGGGTAACAAGATAACGCACGAAAGCATCCAAAAACTGCGACAACTCGAAACCTTTTGGCGTTTCATACGCACCCAGCCGGATATTTTTTGATGCTATCCCATACGCCGCCAATTGCTTGGCAACCTGTCGCGGGGTTATCGGTTTGCCCCTGTTGTAAGTTGCCCATGCGCTTTCATCATCATCACAAAGTGCCGCTATTAAATCAGCCGTGCTGATCTTGGTTATGCGCTTGATCTCGAAAACGTGCTGAATGTCAGCCAGCAATTCATTGCCCGTGCTTACCGTTTTTTCACCCGCACCGGATAGCTTCAAAGCCGCCTTCATTGCCCAGTCTAACCACTCATCACCCGCGCATGATGCAACCGCAAGCAAGCCGTCCCAATTGTCTTGGTCGCGGTCTGAAAGCGCATCCGGCAATGACGGGCGCGCCTGTCTAACCTGTTGCGAGTAATCAGCCGCGAAGCGTGCCAACTTTTCAGCAATGCCAGTGAATAACCCTCTGTCGGCATGGCGCAATCTGCTAACCGATTCATGGGATAGTTTCCGGCGCAGATTAAACACCACCCCACGGCTCATGGTCGCATCAGGTAAGTGTTTTTCAAGTGCAATGCCTGCCAATGCCTTGGCACTGAATACCGAAAACATGCGTGGCTCGAAGCTGTCACCCACGGCCTCACTGCGCAATACAAAGCCATCGCGCAGATACCCGGCGTTAACCATGCCGTGAAGCTCTGTGTTATCGCGGAAAAAGGTATCAGCTTCATCTATCAGAATCGTGGGCTTCCACGATTCCACGGCTCTGAATAGTGCCGATGCTGAAGCGTTAGATGCTGGTAATGGCCGGTATGCCATGCGCCCCAGCACTGTCAGCAATTGAGTTTTTCCGCAAGATTTTTCCGGTGCGTTAATGATCGCCAGCGGGGCAACTTCCACCACGTCAATAAACCAAGTGAGTGCAACCCACAAACAAGCCGCGTGTGCTTGCTCAATGTCCAGCACGATAAACCGTTGGATGGTATCTGATACCTCATTCAGCAATTGCGCCGGGTCTATCGGCTCGGGGTGCGGCTCGACTTCAGCGAATGGCAACCTGTCAGCTTCGCTTTCATCGGATCGCGCAGCTTTCACCATTCCATCAAGCGTGCCAGGTCGTACCCCTAACGCTGTTGCTTGCTCTTTTCTCACGCGGTCATATTCCAGCGGTTTGAGTGACGCTAACCACTGGATTTTTTCATCGTCTGTCTGTGCCGGTGGTATATCAGGCTGTGCAGCGGTTTCCGGGTAGGGGATAGCCTCCCCCGCATTAATTAAAGGGCTTAAAACGTTTCCTACGGCTTCGATTTCTTCCGGTGCACGCTCAATAACTGGCAATACCCATATATCCGCCGCCATTGCCTTGTGCCCGTGCTGTTGATGAAAGGCTTTAAGCCAGTCCACGCAATCACCCTTCGGTGGCAAATTCAAAGCCGCCACGTCAATAAAGGCAACCTCACAACCTAACGCACGCAGCTTGTCCGCCGCGTGTTGTGCGTATTCAAACCCTGCCTTGTCGTTGTCTGGCCATATCAGCACGTTACGTCCTGCTAATGGTTGCCAGTCTGCCGCATCTACCGATTGCGCCCCGCCGCTGGTGGTGGCGATAATGCTGCGAAGTGCCAACATATCTACCTTGTATTCACCTTCGACTAGGATCACGCGCTCAGATTGCCGCGCCGGATTGCATAGCTGGTGCAGATTGTAGAGCGGCGCGCCGCCTTCAAACTCAGGGGCTTTCAACTCACACCAAACGCCTGAAACATCACGGCGTAATGGCCTTATCCATTTTTCCCCGGTATCAGGATGTTTCAAGCGAAGCCGCGCAAACATAATTGAACCATCCGGTGCGGTGTAGTAGTGAATCGCCCCGCCGTGCCGTGGGTCAAGCGAATAGCCTTGTTTGCGTGCCGATGCGGTCATGGTATGCGCCGCTTTTTGGATAGCTTCAATGGTCGGAGTATTCATCGCGCACCCCCTACCCATGCGCCTAATTGTTGCGCGGCTTGTTTGAAACTCAGGTCATGGCGTTGCTGGTGGAATGCCAGAACATCGCCTCCATGCGCGCCACATACCATGCAGCGAAAACCGCCTGTATCAAGGCGTACTCTCAGGCTTGGTGTGCGGTCATCGTGAAAAGGACAAATTGCGTTTTTCCACTCGCCGCCGCCTGACAGCTTTAGCCCTTGCTGTGCGAAGTAATCAGCAGGGTGCGGCAATTTCGCACGGTCAAAACCACCCTTGTAATTCCACCTTTTTTTGATAGAGTGGGCAGCGTGGTTTGTGGGGGTGCGTTGCGTGGCAGCAACCGCCCCCAGTTCTTTTGTGTTCGTGGTTTGTTTTTGCATGATTCACACACCTGCCCTGTCAGCAATGCGTGAAGCTATCCACTCCCTGATTTCAATTTCCAGCCATGCAACGGACATTGCACCCAATGCCACTGGCTTCGGGAATGTGCCCTGTTTCATCAGGTCGTAAATTCTGGATCGTGATAACGCTGTCAGCCGCTCGACTTCTTTTCGGCGTATCAATGCGGTCTGGAGTTGTTGAACGTGCGCGGGTGCGCTTTGTGGTGTAACAGGTTGCATCGTCTTTACCTTTCCTAGTTATGCCGGAAACGCTGGCGATGCGAACTGTGCAATTTTTCTGTTTCTATGTATTCCCGCAATATTTTATAAATTAGCGGGAGCGTTGATTATGAAGGCTTCCAGCCAATTTTTGCTACCGCCCCGTAGTAGTATTCTTCAGCTAATGTTTTGCCTATGTTGAACTGCTTACCCACGCTCTCAAATAACCCAGCGTCAATAGCTTGATCTAAACTACACTTGCGAATGCGCACAATTTCATTGAACACTGCAAACTCTAATTTCCTCTGTTTTCTCAATGCAGCAAGGTGAGCACCTTTTGGGATGGGGCTGCCAAAAACTTCGTTCCAATCTTTACTGCGATAATTCAGGATGGTGTCAAATGCAGCAATGTATCCAGCCACAACCCAGGGTGGCATTATCAGGTCGTGATTAGCGCATTTTCTTATCGCCAACATCAGGGCAAACTTTTCGCCTTGCTCATGCCGAGTGCGTAGATGCTCTAATTCATGCAAGGCCGCCCACTGGTAAAGCGGCAATGTTGGATCGGCAAAAGATCGCTCAGGGCTTTCCACCAAGGCCGCTTCGTTCGCGGTATATGCTTCTTGAAGTGTCCAATTGGTATTTACCATGCAGTGGTATTTACCATGCAGTGGTATTTGCCCGTAGCGGTATCACGTCTGCACCCGCTGCCAAGCCACCCAGATAGTCCGCCCATGCCTGCATCATGGCGATGCGTTCAGGTAGATACATCCTCCACGCTTCGCGTTTATATGCCGCCTTGATCTTGTTTGGCTCTTCATGCGCCAGCTGACGTTCCAACCATTCCTGCTTATATCCCATATTGTCTAGGATCGTGGAAGCCATTGCCCTGAAGCCGTGCGGAGTCATTTCATCATTCGCCCAACCCATGCGCCGCAATGCGGAACGGATCGCGTTATCACTCATTGGCCGGTCATAATCACGTTCGCCGGGGAATACATACTTGCCGCGTCCGGTTAGTGGTTGTATTTCGCGCAATACTTCCACAGCCTGTTTTGCCAAGGGGACTATGTGCGTAATCCCCATTTTCATTTTGTTAGCAGGAATAATCCATTCCGCTTTATCCAAATCAAGCTCAGTCCATTCCATCTTGCGAAGCTCGCCGGGGCGTACAAACAACAAGGGCGATAATT
Source organism: Candidatus Nitrotoga sp. MKT (assembly GCA_003402345.1). Classification (GTDB taxonomy): domain Bacteria; phylum Pseudomonadota; class Gammaproteobacteria; order Burkholderiales; family Gallionellaceae; genus Nitrotoga. Next base: position 33,829 of record QFXH01000011.1, on the reverse strand, counting down.
TGAATGCACTCTTCACAACGTAAGAGCCTTGATAGCCTTCAATATCGCGCATCAGTTCACCCACTTTTTTGGGGTCGGTTATCGCGGCAAAGTGCTTATTTCTTTTTACGGAGGGAAGTGAGCCGCGCAGGTCGCCTGTAGGATCACGCTCCGCGCGTCCTGTTGCAACGGCATAGCGAAACACCTGCCCACAGCAGGCAAGGGCGCGGTGTGCCGTTTCCAATGCGCCACGGGCTTCTATTCGACGTATCGTTGCCAGTAATGCAGGCGCGGCAATCTCAGCAATAGGCCGCGCACCAATCCACGGAAAAATATCTTTCTCCAGTCTCGCGATAATCTTACTCGAATGATTTTCTTTCCAATTGGGGGCGTGGAGGACAAACCACTCTCGGGCGATAACCTCAAAGCTGTCACCAGCAAGATTTATTTTGGAAGCTTTCTGCGCTTGCTTTACCGCACCGGGGTCTATACCGTTTTTGAGCAACTTCCGCGCATCCTCCCGGTCTTCACGGGCTTTAACAAGGCTGACGTCCGGGTAAGTACCCAATGACAATGTTTTGCGAGTACCGTTGAATCTGTAATCCATGCGCCAGTATTTGCCGCCATTGTTGTGAATCAGCAAAAACATGCCGCGCCCGTCCGTTAACCTTTGGGGCTTGTCGGTCGCTTTCGTCTTCTTCACTTCAATCTCGGTTAGTGCCATGACCTCCCCTTTTGTCAGTACATGATTTCATGAGTGCGATTTATACTGACAATATACTGTCAAATAACACAGGATTGCAATGGTACGGATAGGAACGTACAGGCAAAGAAAAACCCGCCAGAGCTATATGCAATGCGGGTTTATGAGACGTTTCAGGAATGCTTAAAACAGTATTTTGGTGGTGATAGGTGGAGTTGAACCACCGACCTCAGCGTTATGAGTGCTGCGCTCTAACCATCTGAGCTATATCACCTGAAATCATGCCGTCGCTTTAGTCAAGCCGCCCTAAATTGCCACGGGAAGCGCGGCATTTTCCAGATTTAACCGCTACTTGTCAATTGCGCTGGTACTTGCGCCAAGCGCTTAAGTCTGGTCACAGGCCACTAAATGCACCGCGCTACCGGCAAACTCCTTTTGCAGGGTTACCATTTTTTCAATTGTCACTACATCCGGGGATTTCAGCACAAATACCGTAAGTTTAAATTTACTCATAAGCTCTCCCATCATGGCAGTTTTTACGCCTTTTGCCCGGAGGCTATCGAAAGTTTTACGCGCGGCCTTTTCTGTTTTGAATACGCCCAGCGAAATAGCGTTCTTCCAGGGACCGGCTTCCTGCACGGTGAAGTAGTCCTTAACATTATGCGCCTTGAGTTCGGCGATATTTTTATCCATTTCCACACGGGTGTGTGCGGGCGGCATGTAGACCCAATAACCAATCGCATATTCAGTCTGCCGCTGCGCTAGCTTGTCCGCCAGTTTCAATGTGGTCAAAGCCGCCGTGGCACGTGCGCTATCGGTACCGGAAAACTCTCCCCACTCCAGGCAAACATCCGTAAATGCCCGCTGATCCTGCGATGTTGCCAATACAGCGGAAGAAGGCAGCGAAGTTGCTGGCGCTACATTTGGCGTATCCAGTAACTTGATCTTTTCCGCATTCAACAACGGTTGATGCTTCAAATTTTGATTTTCACCTGTCAATAATTCACCCCATTGAATAAATGAAAAAAATATCAAATTTGCCAGCAGCAATAACCAGAATAGCCACTTCATCATTACCCCATTTTTTATTTGATTTTTAAACCTGAAAATATATTTATCAGAAAGGCAGGCAGTTTATTTAAAAACTACAAAACACGTTTAGGATAAATTATCCTGTCCCATAATTTGCAAGCCTCGCAATACCAGATTATCCACCCGCACCGACAGTAATTTGAGATGCGGCTGTACCTTATCCGCCGCGCCCCCGCTTAACAGGCAGCGCACGTCCCCACACATGGCTAACGCCTCAAACTGCAAACGGATAGCGCCTACGGTCGCCTGAATTGAGCCACTGAACGTGGCATCAGCGGTATTGCGCGGAAATTCGCGCCAGATGCCCTTTGTCTGCGTTAATTGGGCAGTGCCTGCGGCCAGACTGCTTCGCATCATGTCCACACCCGGCAGAATTAGCCCACCCAAAAATTCGCCTTCGGCAGACAGTGCGTCCACAGTCGTCGCTGTGCCGCAATTTACCACCAGGCAGGATGCGCGCTCTTGATGCCAGGCTGCGATGAGCGCCGCCCAACGGTCGCTGCCAAGCTGCGCCGGGTGTTCATACGCGTTACGCACGCCACATTGCGTTACTTTGGCCACGATAAATTCGATAGGGCACTGCCATGCGGCACAGGCTGCGGATAGCAATTGCGCCATGTTCTCACCAGCAACATTAGAGATGAGGATTCTGTCCGGTGGCGGCAATTCCGAAAATGCCATGCCCAATCCAGTCGCATGTGTATTTTCAAGTACGTTTTGCTGCAACCACTTGCCGCCTTCTACCGTGGCCCACTTAACACGGCTATTGCCGGCATCAATAAGTAACATTTTCATGATGCGCGCAAACCAATTTCTCCCGCATTAAATATTTGCGTTCCGCCCACCGTTTCCAGAATAAGCGCGCCATTCTCGGTTACGCCCCGCGCGATGCCCATTTCAGCTCTGCCATCGGGTAACAGTAACCGTACCGTCTGGTTTTGCAAAGCGTGATGGCTTTCCCATTCCGCACGCAGTACCGCAAAACCATTACTGGCAAATTCATAAAGTACTGCCTGCAACTCCCGTAAAATTACCGCGAATAAGTAGTTGCGTTCCGGCACGTTCACTCCCGGCATGTCCGCTACCATGTCTTCCAAGCTCGACACCGGCTGGTCGATCTGCGGCAACAGGTGCTTAGGCGTGAACAAGTTGAGGCCAATGCCGATCACTACAGCACTCGGCCCCAACATGTCACCCTGCGCCTCCAGCAGTATGCCGGCTAGTTTACCGCCATCCCCACCCAGCAGATCATTCGGCCATTTAAGCCGTGCATTTGCTATTCCAAGCGCATGCAACGCACGAATCAACGCCACCCCGACTGCCAAACTCAAACCAGACAATGCCGACAAATCAAGTTCAAAACGCCACAGCAGCGAAAACGTAAGCGCGTTGCCCAAGCCAGAATGCCATGATCGTCCCAATCGCCCGCGCCCGCCGGTTTGCAGTTCCACCGCCAGCACGCTGCCGCTGGGTGCGTCCTGCGCTGCGCGCTGCAACAACAGCGTATTGCTGGAGGGCAAGCTGTCAAAAATTTCAATCTGAAATTGTCCCGCCTGCCCACCTAAGTGGCGGGCGATAAGTGCGGCATCCAGCCATTGCGGCGGATTGCTCAGGCAATAACCACGACCGGGCACGCTGTATAAAGCCAAACCATAGCCGTCTACCCCATACAAGGCATTGCTCACGCTAGCGCGCGATATGCCCAAACATTGCGCCAACATTTCCCCGGAATGGAAATTTCCGTCCACCAACAAACGTAGCAGGGTGAAAGTAAGCGGTTTCATTGTGGTGCATGGGCGGGAAACGCCCATGCTGGCAGCTTTCATTGCGGCAAGCCTTCCACCGTTTTTTCGCGCTGGTTTATAAAAGCCAGAATTTCCTGCTTCTGTTTCAATGCGTCCTGGTATCCCAGCTCGATCATCGCACGGCAAAAATTCTTTTCAAACAACAGGTAACTCATCAAATTTGCCCCGCTACGGCGCATCGCGCCTATCCCGCGCAACAAAAAACGGATAGTCCACGGCAAATTCATGGCATAACGCTCAGCAATTTGCTCAATAGCCTGGCTAGGCTTAATCACCAGGACATCGACATGACGCCAATTTATTTGCTCCTGAACATCTTCCGACAACATTCCAATCGAATGATTGATGCGCCGCACCCGCTCCAAATCCACCTCCAGAGTATCAAGGAAAATGCTATCCATAAGATGGCCGCCAATCTGCGCTAGCGAAGGATAATCACATTGATCGCTACAGTTAGGTTGTTCCTCCCCGTTATGGCCTAAGCCGATAACTAGCACGCGGGTAGCGCCCAGATGTAGCGCAGAGCTGATAGGCGCAATCTGGCGCATCGAGCCATCGCCAAAATATTCACGGTTGAGGAGTACCGCTGGAAAGATAAACGGGATGGCTGAAGAGGCCAATAAATGTTTGGGTTCGATCTTGGTTGGAATGCCTAGGCGATGCGCCCGATTCCAGGGCGAAATGTCCTCCACTCCCTGGTAAAAAGTCACGGAGCACCCCGAACCATAGCCCGAGGCAGTGATACTCAGTGCGTCAAGGTGGCCTGCATCAATATTCTCCTGGATTTTTTCATATGGCAGCGTTGCTTCCAGCATCGTTACCATCGGCGCATTATCAAGCAGCGATACCTGGTTCAACTTATTAATACCCATGCTGCTCAAGACCAGCCCCGCAAACCAGCGCGTACTGTTCTTTAAGACGCCAACCGGGTCGGTGCGATAAATATGGTCAACGCGGGAATTTTTCCAGATATTAAGAAGATATTTAACCCCCTTGCGAAAAGATCGGGCATTCACCGCAAGCGTCACTGCATTAAGCGAACCTGACGAGGTTCCACAGATGATAGGGAAGGGGTTGTGTGCATGACGCGGCAAAAATTCAGCGATGGCCTTTAGCACGCCCACCTGATAAGCGACGCGCGCGCCCCCTCCGGTCAGAATCAAGCCAAGCTTTTCTGGCACACTCATCTGACTCCCCCCATCAAGGATTTACAAATCGCCGGGGCCAACCTCAGCATGCACAGTTTCCAGCGCATCTTTCAGCGTTTCTTCCGACAGATCATTGACGCACTTCGATAGCATCTCAGCCGCTTCCGCAGCCTCCGGCGGCAGGTTGCGGCCATCGGTATTGGCCACCAGCACAGCGGCGGCTCCCACCACTTTCAGTAAACCGGTGCGCTCATACATCAATATTTCCAGCTCCTCGCGCAGCATGGCAACTTCTTGGGCATTTAATTTGTCTGGCATATAGCCTCCCTTACAATGAGTTTGAATCCCCGTTACCGCCAGCGCACTTACATTCACGATACGACGCACACACGGTGAGGTTGCGCGGATTATACCTGACAGCGAATCCTCTCCAGCCCCCCATTGACAAGCCGGGAATCAAGGAAAAAATTGGCAGAGTTACATCGTCTCCCACAACTTTTCCAGCCGCTTCACCGACACAATCACCGGCGTCTTCAATTCCTGCGCAAACAACGACACGCGCAATTCTTGCAATAGCCAACCAAACTCTTCCATCCGCGCATCGATGTTGCCTTGTTGCGCAGTTACTTTACGTTGCCAAGCCTGCTGCAAGGATTGCATTTGCGCGTATTGACGCGCATCACGTGCCGCGTCGGCGCGCAACTTTTCCAACCGCGCATTGATCGCCTTAAGATAGCGTGGCAGGTGCTGTAAGCGCTCGTAAGGGATGCGCGCAATAAACTCCTTATGCAGCAGCCATTCGCACTGCATACGCATATCCTGGACGGCCTGCCCGTTTGATTTAACAGCTTGTATTTTTTTGTGCACGAGTTGATATTCGGTCAGGATCACGCCGACCAACCGCGCGATTTCCTGCGCCACCAACGTCAAACGGCTCTTGGCTTCCTTGCAACGCGCAACGAATTCGGTTTCATTTGTTGGCCAGGGTTCATTCATGCAGCAGCGATCAAAGGTGACCGCCAAAATCTGGCGGCGCAAATCCTGGATGCTACCGAAAGACAAAAACTGCATTGCCATTGCTTGCAAGCCAAGATTCTTTTCCAGGAATTTAACCTGCTCCTTGAGCGCCAGCATAAATAAGCGCCGTAATCCGATACGATGGGCGCTCAGCGCCTCATCGCGGGTATCGAATGTCCGTAAAGATACCGCATCGTCTTCATCCACCAAGGCGTTGAATAGCGTTACAACTTGCCCGGCGCGGTGTATTTCTGAAGTTTCCTTGAATTCACCCAAACCATTTTCGCCCATACTCCAATCGGTAAAACGCACAGATTTTTGTTCTGCGGCGGCACCCTTTGCAGCGGCTGGCGCAAGCTTGGGCGCAAGCTCGGCACGCAACTGAAGGAAATTGCGCGAAACCCCCAACTGTCTGCCATGCTCGTCTACGACATAAAAATTCATGAGCAGGTGGGCCGGCAATTGCTCTAACCGAAATGCATCCAGTAAAACTTCCAATTGTTTTTGTTCGCGGATATAGCGTGCCAAAGCCTGCAACAATGGCGTATCCGAGGGCGGCACATCACGACAAAACAAGGCGGCGAATTCCGGCACCGGCACCATATGGCGGCGCAGCTTCTGCGGCAAAGTCTTTATCAATTGCGCCACTTTTTCTGCCAGCAGGCCGGGCACCAAATACTCGCAACGCGCAGCGGATACCTGATTAATCAGGGCCAGTGGCACGGTGAGATTCACGCCATCGTCGCTCTTGCCCGGCACAAAATGATAAGCCAGTGCATAGCTGATGTTGTTCATCACCAATTGCGGGGGGAACTGGTCGGTGGTAATGCCCGCTGCCTCATGGCGCATCAGGTCGTCACGTTGCAGATACAGCAGGCGCGGATTGGCGCGTTCCGCCTCCTTGCGCCATGCCTCGAATGCCGCGCCATTGTAGATGTGCGGCGGGATGATGCTATCGTAAAAGGCAAAGATCAATTCGTCGTCTACCAACACATCCGGTCGGCGCGCCTTATGCTCCAGCGCCTCAATGTCCTGGATTAATTTCTGGTTGTGCGAGAAGAAAGGCGCGAATGTATGAAATTCGCCCGCCACTAACGCTTGGCGAATAAACACCGCGCGCGATTCCGGCACGTTCATCGGGCCGTAATGCACGCGTTTTTTCGGATTGATAACCAGGCCATACAAGGTGCTGCGTTCGAATGCCACAACCTGCGCCGCCTTCTTCTCCCAGTGCGGATCAAAATAGTGGCGCTTGATCAGATGCGCCCCCACTTCTTCCAGCCATTCCGGTTCGATGCGCGCCACACAACGGGCATACAGTTTCGTCGTCTCGGTTAATTCAGCTGCCACGACCCATTTTGGGCTTTTTTTCGCCAACGCCGAATTCGGCACGATAAAAAATTTTATTTCGCGCGCGCCCTGATAATGCGCCTCGCGGTCCACGCTCTTGCAGCCGACATTACCCAGCAGGCCCGTTAACAGCGCCTTGTGGATTTCATCATAGCTGGCAGGAATTTCATTCAGCCGCATGCCCATCTCGGCAACCTGCACGTGCAACTGCTGATACAGCTCATGCCATTCGCGCAAACGCAGTGGCGACAAGAATTTCTCGCGGCATTCATTTGCCCACAGGCGCTTGGATTTCTTATGCTTCACCGCCTCTTGAAACCATGCCCACAAATTCACATAGGCCAGGAAATCCGAGCGCTCATCATTAAAACGCTGATGTGCATCATCCGCCGCTTTACGCCACTCCGACGGACGGTCACGCGGGTCCTGCAACGATAACGCGCTGGCGATGATGAGAATTTCCTGTAGACAGTGATATTGCCTTCCAGCCAGCAGCAGGCGTGCGATTTTCGGGTCAAGCGGCAGCTTTGCCAGCTCGCGTCCCAGCGGCGTCAGCTGCCGCTCTTCGTTTATTGCATTCAATTGCGCCAACAACTGGTAGCCATCGGCAATTGAACGCGATCCGGGCGGCTCTATAAATGGAAATTGTTCAACTTCGCCCAAGCCCAGCGCACTCATACGCAATATTACTGTTGCCAATGACACACGGAAAATTTCCGCATCGGAATATTCTGTGCGCGCCAGGAAATCCGGCTCGTCATACAGACGCACGCATATCCCGCTCATCACCCGCCCACAACGCCCGGCACGCTGGTTGGCGGCGGCACGCGCAATTTTCTCTACGCGCAATTGCTCGACTTTTTGCCGTATGCTGTAACGATTGATGCGAGCCAGCCCGCTGTCGATCACATATCCGATATTCGGTACGGTTAAGGAAGTCTCCGCGACATTGGTTGCTAGCACGACACGGCGCATGCCGGAAGTTTTGAATACGCGATCCTGCTCAGCCGCCGACAGGCGCGAGAACAGCGGCAAGATTTCCACACCAACGGGATGATGCTTGCGCAAAGCTTCCGCAGTGTCGCGGATTTCGCGTTCTCCCGGCAGAAAAACCAAAATGTCGCCGCGCAAGCCCTCCACTGCCAGTTCATCCAGCGCGGCACACACCGCCTGCGGAATATCCTGCATCTCGCCTTCGGCATTCTCCTGCAACGGACGGTAACGCACCTCCACCGGATAACTGCGGCCACTGACCTGCATGATAGGCGCACCGCTGAAATGTTTAGCGAAGCGCTCCGCATCCAGCGTAGCCGAAGTAATGATGAGCTTGAGATCACGGCGGCGTGGCAACAGCTGCTTGAAATAACCCAACAGAAAATCGATATTCAGGCTGCGCTCATGCGCCTCGTCGATGATGATGGTGTCATATTTTTTCAGCAGCCGATCGCTCTGGATTTCCGCCAGCAAAATGCCATCAGTCATCAGCTTGATGCAAGTATCCGGCGATACCTTGTCATTAAAGCGAATCTTATAGCCCACTAGGCCACCCAACTCGGTTTTCAGTTCAACCGCGATGCGCGTTGCCACAGAGCGCGCCGCGACACGGCGAGGCTGGGTGTGGGCAATGACGCCTTGCACACCACGGCCCAGGCTCAAACAGATTTTAGGTAGCTGCGTGGTTTTACCAGAACCGGTCTCACCACAAACGATGATCACCTGATTAGCAGCGATGGCTTGCGCTAATTCTTCACGCCGCAATACTACCGGCAGGTCAAGCGGAAACTCGATTGGAGCAAGCAATTCAATACGTGCGGCACGACGAACGTGAAGAGATCCAGCGGGGATGGGGTGGAATGGGCGGTCAGTCATTGCTCAGAATTGTACCCGAAATCAGTAGGTGCAGAAAAACTGGGGAGATCAGGAAGCAGCATGGTTGGAGGAAGGTTTATTAGACTAGTTCCTGTCTGGTTTCATGCGCCTTCCGCTGTATTGGCACGTCGGTAATACATCTGTTCATCCACTCCCTGTGATGTTGGGCTTCTTTCATTTAGCCCAACCGGGCTGAAGTCGTTAATGCTGACGACGACAAGCTACGCTTCGCGGCATATAATGGTTTTTAAGGGTTCATTTTTTCAGCCATCACACACAGGGGAAACAAAAATGGGCGGGCACTACGTAGCACAAATCCAGAGTAGCGGAGCATGTCCATCTGCGCCTAACGCCTCGTTAGAGCCTGTTCGCAGCAGCAGAACCAGGAAGGCAAGCCGTCTGGCGGGGGTGCCGTTCAACTCGAACCATGTTGGGCGGCTTGAACATGCATCCAATTTTGTGTGAGTACGAATCGAGAATTGATGCCATCTGCGGCACTATGGTTCGAGTCTGCTTTTCATTACCAGGGCAACGAAACAACCTCCGCAAGTTGGCATCGGAAGCTGGTGTGCCCCTTGGCACGCCATTGCGTTCATCGTCTTTTACTCTAAACGGCGTTGACGACATTCACACTGCCACAATCCAAGATCAGCTTCTTTCGCTTGAGGATGGTGGAATCGACGAGGTGCTTGTTGGTAACATTTGCATCAGTTTTGTCTACTCTCTTTGGGAGGACAATTACAGACTCGCCCTTGCGAAACAGCGCGGGATTGAAAAGAACGACGTCCGAAACGAACTTTTCAGAGAGTTGGGGACGTATCGTCACGCCATCATCCACAACCTCGCTATTGGCACGTCGAAAACTGAGAAGCTGAAGCTCTTGCCTCCTGTTTCCAAAGGGGCGACTTTGAGAGTAGACCGCTACGTGTTTGAACTTATAGTGAGTCTCGTAAAGAAGGAGCTATATGCAATACACGTCCCGTAAACGCCGCCCAACCCGGCAGTCAACCGTACGCTGCGCAATAAGACAGCGCAGCGCCGGTTATTTTTACATTAGCCCCCTTCAACCAAGGAGCCATAGATGATGATCAAAAGAGTCCTTGCCGTCGTTTCCATATTGCTGACCGCGTGTGCCACAACAGCAAACTACGAGAAAATGCTTAACTCATGGGTCGGCTGGAAGGTCGATAGTCTAGTGTTGAGTTGGGGGCCGCCTCGCAGCTCCTACCCATTGTCGGATGGCGGTCGAATCCTGGAATTTTCAAATCAGCGTAACGTTCAAATCGGCGGCTATACAACCACTGTTCCACAAACAACCTATAACTCAGGAACGGCCAATGTTTATGGAACTGGCGGCTCGGCATACGGCACGTACTCTGGAACCTCAACTACATACATACAGCAAACTACCCCAGTTCAGAATATTGCAATGCAGTGCATCACTCGGTTTACAGTTAATGCGCAAGGAATAATCACAAAGTGGAATTGGCAAGGCAATGACTGTAGAGCAATCAATGGGGTCGGGCTCGATTGATAAAGCAAGGTTGGGCTGAATGAAATGAAGCCAAACATCTCACCGCCCACTATAACCGTCTACTCCATCACCCATTTCCCCCACCCAATCGGATGCTGCCGTCCCCCGTTCAAGGTAGCCATGCAATGTTGAATGCGGCCAATCAACAGGGTGAGTGACCCAGCCATGTTTTACGGGATTGTAATGAATGTAATCGACGTGCCGCGCAAGATCAATCTCATCCCGAATTTGATGTTCCCAATACCGTCGCTGCCAGATGCCTCGCTCACGCTTGGCTTGGCGGCTGGCTCGAATGTGCTCGCCTTTTGCCAGCCGCCGCGAGAACCCGGCCTTGATGAGCGACCAACGCAGCGGATAGCCGGCATCATCCGGGGACAAAAGCCATATCGCATGCAGGTGTTCGGGTAACACCACCATCGCCAGGATGACAAACGGATGTGCGTCTTTCACCGTTTTCATGGTCGCACGTAAGTCATCGATATGCCGCACCAATACATCGGAGCGTCGTTCAGCCAGATTCACAGTGAAGAAGTATGTACCTCCCGCTGCATCGTCACGCTGGTAACGCATGTGTTCTCCCTGTGATGTTGGGCTTCATTTTTCAGCCTACAACCTGCCGGGCTGAAATGCACGGTACCGTAAAATATAGTCGGATATGCCAGTAAAATGGCGGAGCATTACAGAGGCATGGCAGAGCAAGAGGATTAAAGGAAATTCAGAATAGCAAAAAATAATGCGCAATAGCGCGGACTTGATGCTTACCGAAAGGGTGAAAATGAAAGTAAATTCAAAAGATTTCCAGGTTCAAGAAGGTGAACAGGTCAATCTCAAAAAGTGGCCGACATTGGTGAAGCCGGTTTACAAATCAAAGGAAAGTTACAACAAGCTTCTTTCAAAGCAAGTGTCGGAATTAAGCGATTTGCAACAACTGCTGTATGCGTCCAACCGCCATTCTTTACTGCTAATTTTTCAAGCCATGGACGCGGCAGGAAAGGACGGGGCCATCCGGCATGTGATGTCCGGTATTAATCCACAAGGCTGCCAGGTGTTCAGTTTCAAGCATCCCAGCGCTACGGAATTGGATCATGATTTTCTGTGGCGCACCACCCAGTGCCTGCCGGAACGCGGCCGCATCGGCATCTTTAACCGATCCTATTATGAAGAGGTATTAATCGTCCGTGTGCATCCTGAAATTCTCCACGGACAGGGATTACCGGACGGACTGATTGACGAGAAAACAATCTGGCAGGAACGTTATCTCTCCATCGTAAACCTGGAGAATCATCTCCACCGCAACGGCACACGGGTCATCAAATTTTTCCTGCACCTTTCGAAAGATGAGCAGCGCAAGCGCTTTCTCGAACGTATCGACGATCCCGAAAAAAACTGGAAATTCGATCAGGCAGACATCGTTGAAAGAAAATTCTGGAACCAATATATGCAGGCCTATGAGGCATGCCTGAGCGCAACGAGCACAAAATTAGCGCCATGGTATGTGGTGCCAGCCGATGACAAGGAAAACGCACGGCTCATTGTTTCAAATATTATTCTCGATACGTTTAAGTCCCTCAAAATGAGCTATCCAAAAACGGATGCCAAACGTCAGCAGGATTTGCTGTCGATCCGCCAACAATTAATGGAAGAAAAACCGGATGGCAAATGAATTCACGACGCCTCTAAAAATTCAAATTCCCAGACAAAACAAAGCACAAGCCCGGTAGGTGCCATGATTGGCCATCATGGTTTTTTGGCAGAATCCTGCCCATGGTGCTCTGATAGCGGCTCGTGGTCATGATGGACTAATTCGCCATTTGCATAAGCAGTCACTTTTTCGAAATACCAATTACGTAAGCAACGCTATTCTTAGATGTGCCCGTAGCAATGTTAATCGAAGCTTTGCAGCCCGCGCATAATGTGATGATGTGAGACTCAGGCATGATGGCTAACTTGGAGTTAGCGAGCCAGCGAAACTACAATTCCCCTCAAAGTGCAGTACAGGGCAATAGATGTTAATTTTTATCCGAGTCTTTCTTGGTAAACATGACGTCGAGTTGTTTTAATTTGCGGTATAAATGGGTACGCTCCAATCCGACGTTTTTTGCCACGCGGGTCATATTGCCGTTTTCTTTCTGCATATGATAGCTAAAGTAAAGGCTATCAAAATGTTCACGCGCTTCGCGCAACGGCAAATCAAGCGGCAATGGAAATTGCGCCGCAGCCTCCCAGATAGTTGCTGCGCTTCCCTTGTCAGTTAAGTCTGCTGATGTAGTTTCTTGCTGGGGATGGGGATGGGGAATTGCGCTCAACCTGATTGCCTTGGTAACCGTATCCAGCAACTTCTGTAACGCAATAGGTTTTTCAAGGAAATCCACCGCACCGATACGTGTCGCCTCAAGCGCTGTTTCTATGGTGCCATGCCCTGACATCATGACCACTGGCATAGTCAACAAATTCTGATCTACCCATTCTTTAAGCAAACTAATGCCATCGGTATTCGGCATCCAAATATCGAGCAAAACCAAGTCCGGCACTTGCCGGTTGCGAAACTCGCGGGCCTGGATAGCATTTTCAGCCAGATGTACACGGTAACCTTCGTCAAACAAAATTTCCGAGAGCAACTCGCGTATTCCAATTTCATCATCGACTACTAGAATTTCTTTAGTTGCCATTTTTACACGACCTCTATCAATAAGGGCAAGGTAACACTTACTCGCGTTCCACTGGCTGCTACATTTTCAATAACAATACTGCCACCGTGCTCTTCCACAATTTTTTTCACGATCGCCAAACCTAGCCCGGTACCCTTGGGTTTAGTTGTCCTGTAAGGTTCAAAAGCGCGCGCCAGCAAATGTTCAGGAAAACCACAGCCATTGTCTTGCACGCATAATTTTAGTGCGCCACCTTCTTCTGCCGTACTTACGATAATTTCCCGTTGGGCCACATTTTGTAAAGCGTCATACGAGTTCTGCAACAAATTATGGATCACTTGGCGCAAGCGTGTCGCATCCCCTTTCACCCAAGCTTGGGCCGCATTCAAGCACAAAATAATCGGACTGCCGCTAGCTTCATACAATCCGAGCACTTCACGTAGTAGCTGGTGCATGTCCAGCGCTACCAACTTAGGAGCGGGCGCCCGGGCATAATCGGCGAATTCCGTTACCATATTTTTCATGGCCGCCACTTGACTCACGATAGTCTGCGTGGCCCGCTGTAACAGTTGTGCGTCGCCACCGTCGAGCTTAGCGCTCAATTTGTGTTGAAGGCGCTCCGCAGACAATTGAATAGGTGTTAGCGGATTCTTGATTTCGTGCGCCAAGCGGCGTGCCACTTCGCCCCACGCGGCCTGACGTTCCGCTTGCAGCAAATGGGTAATATCGTCGAACACCACTACGTAGCTATTGTCCATCGCTGTGGATAACCGGGTGCCACGCATTAATAATATTTGATCACCATTTTTGCTGAGCCGCTCAATCTGGCGCTGCCATTCGCCGCTTGTCACTTCATTAAAGGCTTGCATGACCGCATCGGAAAAGGAACGTAACAGGGGGTGCCGCACGGCGATTTCCGCTAAAGGTACACCCTGCATATCCGGGAGCGATGCCCCAAGTATCTGCGCCGCACTACTATTGACAGAACGCAGCCTAAATTGCTCATCCACTACTAAAACACCAGACGATAGATGTGCCAGCATGCTTTCCAAATAAACTTTAGCGTCCTCGGCTTGGCGTTGTTGCTGCTCGCTCGTGGTTTTTGCATCGGCCAGCTGTAATGTCATCTGGTTGAATAGCCCGGTCAGGGCACCCAGCTCATCACTGCTTTTAATTGGATGTTGACGCGAAAAATCGCCCTGCGCTACCGCCCGCGTGCCTTCGGCCAGCGCTGCGAGCGGAGCGCTTAGGCGATCACTGATAAAAAAAGCGGCTGACACCGCGCTCAACAATACAATCAACAATGATAGCGTCAGCGTGATGCCATATAAGCGCTTCAATCCCAAACGGGACAGTGACAATTCCTGGTAATCGCGATAAACCGCCCGTACCATTTCTGCGTCAGCGGCAAGCTGCTTGGGCACGGGTTGTGTCAGCTGCAGGATACGCGCCCCGGCCAACGATCGCTGTGGCTTAACCAGCACCAGCGCACGTAATATCAGGCTGTTATCCGGCAGCGTATCAATAATGCTATGCAGCCCCTGTTGGCCTGCCTCACGCAACATTTCGGCATCCGGCGCATCTGGAGGCGGCTTGCGGCTGCTACTGGCAAACGCAAGTAGCTTTCCGCTTTTGTTAAACAATGCAGCATCCTGGGCCGTACCTTTGCCTATTAGCTGGGCCAACGTTTTTTTGTATTGGCCCGGAGATTGTTTGGCAAGTAACAGGGCGGTGGACTGGCCTTTTTTGCTCAGTTCATTGAGACCCGTTTCCAGCGCATTTCGGCCCAAGTTCAAACCGCCTTCCAACGCTTTTTCTACCCGAAGGTCGAACCACGATTCGATGCTCTTATCAAGGAACTGTACCGAAACAGCATACACCAGTAAACCAGGCAAGATCGCAATCAATATGAAAAATAGTGTCAGGCGCAGGGTAAGTTTCGCGCCAAATACTTGTGCCTTAAGCTTGCCGCGTAACTGCCATAATTGATAGCCAACCAGCACAGTTAAGTACGATGCCAGAACCCC
The DNA here is from genome assembly GCA_003402345.1 of Candidatus Nitrotoga sp. MKT. Lineage (GTDB taxonomy): Bacteria > Pseudomonadota > Gammaproteobacteria > Burkholderiales > Gallionellaceae > Nitrotoga. Next base: position 18,657 of record QFXH01000011.1, on the reverse strand, counting down.
GGCCAAAGCCAGCAGCACATAGTAGTTGCGAGAAAACAGCTCAGTATTAGCGCTGGCGCTTGACAGCAGATAAAGCAGAAAACTGCCGAGCAGTGCACTGATTAAAATTAAATACTTCACTGCCTACTCATTTTCGCGGTCTGCAGCAGATACGGTGGGGCGCACTATCCAGCGATACCAATTGGAATCAAAGTTCCAATCTTGTGTTGCCAAAGCATTGACTTGCAGCGGTTTGGGCAATTGCGTTACATCCAGGCGCATTCGCGTAGCGGCAATGTAATCCCCCTTTTGAAGTAATAACGCTGCCATATAATTGTCGTTATTCTGGAGCAGCGTAGCATCAATAGGCGCAGCGGACTGATGACTGATAATACGCAGTGCATCGCCCAGACTAGTGAAATTTTGAAACAACGAGCCACGCGTAATGCGGTATTGGCGCGTCAGTTTGTTGTAAGATAATTTGGCAGTTTGTTCATTTTTTACGATAACTTCGTCTAGCCAGTACCAACGCGAACGGGTCAGGGTAAACTCGGTAATAAAATACAACGGAACACCGCGCGTTAGCGCTTGATCTACAACAAAATTTAAGCCAATGTCGAAATCAGCCGAAAGCTGGTAGCTGCCGTCAGAAAACCGCACCTCCGTTTTTCGCACTGTGATGCCCTCGGCACAGACGACCGAAATACTTAACCATAATGCCAGCAGCACGGCCAGCGATCGCGCTAGGCTATGCGTGCTTTTGCAGTAATGCATAAAAGAAACCATCGTGCTGGTCATCCGGGAAAATTTGACCTTCATTTAAATTGGGCATAGACAGTGGCAATTGCTTGCCATCATCATGCTGATTTAAAAACTCATTAATAACTTGCTGGTTTTCCCGCGCAAAAATGGAGCAGGTTACATATAGCAGCTTTCCGTTTTTTTCCAGTAACCGCCACAGTGCGCAAAGAATATGCAACTGTTGTTGCCCGAATCCATTGATATCGCCCGGACGACGCAGCCATTTTATATCGGGATGGCGCCGCACCACGCCAGAGGCGGAGCAAGGTACATCGGCCAAAATTCGATGGAATGGTTTGCCATCCCACCAGCTATCGGGTTGTGCCGCATCACCATTTTGCAACTGTGCATGTAATTGCAGACGTTGCAAGTTTTCACGTACCCGTTCCAAGCGTTGCGCATTATTGTCTAAAGCGAGCAGATCCAATTGCGCTAGCTCCAGTAGGTGGGTGCTTTTCCCGCCCGGTGCAGCGCACGCATCAAGCACTCGCATACCGTCTTGCGCGTCCAACAAGCGTGCTGCGTATTGCGCACCGGCGTCCTGCACTGACACTAAACCATCGCAAAATCCTGGTAACTTATTTACCGGGAGAGGCGTTTTCAACAGCACAGCATCTGGCCCGATCAAGCGGGCCTGAATATCATGCTGCGCAAGCAATGCCAGATAATCCGCTGCGCTCATACGTCGACAATTCACACGCAGTGTCATGGGCGGATGCTGGTTACCCGCTAGCAAAATAGCCCCCGAATGCATTCCATACTGCGCCTGGACTGCACTTATCCACCATTGCGGATAAGCATAGCGACCCTCCTCGCTCGTGGACGCGGCTGCAAGTAAGGCCTCGCGGTTGCGCAAAAAATTGCGCAATACCGCATTTGCCAATCCTCCAGCTGCTGCATTGCACTTTCGCACAGCGCGTACGGCATGATCTACCACCGCATGGGGCGCAGCTTTGGTATACAGCAGTTGATACAAAGCCACTAATAATAAGCAACGTAATTGCGAATCCTGCACCGGTTTATACAACAGTTGATCCAACACGCGCGCTAACTGCCCGTAAAAACGCAGCGTTCCATAACTCAAATCCTGTAGCGCACCACGTTGGTGTGGTGTCAATTCAGGCATAATTTGCCCAGGTGTAGCCTGCAAAGCAGCACTCAATGTTTGGCTTAAGTTACGTCCAGCCAACACTTGGCAGACAACTTGGCTGGCACCCCGTTGTGCGGTATGCATATCAGGGGAGTGAAGTACAACGGTCGCCAGGATGCACTGTAAATCCTTGCATAAATTGCATCGCAGGCAATGCCTTGGCATTCTGGCGCTGCAATACTTCAAGGCATAATGCCCCTTGGCCACATGCCACAATAATGCCGTTTTTTTCTATAGCCAGCACGGCTCCCGCTTCACCTTCAGCCCCGTCGCGCACACTAGCCTGCCAAATTTTGACAGGTACTCCATTAAGAATGGTATATGCGATAGGAAAAGGGTTATAAGCATGTACCGCACGAATGATCTGCGTGGCATCTTCTGACCAGTCAATGAGCGCTTCTGTTTTACTGAGTTTTGCTGCATACGTCGCTTCGGCCGCATTTTGCGGCACTGGCTTTAATTGCCCTTGCTCTAGCAGGCACAATGTCTCGACGATAGCTTCAGCACCCAGCTTCGCCAATTTGTCATGCAATGTTTGCGTGGTGTCACGCGCAGTGATCGAACAGGATTTTTTAAGCAACATGTCGCCCGTATCGAGCCCAGCGTCCATTTGCATAATGGTGACACCGGTTTTGTCATCACCCGCCAAAATAGCGCGCTGAATAGGTGCCGCACCGCGCCAGCGCGGTAATAGTGAAGCGTGAATATTCAGGCAGCCGTAGCGTGGCAATTGTAGTAGCGCTGATGGCAGGATTAGCCCATAAGCCGCCACTACCATTACATCCGCCGCATAATTGGCAAGCTCTTGTTGCACATCAACAGATTTTAATGAAGCAGGCTGTAACAGAGGCAAGCTACGCGCTAAGGCAAGTTGCTTAACTGGGCTGGCTGTGAGCCGCATACCCCGGCCAGCGGGCCTGTCGGGCTGGGTCAACACCGCAACCACAGCAAATTGCTGTACCAGTAACGCCTCCAGTGCGGTGGCGGCGAAGTCTGGAGTGCCCGCAAAAATGATCTTTAGGGAAGAGTTGATTATCAGGACACCTTTAAATTAATGACGACTTTCATTCAAGGCAGACTCTACACAAAAGCTTAAGCAAGACACATCCTTGAAACATCTACATCGTTTCACGGCGATGTTTCTTAAGCTTGGTCCGAAGACGGGACTGTTTGAGCGGCGAAAGATACTCAACAAACACCTTGCCCTTAAGATGGTCCATCTCATGTTGAATACAGATCGCCAGCAACCCGTCCGCTTCAAGCGTAAAAGATTCACCTTGTATATTTAGTGCGCGCACGGCGACATGTTCGGCGCGGCGTATTTTTTCATATACTCCAGGAACCGACAAACAGCCCTCCTCACATATGCTCTCACCACTGCTGGCAATAATTTCCGGATTAACGAACACTAACAACTGATCCTGGGTCTCAGAAATGTCCATCACAACGATCTGTTGATGTACATTCACCTGAGTCGCGGCCAGCCCCACTCCCGGTGCAGCATACATTGTTTCGGCCATATCAGAGGCCAGCTTGCGGGTAGCCGCAGTTACCGCAGGTACTGGAACTGCGACGGTATGTAACCGCTCATCCGGATATTGCAATATTTGTAGAATTGCCATAGTAGAATTGCCATCAATGCTTGCTAATTTAAATAACTAGGGGCAGAATTTAAAGCCTATTGCATGAATATCTTGCAATATTTGTTGTCCTCAGTCTGGCTTCTAAAACTGGGTTTCCACGCAAAATGGAGTTTTCATGCATAAGATTATTATATCGCTGATTTGCTGTTTATTACCCACCTTCGCCTTCGCTGACACGGTTAAAATCCATGACAATGCACCGGATAGCCATATTGTGGTGAAAGGAGACACGCTGTGGGACATCTCCGCCAAGTTTTTCAAGGATCCATGGCAATGGCCACAAATCTGGGGTTTGAACAAAGACACCATTAAAAATCCACACTGGATTTATCCCGGTGACGTGGTTCATTTGGATCGTGCAAACGGTACACTGCACATCGGTAAAATTAAAAAAGTCGAAGAAACAGCCGAAGCGGGCAAATCAGACAGTGTAAAAATTTCCCCCCAGGTACACGTGCAAAACAATGCACACAACGCAATCTCCAGTATTCCAGCGAGTGCCATCGAGCCTTTCCTAAGCAGGCCACTCATAATTGAGAAAGATTTGCTAGCTAAAGCACCAGCCATCGTTGGCACCCACGAAAAACGCGTCCTTTTGGGCAGCGGAGATATAGCATACGCTAACGGCCTGTCCAAAGACCACGGGGTACTGTGGCAAATTTACCGCCCGGGCAAAGCATTGCTTGACCCGGATAACGAAGAAGTGCTGGGATACGAGGCGGTTTATTTGGGTGATGCAGAAGTCGAAAAGTTCGCCGATATCAGTACGCTTAAGATCACCAAGGCACTTAAGGAAATTAACAAAGGGGATCGACTTATCCAAGCTTCCAGTGGGTTTGCCGGAAGCTATATACCCCGCGTTCCAGACGGCCAAATTGCGGCACGCGTGATTTCTATTTACATGGGCGTTTCCCAAGCGGGCCAACATTCTATCGTAACCCTCAACAAAGGGCTTCGTGATGGCCTGGAAAATGGCCATGTATTGGCGCTATATCGCAAGGGAGATGTGGTAAAGGAAAAAGGGGAAACCTTCATCCTGCCGGATGTACGTTATGGCCTGTTATTTGTATTCCGTACTTTTGATAAAGTAGCCTACGCTCTAGTGATGCGAACCCAACTGCCTGTGCAATTGTTGGATAGCGCGCTAACACCCTGATTCCCCAACCTATGGACGCTGAACTTGCGTCATGGCTTGCCTTAAACCAGATACCTGGTTTAGGCAATGGAGGTTTGCACCGTCTGTTACAAGCTTTCGGTACTCCCGCCCAAATCTTCGCCACACCGTTGCAGACTCTCCAGCAAGTCGTTCAGCCAGCCATTGCCGCAACTATCACTCAAGGTTGGGACGAAGCAACATTAGCACCCATTGCCAGTTGGCTGGCTGACCCACATAACCATATTGTCACGCTGGCAGACCCTGACTATCCCCAAGCTCTGCTTAACATTTCCGACCCACCACTACTGCTGTATGTAAAAGGACGGCTCGAATTGCTTAACCACCCGGCACTCGCCGTCGTTGGCAGCCGTAATGCCACCCCACAAGGGCTGGGCAATGCGGAGGCTTTTGCTCAAGCAGCGAGCGCTGCTGGGTTGTGCATTGTCAGTGGCATGGCGCATGGCATAGACGCCGCAGCACATCGCGGAGGGTTGCGCGAGTACGGTTCCAGCATAGGTATCGTTGGCACAGGGCTGGACAAAGTTTACCCTGCCGCCAACCGCCAACTGGCGCACCTATTAGCGCAGGAAGGCGCATTGGTTTCCGAGTTTTCATTAGGCACTCCACCACTAGCGGCAAATTTTCCGCGCCGCAATCGCATTATTAGCGGCCTTAGTTTAGGGTGTTTAGTAGTCGAAGCCTCTCTGCAAAGCGGCTCACTGATTACCGCCCGTATGGCATTGGAACAAGGACGTGACGTTTTCGCCATTCCCGGCTCCATCCACGCCCCACAAACAAAAGGATGCCACCATTTGATCAAGCAGGGCGCTAAACTGGTAGAGTGCGCGCAAGACATTTTAGAGGAGCTGGGACATTTCTCTACCAACACAGCCCTGCAATCTTCCGTACCCAAAGAACACCCTTTATTAACACATTTAGGTTTTGATCCGGTAGATATGGACAGCTTAAGCCAGCGTAGTGGCTTGACGATTGGAGAGCTATCCGCCATCCTGTTACAACTAGAACTGGATGGCGATATCGCAACTTTACCAGGAGGGTTTTACCAGCGTATCAATTAAACTTGTGATGCCCATGCCTAGCATGATTGTCAAATTTTGAATTTTTTACAGGATTAACATATTGTGTTTAATTTATTATATTAAATAACGGTCGCATCAATTTAATCAATAAATTACGAGAGAAATCCGACAAATTCCTAGTGAACAACACCTGTCACAGGAGAAGAAAAAACTATAATTATCCATAATCCCTTACTCTTAGTTTAATTACGCCTAAGTTTAACAATCATCTACTAATCAATTTTTTTATCGGGGCATTATGTTTGACATCTTAGTGTTTTTATTTGAAAGTTATTTTCATGCTGGCCGCTACCCCAATTCCGACAAGCTATCCCGCAAGTTATCCGCCGCCGGATTCGAAGATGAAGATATTCATCTGGCACTGGCCTGGCTGTCTGGCCTAGAGCAATTAAACAAAGCAAACTACCCGTCCACCATTAACGATAGCGGTGAGCGTTTTTATGCCGATTTGGAAATCAAGCGCATTAGCTTTGAGGTACGTCGTTTTCTGACATTTTGGGAACAAAATAAAGTAATTACACCGGTGGAACGGGAAATGATCCTCGACCGCGCGGTCGCATTGAACCGTGAAAATTTGCCGCTAGACAAAATCAAGCTCATCGTTCTCATGGTGTTGTGGAATCAACGTCAAGACTTGGATCCTTTAATAATCGAAGACCTGCTTACTCCGGCTGACTCCAGTCGCTTACATTAAATATTAAAATTAAATACCACCATGGCGAGTAATCTATTAATCGTTGAATCCCCGGCCAAAGCCGTCACCCTGAAAAAATATTTGGGTAAAGATTTTGAGATACTGGCGACCTATGGACATGTGCGCGACCTAATACCCAAATCAGGGGCGATCGATACTGAACATGATTTTGCCATGCAGTACGAAATTATTGCGCGAAACAGCAAACATGTAGACGCCATCGCCAAAGCCGCCGCTCAGGCAGACAATATCTATCTGGCGCCTGACCCGGATCGTGAGGGGGAAGCCATTGCCTGGCATGTCGCTGAGCTGCTCAAAGGCAAGCGCAATTTGAAAAACAAATCCATGCAGCGCGTAGTGTTCTACGAAATTACCCAGTCTGCGGTGCGCGAAGCGGTGGCACATCCGCGTGAAATTTCCATTCCCTTGGTGAATGCGCAACAAGCGCGGCGTGCACTGGATTACTTGGTAGGTTTCAATCTGTCGCCGCTACTATGGCGCAAAATACGCCCCGGGCTTTCTGCCGGACGCGTGCAAAGCCCGGCATTGCGCCTGATCGTAGAACGCGAATTAGAAATCGAGGCATTCCGCTCACAGGAATATTGGACTGTGCATCTCGACAGCCAGAAAAATAGCCAACCATTTACCGCCAAACTGTTTCAATATCAAGGAAAAAAACTGGAGCAGCTGGGTATAGCCAGCGAGGCGGAATACCAGAAGATTTTTGACAATATCAGTGCGGCCAAATTGCCGCCGCGCGTAGTGCGCGTGGAAAAGAAAGCCAAGCAACGCTATGCCGCTGCACCATTCACCACCTCCACACTGCAACAAGAGGCAGCACGCAAACTAGGTATGCCCACTGACCGCACTATGCGTATCGCCCAACAACTTTATGAAGGGATCGACATCGGCGGTCAAGCTGTAGGGCTGATCAGCTATATGCGTACCGATTCCGTCACGCTGGCACAGGAAGCCTTGCAGGAAATACGTGGTTATATCGCTGCACAATTTGCACCGGACTATTTGCCTAAAGCGGCACTGGTCTATAAAAGTAAAGCCAAAAATGCGCAGGAGGCTCACGAAGCAATACGGCCAACCTCGATTGCACGCACGCCAGAGAACATGCGGGAGTTTCTCACCATAGATCAAGCGCGGCTCTATGAAATGATCTGGAAGCGTACCCTCGCCTGCCAAATGGCTCCTGCGCGTTTCGATACAGTCAGCCTTGATATCCGCCTCGGCGGGGATGACACCCTGTTTCGCGCCAGCGGCCAAACCCTTATATTTCCTGGCTTTATCGCGGTCTACCAAGAAAGTACGGATGACAGCGAAGAAGAAGAAAACAAAAAATTGCCGCCTTTAGAAGAAGGAGAGACCATTCCTCTTGATAAACTATACGGTGAGCAGCATTTTACCCAGCCGCCCCCGCGATTTTCCGAAGCCAGTTTAGTAAAAACTTTAGAAGAGCATGGCATCGGGCGTCCCTCAACTTATGCCAGTATCATTTCCACGCTACAAGCTCGTGAATATGCAATGCTGGACAAAAAACGATTCAAGCCGACTGATGTTGGACGTGTTGTTATCCGTTTCCTCACGGAACATTTTACGCGCTATGTCGATTACGGATTTACTGCGCAAATGGAGGATGAGCTGGATGAAATTTCCGATGGCAAGCGCGACTGGATTCCAGTATTAAACGATTTCTGGCATCCCTTCACTGCGCTTATACAAGATAAAAAGAACATCGAGCGCAAAGATGTAACCCAAGAATTAATTGACGAAGCATGCCCCAAGTGCGGCAAGCCCTTAGCTACCCGCTTGGGCAAACGCGGGAACTTCATTGGCTGCACAGCCTACCCAGAGTGCGACTACACACGCAACCTCGCTGGTGAAGCCGATACCGGGGAAGCGCGCAAAGAACTGGGGAGCGATCCAGCCAGTGGCCTGCCGGTGTTATTGTTGCGCGGCCCTTATGGGTATTACGTACAGCTTGGTGAAGTAGAAGCAGGCTCCAAAACAAAACCAAAGCGTATTTCCTGGCCGAAGGAAATATCCCCAGAACAGGCAGACCTTGCTGCCGCTACACAATTACTGCAACTTCCCAAGGAATTGGGACTCCACCCCGAAAGCGGAAAAAAAATTATCGTCAACATTGGACGCTTCGGCCCTTATGTCGGGCATGATGGAAAATTTAAATCCATTCCCAAGGGAGACAGTGTTTTCACCATACAATTGGAACGCGCAGTAGCATTATTAGCAGAGGCAAGAACTTCCAATACTGTATTACGGGAACTGGGCGCGCATCCTGATGACCAAAAACCGGTGGAGGTCTGCAATGGCCGTTATGGACCCTACGTAAGACATGGGAAGGTTAACGCCACGCTGCCTAAAGACGTATCCCCGGAAGAAATAACATTACAAGAAGGTTTGGCGCTGCTGGCCGAACGTGTGGCAAAAGGGCCATCTTTGAAAAAGACCGCCGCCAAGAAAAAACCCACTGCGCCGAAAAAGCCAGCTACCCCAAAAAAGCCAGCTGCTCCGAAAAAATCAGCTACTCCGAAAAAGCCAGCTACTCCGAAAAAATCCGTGACCAAGAAATAAGATGTCCGTTATGCTGAACCAGCATCCCAAAAATACTATCGGTCTTGCAATCAGCGCCAGAATATGAATTTTTCAGCAAATTTATCCAAAAAGCACACGATAATTACTTGAGTTTGAGCAGCTCAGTCTTAAGCGCTTCGACATTCTTCTGGTGCAATGTTACCTGCCCCTGCAAAGTTTTTATATTTTCTTCATATTTGGCCGCATTTCGATAGCCCTTGCCGTCTTTGTCCTTCAGAATTTCCGGGTGTTCTTTCCCATTCATCAAGTTCTGACGAGCCTCTTCGACCAGTTTTTGTTCTGTTGATAATTCTTCTTCAAGTATCTTGCGACGCAAGTTATCGCGGTTTTTCTGTGTATCCGAATCTACCTTAAGGAAATCAGAGGGCGTAGCGTTATTGCGCACATGCGCAGGCGACGGCACGATAGTCAGTGGCTCCAAATCAAGCTTCTTGGAGCCTCTAATAGGTGTGCTGGAATAAGTCACATGCCCGTCAGCATCGATTTTTTTATATATTTCCGCCTGTGCCCAGCTGACATAACCAGTACACAGAAAAACTAATAGGTAATGTGGCTTCATCATTCGTGTCTTACAAGAATTATGTTAGATGCAGTATAAATCCAAAGTCAGAGTGTTTGATAACACATACGGGTTCCGAAAATTTAAGACGGATCCTTCTCCCCTTGACTAATAGCCAGACATCCAACTGCTGACGTATCAATCTTATAAAATATTTTATAACAAACGCGACTTATCACCCGACACAAAGCCACATAGGGGCATATTTACTCCTTTGCCCAGAGCAATTATTTTAAACAACTCACCCATCTCAGCAGGGCTAGTCAGCTTTTGCAGTTGTGCAGAAAGAGGGAGGTAGTCGCGAACATTTTCAGAATCGGTCTCTGCCAATAAGTCAGTAATTCCGCCATTAATCAGGAAATAGGCTTGCGTTGTATAACCATACAGGTGCAACCCTGCATCAATGGCCGCTTCCGCTACGGCGGTAAAATCTACGTGCGCGGTAATGTCCTGCAATCCGGGCAGAAAAAAGGGATCGTCATGTGCGTGGTGGCGGTAGTGGCACATGAGCGTGCCTTGTGTGCGCTGCGGGTGGTAATACTCACGCGCGCCAAAACCATAGTCAATAAATAGCAGCATACCTTGACGTAAGCGCTCGCTCAGGCTGCTGACCAAGCCACGTACGGCAAGCGATACGTCACTGAGCGTGTCATCAGGCACCTTGATCTGTTGTGCAATCTCCAGCAACATTGGGCTTTCCGGCAGGCGTTCCTGCCACACAAAGCTTTCTCCCTCGCTCGCCACGCCACGTTCAACAATATTTGCATCAATCCAACGTACCAGATGCACTGGCAGTGCATCCAGCACTTCGTTAGCGACAAGCACTCCAGAAATGCTGTCTGGGGGCGCATCCAGCCAATGCACGCGGTTAATTAAATGGGGCAAGCGCGCTTGCAGCAAAACTCGTTGCCGCTCGCGCAAGTCGGCACTGACTTCCAGGATGTCATAGCGTTCTGGCAGACTATTTTGCCGTTCCAGCTCGCCCAATATATCAACCGCCAGCTTACCGCTACCCGCGCCAAGTTCGAGAATATGCGGGGTACTTTGCGCCATAATTTCAACTAATTGCCGCGCCAACGTTCGGCCAAATAACGAAGAAATTTCCGGCGCGGTGACAAAATCCCCGGCTGCACCGAACTTGCGTGCCCCGGCACTGTAATAACCCATTCCCGGCGCATATAACGCCAATTCCATGAAACGCGAAAATGGGATCCACCCTCCCTGCCGCGCAATGTCATGATGAATCAGGTCACGCAGTTGATCGCTGTGCGCTTGGGCTTCGGGGGATGGCAAGGGCAGTGAGGGCATGATTGAGCGATGGGGATGTGTTAAATTACAAGCCGTAAGTTTAGGGGAGAGCACCATGCAAGGTAAAGTGATATTAGTGACGGGTGGCGCAAAGCGCGTGGGCGCGGCGATCTGCCGCAAGCTGCACGCAGCGGGGGCGAACATTGCGCTGCACTACCGTTCTTCTGCGCAGGATGCATTGGCTTTGCAATCAGAGTTAAATGCCGAGCGTCCTGGCTCTGCGCTGCATATACAGGCAGATCTGCTGGACCCGCAAGCTCTGTTCCGGCTGGTAGAAGAAACCATCAGCCACTTTGGGCGGCTGGATGCGCTAGTTAATAATGCTTCCAGTTTTTTTGCAACGTCACTAAGCGATGTAAACGATCAAAACTGGAACGACCTCATTGGCACCAACCTGAAAGCCCCGCTGCTGCTCGCACAAGCGGCAGCGAGGGAGTTGCGCCACAACCACGGCGCCATTGTCAACATCGTGGACATCCATGCCGAACGGCCAATGCGTGGGCACTTGTTGTATAGCATAGCAAAGGGCGGACTGTCGGCGCTCACGCGCGCGCTGGCGCAGGAAATGGCCCCACAGGTGCGCGTCAACGCAATTGCCCCTGGCGTCATTGTGTGGCCTGAAAGTGCGGAGTGGGACGATGAGACGCGTCGGAGGAAGATCATCGCGCATACCTTGCTCAAACGCGAAGGCGAGCCAGACGACATTGCCCGTACCGTGAAATTTTTATTAAACGATGCGCCCTACATTACCGGACAAATTATTGCGGTGGATGGCGGACGCAGTATCAACCTTTGAATGAGCAATATGAACGCCATCACACACCCCATCCATTTTGAGCACCACTCCAGCAATTTTAACCGCCTGCGCGGACGGCTGGAACAGCAGGTTGGCCGCGCTATCGGCGACTTCAACATGATCGAGGAAGGCGATACCATAATGGTGTGCATGTCCGGCGGCAAGGATTCTTACACCCTACTGGAAATTTTGCGTACTTTGCAAAAACGCGCACCGATTAATTTTCGCCTGATCGCCATGAATTTGGATCAGAAGCAGCCGGGTTTTCCAGAGCATATCCTACCGGACTATTTCAAATCCATCGGCATCGAGTATCACATCGAAACCCAGGATACCTATTCCATCGTCAAGGAGAAAATTCCAGAAGGCAAAACCACCTGCTCGCTCTGCTCGCGTTTACGTCGCGGCATCATCTATCGCGTGGCCGGAGAGCTGGGTGCGAACAAGATCGCATTGGGCCACCACCGTGACGACATGATAGAAACGTTGTTCCTGAATATATTCTTTGGCGGAAAACTCAAGGCTATGCCACCGAAACTGGTTACGGATAAGGGCGATCACGTGGTGATTCGTCCACTGGCTTATTGCGCCGAAAAAGACATTGCCAGTTTTGCCCGCACCCTGAAATTCCCCATCATCCCGTGCAATCTGTGCGGTGCACAAGAAAACCTACAACGCCAAAATATCAAGGAAATGTTAACGGCATGGGAGCGCCAATACCCCGGCCGCAGCCAGTCCATTTTCACCGCCATGCAGAACGTTAAATCTTCCCATCTAATGGACGGCAAGCTGTTTGATTTCAAAAATATCAATGTGGGCGACATGGTAGATGAAGGAGATGTGGCATTTGATGGGTAATAAGTGTTCAACACAGCCATGACATATGAACTTCAGGCTAAAAATATTAAAGGGCACCTCTAAAAATCCAATTTTCGTCACAATACGGCGTTACTCGAAAAAAATTATCGCTTACATATCAATTATATGCCACGCTCAAATTTTTTACTCATGCCTTGTCTTGCCTAGAAACTTGAATTTTTAGAGGCGCCCTAAAGATCAACTCAAAAATTGAGGAATTACGATTATGTTGACAGCAACCCAAAAGAAAACCGCCGAGGCTCTCATCAATATCTTCGAGACCGGCGAAGTGCTGGGTGATTACGGCCAGGTGACACTAATTGCGGGTGACACGGGGCATCTCACCTTCGGCCGGTCGCAAACCACACTGGGTTCAGGTAACCTGAATGAGTTGATGCAACGCTATTGCGCCAACTCGGGTGCCCGCTTTGGCACCCGTTTAACATCATATTTGCCGCGCTTTGCGGCACGCGACCTTAAGCTGGATACGGAATTCAAACTGCATAACCTGTTACGTGCCAGCGCTGACGACAACGTTATGCGCGATACACAGGATACCTTTTTCGACGAGACCTATTGGCAGCCTGCCGCTCAAACTGCAGAGCGCTTAAAGATCACTAGTCCTCTTGGGGTAGCGGTGGTATACGACAGTTTCGTACACGGCTCATGGAAATTAATACGCAACCGCACCACTCAACAAGTCGGCGATATCCCCACCGCCAGCGAGCAGAAATGGATTACCGCTTACATAGCCATCCGCCGTGCTTGGCTGGCCGAAAATACCCGAGCTGATTTACGTGCTACCGTCTATCGTATGGACACCTTCCAGCGCTTGATTGATCAGGGTTACTGGGGGCTAGAGCTACCGCTGGTTGTACGCGGCCAAGAAATTTCCAGCGTAACGCTGTCAGCCACTCCGCGCGGCTGTTACGATGGCCCGCAGCCTGGAACGCGTTCATTGGCTCTGCAATCGCCTTTGCAACGCGGACTGGATGTGCGCCTTCTCCAGCTAGGGCTATCGGATCGCGGCGTGGACATTAAAGCGGATGGAATATTCGGTCAAACCTCACGGCAACTCATCAAAGAATACCAGTCTACTCATGGCCTGCCAGTGACCGGTGCCGCCGACGTGGCGCTGATCGCCCAGCTTATTGCATGAACTATTAACGGCATCCCCACTTACCGCCCTTTTTATATCGGAAATAGCGCATGCTTGCTTTCCCACCTCATTTACAGTAATTTGTTCGCTTGCGTAGGGGTCCTCGTCATCAATGCGACGGGGTGAGAGATACCCTTTGAACCTGTACGGATAATGCCGTCGTAGGGAAGCGTCAGTTGTTTCTATGATGCTCCTTGCTTTTTTGGAGCGACCCACCATGAATGCCCATCCGAAGTTTTTAAGCCAAGCTGCCCACGTTGACGAAGCGGCAGTCCAGCCTTTCCCGAATTCGCGCAAAATTTATGTTGCGGGGTCACGCCCCGACATTCAAGTGCCGATGCGCGAAATATCGCAATCTGACACGCCGGCAAGTATGGTTGCGGAAAAAAATCCGCCGATATATGTCTATGATTGCTCTGGCCCTTACACCGACCCGGCCGCCAATATAGACATCCGTTCCGGTCTGCCGACACCACGCATACCGTGGATTATCGAGCGTAACGACACCGAAGAATTATCCGGCCCGACGTCGCAATATGGCACCGCACGTCTGAATGATCCCGAGCTGGCCGAATTACGCTTCAATCTGCTCCGCAAACCGCGTCGCGCAAAAGCGGGTGCTAACGTGTCACAAATGCACTACGCTCGCTTGGGCATCATCACGCCAGAGATGGAATTTGTCGCCATCCGCGAAAATATGCGCCGTAAAGAATATCTCGAAGAATTAAAAGCCTCCGGCCCGCTGGGAAATAAATTGGCCAATTTAATGGGCCGCCAGCATCCCGGCCAGTCTTTCGGCGCCAGCATTCCGGCCGAGATTACGCCCGAGTTTGTGCGCGATGAAATTGCCCGTGGCCGCGCCATTATCCCCGCCAATATTAATCATCCCGAAGTCGAGCCGATGATTATCGGCCGCAATTTCCTGGTAAAAATAAACGCCAATATCGGCAACTCGGCTGTCACTTCCAGCATCGGCGAAGAAGTTGAAAAGTTGACGTGGGCGATTCGCTGGGGTGCCGACAACGTGATGGATCTCTCCACCGGCAAGCACATCCACGAGACGCGTGAATGGATCATTCGCAATTCACCGGTGCCGATCGGCACGGTGCCCATTTACCAGGCACTGGAGAAAGTCAACGGCAAAGCCGAAGACCTGACTTGGGAAATCTACCGCGACACGCTGATTGAGCAAGCCGAGCAAGGCGTCGATTACTTTACGATTCATGCTGGAGTATTGCTGCGTTATGTACCGCTAACAGCCAACCGCATGACTGGCATCGTATCGCGCGGCGGTTCAATCATGGCCAAATGGTGTTTGGCCCATCATAAAGAATCGTTCCTGTACGAACATTTCGAAGATATTTGCGAGATCATGAAAGCTTATGACGTCAGCTTCAGTCTCGGCGATGGCCTGCGTCCCGGCTCGATCTTTGATGCCAATGATGAAGCGCAACTGGGCGAGTTGAAAACACTGGGTGAGCTAACGCAAATTGCATGGAAACATGATGTACAAGTGATGATCGAAGGACCCGGTCACGTGCCTATGCACCTGATCAAAGAGAACATGGATCTGCAACTAGAACAATGCCATGAAGCGCCATTCTACACACTGGGACCGCTCACTACAGACATTGCGCCGGGCTACGACCACATTACCTCCGGTATCGGGGCGGCAATGATCGGCTGGTACGGCACGGCGATGCTGTGCTATGTGACGCCCAAGGAACACCTCGGCTTGCCGAATAAAGCTGATGTCAAGGAAGGTGTTATCACCTATAAGCTCGCTGCGCATGCTGCCGATCTCGCCAAAGGCCATCCCGGCGCACAGATTCGCGACAACGCGCTGTCCAAAGCACGATTTGAATTCCGCTGGGAAGATCAGTTCAACCTTGGCCTCGACCCTGACAAAGCGCGCGAATTCCATGACGAAACGCTACCCAAGGATTCCGCCAAGGTTGCACATTTCTGTTCCATGTGCGGGCCTCATTTCTGTTCGATGAAAATCTCGCAGGAAGTACAAAACTATGCCGCTACTCAAGGCGTAGACGAGCAAACCGCCCTTCAAAAAGGCATGGAACAAAAAGCGGTGGAATTCGTGAAGCAGGGGACGAATATTTATAGCAAGGCATAGTCATATGTCGCGGCTGAAATCATTAACTGAAAGAAAATAACGAGAAACGGGGCAAGCCGCTTAATCAGTACATACAGACTTACCTATCCGGTACTTATACGATGGCAGAGATCGGGTGCCATTTCGAGGTACACTACATGACGGTAAGTCGCGCAGTGCGGAAGTTTGAAGAAGACTAAAAAAACGTTGTAATGTTTGAACTGGCCCCGCGCTTTCCTCCTCGTCCGAGCGTACGAACTCTACGCTCGCGGCTCACGCCCCTTCGGGGTGTCGCTCAACTTGAAACGTTAGGCGGTCAGGTCGCCATCCTATGAAATCTCTTCAAGCTCCCAAGCGCCTATACAAGTATCGAGCATTTAACGTCAATTCATTGCGTCTATTGAGCGAAGCGGAGGTGTATTTCGCAAACCCAGAACAGTTCAATGACCCACTTGACTGCAACCCCACCATCATCGTCGACGTTGACCGACATGCATTAGAGCGGCTCTTCATTCGAATGATTGGAAGAGAACGTGCACGCGTCGCTATCAGCGAATATAGGCATTCTTCAACCCAATACGGAGATTACAAAACTGATCCGACAGTCGAGGACCACTACAAACGGATACTAGCGTCGAGAATTCAGAATATCCTTGGGACAGAGTTAGGTCGAAAAGGTGTTCTTTCACTCGCAGAACACTGGAATTGCCCACTAATGTGGAGCCACTACGCGGACCAACATCGAGGACTTTGTCTCGAATATGACCTAAGCGACGGCGCGCACGAAACGATCCGCCCGGTGCGATACGACGGCCCGAGAAGCATCAAGATCAGCGACTTAATTGATTGGAAAATGAAAGGCTTATCGACTGCTTATGAGGTCGTCGAATCCACATACTTCTATTCGAAGGCCCCTCAATGGCGTTACGAGAAGGAATGGCGACTAACAAATAAAGGTGCAGGAAGCTGCCCTGCTCCTGTAAGGCTTACGGGAGTGTACTTCGGACTAAAGTGTGACGTTGCCGTCGAGACAACAATCGTCAAGCTATATGCCAATTCTCAACGGCCAGTTGCGTTTTACAGAATGTATCCGCAAGAAACCACCTTTGATTTGAAGAAGCACGTCATCGATACTGAAGAAGTGGAGGCAACAGGACTTCGCTCTTCAGCAATCCTGGATTTCAAAAATATTTTCCTTGAAGAACCTGATGCCTAACGAGTATGGTTAGATTTTGATCGCGAAGCGAACCACAATCTGAACCATTTGTTGTACAAGCGCGGTAGGTTGGTTGCATAACGAAGAATTGGGTAGCTTTTGGATGAAATTGGATCTACTACAAAATACTAAGGAGGCTTGCTTGAGTAAACAAATGGAGGCTTCGGTTACCTGTCACAAATGTAAAAATCAATTTAAAATCAATCATTTTAATGGTCTGTTGAAGATTTTATTGCTAGCACTTTCTTACTTTTATTTAGTGAGCAATTTAGTGCAGGCGGAGACGTGGATTGATATTAATACAGAGGAAAAATATGGATTCCTTCAGTACGACATCGACTCGCTAATTCAAAATGGGTCAAATCAAATTGACCTAACTTGGAGAACAGGAACAAATCTAAATATGCCATATTTTATGGAGCATGGATCCATTAATTGTCAATTGATATAGACCATTTTAAATAAAAAACAATATGTCGAAACTAATGCATTATTAAAGAAAGTTTATGGAACCAATGAATACGTTACCGATTTTGTCGCAAAAAAGGTAATTGGTGGAAAATATGGGCCAAGAGATATTTCTATAGACGAAATGCGTAAGCGGATAGCCTTTCCAGCATTTGCCAGCTTAGAAGGACAGATGATTCAACGGCTTTGTTTCACGAAGGATAACAATTGGACACAAAGAAAGAAGAAAACTGTTGCAATATTTCAGTCTATATTGAAATGCTCACCAGAAAAAACCGGAAACATTGCATTGTTGTGCCGAAATGATGACAAAACGACGCAGGATATATTCAACACAATTTTTCGGATGAACCAAATCGAGAGTTTATGTAAAGTTCCAACCGATGTTCTTGATGCAATTTTAAACAATTATCTTATAACGATATCTAATAGCAAACGTGGGGAAGTGATGTCACTTTTAGGGTTGTTTAATAGGGGACTGAGTGAGGATTTATCTCGGGCTGTTAATGACGAAAAGTGTTCTTACATAGCTATGGCTAGTGAAAAAGCTGCAATAAATGCGGAAGAACGAGAGTCGACCGAAAAATTTAAAGCATGTATTGTGAAAACTATTGGTAGGTTGGATGATCAAATTTCGCCTGCTGATGTTATAGCTACTGCCGTATATGGAGTGTGTCTAAATGAATTGGCGGGGCGTTACACTCAAAGCGAGGAGTTCGAGAGAGGCTTCAAGCCAGGATTAATTGCAATAGTTCTTGAACACCGCGCCAAAATGCAGAACGCAGAAAAAAATAAATAGGAGTAGTCAAGCACAGTAGGTTATGTCTCGCGTGAAATTAGTTTGGAAGTGTTCAAATGAGAGCATGTGATGGTAAAGACTATAGGTATAGGAGTGAGTGAAAAATTGGGGTCAAGACCTGAGGTCTCCCCTCAAAGTTGCAGCACAGGATGATCATACCGCAAGGACTCAAGAGCTTCGCGAAACTCACGCGGCGGGAATGCAGCCATCCCATGCTGTACCAACTGCAACGCTAGTGA
>QFXH01000010.1 GCA_003402345.1 Candidatus Nitrotoga sp. MKT | reverse complement strand
CGACACTTGGGTTGGCTGCAAAACGCTCTATGCGCTTGCCACGGGCACGGCGAAGTCGCTCGGTCAGTACAACTATGTGCGCAATCATCCGGTGCCATGCCGTCTGGTACTGATTAAGCGCATCAAACGAGATCGTCATAAGAAAAGCAAATTGGGTAAGTTGGACCATTCGAGCCGTAGCCTGAAGAATGCACGCGCTCAATGTGAGCCGTGGTTATTGGCAGTGAGTCCAAAGCTCGATCATCTGAGCGCTCAAGCCGCCGTGGCTGTGTACGCCCAGCGGATGCAGATTGAGGAGTCATTCCGTGACTTGAAGAGCGAGCGTTTCGGCTTGGGATTCTCTGCTAACCGATCCACACAAAAAGATCGCTTGGGGGTGTTGCTGCTGGTCGCATGTCTTGCCTCGTTCGTATTGCGCTTGATTGGTGAGGTTGGTAAAACACGACAGATGGAATTTCAATTCCAGAGCAACACGCGGCGATCACGCCCAGTGCTCTCTGTTATTTCACTAGCGTTGCAGTTGGTACAGCATGGGATGGCTGCATTCCCGCCGCGTGAGTTTCGCGAAGCTCTTGAGTCCTTGCGGTATGATCATCCTGTGCTGCAACTTTGAGGGGAGACCTCAGAGTCTGACCCCATTTACCCCGCCATTTACCCCCGAAGGTGCATCAGCCTTCGACCCGGCAGTGCTCATCAAGATTATCCTGCTAGCCTACATTACAGTCGCGGCATCATCCACAGCCGCAAAATAGAAGCGGCGTGCCGCGAAAATGTGTTGTTTATCGCCGTCTCGGGAGATAGTCACCCGCACTTCACCACGCTTGCGGTCTTTATCTCGGACATGGGCGATACTGAACCGCCCCGGTTTTCGAGGAGGGTGTTTGGTTGAAGTGTATTGGCATATTCGCTAGTTTGAATGAGCGGTTGCCGCCATACTTTGTCGGCACCGTAACCCTGTAAGTTGGCCTGCCAAACCTGTTCTATTTGTGGCTTTAACTGGGTGCGGTCAATCTCGGGCCGTTTCACCATTCATGCAGGGTGCTTGCCGAACAGCCTATCTTGGGGGCTATGGATTCGACAGCTGCCCACTGCGATTGGTTATCACCTCGGTGCTCTTGTACCATTCGCACAGCATGCTTTCTTACTTCACGGGAAAATTTGTTGGATTTGTTCATGGCGCTATTAGCTCCGATAAAAAAACTTCCTCAAATCCCGGAGCGGTTCAGCCCACATTTAATTGCGTGGCAATAAACGCCTGCATCACGCTACGCTACGTGGGGAAATCAAGGTAGATGGGCAGTGGAAGTTGGGTTGCTTTATGCATAATGCTCTATCATTTCGTCATTGAGTTTTACTTTTTCACCCAAATCAAGGAGTACGTATGAAAGTAAACGTGCAATGGCTTTCCAGGGTCTTTGTTTATCTTGCTTTAGCATTATCGGCCACCGCGCACGCGCAGACAATCGATGTGAAAGCGTTGGCTGAGCGTTTGAAGCAGGGTGGCTACGTCATCGTCTTTCGCCACGGAGCGACCAATCGCGATCAGGCGGACACTGATCCCCTAAATTACGACAACACTACCAAGCAGCGTTTGTTGAGTGAAGGCGGCAAAGCATTAGCCGCCCAGGTGGGCGCTTCTTTCAAGGCTTTGCAAATTCCGATTGGCAAGGTTCACACCAGTAAATTCAATCGGGCGGTGGAAACCGGGAGATTGATCGGTGGCACTGAAGTGGCATCCACTCTCGATATCACTGAAGGTGGCCTCGTCGTCACGCCCATCGAAAATGATCACCGGGCTGAGGCATTGAGAAAGATGGCAGCGACACCCCCTGAACATGGAAAAAATACGCTCCTAGTTACGCATAAGCCGAACATCATCGACGCCTTCGGAAAGGATTGGTTCGAAGTGAAGGAGGGAGAGGCATCGATCTTTCAACCGGATGGAGCAGGAAAGGCAGTCCCGATTGCCCGAGTCCAGGCTATTGAGTGGAACAAGGCTGTAAAGTGAACTCGCAGCCCTTCATTCACCCAACAAGTGCTAGCCCCTTATATCAAAGCGCTGTCCCCGTATAAACACCGGGAGATTACTGGTCGCCGAACCGATTAAAGTGGCCGCACTGACCGCTTACCGCGATGTAGAAAGGGGAATTGATCAAATGATTGAAATCGACCCTGTTCAAGCCGCTTCGCTCATCACCAAAATGCTCGCCCTGCCCGAAAGCCGTACGCTGGATTTTAAGCGCGTCGCCGACAAGATGGTGGGCAAGGCAAAGTTTATTATCTTGTTTGAAAAGCAATTTGAAGCTAACGGGTGTTGGCAAAATAAGTTACGGGGCGGCGTGAAGCGGCTGATATGTAGCATTGCGGACTGATTCTGACGTGATTAAAATTCATAGCGGCAACCCTTCATCAATCCTTCGGCATACCCCGCCCTTGCCACCACGAGTAAAGCACGGGGATCACGATTAGCGACAATAGCGGTGCCGTTAGCATGCCGCCAACTAACGGCGCGGCAATACGTTTCATAACTTCTGCACCGGCACCTTGGCTGAACATCACCGGCAACAAGCCCACCACGATTACCGAGACGGTCATCATTTTTGGGCGGATGCGCAGCAGTGCTCCCTGAATGATGGCTTGATGCAAATCATGACGGTTGTTCAAACGTCCGGCACTGCGTAAGTCTTCAATCGCATTATCAAGATATAGCAGCATTACTACGCCAAATTCGGCGGCTACGCCAGCCAGCGCAATGAAGCCCACCGCTACTGCTACTGATAAATTGTATCCCAGCGCGTACACCAGCCAGAAGCCGCCGATCAGGGAGAACGGCAGGCACAGCAGCACCAGCAGCACTTTGCCAAAATGGCGGAAATGCATATATAGCAACAAGACTGCCAATATCAGCGTCAGCGGGATGACCCACTGCATGCGTTCTTTGGCATGTTGCAAATTTACGTACTGTCCCGACCAGGCAATGGCGTAACCGGGCGGCAATGTCACCGATTTTTCCAGTGTGCGCTTGGCTTCGTTTACATAACCGCCGAGATCGCGTCCGGTGATGTCGATATATACATAGGCGGTTAAACGCGCATTTTCGCTTTTGATTTCCGAAGCCCCTTCACTGAAGTGCAAATGCGCCAATTCTCCCAGCGGCACTTGCACCCCGGAAGGCATGGTGATTCGGCTGGCCGCGAGTGCTGGCAGGGAATCGCGCAGGGCGCGTGGATAGCGCAGGTTGATCTGGAAGCGTTCGCGTCCGTCAATTACCGTGCCGATGTTTTCGCCACCGATTGCGCCTTGCACTAGGCGCTGCACATCGGCTACGGTAACGTCATAACGTGCGGCTTGAGCGCGGTTAATATCAATGTCCAGATAACGCCCGCCAGTGGCACGCTCAGCGAATACGGTGCGCGTGCCGGGCACGCCCTTGATCGCCGCCGCGATTTGCTGAGCCAATTCAGCGATGCCGGCCAGATCCGGGCCAGTGACTTTGATTCCCAGCGGCGTTCTGATGCCTGTGGAAAGCATGTCTATGCGGGTGCGGATCGGGTAGCCCCAGGAGTTGGTGAGTCCTGGCAGACGCACCTGGTCATCGAGCTTGTGTATTAATTGCTCTACCGTTTCTCCCGGCGGCCACTGGTCACGCGGCTTCAGCAGAATGGTGGTTTCCAGCATCGAAAGCGGTGCCGGATCGGTCGCCGTCTCCGCGCGTCCGGCCTTGCCGAATACTCGTTCGACTTCCGGCAGTGCGCGGATCAGACGATCCGTGATTTGCAAAATATTGGCCGCCTCGTCTACGGACAAGCCGGGCAAGGTTGTTGGCATATACAGCAAGTCGCCTTCATACAGTGGCGGCATGAATTCGCTGCCCAGTTTGGCCAGCGGCCACGCAACAGTAGCCAATAGCAGTAACGTGGCGAGTACGGTCAACCTGCGTTTGTTTAAGGCGGCCAGCAGCACTGGCCGGTACAGGGCTTGTAATATGCGGTTTAATGGATTGCGCTGTTCTGGACGAATGCGCCCGCGAATGAAATAGCCCATCAGTACCGGTGTAAGCGTTATCGCCAGGAACGCGCTGGCGGCCATTGCATAAGTTTTTGTATATGCGAGGGGTGCGAATAATCTGCCTTCCTGCCCGTCCAGCGTTAACACCGGCAGAAAGGAGATGGTGATTACCAGTAGCGAGAAGAACAGGGCCGGGCCTACTTCCAGCGAACTCGCTTTTACCACCTGCCAGTAATCGGGTTTGGCTCCGGCACGCTCCAGATGCTTATGCATGTTTTCGATCATCACAATGGCAGCGTCGACCATTGCGCCGATGGCGATGGCGATGCCGCCCAGCGACATGATGTTAGCGCTGACGCCCTGTTGTTGCATGATGATGAAAGCGGCCAGGATGCCGATGGGTAGCGTTACAACTGCCACCAGTGATGAACGCAAGTGAAACAGGAACAGCAGGCAGACTAGAGCGACTGCCAGTGATTCCTCGACTAATTTCTCGCGTAGGGTGCTGATGGCGCGCTTGATCAGGCCAGAGCGGTCATAAGTGACGACCAATTCCACCCCTTGGGGCAACCCTGCCTTCAGTTCTTGCAAGCGTGTTTTGACCCGCTCTATCGTTTCCAGTGCGTTGTTGCCGTAGCGCATCACGACGATTCCGCCTACTACCTCGCCCTCGCCATCGAGATCAACAACGCCACGGCGCGCTTCCGGCCCCGTCTGGATACGCGCCACGTCCTGTAAGCGGATGGGGATGCCTTGACCATCTGTGCCGAGCGGAATTTGCCGGAAATCATCCAGCGTTTTGAGGTAGCCGCGCGCCCTGATCATGTATTCGGCGCGTCCCATTTCTACCACTGAGCCGCCGCCGGACAGGTTGCTGTCGCGTACTGACTGCGCCACGTTGTCCAGTGTCAGTTTATACGCGGCCAGTCGGGTCGGATTCACTTCGATTTGGTATTGCCGCACCATGCCACCCATACTCGCCACTTCGGCGACCCCGGGCAGGCTTTGCAATTCATATTTCAGGAAAAAATCCTGTAGCGCGCGCAATTGGTCAGGATCGTGGCGATGCTGACGATCGGTTAACGCATATTCAAAAATCCAGCCCACGCCGGATGCATCCGGCCCGAGTGCCGGCGTGACGCCGGGCGGCAGCTTCCCCGCCATCTGGCTTAGGTATTCGAGCACGCGCGTGCGCGCCCAATAGGGATCGGTTCCATCCTTGAAAATGATGTAAATAAACGACTCGCCGAACATGGAAAAACCGCGAACCGCAGTAGAACCGGGGACCGACAGTAGTGCCGAGGTAAGCGGATAAGTTACCTGGTCTTCCACCGCTTGCGGCGATTGGCCGGGGTAAGTGGTTTTAATGATGACCTGGACATCAGACAGATCGGGAATTGCGTCCAGTGCGGTATGACGCAAGGAGTAAATCCCCCAGGCACTGATTAGCGCTGCAAGCAGTAAAGCTAGCAGATGGTTACGTAATGACCAGGATATAACGCGGGCAATCATTGGTGCTTATGCGATTCCTGCATGCGTTGTGCGGCATCTTGCAGCGACGAGGCTGCGTCCAGCAGGAACTGGCCGTTTACCGCGACTTCTGCGCCTTCTAACAGACCATCTACAACCTCGATCCAGTCCCCGCTTTCTATCCCGGTCTCAATATTAACGGGGAGGAAATGCCCCTCCCCTCTGGACAGGATTACCAAGTCGCCCTGCCCAGTGTGGATGACTGAAGAGCGGGGCAAAACGAGGGCTTCATGCGGCTGGGCGTGGATGGTTACGTCGACAAAGCTGCCGGGACGCAAACGCAGATTGGTATTGTTAAGCGTTACCCGTGCGTTGATTTTATTGTTTTCGGCGAGAGGATTAACAAAGTCGAGCTTGGTTTTGATTTCTTGCCCATCGGGGGTTTTTATGGTCACTGCATCGCCATTCTGTACCCGGCCAGCCTGGTCGGGATAAAGCGTAATATCAACCCATACCTTGGAGACATCGGCCAGAGTAAACAGGGTGGCGGAAGGCGTAACAAAGTTACCTTCGCGTGCATTAATTTGCGTCACGACACCTGCTTGGCCCGCCAGTATTTTAACCACCTCAATGGCTTGCTTGGAGTTCTCCATCTGTTGTACGGATTCAATGCCAATATCTTTATGGAGAAATTTAGTTCTTTCTCTGGAAAGCTCTTGCAGCAGATCCATCACATAGGGGTTTTCCACTAGCGGAGAAATGTCGCCTATCGTTTTTAACGTCTGATCACGGCGTACCACAAACCTCAAATACTCTTTTTGCTGTGCAATCAAATCGGGAGAATAAATCTCATAGATTATTTGTCCTTTGCGAATCTGCTGTCCGACCGAATTGATATTCAGCTTTTTTATCCAGCCATCGACCTTGGTATGGACATTATAAAGCGTATCCCCATCGACTATTATGTTGCCATAAGTCCGTATTTCCTGGCTGAGCGGGGCTTTTTTCACACTTTCCAACCTGACACCAAGCTTCTGGATGGATGCGGTATCGACATGAATGCTGTGGTCGTGGTTGTGGGCTGCGGGATTTTTTGATTGAACCAGATCCATGCCGCAAATCGGGCAAGTGCCCGAATGGTTTTGCATGATTTCTGGGTGCATCGGACAAATCCAGATTTGTTCTTTTCCGGCTTTGCCTATTTCAAATAACGATGATGAGGTCTTGGTGCCGGGAATGGGGGTTTGAGTTGCAGTTGGCGTTGCTGTTTGAGTATCAATCCATGAAATAACAATGCGCTGATTGATGAAGTACCAGGCCAGAATGACGACTCCTAGCAGTGCGATCCCGGCCGCTATTTTTTTCGCCATATTGGTGCTCCGATTTCCTCTGGTCTAAGCCTGATAAAATATGTTATTTGTGGCACAGGCTCTAGTTACGCCTTACTGATTCAGGGTGCGAAATTTATACCCTGGGGGTGTGAACAATCTACGAAAGCCCTACGTCCACTGTGGGCAGGGCGAATCCACAATTGTGAGGGTGGATTGCCTTGTTTTTGAAAAAACCGCCTACTTGCCCTCGAAGGTACGGATAAACTGAATTACATTCCAACCGTCTTCTTCGGTTATATCCGTTCCAACCCGAATTGGCATCCCGGTTCCCGGGCTACCATGTTTTAAAACCCACATTAATTCCCCATCTGTGCGAATTTTCTGCCACTTTGCATCAGTAAAGTCACGCGAAGGATGTCCGGGTAGATTGACACCTGTTCCATCCTTGCTATGGCAAGTTACGCAAAAGCCTACCCCAAAATAAATTTTACGGCCTGCTTCAATTCGCTCTGGTGTGACGGGATAAGGGCTTTTTACTTGCTGTTCCTGCGCAATAATCTCTTTGGGTACACGCGGTTCATACACGTCCTTGTGAAAAGCCAATGCGCTTTGCGAGCCGACGCTCAAAAAGATAGCAATCCACATATTTTTCTTTAACAAAAACATGACATCACCCCATAGATACAATTAAACGACACAGTGTCCATCCCGCCGGATAAACCCCGTGCCGCTACGAATAAGTTAAATAAATTTATTTTTTAGTTGCATCTTTACCAATTTTTCCATGTAGCTCTTCCCAATGTCCAACTGATTGGGGAATACCGACCGAACCGTCAGGAATGGGCGCGTCTTTAGGCCAGAGATGGAAAATAATGCCATCGGTTCCGGCAACATAATCTGCCAGTCCTTTTTGCTCTTTCGGGTCAGTTGGATTCACTATGGCAACACGGCCGGTTTCTATTTCTTGCTTATGGTCGTGCCAGTTTTGCGTATGCGACCATTTCGGTATGACCGACCCAGTCACTTTTTTGGAAACCATGTATTCAACTTCGGTCAAGCGGGCGTTAGGTTCGGCTGACTCAAACAAAATACATTGAATAACGTCGTCATTGATTGGTTTGCAGTAGTGATGGAATGGACCAATAATTTCTCCGTCCATGACATGTGGTGCCACAACATGAATTGTATAACCGGATAGAGGATTTTTATCCGCAGCAAAAGCTGGGGTAGACAAGAAGCCAGCCGTGATTAACGAGGAAACAAGAATACAGGTTTTGCTGATTTTCATAATGGAATCTCCTGATAGTTTTTAGTAGTTAAAGTTAGGATGATTACTATAATATTCCATGCCAATTTATCTTTATTGATGGGTCTAATTCCATCTTTTTGACATGAGCATTCCAACGCCTTTATTTGCAGCTTAACGCGTAGGAAGTTCCATCATATACCTTTTACAGTGTGTGTGGGGGGGGAGAGCAATTTTATATGCTTGATTTAAGGGTGCTTCTAAAAATCCAGATTTCGGCACAACACGTTGTTGACAATAAAAAATATTTTTATATATCAATTGTATGATGCGTAAAATTTTTTTATTCGTGCCTAATATTGTTAAAAACCCTGAGTTTTTAGAGGCATCCTTAAATATTTTGAGGAGGCAAATGCCTCCTCAAAGTTGGTGGAGCTTTACTAAAAATTATCTGATTAGAATTTGGTCGCCATGTCCTTTTTTCGGGTCAGCATCGGGCTTGTTCATCAGAACTGTGATGGCGCCGCGTAATGCCGCGCCCATCGCATGATCGACGATTGCGACATTAGTCGGACGGTCAGCTGGCGAAACGATATCAAATGTACCGCCTTCAGCTACCGCCACGTTGTATGTTTGAATGCCGTATAGCGTGTTTTTCGGGTTGCCGTTGATATAAACGCGATCCCAAATTCCTGCGATAGGATGCAGGGCGACCGGATTGTTGATGTTCGCGTTTACAAAGAAAATACGGACGCGTTCGCCTGGTTTCGACTCCAGGACCTGAGTTGCATTTGGTTCATGAACAGGATCGTAATGGAACATTTTGCCGTTGATGAGCGCACCTTTCCAACCGGTGTTTTCAAGTAAGCCAGTGATGTTCTCACTGTCCGGGAAGTATTGCTGCTGAATCAGCATGTATTCACGGTCTGCTTTTGGATAGTTCTTTTTATCTTTTGGATCGACGATAATCATCCCGTACATTCCCTTGGCAATATGCTGAGCCATGGTGCTTGCGCCACAGTGATACATGAATACGCCTGGAACCTTGGCTTCAAACTTGAAATGTTTAGTTTGTCCGGGCTTGATTTCACCGAATTCATTTAGCACGTCTACCTGGGCAGCATGGAAATCCATTGCGTGCGAATTTTTATTTTCAGGAGGGTTGATCAACGTAAAATCGACCGTATCCCCTTCGTCTACGCGGACAGGTTTGCCAGGAATGGAGCCATCGAATGTCCATGCTGCCATTTTGGTATCGCCCTTGTTATTCACGGCTAGATCAACTTCCATAGCCGTCATCGTGACTTTAACGTTTTTCGCAAAAACTTGCTGTGCGGAAAAAAGCCCAGTTACCATCATGACAGCAACAGCTGTTTTTTTAAGTGTATACATGTTATTCCCCTGTTTAATTGAATATTAACTACAGATTGTATTTTTTATTACTACTTCGTGCTGCTACCATCTACTAACCAAACTTACACTTACATAACATACGCAGGTGTTGCACCAAATCCTTGATTTCCTCGTCGCTTAAGGTTGCACCCCAAGGCGGCATCAATATTGATTTTTCAATGGAGGGCCCACCCTCTTTAATTGCCTTGAATAATGTTTCATCCGACCGACCCGACATTGCTTTTGCATCGGTGTGATCACGCGGTACGACCGTCATGTCCCGGACGTTTACGCCTTTTCCGGTTCCCTCACTGCCGTGACATTGAGTGCAATAGGCTTTGTAGTTGTCAGCGGGTGTTTCTTTGGCTTGGGTTTGAGTTGAGAAAGCCGCTAGTAAAATTAACAAAACTAATTTAGTTGGCATTTGCATCCTCCTTGCTCAGTGTCTCAAGATAATGAACCATTTTCTGTATATTCATGTCCGATAAATTTTTGTTGGGCATCATGGATTTTGGCTCCCAAGCTTGGGGAGACCGGATGAAACTTGCTATATATTGCGGTTGCAGGCGCTTGGCCGCTGTATAAAGTTCAGGCCCCGATAGCCCACCATATTCAGGCTCGATCAAGTGGCAGGCCATACAGCCCAAAAATTTATTGAAGGCCATTTCCCCCATCTGCTTTGGTACTGTGCCGGACTCAATTTTTTCCTTTGCAATTAAGTTATCATGCGGTTTCATCTTCATGAGTTCGGCCGCAACTGAGGTGGCGTCGGCCTTGGAAAGTGCAATATGATCTGTGAGCGTCGAAGCATCAATTTCATCACCTTTTGCCCCAGCCTTGATATGACCGCCATAGTACATTCCGGCTGGACGAATTCGACTTGGCTTTTGCAGCCAAGATACAAGCCATTCTTGGCGATATTTATTACCCGCGTAAAAAAGATCTGGCCCTTTTTTTTCAAAGGCAGTTTTTAATGTCTGTGCTGCCGGCCCTTTAGTGTTGTGGCAGGTGGCGCAACTCCCTTGAAGCATTCCTCCGTCGGCGAGAGTCGCTCCAGAAAAGCCAAGTAAGGCAACAAAAATTATTCGCTTCATATTTATCTCCTCCTTTTTCCCTGTTCGACGATTTTTCCCATGAAAGGTGCGCTGTTGAAAAGTCCATACCCTTGTGTAAGTGACACACTGTAGAAGAAATTGGGGTCGTACACTTTGCTTTTCCATGCGTACCAGTCATTCATTTTGATGCCTTCATATTCAAAAACGGTCACTGGCCCACCCATTGAGGCACCGTTGTTTGTCATGTGCTTGTCAACATGGTCGTGCATTATGAAAAGTCCAGGATTGTTCATTTTGACGATTACGTCATAACGCTCCCCAGGCCCTACCGGGACTGTGTCCACATAATAAGGACTGGTAAGTGGGTATCCGTCTTTGTGGGTGATGAGCATGTCGTGCCCATGCATATGCATTTGGTGAGTTTCATCGCCTGCGCCAATAAAGCGCATTCTCAATACATCACCTTTTTTGACCCTAATCGGTTGGGTGAACGGGAAGGATCTTGCGTTTACCGAAAAGTAGTCAGAAACATCCTGCGGGTTGCCCCCTTTGCCATATACGTTGGCATAAGGCGATTGCCAAGTGCTCATCATCAGAATGGCGTCCAGAGTAACTTCTTTTTCGAGTGCGCTCGGGTTTTTGGGATCGACAATCATTGGCCCCCACATCCCGCGTATCGCCACATGCTCCCAGACATTTACATGGCAGTGGTACCACAGGCTTCCGGGACGATCAACATTGAATTTATAGGTATAAGATTCCCCGGGCTGAATTGCTTCTTGCGTGATGCTTGGCACACCGTCTTGTTGCCAACTGCCGGTTTGATTAACCCCATGCCAATGGACAGTGTGGGGAAGTGTGGTGTTATTGGCCACATGCACCATCACATCATCTCCCTCCTTGAGGCGGATGAGTGGCCCTGGCACCTGTCCGTTGAACGCAAAAACTTTGTTGGTAAGGCCTGGGGCTGCCTCTATTGAAACTTCATCAATGCTCAGGTTAAATTCACGCTGCTCAGCCCAGCTTGAAGTATAAACCCCCGTTAAAAAACAAAATGTTAGAGTATTAATGAGATTGCGGGCCACAGTGGACGCACGCAATGTATTGATGGGAATGGTCATTTTTCGTATCATTTAAGTCTCAGTTCGTATAGGCTCATAACAATCATTTTTAATGTATCTTTAAATAAAGGTGTTGTCAAGCAAATTGTCGATGTCTTGTGGTGAGCAAATTGGCATATCTAAACCTAGTAAATGGGTTGGCGTGATGCGCATTGTTAAGCTACGTGGGTCTTTCTCAATCACACACGGCACCATTATTTAGCCACTAAGGCGCGTCAAAAAATTTCCAAAATCCTTGTGTAGGATATGTCGTATGAAAATTTCAAATCCCAGCTATCAGATCAATAGCTATATCCATGTATTGCAAAATAACACTGATGGGGGTGGCCATTACATGATTGGTGGAATCGGTTGGTTTGAGAAATTGCCGGTATTAAGCCTTTTCATCTATGTGTTCTGTAATATCTGTTCTTCTTTGTTTACGGTGTCGTCGATCTACCTTTGAACGAAGCTCTTTTAGAAGAGGTTGAGTTTTAATACGGCGACAGAGTGTTCGGCGTTCGCCAAGATGGGTCTCTGCATTTCGTCTTTCGAATGGCTTAATAAGGGGGGGCTGAGGTTCAGATTGTGTGGGTTGCCGAAGCACCATTGATGGCTGGGTGCGCTCTGGGGCGGAGGAGTTAACCGGTTTAATTTCGGTTAGCTTTTTTACTTCATTGTTATCTTCTAATCCGTTTAAAGTCGGAGGCAGGGGGAGGTTTTGTACATATTGCATGATGTTTAAATATTCTGAATTTCATGCTTGCGGGAGCCTCTAATGTTACCAGCTTCGCATTTTTTCCCATAATGCATAACTATTAATACGGCCAGATTATGTTTAAAGTCCGTTCGCCTTGAGCCTGTTGAAAGGTGAATGGGTTTCACAACTGGAAAGTGCGCCTGTTAAACGGGCTGTTGGTGGTACAGTTTAAAATTATTTTGGTTACCCATTTGACTGGTCAGGTTTCTTTAAATTATAGTTCGCTCCATGCAAGCAGAATTAGACGCATTGGAAAGTAAGTTAGCTCAATTGGTGCAATTGACTAGACACTTGCGTGAAAAAAACCATCACCTGCGTCAAGAATTGGCTCAAGCGCTGAGCCAAAGTCGTCAATGCCACGACAAGATTGACTCTGTCAAATCGCGCTTGGAACGATTGCTGGCGCAATTACCTGAAGAGTAAACATGAGTAGCGAGAGTGCAAGAACGCTTGATGTCACAATCCTCGATCGGAAATTCCGCGTCGCCTGCCCGGAAGCGGAGCGTTCAGAATTGCTTGATGCGGTCGCTTATCTTGATAAGAAAATGCACGAAATTCGCGATATTGGCAAGGTTGTTACGCTCGAGCGCATCGCAATTATGTCTGCTTTAAATATTACTCACGAACTATTAACCTCAGGCCTTGGGACTAGTTTTGACACGGGTGAATTTAAGCGTAGAATGAGTTCGATGGTGGCAACTATAGACGCATTATTTGCGGAACAGGATGAGTTGTTTTAGGTTTCCCCTGCGGTGTTCGTCAGGCTCATAATTCTTTGGACCAATAAGCTCTGCTTAGGCCGCGCCCCTTAATGTTACTGTTGTGCGCATCCCCTGCGGATGTACCTGATGTAACTGGGAACCGGCTCTCTTGAACCCAGGTTCAAGATGTTGGGTCAACGGCACAGGCGGGGGGCTTTATTAATAATGCGGCGTATGCCGCATTATTTTTATCGGTATACCAGCATGTAGGTCGCATGTATTACGTTGTAGGAAGTTCATCATTCAGTTTGATGCTTTTGGCATGGCTCCAATCTCAATTCATGGAATGACATAACGGAAAGAGTCGCCTCTATATTTCCATCATAGCGATTATTCCTCAGAAGCACTCTCACAGAATGATTCACTTTATTAGAGTTTTAAATGGAATAACATGCGTTATTGGCTAAGTAACGCGCACCAATCTATCAAAAGTGCTTGGAAGACACGCAAATACTAGGCTTTAGGCATCACTCCAAACCGCTGCATTTAGCAATTCTTTAGCTTGGGTGGGATTCTGGGTGGGACATTTGATGTGTCTGCCTTACGGTGGTCGTGGTCGAGTAAGTATCCCTTCGTTAACCTTTTATCTTGAAGCAATGCACCGTCACGGCCACCTTGAAATAATATGTCTTTAAGAACATAATCCGCTCATGCCTTGGAACGTACTCTTTCACGATGACTTTCACGCCGAGTTTCAGGCGATGGGTGGCGCGCTCCAGGATGAGTTGCTCGCTCACGCCCGGCTCCTTCAGGAATTCGGCCCACACTTGGGCAGGCCAACGGTAGATACGCTCAAAGGCTCGAAGCACGCGAATATGAAAGAGTTGCGTTTTGATTGTGAAGGCGGGGTATGGCGGGTGGCTTTCGCATTTGATACCGAACGCGCAGCAATCCTGCTGGTGGGCGGCGACAAGGGTGGCGCAGATCAGCGGCGATTCTATAAAAAGCTGATTGCCAGCGCCGATGCAAGATTTGACGGGCATCTGGCTACGCTCAAAACCACCAGCATTTCAAAGCAAGTAAAGGAGAAAAATCATGGCAAAAAATCTAAATGATGTGTTGGCTGCGCTGCCGCCCAAGCGTCGCGCAAAAGTGGAACAGCGCGCGGGTGAACTGGCAACGCTCAAGGACTTGCGCTTGGCCGTTGAACACACCCAACAAGACCTCGCCGCGAGCCTTGGGGTAGGACAGGACACGATCTCGCGCATTGAACGCCGTAGCGACTTGCTACTCTCCACACTGCGCCGCTATGTTCAGGCAATGGGCGGCGAACTCGACCTGGTCGCACGCTTCCCCAACCGCCCGCCCGTATTGCTCGATCACATCGCTCAACAGCCAGCAGCAAAGGCGCGCACCGCATCTACCAAGCTAACCGGCACACGAGGCAAGGCGATGGCATAGCGTCATATCAGTTACAGCAGGTCTTAATCGCGCCGGTGCGGGCTTCATCCGGGATGGTCAATCCACGAGAACGCGGGAATAAAAAACCCGCCGGGGTACGCTTGAATCAGAGGCGTGGCGGGTATTGTTAGGTAAACTATATGCGTCATCCGCAGGCTCAGTCAAGCTGAATGAAAGCCTACGCATCAGTGCTCTTAGGGAGCCCCTGGGCGGGCGGGGAACAGAAGACAAAGGCAGTATAACCATAACGCCTTGCACAGTATCGAACGGGCGCTGTACGGCCAGTTGACCACCGCCAGCCGCCTGCGAATCGCAAGCGCCTTGCGAGGGGGCTTTCGCTAGGTGCGCAGTGGTGAAACGTGCGGCGGCAACAGAGCGAACACACTGGGCAACGGAGCTAAAGCAGAGGGCGGGTTTTTGCCTTCTGCGCTTTGTCCGATGTCACTGTGCTAGAACATCAGGGGATCACTGCCGCTTTGAAGAAGCGTTCCGCGCGCGCAGGGTCAAGTGTCTTGAGCCGCTTGTAGACTTCGAGCACCTTGTCACGCTGCCCTGACCGTGCGTAGGCCACGCCCAGGTTGTTCCACGCCATGGCATATTCCGGATTGATGCGCAGGGCATGTTGGAAGGCTTCGATGGCCTTGGCGGGCTGACCAACGTCATCGTAGACGGAACCCAGGTTGTACCACACCCCGGCATATTCCGGGTTGATGCGTAGGGCCTGCTGGTAGGCTTCGATGGCTTTGGCAGACTGACCGTCCATACCGTAGGCGTTGCCCAGGTTGTTTCATGCATCGGCATATTCCGGATTGATGCGCAGGGCCTGCTGACAGGCTTCGATGGCCTTGGTGGTCTGGCTAGTATTAAGGTAGGTGACGCCCAGGTTGTTCCATGCATCGGCATCTTCCGGGTTGATGCGCAGGGCCTGCTGGTAGGCTTCGATGGCTTTGGCAGACTGACCGTCCATACCGTAGGCGTTGCCCAGGTTGTTCCATGCATCGGCATGTTCCGGATTGATGCGCAGGGCCTGCTGGTAGGCTTCGATGGCCTTGGTGGACTGACCGGCCTTGGCGTAGGCGTTGCCCAGGCTGTTCCATGTATCGGCATCTTCCGGGTTGATGCGCAGGGCCTGCTGGTAGGCTTCGATGGCCTTGGTAGACTGACCGGCCTTGGCGTAGGCGTTGCCCAGGCTGTTCCATGCACCTTCATATTCCGGGTTGATGCGCAGGGCCTGCTGGTAGGCTTCGATGGCCTTGGTGGACTGACCGGCCTTGGCGTAGGCGAAGCCTAGGCTGTACCACGCCATGCTATTGCTAGGCTGCGCCTTCGTCCAGCGACTGCTGTGTTCGAGCATAGCTGGCCAGTCCTTGCGGCTTTCCAATTCAATGACTTTGTTCAGCCACTGTGTCACGGGTTGCGCGACTGCCGATGCCGTGGTGCTGCGTTTGGCGAGGTCTTTCACCCATTCGATGGGTACGGCGAAATTGAGATTTTGCCCCTCCGTGAGATAGAAAGTTGTCAGCCCCACCAGCTCGCCGTTCTCATCGAACAGTCCGCCACCGCTGGAGCCGGGCGAGATGGCGGCGGTGGTCTGGATGTAGTGGCCGCCTTCGACCTCGCGCAGGCTGGAGACGATGCCGTCCGAGAGCGTGAGTTCGAGGCCCTTGGGGGCGCCGATGGCATAGACCTTCGCACCGACTTTGAGCGTTTTGGTGCTGCCGACCACGACAGCCGAGGCGCCAAGGCCCGCGATGCTGAGGGAGCATACATCCCGATCCCAGTCGGAATAGCGCAGAGTAGCCGAGTGCTCCTTGGCCCCGATGCGTACCTTGAGCTGGCTGGCGCCTTTGACAACGTGGCAATTGGTCACTACATATCCGTCGGCAAGTACGACGCCACTACCCATTGCATGGATTTTCTCCTTATCGCCGATATTTTCCACGACGACCGTACTTCTTGCGGCCTGTTCATAAATTTCGTTGGCGGTCTTGGCGTGGACGGTGAATGCCACAAAGAGGAGGACGGTAGCAAGTGTGGCGTGTCGAAACAAGGGGCGCATTCGTTGATTCTTTCGTCGTATGAATTAGATTAGTTGCGGTAGAGGGCAAGTCTACTTCGCACAATAGTCAGTAGGCTCATCAATATAGCT
Organism: Candidatus Nitrotoga sp. MKT; assembly: GCA_003402345.1. Lineage (GTDB taxonomy): Bacteria > Pseudomonadota > Gammaproteobacteria > Burkholderiales > Gallionellaceae > Nitrotoga. The sequence continues at coordinate 66,296 of QFXH01000010.1, read as the reverse complement.
TTACTCATGCAACCATCCATATTTGTTGCATGTGTGTGTACCGCTTATGCGTAGTTGCTGTTGTGATGGCCGCCGTGCTCGCGTGCGAAGGCAGGCGGGAATGCCGCAAGCGAGGCGGCAATGATGAGGGGGAGTGAGAATGCACGGCATGTGAGCTACTGAGATTGCCGCTTATTCATCACATTCTTATGGGCCGTGCGCAAGAAAAAGTAGCCGTCTTTGTCAGCATTTTTTACATCATTTCCCAGTCTTTTAACTTCGCTATCGAATGCTGTAAATAGATTAGAGTTTTCGCTTGCATAATAGTCGAAACCCTCAATAATCTTTACCATCTGAATGAAGTTTTTAATATTATTCTGCCATACAAGATCGGGTGGTTTACCATCTTCCGCCCCTTTAGGTGTCTCTTTTTTGGAGAAATCCACTTTCCCGCAGGCCACTTTCCATAGAGCTTCGTTTACGCTTCTAGGGGAGTTTTGCTCCCACTTCATTGAGATATCGGGGGCGCTAAAAATTACTTCACCTTCTCCAAAACTTTTGGAGTGAAAAGAAAAATATAGCGTCCGTGATTGCTCTTTTTTGCAGTCGTATTCACGTTGCCCCTTTGACGACATGTATGTGGTTTCTCCAAGGGTTTTTGCCGTCGTGAAATTATTAAGACTCCGCATCTTTACCATATCGGCGTTCTTGTGAATGGTGGCTAGGTCGGCGTAGGTAGTAAGTGTTTCAAAGCGCACCACTGTTGCCCACTCCGCCACTGCACTATCATCCAGAAGATTATTTTTTGGGACAGGTGCTTTCCCGCAGGCGATTTCCCACATAGCTTGGCCTGTGCTTCCGGGGAATACTGGCGTCCATTTCTGCTGAGGAGTGTCGCTGCTAAGAACCACTTTGCCAATGCCCATCTTTCCAGAGTGATAAGAGTAAGCAAGTATTCGAGATTGCTCTTCCGTACAGTCGTATTCCACTTGGATTTTTGATGACATATACCGACCAACTGACAATTCGTCAGCTGTCTCTAAGTCATACATGCCCCACATTTTTACCCTGCTGTCCGCTTTCCGAATGGTAGAGGGATCGACGTATGTGGTCATACCTTCAAACATGTAAACCTCAACCCACTCCGCCATCGCACTACTGCTCACAACAGACAGCAGCATCATCAAAATGACTTTACTCATTACCCTCCCCTTAAAATCACGAGTGACTATCTATTTGTGTTGACTACACACGTACCACCACTTGAGAATGCGGTTTCGCGACAAGATTGTGCGTCGTAATACCAGCATTGAGTGGCATAGCTAGTGACAACGCAGAATGGCGCACCCCCAGATGGTTGCTTTACTTCTTCTTGATTGATGATGCAAGCACCTAGATTGCCAGCAGCACTACGACAAGAGTCCATGTCGTAGTAATAACACTGTGTTCCATACGAAAATACAGCACAGAATGGCGCAGCGAATGCGGCTGTTGAAGCAAACAACAACACAGCTAAAATAAAATTTTTCATTTAAGCAGCCCATTTAATTGGCAGCCATGAATGGTGGCTGCTTCACTATGTTGCGCATCCTGCGCCGAACCTGCCCTTTGGTCAATTCCCCGCATTCAACTCCTGCCGAAGTTCTTTAAGCAATTTTGAAATCTCTTCTTCACTTGGCAGATAGCCAAAAAGTTCAACGATACGGGCATTCAGCTCATCGTCACTAAGGCTCGACAACGGCCTATTGATAATGGTGTTTTCCAGCTTTTCCAATCGGCTGTTAAACGTAGCCATACTGCCCACCTTTCATTCCACTTTTCGGCGCATCATCGACGATGACCGGCAAAGTGCTGCAATGCTCCTGCATATCTTTTAGCACCATATCCAAAACCTTTTTGCCCGAGATACCGCAGGGGATGCTCTCAATCGGGAAATCCTGCCCGAGTATCTGCCGGGTCAATTCAACCAGCTTGGTGTCGCACACATCCGACGGAATTTCTGGTGCAATCTGAGCCTCGATCCTTGCCAGCCTTGTCTTAAGAGTTGCCATGTTTTCCCTTTCCTAAATGCTTTGTTTCAGGGGCGACACAATCAATCGGTAAATCACAAACATGCCGCGCCGATCCGCATCATCTATCTGCACTTGCTCTTCGGGCGTTGGTGTTGCACCAGCGCAATCAATCATGAAAACCTGGCGGGCCACATTAACGGCCTGCTGCTCCAGTGCCGCAATTCTCTGTTCAATTTTTGCCATGCTGCTTTTTCTCCAGTGCGGTTAGCCGCTGCTCAAGCTGCCCGATCTCAATCATTTTCGCAATCGTAGCCAGCATATAAACCAGCCTCGAAGCGTCCGCCGTGTCCGTGGTGGCTGTCCGCGCATCACGATAAACCCGCGCCATTTCCCGCCGACAATCTTCAATTGTGGCAAGTTTGATCTGGGGGGTAGGGATCGCCCTCAACACTTGCCCTTCGTGGATTACAGGCGGTTTCGTTGCCTTTTTTGGTGGCATGTTTACCCTTCCGTCAGTGTGTGGTTTGGCCTAGCCGTTCAATCAACTCCAGCAACTGCCACGGGTCATATTTTACTTTCGGTATCAGCATTTCGCAGGTTTGCTGACAGGCGCGCACAGCCACGGTCAATATGACGTTGTGCGGATCGCTGTCGGTGTCGGTATAGATTGCCCGTTGCGTGCCGGGTGCAGCATCCAGCATGGCAATGACTTTTTGCCGCCGCCATTCCGCCCGTGCTTCCCGCAGTAGCTCGGTCAGAATTGCGGCCTTGCTTTGCCGGATAGCTTTTACCAGCTCGGGCGGTATGTTGTCCGCCGGTGAAATATCCAGAATGCCGCCGTCCGCCATGATGGAATATCCCTTGCGCCTCAATTCAAAAATCAGGTCAGGTGCGCCCATGATCTATATCCTCAAATGTGAAGTGGTGGGGCGGGGTGTCTCGGCTCCCCCCAAAATCGGCTTTTTATCCGCTACACCGCTACAATCCAGCAACGGCGGGGCTTCCAGCGTAGCGGAATTGTTACGGATAGCTTTTTGTAGCGGATTGTCCGCTACGCTGATAGCGCCGTGTTTATTGGCTTCCGGCGTTTGTAGCGGAAGTAGCGGCAAATTCAGGGGGGTGGACAGATAGCGCATGAAAGCATCGGCAAACTGCGACAACTCGAAGCCTTTAGATATTCCATAACCAAGCCGGATATTTTTTGACGTGATGCTATACCCTGCCAGTTGTCGCGAAAGCTGCCGGGGCGATAGCTGCTTGCCTCTATTCCAGGTCGCCCATGCCGCCTCTTCGTCAGCGCACAGCGCCGCGATTAAATCCGCCGTGCTGATCTTGTCCACGCGCTTGGTCTCGAAGATGTGCTGGATATCTGCCAGCAATTCATTACCCATGCTGACCGTTTTTTCAGCCGCGCCGGATAACTTCAATGCCGCCGCTGTTGCCCTGGCCAACCACTCAGCCCCCGCGCATGATGCAATCGCCAGTAGGCATTCCCAGTTGTCCTGATCGCGGTCGCTCAATACCTCGGGCAACACGGGGCGCGCCTGCTTGACCTGGTGCGCATAGTCCACCGCAAACCGTGCCAGCTTTTCAGCGATGCTGATAAATATATCGCCGTCCGCATGGCGCATCCTGCTTACCGATTCGTGCGATAGTTTCCGGCGTAGCTTTATGATGATCGCGCGGCTCAGTGTTGACGCTGGGAATATCTTTTCAAGGGCAATACCGGCAAAGCATTTTGCGCCCCATACATCAAAGGATTTCGGTTCATGATTGTCGCCCACTAATCGCCACACCTGACTTGCGCCGCGATGGTGTCCGGCATTCACCAGATTGATAATTTCATCGTCTGACTTCAGCATTAAATCCACTTCATCAAGCATCAATGACGGATGCCACTTTTCAGCAATCCTGAATAGGGTTGCCGCCTTCATGTTATTGGTGGATAGGGGGCGCATCACGATCCTTGAAAGCAAGTCGCGAAGCTGTGATTTACCGCACGCCATTTCAGGTGCAGTAATGACTAGCAGCGGCGCAACCTGTACCACGTCAATAAACCAAGTAAGTGCAACCCACAAGGCTGATGCGGTAGCTTGCTCAGTGTCCAGCACGATGAACTGCCGGATTAGGTTCACCACGTCACTCAACAATATGGCCGGGTCTATCGGTTCGGGGTGCGGCTCGATTTCAGCGAAGGGCAACCTGTCCGCTTCGCCGCCCTCGGATCGCGCCGCTTTTACCAGGCCATCCAATACAGCAGGGCGACAACTCATTGCCTTTGCTTTATCAATGCGCGCCTTTTCATATTCCAGCGGTTTGAGCGATGCCAGCCACTTGATAGTTTTATCGTCTGACAGCACTGGTGGCGTGTCAGCTTGCGCGGCGTTTTCCGGCAAGGGCGTAGCATCACTCGATGCAATCGAAGGGCTAGAATCGCATCCTACGGCCTCGATTTTTTCCGGTGCGCGCTCAATAACCGGCAATGCCCAAATATCCGCCGCCGTTGCCTTGCGTCCGTGCTGTTGCTGAAAGGCTTTGAGCCACTCCACTACATCACCTTTCGCGGGTAAATCCAATACCGACACGTCGATGAATGACACGGTGCAACCCAGGGCGCGCAGCTTGTCCGCCGCGTGTTGTGCGTAGTCAGAACCTGCCTTGTCGTTGTCTGGCCATATCAGCACGTTGCGTTCTGCTAATGGTTGCCAGTCCGTTGTATCTACCGATTGCGCCCCGCCGCTCGTGGTGGCCAGGATGCCGCGTACTGCCAGACTGTCCGAGCAGTATTCGCCCTCGACTAGAATCACGCGCTCAGACTGCCGCGCCGGATCGCACAGATGATGCAGATGGTAGAGCGGCGCACCGCCGGTGAACTCGGGTGTTTTCAATTCGCACCAGATACCGGCCGCATCACGGCGCAATGGCCTGATCCATTTGTCGCCAGTCTCGGGATGTTTCAAGCGAAGCCGCGCAAACGTGATTGCACCCTCGCGGTCGGTATAGTGGTGGATCGCCCCGCCGTGCTTCGGGTCAAGTGAATAGCCGTCCTTGCGGGGTTTGTTAGTCAGCCTCAGCGCAGCGGTTTGGGTTGCTTCGATGATTTCCTTTTCCATTATGCAACCCTCCATGTGCCCAACTGTTGCGCGGCCTGTTTGAAGCTCAGCCCATGCCGTTGCTGGTGGAATGCCAGCACATCGCCGCCGTGCGCGCCACACACCATGCAGCGAAAGCCGCCGGTATCAAGGCGCACTCTCAGACTTGGCTTTGTGTCTTCGTGGAAGGGGCAAATTGCGTTTTTCCATTCGCCTCCGCCGGTCAGCTTTAAGCCTTGCTGTGCGAAGTAATCCGAAGGGTGCGGCAATCTCACACGATCAAAACCGCCCTTGTAATTCCATCGGCTTTTGGTAGAGTGGGCGTGTGGCGTTGATGCCGCCCCATTGCGCGGGGCGGCATTGTTGTTTGTGGTGTTCATGATTCACACCCCCGCCCTGTCAGCGATGCGTGAAGCTATCCATTCCCTGATTTCGATTTCCAACCAGGCGACACTCATCGCGCCCAATGTCACGGGCCTAGGGAATGCGCCTTGCTTCATCAAGTCATAAATGCGGGATCGTGAAAGGGCGGTAAGCCGCTCGACTTCTTTCCGGCGGATCAGTGCGGTCTGGAGTTGCTGAACGTGCGCGGGTGCGCTTTGTGGTGTAGTGGTTTGCATCGTTTTTACCTTTCCTAGTTGTGCCGGAAACGTGCGGCGATGCGAACACTAAACATGAAACAAGGTGGCGCGAATACCCTATGCCCGGCAGCGGGTGCCCTGTGCTAGGCAGCGGGCAGGCAATCTATTGAGATTTTGCAGGCCAAGGATTTGGGTCGTCAGTGCCTTTTAACGCATTGCGAGCAGTCTTGAATGAACCAAAGCCAAGATGTGCTCCTTCCTGCTCGGCGCAAATATCACGATTTGTATATTTTCCGCTTGCCCATAACAAGCGAATTTTTGTTTGTTTATCGCGGCTTCCACCGGGCTTGCTGTGCCGCATATCAGCAGCATGTTTAGCACTTTTCGAGTTCAGTTCTCCTTCAACAATTGCCGTAATGGATTTGGCACAATAGTCCTCTGCGCCTCCATCTAAGAAGTGGTGCATCTCGTGAAATACCTCATCCATTCGTGCAATAGCGTCGTAATGTTCGTGTGGGATATGCTCTAAATTGGCTATCGGAGCACGAAAAGTGGCGCTAATTTCGCTGTCGCTTTTGCCCCATGTAATGCCCCATGTAGCAATACGACGCAACCTATTTTTTCTATATCGCGTCAACAGTTCGTGGCGTTCCTTGTGTGAATTCCCTACCTTGTGGAACTCTGATAGGGCAAACGCAAACTTGTCTATCAATACTTTGGGGTATTTGCGTTCGGTGGGAGATTGGTGAGTCATCGCATCGCCTTTCATGCCATGCCTTATTGAGATGTCGCACCAGCGGGTAAGGCTTCCCGTGTTCGCCCCGTCGGGCTAGGTGCAGCAAACTGGTTATGCTACCCGGTGCAATTGGGACACGTTATTACCCATCACCAACGTTTCCAGCCTTGCGGCCCATGCTTTTAGCGCCGCCTCGCGTTGCACTTCGTAAGTGTTGTGGTTGTAGTGCGCAAACACACCAGATAGAACGTGATTTGCAATCTTGTGGCCCAGGAATGGCTCAAAGCCCAGATCAGGCAAGCGGGTTATCAGCGTCCGCCGAAAATCATGTACATGGCAGCGCGTCACGTTCGGCAGCTTTTCACCCTTGAACAGGGTCGCCAGCGCGTTATTCACGGATCGCCCGTAGATCGCCTGACCGGGCTTCAATGGCGATTCAAACACATGGCGCTTTTTCCCGGTAATTTGTTTTAGGGCTTCAATGATCGCCACCGCTTGCGGGGCAAGATGTACAAGGTGAGCGCGTGCCGATTTTGTGCGCTCCGCAGGGATTTTCCACAATCCAACCGCGAGGTCGAATTCTGTCCATTCGGCTTCTGTCACTTCGCTTTCACGCTGTCCGGTGAGTATCAGCAGCTTCATTGCCGCGATGGTCACGGGATCAGACTTGCATTGCTCTGGGTTATCCAGCGCCCGCCAGACTGCCGCCAATTCGTCAAGCCGCAGGGTCACATCGCGCTTTGTTGGCTTGGCATCGAAGTCGCGCCGGGTAAGCTCTTCCACGCAGGATACTGCTACCCATTCCCGCGATTTGGCGAAGCGCCATAGCCGTTTTGTTTGGGTCAATACCTCGCCGCTCAATTGCTTTGCCGTCTTGCCTTCCCGCTGGCCTTCCGCGATGGTATCCAGCGCCGCGATAACATCCTGCCGCGTCACGTCGCGAATTTTCTTGTCACCAATGATTGCCGTCAGACGGTCAAGGCGATAGCGGATCGCGGGCGCGCACTTTTTCCCGGCCATAATTTTCGCCATGAAAGACTCGACGGCTTCATTCACGGTCGGCTGCGCCCTCTCGGATGCCACCGCCGCCAACCTGGTCTCCACCGTCTCCCGCTCTTGGGTTAGCAGAGCTTCCCATTCTGCCACTGGATCACGCCCGGCGCGCCGTGCAGCTTTCCAATTTCCGGCAATCGAACGGGCTTGGGTCAAGGATTGCTGGCCGTTCCGCAGCCAATCTGGAATACTCTCTCCCGTTGCACTGTTGCGTGCATAGCTGCCAATGGTGTATTTTGTGCGACAACCCTGAAATTCATATTCGATTACCCATGTTTTTGTTCCGTGCGGCCTCACTCGCAGAAACAATCCATCGCCATCGCCAAGCAGCCGGTCGCGTAGCGGATTGGGCTTTACTGTCTCGCAGGTTGTTGCAGATAGCTTCTTGGTCATGGTTTTATTCTGGGGTGGAATTGGGTGGGAGTTTTTTGGGTGGGATTCTGGGTGGGGTTTTTAACCGGATTGGGTGGGAATTTACGGGAATACTCAGGAATTGTCAAATTGAATACAACAAGGCACAGCCAGCAATATCAGGTGTTTTAAGGAAAAACGAGGAATTGATATGCGTTACTGGCTAATGAAGTCTGAACCGAGCGACGTTAGCATTGATGACCTCGCTAACTTGCCCGACAAGACAGTGGCATGGTACGGTGTCCGTAACTATCAGGCACGTAACTTCATGCGCGATCAGATGTGCGAAGGCGACGCGGTATTTTTCTATCATTCTAATTGCGCTGTACCAGGCATTGCAGGCATTGCGCGCGTTTCCAGCACTGCCTATCCCGATGCAACCCAATTCGAACGTAATAGCAAATATTTCGATCCCAAGGCCACGCAGGAAACGCCGCGGTGGTTTAATGTAGATGTGCAATGGGTAAAGAAAATTGAACCCATTTCATTGGCAGAGCTGCGCCGTCATCCACAATTAGAAGGCATGCGTGTTTTGCAACGGGGCAACCGATTGTCCATCACACCGGTTGATCCTGCTGAGTGGAGGTTCATTTTGAAGCATCTGGTACGCGATTAATATGGAATGGGCTTTTGCCTATCTTGCGCTGGGTGCATTGGTTGGGTTATTTAGCGGAATGTTCGGCATTGGCGGCGGAACCATTTTGGTGCCAGTTTTGCTGATGTTGTTCAAAATGCAGCACTTCCCTGCCCTTTATGTTATGCATCTGGCGCTGGGTACCTCGATGGCAACCATTCTGTTTACATCCCTCGCTAGTATGCGCAAACACCACCAGCATGGTGCGGTGAACTGGGCCGTGGTTCGTACTATAACTCCTGGCATTTTGTTCGGAACAGCACTGGGTGCACTATGCGCCGCATCTGTTTCGCCACGTGGACTAGGAATATTTTTTGCTTTATTTGTATATTTTGCAGCAATTCAAATTTTGTTTGAATTGCGCCCGCAAGCCTTACGTCAATTACCTGGCATGACCGGCATGACGCTAACGGGTATGTTCACCGGCTGGATCAGCAGCCTGGTATCTATTGGCGGCGGTACGGTTGTAGTCCCGTTTTTAATTTGGTGCAATGTGCCAATACGCAATGCAATTGGTACCTCTGCGGCGATCGGTTTTCCGGTCGCCATAGGTGGCACAATAGGCTACATTGTTATGGGTCTTAGTTCCTATGCACTACCCTCTCCTAACCTGGGTTTCGTGTACCTACCGTCGTTATTGTGGGTCGTACTTGCTAGCGTTATTACTGCGCCGTTTGGCGCGAAGGTGGCGCATCGCATGAAGATTGGGCTATTGCGTAAACTTTTCGCAATACTGATGCTGGCATTGGCGACACATTTGTTAATAAAATTTATTTAGCATTAGGAATACGTAAGCTTATGCGGGATAAACTGTACCGGGTTTGTTATGACCAAGAATGACGCGTATTGCGGTGCGATAAGGATGCGCGCAGGTGGGGCTGAGCTGCACCGCCATTTTTGAAAAACGGCTAAACTACCCGTCAGCTTTCGGCCAATTCGACATCAAGTGCCATTGCCTGTCATGGCGCGCATAAAAGTCTTTGCTAAGGGATACGGGCAACTGGCATGGCAAACCAGCACACAATGGATTACTTTAGGCATTTGGAATTAATAGAGACGAAGAGATGAGACTAAAATTCACCAAAATGCATGGTGCCGGTAATGATTTCGTAGTCTTCAATGGATTACGCCAGCGTGTCCAGCTGACACCGGAGCAGTTGCGCCTGTTAGCCGATCGGCACTTTGGCGTGGGCTGCGATCAAATCTTGTTAGTGGAAATTGCTCAGCATCCCGACGCGGATTTTCGTTACCGCATTTTCAATGGTGATGGTGGCGAGGTGGAACAATGTGGCAATGGCGCGCGCTGCTTTATGCGTTTTGTGCACGATCAAAAACTGACGCTCAAGCGTGAAATCGTGGTAGAAACAAAAAATGGCTTGATTACACCGCGCCTTGAGGACAATGGTCAAGTTACAGTAAATATGGGTGCGCCGATTTTTGAGGCTGCACGTATTCCATTTCTTGGCAGTAATGATGCTGTTATCCAAACGCTAGAAATAGCGGGCGAAACAGTGCAGATTACGGCACTATCGATGGGCAATCCACATGCGGTACAGGTGGTGACTGATGTGGAACATGCACCAGTTATCACACAGGGGGCGCTCATTGAACATCACCCTTGTTTTCCGCAACGGGTGAATGCAGGCTTCATGCAGATAGTAGATCATCAACACATCAAATTACGCGTGTATGAACGCGGTGCTGGTGAAACTTTGTCCTGTGGCACTGGCGCATGCGCCGCAGTGGTAACCGGCATCCGTCGCGGCCTATTGGACGCGCGTGTGAATGTTGCCACGCGCGGTGGGGTGCTAAACATAGCTTGGGCCGGAAACGGCACACCGGTATTTATGACCGGACCAGCGATTGCTGTATTTGAAGGTGAAATAAATTTATAAGAGGACGACATGAAATCCGCAGATATCGCACTATATTTACAAAATAATCCCCAGTTCTTTGAAGATCACGCTGATATGTTAGCGGAAGTCACTATCCCCCATCCGTATAGCGGACGTACCATTTCATTAAATGAGCGGCAGTTACTGACTTTGCGTGAGCAGAACAAAAGCCTGGAAAAAAAACTGCACGAGATGGTAAGGTTTGCTCAGGAAAACGACTCATTACAGCAAAAAGTGCATCAATTCACCCTTGCGTTATTTGGTGCGCGTGACCTAATGAGTTTGCAAAATGTCATTACGCAGAATTTGCGTGAAATTTTTGCCGTGCCACATGTTGTACTGCATATCTGGAAAGGGTTACCGCCTAGCTTGGAAGTACTTACTTTTGTGGATCAGCAACTACAACCCGTCTGTGTTCATCACGCTCTTCATGACACTTTGGCCTGGTTTGGTGAAAGCGCGGTTCATTTGCATTCATTTGCTTATTTACCGCTGCGGACGGATGAGCAATCCATCGGTCTGTTAATATTGGCTAGTGAAGATGCGCAGCGCTTTTATCCCGGCATGGGTACTTTGTTTCTGCAGCGTATTGCGGAAATTGTGAGCAGTGCGCTACGTCCTTCGCTATAAAACGATGATAAACAGCACCGTGCAGCAGGCTACCGCTTTTAACCAAGTTGCACTGCACGGATTTCTCGATCATCTGCGTAACGAGCGCCGTTACTCCCCACTGACTGCGGAAAATTACTCCCGCGATATTTGCCGTTTGTTTAAGCTTGCTGGTGTTACACCACTAAACGAACTAAAAAACCATCAAATTCGCCGTTTTGTAGCCCAATTGCATGGTGGCGGTTTGGGTGGCAAGAGTTTGGCGCGTATGCTGTCGGCATGGCGTAGTTTTTATTCTTATCTAATACGCGACCACCAGTTTAAAGACAACCCGTGTATCGGGCTGCGTGCGCCCAAATCAGCGCGCAATCTGCCGCATGCACTTTCCCCGGACGAAGCTGTACGTATGATGGAACTACCCACAGCAGGCGACATTCTGGCGGTGCGTGATAAAGCGATGTTTGAGTTATTTTATTCTTCCGGTCTGCGCTTGGCAGAGCTAGTAAGCCTCGATCCTGTTGCGCTTGATTTTGCAGATGCAGCTGTACGCGTTGTCGGTAAAGGTGCCAAGACACGCATCGTACCGCTGGGTCGCTATGCGATTTCCGCGCTGCAAGCTTGGCTGACACTGCGCGGACAATTGGCCAAACAGGATGAAACGGCGTTGTTCGTTAATCGCAATGGTAGCCGCATTGGTTCGCGCGCGGTGCAATTACGCATGTCTGGCTGGGGCATCAAACAGGGCATCACCAGCGGCGTTCACCCGCACTTGTTGCGCCATTCGTTCGCCTCACATGTGCTGCAATCCAGCGGAGATTTACGGGCAGTGCAAGAAATGCTCGGCCATACCAGCATTTCTACTACGCAGGTTTACACTCATCTTGATTTCCAATATCTCAGTAAAATTTACGATGCCGCGCATCCGCGGGCCAAAAAGAAAACTTCATGAATAAAATTATTCTCAAGGAAGGAAGGGAGAAATCCCTTCTGCGTCGTCATCCCTGGATATTTTCCGGAGCAATTAAACGTGTGGAAGGCTCACCTGCTGATGGTGACACAGTACAGATATACTCTACACAAGGCGCTTTTATCGCCCATGCCGCATACAATGCACATTCACAAATTGCTGCGCGAGTGTGGTCATGGAATGCGGAGCAAAGCATTAATGTAGATTTTTTCCGCACGAAAATCACCCATGCACTGGCATTGCGCAAAGATCTCAAACTGGCGCAACATAGTACTGGCTTGCGCCTGATCCATGGTGAATCTGATGGTTTGCCCGGGCTGATAGTAGATCAATATGGTAATGTGCTGGTTATGCAGATTGGCAGTGCGGGAGCGGAACGTTGGCGCGACACTTGCGCTGACATACTGCAAGAGATGTGCAATCCGGTTTGTATTTACGAGCGTTCTGATTCTGACTCACGTGCATTAGAAGGCTTGCCGGAACGTAATAACGTATTACGTGGCAACTTGCCCGAATCGTTATCCATTGTTGAACATAAGTTGCATTTTGCCGTGGATGTAGCACTCGGGCAGAAGACGGGCTTCTATCTCGATCAGCGTGACAACCGTGAACTGATTGGAACCCTGGCGCAAGACAAGGATGTTTTGAATTGCTTTTGCTACAGCGGCGGTTTCTCGCTGTATGCACTGCGTGGCGGCGCGAAATCAGTGCTATCAATTGATTCTTCGAATGAAGCGCTGCAATTGGCACAGCGTAATGTGGAACTTAATGGGCTGGATGCCAGCTGCGCTGAATGGCAATGTGACGACGTGTTCCAGACACTACGCAAGCTGCGTGACCAGAATCGAAAATTCGATCTAATTATTCTTGATCCACCCAAATTTGCACCTACCGCAGCTTTCGCCGAAAAAGCTGCGCGTGGCTACAAGGATATTAACCTGTTAGGCTTCAAGCTGCTTAGACCGGGAGGATTGCTCGCCACCTATTCATGTTCCAGCGGCATAAATGATGACCTATTCCAAAAAATTATTGCCGGTGCTGCCTTGGACGCTGGAGTAACTGCGCACATAATACACAAACTGCATGCCGCGCCGGATCACCCGATATTATTGAACTTCCCGGAAGGCGCATATCTCAAGGGACTTGTATTGCGCGTGGCAGTTTAATACTGGGATTATGTCAGAAAACTGAATTGACGCTATTCCAACGAAGAAGTAATACTATGCGAGAAATAGCGAAGTTGGAGTGTTGAATTTGATTCGTCATAAACCTTTTGCATAAAGCAAAATGCCTATTCTGTTTCTTAAACCCCACCACTCTTGGTTATTTCTTTAGAGATAACCAGTTTGAAATCATTTTGGCAATTACTATTGCATCGGGCGTAACAGTGGGACGCCCGGCTGCAAGGGAGGGCAAGGGTAGCTGACGACGATCGCCTATATAGAAACCAAGTGCGGTTTCCAGCGCCTCACTGGCATACTGCAGTGCTTCGTCCCTATCATCGCCCTGGGTAATGGCTTCCGGTACATCGGGAAAAGTTACGACAAATCCGCCATCCTTGGCAGGTATCAAGTCCACTGGATATTCAAACATCGCAAGCTCCCTAATTCAACCCTAGCCGTTTTTTAATATATTCAATAGTATCAATTTTCAGTTCTGTGCCATGCATCGGCAGAACTGATTGACGACCATTAAGAAACACCCTGATATGAGTTCCTTGGCCTGGCTGAAATGTAGCGCCTTGCTTAACAAGCCATTGTTTAAATTCATTGCTATCCATGTTTTCAATTTAACAGAAATACCCTCGGTGGTCAAACTACTCCAGCCTCTTCCAACATGAAATAAACGTAGTAACCGGCCTTCGGTCGCAATACGTTTGATAGGCACGCGATGCGGCGAGATGTGAGCCGGGAGTTTAAACGTTTTATAGAAGACCTGGAGGAGTGGGCGGACTGGCTAATGCGCTGCGGCGTGTATACGGTGGCAATGGGGCATCGACCGTACTACGGGATTCCCATAGCGCGTGGATTGGCCGTGAATCCAATGCATGACAGGTAAAATGTCTCCAGCCACAAGCCAGATGTTTTCGATTGCACGTGGCTGCAACAGTACATGCAATAAGCGTTAATCCGGATGAATGTGTAACTGGCCAACCTGGTTTCAGACATCATCGGGGATGATGATAGTGATCCGGGCGCGATGTGCATCGAACTCCAAAAATGCACCGCAATTCGATGTGCGAACCTACCCGTTTTGATTGTGAAGTGTTTTACACCTTGGTTAGGACTAAAGTTTCCGGGGGTAAAATACGCTCAGGCACATCCAAGCCCACAACTAATCGCGCCGCTCAGTCTTCTTTGCGGTTAGAGGCCACCCCACTTCACAAAAGCCAGTCGGTGCTTAGAGCCTACTTTAATATTGTGTTTCTTGAGAGGATGTTTGATAAAAAACAGGGAATTCTGGGGATAAGAAAAAAGCGGTTCGAAAACCGCTTTTTTAATTGTATTTACATTGAATTATTTGACGATAGCTTTGAGCTCACCTTTGGTGTACCTAATGGCCATCGCATCCAGTGATAAAGCTTTTATTTTCGAAGCTTGGCCAGCAGAACCGAAGGCTTCATAACGTGCCTTGCAAATCTCCTTCATGGCTATAGTTGATTCTGCTAAGAATTTACGTGGATCGAAATTTTTGGGGTTTTGTGCCAAGTGACGACGTACCGCACCAGTAGATGCCATGCGTAGGTCTGTGTCGATGTTAACTTTTCGCACGCCATGTTTGATACCTTCGACTATTTCCGAAACTGGCACGCCATAGGTTTCTCCCATGTCGCCGCCAAATTGGTCAATAATCTTCAACCATTCTTGTGGTACAGAAGAAGATCCATGCATTACCAAGTGGGTATTGGGGATGCGCGCGTGGATCGCCTTGATACGCTTAATATCTAAAGTGTCACCTGTGGGTGGGCGGGTGAATTTGTATGCACCGTGCGAGGTGCCGATTGCTATGGCCAGTGCATCTACCCCAGTTTTCCTGACAAAATCGGCTGCTTCTTCTGGATCGGTAAGTAGTTGCGAGTGATCTAGTTTGCCTTCTGCGCCTTGCCCATCTTCTTGTTCGCCCATGCCGGTTTCAAGTGAGCCTAAGCAACCCAGCTCACCTTCAACGGATACGCCGACCGCGTGGGAAATATCGACAACTTTACTTGTTATTTCAACGTTGTATTCATAAGAGGATGGAGTTTTGGCATCTTCTTTTAGGGAACCATCCATCATTACGCTGGAGAATCCGGAACGAATGGCGTTAATACAAACAGCCGGGGAGGCACCATGATCTTGGTGCATGACTACTGGAATGTGCGGATAAGTTTCTACAGCAGCGAGAATCAAGTGGCGTAAAAAAGCTTCGCCTGCATATTTGCGGGCGCCAGCGGAGCCTTGCATAATCACTGGGCTGTTAGTTTCATCCGCTGCCTCCATGATTGCCTTGACCTGTTCCAAATTATTGACGTTGAATGCGGGCAAGCCGTATCCGTTCTCGGCTGCATGATCCAGCAGCTGGCGTAATGAAACAAGAGCCATTTTTTTCTCCTAGCAAATTTAAAAGTTATCAAACAAAATCAAAAATAGAATCTGGCAGTGTACGGGAAAACTGAGCCGCGCTTCAATTTATCAGTGCTTACGGTGATCGCCTACCCGAACAATTTTCATGGTATTGGTATAGCCAGCCTTGCCAACGGCTTCACCTATTGTCATCACAATCATGTCACCGTCTTGCACTAATCCCAAACGTACCAGTTCGTCCTCCGCTGCGCGCAACTCTACTGAAGGAAGTTTCGAGGTAGTGTTAAACGCAATCGGATGTACTCCGCTGAATAGAGTTACCTTACTCAAGGTTGATTCAGTTGGCGTTAACGCAAAAATCGGTACCCTTGCATTCATACGGGACATCCACAGAGGAGTCGAACCGGACTGGGTCAGCGCCACAATCGCTTTGATCGTAAAGTGAGAAGCTGCATATAGCGCAGACATGGCGATAGCTTGATCGATACGTGCGAACTTCGTTTGTAGCAGACGGTGACTGGTGGCGATATCTTCCATTTCACTTTCCGCGTTAATACAGATCCGCACCATGGATTTTATGGTTTCGATGGGATAGTCGCCCACCGCAGTTTCTGCTGATAGCATTACCGCATCGGTGCCATCTAGTACTGCATTTGCCACGTCCGATACTTCCGCACGGGTAGGAATCGGGTTAGTGATCATGGATTCCATCATCTGTGTGGCAGTGATAACCAGCTTGTTTTTGGCACGCGCCATACGGATCATGCGTTTTTGCAAGCCTGGCACGGCTGCATCTCCCACTTCCACGGAAAGGTCGCCTCGAGCCACCATGATAGCGTCGGATGCATCAATAATTTCGTCCAGTACGGCAATGGCTTCGGCACGCTCAATTTTAGCCATCAATAAGCTTTTGCCGCCAGCCGCATGCATCAGCTTGCGCGCCAATTTCATGTCATCAGCCGAGCGCGGGAAGGAAATCGCCAGATAATCCGCTTTAATTAGGGCTGCAGTCTTAATGTCCTCCTTGTCCTTGTCGGTAAGCGCGGGTGCAGTCAAACCGCCGCCCTTGCGATTAATGCCCTTGTTGTTTGACAGCACACCGCCGCACACTACTTTGCAGATAATTTGCGCGCCCTTAACTTCAGTTACATCGAATTCCAGCATGCCATCATTCAGTAACAACACTGAACCTTTGCTGACATCCTTAGGTAAGTTCTTGTAGTCGAGGCCAACTCGTTCTTGATTGCCGAGGCCGGTCCATTCCGCATCCAGAATAAAAGTATCCCCTTGTTTGAGAATGATCTTGTCATTTTCAATTTTTCCCACCCGAATTTTGGGACCTTGCAGGTCGGCAAGAATCCCTATAATACGGCCACATGCAGCCGCTGCAGCGCGCACTTTTTCAACACGCGCCACGTGATCCTGCGCTGTACCATGGGAAAAGTTCATGCGCACCACATCCACGCCAGCAAGTATCATTTTCTCCAGTACTTTCTGGTCGCTGGAGGCTGGTCCCAGAGTGGCAACAATCTTGGTTCTGCGTAACATAAATTTCTCGTCTTATTTACTTCGTGGCACGTTGCTCAAGAATTTCCACCGCTGGCAATTTTTTGCCTTCGAGGAATTCTAGAAATGCACCGCCACCCGTGGAAATATAGCTTACTTGATCACTGATCTCGTATTTGGCAATCGCCGCCAACGTATCCCCACCGCCAGCGATAGAAAATGCGGGACTTTCCGCAACCGCCATACCTAGCGTTTTGGTGCCGGCGCCAAACTGGTCAAATTCAAATACGCCTACTGGGCCATTCCATACGATGGTTGCGGCGTTCTTCAGATAGGCTGCATAAGTCTGGGCAGTTTCGGGGCCAATATCAAAAATCATATCATCATCGGTAATATCAGCCACGTTCTTAATCACGGCTGGCTCATTGGCATCGAACTTCTTACCTACGACCACATCGGTGGGTACTGGAATCGATCCGCCCTTGGTCTTGGCGGCTTGTATTAAACGCTGGGCTTCGGCGACAAGATCCGGTTCATATAGCGACTTACCGACGTTATAACCAGCCGCTTTGATGAAAGTATTGGCAATGCCGCCACCGACGATCAATTGATCCACGATGTGGGACAACGATTCCAATACGGTCAACTTGGTTGAAACTTTAGAACCGCCGACGATGGCGATCAGGGGGTGAGCCGGGCTTTTCAATGCCTTGCCCAATGCTTCCAGTTCTGCTGCCAGTAGTGGGCCAGCACATGCCACTGGTGCATACTTCGCCACACCGTGGGTGGAAGCCTGCGCGCGATGTGCGGTACCGAATGCATCCATTGCATAGATGTCGCACAACTTAGCCATTTTTTGGGATAGCTCGTCGTTGTTTTTGCCTTCACCTTTATTGAAGCGCACGTTCTCAAATAGTACGACTTCGCCATCGGCGATGGTAAAGCCGCCATCCAGCCAATCTTTAATTACCCGTATCTCTTTACCCAACAAGTCAGACAAACGCTTGGCTACAGGCTTTAGGGAATCAGCTTCGGAATATACGCCTTCTTCAGGACGGCCGAGGTGGGACATTAACATTACTTTGGCACCTGCCTGCGCGGCATGCTGGATGGTAGGCATGCTTGCCCGGATGCGGGTATCATCGGTTATGGTGCCGTCATCGGCTTGGGGAACATTCAAGTCTTCGCGGATCAGGACACGTTTGCCCTTGAGATCCAAATCAGTCATTTTGATTACGGACAATTCTTTCTCCAATTAAGCATTCGAGGTGAAACGATAAGAAAAAATGCAAAAAGGTGAGGTAGTTCCTCACCTTGCATGCATATTTATTTAGCTATAATACGAACCATCTCCAAAACCTTGCTGGAGTAGCCCCATTCGTTATCGTACCAAGAGACGACCTTAACGAAGGTGCCGTCCAGAGACATGCCTGCCTCTGCGTCGAAAACAGAGGTGCAACTCTCGCCCCGGAAGTCGGTAGAGACCACTTTCGCACCTGTATAGCCAAGTATGCCCTTCATTGAACCCTCGGATGCGGTCTTCATGGCGGCGCAGATATCGGCGTAGGTCGCAGCCTTATCCAGTTCCACGGTGAGGTCAACTACGGATACGTCAGAGGTGGGTACCCGGAACGCCATGCCGGTGAGTTTTTTATTCAGTTCGGGAATAACCACGCCAACGGCCTTAGCTGCACCAGTCGAAGATGGAATGATGTTTTCGAGAATACCGCGACCACCACGCCAATCTTTATTAGAAGGGCTGTCCACGGTTTTCTGGGTAGCGGTGGCGGCGTGTATGGTGGTCATTAGTCCGCGCTTGATGCCCCAGGTGTCATTTAGCACCTTGGCAACAGGGGCGAGGCAATTTGTCGTGCAGGAAGCATTGGAGATGATCGTTTGGTTAGCATAAGTTTTGTCATTCACGCCATACACAAACATCGGTGTGTCATCCTTGGATGGGGCAGACATGATAACTTTCTTGGCACCCGCGGCGATGTGTTTTTCACAAGTTTCCTTAGTGAGAAAAAGACCGGTGGACTCGATAACTATATCAGCGCCCACTTCATTCCATTTCAATTCGGCGGGATCTTTGATAGCAGTCAGGCGGATCTTTTTACCGTTGACGACTAAGGTGTTGCCTTCAATGGAAATGGTGCCATCAAAGCGGCCATGCACGGAGTCGTAGCTCAACATGTAAGCCAAGTAGTCGGGTTCAAGCAAGTCGTTAATGCCTACGATCTCGATGTCCTGGAAATTTTTCACCGCTGCGCGAAACACCATACGGCCAATTCTACCAAACCCATTAATACCAACTTTAATTGTCATGCTTCTCTCCTGGTTTTATAACTAAAATTGTAACTATTCAGACAAATTTTTCGATATTGTTCTGATGCTGTAGCTACACTAATCAATATTTAAACTTTCAGTATCTTTACATGCTGTGCCACAGGTAATTTGGTTGACAGGACAGCTTTAAGAAGTATGCCGCCGGTCCCTCCGCTACAATGCTAGTGCCCACTTTGACGGAAATTAGCAGTAGTGAACGCCGATGTTCGCATTAGCTGTGCGCCATCGCAACACTGAAGCTGACTCGATATGGTCTTGCGATAATCATCGCAGCAAATCATGGTAGACATTTTTCGCGTTCTTAAGGATTCGGCTGTATCGCTACCAGAAATTTAAAGTATGCTTTTCACGGCTTTCACCACATTTTCAATGGTAAAGCCGAAGTGTTTGAATAAGTCACCTGCCGGAGCAGATTCGCCAAAAGCATCCATGCCAATTACCGCACCGTCCAAACCAACATATTTGTACCAAAAACCGGTCACGCCCGCTTCGACAGCTACTCGCTTGCTGCCCTTTGGTAACACGCTGTCCTTGTATGTCTGATCTTGACGATCAAATACATTGGTTGAAGGCATGGAAACTACTCGTACATTGATGCCGTCTTGAGCCAAGGCTTTTTGTGCGTCCATTGCCAGACCCACTTCAGAACCAGTCGCGATAATGAGCGCTTGTGGTTTGCCATTGGCGGCTTCTGACAGCACATAGCCACCCTTGCGAATGTTGGTGATTTGAGATTCATCGCGTTTTTGGAATGCTAAATTTTGGCGGCTGAAGATAAGGCTGCTCGGGCCAGTTTTGCGCTCAACCGCTGCAACCCATGACACGGCAGATTCCACCGTATCACAAGGACGCCAAACGTCCATATTTGGGATGTAGCGTAGTGTAGCGGTTTGTTCCACTGGCTGGTGAGTTGGGCCGTCTTCGCCCAGGCCGATGGAGTCATGCGTGTATACGAAAATCACGCGTTGTTTCATTAACGCAGCCATGCGCAGTGCATTGCGTGCATATTCTGAGAACATCAGGAAAGTGCCGCCAAATGGTAGCAAGCCGCCATGCAACGCCACGCCATTCATAATGGCTGACATACCGAATTCGCGCACTCCGTAACTAATGTAGTTACCTGTCGTTTTTCCATGAACGTGCTTGGCGCCCGTCCAATTAGTCAGATTCGAACCGGTAAGATCCGCTGAACCGCCAAGAAACTCAGGTAGTGCTGGCACCAGACCGTTAATCGTGTTCTGCGATGCCTTGCGCGAGGCAATGGTTTCTGCTTTTTCATTGGTTTTGGCGATCATGTTTGCAGCATGTTGTGCCCAGTCTGCCGGCAAATCACCCTTCATGCGACGCTCAAACTCAGCCGCTTCTTGGGGGAAAGCCTTGCGGTATTCTGCAAATTTATTGTTCCATAATTTTTCCAAACCCTCGCCCTTGGTACGCGCATTCCACGCTTGATAAACGTGCGCTGGAATTTCGAACGGGGGATATTTCCAGCCTATGTATTCGCGCGTAGCGGCGATTTCCGCATCACCCAATGCAGCGCCATGTACGTCATGCGTACCGGCCTTGTTTGGGGAACCCGCGCCGATGATGGTCTTGCAGCAGATCAGTGTGGGCTTGTCGGTTACTTCCTTGGCAGCCTTGATGGCGTCATCTATTGCTTCGGGATCGTGGCCTTCCACATTGGCGATTACATGCCAACCATAAGATTCGAAGCGTTTGGCGGTATCGTCAGTAAACCAGGCTTCAACATGTCCATCAATGGAGATGCCGTTGTCGTCCCAGAAGGCGATCAGCTTGCCTAATCCCCAGGTACCGGCCAGTGCGCAGGATTCATGCGAAATACCTTCCATCATGCAGCCATCACCGAGGAATACATAAGTATGGTGGTTAACGATCTCATGGCCGGGACGATTGAATTCATTTGCCAGCATTTTTTCCGCTAAGGCAAAACCCACCGCATTGGTAATGCCTTGACCCAGTGGACCAGTAGTGGTTTCGACACCAGCAGTGTAACCATATTCAGGGTGACCTGGAGTCTGGGAATGCAGTTGGCGAAAGCGCTTCAACTCATCAATTGATAAGTCGTAACCAGTCAAATGCAGCAGGGCATAGATCAGCATTGAGCCATGGCCGTTGGAAAACACGAAACGGTCACGGTCAACCCATTTAGGGTTAGCCGGATTGTGGCGCAGGTGGTGAATCCACAGCGCTTCAGCGATTTCTGCCATGCCCATTGGAGCGCCAGGGTGGCCAGAATTTGCTTTTTGAACCGCATCCATTGCCAAAGCGCGGATCGCTCCAGTTATGTCATTAAACTTGGGGGGGTGTACTTTACGCGCCGCAGCCATCTTTCACTAACCTCCTGACATCTCTTATCAAAGAATAAATAAAACATTTTTACAACAAACAGTAGGTAATTATGCCGTACCGCCCTGTTTAGGGCAACAGGAGAAAAATAGTTATCTGTATTATTCCAGGGTTTTGTACCTAACGTTCACTTGCGGGAATCGTGCTTTTCAACGAGCCATTCGCACTTCATTTGAGGGATGTCGGTCTGAGCAATCGTTTGAAATGTACTGCCCGTATGTGTCGATGTGGCATAACTCGCATGAGAAACGACGAGTTGTCGCCTAAATAAACGCAACGTACCTTTGCGCGGGGTACAGACAAATGCTACGAATTTTAATGACAGTGAGGCCGATAAAGCCCGCCCACTCCTTAATGGGACAATGGCTTGAGCTTGCGTGCGCCCGTTTTTTTCAGGTATAATTTTACCATCTATTTACCTTGTAACTCTATGCTTGCCGCTGAGGTAGCTACTATTATGCACGTCAAGATCACTCCAAACGACCAGATCACGTTGCTGGATCAAACTGTTTCCCAAATGGAGGTCGCTGGATATTCCGATGTTGAAGTTGACAGGGCTGCCATTGCTCTGGCGTCAGATTTGGTTCAAACTGCTGATGTCGTTCGTGATAAATTGATTGTATTAGGTATCTCAGAAAAAGATATAGCAGATGCCTGTGTTTGGGCGCGTCGATCTAAAGAATAGCATGCGTGTTGTTCTCGATACCCATGTAATACTTTCTGCATTGTTGTTCGCCAACGGGAATTTGGCGTGGCTGAAAAATGCTTGGCAGGCGAAATCTATTCGCCCGGTAATTAGCAGCGCAACAAAAGAAGATTTATTTGACTCATTGAATTACCCAAAGTTTAATCTGTCGATTGCTGAACAGGATCTGTTGCTGGAAGATTTTTTTCCGTACTGTGAAACGGCTTCCATATCTAGCTGGATGCCATCGCATGGTATATTTAGCCAAGTATTTTTGGCAGTAGCCCACAAAGCCAAGGTAGATGCTTTGGTGAGTTTTGAAAAAGATTTACTCGCATTGCGAGGAAGCTTTATCCCCCCTATCCTCACCGTTGAGGAATTGCGTAAACGTTTGCAAGAAGAACGTCTCGTATAACTGTTTCTTCAATTTCTGCTAAAAAATAGACAAATTGCCCTAATTTGCGGCAAACTGCGCTTATGAACATCATTCTGGTTCTACATGGCCCTAATCTGAACTTGCTCGGTAGCCGCGAGCCAAGTGTGTATGGTCATGCCACGTTAGACGAAATTAATAACAAATTGCAGCATTTGGCGCGTATGCAAGGCGCAAATCTGTTGCATTTCCAGAGTAACTCTGAATCCGCTTTAATAGATCGAATACATTTAGCGCGTCAGGATGGTGCTAATTTTATTGTCATTAATCCTGCTGCGTTTACGCATACCAGTGTGGCTTTACGTGATGCATTAACGGCGGTGGCTATCCCATTTATTGAAGTCCATCTTTCCAATGTGTTTGCACGTGAGCCGTTCCGCAAAGAATCATATTTCTCTGATCTCGCGATCGGTGTTATTAGCGGCTTGGGTGCAACCGGTTATGAACTCGCAGTGCAGTACGCGCTGCAGTATTCTGTTAGGAGTTAATTATGGATTTACGTAAGCTTAAGACGTTGATTGAGCTAGTTGAAGGTTCCGGTATTGCCGAGCTGGAAATCAGTGAAGGCGAAGAACGTGTGCGCATTGTTCGCTCTGGTGCTGCGGTGCAGCATGTTTATACTGCGCCGCAGCATATGACCACGCTTGCCCCGCAGCTGGCTGATGTGCCTGCGGAGCCAGTCGAACCTGCAGCACCGGATGGCCATGTAGTGAAGTCGCCGATGGTCGGTAGTTTTTACCGTAGCCCTTCCCCTGGCGCCAAGCCTTTTGTGGAGGTAGGCCAAAGCGTGAGCGTGGGTGACACCCTTTGTATCATTGAAGCAATGAAGTTGCTTAACGAAATCGAAGCTGACCAAAGCGGTATCATTAGCACGATTCTGGTCGAGAGCGGCCAGCCGGTGGAATATGGCCAACCTCTTTTTATCATCAGTTAAATAATGTTTGAAAAAATTCTCATCGCAAACCGAGGCGAGATTGCCTTAAGGATTCAGCGTGCGTGTCGCGAGATGGGCATTAAATCCGTAGCAGTGCATTCCGAAGCTGACGCAGATGCTAAGTATGTCAAACTGGCCGACGAGTCAGTGTGTATTGGTTCGGCTTCCTCGTCACAAAGCTATCTGCACATCCCATCTATTATTAGCGCGGCGGAAGTTACAGATGCACAGGCCATTCATCCTGGCTATGGTTTTTTGTCTGAAAATGCTGATTTCGCCGAGCGTGTGGAAAAAAGTGGATTTGTATTTATTGGTCCACGGCCAGAGACCATTCGTTTAATGGGCGACAAAGTGTCCGCCAAAAACGCAATGAAAAAAGCGGGAATTCCTTGTGTGCCGGGCGTGGATGGCGCACTGCCAGACAGTCCAGCCGAAATAACAAAGATTGCACGCAGTATTGGTTACCCGGTCATTATAAAGGCCGCCGGAGGCGGGGGGGGACGCGGCATGCGTGTGGTGCATACTGAAGCCGCTCTGCTCAATGCCGTGACTATGACGCGTAGTGAGGCGCAGGCGGCATTTAATAATCCTGTGGTGTATATGGAAAAATTTTTGCAGAATCCGCGCCACATCGAGTTTCAAGTGTTGGCTGATTCTTATGGCAATGCGGTATATTTAGGCGAGCGTGATTGCTCTATGCAACGCCGTCACCAAAAAATTCTTGAGGAAGCGCCAGCACCCCTGCTTAATACTCGTCTTCGTAACAAAATTGGTGAGCGTTGTGCGGCAGCTTGCCGCAAGATTGGCTATCGCGGCGCGGGAACTTTTGAGTTTCTGTATGAAAACGACGAGTTTTTCTTCATCGAAATGAATACGCGCATACAGGTAGAGCATCCGGTCAGCGAAATGATCACTGGCATAGATATTGTGCAACAGCAGATTCGTATCGCTGCCGGTGAAAAACTCAGTTTCAAGCAAAATGATATAGCGCTTAAAGGTCATGCCATCGAATGTCGTATCAATGCCGAGCATCCCTACAAGTTTACGCCTTCGGCCGGCCGCATTACGACTTGGCATACTCCTGGTGGTCCTGGTATCCGCGTGGATTCGCACGTGTACGCCAATTACTTCGTGCCGCCGCATTACGATTCCATGATCGGCAAGATCATCGCATATGGTGATAATCGCCAACAGGCGATAGCCCGCATGCGTACTGCCTTATCTGAAATGGCGGTAGAAGGTATTGAGACTAACATCCCACTGCATCAGGAATTGATGTTAGATGCTGCTTTTTTACGGGGCGGCACCAGCATTCATTATCTGGAACACAAGTTAGCCGAACGCCTCAAGGTAAAATAACATGGCTTGGCTTACGCTGACGGTTACTGCATCTGCGTCCCAAGCGGAGATGCTGAGTGAGGCGCTGTTAGCACTCGGCGCACTATCGGTGGATATTCATGATGCAGATGCCGATACTTTGGATGAGCAAGCCATATTTGGCGAGCCGGGCGAGCCCGTCCCCCATTTATGGTTACACAATCGTGTTACTGCTCTGTTTGTCGAAGATACGCCGATAGACGTAATTATGCTGGAAGCGGCACACGCCATCGGGTTGCAACAACCGCCAAATTATGCCGTCACAACCTTGGCGGACAACGATTGGGTGCGCTTGACTCAATTGCAGTTTAACCCCATCCGCATTTCGCAGCGCTTATGGATTGTACCCACCTGGCACACCCCGCTCGATTCCAGTGCCATTAACATTACGCTTGATCCCGGCTTGGCTTTTGGTACCGGGAGTCACCCCACGACCCGTTTGTGTTTGCGCTGGTTGGACAGTCATTTGCAAGGGGGTGAGTCTGTCCTGGATTATGGCTGCGGCTCGGGTATTTTGACTATTGCGGCGCTTAAACTTGGCGCTGCCAGCGCCACTGGCGTGGACGTGGATGCACAAGCCGTGCAAGCTAGCCGCGACAATGCAATGGCTAATCAAGTTGACGCGCAGTTCTACCTGCCTAATGCCACACTGAAACAACAAGCTGACATTGTAGTAGCCAATATTCTTACTAATCCTCTCAAAGTACTCGCTCCATTGCTGGCAGGCTCAACGCGGCAAGGCGGCCAGATTGTTTTATCCGGCGTACTTAGCGAACAGGCCGAAGACGTTATGAAAACTTATGGTCAGTGGTTTGATTTTAGGCCACTGGTTGTGGAAGAAGGTTGGGCGTGCTTATCTGGCGTGAAGCGATGAATGCAGTCACTCAGTGTCCGGAGTGTAGTACCCGTTTTAAGGTCAGCCAAACCCAGTTGGATATGCATCAGGGCATGGTGCGTTGCGGACGTTGTCAGGTGGTATTCAATGCAACAAAACAATTGGCAGATGATGAACCCAGCCCGCAACTTAACCTAGCCCTACCTCAGGAAAAAATGCAGGAAGCGCCTGTTAAAATTTCGACAGAGCATATCCCAGTAATCCGCGATAAGTATGATTTCAGCCATCTCGCTACGGCAAGCGCGGACAAGGCACTGGAAACCAGTTCCGCAGTTATTAAAAAGAATGTTCACTGGTCGTGGGTAGTAGTCATATTATTGTTATTCATAGTGTTATTGGCACAAACCGCCTATTTCTTTCGTGTTGAACTCGCCGCGCATCTGCCGGGTATTAAGTTAGTGCTCACGTCTTATTGCAAGTTATCTAATTGTGATATCCCGCTACCGAAAAAAATTGACCGGTGGAGTATTGAATCCTCTGACCTGGAATTCGATCCGAAACAAGCGGGGGTTATTGCTCTCAATGCCATTTTGCGAAACCGTGCATCTTTTGCGCAAACCTATCCCAATCTCGAACTTACGCTTATCAACTCAATGGATGAGGTACTGGCACGCCGTATTTTTCTTCCAGCGGAATATCTCAAACCCAGCGAGGACGAAAAACAAGGGCTACTGCCCAATCATGAGATAGGCATCAAATTGCATCTTGACACTGCCGACCTTAAAGCAACGGGGTATCGTTTATTTTTGTTTTACCCTTAAGTAAACGTCCATCGTTCATTCTGGGCGTGTGGAAACTAAATTTTCACTCACGGAACCCACGAAAATAACTCGAGTCGAAACATCCTCACAATTACTCACGCCAGATGATTTTGGCTTCAAGTAGCACCATGATGCGTTTTTTACACTGGGGATTTGAAACGTCCTGTATATACTTTAATTGTGCTTTGGTTAACAGCGAATTCGGGTGGCTTGGCGCGAAAATCCGTATGTTCGTGATACCATTCCCGCACTTTTTCGCACAGAAAGCATTAAGTTGAGGAAACGTTTAGGAGAATGGTTAGTTGAGCAAGGGAAGCTGAATGCACTTGAGTTGGAGCGCGCGCTAGACTTGCAAAAAGATGAAGTTGGTGAGCATGAGCGTATTGGTACGCTGCTATTAAAGCTGGGAGTGGTTTCCGCCCGTGATGTGGCAGAGGCATTGGCAGCACAACTTGGACTCGCACTGGTGGAGCCAGCTGATTATCCCCAAGTGCCCTTGCTGGAAGAGCGTGTATCGGTGCGTTTCCTCAAAGAGTCTAAAGCCTTGCCGCTACATGAAGATGCGCACGAACTGGTACTGGCCCTAGTGGATCCGCTTGATCAATATGCCATTAATGCTTTTGGTTTGTTGACCCATCGTTCGGTTTGCGTGCGTGTGGCCGTGCAGCAGGATATGGAAAGCGCTTTCGAACGTCTTTATGGTAGCGGCAAGACGTCGATGGGGGAGATTGTCGGCGACATCGAAACCCTTGAGGAAGAAGGTGCGAGCGACGATGTGCAGCATCTTAAAGATCTCGCAAGCGAGGCGCCCGTTATCCGCCTGGTTAACTTGATTATTGGCCATGCGCTGGAGGCGCGCGCATCCGATGTTCACATCGAGCCATTCGAAAATCGCCTGATCGTGCGTTACCGGGTAGACGGGGTGATGCACGAAGTCGAATCGCCGCCACGGCGTCTGTCCGGCGCTGTCATCTCACGCATTAAAATCATGGCTAGTCTGGATATTGCCGAACGTCGCTTGCCACAGGATGGCCGTATCAAATTGCGCATTCAGGGCAAGGAAATTGATTTGCGTGTCTCCACGGTTCCGACCATGCATGGCGAGAGCGTGGTAATGCGGATTCTCGATAAAAGCGGCACGACCCTGGATTTTTCTAGGCTGGGATTTGACCCGGATATTCTCAAAATTTTCCTGGAAATTTTGCAGCAACCCCACGGCATTATTCTGGTCACCGGTCCGACCGGTAGCGGTAAAACAACTACACTCTATACCGCGCTGCAAACTTTGAATAAATCGGATGTCAAGATTCTTACCGTGGAAGATCCGGTAGAGTATCAAATGGAAGGCGTAAACCAGATCCAGGTTAAGGCGCAGATCGGCCTGACCTTTGCCAATGCCCTGCGTTCGATCGTGCGCCAGGATCCGGATGTAATTATGATCGGTGAAATCCGCGATCTGGAAACTGCCCAAATTGCCGTACAAGCCGCCCTTACTGGCCACTTGGTGTTATCCACCCTGCATACCAACGATGCCGCAGCCACGATCAACCGTTTGCTCGACATGGGCATGGATGATTATCTGCTGACTTCCACCGTGATCGGTATTTTGGCGCAACGCCTGGTACGTACGCTATGTACGCAATGCCGCGAATTGCGCGTAGTGTTGCCCGAAGTGGTTGAGGAAATGGAGCTCCATCGCTTTACTGACGCTAATCCGATCGAGTTGTACCATGCGGTCGGGTGCCAGCATTGTGGCTATACCGGCTATATTGGCCGGGTTAATATCGTGGAGATTCTGACCATGAGTGATGGCATTCGCAGTCTGGTGATGCGGCACGCCACAGCTGGCGAAATCCGCAAGCTCGCAATCGAGGAGGGCATGCGTACCATGTTTGAAAGCGGTTTGCGCAAGGTGGTGGCAGGGGTCACGACCATCGAGGAAGTATTGCGCGTAACGCGGGAGAGCTGATCGTGCCAATGTTTCAATACAACGCGGTTACCGCAGACGGGGAAACGCTCGAAGGCGAGATGGAAGCCCGTAGTGATGAAGCAGTGGCAGAGCGTCTGCACACCATGGGTTATATCCCGATTCAGATTGAACAAGCGCAGGAGAAGCGAAGCGTGGAAAGAGCCTCTTTTTCCTGGTTGCGCTCGAAGCGGGTCAACCAGGCGGAAATTGGCACCTTTACCAGTGAAATTGCTACCCTGCTCCATGCTGGTCTGCCGCTGGACCGTGCCCTGGAAATTCTGGTTGAACTGTCTGAAAACGAAAAAGTACGTAACCTGCTGACCCAAGTGCGTGACGACGTACGTGGTGGGGCTTCGCTTTCCGCGGCGATGGAAGCGCAAAAAGGCGTTTTTTCCCGTTTCTACCTCAATATGGTGCGCGCTGGCGAGGCTGGGGGCGCGCTTGGTCCGGTGCTGACACGTATCACTGAATTTATGGAGCGCGCTAAAGCACTCAAGCAAACTGTTACATCTGCATTAATTTATCCCGCCATCCTGATGGTGGTGGCAGCCAGTTCTGTGATGATGTTGTTGATATTCGTTGTGCCGCAGTTTTCTTTAATGTTTCAGCAATCCGGTAAAACTTTGCCGCTGCCAACACAAATCGTCATTGCCGCCGGTGATTTTCTACGTCATGACTGGTGGACGTTGCTAATTGGCGCGTTAGCCATTTATGTGCTGCTGCGGCAGCAAATGCGTAACCCGAGCAGTCGCTACCGTTGGGATGGCATGTTTTTACGCCTGCCGTTGGTAGGCGACCTAGTGGCAAAGATCGAGGTGGCCCGCTTTAGTCGCAGCTTGGGTACTTTATTAGGTAATGGGGTGACTTTATTGAATGCGCTCTTTATTATTAAAGAGACCTTGAGTAATAGTGTCATGGCTGAAGGGCTTGACACTGTGGCAAATCAGCTCAAGCAAGGGTTGGGCTTAGGTAAGCCAATGATGGAAACCGGTTTGTTTCCCAAGCTTGCGGTTCACATGGTAGTCGTTGGCGAAGAAACGGGTCAGCTTGAAGAAATGCTGCTGCGCGTTGCAGATGTGTATGACAATGAGGTGCAAACAACGGTCAAGCGTATGTTAAGTCTAATGGAGCCAGTGCTGATTTTAGGGCTGGGGCTGTTGATTGGCGGTATCATTATGTCAATTCTGCTTGCCATCCTTAGTGTTAACGACTTGGCGATGTAATCAGGGGTTGAGAGTTCGACTGTGTGACAGCGCTTAATCTTATTGAACCTTGTCATTAAGCAATGATGTGTTCAGGAATCATGGAAAACATAGGGAAATAAAAATGGTACATTTTGGGAGGAAAGTATTATGAACAGAATAAATCAGGTACGGCGGGAAAGGGGATTTACCTTGCTTGAGTTGCTGGTAGTGTTGGTAATTTTAGGCCTGCTGGCTGGCTTGGTAGGGCCAAAAGTAATGGATTACCTGGGTACATCGAAAAGCAAAACGGGTAAGCTGCAAATCGAGCAACTTGGACAGAGCTTGGAATTGTTCAAGCTGGAAGTAGGACGCTATCCCACTTCACAGGAAAGTTTGGCGGCATTGATCGAGGCACCAACTGGTGCGACCGGTTGGAACGGCCCTTATATTAAAGGGGCGAAGATAGTGCCAAAAGATCCGTGGGGCAACGATTACCATTACGCTTCTCCGGGACAGCACAATAAAGATTTTGATATCAGTTCGCTTGGTCTTGATAACCGTGAAGGTGGCGAGGGCGAAAACAAGGATATCAATAATTGGGGCGAATAAAATCGCGTACCAGCGCCGGCTTTACTCTGCTTGAATTATTGGTGGTGCTAATGTTAATGGCGATGGTATATGCCTTGGCGATACCGACGATTTCTGCCGGCTTGCCCGGCACCGAACTAAAGGGCGCGGCGCGCCAGCTGGCGGCTGGCTTACGCCAAGCGCGCAGCCAAGCGGTCACACGTAAAGAAGAGTCGACATTGATATTGGATGTTGAAAAGCGAAACTTTAAGGTGAGTGGTGACCAGCGTCGTTACGCCTTGCCTGCAAAGTTAGACATCAGCTTGTTCACAGCACAATCTGAATTGCTGCCCGACAAAGTCGGCGCGATCCGTTTTTATTCGGACGGAAGCTCCACCGGCGGTCGCATCACGTTAACATCTGGTGCCCGTAAATACGATATTAATGTCGACTGGCTGACCGGCCAGGTCTCCGTTCTCAATTAAGGGCGGCATGTGAACCTGGACGTTTTGGAAATTTTGGCTGGATATTGATGTATGCGGTCGTTGGTGTGACGTTGCATCAATTAAGATCCGCGAAAATGTTCAGGTTATTTGCTGACAATCCCCTTAGGCATGCATAAATTCAATCGTGGTTTTTCTTTGCTTGAAGTGCTGGTGGCATTTGTAATTTTGGCACTGATATTGGGCGTATTGATGCAGATTTTTTCTGGCGGTTTGCGTAATGCCAGTCGTGTTGATGAATATCAGCGCGCAATGTTGTTGGGTCAAAGTAAGTTAGCATCGATTGGCATCGAGACGCCTCTGAAAATAAGTGAGAGTAATGGCGAGTTTGATGCCGTTTACCGTTGGCATGTCAGTATTCGACCATACTTGGTGGCTCCGGCACAGACGAGCGACCAGACTGGACTGCCAGTGCCGATTTTGCCTGTGTCACTGCTGGAAGTGGAAATCCAAGTGTTATGGGGTGGCAGTGACCAGCCGCGCTCGGCCAGTCTTAAAACGTTGCGACTGGTGAATGGAGTGGCTTTGTGATCCTGGATAAACACAGAATTACCGGTTTCACCTTGCTGGAATTGCTAATAGCCATGTCGTTGCTTGGTTTTATTTTGGTTTTGTTGTTTGGTGGCATGCGTCTGGGCGTACGTAGTTGGGATGCCGGCGAGATACGCGCAGAAAATTCGACACATCTGGCGTTACTGCAAGGATTTTTGCGGCGTGAATTAAGTCAGGTCACGCCATTTCACTGGAAGAAAAAAGCAGATATGAATCTGGCGTTCATCGGTCAGCCAGATAGTATCAAGCTGGTAGCTCCGATTGCCGTGCGATTAGGTACGGGCGGTTTATTTTTGATTGGTTTGGAGTTGGTACAGGATAATAATATTGGCCAACTAGTAATGAGGCGCGTTATTCCAGAGGCAGGCAGCGTTGATTTTACCGCATTGGAGACAGCCGAAAAAATCGTGCTGGCGGATCATGTAGAGGAATTAAATTTCGCCTATTTTGGTGCTGAAACCAAAGATGCCGAACCGCAATGGCGCGACCAGTGGGGAAATCGGGATAGTCAACAGCGGTTACCTTATCTGATCCGTGTTCGGGTCAAGTTCAGTAATGGCCGCGTTTGGCCGGATTTGGTAGTGGCACCGTTGATCGGCTCTGATACTGGCTGTGCGTGGGACACCGCTGCCAATCGATGTGTGAGTGAATGAAGGCCATGATTAACAAAAAACATCAACATGGCATTGCCTTGGTATTAGTGTTGTGGGCAACCACATTGTTGACTGTGATTGCTGCGAGTTTTGCTTTCAGCATGCGCACTGATACGTTGCTGGGCCAGAATTTGGCGGCTGCAGCGCGCGCGCAAGCGGTGGCTGACGCTGGCATGCAGCGTGCGTTCTATGAAATGTTCAAGCCAATTGGCGATCTGCAACGATGGAAGGGTGATGGCGTGCCCCATCAGTGGGAATTTGGAGGGGCTAAGCTCAATATTTCGCTCTTGGACGTGTCCGGTAAAATTGACCTTAACAGTGCATCAGACGATTTGCTGAAGGGCCTACTGAAAAGTGTCGGGCTTAACGATGAAGAAAGCAATATTTTGCTGGATGCTATTGTAGATTGGCGTGATGACGATGATTTGCCACGCCCTAAAGGTGCTGAGGTTGCTGAATACAAAGCGGCCGGATTGAAATACCGTCCGGCCAATGCACCATTTGAAACGGTTAATGAATTGCAGCGGGTATTGGGCATGACACCGGAGTTGTATGCTAATTTGGCAGATACACTGACCGTAGATTCACATCAGGCTGGAGTAAATGCGGCCATTGCGCCAAGAAAAGTTTTGTTGGCGCTGCCTGGTGCTAATGTAGCGCTGGTTGATGCTTATCTTCTGGCGCGCCAGGAAGCCTTGCTTAAAAATTTACCGCCGCCGCCGTTTGCTCCAGGAGCCGCTGCCGTAGCGGGTGACGACGGTTCCGTGTATAGTGTTCGTGCTGAAGCGGTGTCGTTAGACGGTACAGTGTTCGTCCGTGAGGCTGTGGTAAAAATTGATCAAGGTGCCGTTCGCAAGTTCGTTTTTTTTTCCTGGAAAGAGGGGACGGCGACTTTAAAGCCAATCGTTGAGGAACAAGTAACCATTCATTAACGATTGCGCGCGATTAATCCACGTTCCATTTGCGTTCAGCGACAAGAAAAGCTGATCGCACAATGTGCATCATTGATGTTTACTCAAACATTCCAATATGAGTGCCGGGTATTGCATCATCTAGCTATGCATCTTGAGGATATTTTTTAGGTCGGGCTAAAAGCATATGTCAGCATTTTATGTTGAGCATGTTGCAATGAGTAAATTTTGTGTAACCGTTTGGCAGTGTCCCGATGGACGCATCAGTTTAAATTTTTTTGATGAGTATCAAGCTTTGGTTGAACTTAACGATAGATAGCATGACTATAACAAGCTATGGGATGTGTCGTTGATTCGTGGCGGTATCTAAAAGTAGATGCTGATAAAGGCTGAGGGAATTATAGTAACCGTTAATGATCATACGTTACTTCTGTTGATCAGGCAGATCTCATTGCCCCTAAGCCTCTCTTCGCTAAAATTGAGAGGAACGTCACATGCGTACTTCAGTGCTAGATGATAAATAAAATTCAAGTTGCGCGCCAGCCGCGCTTTACTTTTGATAGGAACTCCCCGGTTGGGCGCTTTTGGCGTTGGTGGTCGGATGAACTTATCGCGCTTGTGCCGCAATGGTTGCGGCAATCTAGTGCAAACGCTGCGAATGAACTGCTGATAGAGGTTACTCCTCAAGCTGTTATATTGCAGCGCTGGCTGCAAGGTAGCTTGACCGAGCAGGGTCGGGTTGATCGGCAATCTGGTGATAATGATACCCAAGACATTGCTTTTCGGGTGCTTTTTAGTAAGCTGCATAAACGCGACGAGCGGGTTGCGTTGTGGCTCGCGGATACTCAATGCCTGAGCAAGCAGATCGAACTGCCTCTGGCAGCAGCCAAAAATCTGCGCCAAGTGTTAGGTTTCGAAATGGATCGCCATACCCCATTCAAAGCTGAGCAAGTTTATTTCGACTTTCGCGTATTGCGTGTGGATAATCAAAAAAATCGGCTTGTCGTCAAGCTGGTGGTTATACCGCGTTCAACGATGGATAATTCACTTGATCTGCTGGAACGTTGGGGCGCGCCAGCCAATGCTGCGTATGTCGCCAGCATTGCTGTGCCGGACGGCGATGCCATCAACCTGATGCCAACCGAGCGCAATGTTGCTACCCAACCTTCCAAGCTGCGCGGAGTCAATCTTGGATTGTTGCTGTTAACACTGCTTTTGGCAATGGCCGCCATAACTATCCCGGTTTGGCAAAAGCGACAAGCCGTGATTGCCCTGCTGCCGATAGTTGACCGTGCTAAGCAGCAAGCGAGAGAAACCGATGCACTACGGCGCGAGCAGGAAAGACTGGCGGCAGAATTCAATTTTATGCTGGATAAAAAACAGGCAGTCCCGCCATTAGTGATACTGCTGGATGAGTTGTCTCGCCTGTTGCCGGACGATACCTGGGTGCAACAATTTAACCTTAAAGGCAAGGAGCTTCAAATTCAGGGGGAAACCGGCTCCTCGTCGAAATTAATCGCTTTGATTGAGAGTACTAGGATTTTGCATGACGCTAACTTCCGCTCGCCGCTGACAAAGGGGGATATGCCAAACAGCGAGCGTTACCATCTGGCGGCAGAAATTAAGACCGTGCCAGCTGCCGTAGTCATTGCGCCCGTGCCTGGACAACTTGTACCGCAACTATCGTCATCGACTGGTGAGCCTGAATTAGGTACGCCCGATAATGGTACCAACAACAAACCAGAGCAATCTACCCCTGATTCCAGCAAGATTGAAGCGGAAAAATTTAATTCATCATTGCCGCTACGAGTCCCAGCCCTCAAGCCAGCGCTACCAGCTTCGAATACGCCAGTTAAGCAAACAATAAAGACAGCGCCTTATTCTGAGGTTAAATCTTGATGCAAGCCCTCAGTAAAAATCAAAGCCGTGGCTTGGCCATTGGGTTGTTAATCTTATTCCTGACAATTGGGGGCTTGCTGCTGTTCATTCCGGTTAACATGTTGCATCGCTATTACGATCAGTCGCTGGATAGTATGGCTGATTACTTGGGGCGTTATCGGCACGTTATAGCGACTCATGCTGAAGTGCAGTTGGCGCTCGATCAGGTGAAGAACAAAAACGGCCGCCAGCATTTTCTTAGAAACACTGGTGCTGCATTGGCCGCTTCAGAAATTCAGGAAACAGTAAAAAGCCTGATCGAGGCTAATGGTGGCAAGCTGGTCAGTATGCAGGTGGTGCCATTCAAGGACGACGGCGGCTATCGCCGTGTTACGGTCAATGTCCAATTTATCAGCAATATGCCCACGTTGAGAAAAATTCTTTATGCTGTAGAGACGGTGCAGCCTTATCTGTTGCTTGATAATGTCAGCATACGCTCGCAGGCCAATACTTTGAATAAGGGTATACCTGTGGCAGAGCCAGAATTAATAGCGCAGTTCGATGTATTTGGCTATGCGTTGGTAGCGGATAGCAAATGAAAAGCCACTTTGAACCTCGCCATTTCACAACAATATTATTGTTGGTATTGATAGGGTTGCTGATTGGGACAATTGGCTCCGAACTTGGTTGGGGTAACCGCATTAATGTGCCCCTGCCGCAGCCAAAATTGCAAAAAAACAGGCCAGCAGTACTGCCAGTGCAGCCGGAGTTTGCTTTACTGCCACTGGAGCGATCCTATACTGAAATATTAGCACGGCCATTGTTTGCTTCATCCCGCCGCCCGCTACCGTCCAAGTTCGTGCCTCGCCAGCATGTATCTTCTTCCATATCTTCTCGCCGCCTCTCGCCACTGACCCCCTCATCTCCACCGCCCTTGCCTGTGCCGGTAGCGCCTCCTAAGCCAACTATGCGCAAAGGACAGTTTATTTTGGACGGCATCATTATTACCAAGGACAAAAATATTGCACTGTTGCGTGAAATTGTTACCCGCAAGATGGTACGTGTCGAGTTAGGTCAAGAAATTAATGGCATGCAAATTGAGAAATTGGATCGTGATAAAATCACCTTCAAACAAGGTGATGAACGTGAGGAGCTGGTACTAAAAATCAAAACAGGGCCGAGTCAGCCGGGACGGCCCGGTAGTCCTGGTGTGCCAGCGCAACTTGCTGCCCCCGCTGCATCACTGCCTGGGGCGCCAGTTACCGCTCCGACGGAGAGTGTTGCTGATCCTCGATCTGTTTTTGAGCGTCGCCGTGCACTACGACAACCGTCACCGGAATAACAAACCATTTTTATTGAGAAGTCATATGCTATTTAATAGAGAAAAGAGAATGGGCATGAATAAAGTTTACCTACGTTGGATACTGGTTATGATCATGCTACCTGTACTGGGGGGATGTGCTAATTTTTTTAAGGCGTTCGAAGTAAAGAAGAGTGATGAGAAAAAAAGTAATGAAAAAAAGAGTGACGGGGCTGGGGAGTCACATTTTATTACGCGGAATATTAGCGATGCCGAGACTAAGAGTAAGAAAGAGGAAAAACCTGCTGTCGTTGATGGTTCGGAAAAAGTCAAGTTGTACCCCGGTACTGGAGTATTTGTAAAAGCGTCGCCGCCAGTTGCAAGCGTGGTTAAGCCGGCTGCAGGAGACGAAATGATGCTTAATTTTGAGGGTGCTGACTTGCGTGAGGTAGTCAAAGCAATTGTTGGCGATATATTCAATGAAACTTACATCATCGACCCTAAGGTGCAAGGAACAATTAATTTACATACAAGCAGCCCACTTCAGCGAAAAGATTTGCTGCCAACACTGGAAACCTTGTTACGTATGAATGGTGCAGCGATTATCAGGGAAGAGGGCGTTTACAAAGTGGTGCCGGCTGCTACTGCCACGCGTGGCTCGATCACGCCACAATTGGGAGACGACAAGATAGTATTGCAAGGTGGTCGCGGGTACAGCGTTCAGATCGCGCCGTTGAAATTTATTGCCGCCAAAGAAATGGTAAAGATTCTTGAGCCATTTGTAACTGAAGCGAACGCCGTGCGTATTGATGAAGCGCGCAACCTGATGATTCTTTCCGGCACTGAGCGCGAATTACGGCATTTGCAGGACACTATTGCCATGTTCGATGTAGATTGGCTATCTGGTATGTCAGTTGCCTTATTCACGTTGCAAAGCGTCGAGGTGAAAACTGCCGTGGCTGACCTCGGTAAAATCTTTGGTGCTCAGGCGTTAAGCCCGTTAGCTGGGGTGGTCAAGTTGGTGCCGATTGAGCGTCTGAATGCCATTTTGGTAATCACGCAGCAGCCTAAGTATCTAGAGCAGGCAAAAATATGGATTGAGCGTTTAGATCACACTGGCGGGGTCGGTGGCGGTATGCGCTTATTTGTTTATCCGGTCCAGAATGGAATGGCGGAAAAGCTGGCGGCATTGCTCAATAATGTATTCAGCAAATCAACAGCTTCAACTATACCCCCGCCTGCGCTTGCTCCTGGTTTGGCGCCAGCAGAGGTGAAATCGACAGAAACGACCCCTGTGGATGGAGCCCCAGAGCAGCAAGCGACCGTTGGCGATAATGTTGCGGTTAAGGGTGATGTTCGAGTGCTTGCTGATAAGGACAATAATGCATTGTTAATTTTGGCTTCACAAGCCAATTATGAAAAAATTGAAACGGCTATTCGCAGGCTTGATGTGGCACCACGGCAGGTGCTGATAGATGTCACCATCGCCGAGGTAACGCTAACAGGTGATTTGAAGTTTGGATTGGAGTGGGCCTTTAAAAATGGACAGCGCGGAAATGGCAAGCTTGATACAGGTAGTTCTGGGATTAGTGCGTTAGCACCCGGTTTTTCTTATACGTGGAGTAATTCGAATGTAGCGGGTGGGGTGGCCGCTGCGCTTAATTTATTGGCAACTGATTCGCGCGTCAAAGTGATTTCCTCACCACATATAATGGTCACCGATAATCAGACAGCCAAGATTCAGGTTGGTGATCGCGTGCCGATTACTAGTCAAACTCAATCTGTTTTGGGTTCTGCCACAGGGTTGATTGCTTCCATTCAGTACATTGATACTGGAATTCTGTTAACGGTTACACCGCGCATCAATGCTGGCGGCCAGGTAACGATGGATATTAATCAAGAGGTTAGTGCGGCTTCGATAACTACAACATCTTCGATTAATTCGCCTACTATTAGTAAGCGCGGGGTAAAAACTACGGTAGTGGTTAAATCCGGTGAAACCATGGTATTAGGTGGATTAATTACGGATAATAAAACCATAGCAAGCAGCGGATTGCCATATCTGTCGAAAATACCGTTTATCGGCGGGCTATTCGGCGTCCAGACATTTTCTGAAAATCGTACCGAACTGGTGCTTCTGATTACACCGCGTTTGGTGGCCAATAACCAGCAGGCACATGATGTAAGCGAAGAATTCCGAAAAAAACTCAGTGGGTTAAGTGATATTTTGGAAAATTTTGGAAAATCTAGCGAAATGCCGAAGAAGCCTACCGGATTGAATGAGCTTTTAGAAAGGGTTGGGAAGCCCGGCGATATACTCAAACAAATGGATAAGCAAGTTAAGCAAGCACCTTTGCTCAGATAGTTTTCCGTTTGTATGCAAGAAAACCTTGGAGTGCGCTAAAGTATTTCTACACCTTGTCGTAAAGTGATATTCAAGATGAATATGGATGAGGTGCGAAAAGTGAATTCCTGTTCGTTTTTAATTATTGATCCGGCCAGGAATGTTTGAACGTACCTGCTAGTCAAACCGCACAGTGACGGTACCGCCACTTT
The DNA here is from genome assembly GCA_003402345.1 of Candidatus Nitrotoga sp. MKT. Classification (GTDB taxonomy): domain Bacteria; phylum Pseudomonadota; class Gammaproteobacteria; order Burkholderiales; family Gallionellaceae; genus Nitrotoga. The sequence continues at coordinate 27,387 of QFXH01000010.1, read as the reverse complement.
AAACTTCACTTGGCCGTATTACATAGTAGATTTAATTTTGGACTTAAGATTTCGTAAATAAATTTGGAGTATAAGTTATCGGATGTTGGAGTCATTAAACGGACTAGTACTCGCAGAGTAGATGGGTTGAATCTAGTTTATAGCTTTATGTGTTGTAAAAAAGAGACGATGTAACGAAAGAATTTAGATTGTCCTTGACAGTGCATTAACGCAAGAGTGACTATAGTCAAAATAAAAAACATAGATATTTTGGGTGAGCTTTTGAAAAAATGGATGTGCGAAATGGGTTGCAAGTCGCGAGGGTTGGTGGCGCTTATCCTGAGTATTGGAGTGATGGGTTGTGCAGGATCTGGGGGTGGCTCAACACAGAGAGTGCAGGTTGAACCGCAAAAATTGGTTGCCCAACGGGCCGCTGCTCGTTGGGAGGCCTTAATGCAAAAGGATTTCGCCAAAGCGTATAGTTATCTGAGTCCAGGCACGCGTGATGTTATGTCGTTGGATTTATATAGAGCTAAAATCCGTGGCGGCATTTGGAAGAGAGCTAACGTGGATACTGTCTCATGCGAACAAGACCAGTGCAAGGTACTAATGGCAATTGAGTATAGCTATCGCGATATCAAATCACTTGAGACTCGTCTGGACGAGAATTGGTTGCGTCAAGACGGGGAATGGTGGTACGTCCCGCGCAGATAATTAGGGGTTATGGATTTAAATTAGGAGGATTATGTGCACAAAAAATCACTTGTAGAATGAAACAACTATGTTATACAATAACATCGCAGTAATTTCTAAAGTCGACTGTAGTAATTATTGAGGTAATGCTTTATAAAAGGTAATAATCTTTTCCCGAAGTCAAACTTCAACATTTCGTAATAAAATATAAGGAGTCTAGCAATAATGCAAAAATTTAAGAGAAAGTCACTTTATCTTGCTTTAGTAGCGGCAGTAAGCTCGGTTGGTATCGCAAATACGGCAAGTGCTGCTGTACATGTAAACTCCAATGGTTTGGGTGAGGTTCTGATTTATCCATACTACACGACACGTGCAGGAACAGACACATACCTGTCTGTAGTTAATACTACTAATTCATCAAAAGCTGTAAAAGTACGTTTTACAGAAGGTAAAAATAGTCGCGAAGTATTGGACTTTAACCTTTATCTGTCCCCGAATGACATGTGGACTGCTGCGGTTGTGAACACTGCTACCGGCGCAAAGATGGTTACCGCTGATAAGTCATGCACGGCTCCTGCGATTCCTGCTAACGGTAAAGATTTTGTGAACTTCGCATATTCTGGTACCGCTCTTGAAGGTATTCAGCAAAGTGGTGGGGATGGTGAGACCCAATCCTTGGATCGTACCCGTGAAGGCTATTTTGAAATTATCGAAATGGGTACAATCACAAATACCGCGATCAATGCAGCTATTACTCACGTAAGTGGTGTTCCGGCTAATTGTTCGGTAGTTCAGGCCGCGAATATGGATATGGGTCCTGCTAGCGCATTGATAGTGGGTGGGCAATCAGCTAGAGCAAATCCGTCAACCGGTGGTCTGGCAGGTACGGCTTCTCTGATAGGTGTTGCAGCGGGTACAGATTTTGGTTACGACCCGGTCGCATTGGATGCTTTTGCACCGTCTAATGTACAGAATATTTGGAATCCTCCTGGCAGTATTTTCCCAGATCTGACATTCGCAGATTTGACCAGCATAATATTCAATGGTGGTGGAACTGTAACAAGCACTTGGCTGAGTGGTGATAGTACTGTCAGTGCGTTACTGATGCATAACAATATTATCAATGAATTTGTGTTGGATAATGCAACCCTGTCCGGTACCGATTGGGTGGTAACAATGCCGACCAAGCGATACAATGTGCCTGTTCATAACACGGCGCTGTCAACTGACGCAACTCAATTGTTTAGCCCATTTACCCACAAGTTTTGGCTTAATGGTGCGTGCGAGCCAGTTGGTTTGAGCTATTGGAACCGTGAGGAAGGTAACGTCGCTATCGTTGACTTCTCACCACCTGCTCCAGGCGGCGGTACATCCCTGTGCTGGGAAACAACTGTTGTGACCTTTAATAACAGTCACTTGTTGGGTTCGGCTAATGAGGTAAATGTTCCAGTTAACTTCGAGAATGGCTGGTTGCGGATGGCCTTTAATGCTACTGGAATCACTGCTGTTAATGGTCAAGTTGATGGCGATGGCGTAAAACGTCTGACAACAACTGCTGATCAATCATTGACTAGCGTTGATGGCGATACTTATATCGGTTTGCCTACAGTTGGCTTTATGTTGCAAGATTTTATTAACCAAAATGCTGCACCTGGGGTTTTGGCAACATATGGCGGTAATTTCAGTCATAAGTATACAGTTTCAATATTCAATGACTAAATATAGCCTTTAATAGTTAGTTGTCTTTACTAGGAGTCAACATGTAGCGGTTATGCGTGTTGGTTAAAACGGGAGTACGAAGAAATTCTGCTCCCGTTTTTCATTAAAAATTGTTATGTATTTAAACTTTAAAAGTATCCATGCGAATTTTTGCTAAAAATCGCCATTCATTCCCATATTATTACCATCCAGCAGAATAGATTTGCTACTAAATGTTAATGCCTATATTGTGTCTATCAGCTAGGGTGTCCGATTTGAAATGAAGTTTTTTGAATTGAAAATCTGTTATGTTTTTACGTTGTGTTGCATACCACTCTTCGCTTTTATGTAAGCGCGATTCCGCGAACTGGTAATTAAACTCTATATTATTTGGAGGTTAGCATGAATTTTAAATTAATAAATACAAAGATTGCGTCTGTTGTTTTGACTTTTATGATGGTTAATTCAGGCTCGGTTTTGGCTGGCACGGTGACTTTGACTGGAGTAACGGGAAACTCGTGTTCTTCTTATACTGGCTATAGTGCGGATGCTAGTGGCAATCTGACAGTAACCTGTACGGACACAGCACAAACCCCTACAGAAGCGCCATCATGCACACTGACTGCCTCACCTTCTACAATCAGCACAGGTGGGACTTCCACGTTGATTGCAAGTTGTAGCCCTGCGGCCACTTCTTATGAATGGACTGGAAGCACCTTTACAGGTGGTAGTCGTACTGTTAGCCCAACAAGTACTACTACTTATTCAGTTGCTGGCATCAATAGTATTGGCAAAGGTAACACTGCTGCAAAAGAAATTATAGTTACGCCAAATACAGGCGGAGAAGTGCCAGGTACGAGAACAACTCCGCCGACATCATTATCACCCCTTGCAGATATTAGAGCATGGAATTATGCTTTTGAAACAAGGAATAATATCCCTCATAACCTAAAGGCTGAAGCGGTGGGTTACATGGCGTACCTTAAGGTAATACAGGCAGGCAAGCCTACACAAATATTTTTACCTCTGTGGTAGGTTACTGCTAGGTCTGAATGTATTTGTGTTCTCCCCTCCTCCATCTTAAGATGGAGGAGTTTTTTATTTTTTTGAATTTACCACGAGGTTGAGAATAATGGGTCGTATGTTGTTAAAGCAGTTAACGGTGCTCGTCGTGATGGTTTGTTCTACCGCTCCAGCTGTAAGTGCGGAACAAATTTTAATCGAATCCGACAAGGTCAGAATTACGAGCTTGGACTTTGAGGCGGATTTACTGCGTATTCCACTAGAGCATCGCGCGGAAGTACTAGCAAGTAAGGCTCGGATTGCCAAATTACTGGAGAGCATGCTGATTAATAAGACATTGGCAGTACAAGCGCGTAGTGTAGGAATTGATCGCGAACCTCTGATGGGTAAACAGATAGAAATGGCAGCTGATAAATTGCTGGCGCAGGAACAAATCAGTCGTATCACTAAGGAAATTAAGATACCCAACTTTGACGCGCGTGCCCGTGAGTTGTATCAGGTTGATATCGAAAAATATACTGTGCCTACGAAAGTACATGCTTCCCATATCCTGGTGGACACTAAAACCCGCACGCCGGAAGAGGCGTTACAGCGCATCAAGCAAGTCCGTGAGCAGGCGGTTGGTGGCAAAAAATTTGAAGAGCTAGCACTGGAATATTCAGATGATCCGAGTGTTAAAGGGAACAAAGGTGACCTTGGTTTTTTTGAAGAAGGAAAAATGGTCAAGCCATTTTCTGACGCAGCTTTTGCCATCAGTGCTCCAGGCGATATCAGCGAACCGGTGAAGACAATTTTTGGTTTTCACATTATTCAGCTTAATGAAAAGAAACCGAAGCTGGTACGTTCATTTGAAGAGGTGAAGGAGAAAATCATACAGGGGGAGCGCGAGAAGTATTTAAATGAATACCGCAAAACGCTTGTCGGTGGAATACTGACCGATCCCTCATTGAAATTAAATGAAGAGGCTGTCAATCAGTTCTGGACAAACCCTGATGCGAAATCAGGTGGTGTTAAACCATCAGAAATAAATAAATCCGAGGCCGCAAAACATTAGTCTATGCAGATAAAAAATTTGTGGCCATACCGCTGGCTGCTGCTTAATTTTCTATCGCGAGAGATTAAAAGCCGTTATGTAGGCAGTGTCAGTGGAATTTTTTGGGCACTACTACACCCACTGGCGTTGTTGGCGGTGTATGCGGTGGTATTCACGGCTATTTTCAAGGTAAAGTTTCCCGAACTGGAAGACCACAGTTTTATTTTGTTTGTTGCGGTAGGGCTATGGCCATGGTTGTGCTTTCAGGAAGGTGCGCAACGTGGTGCGTTGGCAGTGCAGAATGGCGGAGGTCTTATCAAGAAAGTCGCTTTCCCGCATGAGTTGCTGGTGTATGGTGCGGTTCTTTCCACTTATGCCGTCCATGTAATCGGTTTTTTATTAGTGATTGCGGTGCTTGCGCTCACCGGCAATGATCTGTACTTCTCATCTCTGCCATTGGTGTTGTTGTTATTTTGTATGCAGCTATTATGCACCAGTGGCTTGGCGCTGATACTTGCTGCTTTGCAAGTGTTGCTCAAGGATGTTGAGCACTTCTTGACGCCGTTATTCATGATTTGGTTCTACGCCACCCCCGTTCTTTATCCGGCCAGTTTGGTACCGCAGCAGATACAGCAGGTTATTGCATTGAATCCACTATCTTTTTTTGTTGCCAGAATTCGCGGATTATTGATGACTGGTAATAATCAGATTGGCTGGCAGGATATGGTAATGCTGGCTGGAAGTTTGTTGATTTTTTTGGCTGGGCGCTGGTTTTTCAATCGCTTGTCACCCTATTTTGAGGATTTTATTTAGTGCGTGAATGAATAGGTAACATGGCTATATTTCTCCAAATTGTATCTCCTTCTAATTTGTAACAGACACGGATATTGTGCAAATACCTCTTATCAGCCTAAGTAATATCGGCAAGAGTTATCCTAGCGTAGCCACGGGTAGTAATCGGCTGCGTACGATTGCTGCTTTGCTTTTTAAGCGTGGCGAAACACCGAGTTTCTGCGCGCTGCAGGGGGTTAACCTGGAGCTGAAAGCAGGAGAATCGCTAGGCTTAATCGGTGAAAATGGTGCGGGTAAATCCACGCTTTTGAAAATCATCGCCGGGGTAGTTAAGCCTTCTACTGGCCGAGTGGTGGTCAATGGACGAATTGGCGCGTTACTGGAGCTGGGTAGCGGTTTTCATCCCGAATATAGTGGTCTGGAAAATATCCATTTGGCGGCCGCGTTGATGGGTATGAGCAATGCAGAAATCGACAGCAAGCTGGATTCTATAATTGAATTTGCTGATATTGGCTCCCATATTGCAGAACCGATTAAGCATTATTCGTCTGGCATGGTGGTTCGATTGGGTTTTGCCGTGGCAACCGCCATGCAACCGGATGTTTTGATTACTGACGAAGTATTGGCTGTGGGTGATGAATCATTTCAAAAAAAATGCATTCGCTGGATTGAAGGTTATTTGAGTCAAGGTGGAACACTATTGCTGTGTTCGCATAGTATGTTCCACATCCAGACCCTGTGCCAGAAAGCGGTATGGATTCATGACGGACAGATGCATATGTATGGCAATAGCTTCGATGTGACGCGAGAATATTTGACCTATCACGAAGAGAAAAATAGTAAAGCTGCGCACATGGAAAGTGCGGTGCAGCCGAGCGGGATATACCAAATTCGTAAGCTGTGGTTGGAAAATGATTTGGGTGCAGTAATTACTGTGGTTGAAATGGGGGGGACGTTGTACCTTTGTGGGGTAGCGTATTCTCCTGATGGGCGGCCGCCAGTAATTTTGTTTGGTGTTGCCCGGGCTGATGGAACATCGATTTATGGTACCCATTCAAATGAAACTACATATCTTCTAAATAAAGTTTCTCCTTCGCAATTTGGTTTTTGTGTTCGTCTTTCCAATCTTCAGTTATTGCCGGGGAAATATACCATCCGTGCGCATGCCATGGATCCGGAAGGCTTGCGGCTTTTTGATACGGTGAATACTACGGTGCGGATTACTGGGCAAACCCGTGATTATGGTTTATGTCGTTTAGAGCATGAATGGATACCTACAAGAGCCAGTTTTATCGCCGTAGAGGAGGATAATTGAACTTGGGTAAGGAAATGGTGCGGGTTGTTATTGTTACATTCTAGATGCCCCACAATTGGCATGTATGATTTGTGTAATATCTGTTTTATCAGGTTACTTTATGCTTTCGAAATTGATTTTTTCGCTCGGTAAGCTGGTTAGTGCCGCAACGCAGTGAGTGGGGTACGGAAGCGCATATGTATGATAAGCGCTGATTTGTACGCCGGAACCGTCCGTTGATGGCGCTGAAAATGGCTTAATGCGGGGGAATGGCCTCCGTTGGTCACTTCGCTGAATTAGTTTTATATTTACAAGGAGTTATATGCACCCGAAGCACCTCTACTCCGTTCATTTTGATATCGTACACGGCTGCCAGTTAAAATGTGTAGGTTGTCCAAATTCGACGCTGGAGCCAGAAATCTATCGTATCTCGGTAGATGATTTTGCCCGCTGCCTGGGCAACATGGATGTCGAGCGTATCCACTCGTTGCGTCTTTTTAATTATGGGGAGCCTTTGTTGCATAAGCAACTTTCGTCGATCGTTGCGCAAATTCCTAAGCAGAGCTGGAAGGTGTCTGTCGTCGAAATCAGCACCAACGCCCAAAAAGTTTATTGGGATGACTTTGAGGAAATGCTTAAGTTAGAGGTTGTCACCAAGCTGTTTGTGAGTTGTGATGGTAATGGCACGCCAGAAAGCTACGAGCATTTACGTCCGCCGTCGAAGTGGGGAAAGCTAATTGAGTTTCTGGAGCGAGCGGCCAGCTTACGGGACCGGTGGGCGCCCGGGATGCAGCTTTTGACGCGAACCGTCATTCATTCTGAGGAAGATGCGCGCCGATGGGAATCTGTGTTGCGCCCGCGCGGCTGGACTCCGGAATTCAGGCGTTGGATGGCGCTGCCGCAAGCACAGGAGAATAAAACCGGGCGCTCGCTCACGGTGCCACGCGGTTCTTGTACATTTGTGGCTGACGCCAAAGAATTCGATGCACATCCCTGGTTTGGTGAAATCAATCAGCTATATGTTGATGCCGATGGTACGGTGGTACCCTGCTGTATGCATCCGAAAGCTGGTGTATTGGGCAATCTCATGACACAGAAATTCAGTGACATTTTAGTCGGTGAAGCACGTCGTAAGTTCAAGCAGCAGCAGACAGATAATCGCGTAGCAATGTCTGTCTGCGGTAATTGCGACGTCGGGCCAATCGGTAACGAAGGGCCGTCGTTTTGGAGCCCGATCACCTACTGGAGCGCCAATAAGAGTGAGCTACCTGAAAAGTGAAAGGGGAACCATCTTACGGTTTTTCGTAACGTATTAGAAAATATTTGGCATGATTATTCCGATTGCTCAATATGGATATGCTGAAAATACTGTGGCAGATGTTCTTTGAGAAGCTGGTCAATTCGCCCGGCTTTGGGTTGATAGATAAAAGGACGCCGTGGATAAATGCGATCATTTACCCACTGAGTTGACCAATTACTCGTGGTAACAAGACACTGCTTGGCAAAATCTTTTAGTTCAAAACGTTGTTCCAGTTCCAGGCAGCCGGATAAAAAAATATCCACATAAGATTGAACAATGGGATAGCGTTTGTTTGCTGTAGCAATGGTTTCTGGTTTATTGACATAAATCCAGGTTTGTCCGGGTGACAGCGGAATGTCTTGCTTAAGTAATGAATAGTTTTCTGGTTCTACTGCTAATCGACAATAAGAAAATTCCCGTTTATCCATAGTGGTGATTTCTGTTGCATCGATAATATAAATTGCGGCATTCAGCATACGCTCTTTGTTCTGTACGACACCCAAAAAAGTGGTGCTAAAACCAACCCCGCTGCCTTTAGTAAACCAGCCACGTTGATACCCATTGACCTTAACGGGATAAGCAATGTTAGCGTTGGGCGTCGTCCGTTTACGTGATTCATCTTGCATCAAGCTACCATAGCCAATAATGTATTGCGTTTTTGCAGGGTCAGGCGCGGCATTGCAATTACCACTATGGTTTGCCGCAAGCTTTGTTAATTCCTCATCCGTTATTATCACGGTTTCTCGAATCGGTTTTTGTATGCTTATCCCTTGAGATTGCTGAACGTTATCTTCCTGGGATTTGTTCATGGGTGTTGCATTTGCGCTGGCCACCAATATATATATCGCTGATGCCCAAATCAGTTCAAAGAAATTTGATTTTTTCATAAGTTTTTGTCGTTGTTAATGATTAATTACAAGGTTTAAACCGCTGGCTTTAGGGGGCGCACATAGCCACACCCTCATTGATCCAGCCACGCGTGACGACTTCCTGGATAGCTGTTGCATCACTGGAAAAGCGATGGTTGCTGTCGACACCGCGGGCAAACCCATTGTTATAAGCTCGATAGACCGGCGTTGTACCGGTCGGACATGTGCCATTGGTTGGCGGAGTTGAAATAAAATCCAGGCTTTCAAAATTCCAGCGCTTCTGCGTGGAGGGTGTAATGGCCTGAAGCTGCTTAAGGCCATCACATTCAGCGCCTGCTACAGTATAGAAATGCGAATTGGGGCCAGGAACCTGGCTACCGTAGAACCGGCAAACGGGCGTACTGCCGCCCGACTTGAAACTATTTCCGGTGCGAATCCAGCCGGGCCCCGCGCTCCCTCCATCAATGCCCGCAGCTTCATTGGCGTCGGCGGTGATGAAATAATGATCCAGATGGGTGTTATAGAACTCAACGATAGGTGTGCTGGCGAGCGCTCCGCTTAGATCATAGCGAGCCAGAACGGCGCTCGTCGCATCCTGTCCCGCAACGAGCAAACGAGAATGAGCATCGAGCGCCAGCGCATCAACGCTAAACATGCCGGGTAGCGGATACGCTCCACCGACGCCAAAACTTGTATCCAGACTGTTATTCGGAAGCAGGCGATATAGCGCTGCCGATTTCGTTGTGCCAACATAACGGTTGCCCGCTATCACCACACTGGCGTCGGGTAGTGCTGCAACACTCCAATTGAATTCACCCTGACCCGCCAACAAATTGCTCGCTCCGATCAGTGTGCCATTACTGGAAATCCGAATCACGAGCAGCGATCCGCTTGGCGAACCGGATGGTACGTTGCGAATGCCAACCAGCAGGGAGCCATCGCTTAGTGAGAGCAAGGAGAATGGTATTCCAATGGAGTATGCATTAGCAAAATCCGCAGCAGCATAGGCAAACTGACCGACCGTACCAAACGAAGCTACCGGCAACCCATGCGCATCGACCTTATAGAGACGCAGGTTCCGATCTGTCAGCACGGCAAAGACCACTGAGCCGTCGCCAAGCGAAATCAGATCCGCCTGTCGCGATTGCTCTCCAGCAGGCAACGGGAATTCAATCTTACCGCCTACGCCGAAATTCACATCAGGCATGCCATCCGGCATTATTTGTTGCAAAATTGCAGTTCCGTCGTACGCTGTCGTTCCGTAAAGCAAGCGCCCATCTGGACGCACACCTAACGCAATATCCGTATTGCCTGACGACGGTGCTGCAAGAGCGGGCGCGAATCCGGCGTCGAGTATCCCGGCAGAGTCAAGCCGAAACGCCGTAACGGTGCCGAATTGGCCATGAGATCCGGCCGAAGTTCCAGTCACGACCGTTATTGCACCGCTTTCTTGTTTTACTGCACGCACTTTACCCTTAAAACGGATTAATTGCCTCGGTGCCGCGCGCCCGTTCGTCCCGAATGAGACGTCAGGGACACCATTTGCCGTCAGGCGTTCAAGCAAATAATCAAAGGTTGCGTCTGCATCTGAACTACCTGCAAGCACAATTTTTTCTGAAGTATCAACTAGTATCGCGTCAATCTTGTCATTGCTGTATTTGTTAACGTTGTTTACGACAGAGAAGCCATCGCCTCGGCCATAGCTGGTTTGAAGATGACCGCTGCCATCGAGGCTTGCGACAGCAGCATGTGCGCCGCTAAGAACGCAATCGAATCGGCATACCAAGGTCAGTCCGGCCACTGCGGGTATCAACAAGCCGCCTACGCCATTTGGCAGGATGCCTATGGCGGAAAACGCACTGTAGCCGGCAAGTGCAATCGTCGTGCTGCCGGCAGAGCCAAAAGCACTATCCAGGACTCCGCTGGCATCGAGGCGACTCACGTGTGCAGCGGTGGTTTCACCAGTGGAGACGACATTGACCAATGCGATACTGCCATCATTCAGCGCTGCCAATCGAAAACCGTCAGAGTCGCCACTGCCGATCTCAAGTCGACCGGCAGCACCGAGAGACGCATCGGCCAAGCCGCTGGCAGTGATTCGCCACAACACGATCTTGGTGCTCGCGGATGTAGTATCGAAGGGATAGGATGGGGGGGTAACTTCATCGCCTATCAAAAGCAATCCGCCATTAGCGGTGCGTACCATTGCGGCCGGTTTATCAAAGTGGTTGTCTACGGTGTACCCCCTGACAAAACCACCTTCTCCAAAGCCAAAATTGAGCGTACCAGCGGCCGTTATGCGAACCAACAGATAGGAGCCGCCGCTAATGGTTGCTCTTGCCATAACTGTAAAGCCGCCATCCGGCTCGGCGACAACTGAGGCGTCCGAGGCCATATAGAAATTCGAAGGCAAGCCGCTGAGTATCTTTTCGCCGTTCGGCGCATAGGTCGAATCACGCACGCCGGCTGGATTAAGGCGTGTGAGTCGCAATACAAATTGCTCCCCTGGCGCGGGGTTCGAAACTTGCGTGGCGTCCGAGACGATCAGTAAACCGCCGTCCGGCTGTTGCACGAAGCGCGCTGGGGTTACGTCCGCACTGAATAAACCTTGCGTGCCAAAGCGAGTGTCGAGCATGCCAGCCGCCGTCAGCCGGGTCAGCACAAGGCCGCTTGCGCTTGATCCATTTATTAGTATTGATCCATCGGCACCCTGTTCAATTTGTTGGACTCTGTAAACATTGGGCAAATCGAACAAGGCAACGCCATTCTGGCCGAACGTGGCATCAGGGGCGCCGTTCGAAAGTAGTCGGAGAACAAAAATGCGTGATTGCCGTCCCATCGTCAAACCGGCAAGCAGCAACTTGCCGTCGCGCTGCAGGGCGGACGCGGATGGCGTATCTTCCGCACTGGCGGGCACTCCGATGCGCGCGATGCCGTTGCTTCCGAACGAACTGTCGAGCATCGGCGCTGCGTATGTCTTAAAGATCGTGGCATGAAACACGAAGAACGCAAAAAGTATCGCGAATATTTTTTTAGTTGTTACCGTCCTTAATATCTTAAGCAAGTTCGACATCATTACTTCCCTTATCAATATGCAATTAGAGTCGAAACCAGAAACGTTCTGCCCCATAATGTTGATGAGCGCCAGTTGTTAGAGTCTAGCAAGGAATGTCCCGCGGGATAGAAAAGTTTATTACGTCTTAATTGAACGTTTATACGCCGCCGACAATAAGCGATCTTTTGTACATTTTTCGTGGTGAACGATCAGGTGTTTTTAACCACTTTTATTCAATACTTGGGTATTGAATAAAACATGAAAAATTCTTTTAGCACGAAGCGGTTATCAGTAATTTTGTTGTTATTGACCCTTGTGCCGTTGCTGTGTAGCGATAGATACGTATTAATAAACCCAGATGGTCATTGGATTCGTGCTTCCAATGGACCATCTGGGTTTAATTCGTTGGGTTTTTTATTGTGGCCCTAGGGTGAGCTAAGACGCCAACAATAAATCTTAAAGATTGGCTTTAATGCGGGCTTTTTTGGAGTTCAGGCATTTTTTTCAGAGATGATTGATTAGTCAATAAGTCTGCGAGAGTATAGCGGTCTAAAGTGGCAAAGAAGTTTTTGCTCGCTTCTGCTAGCACTGATTTGAGGATACACGTGGGTATTAAGGGGCAACCTTGTTTTTTTGCATTGAAACACTCGACTAGGTTGATATTTTCTTCCATATCGCGCACTACATCGCCGATGTTGATCAATTGGGGTAAGCGCGCCAAGCGCATTCCTCCGCCTTTGCCGCGCGTGGTTTGAATATAGCCGCGACTGGCTAGTTGGTGTACGACTTTCGTTAAGTGACTTTGCGAAATACCATATTTTTCAGCAACATCATTGATCGTAACCAACATGTTTTGCTGCGCGCCTAAATAAATTAAGGTACGTAATGAATAATCGGTAAAGTGGGTAAATTGCATTTGTCGTTACACTTAAAATTACATTTTAATCAACGCGGTGATACATTCTAATCAGAATCCTATGCAATTCCTAGTAGCTGCCAGCCCCTATCGTCCTTTGTCTTCGAGTCGTTATATCCTAAATTACTTAACTACTGCTATATTCGTTTAACCTATTGATCTGGCATGATGAAATATTAACCCCGTTCGGGTTGGGTTTGTCGAAATCCACTCATCTTTCGACAGGCCTACGAACGTCGCCAAGTGGTGCCGGATGCAGAGTCTTCCAGCACAATTCCCGCTTCTAAAAGCTCCTTACGGATACGGTCGGATTCAGCGAAATTTTTGGATTGTTTAGCGGCAGTTCGTTCGGCAATAAGGGCTTGGATACTCTTGGTCATGCCCGATGGAATAAAGTCAACGATACCTAGTTTTGCGGTAGCTGTAAGACCTGTAACTGAAACATTCACATCGATACGATGTCGTCCTTGCAGATAATCATCAGGATTTTCCTGCAACAAGCCGAGCACGTCACCTAACATCTTAAGTTTCTTTGCAGCTTCTACTGATTGGCTGCGATTCACCTCATTTGCCAGATCGAACAGGACTGCCATCGCTTCAGGCGTGTTGAAATCGTCATTCATTGCCGTTTTAAAACGCTGTGAATAAGGTTCGTTCCAATCGATTGAACTCGTTTCGATAGGCACAGCAATATTTTTTAATGCCGTGTACAGGCGGTTTAATGACTGTTTGGCATCGTCCAGATGCGCATCGGAATAGTTCAGCTGGCTGCGGTAATGCGCGCGCAGGATAAAAAAGCGCACAACTTCCGCATCATATTTATTCAGCACCTCGCGGATGGTGAAAAAATTACCAAGGCTTTTCGACATTTTTTCGTTGTCTACGCGCACGAAGCCATTGTGCATCCAGACATTCACAGATTTGCACTGGCACGCCCCCTCACTTTGCGCGATCTCATTTTCGTGGTGCGGAAACTGTAAATCAGCCCCCCCACCGTGAATATCGAAATGTTTACCCAGCGTTGCCAGGCTCATCGCCGAACATTCAATATGCCAACCAGGCCGCCCTTCCCCCCAAGGAGAGTCCCATTTCACTTCGTCGGGCTCGCTCTCTTTGGCATGTTTCCACAGTACGAAATCGAGCGGATCAAGCTTGCCATCATTCACCTCCACACGCTCGCCGGCACGCAAATCCGCCAGTGTTTTGCCAGATAATTTGCCGTAATGGGCAAATTTGCGCACCGCATAATTCATATCTCCATCAGCTGCTTGATAGGCTAATCCATTAGCTTCCAGCTTGGCGATCATGTCTAGCATTTGCGGTATGTATTGAGTAGCCCGGGGTTCAAAATCCGGTGGCAGAATGCTTAATGCACGTTCATCCTCGTGCATCGCATCAATGAAACGCTGCGTGAGTGCATGGATAGATTCAGAATTTTCCGCCGCACGCTTGATAATTTTGTCGTCAATATCGGTGATATTACGCACATAGGTTACGTCCAGCCCGCTCGCCTTAAGCCAGCGATATACCATGTCGAATGCCACCATCACCCGCGCATGGCCGAGATGGCAATAGTCATAAACCGTCATGCCGCATACATACATTCGAACCTTGCCGGGTTCGATGGGAATAAAGTCCTGCTTGTCGCGGGTGAGAGTATTGTAAATTTTCAGCATCAAAAACCTTTAGGGCAAACTTTTCTTGATTGTCTACGTACTAGCAACGCTGGTTTGGATGCTGTACGGATTTCACCTTCCACCATATTATTCATCCACAGACACCACAATACGCATATGAATTAATACCGCGTGTTTAACTTTGATCTTTTGCCCACGAATCTTTGAGGGTCACGGTGCGGTTGAACGTCAGTTTTTCACCCGGTTCGTGCTCATGCCGATCGGTACAAAAATATCCAAGACGTTCAAATTGGTAATGTGTTTCAGGTGCCGCGTCACGCACGGCAGGTTCAACCCAGCCCTGCACTACAGTCAGCGACGCTGGGTTGATGAATTCACAGAAATCGCGCGTCTTGTCGTTATCTGGTTCCGGTACCGTGAACAAGCGGTCATACAAACGAATCTCCGCAGGCAGCGCATGTTCAGCGGACAGCCAGTGGATTACGCCCTTCACCTTGCGTCCTACCGGATTTTTGCCCAGCGTATCTGTATCAATAGAGCAACGAAGTTCGATTACATTACCGGCAATATCTTTTACTACTTCGTCACAGCGCATCACATAGCTGTAGCGCAAACGCACCTCACCACCGGGTGTCAAACGCTGCCAGCCCGCAGGTGGATTTTCGGTAAAGTCGTCAACTTCAATCCAAATCTCTTTGCTGAACGGTACTATGCGGCTACCGAATTCTGGGTGTTCTGGATGAAAGCCCGCTTCGCGTGATTGGCTCTCACCCGCCACAAAATTACTGATGATGACCTTCAGCGGTTTAACCACCGCCATCACGCGCGCCGCACGCGCCTCTAAATCTTCGCGGATGCATGCTTCCAGTACAGCCATATCAACCACATTTTCGCTCTTGGAAATACCGATCCTGCGAGTAAATTCGCGGATGCCTTGCGGTGTGTATCCGCGTCTGCGCATACCGATAATGGTTGGCATACGTGGATCATCCCAGCCGGATACATGTTGCTCGGTGACAAGTTGCAACAGCTTGCGCTTGCTGGTTATGGTGTAGCGTAATTCCAGGCGCGAAAATTCAATTTGTCGGGGATGGGACGGTACAGCCAACTGATCCAGCACCCAGTCATATAAGGGTCGGTGGTCTTCAAACTCCAGCGTACATAACGAGTGAGTAATGCACTCCAGCGCATCGGAAATGCAGTGAGTGTAGTCATACATCGGATAGATACACCACGCATCACCCGTGCGGATGTGGTGTGCGCGACGAATGCGGTAAATCGCCGGGTCGCGCAAATTGATATTGCCAGAAGCCATGTCGATTTTAGCGCGCAGCACCTTGGCGCCATCGGCAAACTCTCCTGCGCGCATGCGCTGAAACAGGTCAAGATTTTCATCTATGGAACGCTCACGGTATGGGCTGGGCTTGCCTGGATGCGTAAGCGTGCCACGATATTCGCGCATTTCCTCAGCACTGAGATCATCCACATAAGCCTTGCCCTGTTTGATTAACTCGACCGCGTAACCATAAAGTTGTTCGAAGTAATCGGATGCCCATCGCACCCCATCTTGCCACTGAAAGCCCAGCCATTGAACGTCCTCCTGAATAGCACGCGCATATTCTTCGCTTTCTTTTTCCGGATTGGTATCGTCGAAGCGTAGATTGCAGTGGCCCTGATAATCGCCTGCCAGACCAAAATTCAGGCAAATAGACTTGGCATGGCCAATATGCAGATACCCATTTGGCTCCGGCGGGAAGCGTGTGGCAATATCGGTATGTTTACCACTCGCCAGATCGGCCTCAATAATATTGCGGATGAAGTGGGGGATGGGTGCTTGTGTCTGGCTGCTCATTATTCGATGGTTCTTTTAAGGCAAGAGCAACAATTTTACCCGAAAATCTCCTTACTCAAACAGATGACGCAGGATCACCTTGTCAGCCGATACGATAAGCTGTGAAAAAAATGGGCAGGTTTGATAGAATCCGGTTTCATTGGGTACCCATTTATTCTGAATGCTTCATAAATTTCGCGTGATGATCGCGCAGGATTGACTGATAGAGAAATTTTGGTAAAACGTGGCGTAATTATTTATACGCCTAAGCGAACAAAATCTTTCGTATCAACCATAAAATCATTCCGGTAAAGTACCACATAATGGATAAATTCAACCGTTTTGGCCGCTACGTAACATTATGTGGGGGCGCGCTGTTATTAAGCTTCGGCTTCACAGTAGGCGCGGATGAAATTCAGGATATCAACAAACTGTTCAAACAGAATCAGCATGCGCAAGCACTGAAACGGGTCGACGCCTATCTTGTCAACAAGCCCAAGGACGCACAGGCACGCTTTCTGAAAGCGCTAATCCTCACTACTCAGTCTAAAACCAATGATGCGATCAGCATATTCCAATCGTTGACTGAGGACTATCCGGAACTACCGGAACCATATAACAACCTTGCCGTGTTATATGCGGGTCTAGGCCAATACGACAAAGCCAAAACCGCATTGGAAAGGGCGATCCACAACCATCCAAACTATGCCACCGCACAGGAAAATTTAGGCGACATCTATGCAAAAATGGCAAGTCAAGCTTATGAGCGCGCGCTACAGCTAGACCGGAAAAATCCCGCCACACAGAGCAAACTTGCCCTGATTAATGACCTTTTCCCCAAGAATAAACCGAACGCCGCCACTGTTAGTGCAGCCAAGCCGCAAGCCGCCGCTTCTGGGACAGCACCTGCATCGCCCAAAATAGTTACTGCCGTGCTCGAATCCGCTTCATCCACAAAGCCTGCAATGATTAAAAAACCGGCTGCCCATAATGACGCTGAGGTGTTGAAGACATTGCATGAATGGGTTGAAGTATGGTCGTCCCAAAATATCAACAAATACTTAGAGTTCTATGCGATCGATTTCAAAACCCCGAACGGCGAAAGCCGCGACCAGTGGGAAAGCGCAAGCAAGGCGCGGGTCAGCGCACCCAAATATATCGAGATCAATATCAGCAATGAAAAGATCAGCTTTCTGGATGAAAATCATGCCACTGTTACCTTTCACCAATCCTATCGCTCCGACTACCTAAACACGTCCTTCGACAAAATCATGCTTCTGGTAAAATCCAACGACAAATGGCTAATCCAAGAAGAGCGTGCCGCAAAATAATTTAACATGTCTTTCAGTTTAACTGCCGATGTCCACCAGTCGCTGGCCCTGACTTGCACTGACATCCATATTGATTTCATATCTTCAATACATACCGGAAAATGCAATGCTATGCCGCGTATATATCACACGCATATTTAGAGATAGCATATGAAACCCCGGACACATCACTTTCCCTGCCGCTCAGTTGTATGCGATGGTGCGCCGCACCAACTGGCACTCTTCATAACCTTCAACAATATAAGGAGAATTTAGCATGGTTAAACTGCATACCAATTATGGAATCATCACACTCGAACTGGATGCCGAGAAGGCGCCTGCCACTGTTAAAAATTTCCTCGAATATGTTAACAGTGGTTTTTACTACAAGACCTTATTCCATCGCGTGATCGATGGATTTGTAATTCAGGGAGGCGGCTATAACTACTCACTGGGAACAGTCTCGATGAGCAGCCTTACAAAGATGTCACTAAAATCTACCAATCCGCCCATAAAAAATGAGGCTGCCAATGGCCTGAAGAATGACAAATACACTATTGCCATGGCGCGTTCATCTGCCCCCCACTCCGCTACATCCCAATTTTTTATTAACTTGAAAGATAATAATTCCCTAAATTACACTGCACCCGATAAGCAAGGTTATGGTTACTGTGTGTTTGGCAAGGTAGTGGCAGGCACAGAAGTTGTGGATGTTATCAGCAAGGTTGCAGTCGGCAGTCGCTACGGGCTTGAAAACGTCCCATTAGAGGATGTCGTCCTCAAAAAAGCTGAAGAAGTGCAGTGATAAAAATAGCGCTTGAGAACTTGTCGGTTGTACAAACCGAGAAGCTTATCGTATTAAGCCGCGTGAACATTAGTTAAAAGCGGTAATTGTCTTCATATCATTTACGAGGAAATCATATAATGAAACTTCAACAAATATTCGTTACTCTGTTGCTTAGTTGCCTGCTATTGTGCACAGCACAAGCGGCTCCCATTTCTCAACACCATCCAGCACAAAAAGGAAAAATTAACATGGTCAAACTGCATACCAACCTCGGCAATATCACTATTGAACTGGATGCTGAAAAAGCGCCTAACACGACCAAGAACTTCCTCGACTACGTAACCAGCGGATTTTATGATAATACGCTGTTCCACCGCGTAATCGATGGCTTTATGATCCAAGGCGGCGGCTTCGAACACGGTATGAAAGAAAAACCTACCAAAGCGCCTATTCGGAACGAGGCAGCCAATGGTTTGACAAACGATAAATATACCATCGCCATGGCGCGCACCTCAGATCCGCATTCTGCCACAGCGCAGTTTTTTATTAACTTAAAAGACAACATGTTTCTCGACTACACTGCATCCAGTAGCCAAGGTTATGGTTATTGCGTATTCGGGAAAGTAGTGTCAGGTACAGAAGTACTGGATGCTATCCGCAAGGTCAAAACAGGTAATAACGCTGGCCACCAAGACGTGCCGCTGGAAGATGTAATCATTACTAAAGCGGAAGTGGTGCAATAACTCAAGGAACAGTAGTGACCACACAAGCTTACTGAACTTGAGGCGGCAAAAACAAATTTCGTCGCGTTTCATTGGGATAACCAAAACGCGACGAAACATAGATAGACCAACCATCTGTATAACAAACTTCTTTTAAGTTCTTCAGCGCCCCACCTATTCCGTGGCCCATAGTTTATTTATTTCTGACCTGCATCTTTGCGCTGAACAACCGCAAAGCATGCAGGTATTCCTGCATTTCATTCAGCAGATTGCGCCGAAAGCCGAAGCACTTTATATCCTCGGTGACTTATTCGAATATTGGGCTGGCGATGATGACATCGACGACCCATTTAATCATCAAATCACCGATGCCTTACGTACACTTTCTGCCAGCGGCACTGGCATCCACATTATGCACGGTAACCGCGATCTAATAATGGGCCAAAAACTGGCACAAGCCAGTGGCGCCACGCTATTAACTGATCCTACCCTGCTTAACTTATATGGCACGCCAACATTACTTACCCATGGCGACATACTATGTACTGACGATATTGATTATCAAAATTTCCGCAAACAAGTACATGACCCCGCCTGGCAACAGCAATTCCTTGATCAGCCGCTGATACAACGCAAGACCCTCATTGCGCAACTGCGTGCACGTAGCGAGAATAACAAAAAACATAAAAGCCACGATATCATGGACGTTAATCTGGATGCAGTTGCGGACTTGCTACGCAAATATAATTACCCACGCATGATCCACGGGCATACCCATCGGCTAAAGCGTCACTTACATATGGTGGATGGCCATAGTTGTGAGCGTTGGGTATTAGGTGATTGGCACAGTACCGGAAATGCCTTGCGCTGCGATGCAGCAAGATGCAGTTGGGAAATGATCACCTTTTAGCCGGGCATAAATGCTCGCACGGCACCCCATCGCGATTTTTGTCCAAAGACCTGGCATTACAATGCGATAGATAAAAATTTGCTTCTTCGCACGAGTCCATTTGTGAACAATATCGCTTACTACCGCAAATGCTGTGCTGCGCAACATATTGTTGCCGAGGCGCTGCATGTACTTTGCGCCATTCCCTTGGCGGCATCGGATCGGTCTGTGCCCATAATCCGCGCTTAGCTTTCTTGGCATCATTGTGCAATGCGAGCAGTGCTTTACCCTTGGAACGGGAAGACCCCCATGCCATTCCGCGCTGTACCTGTTCATGGTTAACGTTCAATTCGCCCACTGTAATGGATGCCACCAACCTGCCATAATCGTCCACGGCTTGGCTATTCACGTTTACGTATTTATTGAGCATCAGCTCGGTCAACGATTGCGTGGAACTTTCACCGAACGCCTGCGCCTTTTCTGGCGCATCTATTCCGGCCAATCGCACCTTGATTTGCTTATTGCCGCGTAATATAAGAACCGTATCACCATCCATCACGGCGATAACCTTGGCTGAAAATTCTTCAGCGTGAGTGGCATTGAGTGTGCCGAGTAGAAATAGAGCAGCTACCAATCCACTTTTAAGGACGTTCTTCACAGCAGCGTACTTTTTACCAGCGCCAAGACCAATAGGGTGTAGCCCGCCGCGAGTATATCGTCGAACATAACACCAAGACCGCCATGCCATGTTCGGTCAAAATGACGGATGGGCGGTGGCTTGACGATGTCAAAAAATCGGAACAGTAGAAATGCCAGCAGTTGCCAAAAAAAACCTTCGGGCGTAAAAAAAAGCACCAGCAGGAAAGCGACAATCTCATCCCACACCATCCCCCCGTGATCCGCTACACCTAGCGTTTTGCCGGTTTTTTCACACGCCCACACGCCTACGGCGAAGGCCCAGACCAACGCCACGATAAACAGGGCATCAGTTAGATGTTCCGCAAGAATCCAATAAATCGGGAAAGCAACCAATGTGCCCGCCGTGCCGGGCGATCCGGGAAACAGGCCACTGCCAAAACCAAAGGAAAGGAAATACGCCGGATGGCTAAAGACAAAACGCCACGAAGGTTGCACACGAAAATCAGCGGAAGTGGTCATAGCCTGATTCCTCGATGTTGATAATGCTGCCATCCGCAGCCTTTACTATGCACTTCTTTTCCGCCGTGATAGTACCGATACGTGTCAGTAACAAACCAAGATTACCGGCAATTTTCTCCACTTCAGGGCGATACGCAACAGGCACAGTAAAACATAGCTCGTAATCATCGCCTCCGGCCAGCATGCAGTGCTGGGCTAATGGTTGCCCTAAATAAGGCCGTAATGCGCAGGAAATTGGCAGGGCGGCGAATGCAATTTCGGCCCCAACGTTAGAACACGTCAATATATGGCCGAGATCTGCCAGCAATCCATCTGAAATATCAATTGCACTGTGCGCCACACCGCGAAGTGCCAGCCCAAGTGCCACACGCGGCATGGGTTGGTGCAGCGTCGAAGCACAGACCGCAAAATCCTTCGCCGCCAATTGTATATGCCCCTGTATATGGGCCAATGCCAGCGCGGCATCACCCAACACGCCGGACACCCAAACATCGTCACCAACCTGTGCCCCCGAACGCCGCAACGCCGCACCATGTGGCACTTCACCCATGACCGTAACGCATAAATTAAGCGGCCCACGGGTAGTATCACCCCCAATCAGCGCTACTTGATGCTCATCCGCCAACGCAAACAGCCCCGCGCTGAATTTTTTCAGCCACATCTCATTAACCTCGGGCAATGACAGTGCCAAAGTCACCCAACGCGGTTGCGCCGCCATCGCCGCCATGTCGGAAAGATTTACCGCCAGTGCCTTGTGTCCAAGAAAAAAAGGATCCGCATCCGGGAAAAAATGCGTCCCACTCACCAGCATGTCGGTTGACACTGCCAGCTCCATGCCATACCTGATTTGCACAAGCGCGGCATCGTCGCCCACGCCTAAGATCGCGCCGGGCGTAACGCGGGTGAAAAAACGGCGGATCAATTCAAATTCAGAAACCATAAATTAAATTTTACCCAAGCCCGCTACCTAGCTTGGTAGCGGTACTGCGGAGTGCACAAGCCAGACACTATCCGCCATATACAATGGTCATGGCAAACTATCAATAAACTTCTTCATGGAAATTTTAAGCGTTGGAAAATTCGGGTTAACCATTAAACGGCGAAGCGTACCGGCCTTAAGGTTTTCTTCAGTTAACTCGCCTTGCAAGTTTTGTCCCGAATTTTTATTACACGCATCATATTGTTTAATATCGTCCGGGTAATAGTGTGTGCAATTTGCATACTCTCCCATCATTCCATAGTACGCATCATCTATAGGCAAGATTATTGAAGTGTGCGCAGCGCTTAATATTTTTTGTTCGGGAAAAACGCTATTTACTAACTCCACATTTCCTTTTGGGATAGCTGGCGGAATTTTTTTGGTATCGGTCGTATAAAGAACCAATTGATTAGATGCGTGGCGCGCGTGGGACATAAAATCCAAAGTGGCTGACGTATAAACGGTTGTATCGTCCTGACTTGCAGCGGTAAATATCGGGATATTTACTGCGTGTTCATGCAGTCGATCTTGTACTTCCTGTATCAACGCATATATCTGGGCCGCAGCATTTTTGGGGAAGGATTCATATTTATAGATAGCCTTGTCGGGCAAAATATTGACCCACTTTGCCGATGGCAGCAACCAACTATAAACTTTATGGACATTGGCCAAAGAAGCCATTGGAGTAACTTTCAGCGCGGGAGAAAACAGGAACAATCCGCGTACCCTGCTATCTCCCAAAGCTTGATAAACACTCAGCGTGCCGCCTGTAGATAGCCCTCCCAGATAAATTTCATCCGCCTCAGCGGCGAGCTTATCGGTTCCATAGGCTTCCGCTTTTGCCCACTCTTGCCACGTTACATCAAGCAAATCGCCAGGCTGCGTGCCATGTCCGGGCAACAATATTGCCATGACACGGAAACAATTTTCCTGGAAGAAAGATGCCAATACGTGCATGGAATAAGGCGCATCGGTCAATCCATGGGTAAGCAATACGCCGCGTCGATAGGGTTTGTCCCGTCCTTTGGGGCAACCCTCTGCCGGTTTTAATTCAAAGGGAGCATTGCCATTGACTATTTTTCCCAGCTCGGCCTCATCACGCCCGGTACGCACTTTTCTAATCATCGCGCGGCTATCTGCCACGTAATCAGAAAACGCCAATTGGCCACCATTAAACTGCGTATTCAGGCCAGAAGGCTGATGCCTCGCCTCCAATGGCGGCGTTGCCCCACATGCTTGCAACAGCAATAAGAAAATGCCTAAAAAAATACCGTTAAATCGATTCATATCTGCCCACTATTTACATTACCTGGTTTTATCAATTAACACCTCAGGACACCCTAAAAACCCACTACTCCAACGAAAACCAGACACCCATAAAAAATATTAACTCAACATATACCTATTTGATAAAAAACATTTTTTATCAGCCATGAAATAGGCCACAGAAAATAAAACTCAAGTATCGCGTAGCTTGCCCGACATTCTACTGGACAGCGTCGCTTATTCCTTGCGTTGCCATCAAGCAGCGGATGAATTACCACATTAAATACCAATAACACCTTGGCAGACGCCTCTGCCATAACTGGCATCAATTTTATTTAATTTCGAGTAACTACTATGGGAAATAATTTGAACAAAGAAATCCTTATTGGAATGTCATGCGCTGAATGCTCAAATGCGGCTGGCCTATTATTCGATTTCAGTTTTGCATTTCAGCCCATCGTTGATATACACAAACAATGTGTTTGGTCATATGAAGCATTGGTCAGAGGCATTAATGGCGAATCAGCCTATTCCGTACTTGACAGAGTGGATGACAATAATCGCTATCGATTTGACCAAGCATGCCGTGTAAAAATAATTCAGTTGGCCACGCGTTTAGGGATGAAAGAACGCTTGAATATCAATTTTTTCCCCAATGCCATCTATAAACCAGAACTATGTATCCGAACAACCTTAGCTGTCGCTAAAGAAACCGGATTCCCAATTGAAAACATCGTTTTTGAAATCACGGAAGGTGAAAAAATACGTGATGAAAAACACCTGATGAATATCATCGAAACCTATAAGCATCTAGGCTTCTCGATTGCCATTGACGATTTTGGGGCGGGTTATGCGGGTTTGAACCTATTGGCCACTTATCAGCCAGACTCAATCAAGCTGGATATTGTTTTAATAAAAGATATACACAAACATGTGCCGCGCCAAGCTATCGTTAGGGCTATCCTAAGTGTGTGTAACGAATTAAATATCACCCTTGTTGCCGAAGGTGTGGAAACAAAAGAGGAATATCAATTTCTCAAGGGGATAGGAATCCGATATTTTCAGGGATATTATTTTGCCCGTCCTGCATTTGAGGCATTAGAAATACCCGAAGCTGCGCTATATTTGTAGCGAATTCCCCTCACCTGTCTAACGGACTCACCACACCTTTGCCACCCTTGTTCAATACATGGGTGTAGATCATCGTGGTAGATACATCCGAGTGGCCGAGCAACTCCTGCACGGTGCGGATGTCATAGCCCGCTTGTAACAAATGCGTGGCAAATGAATGGCGTAAAATATGCGGTGTTACAGGCTTGGCAATCTCTGCCAGCTTTGCCGCCTCGCGCACGGCACGCTGCACACTGGCCTCATGCAGATGATGGCGGCACTCCACCCCTGAACGTGGATCAACCGAGCGTACCGCCGACGGAAACACAAATTGCCAACCCCAGGTACGTGCCGCTTTGGGATATTTTCGCGCCAACGCATCAGGCAAATACACTTCACCCAATCCTGCTGCAAGGTCGCGCTCGTGCAGCGCCTTTACTTTTTCCAGATGCGCCTTCAACGGCAAAATCAAATTCTCCGGCAACACCGTTACCCGGTCTTTGTTGCCCTTGCCTTCACGCACGATAATCTCGCGCCGCTCAAATTCCACATCTTTAACCCTCAGCCGCAACCCCTCTAACAAGCGCATCCCCGTGCCATACAACAAACTCGTCACCAGTCCCATCGTTCCCGATGTCGCATTTAATAAGCGGCGGGTTTCGGTCGGCGTCAACACCACAGGCAATCGCTTAGCAGACTTTGCCGCAATCACCTCATCCAGCCAGGACAACTCAATACTCAACACCTTACGGTACAAAAAAAGCAATGCTGATTTGGCCTGGTTCTGCGTCGAAGCCGATACATTGCGCTCAATGGCGAGGTGGCTCAAAAAATCCCGCACCTGTTCCGCCCCCATGTCTTTGGGATGCTTTTTGTTGTAATACAAAATAAATCGCCGCACCCAATCCACATACGTTTCTTCAGTGCGAATACTGTAATGGCGCACCCGTATTTCGGCACGCAACCGATCGAGTAATTTGGGAGAATCCCGAGAAACAGCTTGAGCTTTCATCTGTGAAATTTTAGGCTGCTCTAAAATTTAAATCTAGTTAAATAAATGGATAATTCAATGAAAAATAGCGGGAGATTGACAATGCTTGCCGATATAGGCAGCATTGTGGGCCTATGAAGATGTTTTCTATATTACGTTAGATGCTTTGCTGTGCGCACAAATTTCGGCCAGCAACAAGACTGTTTTTTTTCTTAAATCGAACCTAAAATTTCTTCGCGGAACTCCATGGAGAAATATTTTGAAAAATTGGTTATTTCTGGCTACGGCCATTATTTCTGAGGTCATTGCAACCTCTGCGCTCAAGTCTAGTGAGGGCTTTACTAGGTTAGTACCGTCTTTTATCGTCGTAGCGGGATACGCTGCTGCTTTTTATTTCCTGTCGCTGACACTCAAATCGATTCCTGTTGCAATCGCCTACGCAGTTTGGTCGGGCCTCGGGATCGTCTTGGTCACTGCGATTGCATGGGTTTTGCATGGTCAAAAACTAGATATGTGGGGATTTGTTGGTGTCGGCTTCATTATCAGCGGCGTTGCTGTGCTCAACTTGCTATCTAAGGCAAGTGTTCACTAAAACGGTCGCATCTAACCATTCCGTCGAGAGGGACCGCCCACAAGCTGCGCTTGCGGGTTCCCTTCGCGGCTTCGCCGCTACGGCGGCCCCTCACGTCAAACGTTAGCCCTCAAGAGCCAGCATGCACTTCTCTCTCGACCGTCCCAACGCGCTGAAGTACCCAGATGGCGCCATCTTGGAGGAGTTGCGGCGCGTCGCGGCGCTGTATGAACATCGCAGGTTTACCCGACACGAGTTCGATGCAGTTGCTTCCTATTGCAAGGGCTCGGTTATTCTCAGTCGTTTCGGCACATGGCAGGCTGCACTTGACTCTGCGGGGCTTGTTCTCGTGCCAGTCAAGAAGGATCGATCCTTCATTTCAAACACCGCGCTTTTCGAAGAGATGGAGCGTGTCTGGCAGAACGTCGGGCACAGGCCATCGAAGGACGAATGGGAAGCCCAAAAACCAGCCTACTCCTACACAACATATAAGACCCGTTTCCACGGTTGGCTCAATGCTTGCGCAGCTTTTATTGAACATTTCTCCGAGCGCGATGCTGTTACCCATAGCAGCCAATCGTTCACAACAAAAGTTGAACCGGAAAATTTACCGGCCGCGCAACTCTCACCGGAAGATCGACGGGGCGTTCCGCTGAAAATTCGTTACCGAGTGCTCGTCAGAGACAATTTTCGTTGCGCGCTTTGTGGAAGATCACCAGCCCTTGACCACGGCGTTCGCTTGCATGTCGATCACATAGTTCCCTATGCACACGGCGGAAAGACCATCGAAGAGAACCTTCGTACCCTCTGTGAAACATGCAATTGGGGCAAAGGTGCCGAGCAAATTGAGGGCTAACCCTGAGGTCTCCCCTCAAAGTTGCAGCACAGGATGATCATACCGCAAGGACTCAAGAGCTTCGCGAAACTCACGCGGCGGGAATGCAGCCATCCCATGCTGTACCAACTGCAACGCTAGTGAAATAACAGAGAGCACTGGGCGTGATCGCCGCGTGTTGCTCTGGAATTGAAATTCCATCTGTCGTGTTTTACCAACCTCACCAATCAAGCGCAATACGAACGAGGCAAGACATGCGACCAGCAGCAACACCCCCAAGCGATCTTTTTGTGTGGATCGGTTAGCAGAGAATCCCAAGCCGAAACGCTCGCTCTTCAAGTCACGGAATGACTCCTCAATCTGCATCCGCTGGGCGTACACAGCCACGGCGGCTTGAGCGCTCAGATGATCGAGCTTTGGACTCACTGCCAATAACCACGGCTCACATTGAGCGCGTGCATTCTTCAGGCTACGGCTCGAATGGTCCAACTTACCCAATTTGCTTTTCTTATGACGATCTCGTTTGATGCGCTTAATCAGTACCAGACGGCATGGCACCGGATGATTGCGCACATAGTTGTACTGACCGAGCGACTTCGCCGTGCCCGTGGCAAGCGCATAGAGCGTTTTGCAGCCAACCCAAGTGTCG
>QFXH01000009.1 GCA_003402345.1 Candidatus Nitrotoga sp. MKT | reverse complement strand
TCTCCTTCGCAGTTTGGACGCTACGGAAGAGACAAATAACCTGCCTTGCATGTGCTGTTTTGGTGCGGACAGTACGCCCTAGTTTATTGAAATGCAACGGGGTTTTGTGGGGAGACCTCAGGGTCAGACTCGATTTAATCTTCCCTCCAATTTATCACCTTTGATAATTCATTGTTTTAATTGAAGGCAAAGGCTGCATCGCGCCCAAGTTTAGCTGATAAATGCACCATTTCATTCTCGTTGTGCACCATTTTCATTTCCCCGTCCAACTAACTCGGGGGCTATAAATACATGAGCTAGCAATCTTACAGCATAGCAACCTAGCGAAATTATTTCCTGCGAGCTGATTTTTTGATGTTCTTTTGATTGAGTCAATCATGCTTGTGCGGTTGCAACAGTTTGGCCACCAAGCCACTCCAGCCGGTTTGATGCGAGGCACCCACCCCGCAACCAGTGTCACCATGAAAATATTCATGGAACAAAATGTAGTCCCGAAAGTGTGGGTCTTCCTGAAATTTTGTTTGATCGCCAAATACCGGTCGCCGCCCTGAACCACTGCGTTTGAATAAGCGCGTCAAGCGCAGCGCCAATTCGTCGGCAACGGCATGAATAGAGAGCATGTTTCCAGAACCGGTAGGACATTCAATCTTGAATGCATCTCCGTAAAATTCGGCGAAACGGCGCAGTGAAGTCACCAACAGATAATTGACCGGAAACCAGATCGGGCCGCGCCAATTGGAATTGCCGCCGAATGCCCCCGATTCCGATTCGGCCGGTTGGTAACTGACATTCATCGAATCGTCGATGCTGTTGAAGACATATGGCGCATCTTTATGGGCGCGTGAAAGTGACCGTACGCCATAGTCGGAAAGGAATTCAGTCTCATCCAGCATACGCCGCAAGAGGGCTTTCATACGGTGGCCGCGCAACAACGAGAGCAGGTGACGGTTGCCCCGTCCCGGCTCCTGCCAGCGGGAAACGAGCGCTGCCAATTCGGGACGGTTTTTCATGAACCACTCCAACCGCCGTTTGAAATCCGGCAACCGGTCAAGTATCTCCGGCTCAAGAATCTCCACGGCATAAAGCGGGATGAGGCCCACCATAGAGCGGACCTTGAGTGGCGTCATCCCGCCATCGGGGGTGCGCAGCACATCGTAGAAAAATTGATCCTCCTCGTCCCACAGGCCAACACCCTGATCGCCAATGTTGTTCATCGCCTGCGTGATGTACAGAAAGTGCTCAAAAAACTTGGTGGCAATGTCATCATAGGTGGGGTTGTGCTGCGCCAATTCGAGCGCGATACGCATCAAATTGAGCGCATACATGGCCATCCAGCTGGTGCCATCGGCTTGGTTGATATAACCCCCGGTAGGTAGCGGCGCACTGCGGTCAAACACACCGATGTTATCCAAACCAAGGAAACCGCCTTGAAATACGTTGCGCCCGTCGACATCCTTGCGGTTAACCCACCAGGTAAAGTTCAGCAACAGCTTGTGCAACTCGCGTTCGAGAAAATCCAGGTCACCACAGCCATCGTTTGCATCGCATTCGGCCTTGTACACCTCCCACACAGCCCATGCATGTACCGGCGGATTCACGTCGCCGAAAGCCCATTCGTAAGCGGGAATCTGCCCGTTCGGGTGCATATACCAGACGCGCGTCATCAGCAGGAGTTGGTTCTTAGCGAATACCGGATCAATGTCCGCCATCGTGACGCAGTGGAAAGCCAGATCCCATGCGGCATACCAAGGATATTCCCATTTATCGGGCATCGAAATGATGTCTGCATTATTCAGATGTTGCCATTCACTGTTTCGTCCGTTGTGTCGCTCTTTAGGTGGTGCAGGCATGCCCGGATCACCTTTCAGCCATATCGGAATATCAATGTAATAAAACTGCTTGCTCCAGATCATGCCGGCAAAGGCCTGGCGTTGGATCAGGCGCGCATCTTCGTCAGCAATATCGGCCTGTAGCACGGCATAGAATTCATCAGCCTCGGCCTGGCGTAAATTAAAAATAGCATCAAAATCCTTGAAGGGATGCGTGTTCACGGCGCGGGTGAGGCGCAAGCGAACCTCAATCTTCCCATGTGCAGGTATTGTAAAAACGAAGTGTCCTGCCGCTTTAGTACCGCTTTGCAACGGATTGACGGCGTAGGGGTTGCCATGAACAACATGCTCGTGAAAAGCATCCTTGAAATAGCCTTCATTTTCTGTGCCGTACAGGCGTTGTACGTTGGTCTCGTTATCACAAAACAGTAATTCCGCCGCACCATCGAAGTGGCAGTAATAAGTGCCCAATTTTGGGTGCTGTAACCTGATGGCATCCTGTTCAGAGACTGACATTTCCGGTTTTTTGGTTTGCCCGTTCCATGTCCATTCGTTTCTGAACCATAGCTGCGGCAGAATGTGCAGCGGTGCATCGTCAGAGCCGCGATTGTGTACGGTAACCCGCATCAGAATATCGTGCGGGTCGGCCTTGGCATATTCCACAAACACATCGAAGTAGCGGTCATTGGCAAAGATACCGGTATCGATCAATTCGAATTCCGGCATGTCCTTGCCACGCCGTCCGTTTTCCTCCACCAGCCATGCGTAGGGGTACGCCTGCTGGGGATATTTATAGAGCATCTTCAGATAAGAGTGCGTCGGTGTTGCATCCAGGTAGTAATACAGTTCTTTGACATCTTCGCCGTGGTTGCCCTCACTGTTGGTCAATCCGAACAGGCGTTCTTTCAGAATCGGATCGCGCCCGTTCCACAGTGCCAGCCCTAGACACAAGTGCTGGAATTTGTCGCTGATCCCGGCGATGCCATCTTCACCCCAACGATAGGCGCGGCTGCGTGCGTGATCGTGGCTGAAATATTCCCACGCTTCACCGTGCGGGCTGTAGTCCTCACGAACCGTTCCCCATTGGCGTTCGCTCAAATAAGGCCCCCATCTGGACCATTCCGGTTCATCTTTTTCCCGCGCGATAAGCCGTTTCTTTTCCTCGCTGAGGGGCGCGTTCCGGCTGCTCTGTTTTTTTGGATGTACTTTGCGAGCCGATGCGGTGGTCATGTTGATTTCCTTTTTCCAATTGAGGCTTCATGTAAATCCAGCCATGCGCGCAGCACTTCCGCAACACTCCATGCTTGGGCAAAGCAACCACGCGGCGTGAATGGCGGCTCAGCATCGAATATCTCACTGACATTGCCAACACAAACCTCACCAAGGTGCAGCCCGAGCGGCTCAAGAAAAGAGCGCGTTTTGTCCGCATTCTTATAGACGCGATAGTGCGCATCCACAAACGGCCCGATGAGCCAAGCCCAAACAGTACCTTGGTGATAAGCCGCATCGCGTTGCGCGGAATTGCCTTGATAGCAAGCAACGTAACCAGGTTGATTACGCGCCAAGCTACGCAAACCATGAGAGGTCAACAACTCTCGCGCGCAAACATCCACGACCGCCTTTTGCTGTTCCCTATCCAACGGACTATTGGGCAGCGCTACCGCGAGTATTTGGTTGGGGCGCAGGCGCGGGTCAACCTTTCGTCCCTCAGAATCAGGTACACCTTCCGCCCCATCGATCACATCGTATAAATAGTGTTGTTCGCTATTCCAGAAACGCTGGAAGCTTAAACGTACTTGTGCCGCCGCGTTGCGATATTCGTCAGCCAATTTTTGCTTGCCTAGCTGCTTGCCCAAATCGGCCATGATAGCCAGCGCGTTGTACCAAAGCGCATTCACTTCGACAGGCTTGCCGATGCGTGGCGTCACGACCCAATCACCGATTTTGGCATCCATCCAGGTCAGCTGCATACCGTCCCCGCCCGCAGCCAGCAAGCCATCCCGGACATCGACCTTAATGCCATAGCGTGTGCCTTTTCGATGCCATGCGAGGATATCGACAAGCACCGGATAAAGTTCTTTCGCCAATGCGGTCTCACCGCTGCGCCTGGTGTATTGATCCACTGCGTAGAAATACCACAACGTGGCATCGACTGTGTTGTATTCCGGCGTTTCGTCATGGTCAGGGAAACGATTCGGCAACATGCCTTCGCTGATGTGCGCGGCAAAGGTGCGCAAGATGCTAGCGGCTATATCAAAACGCTGTAACGCCAGGGTCAGGCCGGGCAATGCGATCATGGTGTCGCGCCCCCAATCACCGAACCAGGGATAACCGGCGATGACAGTTTTACCCGCCGGATGGCCACCACGGTAGCGATCGACAATAAATTGGTCGGTGGCCAGTGCCATCTGTTTTATCCAGCGTGGTGCATCAGCGGGAAGCGCGGTAAACAGCGCTTGTGAGGATTCGTGAATTCGCGCACTGACAACAGCAAAGTCTTCTGATGAATCCGGTTCGGCGGAAATCACCAATGTCGCATCCTGCCCCTCATTGAGCGCCAAGGTAAAACGACCGGAACAGAATAGGTCTTCACTATCATCCAGTCCGCGCGCAGTCTCTAGCCTATGTTTAAAATTCCAATGCCAAACAGGGTCAGCAACAAACCTGGCGCCATCACAGATAACACGGTAGGGACGCGCGCCCTGGAATGCATGTACTTCGAAGCCATTTGTTATCTCGCGGATATTCAAATCCCAACCATCATGGCTGTGGCTGTGATAATTCCGGTATGTGCACAGTGGCATCAGTTCGAATTCGAGCGTGCCGCTCGCACGCAACGCACGGAAATGCAGATAGGTGGTGTTCTGCCCCGGTGCCATCAGCACACGTTTTTCGATCAATGCGTCTGCCAGTGCGTAATGCCAAACCGGGATCGTGCCATCCAGAAAAAAAGACTCGAGGTGAAGGTATCCGTGGGGCGTTACTGTACCGTCAACGAACTCGTTGCAAGAGAGATGATAGATTTTGCCTCCATAACGCACCATCGCATCTATCTTTGCTACCAGCAAGGTACGGCCCGCTGGAGGGGACAACGCGGCCATGAGCAGACCATGGTAGCGGCGCGTATTCAGATCGCCGACCGTGCCGGAAGCGTATCCTCCCATGCCATTGGTGACCAGCCATTCGCGTTCGATTGCCCGTTCAAAATTTCCACAAACACCGCGTCCCAATTGAAACATTCTCTCACCCATCGCTTTAGTGGAATAATTCATTCGTTTTCGGTATGTTACAGAATTGTCTGGCTCTATTTCTTCAGCCTACTTCGCGCAGGCAGATATAATCAACCAATATAAATCCCATCGCTACCTTTAACTAAATACACAAAAAAGAAGGGACTCATTCAACTATTCAGCGACATCCATAGCTTCTGTAAAGAATAATACCGTTCCCACCCCCTCAATTTATCTCGACCGTATAACTATAAAACATGCCCGATATTTTTATGCTCAAGGCAATCGCCAAAACAATCATCCTGCCTCCCA
Organism: Candidatus Nitrotoga sp. MKT; assembly: GCA_003402345.1. Classification (GTDB taxonomy): domain Bacteria; phylum Pseudomonadota; class Gammaproteobacteria; order Burkholderiales; family Gallionellaceae; genus Nitrotoga. The sequence goes on along the minus strand of QFXH01000009.1, from coordinate 113,862 downwards.
CAGGATTGCTGTTAATTATTCTCTTCGGCCTGTTTCTGGTAAATAGATTTCTGCGGACAGGCAGAGCGATCGCAATTATTGCGACGGTCTACCTGCTGGCGCTGTCCACCCCCTTTGCCTCGTATCAACTGATGCACTTTCTCGACACATCACCTCCGCTCGACCTCAATGAAGCACGTCGCGCCCAAGCCATAGTGATCCTCGGTGGCGGAATTCGCAATAATGCGTTGGAGTACGGTGGGGACACATTGGGGCGGCTGACCCTTGAACGTGTGCGTTACGGCGCGCGGGTCGCGAAGAATACCGGGTTGCCGGTGCTGGTCGCCGGTGGATCGGTACTAAGTGGTGAAACAGAGGCAAAATTGATGCGGGAAGCCCTGGAAAACGAGTTCGGAACCAAAGTTCGCTGGAGTGAAGATAAATCGCGAAACACACGCGAAAATGCGGCATTCTCTGCCGCAATGCTGTCCAAAGAAAATATTCGGCATGTCGTGCTCGTCACACACAGCTTTGACATGCCACGGGCAAAAGCGGAATTCGTTACGTCAGGATTGTCGGTGGTTGCGGCCCCTACCGGAATTTTAAATGGCACCCTCGAATGGCCATCGGATTATTTACCGGGAATCGGCGGATTGCAGGCAAGTTACTACGTTTGTTATGAGCTTTTGGCGAAACTTGTCATGCGGATAACGCTTTTTCAATAACGTGAACCACGTTTAGGGGTGCCCTTACAAAATTTTTCATGTTTGCTTTTAATAAGATGTAATGAGACTGGGATATCTAACGTCCCCCTTGAACGCAGTATTATGCGTCATAATGACCACGCGGCAGACAGTACAAACAATGCAAGCGCAGCGCACTGCCTTCAGGTATTTGAGGATGCCCAAAAGTACCTGACTCACACATATTGAGCCTTTCCATGACTGCGCGAGACCTGGAATTTCCAACTGCCGTGAAGGATACGATTTCGTTTAGGCCGAGAGACGTAAAGCCGACGCGGAGCGCCCCTCAGAAGCCAACCCTTTTCCCCAATGCGAATAGGAAAGACGCCAACCGATTTCCACACACGGCGAGAAAAGCAGTTCGGCTGATGGAGTGTGCAAGCCGACGAACCCAATGAACTCGCGAGAAGCCTTCAACTCAGCAGCCCAAAACCCCCAGCCACGTTCTCGAATCAAAGCCTCGCAACAATCAGCGATCGCATCGCTTTCGGTGCGTGTGAGCTGCGCGGGGAAGAATTCCATTACCCTTGAATCTGCGTTGAGCGCGGCAAACGGCTCACGGTCAGCGGGCTTCCACTGCCGCAAGAAAAAGCGCGCAGTTTCGAACTCGATGGGATCAGCCATTTGCTACAAAGCCGGTTGGTGAAAACACATAACGTTGAAGATAAGGGGCGCGGAGCCGGCTTGCCGGCGTAACATCCCACTTGACCTAAGAGTTGAACGAAACCGCTATCGCGGAAAAATGCCCCTTAGCAGCCAGCTTAAATAACATAATTCATCCTCACCTCGAAAGGGATTTTTTGTACTTTACCATAAGGGTAAATCGTAATGACATCAGAATTTCCAGCGCAATTTGCGTGCAATTATCAATGCCTGCTCAATCGTTTGAAGTTACACGGGATGCAGCCAAAAACCATCGCACTGTATTCACACAGCGTACGTCGAGCCGGGGACTATTTTGATTATCGGATTGATGATTTGACCAGGCTTCAGTTGACCGATTATTTCGTACACATCGTCAATTCGCTATCCTGGAGTTCGCTCAAACATGACCTGTACGGGCTGAAGTTTTATTACGCCCAAGTGTTGAATAAACCCTGACCGGGCGCAGATTTGGTCAAACCGCCCAAGTCACACACACTGCCGGATATTATTACCGTGCCACAGGCCCAACAGATATTCATGGCCACGCGGGTGCTCAGTTATCGCGTGTTTTTCTTCACCCTGTACAGCCTAGGATTACGGCTGGGCGAAGGCTTGCGTTTGCAAGCCGGGGACATAGATGCGGATCGGATGCAAGTGCAAGTGCAAGTGCAAGTGCAGGTGCAGGTGCAGGTGCGTAACGCCAAAGACAATCGAGACCGCTTTATCCCGTTGCCAAAGATGGCGAAGTTTATTTACACTTGCCACTCATTGCTAACTATGCAAAGTGTCGGCTGGCTTGACCTTGGCCGAGTTGTCTTGCAAGCAGACGAAAATTTTTCGTCTCGTGCCTTACGCGGCCAGCAACGATGGCAGGGTGAACACCCAGCTTTTCCGCCAAAGCAACTACATCCGTGGTTAGGTGGCTGGTACGGGCAGCCGATTTTTGCCAAGCAATTTGCGGGATGAGAGCTTCGCCTGCCATGTCATCGGCCTCGCGTTCTATGCGATCCAGTTCATCCGGGCTATCCAGATCATCGGTGAATAACGGATGCGCCTCATCCAGATGCTTGGCGACGTGAGCCAGCTCGTGCATCAGCACAAACCAGAAGTTATCCAGCCGATCATGGCGCAGTGTCATGGCGACAACGGGGCGGCCTTCATCGAGCATGGCTGCGCCATCAAGATAAGTACCTTTGAAGTGCGGCTCAATAACCAGGGTGATTCCGGCCATGCCAAGTTGCTCACGCGCCAAACGCGGGCCGTCTTCAAATGCCGAAAGTCGTGCGAGGTCTTTCAACCATTTCGCCGTGATAATGCTTTTTTTGTACTCGCGAGGGGCAGGATTGGCACGAGCTTTTTTGATGACGCATAGCCGCCATGCCAGCTGCGCATATCCGTCCGCACCCCGTGTGCCGCGCTGATGCAATGGTGCGCGCAAAAATGCGGGTGCGGCTTGTTTGGGTAACAGTCCATGCATGAACTTGAGGGTAAGGTCTTCAGCATAATCTTTAAGCCGCTGCGCATTCCCCTTGAACTCGCCAAAGCATCCGCGTTCAAGCATCTCTTTCAGGGGAAATTTCGTGTATTCCATCTCCGGCTCTTCGCCTATGACTGTCTGGCTACTCTCAGCGCCACCGATAAGCACATCTGCCGGGATACCCAGCCCTTTATGCAGGCGGCGGATCATGGAGAGCGAGAGGGGGCGCTTGCGCGATAACACCTCCGAGACCTTGGAGATGGAGCCAATATAAGGTTCCAATTCTTTGCGCCCGAGTTTCATTTGATCCATGCGGAAGATAATCGCTTCGATTGGATCAGGCACGACAAATGGCACAATTTTGCATTCGTAGTCTTCAATCACCAGCGCCAGAAGTTCCAGTTCGTTATCTTCCTTCGAACCGTCTTTTGGGTCGAGCGTCATTAGCGCAGTAAGTCGCGCCATTGCGTGTTCATAGTCATTACGGGACTTGATAACTTTAATATTCATTCTTTTTCTCCCGGCATACATTTCAATGTATTTTTATCGGCTTAAAATTTCTTCTTGCTATATGCTGCATGGGTTCCAACCCACTCGATTACGACAATCCCGCCCCGGTATCGAACTTGTACAACCAGCCGGTACGAATTACCTTTGATATTGAAGATCACCCGGTTGTCATCCAAGAAATCAGCAGATTTAAATCGCTGTTTTATATCTTGGGGCGTTTGCCATGTCTCCCGCTCAACTTCATCACGCCACGCATCCAATTGTCCGCGAACATCTGCGTGATGTCGTTTGAAATCTTCGAGCAGAGGTAAACTTAATATACGCATTTAACGGGGTAAATTCCCATAGACATTGCACAATAGTATTTCCCATTATGGGAAATGTCAACAGGGCAAGCAGGGCGGCCTTTTACTCACCCGTGAAGAGGTACGCTATATATGGCACGATAGCGGTCATCGATTTACACATCGATAACGGTCGCTACCTTTATCCACTTTGCGGGGCTTAATGAACAGCGGCTTTCAAGCAGTGTATTATCAACCTCGAATGTCGCTTAATGGCAACTGTGCGTCGGTTCTTGAATTGACCTCCCAGTAAGTATCCCCCGGTATACATGGACGCCCACTTTTAGCCAAGCTTTCAATCAATAATTTTGAGTGGGTAAAGATTGTTGCCATACATCCGGACTTTCAGTGAAGCTCTCGCCTCTGTCCCTGATGGAATCCGCTGATCGAGTCCTCAACAAAGCCACGCACTCTATGTGCGACGCCGGGACCAGGTTTATTCGATCACTGTCTGACCAGTCTCGCCATCATTTCATGATTGCCCGTGCAATCGGTGGTGTGCCTCCTTCTGCTCGTGGTATTCCGGTTTTACTCAATCGGCCCGATTACACTTCAGCAGCAACGGCTGCCGAAGCATAATCGGGCCGGAACATTCTGTCCTTTGCCAGCAGCGCCCATACGATCCGGGCATTCTTGTTCGCCAAAGCGACGGCGGCCACGTTCTTGTCCTCCGCGCCATAAGCTTCCTCAGCCAGCTATCCGGCTCCGCCTTCTTCTCCGCAAACCGGATCACGGATCGCGCCCCGTGTATCAGCAAGGTGCGCAGATACGTATCGCCGCGTTTGCTGATACCCAACAAGGTCTGCTTGCCCCCCGTGGAACTCTGCCTCGGAACCAGACCCAGCCACGCCGCCATCTGGCGACCGCTCTTGAATTCTCCGGTATCGCCCACTGATGCAACCAGCGCGCTGGCCGTGATTGGCTCGATGCCGGGAATTTTCGCCAGCTTCCGGCTGGCCTCGTTTTCGTTATGCCATACCCGTATCTGCGTACCCAGCTCCTTCTCTTGCCGATCCATCTCTTTCAGGTTATCGGCCAAGCGTTCGAGCAACCGCCGCATCGTGCCGGGCAAGCCGTTCTCGCCATCCTCCAGTATGCGTTTGGCTATGGCCTCTATCCCTTTCGGAATCACAATGCCAAACTCTGAAAGCAATCCTCTGATCTGGTTGCCTTGTGCCGTCCGCACCTTCACGAATCCGTGCCTCGCCCAATGCACCGAGAGCACGGCTTGCTGCTCGACGTTCTTTACCGGCACAAAGCGCATGTTGGGCCGATTCACCGCTTCGCAAATCGCCTAGACATCTGCAACGTCATTCTTGTTCGTCTTCACATATGGCTTCACGAACTGCGGCGCCATCAGCTTGACTGTATGCCCGCACTCGCCAAGCTTTCTCGCCCAGTGATGCGCGCTGCCGTAGGCTTCCATGCCGATCAAACACGGTTCAATATTCGCAAAAAATTTCGCCATATCTTTCCGCTTCAACTGCTTGCGCAGCACTGCCTTGCCGCACCTATCCACACCATGAACCTGAAAAACTTCCTTGGCCAGATCGATGCCTATTGTCGTAATCTTCATTTCGGACGCTCCTTCCTGTGTTGGTGGTCATTACTGCAATCACCACTTTGGCACTTTGATGCCGTATCGAGAAGTAGGCGTCCATTCCATTAGAGCCGGGGAATTTCCTATGTTGGGTTAACTTGCTTCAGGGCTTCAAACTGCCACAGATGCGCAACATCTGTGCGCGATCAAGATTCTTAGCTAATGCCACTTGGCGATTATTGCATTCTTGAACTGGCAGGCGGCCTTGATACTTTTCCATAAACTTGGCACTAAATGCAGCGTACTTCTCACAATAATTTCCGCGCGATTGATGGGCTATCAAAATATCCTTGCATACCGCTAATTTGAATCCAGCTAAATAAGCTGCAAAGGTAAAATCAATGTCATAGACATGGAAGCCATCGAAGTTTTGTTCATCAAAGCGTACTTGATTGACCACCCGCCGATTCACGGCAAAGAAAAATCCGTCCAAAGCTTGAATTCCTTCAACGGCCACCGAATTTATCCCGCCCCACAGCGATAAGTCGAAGCGATCGCTGGGCCATTCATCACCGGTAACCGGATAAGCGACAGTGCCATGCATGTAGGGATCTCCCGCGAATCCCCAGTTGCTGGCGACTAAATGATTTGTACCGGCGCATCCAACCACATCATAAACTTGCAGATATTGGCTCAACCGGGGATAAAAATCAGGTGAGATTATCTCGATGTCATCATGGCAAAAAATCAGGATGTCGCCCCGGCTTTGGGTGATGCCACGGTTATAGCCTTCGCACAGTGACCGCGCGTCGTGGATGCCGATTATTTCAAATGGCACGTTCACCAGTAGCTCCGCGTAATTTTTCGAAATGAACGCGAATTTTTCTGGGCTGATGCTGCAAATGACAATTGAAATCATATTATTAGACCTCATATCGACCGAGATATGGCCACTAGCCGCCACATTGCACGTTGAATTCAGAATGATAAAACGATTCCATTTGACGTAATGATGTTGCCATCCCGAAAATTTTATTGCTACCGGTAATGATGCGTTGCACAACTTGCTGGCGCCATGCGCTGCCTGTGCCGATCTTGATGGCGATCTCGATATAGTCATCAAGATCTTTAGCTATAAGCTCATCCAGCCCCATGCATTTCAGCATTCCGTAGCTTTGCCGACCACGCATTAATTCTCCCGGCAACGTTACCACGGGTAAACCGCAGGCAAGCGCATCCAGGGTGGTGTTGCCGCCAGACCAGTGCAGGGTATCGAGCATCACATCACACAACATATTGACGCGTAAATAATCATCATGTGCCATTGACGGCAGGATAATACCGCGCCCTTGTGGCTCTAAACCGCGCGCGCGCAGGGCCTGCGCCAGTCGGGCAAAAAAGGCATTGGTAATGTTGGGGTGGCGGCCAGCAAACAGCACGATGACTCCATCTGGATCGCGCTCAAGAATGTGCGCCAGCAGGGCATCGTTGTCCGGGTGGATTTTAAATAATGATTGCGGGCACAGATACAGGGTTTTGCCTTCTGGTAACGCAAAGTCGGCACGGCGCGCGGGCGTGGGTAGCACAGGTTTGCTGTAATAAGTGCCTAGGCCATCGAGCAATATCAATTTTTCTGAATAATGAAGCTCGGCGTTATCGGGCTCCATTGCGGCGCTGGAAAAATAGTAGTCGATATTTGCCTGGCCGCTGGTCACAGGATGTCCCCAGCCGGTACATTGCACCGGTGCCAGTCGCATGGCAGCCAGTAGGAAACTGGTGTTATCCATGCCAAGCTCCGGGTATACCAGAATATCCAGGTCATCCGACAGCACGGATGCGGCGATGCTGCCCGGCGAAACAGTGCCCGCGACAAGGTGGCGAAAATGGTCGCAAGCGTCGACAATTTCCTGGGTGACAGAATCTGTTTCCTGGCGGGTATGGTAGACAAAAATTTCAAATTGCTCGCGATTGAGCTGCACGATCCAGCTACGGAAATACATACCGACCGTGCAATTTCTGAAAAAACTGGACAGAAAACCGATGCGCAAGCGGCGTCCCGCTGCATCTTTTTTCACGCGCGGCTGCATGAATTGCGGCGCGATTTTCTCCAACATGGCAGCCACGAAATGCGCATAGTCTATTTGCAGTTGCTTGTCGTCAAGACCTTGGTAGGCCAAGTAAAAATTGCTCCAACGCAGTTCGTCCAATAGTTGCTCGGGCGGGTTGTGAGAAATAAAATTTGGAATATTTGCGTGCAGGATTTTCAGGCCGTTAGCGAATCGCTGCCGTGCTTCCAGCAAATCATTCTGATTGCGGTATACGGCGGGCAACGATAGCAAGGCACCGAGTGCCGATTTCAGTTCATGCGGATTCAGCGTTTGCGCTTGCCGATAGGCCGCAAGCGTTTGTTCGATGCGGCCTTGCTCCCAGAACACGCGGGCAAGTTTGTTGAGTTCCGCACCATTCTTGCCCGGCTTCATTTGCGCGGCACGGGTGAAGCTGACTTCCGCTTCATCGAGCTTGCCCAATTGGTGTTGAACAGAACCGAGATAACTGTAGGCCTGAACGTGATCCGGCTTCAAGCGAAGCACATGGCTGAAACTGGTTTCCGCCAAATTAAGCTGCCCCATATCCAGGTGAGTGATACCCTGGTTGTAATGGGCCAGCGCATAATCCGGTTTAAGCAGAACAGCTTGCGCAAACTGCTGCTGGGCACCAGCGAAGTCACTCAGCGCACGAAGCGAAGTGCCCAGGTTGTTATAAGCCCCGGAATAATCTGGCTTGTGATGGATTGCATCGCGGAAATTTGCAGTGGCTTGCTCGAAGCGTTTTTGGTCATGCAGGATAATGCCGATATTGTTGTAAGCCTCGGCATAGTCTGGCTTCACGCGAATTGCATTTCGCAGGCTAGCGATGGCCTCATCTGGCCGGTGCAAATCTTCCAGCGTAAGTCCGCGCAAAAAATGGTTGCGCGACTCTTGCGGGCTGAGAGCAATGGCTTGATCAAGATACGCCAGCGCTTGCTCCAAATTACCGGCTTGTCGCGCCAGTGCGGCAGCCTGATTAAGGAAATCAACACTATCAGTCATGGTTGCATAGGATATTCATCGTGATGTTACGATGCCTTTCTGCATTAACGCCTGTCGATAGACTGTTTCCAGATGGCGCACATGGTCATCCATATTGACTAGCGGCGAGTCGGCCAAACCACGCCGGATAGCATCCTTAACACTGGCGTAGAACGTTTGATCGTTAGCGAGACGTTTGGCGATATCGATAAATTCCTGTTCGTTGCTGGCAATCGTTTCCGTTACACCAAGATTCGTCAGGATGCTAAAACCGGTTCGTTCGCCATGCCGTTCCCCGCACAGTGTGACCACCGGCACGCCCATGTCGAGCGCTTCCAGCGTGCCATTGACGCCGCCAAACGGCAGTGTATCCAGCACCATGTCGACCAAGGTATAGCGCGCCTGGCTGTGGGCTTCATCCTTGCCGGAAGGAATAAAGACGACGCGCGTTGCAGTTATGCCAGCGGCCTTGAGTCGTTGCAGGTAGCTGGCTTTAGCTTCAATGTTGTTCGGCGAAAATGCGAGTACCGCACTCGGCAATGCTTCCAGCACCCGGCGCCACAACGCAAGACAGCGCGGACTCAACTTAATCAAGGTAACAAAAGCACCCAGCACGATAGCGTGCTTTCCTATGCCGAGTTTTTTGCGCTGATAGTTGTGCTGGCTGGCTGGCGCGATGTGGCGATAAGGAAATACACAGCCCTGCATAGGCAACAGGCGCTCCAGCAGATACGCCTGGTTTGCTGTAGTGTCGGCGTATTGATCGGTTAGCTTGAAATCGATGCTATCTAGCCCCACCGCCCCGGCGCTGGCAACGTGGGTAATCTGCAGGCGCGCGGGTTTGTACGCCAGAATTGCTGGCAAACTCCCCTTGGTGTGGGTGGATAAATCCACCAAAATATCCAGGTTATCCTCGGCAATGCGGTTCGCCGCACTAAACGCATCGAGATTTACGATACTAACAAACCGATGGCTACAAGCACGGAAGCGCTCGGTCCACGCATCTTGCTGCGATGACAGTGAATAGCAGTACACCTCAAATTGCCCGATATCATGGCGGGACATGGCCTGATATATCATTTTTCCCATCACGTGATCGCGCAGGTCGGCTGACAAATAACCCAGCCGAATTTTGCCGCCAGCAGCGCGCGTGGATAGCGACAATTGGGAGGAGTACGTCTGCTTGCTCAACTGGTTGTAGCGCTGATACAGGGCAAACAAGCGCTCTGGGGGAACGTCAAAAAACAATAACAGATACAGTATTTCCTCCAACCGGTCGAGTGCATCGGCGGCATTGAAGAACGCATATTTATCACTCAACAATCCGTCCAGATACGCCTGTTGCTGTTCGACTTCACCCAGATACTGGCAGGCTTGCAGGCCATACACCGCGAGCATGGCGGAGGGCGGCGCGTGGCGCCGGAACTGTTTAAAATTTTCCAACCACGGATTGATTTTGCCGGCATCAAACAATACATCGCCCAGATGGTAATAGGCCGAGGCATGATCCGGCTGAAGACGCAGGATTTGTTGGTAGCAGGCAGCGGCGCGTTCAACCTTGCCTTGCTGCTGGAACAGTACGCCCAGGTTGAATAAGGCCTCGGTGTTGTTTGGCTCCAGCGCCAGCGCACGATGATAGGTGGCCATTGCCGCGTCTGGCAGACCTTGCTTTTGATATGCCACGCCAAGATTGAAATACGCGGACGGTTCCTGCGGCTGACTTTGGATCGCCTGCTGCAAGGTGGTGACGGCTTGCGGCAGATGGCCAGCCCCAGTCAGGGCACGGCCCAGCCCGTTCAACGTTGCAAAATGGCTGGGCTTGATTTGCAGCGCCTTGTTAAAGCCGGCGACCGCATCCTCCATCTGTCCCTGCTTCAAATAAAGGTTGCCCAGTGCCAGATGCGCATCAAGATAGCTCGGGCTAACCGCAATTGCACGCTGAAGTTGCACGACGGCGTCATCTTTCTGGCCGGTTTGTTCCAATAGTACGCCGTATAAATAGAGGGCGGCGGCATGGTCAGACTCAAGCAATAGCACCTGCCGGTAATGGTCTGCGGCTTCCATCAAGTTGTTGGCCTGATGTTGCCGCACTGCTTTCTGGAACAGCGCTTTACTATCCTCGTTTGCGGCTGAATCTTTTGAGGGGCATTGGGCGATGGCATGGCGATAAGCCTCTTCCAAATGCCGGGTATAAGCGTCCATGTCAACCAGCGGCGAATCAACAAGGCCGCGCCGGATCTGTTCCACCACCGTGCCGCGCCAGCCAGCGTCGCTCGCCAGACGGCAAGCGAGATCGATATATTCGGCTTCGCTGTGAGCAATTGTTTCAGGCACGCCGAGGTTCATCAAAATACTGTAGGAGGTGCGCTCACTATGGCGCTGGCCGCACAAAGTGACCACCGGCACCCCCATATCCAGTGCGGCCAGAGTCGTATCACCACCGCTGTAGGGGAAAGTATCGAGTGCTATATCGAGCAGTGCATAACGTGCGCGGTTAAACTGCTCGTCCTTTGCCGCAGGGATGAACTTCACTCGCGCAGGATCAATTCCAGCCGCTGCAATTTGACGTAAATAGCTGGCTTTTTCGTTTTCTTTCAACGGTGAAAACGCCAGCACGGCCTGTTCGACCCTCGTCATGATGGCAGCCCAAGTCTGTAGGCTGCGCGGGCTGAATTTCATTATGTTGGCGAATACACCCAATACCACCGCATTTTCAGCAATGCCTAACTCGACCCGACTTAAATGGATATCCGCAGCAGGTTCAACATGGTGAAAGGGGAAAAGACAGCCTTCCATCGGCAACAGCTTTTCGATCAAATATGCCGCATTTTCCGGCACGTCGGCATAATGGTCGGTCAGTTTGTAATCAACCGTATCCAGACCTATACCACCGTGAGCGCCAAGATGGGTGATTAGCACCCGTGCCGGTTTATAGGCGAGGATCAATGCATTGGAATAAGAGGTGTGGTTGCACAGGTCGATCAATATGTCGAGGTCGTCTTCGGCGATCATCTTGGCGGCTTGCCGCGCGGCCAGCGTGTGCACATCAACGAACTTATCACTGACCGTGACAAATTGCTTAGTGAGCGCATCTTCCTGACTCGCCAGGGAATAAAGATACAACTCAAACTGGCTGCGATCATGGCGCGCCAGCACTTCGACCATCAGCTTGCCCATCACATGTACGCGAAAATCCGCCGACAAATAGCCAATGCGCAATTTTGTGCGTTGCGTCCGATAGGGAGAAACCAGCGGAAATTCGGAGAAATGTTGGCGTTTAACCGCCTCGTTGTAGGCATGGTACAAGCGCAGTAGCTGCGCTTGCGGCAGATCGAAATACTGCGCCACACTTAAAATATTATCCAGCACCCCGATGTCGCCCTCTTTGAGCGAATGTGCGGATAAGGCTTGCAGATAGTTTTGTTCGCGAGTGAAATCGCCTAGGTAGCGACAAGCGGAAAGTCCGGCGACAAAAAACCAATCGGATTTGTTCTCCAGGCGCTCATATTTCCTAAATGCATCCAGCCATTCCTCGGTGCGGTCTAGAAATTTCAGTAATGAGCAAAGATTGTCATAAGCCTCCTCATAGCCCGGCGCAATTTCTATCGCCGCCTGGAAGTGCTCCACCGCTAAACTGAACCGTTTCTGTTTTTTAAGTATCAGGCCTAAATTGAATTGCGCCTGCGGCAATCTGGAATTGCTTGCCAAGGCGCGGCTGTAGGATTGCCGGGCATCCTCCAGACGCTCCAGGTTTTGATAGATATTGCCCAGATTGTTGTGTGCTTCAGCAAAACCGGGATTGATTTCAATGGCGCGCTGGTAGCTGGCAATTGCCGCATCGGTTTGATTCAGGAATTGCAGCGCCAGTGCCAAATTGTAATGGCACTGCGGATGCTTGGGCTTTAACGCCAGAACTTGCCGATAGGCCATCATGGCGTCCACTAGCCGTCCTGCTTGATGGTGTTGCACTGCCTGTTGAAACAAATTGCCGGGATTATTCATGGATGATTAATTACCATTGTTATCAGTAGCTGAACTTAATGATCGCGCATTGAATGCCGCCGCAAAAAATTGCTCCATCTGGCGCAATGGCGTCTCCACCGCAAAGATGGCGTCGCTACTTGTGGTTATTTGTTGCACAATTTGTTGATGCCAAGCCCTGTCTGTGCCGAGTCTGGTTGCGATCTCAACATAATCTTTGTGATCGTGCGCGATCAATTCATTCAATCCCATACACTTCAACATGCCGTAACTTTGCCGCCCGCGCATGAATGCGCCAGGCAAAGTTACCACTGGTAAGCCGCAAGCGATCGCATCCAAGGTTGTGTTGCCGCCGGACCAATGCAGGGTATCAAGCATTACGTCGCACAGCATATTGATCCGCAAATAATTTTCATGATCCATGCGCGGCAATATTTTTATTTGACCGCTTTTCTCCATCCCACTTTCATTCAATGCACTTTCAAGCCGCTTCATAAAAGCGCGGGTAATTGAAATATCAGTGGCCTGAAAAAATACCAGCACAGCATTTTTATTCCGCGCCAGGATTTCCAGCATCAGCCTGTCATTATCGGGGTGAATTTTATGTAACGATTGCGGGCAAAGATAAAGAACCCGCTCGTCAGGCAATGAGAAGTCCGAGCGCTTAGCCGGGGAGGGGAGTACCGGTTTTGAATAATACGTTCCGATTCCCTCCAGTAATATTAATTGCTCACTATAGTGAGCCTGCGCGTTTTCCGGCTCCATTAATTTACTGGAAAAGAAATAATCCATATTGGCATGGCCGGTGGTTACCGGATGTCCCCAGGCGGCACACTGTATTGGCGCCAAGCGCATGGCAGCCAATACAAATGCCCCTTGATCCATACCAACTTCCGGATAAACCAAGATATCCAACTGATCTTTTTTAACCTGTCTGCCAATATAACCAACGTCGCCAACAAGATGCTTATAACAATCAGCCGCATGGGAAAACTCTTGGGTTACCTGATCCTGTATATGCCCAATGTGATAACAATAAATTTCAAATATTCCCCTGTTAAGAGAAGTAACCCAGCTTTTAAAATAAGACCCTACGGTGCAATCGCGCATAAAACTGGACAAGAAGCCAATGCGCAAACGTCGTTCGCTGGCTGCGGGATCTTGCTCTATGGGCAGCATTAAATCTGGCGTTGCAACCTGAAGAATATCCGCCACAAAATGTGCATATTCCACTTGCAAAGATTTGTCATCTTGACCTTGATAAGCCAAGTAAAAATTGGCCCAACCCAATCCTGACAATAATTCTTTTGGTTCTAATTCAAGGAAGTTTTCAGTGTTACCGCGTAAAATCTTCAGACCCTCAGTGTAACGTTTGCGTACCGCGAACAATTCTGTGGTATTGAAATAAATCGCGGGCAACACCAGGTGAGCGCCGATGAATGCCTTCAAACCATTGGGCTTTAATGACAAGGCTCGCTGATAAACGGTTGCCGCTTCGGCATACTTGCCCTGTTCCGTTAAAGAATAAGCCAAGTTGTTTAGCACTTGAATATTATCTGGATCAAAAACGAGCGCCCGGCGCAATACTTTCTCGGCCTCTCCCATCTTCCACTGCACAATAAGGGCATGCCCCAAGCCAAAGTGGGCATAAATATCATTCGGCTGAAATTCAATGGATTTACGGTAACAGCCCTCAGCTTCTTCTATTCTTGCTTGTGATTGATATGCGCTGCCTAAATTGTTGTAAGCGAGCACGTAGTCCGGTTTTAACCTTACTGCTTCAAGAAAGGCAACCGTTGCCTCGTCAATTTTTCCCTGTAAATTAAGTACGTTTCCTAAATTATTCCAAGCCTGAGGGAAATCAGGAAGAGATTTTAACGCCAGCCTAAAATTAGCGGCAGCTTCATCAAGGCTCCCTTTTATTTGATATAACGTACCTAACTGATTATATGCACTTGCAAAATTTGGATTCAGCTCAAGTGCTTTACAAAAATATCTTGCCGCTTCGTCAACTTTCCCTTGCGCCTGTGACACCAAACCAAAGGCAAGCCAATAATGTGGCTGCCTTGAGTCAGCCTGTATTGCCTTATTAAAATAATTTTCTGCGTGTTCGAAATTTTTCGAATTAAAAGTCTTCAATCCCAACTGGTAAAAAGCTTCTGGGTGAATAGACGCACCAATCGGAATTGGCTGGATTTTATTTTGCATTTTTGATGCCTTGAGGATTTTCTTATGCATGATATATCTACATAAATGGCATTAATTAACCATAGACGCGAATCCTAATTCAAAACGCACATCCCACTGCTTTCCCAAAAAAATCCTTCTGGCACCTCAAATAGCGGTCTTCACTATTTTGCTGTCGATGGGAACGTGCAAATTATTGAGTCTGGATACTCAATTCTCCGAGTAGCAGTGATTGCGTATATAATTTGCAACGAGTGTAAGCAAGGGAAAGAGAGTGAAGCACTCTTTTGCAAGCTAAAACGAAATGCGCCTCAGCCACGACTAGAAAAGACATCAAAGCCTTACCACATGCCGAAAATAAGGACGCAGTATAGCAAAAATGCTGTCCCGTCAGATTCCACAGCGAGCTTTGATTTATTTAAGCGCCCCGGAACTAATACCTGTTTTTGGACAACGAACATGCGGCAAATAGCATTATCTCTGCTGACCATAATTCGTTGCCGTGGTTACCTAAATTTTCAATGAATCAATCCCGAACCGCTTAATTAAACTTATCGAAGAGTCCAAATGAATCAACCAAACAACATTGATCCCGCAGAATTAAATGTCCAGCCCATCGCTAATATTTATCAAGAAGGGCAGATCATAAAAGTTCAGATGAATCTTCAAATTCGGGACATATGTATTTTTGATCCTGTAATGCGCTTATTCATTCGCCGTGAAGGGACTGACACCTATTTAGTAGCTTCTGATACGCATCTAGGTAGAATATTTCTGCCTTGGTTGCCACGCGGCGAGTTCTGCTTCAACTTTGAATGGCCAGTCTCACTCCCTCCTGGCAATTATGAACTTGGGGTTTCATGGGGAACGGTAAGCAAGGTTCGCACACCGGATTCATTACAATTGTTTTCCATCAACGGAGTTGAGTCAGCACAACAACTTTTGTTAGGTACGTGGAGTACCCATCCTGAAACAGAAGCGCGGTTAAATCAGCTGTCATGGCGTCAAGGTATGACCAATTGGTTTCATCGCCATTTTTGTCATGCCGCAAAAGTCATTGGAGAACTTTGTCTCGCCAATTCCGAAAAACTGCATGGCAGAATTTTGGATATCGGTGCGGGCGAAGGCATTACAGATTTGAGTATCGTTCTACGCTATCAGCCACAAGAACTCGTTGCCCTGGATATTGTGGATTACATAAAAGAATTACCCAGAGTCTCCCAGGAAAACGGCCTCCCTTTGCAAAAAATGCCTGACAACTTTACTTTTTTACAACAAAGCTGCGAGGAAATCCCCTATGCCGACGAAAGTTTTGACGTTGTAATCTCTTGGGGCTCACTTGAACATATTGCAGGCGGATATCGCAAAACGCTGGACGAAGTTTATCGGGTATTAAAACCGGGTGGATTATTTTTCGTCGCCCCTGGTTTGTACTATTCGGCGATAGGAAGCCATTTGGGCGAATTTGATCCGACACCACACCTACATCTGCGCATTCCAGAGGCTGATTTAAAGGAGATGGTAATGACCACAAAACCTACGATCATGGATCGTTCAGGTTTTAATGTCACCAATGAAGATTATTGGCGTTTTTATAAAGAACTCAATCCTATTCGCTTGGCTGATTTTGAAAAAGAATTGCGAAGCTATGGGTACATTTTAATCCGCGCGGCAATCAGAACCAGCGAAATAGTTGAATATGATGCAGCGTTACAGCCATACAGTATTCTGGACTTGGCTGTAGAAGAACCTTACATAACCGTTCAAAAACCAGAAAAAAATCTCAATTCTTAGCGCAAATAGCACCCTAAAGAAGCTGATTCAAGGGTATTGCAAGTTTATGCAAAGTAATTCAACGGTGCTCAGTAAGTTTAAACACTACGTCACTTATCTTGACACCCGCTTTTTGCTGCGCAGCAGGCAACTGCCACTCCAACGTCAAGCGCGACATCTGCCGTTTTTGAGCTGCGGGAAAAAGGCAGCGTACCCTGTTTTGCCCAATTGACCGGAGTGAACAGGACAGCTTTTCACCATTCTCCATTAATAGCACGGCTGATACCTTGGTTTGCTGCGGCCAACTTCCAGTTATGGTGAACTCAGTCGGTGCCGTCAAATAGCGCGTTTCCCACTGCGGTGAAACCAGGCCGATGCGCGCACCTTCGCCCGTCAGGTGCAGCTCGCCATAACTGCTTATTAGGTGTGTTTCTGCTGCCGGAGTCCAGCCATCATTGCTTTTGACCAAAGCATTACCAAACGGGTAAAACAGGCTACCGACAGGCCACGCTTGCATCGTGCGCAGCCACCAGACAAATTGGTATTCGTAGGCCGAACCTTCCATCACATCATAGGCCTTGAAGTTATTTGGATGCACCATGCGGTCCCCCACATAACTGCCCCACATCGGTGACAGGAAATGCGCACCGCCATTTATTAGCGCCTGCATGGTGGCATAAGATTCCATGTGATCCGGCAATTTTTCTGGAAACGCAATCGTGGCGGGATGGAATTCCACCACGCCCCATTCAGGATCGGTGCGCCGGATGTTGTCGATCAGGCTGCTGCCGCTGCGCGGCTTGCCTTCATTGCGGCTGCCCGGACCATACAAAATCACGCCCAAATGGCCTTGGCGTGGCTTGGCACCTTCTATCGACACCCCAGCCTGGTCGTTCCAGCCATTGGCACGATCGGTGATGCTTACTGCGACATCCGCCTGGATAAAAGTTTGGCTGGTATAGATGCGCTCTGGCAGTAAGCCTGCTTCCACTGCCCAGGCAGCGAGGTCGTCATAATGGCGTGCCACTAGATGACGCCTGAATTGCGTCCATAATTGCTGCCATTGATCGCCGTAATCGATGGACTTGCGTGGCGGTTCAACGGCGCTAACGTCCTTCCATGATTGCTTGGCGAGACGGTTTACGTCGGCCAGTGTCAACCCGGGTTCATGTCGGGAGAAAGCGAGTTCGCCGCCATTTGCGTACGGGCCGAGGTGAAATAGCCATTCGCGGTATTGGCGCAATGTGTCCGGATTGTAGTCATACCACTGGGTTTGATAGAACCACGGATTGATATACTCATCCGGGTCGAGGTTGACCATCACATAACTGGCGGGATGCGCCTGATTAAATTTGACAATTTCACGCACGGCGGCTTGCAAGTTACGCTTTTTGTAATCAAGAAAGCGGCGGTTATAGTGGTTCAGGCTCATCATGCGTGCCAATTCCGGACTGTCGGTGGCACCGGCCAAACTTTTCAGGGCGTCGTCTGGCTCAGATTTGCCGAACTGATTCCATTGCACGGCGCGTTCGTCTTGCTCCAACATATCAACAATATCCAGATCCGGCGCAGAGAACTTGGAATCAGCCCAAACACCGCCATCCAGCGTGACCATCAGCGGCGCGCGAAAGCGTAACGCCGTATCGAGTAACTCACTCAAGGATTCACCGCTCATACCCTTGCCATTGCGACTGCGCAGTCGCTCAGGAAAATTGGAGTCAAATATATAATCGGCCTGCTTGCCTTTGGTAGTGCGCATATATTCCACGCGCCCACGAAAACCGATTTCGACACAGCCGCCTTGTGCCATGTCCCGTAATTCCTGCAACTGGCGAAAATCATCACGAAAATCTACCGCCCCGCCGGGATAAAATACACGCAATTTCTCGCCAGGACAGGCTTGTGTTACGCCTGGGTTCTTGTCGAGCACCAGCGGCCCAGGCAATACCGCAGTATTGCCCGCATTATCTTCCACCCGCACCTGCAATCGCTGCAAGCCGGACGGTATGCCGGCGAAAGGTACATTTAAGCCATACAGATCGCCTGTCCTGAGCGGCGCATCGCCCGCCTTATCACGGTTAAAACGGGGGTCTGAAAAAGCCGATAGCAACTGCCCGTTTTTTGTCAGCGCCATTTTTCCGAGAGGCGTACCCGTCTCAGTTTCCGCATAAGCAGCCCGGATGCCTTGCTCATCGGCCAGCCAGGCGCGCAACGCTATCGTGCCAGGCGACATCATTTTGTCATGTTGCGCCAATACCTTACCAAATGGCAGATCGTTGATCACCTGCGGCCCGACGATTTCACTGTTATGCCCTTTGCCATCCTCGAACAAAATTCTCAGGCGATAATTGCCGCGCGGCAACTTGTGCATCGGCAACACCCCCTCGAAACCGCTGGTTGCTGCCTGCGGCCACGCCGGGAAAATCTTGGCAACGTCATCCCGCTGATTACTGGCCAACAACACCAGCATTTCTTTATCTTGTGCCAATACCCGTACTTTTACCGGCACTTGCCCGGCCACCACCCAACCACTAATCAAATTGCGGCCATCAGCCTTGATCGGCTCGGTTACGTCCAACATCCCAAATGGCTTTAAAAAATCAACGGACACCCGGCCTGCGTTAAATACCCTGCCACCACCATTTACCGCACGCACTTCCAACGATGATGTATGCGGCGGAATAACCCCGCGCGCAAGTACAAAAGCATATCCGGAAACAGTTGGGAATTTACATTGCGGAAAAGCTGAGGCCACATCGGCCCTGGCGATGCTCGGCTTAACAGTGGCGAGCAACTTGCCATTCGCCCACATCTCAACATGGCTTACTCCAGCGGCATCAGCTGCCCAGCCTTCAATATTAATACTGGCTTGGCCGGTCGTATCGATAATTTTAGGCGTATCCACCGCGCCACGCGCCTCACAAACGGGCGATGCCATCGCCATTTTTATTTGCGGCCAAGCAAAACGGGTAGCGCCTCCGGCGATAACAACAACTGCTACGGTTGCAATTACCGTTAGTAACAGTTTTTTATTAAGGTGGCTAATCATTACATTGTTTTTGTTAGTGGC
Source organism: Candidatus Nitrotoga sp. MKT (assembly GCA_003402345.1). Classification (GTDB taxonomy): domain Bacteria; phylum Pseudomonadota; class Gammaproteobacteria; order Burkholderiales; family Gallionellaceae; genus Nitrotoga. Next base: position 94,545 of record QFXH01000009.1, on the reverse strand, counting down.
ATGGCTTCTGGAGGGACACTGGAATGAATATTCTGTGACGAATATTGAAGAACGTATATTCCACAAATTAACAATAAGTACCAAGAATAACCAAGATACAAGTTGCAGTTACTCAAATAATATCATTTACGGTTCGTAAATTAATGCTGGTACGAAATTGCCAATCAAAGTAACACTCAACAGATAATTGACGCGGCGGTTTCAAATCCCAAGTACAAAAAGCGCAGCAGGATGCCGCTTGAAGTCAGACTGTCTATTAAGCGCGAGTCCATTATCGTTGCATCAGCACGTTCTTTCGTGAGCGTCTATCCCTCAGCTCTCGGCAGTAAGGCACCACTTAATAGGACAATTATTTCTCTTGAAGCCAAGAAAGAACTAACGAAAATAAAAAAAGCACACTCGGACTAAACAAGAAAGTTATTGAAGTCGCAAAGTCAAACCCCATGCTATCCCGACAGGATGTTTGCGGTAACTATATTTCTATCCGGGTACCCATTTCAATAACCCGATTCGTTGGAATTTTAAAGAACTCCGTCGCATTCATCGCATTCTTCGACATCATAATAAATAACAGTTCCCGCCATTTCATCATACCGGGAGTCGGCGCTGACACGATCAAAGCGCGAGACGTAAAGAAGGTAGTATCCATCATGTCAAATGACAATCCCAACGGCGCACATAAATCCAAAGCGGCAGGTACATCGGGAGTTTGCATGAATCCATAGAAAACCTTCACCCGATAAAAGCTCTTGCCCAAGTCATTAATTAACAGACGGTTGTCCTTCGTAACAAAAGGTTTATCTTCAATAATGACGGAAAGCAAAACATTGCGTTCATGCAGCACTTGGTTGTGTTTTAGGTTGTGTAGTAATGCGGCAGGCGCTCCCTCATTAACACCGACCAAGAAGACGGCGGTTCCGCGTGCCCGGTTGACTTCGCCCACATAATCCACAATTGTCTGAATAGGGATGGATCGACGTGCAATCTCTTCGAACAACAATTTTCTTCCACGCTTCCATGTAGTGAGGACAACAAATGAAACGAGAGCGATGCCCAAAGGGAACCAACCGCCCTGTGGAATTTTTATGGCATTGGCCGCAAAATAGGCCAAGTCAACGCAAAGGAATGTGCCTATCAGGGGAATAACCAAGAATGGGGACCAACGCCAAGCAACCAGCACAAAGGCAATCAATATCGTGTCGATCGTCATCGTTCCAGTAACAGCAATACCATATGCGGCCGCCAGATTGCTGGAGCTCTGAAAGGTGAGGACCAAATAAATCACCGCCAGATATAGCGTCCAATTAGTGAATGGCACGTAAATCTGGCCATGCGCTTTACTGGAAGTTTGGCGGATTTCCATTCGTGGCAAAAATCCCATCTGCACTGACTGACTTGCCACCGAAAAAGCGCCTGAGATTACTGCCTGCGAAGCAATCACCGTTGCCGCAGTTGCAAGCAACACCATGGGGATCAATGCCCACTCGGGAGCCAGCAGAAAGAATGGACTTTTGATAGCCTGTGGATTTTCTAGCAATAATGCGCCTTGCCCGAAATAATTGAATACCAGCGCGGGGAGCACAAAAGAGAACCAGGTCAGCCTAATTGGAAACCGTCCAAAGTGTCCCATGTCGGTATATAGAGCTTCGCCACCCGTGACGGCAAGCACGACTGAGCCAAGGGTCAGAAATGAAAGCCACGGATCAAGAAAAAGGAATTGATAGGCATAAACAGGATTGAGTGCCAAAAGTACGTGTGGACTTTGTGCTATGGATAAAACACCTAGAACGCCCAAAACTGAGAACCAAAGGATCATGATGGGGCCGAACGCCATTCCCATTACGCCAGTACCCCGTTTCTGAACCAAGAACAATGCGGTGAGCACCATGATAGTGATCGGCAACACATAACTATTTAGTTCAGGTGCAATAATATTCAGGCCTTCGACGGCCGATAGCACCGAAACGGCTGGTGTAATCATGCTATCGCCATAAAACAACGCTGCGGCAAATACACCAAGTATGGCGAATAACCACTTGGATTTGGGTTTATCGGAATTCAATTCGCTCGCCAGGGCCAGCAACGCCAATGAGCCTCCCTCACCATGATTGTCGGCCCGCATAATGATGGTCACGTATTTCAGTGACACCAATACCATGATGGTCCAGAACATTATCGAGAGAACACCAAGGATGTTGGCTTCGACGATCGGCAGAGGATGATGTCCCGCGAAGGTTTCCTTCAACGCATAGAGTGGGCTGGTGCCGATATCGCCATACACGACACCAATTGCGCCCAGCATAAGAGTAGCGAGATTTTGCTGCGTTTGTGGGCTGCCCATATACTCTACTTTTCACCTGACTCAAAGGGGGCGAAACTCTACGCGTAATCAATTAAAAAAACAAATGGCACGAACAGATAACACCAGTTTAATTACCTTCGATAAGAAAAATGAATTACAAATGTCTAACGGAAACCATTCAAGCATGATTAACCAAAATGGCCAGGCTCAAATGTTTCCCGCGTATTTCCGCTAAAGGTCACAGATATATTTTTCATACAACACCTCCTCCAAGAAATACTGCTCTTGGTCTTTAAATACACCTCGTTAATAGGCGAAAATCAGGATTGTTCTGGGGTAAAATCAACACGACACAATTACAATTCCACTGCGATGAAATCCATTTTTCATGACTTCATTTTCTCAATCCGTTAGCACACAGATAAAACATGCCGTATAGCCCCGTGCCTCCCACTGAATTCGTTGCCTGGTTTCGTTCGGTTGCACCTTATGTCAACGCCTTCCGTGGCCGCACTTTCGTGGTCGCGTTCGGCGGTGAAGTCGTAGCGGACGGTAAGTTTACCGAGCTGACCCACGACCTTAACCTGCTTTCCAGTTTGGGGGTGCGCCTTGTCTTAGTCCATGGCGCTCGCCCACAAATAGAGCGGCATTTATCGCGCAACAATCTTGAAGATCACTATCATCATGGCATCCGCCTGACCAATTCGGAAACCATGCAATGCGTAAAAGAAGCGGTGGGGCGCGTACGGGTAGAAATCGAAGCCCTGCTGTCGATGGGCTTGGCGAATTCGCCCATGGCTAACGCTGATATCCGGGTGGCCGGTGGCAACTTCATCACCGCCCAACCGATGGGCGTCATTCATGGTGTAGATTTACTGCATACGGGCACCGTACGCAAAATAGATGTTGAAGCCATTAAAAACCGGCTTGGGCACAACGAGGTAATTTTGCTTTCACCGCTTGGCTATTCGCCTACCGGTGAAGTGTTTAACCTGACGCTGGAAGAAGTTGCAACGCGCACCGCTATCGCACTCGACGCGGATAAACTGATTTTTTTGATGGAGATGGACGGCATACAGGATAAAAACGGCAATTTACTGCGTGAATTAACCGTAGCTGACGCCAATACAATTTTGTCCAAAAAAGGCGAGTTGCCGGAAGATGTATCGCTGTTTCTGCCCTGCGCGGTGCATGCCTGCGAGGCAGGCGTAGCTCGGACGCATTTGATCAGCCGCCATATTGACGGTGCCATTTTACAAGAACTGTTCAGTGACATCGGCATCGGCAGCATGGTGGTAGAAAGTACACTCAATACGTTACGTGATGCCACCATTAATGATGTAGGCGGCATTTTGCAGCTGCTGCAACCATTGGAAGCCGATGGCATCTTGGTACGGCGTGACCGCGAGCGTCTGGAACGTGAAATCGGGCGTTTCGTGGTGCTGGAACATGACCACCGCATCATCGGCTGCGCCGCATTGTATCCATTTATCGAAGAGCAAGCCGCCGAGCTTGCCTGCCTCGCCGTGCAAACCAGTTACCGCAAACAAGGTTACGGCGACATCCTGCTTAAACACGTCCTGGCCGAAGCCCAAGCACAAGGCTTGCACAAATTATTTGTGCTGACTACGCGCACTGCCCACTGGTTTATTGAACGGGGATTCAAAGAAACGGACGTTGGGCAATTGCCTACGCAGAAAAAAATGCTTTATAACTATCAACGCCGCTCCAAAGTATTTCTGAAAAATCTATGATCAAGTTATGCATCGGACGAAGTTGAATCTTTGCGGGTGTTGGTGATTGATGTCAAAATTGAAACGTTAAACTAAATAATCGGAGAACTTAATAATGACAAGAATGGTGCAGTGCATCAAATTAGGCCACGAAGCAGAAGGACTGGAGCGCGCGCCATATCCTGGCGCATTGGGGCAACGCATTTTTGAGCAAGTTTCAAAAGACGCTTGGGCCGCGTGGCTCAAACACCAGACCATGCTGGTCAACGAAAACCGCTTGAATCTCGCGGAAGCCCATGCGCGCAAGTATTTAGCCCAACAAATGGAAAATCATTTCTTTGGAGATGGCGCGGAAATGCCTTCCGGCTATGTGCCACCGGGCAACTAAAATAGTCGATGCGCCATCGACGCAGTCATTAGCTTAAAAATTTCAAATCACTTAGCCAGCCTTGCCGCTTGCTCTTCCCGCAAGCGGCAAGAAAGGCGAAGTTGCCCAGAAAAAATTACAAGTTGATGGAATAGCCAAAATTTTTCTGGAACAACGTAGAAAGCTCGTCGCGCGTTGGCTTGTGGTTCTGCCCGCCACGACTGGCGATTTTCAGTGAGCCTAGCAAAGAAGCAAGACGTCCGGTGGTATCCCAATCCCAACCTTGCTGAATGCCGTGCAGCAAACCGGCACGATACGCATCACCGCAGCCAGTGGGGTCGAGCAATGTTTCGGCCATGGGCGTCGGGATACATACTTCTTTGCCATCTGCATAAATGAGGGATCCTTGTGCACCAAGGGTAATGACGAAAGCCTGTGTTAGCTTGCTAAGTTCTTCAATTTTTTTGCCGGTTTTATCCTGCAATAGCTTGGCTTCGTAGTCATTCACCGTCACATAATCCGCCTGCTTGACGAAGTTTAATAACTCATCACCGCTAAACATCGGCATACCTTGACCCGGATCGAACACGAAGGGAATACCCGCCGCATGGAATTCCTGTGCGTGCTGCAGCATTCCTGCACGTCCATCTGGAGACACAATGCCAAGCGTGACCCCCTTAGCCTCGTACACATGGTTTTGTTCAGAAAAACCCATTGCGCCAGGATGGAAGGCCGTAATCTGATTATCGTCCCGATCGGTTGTAATGAAAGCTTGGCCAGTGAAACTATCCGGTACATAGCGAATATATTGTTGTGGCAAACCTAATTTATCCAAGCGGGAGGCATACGGGCCAAAATCATCACCTACCGTCGCCATGATCAGCGGATTACCACCGAGCAAGTGCAAATTATAGGCAATGTTACCCGCGCAGCCGCCATATTCACGGCGCATCTCCGGCACCAAAAAAGAGACATTCAGGATGTGTATCTGCTCGGGCAAGATGTGGTTTTTGAACTGGTCGTTAAATACCATGATGACGTCGTAAGCTAAGGAGCCACAAATGAGCGTATGCATATTGGTCGCGTGAATTGAATAATAAGGATAGGGATTATAGCAGCCAGCATAATCTCAATTTGACACAGCCCTCCCAACTCTTCCTGATTTAACCATCCCGACGCCTCAAATATTGATTGGTATTCAAATCAAAAATTAAAAAATACTACATCGAAATCTCTTTAATATCGCCGTTGTACCCACTCGATTAGCGCGTTTTGTGCCTGCTTCCCCGCTGCAGCATTAGCATGATTAATTAAAAAAACCAAAATCCATTGCTTTCCACTACGGGATTGCACATAACCGGCAATGGCTTGTACGCCTTCCAGTGAACCAGTTTTAAGATGGGCGTGATTAGCGGCCTCACTATCCGTGAGGCGTTTTTTAAAGGTACCATCAACCCCGACGATAGGTAAGGACGCCTCGAATTCCGTTGATAACGGGCTATGCTGCGCGCTACGCAACAACAATGCCAAACTACGCGCACTGATCCGTTCCCGACGTGAAAGTCCCGCACCGTTTTCCAATACCAATTCAGGGAAGTACAATTTTTTCTGTGTCAGCCAATTGCGTATAGTCAGCTCACTGTAGTTAACATTGGCGGATGTCTCGGCAGTCCTGCCCAAACTTAGAAAAAGTTGACGCGCCATGACATTGTTGCTGAATTTATTAATATCACGGATCAATTCGGCCAATGGCGCAGAATGGTGCGTAGCGAACAGGGTCGCGCTACCTGGAACTACACCCTCACGCAATCTACCCTGTAGCAGACCACCCATTTCCTGCCATAACGCACGAAACACGGCATCCAGATAGACTGGGGGGGAAAGCAGGCTGACATGCCGCTCACGTTCACCGCACTGAGCCGGATAAACACCTTGCAGACGTAATATATCGCCCTGCAATTGCAGGGAAATCGCATCATCCCAGTCGCTGCAATTTCCCGGTATGGTCGCTACCGTAACCCGGTTATCCAGCCTGATGCCGGCCAGCTCCGGCATGCTGATAATCTTGATTTTTTCGCCCTCTGGAATAAAGCGCAGGTGCACAGAGTTAAAATTAAGCAACAATGCATCCGGCCCCGTATTGTAGGGGCGTATAGGCTCATTATCGAATTCTGCGGGATCATGTGGAGCGAGCTGGAATACACTACGGTCCAACACTAGGTCGCCACGAATCTCTCGCAAACCACGGCTACGCAGCTCATGTAGCCACAACCATAATTTTTCCAGCGTTAATTTGGGATCGCCGTACCCCTTCAGGATCAAGTTACCGTGCAGCACATCTTGTTCCAGCTTGCCATCGAGATAAGCCTCGGTCTTCCAGCTATACGAAGGGCCGAGCAATTCCAGCCCGGCATAGGTGGTGAGCAGCTTCATGGTTGAGGCCGGGCTCATCGATTGCTTCGCATTCACACTAATGAGCGGCGTGCGCGCATTTACTTCGCGTACTTCCACACCGATACTGCCCAGCGGGATGCGGGCCAGCTGCAGCGCTTTCACCACTGGTGGCGGCAACGTGGCGGCGTGAGAATTGGGAATGAGGAAAACGATAAGTAGCAGTTTGTGAAACAGCTTCATGAATACCTCTCTACTGCCGTCATTTGCGTTTTTGCGGGAATGGCGATTGAATTGCGCTTCTTTGGTTCAATTAAAGGGCACCTCTAAAAATTCAAGTTTTTAAATAAGACAAGGCACGAGTAAAAAATTTGAGCGCGGCATATAGTTGATATGTAAGCGATAGTTTTTTTTGAGTAACGCCGTATTATGACGCAACGGGGTAAGCAGGCAAGCCGCAAAGCGGCTGCTCGCAAAATTGGATTTTTAGAGGCACCCTAAATAATCGCCGCAATGATTGCCAATGTACGTTTAACCAACATATCCATTTCAGCCTCGCTGATGATATAGGGTGGCATGAAATAGATCGTATTACCCATCGGTCTCAACAGCAGTTCTTTCTCCAGCGCGAGGCTGAAACAGCGTTGCGCGAAATCGTCGCGCACGCTATCCACCTCAAATGCCCATATCATGCCAGTATTGCGGAAATTTTTTACGCGGGGGTGGTTACGTAAGGGTTCCGCAATACGGTTAAGGTAAACCGCTTTGTTGCGGTTGGTTGCAATGACATCATCTTGCTCAAAGATTTCCAAAGTCGCCAATGCCGCGCGGCAGGCCAGCGGATTGCCAGTATAGGAATGTGAATGTAAAAAGCCGCGCGTTACTTCATCAGCATAAAAGGCCTGATAGATCGTATCCGTGGTCATCACCACGGATAGCGGCAGGTAGCCACCGCTAAGACCCTTGGACAAACACAGAAAATCCGGCGAAATACCCTCTTTCGCACTATCCCGACAGAGAGACTTTTCTGCCTGCTCACAAGCAAACATCGTTCCCGTCCGTCCCATCCCCACTGCAATTTCATCGGCAATGAAATGCACGTCGTATCGATCGCATAACTCGCGCACACGGGTTAAGTAGACCGGATGATACATAACCATGCCCGCCGCCCCCTGTACTAATGGTTCGATAATGAAAGCGGCAATATTGTGATGATGTTGCTGCAAATAGGTTTCAAGCTGCGCAGCACAACGTAAGGCATAGTCCCGTGCGTTCTCTCCTAGTTCTGCATTGCGCCAGTCAGGGCTTAATACCGTGGCATTCTGTTTGACCAGCACACTATATGCATCCTTGAATAGGGCCACATCAGTCACTGACAATGCGCCCAGTGTTTCGCCGTGATAACTGTTTTGCAGGCTGATGAATTCACTCTTGTGAGGCCGACCATTATTACGCCAATAATGTACGCTCATCTTTAGCGCAATTTCAATAGCCGATGCGCCGTCTGAGGCATAAAAACAATGTCCCAACCCGACCGGGGCCAGTTGCGCCAGTCGCTCGGAAAGCTGTATCACCGGCTCATGAGTAAAGCCGGCCAGCATCACATGCTCAAGCTGCCCTAATTGAAGGGTAATGGCGGCATTAATGCGCGGGTTGCAATGTCCGAACAAATTTACCCACCACGAACTCACCGCATCCAAATAGCGCTTGCCGTCGAAATCATATAACCACATACCTTGTCCACGCTGGATAGGTATTAACGGTAGCGTCTCGTGGCGCTTCATCTGCGTGCAAGGGTGCCATACAGATGAGCGGGAGCGGGCAAGCAAATTGATGTTAGGCATGGCAGAGCTCAAAGGTTATCCAGCAAGCTTGGTTGGTACATCTTGCCATTTTGGGTTTAAATCATCTCGGTAACAACCACCAATTGGTCGAGGAGCCTTTGTATCAGGTAAAACGTTTAATGCAGGGCGTAGTGCGATGTTAATGTAACAGGCTGCGGGCGCTTGCATGTTGCTCAGAAATAACTCCTGAGATTGCTGTCCGGCTAAATGAGAAGGTAAACCGCTGAAAGCCACGAAGGACGCTAGATTTCAACGACTAAGGGTGGTGTCGATTTGAATGGTGCAAGTCAGTTCTGGCAGCCTTTCGGTTTTTCTCCCGAAGGCCGCCATGAAAACTGGCAAGACGCTGTTCGCCCAACTAATGGATCTGCCTTGAACCACATTTATCCGAATCGTCGAGCGGCATGGCGGTAACCGCTACGCCCCTCATCAATATTTTTCTCCGATTCGCATAGTCATACGAAAATGAAATTTCATGTGAAAATCCGACCTTCACACTTCTTATCGAATTATGGAGCTGGGAAAATCCTACCTTCACGTTTCATTAGCACTTCATCTGTCACACCTACCTCCGCTATACCGCTAAAATCAATATCAACATGGGATTTACCACCGAAACCAGTACCGGTTTTACCCTTGGTAAAATTACCCAATGCCAGCTTATAGGCGGCATCGGACAGCGGTATATACTTTACTTCCTCTACCAAGTTCCGCGCCTGCTTGAGGTAGAATTCGACAAATTCCTTGACCTCAGGCTTCTGTGCAGTTTTGGCGCTAACGTAGATAAAAATGGGACGCGAAAGTGGCCGATAGGTACTATTTTTAACCGTTTCCAAGCTCGGCAGGACTGGCGGTTTACCCTCCCCTGATCTAATCGGTACCACCTTCAGTTTCGTGGCGTTTTCGGCGTAATAACCATAGCCAAAATAACCAATGGAATTCTTATCGCCAGAAACACCCGTCACCAATAATTTGTCATCATCGGACGCCGTGTAATCGAGACGACTGGACTTGGCCTTACCGACAATAACTTCAGTGAAAAAATCAAATGTGCCTGAATCAGAATCCGGACCTAATAATTTCAGCGGAGCATTTGGCCAGGCAGGATTAATCTGATTCCAATTAGTAATTTTTCCTTGAGCTAACGGTTCCCACATTTTTTTGAGCTCGGCCACGGTCATACTGTTCGCCCAATTATTTTGAGGATTGACCACCACGGTCAGCGCATCGTAAGCCACAGGCAGCTCAATAAACTGGATGCCGTGCTTGTTGCATTCCTTCATTTCCTCATTCAGGATCGGACGGGAAGCATTAGCGATATCGATCTCTCCTCGGCAAAGCTTCTTGAATCCGCCGCTGGTGCCAGAAATGCTGACAGTCACTTTAACTGCATCTTTTTTACTTTTCTGGAACTCTTCAGCCACCGCTTCGGTAACTGGATAGACCGTGCTTGAGCCATCAATCTTGATGATCGGAACAGCGCCAGCAGAATTTGTGGCACTCATTAACAGACTCAATACAGCGGTCACACCAAATATTTTAAGATTGGGCGATTTCAACATATTCTCTCCATTCGGTTAATTGGGTCACCACCACAGGGCAGCATCATCATATTAATCCCCCAATGTTGCAGAATTGTGACATCTACAGGCTTAAGTCATACATATTATTTATAAACCTGAGTTTTATGCAACATGACAAATTAGAAACCCACTGTTTTTCTATTTATTGCTTTCTCCCGGCTATCGATTAATCACGGCTGCACCTGTTTGATATCTTACCTATCTGTTCTCCAGGCACAAAAATCCAATAAGGATGTGGTACGCGTACAAAACCGAGCATTAAATTTGGGTCGATACACTAAATTTAGCGTGTCATAAAACTGTCATGTTCATTCTTTAGAATGTTTGCACGGCTCAAGAATAACCTTGAGCGGGTGAAGTTTTTATTTTTCCCTGGAGAAAAGAATGCAAGCATCTAAAAGCCACACAGTTAAGCCATATCTTGGCAGTAGATTGAAATCATCCACATTATCAATCGCCATATTGGCTCTGCTAGGCGGTACCACGATTCCGGCACACGCTATCCAGCTGTATGTAGACACACAAACTCAACAAGTATTTACTTCACCGGGCGCCAATAGAATAAAACTCAGTGAGTTTGAAGAAGTCAATGAGGCAGTGGGCAAGGTTCCTGCTGAGGAGGTTAAAGCATTGGAAACCAAGCTTCGCCAAAAGAAAAAGAAGGCGGAACTTAAAGCAGCTGAGGAACTGACAGCAGCCCTGACGCCCAAGGAAAACTGGTCCGACAGAATCAGCCTGCGTGGCTACTCCCAGTTGCGTTACAGCCAACCTATATCTGGAGATAGCGCCAACATTGCATCTCCCGGTGACAGATTTATTTCGGATAACCAGAATTTCGGAATTCGACGCGCCCGAGTGATTCTCTCGGGTCAAGTTACCGACCATCTATACGTCTACATTCAACCGGAGTTCAATTCCGGCCCAGACGCAGGCGATTTGCAGGGTGGAAAGGTTCAGCTTCGAGATTTCTACTCCGATATTTCTTTCGACGATAAAAGAGAATACCGTATCCGCGCTGGTATCTCCAAGGTTCCATATGGCTTTGAAATTCTTCAGTCGAGCCAGAACCGCTTAGCGATGGATCGTGCCGATGCCGTCAACATCGCGTCCCGTGACGAGCGTGATATGGGTTTGATGTTCTACTGGGCACCTGCGCACATCCGTGATCGCTTCAGGGATCTGGTGCGCAGTGGCCTCAAAGGCTCGGGCGATTACGGCGTGTTCGGCTTGGGCGTTTATAATGGCCAAGGGCTGAACCGGGTCGAACTTAATGATAACCTCCATACAGCGGCCCGCCTGACCTATCCGTTCAAATTCGACAACGGCCAGTTTTTCGAGGCCGGTGTATCCGCTTTATCCGGCAAATATGTTCCAAGATCCAGCGCGATTTCAGTCGGCGGTGCTAATGTAACCCCTAAGTTTGATAGCAGAGGCTTGCGGGACGAGCGCGTAGGCTTGCATGCCGTGTTGTATCCGCAACCCTTTGGCTTGCAAGGTGAGTGGAACTGGGGCAACTCCCCCCAGTTGAGTACAGACCGCAAAGAGATCAAATCCGCCACGCTCAATGGCGGTTACGTCCAAGCCATGTACAAACTGGATAATGCTTTTGGTAGTTGGATGCCCTATATCAAATGGCAGAGGTACGATGGCTCTGAAAAGTTCTCGACAAACACACCTAAGTCACACGTACGGGAAACAGAAATCGGCGTTGAGTGGCAACCCATGCCTGAGCTGGAGTTGGTTTTGGCCTACGCGAATATGGATAGAACCAATGTAGGCACGTTCGTTCCAGCTTTGAATGGTTACAGACAAGTTAAAGCCGATATGCTTCGCGCGCAGTTGCAGTGGAATTTCTGATTCACGTTATGGGGCTCTATCGCCATTGGAAAGCAAGGATAGAGTCACATTTTGTGTGCGGCCTCGTAGCTGTGAGGCCAGCTGGCAATCGTGGAGTCCAACGGGTTAAGCAGCGAGTTGATTTTATTAATATCGCTGCGTTTAACCGCTAGTTTTGTGAAAAGAGATTGACCATGAATTCATGGTGCCCATTATTGACAACCCATCTCAAATGAACTGATATGGAACTATGGCTATGGGATTTCTGGCCTTTGTGTAGTTGCTTCGATGCGTTGATACAAACGGAAAGGTCCCGATTTAACTCCTTTGCGGTTGCCTTCCCATAGCTTGACCCAAGCTCTTTCTTCTTCCGCTAACCTAGTGGCACGCTCTCCATGCACCAGCAGCAAATCACATACACGTTGCGCTTGTTTGTGTGTGGTAATATTTCCTAAGTACTGCAACATGGCACGCTGGGTATCTCCTACATCCAGACTTGCAACACAACCATGATGTTTGGGCATGGCCTGCTTAAGGGAAACCACCATGCCGCGATAGCTCTTACCGTTATCCAACCATGGTAGCCATAATGTCATGGCCAATACCCACAACAAGGTCACGCCACTGGCCCAGTTAAGCACGGCGCGGCGCATGGAGCGTCCAACGCGCCACACCAGCAGCACCCACAGTACGGTGAAGGTCAGTGCGACCCAAAATGTTGGCGCATGGAACGCAGGTTCGAAGCCAGGCTGATAATCTTTCAGCCAACGGGTAATCTTGGCATGATTATCCCGTAATAACCCAGCCCAACCCCACCACATCAAGATAGCGACAAAACCGAAAGTCATGATGCCGAACCAATCTAGCGCGTTGGCCGCTCCCCGGCGCAAAGTGGGAAGGGCTGCATTCGCAAGCAAAGCTAACGGCAATAATATGGGCAACGCGAACACTTCCTTGATATTGGGTAGCGCACTCAACGTAAGCAACATCACAAAAAAACTTACCAACAACAGCTGAAATTCGGCTTCATGCAGCACTCTTCTCCGTGCCTCCCACACGGCCCAAGCAGCCAATGGCAAGGCAGGCCAAGCGAACCAAGGCAATATCTTTACGTAATATAACGCCTCTGCATAATCACCACCTTGAATATAGCCAAACCAATGACCGATGTTAAGCGTCCAAAACCATTCCATAAATAGCTCTGGCGAACGTTGGTACAACAAAAAAGGCCAGACAGTTAACCAAGGCAACGCAAACAGCAGTGCGAGGCCCAAGCTGGAAAGAAAGGAACGCATGCGCCATGTGCGAAACAGCAGCAGTGCGGCGCTGATAAGCACGAACAGCGCGGGGGCGATAAATCCCTTGGACATAAAGCCAATGCCGATGCCATTGCCTATGAGCATGCCTGCCAATAAAGTACGGCGCAGACTTAAAGTGTAGCCATATAACATCATGGCGCAGCCAGTAAGCAACGCAAGATCGGTTATGAGCTCATGTGAACGTACCAGCATGCCAAGGCAGCCGATCAAAATGATCGCAGCAGGCCAACCACGGCTCCTCCCGAATAATTCGCGTCCTGACAGCCCAATGAACAACAACGTAAGAGCAGTATAAAAACCGCTTGCTAGACGCGCGCCATCATGTAGCTCAAGCAAGGGGGAGAATAGTTTGGCGAAAAGCGCGGCTGTCATATAGAACAACGGTGGCTTATCCATGTGGGGTTCGCCAGCCAAGGTGGGAACTAGCCAATCACCGCTTTGCAGGATGTGATAGACCAACCCAAAACTATAAGCATCGTCTGACTGCCACGGGTCATGCCCTACCAACCCTGTGCCTAACCACACCGCACACAGCAGTGCCAGCAACCAGGCTTTAGCTATCGTAATCGGGTGTTCTTGTGTCGGGGGATAGGAAAACATGCGCGCTTATTCCAAGACCTTGATGCGCTGTCCGAGTGTGGGTTGATAGAACATTCAGGTAACCACTACCCTGCTTGAAATTAAAAACAAAAAAGGCAGCGTCCGCTGCCTTTCAATTGCTGCTTATCGTTCCGTTTCATTATGCTGCAGATTTTGCACCGGGCTTGCCATATTTTTGACGGAACCTCTCCACTCGACCAGCGGTATCCACGATTTTTTGTGTGCCAGTATAGAAGGGATGACAGTCCGAGCAAACTTCCACATGCAGCGGTTTACCCATTGTGGACCTAGTTTTAAAAGTGTTGCCACAACTGCAAGTAACTACAATCTCATCGTATTGCGGATGAATGTCGGTTTTCATTTTGGCTTCCTTAAACATGAAAATTGAGGACTTAAAAACTTATTGAGAGCTTAAATAAATTAAAGCATCATGCGCTGACGCACGTATAAGGGCACGGATTATGCCCTGAAATGAATACCCCACGCAAATTTATGTGCATTGTTTGCCGTCCACCCCCTTATTCCGGTATAGTACCACCTGCTGTTTAAACCAATGGAAGAACATGCTGCCTAGTAAGTAGTGAGTACAGGCGCATTGCCGAAGGCGCAACACCCGTAACCGCTCAGGCTCAAGAACTGTTGGCACAGGCAAATCTGGAGAGTGCTGTTTACACAGCCACCGAAGGGGCACACGGATTTATTCGTAATCTCTCAGGTAAAAAGGACAGATGGGGCGAGGCAGATCTTCCTGCCTCGCCTTTTTTATTTTTTGAAAGATTACTCATGACACTCGAACAAACTCCTCTGAATGCAGCACACCGCGCAATGGGCGCAAAGATGGTTGATTTTGGCGGCTGGGATATGCCGTTGCATTACGGTTCACAACTTGACGAACACCATCAAGTACGTTGCGATGCCGGCATGTTTGATGTCTCGCATATGCGAGTGGTTGATATGAGAGGCGAAGGGGTACGCGACTTCTTGCGTTATCTGTTGGCAAACAACGTGGACAAACTGCAATCTTCCGGAAAGGCGCTGTATTCCTGCCTGTTGCGTCCAGATGGTGGCGTGATCGACGACCTCATCGTGTATTTTATGGATGAAATGTGGTTTCGCATCGTCGTGAATGCGGGTACAGCCGATAAGGATATTGCATGGATGATTGAACAGGCTACCATCCGCGCGCCACAATTGCAGATCACTTCACGCAATGATCTGGCGATGATCGCGGTGCAAGGACCCAATGCGGCGGCAAAGCTATGGCAGGCCTTGCCCGAAGCGCAAAAATTGGCGGAAGGGCTCAAACCCTTCAATGCCGTAGAGTGCAATTCGATGTTTATCGCCCGGACTGGCTATACTGGCGAAGATGGCTTCGAGATCATACTACCGGCCAAGGCTGCACCTTCCTTCTGGCAAACACTGAATGACGCGGGAGTGAAACCTATCGGGCTAGGCGCACGTGACACATTACGTCTGGAAGCCGGAATGAACCTGTACGGTCATGACATGGACGAAACCATAAACCCACTGGAAGCCGGACTGGCGTGGACGGTAGATTTGGTGAGTGAACGCGACTTCATCGGTAAAACTGCGCTCGTCACCAAACCTAAAACCCGAAAGTTAGTCGGCCTTGTCTTACAGGATCGCGGGGTGCTCCGTGACCACCAAGTGGTACACAGCAACCATGGCGCCGGCGAAATTACCAGCGGTAGTTTTTCACCCACACTGAATCAATCAATCGCTTTGGCACGCATACCCTCTGCGGTGCAAATAGGCGACATAGTGCAGGTAGCGATTCGCGATAAAATGCTGGCAGCTAAAGTAGTGAAATACCCGTTCGTACGTAACGGCAAAGGCTTAATCTAATTTAACTTTATTGGAGGATATAACCATGAGCAATTCAAACAATCTGCCAGATAACCTGAGGTACACCACATCCCACGAGTGGATCAAAAAAGAGACCGACGGTACGATCACTGTCGGCATTACCCAACACGCACAGGAACTGCTAGGTGACATGGTGTTCGTGGAAAATCCAGCAGTTGGCCGCCAACTGAAAGCCAAGGAAGAATGCGCAGTAGTCGAATCAGTAAAGGCTGCGGCTGACATTTATGCACCTGTTACTGGTGTAGTGGTCGGGGTTAATTCTGAACTCGGCGATGCGCCAGAAAAGATCAATGAGGATCCTTATTCCGCATGGATGTTCAAAATGAAGCCAGATAATGCCGCCGACGTAGACGCGTTAATGGATGCTGCAGCGTATCAGACGCTAGTCGACAGTGAAGCACATTAAGACGCTGTAATCGATGAGATAACTCCCGCTTCTAATACCTATTTACACTCCTTTAAAAATAAAGCCAGCAATGATTACAACCGATAAATTTGTAAACCGCCATAACGGTCCTCGCAAAAATGATGTTAAGGCAATGCTTGATACAATTGGTGCAGGTTCTGTAGATGAATTAATTGATCAGACTATTCCTGCTGCGATCCGCTTAAAAAAACCATTGAACTTACTGTCTGGGATGACTGAATATCAATACCACAAGCATTTACGTGGTGTTGCGGCAAAGAATAAAATTTTTAAAACCTATATTGGTTTAGGTTATTACAACACGATAATTCCCCCTGTTATCCAGCGAAATGTTTTAGAAAATCCGGGTTGGTATACCGCTTATACTCCTTATCAGGCAGAGATTTCACAGGGTCGTTTAGAGGCACTGTTGAATTTTCAAACCATGATTATGGATTTAACAGGAATGGAAATAGCAAATGCATCATTGCTGGATGAATCCACCGCAGCAGCTGAAGCAATGGCAATGTTGTTCAACAATCGCACACCCGAAGCAATTCAAAATGGAGCGAACAAGTTTTTCGTTTCCAACGAATGTTATCCGCAAACTATCGATTTATTAAAAACACGTTCAACCCCAATGGGAATTGAATTAGTGATTGGTGACTTTAAAATCGGAGCGTTAGATAGCAGTATTTACGGGGCATTGCTTCAATATCCAACCGCTGATGGCAAAGTTCACGATTACGCTGACTTTGTAAAAAGAGCAAAAGCAAATGGAACCACCATTGCTGTAGCAGCCGATATACTGAGTTTAGTATTACTGCCCCCTCCAGGCGAATGGGGAGCTGATGTTGTTGTTGGTTCCACACAACGCTTTGGTGTCCCCATGGGTTACGGCGGCCCACACGCCGCATATTTTGCTTGCCGTGAAGAATATAAACGATCCATTCCCGGCCGTATCATTGGTGTTTCGATTGATGCGGATGGAAATCAAGCATTACGTATGGCATTACAAACGCGCGAACAACACATCCGTAGAGACAAAGCTACTTCCAACATTTGTACCGCGCAAGCATTATTAGCCATTATGGCAAGTATGTATGCGGTATATCACGGACCGGAAGGCCTCAAAGGGATTGCACAGCAAGTACATTTTACTGCTATAGCATTGGCAACCGAGTTAAAAAAATTAGGCTATCTCATTGAAGATGAAATTTATTTTGATACCATCAAAATAAATGGAACAGACAATACGAAAATTAAGCAATTAGCGGAAGCAGCACAGATTAATTTCCGTTATACGGATGATGCAGTTACTATTTCTGTTGATCAAACTATCGATACCGATGATTTGAACGCGCTTATTAATGTATTTGCACAAGCCGTTGGCAAAACCACTTCTAAAATTACTGAAGAACAGATTTTTAATCAACAATCTTTGATCAAAAATCGTCAATCTTCTATCCTTCAACATCCTGTATTTAATATTTATCATTCCGAATCTGAGCTGATGCGGTATATCAAGCGATTGGAAAACAAAGATTTATCTTTGACGCATTCAATGATTTCATTAGGCTCTTGTACTATGAAATTAAATGCCGCCTCCGAATTAATGCCTATTACATGGCCCGAATTTGCCCATATCCACCCCTTTGTACCCGTTGAACAAGCGGCGGGTTACCATGAAATAATCGATGACCTGGACAAATCATTAAGTGAGATTACGGGTTTCGAAAAAATGAGTTTTCAGCCCAACAGCGGCGCTCAAGGCGAATATGCCGGATTACTGGTCATTCAGGCATACCATCAATCACGTGGTGATGCGCACAGAAATATTGCGTTGATTCCGACATCGGCACATGGCACCAATCCTGCCAGCGCGGCAATGTGTGGCATGAAGATAGTCTTGGTGAAATGTGACAAAGTAGGAAATATTGATGTAAATGAATTGCGTGAAAAAGCAGTTCAACATAAAGATAACTTGGCATGTTTAATGATTACATACCCAAGCACTCACGGTGTTTACGAAGAAAGTATTATCGAGATTACCAACATTATTCATGAGAATGGTGGACAAGTTTATATGGATGGCGCCAACATGAATGCACAGGTGGGCTTAACCAGCCCCGGTAATATTGGCGCTGATGTTTGCCATTTGAATTTACATAAAACTTTTGCAATTCCTCATGGCGGCGGCGGCCCAGGTATGGGGCCCATTGGTGTTGCAAAACACCTGGCTCCTTTTTTGCCTTCACATTCTTTAGTAAAAACTGGGGGAGGGAACGGCATACACGCAGTATCCGCAGCGCCTTATGGCAGTGCACTAATTTTATTGATATCTTATGGATACATAAAAATGTTAGGCAACGATGGCGTTACCGAAGCAACACGTACCGCAATTTTAAATGCCAACTACATTAAAGAGTCATTAAAAAATCATTTCCCTACTTTATATAGTGGTGCAAATGGACGTTGCGCGCACGAAATGATTTTAGCCTGCGTTGCGTTTAAAAAAGAAGCCGGAATCGAAGTAGGGGACATTGCAAAGCGATTAATGGATTATGGATATCATGCACCGACAGTTTCATTCCCGGTAGCCGATACGTTAATGATTGAACCAACCGAAAGTGAATCAAAAGAAGAATTGGATCGTTTTTGTTCTGCGATGATTTCTATACGTAAAGAAATTAATGAAGTCATTACAGGTAAAGCGGATAAAGAAGATAACGTACTTAAAAATGCACCGCATACAGCGAAATCAGTTCTCACAAGCAATTGGAAACACAGTTATTCGCGCGAAAAAGCCGTTTATCCCTTAAAGTGGGTACAAGACAACAAATTCTGGCCAAGTGTTGCCCGTGTAGACAATGTCCGTGGTGATAAAAATCTGATTTGTGCTTGCCCACCAATACAAGCGTATGCAGATGATGCGCTGTAACACACCTTAACAAGAAGAAAGAAATCATGGCTAATGAAACTTCAACTAACTCTGCTGTCACCTTGAACGGTACGCCCATTACGTTGTTCGGCACTTTTCCAACCGTTGGTCAAATTGCCCCTGAATTTACGCTAGTGAACAAAGACTTGAAGGATATGGCGTTAAAAGACTTTGCCGGCAAGCGCAAGGTTCTTAATATTGTGCCTAGTTTAGACACCGCCGTATGCGCCACTTCTACGCGCAAATTTAACGAAACAGCAAGCAAACTCGACAACACAGTAGTGCTGGTGATTTCCGCTGATTTGCCATTTGCCATGAGCCGCTTTTGCGTAGCTGAAGGATTGGACAATGTCACTACACTGTCCTTGATGCGCGGACGGGATTTTATGCGGAACTACGGCGTAAAGATTGCTGATTCTATATTACGTGGCTTAACCGCACGCGCTGTACTGGTACTGGATGAAAATAACCACGTGTTGCACGCAGAATTAGTGGACGACATCACACATGAACCTGACTACCAAGCCGCGATAAGTGCACTAACGCAGCATTAATGCAACAAAAATAAAATAATCAAGCAGCCTTCCTCTCTTCTCCCAAGTTGGAATGTGGGATGGCTGTGCATGAAAATCCCTGCTTTCCCAACCACTTTCTTCTCGCCCACGGCAATCTGGCGCATATTCCATCCAATACTGTGCAAGCGATCCATTCCGATACACCTGTTCCGACGCGACTAACTTATATTGAGTGCGCCTGACTAAATGGAATTAGGCGTTCATTGAAAATTACGCGCTGAAGTGTCAGCGGCAACGTCAGTAGCGGTCGTCCGGGACAGGGTTGCCTTCCAACTACCGGAGAGCGCTGGGCAATCCGCCAGAGCTTGTGCATCCATATAATTCTCCTTGCGATGGAGCATTACGTTGTTTGCGGTCGCAACTGTCCATTCAGGATAAGGACGTTCCACCAAGGCCAATGCCGCTCCAGCTTGAACGTTTCCTTCGCGCAGAACACGGAAATACCAGCCTGTCTTGCCCGTGCGTACGACCCGCGCCACTAAGTCCTGAACCCTCCATCGGCGAGAAAGCTTCCAGCATGGCTGGCGAGGTTGAGAAATCTGTACCAATGCGTCACCCAGTTCGAAAATATCACCGATGCAAGCCTTCGTTTCCAATATCCCTGCCACAGTAAAGTTTTCTCCGAACGCGCCATTCGGCAATTCTTTACAATCCAGCTCGGCGAGCCAGAATGCATAGTGTTCAGACGGATATACATTGATTGCTTTGTCCGGCCCACCATGGACGCGAAGATCGGCTTGTCCGTCGCCAGCCAAGTTAGTTGTTCCGACCCAAACTGGACCAAGCACAGTTTCCTTGAAGAAGCCGGTCGTCCACTCTTGGTCCATAGTGTTTGAGGCGTTAAGGGTACCCAGTGTTTTAGGTAAGCCGACCTGAATGGAACGGAGTTGTATATCGGTATGATTCATTGAGAATGTCCTTATCTGAAAACCAATAGCCGGGCTCGGCTTTATTGGAACAATTCAGGGTTTTATCACACGTTTTATGCTTGGGGATCAGCGCCGCTTAAAGTTACCGTAACAAAGGCGGTCTAATTGACCAATGGTTATTTAAATCGCCCTTGAGCATCTTACTGTGCCTGCAGTTGCGAATGTTATCGGTTGTATTTCGCTACTGTCATTACACGGCTTCTTTTATAGTTGCAGCAGTTTCCTGCTAAAGGACCATTTAAACAAAATGTACACCCTATCAATACAACTAAGTTAATTGAATAAGTCTACAAATAATCACCAAAAACCGAGACTTTGTTTCTTAGTGACGATGCGCGGCTAAAATTATTCTATCGGGTAATAATCGATATTATTCTATACATCAAGATTTTTAACGCCCAGAGCATTCTGTTCGATAAAGGCACGGCGAGGCTCCACTATATCCCCCATTAAAGTTGTGAAAGTTTCGTCTGCTGAAATCATGTCTTCGATCTGTACGCGCAACAATATCCGGTTTTTTATATCCATGGTGGTTTCCCACAGCTGCTCTGGATTCATTTCTCCCAACCCTTTATAACGCTGAATACTAACTCCACGTTTTGCCTCTTCCAACAACCATTCGATGGTCTGTTTGAAATCGGCTACAGGTTTACGTTGTTCCCCACGCTTGATATATGCGCTTTTTCCCAACAATCCATCCAAAGCGTGTGCTGTTTGTTTAATTTGGGTGTAATCACTGCTTAGCAGAAAGCTCGGCTCAACGTAGCTTATAGAATAATTACCATGCAAATATTTTTCCAAACGTAAACGGTTTTCATCATTAGCTGGATTAATCTCCGCTTTCACAATTATTTCCGAACCACAAACCTGCTGCAGGTTTATCGCACTTTGTTCTGCTTGTTCTACGCTATCTAATTGAATATCTGGCTGCTTGAACATCGCATGCAGGGCTTCCTTCGCAATAACCCGGGATAAGCGATCGATGATGGCTTCCGCAAGGAAATATTCCTTTGCCAGATGTTCAAGTGTTTCAACTTTCAATGCTGGTAAATCTTGATCAGTATGTAGCTCGGCATTAACAAGGGCTGAACGAAGCATAAAAGTCTTCATTTCATGATCGTCTTTTAAATAACGTTCTTCCTTACCTTGTTTGACTTTATATAACGGTGGTTGTGCAATATAAACATGGCCACGCTCGACTAACTCTGGCATTTGGCGATAGAAAAACGTTAATAACAAGGTACGTATATGTGAGCCATCTACATCAGCATCTGTCATTACGATAATCCGGTGATAACGTAACTTGTCCGGGTTGTATTCATCCCGGCCAATTCCAGTACCCAACACTGTGATTAGCGTGGCGATTTCCTGTGATGAAATAATTTTTTCAAAGCGTGCTCTTTCAACATTTAAAATTTTACCTTTAAGCGGCAAGATCGCTTGAAACTTACGGTCGCGCCCTTGTTTTGCCGAGCCTCCGGCAGAATCACCCTCAACCAGATATAGCTCTGATTGTGCTGGATCTTTTTCTTGGCAATCGGCTAACTTACCAGGTAACCCCATGCCATCTAATACTCCTTTACGACGAGTCAATTCACGGGCTTTACGTGCAGCTTCTCTGGCACGTGCAGCTTCTACAATTTTTCCCACAATAACTTTTGCGTCATTTGGGTTTTCTAGCAGGAATGCCATCAATTGTTGACTAACGACCTCTTCGACAATAGGGCGAATTTCAGAAGAAACTAATTTATCCTTAGTTTGCGAAGAAAACTTAGGGTCAGGAAGTTTTACTGAAAGTATCGCGGTTAATCCTTCACGCATATCATCGCCAGTTGTTTCAACTTTAGCTTTTTTAGCAATTTCTTCAGATTCAATGTATTGATTCAAAGTACGAGTCATTGCTGTACGCATAGCTGTCAGATGGGTACCTCCATCACGCTGCGGAATATTATTAGTAAAACATTGCACTGTTTCTTGATAAGAGTCGTTCCATTGCATAGCAATTTCTGCTGTTATCCCTTCTTTTTCAATAAGGGTATAAAAGATATTTTTATGGAGCACACTCTTGTTTCTATTCATGTATTCTACAAAACCTTTTACTCCACCTGTGAATGCAAAAAGTTCTTCTTTACTATTCCGTTTATCTATTAACGAAACCTTTACGCCATTATTTAAGAAAGATAGTTCGCGAAGACGTTTAGCCAAAATATCAAAGTGAAATTCAACTAACCCGAAAATTTCCTTGCTTGGTAAAAAATGTACTTCTGTACCGCGTTTATTTGTTTCTCCTATTACTTTGAGCGGTGCAACTGGTTCCCCTGAATTAAATTCTATAAAATGGGTTTTATTGTCTCTGTAAATTGTCAATTGTAACCATTCGGACAATGCATTCACTACTGAAACCCCTACCCCATGTAAGCCACCTGAAACCTTATAAGAATTTCCGTCAAACTTACCACCAGCATGTAACACTGTCATTATTACTTCTGCTGCAGAACGATTTTCTTCCTCATGAATATCTGTCGGAATGCCACGTCCATTATCTATTACGCTAATTGAATTATCTGGATGAATAATTACTGATATCTCGTTGCAATAACCTGCTAATGCTTCATCTACAGCATTATCAACTGCCTCAAAAACCATATGGTGCAAGCCACTGCCATCATTAGTGTCACCAATATACATACCTGGACGTTTTTTAACTGCTTCTAGTCCCTTGAGAACTTTAATGCTAGTGGAATTATATTCATTCATTATTTTCTTTCATTTGTTTCACGTGAAACATTGAAAATGTATTCAAAATATTACTTACATTGAACGACATTTTTTTAAATGGCTTGTGACAAGGCGATTAAATACATCAAATATTAAAAATTTATTTGTTATCAAATACGCATTGGCATAACAACGTACTTAAATTCTTCATTATTTGGAATTGTGATCAAAATACTACTATTTGCATCACCAAATGAAAATATCACTGTTTCCGTGGTAACACTATTTAATCCATCCATTAAGTAATTAACATTAAAACCAACATCAAGTGCAATTCCTTGATAGTCTATTTCCATGTCTTCTTGCGCTTCTTCTTGTTCGCTATTATTACTTATGATGCGCAGATTTTTTTCTGTTAACATAAAATGTACACCTCTGAATTTTTCATTAGATAATATTGCTGCACGTTGTAATGCTTGTAATATTTCAATTCTATTTAACGTAAGTTGGTTAATATAATTAGGCATAACACGTTCATAATCTGGAAATTTTCCATCGATTACTTTAGAAATTAAAATAATATTTGAAAAAGTCGCGCGGACTTGATTTTCAGCTAATTCAAATGTGATTTTTTCTTCTGTCTCAGTTAAAAGTTTAATTAATTCATTAACTGTTTTTCTAGGCAGAATAATTTCATGTTTAGGATATTCTTGATCAAGCTTAGTAATAACATAAGCTAGACGATGTCCATCTGTTGCTATTAATTTTAAAAAATAGCCATCAATAACTAATAAAACTCCATTTAAATAATAACGAATATCCTGTTGTGCCATGGCATATTGAACCATACCAAACAATTTTTTAAGTTTATTTTGTTCAATTTTAATTTTTATGGCTTGCTTTAATTGTTCTGAAACTTTTGGAAAATCTTGAGCAGGTAAAGTTTGTAAAGTAAATTTACTTTTATTTACTTTTACTAAAAGACGATTTTCATGAATATCTAATGTAACTTTACTTCCCTCGGGTAATACCTTAATAATTTCTTGTAATTTTTTAGCAGCTACGGTAATTGTTGCATCAGGGCTTGTTTGATTTATATCCGTAAATTGTGTTGAAATTTGAATTTCCAAATCTGTTGCTACAAAACATATATTTGATCCAGTTTTTTCAATTAATACATTTGATAAAATTGGAAGAGGTTGCTTACGTTCTACTATTCCAATAATTTTTTGAAGAGAATTTAGTAAATTATCTTTTTCAATCTTTTCAATAAACATTCTTATATATCCTTAATAATAACAATAATAAATATTAAATACAGTGAATAACTTGGTATTTGTATTTGTTTTTAACACATTAGAGTTTATAAAAAGATGTGGATAAGTGTACATTTGAATAAGATAATTTTTGTGTATAGTTTTTTAAAAAATATTATTCAGAATAGTTATTCACAAAATATAAATACAATATGAATTAAATTAACCTAAGAATATTAATTTCGTAATGTTTGATTAAGTAAATTGAAATCTGCATTAAGAGGTGAATCTATATTACGTAAGCTTTCGATGGTTTTACATGCATACATAACTGTTGTATGGTCACGTCCTCCAAAAGCGGTTCCAATTTCGGGTAAACTTAATTGTGTTAATTCCCTTGCTAAACACATTGCGATTTGTCGAGGTCTGGCAATTAAGCGTGTACGTTTTTTAGAAAGAAGATCAGTAACTTTGATACGGTAAAAATCAGCTACAGTTTTTTGAATATTTTCTATAGAAATTTGTTTATTTTGAGAAGCTAATAAATCTTTAAGTGCTTCCTTTGCAAGTTCTACAGAAATAGTACGTTTGTGAAATCGAGAATAAGCATCGATACGTTTAAGTGCACCTTCTAATTCACGGATATTAGAACGAATATGTTTGGCAATAAAAAAAGCAACATCTTCACTGATCGGATTATTAGAAATAGCAGCTTTCTGTAGCAAAATTGCTACCCGCATTTCTAAACCAGGTGGTTCAACAGCTACTGTTAATCCCCAACTGAATCGAGAAGTAAGTCGTGGGGTCATTCCAGAAATTTCTTTAGGGAAGGTATCGCAGGTAATTACAACTTGTTTATGTCCATCAATCAATGAATTGAGAGTATAGAAAAATTCTTGTTGGGTTCCAGTTTTATCAGCGATAAATTGAATATCATCAATCAATAGTAAATCTAATGAATTGTAAAATTGTTTAAATTCATCAAATTTTTTAGTTTGAAAAGCGCGGACAACATCTGAAATATAATTAGTAGCATGAACATAGCAAATTTTTGCTTGTGTGTTTTCATGCTTTATATGATTTCCAATAGCTTGAATTAAGTGAGTTTTTCCTAATCCTACTCCACCGTAAATAAATAATGGGTTGTATGTTGTGCCGGGAGTTTCAGCAACTTGTATTGCTGCTGCATGAGCCAATTGGTTTGCTTTACCAGTGACAAAGTTATCAAAAGATAGTAATGGATTAAGTTTGTTTTGATTTTTGTGTTTACTAAGGGTAAGTTGGGATACAGCCGATGGAACAATATTAGGTATAGGAACGGGTAGTTTTGATGGGAGCAAATTGAGAGACTGATCTTTCGTGCGTAATTCAAAATGTGGAGGGCATGAAAGAAATAATTCTGCTTGCTTGGATATTTCTGGTAAAAACCTTTCCTGTACGAGTTTCAACGTAAAACTATTAGGCGCAGTCAAGGTAATTTGATTACCTTGGATTTCAAAAATAAGGGGTTTAATCCAAGAATTAAATTGTTGTGAGGTAAGTGTATCTTCAAAAAAAAGAAGACAGGAATCCCATAATGTTTTGTCTTGCATAATTTTCAGATGATAATGCAGAAGTATCTTCGATACATTCTACTACATGCAAGGTAAAAAATTATTCACAGTAGATAAGTTATTGAAGAAACATTTTAAATTCATCATGATTATTTTTGTGGGCTAATTTGACGCCAGACAAATTATTTGTGAAAAGTACGGATAATTTATATATTTGTTACACAATGGTCAAAATAAGCTTGACATAGGCTTCCGTAAATAATGTAATAGCGGGTTTTCAAGTATTAATTATTAATTAGGGATATAATTCAATGAAACGTACATATCAACCGTCCGTCACTAAAAGAAAACGGACCCATGGATTTCTTGTTCGCATGAAAACCAAGGGAGGAAGAGCCGTTATAGCCGCTCGAAGAGCTAAAGGCCGTGCCCGCCTTGCCGTTTAATACCAAACAAACGTTACCTTCATGTCGCCGGATAAAGCAACCGATAGAGTTTGAGTTGGCGCTTCGTGCTGGCTATTCAACTAATAAATGGTTTACAGTTTACATACGGAAGAACGAGAGTGGTTATTCCCGTCTTGGAGTAATAGTCAGCAAAAGAAACATGCCAAAGGCAGTATCAAGAAATTTTGCAAAGCGCATGATTCGAAATATATTTCGACTTAATTTCTCAGTCGAATACTCGGTGGATGTAGTGGTGCGGGCCAAGCGGCAATTTAATTCTGAAACTGCGGCTGAAGGACAGTTGGCTTTGTTACAGCTATTTCAATCTGTCCGTATGTGATGCGACGACTCTTAATTAGATTGATAGATTTATATCAATATTTGCTGAGTCCGCTTATGCCACCGACCTGTCGTTTTACTCCAAGTTGTTCCCAATATGCTCGTGAGGTTATCTTTAAACATGGTGCTTGGCGTGGTACTTGGTTAAGCATAAAGCGGGTTATTCGGTGCAACCCTTGGAATTCAGGTGGTTATGATCCCGCCCCATAGATTTATATAAGCGAAACCATATGGATTTTCACAAGCTGTTTAGGTTGTTCTTTTTTTTGACGTTCTCAATATCAATCATGTCGTTGTGGGACAGTTGGCAGCGTACTCAGCAGCCAATAGTTCGAGCAGCGCCTGCTGCCGTGCCGCAAATTGTCGTGCCGCCAAATACTGCACCTAATATAGCAACTACGGCTAATCCTGAGGCAATTGTAGTTGCTACCCAAAGAAAGACTCAAGCTGGGCAAAAAATTACAGTAACAACAGATTATCTAACTGCAGAAATTAATACTTTGGGCGGGGATTTGCGTCGCTTGGAATTTTTGCAGCAGCGGGATAGTAAAAATAAGAATAAACCATTTGTATTATTGAGGGAACAAGGAGCGCACACGTATATCGCTCAAACGGGTTTGCTTGGCACTGGATTACCTACACACAATACGGTATTCACTGCTGAGGCTAGTGAATATTTATTAACCGAAGGTAAAAACACAATCGAAGTGCGATTACTTGCAACAAATGTTGTCGGTGCAAAAGTAACCAAATTTTATGTGTTCCATCGTGGTGGTTATTTGGTAGATGTGGGTTATGAAATCGAAAATATTGGAACCAATCCAATTTCCCCGTCAGCTTATTTTCAGTTGGTGCGCGATCAATCCACACCGGAAGGTGCATCAATGTTTTTGCCCACTTATACGGGCACTGCGATTTATACAGAGAAGGAAAAATTTCAGAAAGTTGGTTTTCCTGATATTGAAAAAGGAAATGCTAAGCATTCCCAAAGTGCTGACAATGGTTGGGTAGGTATGCTGCAACATTACTTTGTAGCGGCATGGCTACCTAAAGATAAGGTACAACGAGAGTTTTATACCAGGAAATTGGAAAACGAGCTTTATTCGGTAGGCGTCATTTTACCTGTAGCCGCCATTGCATCAGGTCAAAGCGCAAAGATTAGCGTGCCACTTTATGCTGGACCGGCGCAAACTTCGCTGGATGAAATTGCACCAGGGTTGGGATTAACAGTAGATTATGGTTGGCTGACAATCATTTCGACCCCATTGTTCTGGTTACTTTCCTATCTGTATGGCTGGGTATCTAACTGGGGTATAGCTATTATTTTGTTAACTGTTTTTATTAAATTATTATTTTTCCCCTTGTCTGCGGCCAGTTATCGCTCCATGGGAAAAATGCGTGTAGTGGCCCCCAAGCTGGAGAAAATCAAGCAACAATATGGAGATGACCGCGAGCGTTTGCATAAAGCGATGATGGAATTGTATAAGACGGAGAAAATTAATCCGCTTGGAGGCTGTTTGCCGATGCTCGTTCAGATACCCGTATTTATTGCATTATATTGGGCTATTCTTGCAAGTGTCGAATTACGTTATGCCCCATTTTTTGGTTGGATTACCGATTTGTCGGTGCCTGATCCATACTATGTTTTACCGTTAATCATGGGTGCCACCATGATAATCCAAAGTAAGTTGAACCCTGTTCCACCCGATCCGCTGCAAGCCAAGCTTATGAAATTATTGCCCATTGTTTTTAGCGTGGTATTTTTCTTCTTTCCGGCCGGATTGGTGCTGTACTCCATTGTAAACAATATACTTTCCATCGTTCAACAGTGGTACATTACGCGTGGACTGGAGGCTAATGTCAAAGGCGCTGCCAAAGCCTGATGTTATTGCCGCAATCGCTACTCCTCATGGACAAGGTGGTATCGGCGTGGTCAGACTCTCCGGGCATGACCTTGGCCGATTGGCACAAACCCTGTTAGGGAAAGTACCTGTGCCGCGGCACGCGACGTATGCTTCATTTCTAGATGTGCAAGGGCAGGTTATGGATCAGGGTATCGCTCTGTTCTTTCCTGCCCCGCATTCCTACACTGGCGAAGATATTTTAGAATTGCAGGGGCATGGCGGCATAGCCGTACTGCAATTGGTGTTGCAGCGCTGTCTTGAAATTGGAGCTCGTCTCGCCCAGCCAGGCGAATTTACGCAGCGTGCATTCCTTAATGAAAAACTTGATTTGGCTCAAGCAGAAAGCGTAGCCGACCTGATAGCTGCTACAACCAGTCAGGCTGCACGCAGTGCTATGCGTTCGTTACAAGGCGAATTTTCAAAAACAATCCATCGCTTAGTGGACGGATTGGTTTTGTTACGGATGTTGGTCGAAGCCATGTTGGATTTTCCGGAAGAAGAGATTGATGCTCCAGATGTCACGCAACGTGATACACGGCTAGTCGCATTACGTGCAGAATTAGAAAAAATTTTGAGTTTGGCACAGCAGGGGAGCTTGTTGAGAGAAGGCGCCCATATCGTGCTGGTTGGACAACCTAATGTTGGTAAGTCAAGTCTACTTAACGGATTGAGTGGAGAGGATGTCGCGTTAGTTAGTGAATTTCCAGGTACCACGCGTGATCTCATTAGCCAATCTATTCAAATCAGTGGTGTGCCATTGCATATTATAGATACGGCGGGGTTACGCGAGGCGGAGGATGCAGTGGAGCAGATGGGGATTGCTCGTACATATGGAGTCCTAAAAAAAGCTGATGTCATCTTGATTCTGTTGGATGCCAGCCACGGCATGACTGAGGATGACCAGAAAATTTTAGACGAATTACCGCTTGAAATTCCGCGATTACATGTCTTTAATAAAGTTGATTTGCTTGCCCAGCATGCATACATAGAAGAACATAACGACGAATGCCATATTTATCTATCTGCTAAAACAGGTGAGGGGCTTGAGTTGTTGCGCAATAAGTTGCTGTCACTGCTTGGTTGGCATCAGGAGGCAGGCATATTTATGGCGCGTGAACGCCATGTCCATGCATTATTGAACGCACGTGATTATTTGCAGCGGGCCGCAGGGGAAATCAAACGTCCAGAATTTTGTGCAGAAGAGCTGCGACTTGCGCACGAAGAACTAAATTCGATTACGGGTGAGTTTAGTGCGGATGATCTGCTCGGTGAAATATTCAGCCGGTTTTGCATCGGAAAATAAAAATAAAAATAAACTCTGTAAGTATGGAAAAATCTATTTAGGTATATTATTTTTCTTGCTGGGCCTCCGCCAGCCCGGCAAAGTAATTTGTTTGGCGCGTGACAGGGTCAATTCTCCTTCCGGTGCATCGCTCGTAATAGTTGAACCCGCACCTATAGTGGCGCCGTGGCCGATTTTTACTGGCGCTACCAGTTGCGTATTTGATCCGATAAAAACATCATCCTCAATGATAGTACGATGTTTATTTGCGCCATCATAATTGCAGGTAATAGTGCCTGCGCCTATGTTGACACGGCTACCGACGCTACTATCACCAATATAGCTTAAGTGGTTAGCTTTGCTACTGGTGGCAATTTCACTATTTTTTACTTCGACAAAGTTTCCAATGTGCACTTCGTTATGTAGTGTGCTGCCGGGCCTCAGGCGGGCATAAGGACCAATACGGCAGTTGTTGCCGATATTTACTTGATCAATATGGCTATAGGGTTCGATGTAGGTGTTGGCGCCAATGTGAGTATTTTTTATAATGCTGTAAGCGCCTATGCGAACGCCATTTCCCAGATAAACATCGCCTTCGAAGATGCAGCCAACATCAATTTCAACATCACGTCCGCATACCAATTTACCCCGCACATCAAGGCGTGCAGGGTCAGCCAAGGTAACACCGTGTACCAATAATTGGTGCGCTTGTTCATATTGCCAGGTACGTTCCAGTTCGGCTAGTTGCGCTTTGCTATTGACACCTACTACTTCCCACCCATGGGTAGGTTGTACCGTATGTACTGCAACGCCCTGTGCCACAGCCATGGCGACGATGTCGGTTAGATAATACTCACCTTGTACATTATCATTGCGCAATTTTGATAACCAGTTACGCAGTAGATGAGTGGGAACGGCAAGGATGCCTGTATTTATTTCGCGGATGGTGCGCTGCTCTGTCGTGGCGTCCTTTTCCTCTACTATGCAACTTACATTGCCTGCGCTATCGCGCACAATACGTCCGTAACCAGTGGGGTTGTCAAGGTGAATGGTGAGCAGGGTGAGTGCTTGCTGCGCCACCAACATTTTTTTTAATGTGTCAGGCTGAATAAGCGGCACATCGCCATACAGCACCAGCGTCAAGGTATCATCATTCAAGTGTGAAAGTGCTTGCTGTACTGCATGGCCAGTTCCAAGCTGCGGTTCCTGCAAGACAAAATCAGCCTTATATTTTGCCATCGCCTGTGGCACTGCTTCGCCTCCATGGCCATACACCACGCAGGTTACACCGGAAGAAAATTGAACAGCGGTGTCGAGTACATGTTGCAATAGTGGACGACCAGCCAAGAAGTGCAGCACCTTTGGTTTATTTGAGTGCATGCGCTGTCCTTTGCCAGCAGCAAGAATGACGATGTTGAGTGTAGTCATGGTTGTATGCGATATAAAATATGGTAAAGAAGTATAAACAAAAAAAGCGGCCTAAGCCGCTTTCATTTGCGAATCACGCTAGCCTAGCAAGCTTAGTGGGGTTGTTGCTTACGCATTTTCTGAATTGCTTGTAATTGGGCAAGCGCTTCAGATAGCTCAGCTTGCGCGGTAGCGTAGTCAATATCAGAAGCACGGTTCTTCATGGCTTCTTCCGCTGCACGTTTAGCTTCGAGCGAGCGCGCTTCATCCAAGTCTGCGCCGCGAATGGCGGTGTCAGCTAAAATCGTAACCACGCTGGGCTGAACTTCCAGCATTCCGCCAGAAACGTAAATCAGCATAAGTTGGTTTTGGTCCGGCAGTTTGAGGCGTACCGAACCTGGTTTAATGCGTGTGAGTAGTGGTGCATGACGTGGGTAGATTCCTAGTTCGCCCATTTCACCTGGAACGACAACCATTTCTACAAGGCCAGAGAAAATGGATTCTTCTGCGCTCACCACATCAACATGAACAGTCATTGCCATAATTTTCCTTATTACTACGACACTTGGTCCAATTACAGCGTCAAGCCTTACTGAAGAGTTTTGGCTTTTTCAATTGCTTCATCAATAGTGCCGACCATGTAGAACGCTTGTTCGGGTAAGTGATCGTAATCGCCATTGACAATGCCCTTAAAGCCTTTGATGGTCTCTTTCAACGTAACATACTTTCCTGGGCTGCCGGTAAACACCTCGGCTACGTGGAAAGGCTGCGACAAGAAACGTTGAATTTTACGCGCACGGGCTACTGCCAGCTTGTCTTCAGGTGCCAGTTCGTCCATGCCCAGAATCGCGATAATGTCGCGCAATTCTTTGTAGCGTTGTAACGTCTGCTGTACGCTTCGGGCAACGTTGTAATGTTCTTCACCTACTACTAAGGGGTCAAGTTGGCGCGAGGTTGAGTCCAACGGATCTACAGCGGGATAAATACCCAAAGAAGCGATGTCGCGTGACAGCACCACGGTGGAATCTAAGTGCAGGAAGGTTGTCGCAGGGGACGGATCGGTTAAGTCATCTGCCGGTACATACACAGCCTGAATTGAGGTAATCGAGCCAGTTTTAGTTGACGTAATGCGTTCTTGCAAGCGCCCCATTTCTTCTGCCAGCGTTGGCTGATAACCTACCGCTGATGGCATACGGCCTAACAGAGCAGAGACTTCAGTACCCGCTAGTGTGAAACGATAAATGTTGTCTACAAAAAACAGGACATCACGGCCTTCATCACGGAAATACTCCGCCATAGTCAGGCCAGACAATGCTACGCGTAGACGATTGCCTGGAGGCTCGTTCATTTGGCCGAATACCATTGCTACTTTGGACTCTGGCAGATTATCCAATTGGATTACACCCGCTTCCGACATTTCATGATAGAAGTCGTTTCCCTCACGGGTACGCTCACCTACCCCAGCGAACACGGACAAACCAGAATGTTGTTTGGCAATATTATTAATGAGTTCTAGCATATTTACGGTCTTGCCAACACCTGCGCCACCGAACAGACCCACCTTACCGCCCTTAGCAAAAGGACACACCAAGTCAATGACCTTAATTCCAGTTTCTAATAAGTCGACCGATGGTGACAATTCATCAAACTTTGGTGCTTTCTGGTGGATAGAGCGACGCTCTTCGCATTTAATTTCACCCACCTCATCAATAGGGCGTCCCAATACGTCCATGATGCGACCCAAAGTACCATGGCCAACTGGCACAGTAATTTGGTTACCCGTATTGGTTACTCCCATTCCGCGACGCAGGCCGTCGGAGGAACCCATTGCAATGGTGCGCACCACGCCGTCGCCAATCTGTTGCTGTACTTCCAAGGTCAGGCCTTTTTCAGCGACAGAGCTTCCATCGTCCTGTACTACTAGCGCATCGTAGACTTTGGGTATGTAATCACGTGGAAACTCAACGTCTACCACCGCACCAATACACTGAACAATTTTTCCTTGACTCATCTTGAGGTTCCCCACTTTATATTGATTCTGTACTCGATGTCGCAAACATCGGAGCACATCTCTAATTCAAATTCTATTGCGATATGATTTTGTTCAACAAATTTACATATACTGTTAATCATTTGCACAGAATTAAAGCTCCAACCAACTGCGAGCATTAACTTACAGCTGCTGCGCCACCGACAATTTCTGATATTTCCTTAGTAATCGCTGCTTGACGTGCTTTATTGTAAATTAGCTTAAGTTCACCTATTACTGCCTTTGCATTATCAGAAGCCGCTTTCATGGCTACCATGCGTGCACTCTGTTCAGACGCTTGATTTTCGGTGACTGCGTTATAAACTAATGATTCAATATAGCGCACTAGTAATTCATCTACTACGACTTTGGCATCAGGCTCATAAATGTAATCCCATGTACTACCATTCGCAGGTTCTAGATTCTCACTTGAGAGCGGCAATAATTGCTCCATTCTGGGTTCTTGCTTCATAGTGTTAACGAAGCCGTTATAACTAATATAAATTGCATCAATTTCGCCAGTATTGTAAGCATCCAGCATGACCTTGACCGCTCCAATCAGTTTTTCGATGTGTGGAATGTCTCCTAGTCCGATCATATGCGATTTAACTTTTGCACCGATACGGGACATAAAGCTAAATCCTTTATTGCCAATAGCACATATGCTGATGTTTTTGCTTTCGCCTTCCCATTCCTTCATCTGCGTTACCACCAGACGCAGAATGTTGGTATTAAGACCACCGCACAATCCTTTGTCCGAGGTGACAATAATCACCGCGACGTTCTTGATGACATCACGCTTTATCAGAAATGGATGCTTATATTCCGGATTAGCGCGCGATAAATGCGCTGCAACTTGACGTATTTTTTCCGCGTAGGGACGAGCGGCACGCATACGATCTTGAGCTTTGCGCATTTTGGAAGCTGCCACCATTTCCATTGCGCGCGTGATTTTGCGCGTATTTTCAACGCTCTTGATTTTAGTTCGTATTTCTTTGCTGCCAGCCATTATCGTGACTCCAGCTTAGTAAACTGCAGTGGACTTGAATTTATCAATCGCAGCGATCAAGATTTTTTCGTTGTCGGCAGACAAATCCTTGCTGGATTCAATCGCTTCTTCTAAGGTCTTGTATTGCGATTTCACGAATGTGTGCAGCCCAATTTCGAATGCAAGAACTTTATTTATAGGCACATCATCAAAGGAGCCCTTGTTGATCGCAAACAGCGTTATTGCCATTTCCGCTACGGATAACGGTGCATATTGTGGCTGCTTCATCAATTCCATTACCAGGCGACCACGTTCTAGTTGTTTGCGAGTGGCTTCGTCCAAATCAGAAGCGAATTGCGCGAAGGCGGCTAATTCACGGTACTGTGCCAATGCTAAACGTACGCCCCCCCCCAGCTTTTTGATTACTTTAGTCTGTGCTGCGCCGCCTACGCGTGACACTGAAATACCGGCGTTGATCGCAGGACGGATACCCGCATTGAATAAATCCGTTTCGAGGAAAATCTGGCCATCGGTAATTGAAATTACATTGGTTGGGACAAAAGCAGACACGTC
The DNA here is from genome assembly GCA_003402345.1 of Candidatus Nitrotoga sp. MKT. Classification (GTDB taxonomy): domain Bacteria; phylum Pseudomonadota; class Gammaproteobacteria; order Burkholderiales; family Gallionellaceae; genus Nitrotoga. The sequence goes on along the minus strand of QFXH01000009.1, from coordinate 59,337 downwards.
ACCTGCAGCAGTTTCAATCACTGGCAGCGCAGTCAGCGAACCTGTTTTGCCTTTGACTTCGCCATTGGTAAACTTTTCAACATATTCTTCATTTACTCGTGCACCACGCTCAAGTAAACGGGAATGTAAGTAGAAAACGTCCCCAGGATAGGCTTCGCGACCCGGTGGTCGGCGTAACAGCAATGATATTTGGCGATAAGCCCATGCTTGTTTGGTTAAGTCGTCATAAACAATTAGTGCATCTTGGCCGCGATCGCGATAGTACTCGCCCATAGTGCAACCAGCGTATGGTGCCAGAAATTGCATCGCCGCAGAGTCAGAGGCAGTTGCCACAACCACAATGGTGTATTCCATTGCGCCGTGCTCTTCTAGTTTACGTACTACGTTGGCAACAGTAGAAGCCTTTTGACCGATCGCCACGTAGATGCAGGTCATGTTCTGACCCTTCTGGTTGATGATGGCGTCTATCGCCACGGCGGTCTTTCCGGTCTGCCGATCACCGATGATAAGTTCGCGCTGGCCACGGCCAACTGGAACCATAGAGTCAATGGCTTTTAGGCCGGTCTGCACGGGTTGCGATACTGATTTTCGGTCAATTACACCGGGTGCAACCTTTTCTATCTTATCGGTCATCTTGGCGTTGACCGGACCTTTACCGTCAATAGGCTGCCCAAGGGCATTTACTACGCGCCCGATCAGTTCAGGGCCGACAGGTACTTCCAGAATCCGGCCAGTACATTTAACAGTGTCGCCTTCGGTAATGTGCTCATAGTCGCCCAGCACTACTGAACCGACAGAGTCGCGCTCTAGATTAAGCGCTAGACCAAAGGTATTACCGGGAAATTCGAGCATTTCGCCCTGCATTACGTCTGACAGGCCGTGAATACGAACGATACCATCCGTTACACTGACCACTGTACCTTCCGTGCGTGCTTGGGATAGCGCGTCGAAATTTTCGATACGGCTACGAATCAAATTGCTAATTTCAGAAGGGTTGAGCTTCATCTGCTGTTCCTTAATTTCAATAAATCTGCCATTAAGCCAAGGCGTTGGCTAACTCGGAAAGGTGAGTGCGCGCAGAACCATCTATCACTTTATCACCGGCGCGGATAATTACTCCGCCTAATAACTTGCGGTCAGTTTCACAGCTAAGTTTGATTTCACGCCCCATGCGTTTTCTTAGCGCAGCAGTAATTTTTTGCTTTTGCGCGTCGCTCAAATCGAAAGCGGAAGTCACCACAACATCCACATTTTGTTCTGCCTCAGCTCGCATTATCTCGAACAGCATGACGATTTCTGGCAACAGAGAGAGGCGCTGACTTTCTACAAGCAACTTGATAAAGTTACGCTGAGTTTCGCTTACCTTGTCACCGCAAAGTGCTAGCATCAGCTCTGCTAGTTGGTTTTTTACTGCACGCGGGCTGGTAATAATCGCATGAATTTCAGGATTAATCACTGCTTGAGCTAACGATTGCAGTATATCTGACCAACCTTTCAAGTCGTCAAGCCCGCGCGCTTCATCGAATGCAGCTTGGGCATAGGGACGTGCGACAGTAATAGCTTCAGCCATAATAATTAAATTTCCGCTACTAGCTTATCAAGCAAATCGTTATGTGCTTTGGCATCTATTTCGCGGCCCAGAATTTTTCCTGCGCCAGCCAATGCAATTGCGGACACTTGCGTCCGTAATTGTTCCTTGGCGCGAAATACTTCCTGCTCAACTTCAGCCTTGGCTGCGGCAATAATACGGTCGCCCTCTATCTTGGCTTGGGCTTTGGCTTCTTCGACAATTTCACTCGCCCGCTTATCACCCAATGCAATGACTTCAGACACCTTTTCTTTTGCTTCGCGAAGAAGCTCAGCGGAGCGTTTGGCAGCTAACGCCAAGTCATTTTTACCACGTTCCGCCGCAGCCAAACCATCTGCAATCCGCTTATTGCGTGCATCCAGCGCTGCCATGATGGGTGGCCACACAAATTTCATGCAAAACCAAACAAACAATGCAAACATGATCGTTTGGCCGATAAGGGTCGCATTAATGTTCATGCAAAAACCTTTCCTTGATTAAACGCACGCAGGCTTATTGACCTGCCACTGCAAACAGAACATACATGGCAATACCGACCGCAATCATCGGAACAGCATCAACCAAGCCCATGACCACGAAGAACTGGGTACGCAGCATTGGAATTAATTCAGGCTGACGAGCGGCACCCTCAAGGAAGCGGCCACCTAGAATACCAATACCCACTGCGGCACCCAAAGCGCCGAGCCCCATCATGATCGCGCCGGCGATATAAAGCAGTGCTTGTGCCGTATCCATTTGTTTCTTCTCCTATCAGTAAAAGTTAAGCGTTTAAGAAAATAAATTTATAATTCTTTAATGGTGTTCCTGATGCGCCATGTCCAAATAAACGATAGTCAGTGTCATGAAAATAAAGGCTTGCAGTGTGACAATCAGAATATGGAAAATCGCCCATCCCAAAGAAAGAATAATCTGTGAACTGAACAATAGTGTGCTGGCAAATGAAAAACTTACCCAAGACGCACCCATGAGCGCGATCAGGATGAATATCATCTCCCCAGCATACATATTACCGAACAAACGTAATGCCAATGAAACCGGTTTGGCAATCAGATTGACGCCTTCTAGAAACAGATTGACTGGCAAACCAAATTTACCAAATGGCTGTAGTGTTAATTCACCGACAAAACCACCCAGCCCCTTAACTTTGATACTGTAAAAAAGTACTAGCAGGAATACGCCGATGGCCATGCCTATCGTAGCGTTTGGATCCGTTGTAGGAACTAGCTTAAAATGACCAATGCCTATTGGCTGGGTAATCAACGAAATATAGTCGATAGGTACCAGATCCATTAGGTTCATCAGGAAAATCCAGGCAAAAATGGAGAGCGCCAGTGGAGCAACCAATGCACTGCGTCCGGTAAAGGAACCGCGCACACTGCTGTCAATAAATTCGACTACCCATTCCACGAAGTTTTGCATGCCACTGGGCACATCGGCACTTATGTGCTTTGCTACTCTGCTGAAAAGGAATAAAAACATCAGCCCTAGCAACAGCGACACCAAAAGGGTATCTACGTTGAACGCCCAGAACCCCATTGCTTTAGCTTCTTCGGCCGTGTGTGCGCAATGGAAATGCCCCTCCTGAATGGAGCAGGTCAGATTTTGAAGATGGTGCTTAATATAAGCGGATGTCGTCAGACCTTCAGTGCTCATAAATTTTACACAAAAATTAGTGCTACCCAATAAACTATCAACGTTGCAATATATGCCACAAACAGCGGCAACACATGCACTTCCTTAAACTGCGTGAAGACCAAAGAGAACAATAGAATTGTAAATACCAGTTTGTAAGCTTCGGCGCGGTAATGCGCCATAATTATTGTTTTGGGCTCACTTCCTTGTGGCGCGAACATTTTTTTAGCGTAAACCAAACTGGTTAGAAAGCCTACCGCCCCTCCAGCAAAAGCCGAGGCTGCGGCAACTACATTCAGGTACATCAGCATTAAAAATGCCATCGCCACGGTCACAGCTAGCTGAATCAAAATAATCCGGCGAACCGTACTGCCCACAAGCGCCCCTAATCCTTCGAAGCCCGGCATTCTACTCAATCTCGCTTGTTGGCGTCAACGATTTATTTTCAGGGGTTTATTTCCAACGTGCGATTAGATCGGCCAAATGATCATGGCTGGTGTAGTCGATAACTAGCTTGCCAGCACCTTTTTTACCTGTTTTGATTTGTACATTGGTGCCGAGATGCTGGGCAATGTCTTCTTGCAATTGCAGGATATCGCGATTGGGTTTTGTTTTTTTGTGTTGTGGTATGGGTTTCAATAAATTCTGTACCAGTTTTTCTGCCTCGCGCACCGACAGCCCGTCCGCTATAATTTTGGTGGCGGCGGTGATTTGCTGTGCGCTATCCAGCGCTAGCAGTGCTCGGGCGTGGCCCATATCGAGACTGCCGCCCATTAACATGCCTTGCACGGATTGCGGTAGCTTGAGTAGGCGCAACAGATTGCTGGTCGCACTGCGCGAACGCCCTACCGCATCGGCGGCTGCCATGTGTGTCATCTTGAATTCGTCTATCAGGCGTTGAATACCGACAGCCTCTTCTAATGGATTGAGATTTTCACGTTGAATGTTTTCGATCAACGCCATGGCCAGCGCGGCGTTGTCCGCCACCTTGCGCACCAATACCGGTACTTGGACCAGCCCAGCTAGCTGGGCGGCACGCCAGCGGCGTTCCCCAGCAATAATCTCGTGACTACCATTGGGTAACAAACGTGCCAGGATCGGTTGCATAACGCCCTGTACTTTGATCGAAGCGGCCAGTTCATTAAGTGAGGATTCATCCATACGGCTGCGTGGCTGATACTTGCCAGGCTTGAGTTCATCAATCTTCATTTCACTTAATACGTCGTCTTGCTCTTTGCCGCTACCGGCCAGCAACACATCCAAGCCGCGTCCTAATCCTTTGTTTTGTTTTGCCAAGTCACTTCCTTCTGGGTTAAGCCGGTACTGATTGTGCCGCTTTATTGAGCAATTCGCCGGCCAAGGCTAGATAGGCCTGCGCACCTTTGGAAGGTTTGTCATGGTGAAGTACCGGTACACCATAACTGGGCGCTTCCGCCAGCCGCACATTACGCGGGATGATAGTACGATAAACTTTCTCGCCAAAGTGTTGCTGTAATTGTTCGGATACTTGCAAGGCCAACGTATTACGTGGATCGAACATGGTGCGCAGCAAACCCTCAATTTCAAGATCTGGATTAAGGTGCGCCCGCACTTTTCGGATGGTGTTGACCAAATCGCTAAGTCCTTCCAGTGCATAATATTCGCACTGCACCGGAATCATGACTGACCTTGCCGCACACAGCCCGTTGAGGGTAAGCAGATTTAAAGCGGGAGGACAATCAATCAAGGCATAATCATATTCAGCCGTCACGGCTTGTAGAGCTTCCTTAAGCCGGGTTTCACGCTGTGGCAAATCAACCAGTTCAATTTCTGCGCCAGCCAGATCGCGGTTCGCCGGGAGCACGTCATACTTTCCGGCTTCCGAATGAAGACGAGCTTCATGCAGGGTTTTGCTTCCTAGCAACACGTGGTAAATGGTTGCTGACAAATCACGTTTATTTATACCGCTGCCCATAGTGGCATTACCTTGGGGATCAAGATCAACCAACAATACACGCTGCTTAACGGCTGCCAGACTTGCGGCTAGATTAATTGATGTGGTAGTTTTGCCTACCCCCCCTTTTTGATTGGTAATCGCTAGTATTTTGATCATATTCAAGTGGGTTTCAACATAATCAGGCAGCGCGCGGCGGTTAACCCTGGTACCTGCAACGGAATAACTTGTTCCACGCTGACATCGTTCGGTAACCGCTCCAGTTCCTGTTGCGGAATCCCCTTCATGGCGACCCAGCGTCCTTCTTGAGTCAGCAAATGACGCGTCAGCGTAACAAATTTTGCAGTCTCCGCAAAAGCCCGGGAAATGATGCCGTCGAATTTCTCCTCTGTTTGCCAGGCTTCCACGCGGGTGCAGGTAATGCTTACGTTGTGTAGCGCCAGTTCGATTTTCACTTGTTGTACAAAACTCGTTTTTTTACCATTACTATCCAGAAGAACGAATGTCCATTCCGGGCGCATAAGCGCTAGTATCAAACCGGGCAGACCTGCACCGCAACCCACGTCTAGCCAACGACCAGGCCATAAATGTGGCAACACTGCAAGGCTGTCAAGTAAATGTCCGCTTATCATCTGTTCCGGCTGACGAATGGCCGTCAGGTTATAAACCCGGTTCCATTTCTGCAACATGTCAAGATAACTTAACAGCTTGCGCTGTAACTCTGGCGTGGCATCCAGCCCCAGTTGCGTGATTCCCCGCGCCAACTCTTCGGCCTGGTTCACGCGCTTTTCTGCACTTTCCCGCCTTCTGGTGGCTTTTTAACGTCTGGAGTTATCACTGCACCCCGAAAACCGCGTTTTAGGTGTACCAATAATAGGGAGACTGCCGCCGGTGTTATTCCGGAAATGCGAGCCGCTTCCCCTACCGTTTCGGGCATATGCTGATTAAGTTTTTGTTGTGCTTCAATTGATAGGCCAAGCACCGTACGATAATCCATTGTTTCAGGTAACCGCAGGTTTTCATTGCTTTCATTTCGTGCTATTTCATCGCGCTGCCGCTCGATGTAACCGTGGTATTTGGCTTGAATTTCCACCTGCTCTGCCACTTTTTCATCGGCCACCGGTTCACCCGCCCCGGGTAAAGTCATCAGGCTGGCATAGCTTACATCGGGGCGGCGTAAAAGCTCATGTAGCGCATATTCGCGCTCGATTCCTTTGCCCAGCACACGCTCCGCATCTTCCTGGGGTAACAACTTGGGGTTAATCCAAATGGATTTCAACCGTTCTTGTTCGCGTGTAATTGCAGCACGTTTCAACTCAAATGCCTGCCAGTGGGCATCATCTACCACACCTAGGCTGCGGCCGATTTCTGTTAAACGCAGGTCTGCGTTATCTTCACGCAGCTGTAGGCGATATTCGGCCCGGCTAGTAAACATACGATAGGGTTCAGATACGCCACGCGTAATTAAGTCATCTACCAGCACGCCCAGGTAGGCCTCATCGCGACGCGGGCACCAACTTTCCTTGCCAAGCGCACGCAAGGCGGCATTAATGCCTGCCAGTAAACCTTGGGCGGCCGCTTCCTCGTATCCTGTGGTGCCATTAATTTGGCCGGCAAAGAATAGGTCAGTTATAGCTTTGGTTTCTAATGAATGCTTCAAGCCGCGCGGATCAAAATAATCATATTCAATTGCATAGCCAGGGCGTGTGATATGGGCATTCTCCAAGCCTTTTATGGAGCGCACTAGTGCTAGCTGCACATCGAAAGGTAAGCTGGTGGAAATCCCGTTTGGATAGATTTCGTGAGTAGTCAACCCTTCCGGTTCCAGAAAAATCTGGTGTGATTCTTTGTCGGCAAAGCGCGTGATTTTGTCTTCGATAGACGGGCAATAGCGTGGCCCCACTCCTTCGATTACCCCGGTGAACATGGGAGAACGATCTAATCCACTGCGAATAATGTCATGCGTGTGTTGGTTGGTATGGGTAATCCAGCAAGATAATTGTTGCGGGTGCCGTTGCACCTGTCCCATGAATGAGAACACTGGTACTGGCGTATCACCAGGTTGCTCGGTCATTACAGCATAATTAATACTGCGCCCATCAAGGCGCGGTGGCGTGCCAGTTTTCAGCCGACCCATCGGTAATTTTAGTTCACGCAAACATTGCGCTAAACTAAAAGAGGGCGGATCGCCCGCCCGACCTGCCTGATAATTGGTCTGTCCGATGTGAATCAGGCCAGAAAGGAAAGTTCCGGTTGTCAGGACAACGGTTTTTGCAGAAAAACGTAAGCCCAGCTGGGTAGAAACCCCGCATACCGTACCATTTTCTACCAGTAAATCATCCACCGCCTGCTGAAATAACCAAAGGTTAGGGGTGTTTTCTAAGCGTTTGCGAATGGCCTGCTTATATAGTATCCGATCCGCCTGAGCGCGCGTGGCGCGTACTGCTGGGCCTTTAGAAGAATTGAGGATGCGAAATTGGATGCCTGATTCATCAGCGGCTGCTGCCATAACACCGCCCAAGGCGTCTATTTCCTTGACTAAATGCCCCTTGCCTATGCCGCCAATGGATGGGTTGCACGACATTATTCCGAGCGTTTCAATGTTATGCGTGAGTAACAAAGTGGTGCAACCCATGCGGGCGCTAGCAAGTGCAGCCTCTGTCCCGGCATGACCGCCGCCCACAACAATTACATCAAACTTTTTCGGGAAATCCATCTTTGTGTTTTTGATCGGCTGGCTACAGAAATAGTAATTTGCTTGATGAAACGGAGGGGTACATCATACATCAAAATGTTATGAAGGCAGAAACCCCCCCCTAATAGTTGTTTCACGTGAAACCATTATTTCCCAATTTTTAAGCGGTTAAGGCGGCCAAGCAATATCGCCGGATGTAGCAGGATTGCGGGACATGGAAATCTTAAACGTCACGGCGCATAATCCGCCGAACATCATGACCGGGAGGGGCGAGCGATGTTTGATAATTTTCTAAAACTGATTCCGACACAAATTTCGACGGCTTGGCTGGCGCCGGTATTTGCGATTGCTTTTGCGTGCTGGAAATTCTTTCGGGAGCAAAAACGGCTGGAAGAGACCGTGGCAGTTGAAAAAACAAAAGTGGTCAAGCTGGAAGCGGCGCTGGAGCAGCAGAAACGCTCTAATGAGTTGTTGCATCAAGGTTTGTTGGAAATGCAGCAACACAAGGAACAGCTCGACACGCTACTGGCTGATGCGCGCAGCCAGATTCGCGCAGTGGCCGATTCCATTATTATTCGCAATCCTTATTCTGATCAAGCTTTGGTGTTTTTGATTGCGCATGGCCCAGCCGCGCAGAGTGTGGTCAAAATGCAAATTGATTTGCATGGGAGTCAAGCCGGGGAAGTATACCTGTCACGCCAGACTTCAATTTACTCGCCTTCGATGGTGAATAAGGCGCATGAAAAACGGCTGGATACTAAATCTGGTTTCCAATCAAATAATATTCTTACCAAGCCTTTGTTGAAATTTGGCAGCGAGCTAGTTGGTGTGGTGCAGTTTCTCAATGAGGATCGTAATACGCCATTTACGGTAGAGGATGAGAAAAAAATCGAACCGATCTGCGTCAAGTTGGCATTGGCGGTTTCAAACATCATTGCTGATCCGACCAACCTGGTGCATTTGGGTGTCGTGCTTGATCCGCACATCAATCAAGCCACGATTCTGTTTACCGATATCACTAATTCCGATTTGCTATTCCAACAATTGGCAGTGGCCGATGCGACTGCTTTGGTGGATGAATATCTGGAGCGTTTGGGTGCAATTGGTGTACAGCACGGTGCACGCATCGATAAATATCTGGGCGATGGCATGATGTTGAGTTTTGAAACAGCAGGTGCTGAAAACGCCCCGAAGGCACTGCGAGCGGCGCTCGAAATGCAGCGTGAGTTTTCGGAGATTAAACAAGAATGGCAACGTTTGAATTACGCGCTGGATTTGTTGGATCACCGGATAGGCATTGCCAGCGGGCCGGTTTACGGACGCCGCATGGGTTACAGTGGTACCAGTATCTTTACGATCATGGGTGCGCCCGTCAATTTGGCTGCGCATTTGTGTGACCAGGCGCGTACTGCAAGTGAGCGTATCCTGATCAGTGAAGACACCGAACAAAAATTACGTCACGTTATGCCATCCGGTTGGTATTTGGAGCGTTTTGCGTTACCGCGCTATGCAGCGTATCAAGTCAGTAACAACGCGGCCGGGCAAATGGCAAAGTAGTTGCATGATATGGAATTTCGAATGCTAGCCGGTCTTGCCCGGAATTTTTGGCGTGGCGCAGACCACGTCTGCATTCTGAGCCCGGTGGCGCAGAGCATGGTCGATCAGCACCAAGGCCAGCATGGCCTCGGCGATGGGCGTAGCGCGAATACCTACGCATGGGTCGTGGCGACCATGTGTTTCCACGAGCGTTGGTTCACCCGCTTTATTGATGGAGCGGCGCGGAAGGCGGATGCTGGAAGTGGGTTTTATGGCGACATGCGCCACGATATCCTGTCCAGTGGAAATGCCGCCCAGTATGCCACCAGCGTGGTTGGATAAAAAACCTTGCGGAGTGATTTCGTCACCATGCTCACTACCTCGTTGCGTTACTGAAGCGAAGCCGGCACCAATCTCTACTCCCTTTACGGCATTAATGCTCATCATGGCGTAGCCAATGTCGGCATCGAGCCGGTCATACACTGGCTCGCCCCAGCCCACAGGCATATGTTCAGCCACGACCGTGAGCTTTGCACCGATGGAATCGCCGGATTTGCGTAACGCATCCATGTACGCTTCCAGTTGCTCAACATAACTGTCATCGGCGACAAAGAAGGGATTGCTGTTGACGTCATCCCAATTCTTGAATGGCACCACTATTTCACCCAATTGCGATAAATAGCCACGTATCACGACACCATAACGCTCATTCAGCCATTTTTTCGCAATCGCCCCGGCTGCTACACGCACGGCAGTCTCGCGCGCAGATGCCCGCCCGCCACCGCGATGGTCGCGGATGCCGTATTTCTGCCAATACGTATAATCGGCATGGCCAGGACGAAAGCTTTCGGCGATGTTGCCGTAGTCTTTACTACGTTGGTCTTCGTTGCGGATCAACAATGCAATGGGTGTGCCAGTGGTCTTGCCTTCAAAGATGCCGGATAAAATTTCTACCGTGTCTGTTTCGCGCCGTTGGGTGACGTGGCGCGAAGTGCCAGGCTTACGTCGATCCAGTTCGTGTTGAATGTCTGCTGTGCTTAATGCCATCCCAGGCGGACAACCATCTACCACGCAACCGATCGCAGCTCCATGTGATTCGCCAAAAGATGTCACGCAGAATAAAGTACCAAATGTATTTCCTGACATGGCTAAACTCGCTAAATTTATGAAGTAAGTTTAACATACCACACCTCTATCGAGTCGCTTCAATCGCCCCAACTATGCGGTTGATGTGCAAAGATCTTCTCTGAGAGATTTTCGAGTGATTTGCGGCTTCGGCCCGATTACCCCGCTAACCATCCATTCCTGGCTATGTAAATGAAAGCAATTTTAATGACCGCCGCAGGCAGCCCCGATGTGCTGCAATCGCGCGAAATTCCCCTACCAGAACTTCCCTCAGAACATCATGTGCGGGTCAAGCTGGCCGCCGCAGGCATCAATCCGCTGGACACCAAATTGCGCACTAAGCCAGCTTATTATCCCGACAAACTTCCCGCCATTCTGGGCTGTGATGGTGCAGGTATCATAGAAGCCATCGGCACGGCCGTGACACGTTTTACAGTTGGTGATGCGGTTTATTTTTGCAACGGTGGCATTGGCGACGAGCCCGGTTGCTATGCCGAATATACCAACGTGCATGAAGATTACTGCGCGTTCAAACCAGCCAACCTCAGCCTGCATGAAAGCGCCGCGTTGCCACTGGTGCTCATCACCGTGTGGGAGGCGCTAATCGAACGCGTTAATCTGCAAGCAAACCAAACTATCCTCATCCATGCGGCGGCGGGGGGTGTCGGCCATATCGCCGTGCAACTCGCCCACCATCTGGGTGCGCACGTCGCGGTAACAGTAAGCGATGATAAGAAGGCTGGGCTGATGCATGGGCTCGGTGCAGAAAAAATCATTAACTACCGCGAGCAGGACTTCGTGCGGGAAGCGCTTGTTTGGACCGCTGATAAGGGTGTGGATATAGTATTTGACACGGTAGGTGGCGAGGTTTTCCTGCGCTCACTCAATGCCACGCGCATTGGCGGCAAAGTGGTCAGCCTGCTGTCCACTCCGCTGTCATTGGCTGATACCCAGCTGGCACGACTGCGCAATCTGTCGCTTTGTTATGAACTGATGCTCACGCCGCAACTGATGCATTTGCATGACGAGCGAATACGCCAGCGCAAAATACTGGAACAGGGCGCGCAGCTAATTGAAGCAGGTAAGCTCGGCGTGCTGGTGAATAGGATGCTGCCATTGAAAGATGCTGCCCAAGCACACCGTCTCATTGAACAAGGCGGTATCACTGGCAAGGTTGTGCTGGTGATGGATTAACCGGGCAACTACAAGCCAAGCTCCCCCCACATTGCATCTACACGACGTTTGGTTACGTCGTCCATTGCAATTGGCGTGCCCCACTCGCGTTGTGTTTCACCCGGCCATTTGTTGGTCGCATCCAGTCCCATTTTGCTGCCCAGGCCGGATACCGGGCTGGCGAAGTCCAAATAATCAATGGGCGTGTTGTCTACCAGCAGTGTGTCGCGTGCAGGATCGACGCGTGTGGTGATCGCCCAGATGACTTCCTGCCATTTACGGATATCGATGTCGTCATCCACCACGATGATGAACTTGGTGTACATGAATTGTCGCAGATAGGACCAGATGCCGAACATCACGCGCTTGGCATGTCCCGGATATTGCTTCTTCATGGATACAATTGCCAAACGATAAGAACAGCCTTCCGGCGGCAGGTAGAAATCTGAAATCTCGGGAAACTGCTTCTGTAGAAGCGGCACGAACACTTCGTTTAATGCCACGCCCAAAATGGCCGGTTCATCTGGCGGTTTGCCGGTATAAGTGGAGTGATAAATGGGATTGCGGCGCATGGTAATGCGCTCAATGGTAAATACCGGAAATTTTTCCTGCTCATTGTAATAACCGGTATGGTCACCAAACGGGCCTTCCAACGCGATATCATTTGGGTGGATCATTCCCTCCAGCACGATCTCGGCGCTGGCAGGCACATGCAAATTACTACCAATACATTTAACCAGTTCTGTTTTCGATCCACGCAACAAGCCGGCAAATTGATATTCAGACAGGCTGTCCGGCACCGGCGTGACCGCCCCCAAAATGGTAGCCGGGTCGGCACCGATCACCACTGCCAGTGGAAACGGCTGGCCCGGATACGCTTTGCACCACTCCTGATAATCCAGCGCTCCACCGCGATGCGCCAGCCAGCGCATAATGACTTTGTTGGGCGCGATCACCTGCTGGCGGTAAATGCCAAGATTCTGGCGCGGCTTGTTAGGGCCGCGGGTAACCACCAGCCCCCAGCTAATCAGTGGCGCTACATCTCCTGGCCAACAAGTTTGTATGGGTAGCCTGCTCAAGTCTACTTCGCTACCTTCCCATACCACTTCCTGACAGGCAGCACTCGAAACCACCTTGGGCGTCATATTCAACACCTGCTTCAATATCGGCCATTTGTCCCAGGCATCCTTCAAACCTTTGGGCGGCTCGGGTTCTTTCAGGTAAGCCAGCAATTTTCCCACTTCGCGTAATGCCGTTACGCTTTCCTCGCCCATGCCCAATGCCACGCGGTGCGGCGTGCCAAACAAATTCGCCAGAACTGGCATGTTGTGCCCCGCAGGATGCTCAAACAATACAGCGGGGCCTTGAGCGCGTAATACGCGGTCGCAGATTTCTGTCATCTCCAAATGCGGAGAAACTGATGTAATCACGCGCTTGAGATCCCCTAATTTTTCTAATTGCGAGATAAAATCGCGCAGGTCACGATATTTCATTTATAAAAGCTTTCTTCGCCCTCGGGCCGGGTTTTAAATCGCTTGTGCAGCCAGAAATATTGTTCCGGCATTTCCAGCACACGCTGTTCGATGAATTCGTTGATGCGGCGGGTGTCGGCTATTAAATCATCGGTAGGATAGTTTTCCCACGCTGGATAGAAGCGCACTTCATACCCCTTATAATCCGGCAATACACGTGCGATACACGGTACCACCTTTGCGTTAGCCATTTTTACCAGACGAGGTAAAGTCGCCAACGTAGCGGCTGGTATGCCAAAGAAAGGAACGAACACCCCGTCCTTGGTGGTCCAATCTTGATCTGTAAAATAATAAAATGGCCGACATTCGCGCAATGATTTTACTACCGGACGCATCCCCGCTTGTCGTGCAAATAACAGTTGCTTGCCGAAACGCGCGCGTTTCTGTAACACCAAATTTTGCAGGTAAGCATTCTTTTGTTTGGAGTAAACGCTAACCCCGTCGGTATGCTGGGTAATCCAGGATCCACTGACATCCAGGGCGACAAAATGCGCCGTAAGCAAAATCAGTGGATTACCAAGCGCATTTTGAAAATGCTCTGCTCCTTCAACCCGTATTAGCTTCTGGATGCATTCGCGGCTGCCCCACCATAAAATACCCCGTTCCACAATGCTGCGGCCGAAGGCGATAAAATGCTGCCGCACTAGCCGCGTCCGCTGTGCTTCGCTTAGTTTGGGGAAACATAAGCGCAAATTGATGTTTGCCACGCGCCGCCGCCTGGCTGTAAGCAGATAAAGCAGCATTCCCAGGATATTACCAGTCCACGCTTGCAATCGGTATGGAAGGAAGTGCAGTAGCCACAGCAAAAAAATGCCAAAACGCACCATCATATCGGAGTTATTTCTTGCTTTATGGCGGGCTTAACGCCTGCTGGCGTCTTGTAACGATTGTAACTCCACAAATATTGCGCAGGATTTGTAAGCACCAATTTTTCCAGGGCCGCATTGATCTGCCTGCTTATGGGTAAATCAACAACGAATTCCAGCGGTGTGAAGCGCAGGATATATCCTGACCCATGCGTCAATCGTTCGACGGACGTCATGACTACCGATGCGCCGCTGGATTGCACTAAACGTCCAATCAGCGTCATGGTGTAGGCTGGCCGCCCGAAGAAGTCTGCCCACTCGCCCTCCCCATTGCCGGGCACTTGATCTGGTAAAAGTCCGATTGCTTCGGCCCGTTTGAGTGCTTTATACAATTGGCGCACGCCACCCACATCGGTACGCGCTAGCCGCAATTGGGCCCGCTCGCGACCACTACGCATCACCTGTTCTAGCCAGATTAGCTTGGGTGGGCGATAGAGCACGGTGAGTGGCATATGTTCAGCGACATATAGGGCTGACACATCGAAACAGCCCAAGTGGGGCGTTAAAAAAATTATCCCTTTGCCACGTGCACGTGCCGCCTCAATATGCTCCCAACCGTAGCATGCTTTGATGCTAGCGGTTACTTCTGCTAAAGGCCGGCACCAAATCCACAGTAATTCAGCCACCCCCTTGCCTGTTTCGGCTATATTGGCGTTTAAAATTTTGCGAAAATCTGCCTCGGAACGGCCTTCCCATGCAGTACTAAGGTTTTCGCGTAATCGTGAGGCATATTTGTCTGACAGGTTATAAGTTAATTTGCCCAGCACGGCGCCTAGACGATGTAACACACTCAGCGGCAAGTGCGCTATCAAATTGAATAACCAAGCTACAAGGGAGGATATCATGGGGGTAATTACAACCGAGTTATTGCTATAATCAACTATGTTCTCAACTAACCTATATTGCGGGGCGCCATGAGTGAATTTCTGTTTACATCCGAATCAGTATCTGAAGGTCATCCCGACAAGGTTGCGGATCAAATTTCCGATTCCATTCTGGACGCTATTCTAGCGCAAGACCCCTATGCTCGAGTAGCAGCTGAAACATTGGTTAACACTGGTCTTGTTGTGCTTGCCGGTGAAATATCTACTAGCGCTAATGTGGACTATATCAACGTGGCACGCGATTGCATCAAGCGAATTGGCTATGATAATACCGAATACGGCATAGATTACAAAGGTTGTGCCGTACTTGTTGCGTATGACAAGCAAAGTCCGGACATTGCCCAAGGTGTTGATCGCGCATCTCATGAGTACATGGATCAGGGGGCGGGCGATCAAGGTCTGATGTTTGGGTATGCTTGCGATGAAACCCCCACGTTGATGCCACTGCCGATTTATCTCGCGCACCGCGTGGTCGAACGCCAATCGCAACTGCGCCGTGATGGCCGCCTGAATTGGCTGCGTCCGGATGCCAAAGCGCAAGTTACCATCCGTTATATGGATGGTAAGCCATGCTCTATCGATACGGTACTGTTATCGACCCAGCACTCTCCGGAGATGTCGTTAGAGACCATTCGCGAAGCCGTAATTGAAGATATTATCAAGCCTGTGTTACCACAGGAATTAATCAAAGGTGATATCAAGTATCTGGTAAATCCCACTGGCCGTTTTGTTATCGGTGGCCCGCAAGGCGACTGCGGCTTGACAGGACGCAAAATTATTGTGGATACATACGGTGGCGCAGCCCCACACGGTGGCGGTGCATTTTCCGGGAAAGATCCGTCTAAAGTGGATCGTTCTGCGGCCTATGCTGGCCGTTATATTGCCAAGAACATCGTCGCTGCTGGTTTGGCGAGTAAGTGCCTGATCCAGATTTCCTATGCGATTGGCGTGGCGCTACCCACCAGTGTCTGGGTTACCAGTTATGGCACTGGCAAAATTTCCGATGAAAAGATTGCGGAGTTGGTTAAAAAACATTTTGACTTACGGCCTAAAGGCATTGTGCAAATGCTCGATCTATTGCGCCCAATTTATACTAATACCGCCGCTTATGGTCATTTTGGTCGTGAAGAACCAGGGTTTACATGGGAGGCAACAGACAAGGCCGCTGCTCTACGTGCGGATGCCGGGCTATAAATTTCTGCAAAAGATATAACCGGTATTGCTCATTAGAAACGAAAGTCGTTTATGTATTTGGAAAAAAAGCTGATCTAATTTAGATCAGCTTTTTTTGTCTGATTGATTACGGATGGGTTTGGCAAAAAGAGCCAAAAACGCATTATTCAATAACTTTAACATCGGAAACAAAAAACTCCGTATCCCCAAAACAACTGGTGGGGAGCCCTTTGTATTGATCGTAATTGAGGGCCACTTTTTTGCCGAGGCTGCGGTTGATCTTTTCAGCAATGGCATTGTTTCGTACAGTGAAGAAGAATTTCTCAGGCACTTGGCCAGGAAGCGACATCATACTTAATTCACCTTCCCATGTTTTACATACCCACCCTTTTTTTGAAAATTTTTGAACATATCCAGCCCGTTCACCAGTTGAGTAACTCCAGGTAAAAGCAAACCACATATAAGCAGCACAGAGAGCGAATAATATTGCTATCACAATGGCAATATTTTTAATCAAGTTTGCTTTTGTCGTTATTGAGTTCATGAGCTTGTGAAGCTGATAGGCTGGACTGGAACCTTATAAATCCCTATTAATTCATTTGTTCTGGCTATTCTGAGCGCTCCTCTGTCATTAGGGACAGTTAGTGCAGCGGAATGTGGCATATAAACTATCCTGCTGGATGCTGAATAATTTTTTATCGCCGCTGCTAAATACAAATTTCCTTATTACTGTGCCACTAAAATGGCAGCGATGGATAATCAATGTAGCCAGCGGCTTCGCCGCCGTAGAAAGTTGCTAGATCTGGAACGTTGTAATCTCTGCGTTCCCGCAGCCGCAGCAGTAAATCTGGGTTGGCAATAAATAGGGCGCCGAATGATACGAAATCAGCAGTTTTTTCAACAATTGCTTTCTCGGCACGTTCCGCATCGTAACCGCCATTGGCTATATATTGACCCCTGAACAAGCTTCGTAAGCGTTTGAAATCAAATGTTGAAGGGTGTTCCTCAACGATATGTATATAAGCCAAGTTGAAACGGTTCAACTGTTCGGCAATATATTCAAAGGTTTCTTGCGGTGTCGAGTCGCTAATGTCGTTTAACGGATTGACTGGGGACAGACGAACCCCAACTTTTTTCGATGGATACACAGTACATACCGCTTGAATTACTTCAAACAGCAAGCGGCAGCGGTTCTCGATTGAGCCACCATACTCGTCTGTCCGTTGATTTGTGCTATCGCGCAAAAATTGGTCGAGCAAATATCCATTCGCGGCATCGATTTCTATGCCATCCAGCCATGCTTCTTCGGCATTAAGCGTAGCTTGTCTATATTGTTCGACGATACCTGCCATTTCAGCAATTTCAAGTGCCCGGGGCGTAACGTACGGCACCATCCCCTTAGGGGTGAAAACCTCCCCTGCCGGTTGGATAGCAGAAGGTGCGACTGGCAAACTTTGGAATGGCTGCAACGATGGATGTGAGATTCGGCCAACATGTGATAGGTTCATGAAAAGCTTGCCTCCCGTTCTGCGGACGTGGGCAGTCACCATTTTCCAGCCGTCTATTTGTTCGCGGGTGGTTATGCCCGGTGTGCCCGGATAACCAATTCCTTGGGCAGAAACTTGGGTGGGTTCAGAAATCATCAGGCCAGCACAGCTGCGTTGAGAGTAGTACAGTGCATTCATCGCATTTGGCACGTTGCCTAGCCCAGCCCGGCTGCGGGTCATGGGCGCCATAACAACACGATTATTCAGCTCAAGCGCGCCGAGCCATCCTTTTCTATACAAGGGGTGTATTTCTGGCGGCAGAATATGTGACATATCTGTCCACCCGGAAGGGCTGGATTCACGCTTGACTGGTTTTTTCTTAGGATAATTTCTGGGGTCAGCGATCGGATTGGGGTTCTCATTGAGCGCCTTGGGAACATCCGGGTAAGCGGGAACCAAGGGAGGATTGTCATCAAGATCCCAGTCTTCCATCGGAATCATGGGAATGTCTTTTTTGGACGTCTTGCCGGTAACAGGCATAGGCTGGTCGGTACTGGGTGTGAGTTTGTCGTCGTTTGGCATGGGTTTATTGTCGTTAAGATGCTATAGAGAAAGTTATTATAGCTTGTTCTATTGGCTCATCAACCCGAACGTTCATAAATTGGCTTAGCAACCTAATATTCGTTGGATTAAACCGCTGTTGTGACGGCGCTTGGTTTTACCGCCTTGTGCATCGTTTGCATGAAGATTTGATCTTGTTCGACAAGAAGCACTTTTATTATTGAGGGACATATTCTGCCTTACTCAGGGATCGGCCATTGCGGGTTCCAGGCAATTTCCCATAAGTGGCCATTAGGGTCTTGGAAATAGCCTGCGTAGCCGCCCCAAAAAGTATCTTGGGCGGACTTTACGATGGTAGCCCCGGCATTTTTTGCTTGCTCCATTACTTGATTGACCTCAGTTTTTGAAGAAACATTATGGCCAATGCTGAACTCAAGTGCGCTTGGCGTTCCCAGGGGCAGTCCCGAATCTGTTGAGAGACTCTGGCGCGGGTAAAGCGCGAGTTTTAGATTGGCCTGCAAGCTAAAGAAGGCAACTGCTCCGTGCTCAAATTCGGGGCCTATGATGCCTTGTGTTGGGAGACCCAAGCCATCGCGATAAAAATTTAGCGATTTTTCCAGGTCATCGACGCCGAGCGTAATGAGGCTAATCCGTGGTTTCATCTGGGTTTTCCTGAAGCATAATGCTTAAATTATAGGGCAAGTGTTGGCGTAGCCCGCTTGAATGGTGGATTAGGCTGGCAACTTTTAGTGCTGCCTTTAACTCGCGGCTACCAATGATAGTAAAATCTTTACGCTCATAAAACACCAACGTTTTATCAAATTGCGGAAGCGGAGTCGTTGTAACCTCCAAGTGCTTCCAGTCTCCCGATGTGCGGTCATTTCAGGTGGCCTGGCATTTGCCGGATCAGCTTGACCTAGAGCTTACGCGGCACTTGGGCTTTGGGTGGCGGAGCGTTCATGAGTACTGCGTAGAAAGTGCCGCAGCGACTTTGCGAATGAGATCGATAGGCAGTGGTTCGTTGAGTGGGAACGAAAGATTGCCTTTGGGCCCCCGGTACCGGGCTAACTCCAACACAAAGGCTTTATCGTTAGTGACGGGTGGATACACACCAATATGTTTCTTGAATGCGGCGAAGTAGAAGAAAACCTTTTTTTGCCTGAAGGCAGGCATTTGGTATCCCATGCACTTGGTTGCATCGGGCACTATGGCTTGAACTTCTGCCTGAATACGCTCAAGCAGTACGCGAGCCTCCGGCGTGACCGAAGCGAAGTACTCTTCATGAGTTTGATGGGGCATTTGGTTAAGTTCGCAAAAGCGTTTTGTTGCGGTATTCGTGACGTTTAACGTAGTTATTTATTGATGTATGTATGTAGTGCGATGATGCACTTTATTTTCTAGTACTTTTTCCGTGTTTTATATATTGGAAAGTTAATGCGTGTGCATATTTATAGTTACCCGTAAATTTTGAATATGACACCTGGTTTTAATTTATTTACGTAGGCTCTGATCGAAGTTAATGTAGAGGTGACTGGGCGCTACGCGGCTTTATCGCGCAGTGTCCCTTGGAGCGAAAGGTTAGACATTCTTCTATGGGCGCAATAGCTTCAGCTTTCCGTCCGCGCTAATTGCACGCGTTGGGATAACTGATCTATCAAGGTCGCCCTTTATTGTTTCGAATAAATCGCGTGCGAAAAGTTGATTCCCGATATGCCACGAGTGATCGAACGAGCCGAATATCACGGCTTGGTCTGCCTTTTTTATTTCTTCATTGGAATCGAGGGATCCAAAATACTCTGTGCAATCAATATTAACTGCTTTCGCGGAGGCATCGTTTGGCAAGCCCACTCTCCCAACTCTCGGTGCGACACCCAATCTCTTGGCATTTGACAGTTTGAGCACAGAGTCGTAGAGGTTTGAATAGTTAGTGATGCGCGTGCAATGTCGATATAAAGAGTCGGTAGAGCTATCTCCTTGACTCATAGAAGATGCGGAAATATCGCCTCCAATAAACACAATCTGACTCACTGTCCAGGAATTATTTGATAAACGAGCGTCGTCGGCATCGTCAAATGCCTCGCGTATCACGTAGGCCCCCGTTGAGTGGCCTAGTAAGTGAATATTAATTGTGCAGTCCGGAGCTTGTTGTTCTGATAATGCTCGAACACCATCAGTCACGAGTTGCATGGCGGTCTTCTTTGCATCGTGTCTGTCTTCCAAATAGTTGAGAGCTTTATCGTCGCTTGGCCAGTCGAAAGATAAGATTTCACCCTTGTATCCAACAGAGGTGAGGTCTCGTTTTAGTTGTGTATGGCGATCCATAATAATCTTCTGGTCATTGTTATATCCATGCACAAAAACTAGAAGGTCGCCCCTGTCTAGCTTGTCGTTTCTGGCATCTTTTCCCCATGTCGCTGCAATGCGAAGTTTCTTGAGCCATTGCGGCTTCTTCAGTGCATGCTTTGGTGATGGGCGCTCACCTTCAGGTACCAGAAGAAAAAGCGACGGCCCAGGTTCGGCAATAAAAACACCATCTTCCTCAGCGCGTGCGCACATGACAAATTGATCGGCCATTAGAGTCTCCTCGGTAGTGAAATGTTTAACGTAATTGAGTTAAGCGGCATTACGCACAACGGATCGTTGCATTTCATGTAGAAAACATTTCCATAAGCTAGCAATGTCGTCTATATCGATAAATATTGTCAAGTATGATCAAGCCCGCACTATTTTTTATTGCGGTAGGCATTTGTTTGGCTGAGGTTTAATCTCTGCGGGTAAATTTCCCGCCGCTTGCGACGCATAGATAACATTGCAATGAAAATCTATGATTTTCGAGCAATTCGTCACAATACTTCGCCCCTTGGGGCGGAGCTGTTTATTAGTCAGCACGACGTGTTGTGAGAATGTACAAACAGACAATTTGGGTTAAACCGGACAATTGGTTTCTTTGTGCTACACCTGCGGTGGCTAATGTTGCGATTAAGCGATTGCATGGTTTAGAATGCCCGTCTACCGGACAATCAAGGTGTTAATACGTGTCATCTCAAGCGCTGGTCGAAATTCGCGACGTCAATTTTGCCTATGACAGCCGCCCCATATTAAAAGGTGTCAATCTCACTTTCCCTAAGGGCAAGGTGATTGCTGTTATGGGCGGTAGCGGCTGTGGCAAGACTACATTGCTGCAGCTTATCGGCGGTGCGCTCAAGCCAAGTGGTGGTTATGTGAAAGTTGATGGGCAAGTGATACATGAGCTTGATCATAAAGGGTTGTATCACATGCGTCGCCGGATGGGCATGCTGTTTCAATTTGGGGCGTTATTCACGGATATGTCCGTATATGACAATGTGGCGTTTCAGATGCGCGAGCATACTGATCTGCCGGAAGAGATCATCCGGGATTTAGTGCTGATGAAGCTGCATGCGGTAGGTTTACGCGGCACACATCATTTGATGCCAGCTGAGCTTTCAGGTGGCATGGCGCGGCGTGTGGCATTGGCACGTACGGTGGCGCTGGATCCAATGTTGGTTATGTACGATGAGCCGTTTGCCGGATTGGATCCCATCTCACTTACCGTGGTGGGTAATCTCATTCGTCGTTTGAACGACGCGCTGGGTGCGACTTCGGTAGTGGTCACGCATGACGTGCAGGAATCGCTCAAGATTGTCGACTATATTTATTTTATTGCCGATGGGGTGGTTGTTGCAGAAGGGACTCCGGCTGAAATCAGCACTTCCGATAAGCCGTTCGTGCATCAATTCGTGCATGGGGAAATGGACGGTCCGGTTCCATTCCATTATCCCGGCGGCGATTACGGGCAAGATTTGAATTTGCGGCCCGGACGATGATGATTGTTGAAAATCTTAGGTTCTTAGGACATCGTATTGTGAATGCGGTATGGCGTATGGGATATGCCTCCCGCTTCTTCATGCTGATCTTGTTTTATTCCGGGACCAGCTTCCGGCGCTTTCACTTGACTATCAGAGAGTTGTTCTCCAGTGGGGTGATGTCGCTTATTATAATTTTGGTGGCCGGCACGTTTGTCGGCATGGTGTTGGGGTTGCAGGGCTATGAGACACTCAAACGCTACGGTTCTGAATCCGCACTGGGGTCACTCGTAGCATTGAGCCTAGTGCGCGAATTGGGGCCAGTGCTGGCCGCCTTGTTGTTTGCGAGTCGCGCTGGTTCGGCGATGACTGCGGAGATTGGTTTGATGAAGGCCACCGAACAGATTTCCGCGATGGAGATGATGGCGATCAACCCGATGGCGCGAGTGGTTGCGCCCCGTTTTTGGGCTGGGGTCATTTCTATGCCGCTGCTGTCGGCGTTATTTTCCGCCATGGGCGTATTTGGTGGATATGTGGTGGGGGTGGTGTTGATTGGCGTGGATGAAGGTTCGTTCTGGTCGCAAATGCAGGCTGGGGTCGATTTTCAGCACGACATCGTGAACGGCATGATTAAGAGCTTCGTGTTCGGAGTGGCAGTCACTGCCATAGCCTTGTTCGAAGGCTATGATGCACCACCCACCGCAGAAGGGGTGTCCGGTGCAACCACGCGTACAGTGGTCGAGTCGTCGCTGACCATTTTGTTTTTGGATTTTATTTTGACCGCATTCATGTTTCAAGGGGAGTAGTATGAAACGCACCACGCTGGATTTATGGGTCGGCATATTTGTCGTGGCAGGCTTGGGGGCACTGGCCGTGCTTGCGCTCAAGGTAGGAAATTTAAGTACTTACAATATGTCCGAGTCATATCAGTTGCAGGCCCATTTTTCTAATATCGGTGGCCTCAAGCCCCAGGCATCCATCAAAAGTTCTGGAGTGCTTGTTGGCCGGGTGGCTCAGATTAGCTTGGATCCCGAGCGTTATGAGGCTAAAGTGACAATGACTATAGATAAACGTTACCAGTTCCCCAAAGACACGTTCGCCAATATCCTGACTTCAGGCCTGTTAGGCGAACAGTACATCGGCTTGATTCCGGGTGGTGATGAAGCATTTTTGAAAGCGGGTGACGAAATCAAAAAAACGCAGTCTGCCGTGGTGCTGGAGGATTTAATCAGTAGGTTCTTATATAGCAAGGCCGAAGATTCCAAGCAAGTTGATAAACAACCTAATTAAAAGATGATAGATATGAAAAAAATAATTGCATGGTGGGTGGGAATGTTGCTGGTGTGTGTGTCGTTAGGCGTGCAGGCGAACGTGCCAGAGCCGGAGGCGTTAATTAGAAATACAGTGGATGAAGTCTTGGCCATCGTTAAGCAGGACAAGGATATTCAGGCTGGTAATAAGAAAAAAGTGAACGAATTGGTGGATGGAAAGGTGCTGCCACATTTTAATTTTACACATATGACCAAACTTGCCGTAGGCAAGAATTGGCGTACTGCTACGCCGGAGCAAAAGAAAGTTTTGGAAATCGAGTTTCGCAATTTGTTGGTGCGTACATATACCACGGCATTCACTACCTATCAGGATCAGGAGGTGGAAGTGAAGCCACTAAAAATGGCAAATGACGCTGCCGAGGTGACTGTAAAAACTTCTATTCTTAACAAAGGCAAACCACCGCTGCCCGTAAATTATGATATGGAAAAGACGGCTAATGGTTGGAAGGTGTTTGACCTATCGATCGAAGGCGTGAGTTTGGTAACTAATTATCGCGGTACCTTTGCTGAGCAGATTCAAAAGAGCGGTATCGATGGATTGATTAAGACATTATCGGAGAAAAATCAGGCGCAGACTGGCGCAATTTTGCCTAAGGCGGCATCCAAGTGATTAGCCGTGATGGTGGCCGTGTGCAAGCGCCGAGCCATCTAACAATTGAAACGGTTATACCCTTATTCAAAAAGGGGTTGCAGGCCGCTGGCGAAACATCGCTGGTGGTTGACTTGGCTCAGGTAGAGACGGTAGATTCTGCCGCAGTCAGTTTGCTCCTGGCTTGGCTGCGCGAGGCGCAGCGTAGTAGTGTGCAATTGTGTTTTGCCCATGTTCCAGAGAATTTGTTAAGTTTGGCCCGTTTGTATGGTGTTGTGGATATGCTGCCGCTATGCGGTAGTGATTCCGCGCAATCTTGATCTATTCAATTTAATGTTACCTGCCATTGATGTGCGCCAAGCACGCAAACGCTATGGCCAATTACAAGCACTAGACGGCGTGGACTTGCGTATCGAGCAGGGTGAGTTTTTCGGTTTACTTGGTCCCAATGGTGCGGGCAAAACCACGTTGATTAATCTGCTGGCCGGACTTGCATTGCCAGATGATGGGCAGCTATCTGTACTGGGGCACGATGTAGTCAAGCAATATCGTGTCAGCCGTCGTTTGTTGGGGGTAGTGCCGCAAGAGCTGGTTTTTGATCCTTTTTTCACAGTTCGTGAAACGTTGCGTATGCAATCTGGTTTTTTTGGATTGCGTCGTAACGACACCTGGATCAATGAGGTGATGCACCACTTGGATTTGACCGATAAGGCCGATACCAATATGCGCCGCCTGTCCGGTGGTATGAAGCGCCGTGTGTTGGTGGCGCAAGCTCTGGTGCATAAGCCGCCAGTTATTGTGTTGGATGAACCGACTGCCGGGGTGGATGTGGAGCTGCGCCAATCGTTATGGCGCTTTATTCAGCAGCTGAACCGCGATGGACACACCGTTCTGTTAACTACCCATTATCTGGAAGAGGCGGAAGCCTTATGCACACGGATTGCCATGCTCAAGCATGGCCGTATTGTGGCGTTGGATAGTACACTCAATCTGCTGAGTAGCCTGGCCGGCTGTCGCGTCAGGTTGAAAATCGCGGGCTACTTACCGGCCACATTGCTGCCGCAGGTGGTCGAACATACGGATGGTGATTACGTGCTGACATTGCCATCCTATCAAGCATTGGAGTCAATGCTGGCGGAATTGCGTGTGGCTGGGATCACGGTACAGGAGATGACCTTGCAGCAGCCTGATTTGGAAGAAGTCTTTCTGCGTTTGGTGGGGCGGGCCGTGCAGTGAGGCGGGCGTTGAGTTTTTGCAGTCTGCTCTACAAGGAGGTATTCCGGGTGTGGAAGGTGGGCTTCCAGACCGTGCTGGCTCCCGTGTTGACGGCATTGCTCTATCTGTTGATTTTTTCACATGTGCTGGCACAGCATGTCGAAGTGTATCCAGGGGTGCATTACACTGCCTTCCTTATTCCGGGACTGATGATGATGGCAATGTTGCAGAACGCTTTTGCCAACAGCTCTTCCAGCCTAATTCAGTCCAAGATTACTGGCAATATCGTGTTTGTGTTGCTGGCGCCGATTGCCTACTGGGAATTCTTTGCGGCATATGTGCTCGCTTCCATGCTGCGCGGCTTGGTGGTCGGTATAGGCGTATATTTGGCCGCACTGTGGTTTGCCCAGCCGCCATTGCTGTTTCCAATCTGGATTATATTGTTTGCCGTTCTCGGTAGCGCGATGCTTGGCTCACTAGGGGTGGTGGCCGGGATGTGGGCAGAAAAATTCGATCAACTCGCAGGCTTCCAGAATTTCATTATCATGCCATTGACTTTTTTGTCCGGCGTATTTTATTCCATTCACTCGTTGCCGCCTTTTTGGCAGGCGTTGTCGCGTTTTAACCCATTTTTTTATATGATAGACGGTTTTCGTTATGGATTTTTCGGCGTGTCGGACATTTCTCCTTGGGTGAGTTTGATGGTGGCGGGCGGGTGTATGCTTGGCCTGACGCTGTTGTCTTTAGGGTTGTTAAAGTCCGGATATAAATTGCGGTACTGACATAACGAACGCATGGCAAGAATACATTAAGATGAAATCGAGATTTTTAAAGATGCCAGCATGCAAAAATTAGTTGTACAAGGTGGTATTCCATTGTGCGGCGAAGTGCGTATTTCCGGTGCCAAGAACGCAGCATTGCCTATTATGTGTGCCAGCCTGTTGACGAGTGATGTCTTGCAGTTAAGCAACATGCCGGATTTGCACGACATCGCAACTATGCGTAAATTGTTGGAGCAGATGGGCGTGAAGGTTGCTGTACAAGGTGATGAGATGGCTTTGCACGGTGCGCAAGTGGATAAGCTGGAAGCGCCTTATGACATGGTAAAGACCATGCGCGCCGCAGTGCTAGTGCTAGGCCCTCTGGTGGCGCGCTTCGGTGAGGCGCGTGTATCCATGCCGGGTGGCTGCGCCATTGGTTCGCGCCCGGTCGATATTCACATCAAGGGCCTGCAGGCAATGGGCGCTCAAATTTTCATCGAGCATGGCTACATTCATGCGCAGGCAAAACGCCTCAAAGGCGCACGAATTTTATTCGACATTGTCAGTGTGACCAGCACAGAAAATCTGATGATGGCCGCTGCTTTGGCAGATGGGGTAACGGTGCTGGAAAATGCTGCGCGTGAACCGGAGGTGGTGGATTTGGCGCATTGCTTGATTGCAATGGGTGCGAAAATAGAGGGAGCCGGCAGCCACACGATTGTCATAACAGGTGTGGACAGATTGCACGGAGCAGCCCATCGCATCATGCCGGATCGTATCGAGAGTGGGACTTTTCTAGTGGCGGCAGCGGCAACGGGAGGTAACGTCGTGTTACGCGATACGCGAGTGGATATCCTCGATGCTGTGTTGGAAAAACTTACTGAAGCCGGCGCGTGCATCCGTAGCGACAGTGAGAGTATCCACCTGGATATGACGGGCCGGCCCAGATCGGTGAACGTACGTACTGCGCCATATCCAGCATTCCCTACTGATATGCAAGCACAATTTATGGCGTTGAATGTTATTGCAGATGGCAGTGCGATGGTAGTGGAAACGATTTTTGAAAATCGTTTTATGCATGTGCAAGAATTGCGCCGTTTGGGTGCAAGGATAGATGTGGAAGGTAATACTGCCTTGGTTCATGGGGTTGATCATCTGGAAGGCGCGACGGTGATGGCAACGGATTTGCGTGCATCTGCTTGCCTGGTTATTGCCGGATTGGTGGCGCAGGGCGAGACCGTCATTGATCGCATTTACCATCTGGATCGTGGCTATGAACACATCGAAATAAAACTGTCTCAACTTGGAGCGAACATATTTCGCATCAAATAAATGAAAGATACCGCATGATTACCATTGCCTTATCTAAAGGGCGCATCTTTGAAGAAACCTTGCCGTTGTTGCAGGCGGCGGGCATTACGCCGCTGGAAGCCCCGGAGCCTACGCGCAAGTTGATTTTATCCACTAACCGTGCCGACGTACGCCTTATTATCGTGCGTGCCTCCGATGTGCCGACCTATGTGCAATATGGCGCCGCTGATTTGGGGATCGCGGGTAAAGATGTGCTCGACGAGCATGGGGGCACGGGTTTGTATCAACCGCTGGATTTGAATATTGCGCGTTGCCGCATGATGGTGGCGGTAAGGAATGATTTCGACTATGACTCCGCAGTGCGCCAGGGCGCGCGCTTGCGTGTGGCGACCAAATATGTACAGACCGCACGCGAGCATTTCGCGGCTAAAGGTGTGCATGTGGATTTGATCAAATTGTATGGTTCGATGGAGCTGGCGCCACTGGTCGGTTTGTCAGATGCAATCGTGGACTTGGTCAGCAGTGGCAATACACTGAAAGCCAATCACCTCAAGGCAGTAGAAGAGATTTCTGCAATTTCCTCGCGTCTGGTAGTGAATCAGGCTTCGCTTAAACTTAAACATGCGGCTATTCAGCCCATGCTAGATGCGTTTTCCATGGCGGTAGTCCAATGAACATCAGACGGCTTTCCACTCGGCAGCCAGATTTCAATTCACAGCTGGACAGGCTGTTGGCTTTCGAGGCGACTCAGGATGACCAGCTGGACGCGACTGTCGCGGCTATTCTGGCGGATGTGCGTACACGCGGCGATGTGGCTCTGCTCGAATACACCCGGCGCTTCGATCGTATGGAGGTGCATGATAGTGCAGCACTGGAACTGCCTCCTGCTGCCTTGCGTGCCGCCTTCGAGGGATTGCCCGCCGCACAGCGGGGCGCTTTGGAGCAGGCCGCACAGCGTGTTACCGCTTACCATCAAAAGCAGTTACAAGCTTCATGGAGTTACACTGAGGCGGATGGCACGTTGCTCGGTCAGCAGATTACGCCATTGGATCGGGTTGGTCTGTATGTACCGGGTGGTAAGGCTGCCTATCCCTCTTCAGTGTTGATGAATGCGCTACCGGCGAAAGTGGCTGGGGTCGGTGAACTCATTATGGTAGTGCCGACCCCAGATGGAGTGCAAAATGCGCTGGTGTTGGCAGCAGCCCATCTGGCTGGGGTGGATCGGGTGTTCACCATTGGCGGGGCGCAAGCGATTGCGGCGTTGGCTTATGGCACGGCAACCGTACCGCGGGTAGATAAAATCGTCGGCCCCGGCAACGCTTACGTGGCCGCCGCCAAGCGCCGCGTATTCGGCGTAGTTGGTATTGATATGGTGGCAGGGCCATCAGAGATTCTGGTGATCTGTGATGGGCAAACTGATCCAGACTGGATTGCGATGGATCTATTTTCTCAAGCAGAGCACGATGAATTAGCGCAGGCCATCCTGCTGACACCAGATGCGGCTTTTGCCACAGCTGTGGCGCAAAGTGCAGATCGTCTACTGGCGCGGATGCCGCGCCGTGACATCATACGCACTGCATTAGAGAATCGTGGCGCCCTGATCGATGTGGCTGATTTGGACGAGGCTTGTGTTATCAGTAACCGTATAGCCCCGGAGCATCTGGAGCTTTCAGTGGCTGATCCCCAGCAATGGCTGCCAAAAATCAAGCATGCCGGGGCAATTTTCTTGGGCTGTTACACCTCCGAGTCGCTCGGTGATTATTGCGCTGGTCCTAATCACGTTTTGCCGACTTCTGGCACGGCACGTTTTTCTTCCCCGCTGGGAGTGTATGACTTTCAGAAACGCAGTAGTTTGATTCAAGTATCCGCGCAGGGCGCAGGGATGTTGGGCGAAATTGCGGCAGTGCTGGCCCTTGGTGAGGGCTTGCATGCGCATGCGCAGTCGGCCCTGCTTAGGATGGGGTCGTGAGCTCGATGAGAGAATGACGCTACCGAGTGGCACTGTTATAATTCGCCATCATGAACGAAGCTATCCTTGCCACCTCGCGCGCACTTGATTTAGCCCGCGAAGTATTACACATTGAAGCCGCAGCTGTATTGGCGCTTACGCAACGGATTGATAAAAATTTTCTGCAGGCGTTAAATATTATTTTAGCCTGCGAAGGCCGTGTGATTGTAAGCGGCATGGGCAAGTCTGGCCATATTGCGCGCAAGATTGCCGCTACATTTTCTAGTACGGGTACCCCAGCGTATTTTGTGCATCCTGCCGAAGCTAGCCACGGCGATTTAGGCATGATTACCGCTAAAGATGTGTTTATTGCGTTGTCATATTCCGGAGAAAGTCAGGAATTACTCACTATAGTGCCAGTTATTAAACGCCAGGGGGCACGGCTGATTAGCCTGACAGGCAATCCGCGGTCTAGCTTGGCAGAGGCGTCGGACGCGCATCTCGATGCTGCGGTGGACAAGGAGGCTTGCCCGTTGGGACTCGCGCCCACTGCCAGCACCACGGCAGCGCTGGCCTTGGGCGATGCACTGGCCGTGGCGTTGTTGGATGCAAAGGGATTCGGGGAGGAAGATTTTGCCCGTTCGCACCCTGGTGGAAGCTTGGGTCGCCGTCTGCTTACCCATGTGCGTGACATTATGCATTCCGGCAAGGGGATTCCTGCGGTGAATCAAAATGCAACCCTGGCCGATGCAGTGTTAGAAATCTCGCGCAAAGGGCTGGGCATGACGGCCATTGTAGATGATGCCCGGCAGGTTCTGGGTATCTATACTGATGGGGATTTACGCCGCACGTTGGAGAAGCATGTTGACTTCACGACCACTTTAATCAGCGCGGTCATGTCGCGCAGTCCACGCAGTATTGCGCCGGATGCACTGGCAGCAGAAGCGGTGCAGGTGATGGAGCAATATAACATTAGCCAGATGCTGGTGACAGACACCAGCAATAAATTGGTAGGCGCCCTGAATATGCATGATTTGTTGCGTGCGAAGGTGATTTGATGTCGTTAGGTCGGGCACAATCCATTCGCCTCATCGCCTTTGATGTGGATGGAATCATGACAGATGGTGGCCTCTATTTAACCGACTCCGGTGAAGAATTTAAGCGTTTTAATTCGCTTGATGGACATGGCTTAAAAATGCTTAAAGCATCCGGTGTGGAACTGGCCATCATTAC
This sequence comes from Candidatus Nitrotoga sp. MKT, assembly GCA_003402345.1. Taxonomy (GTDB): domain Bacteria; phylum Pseudomonadota; class Gammaproteobacteria; order Burkholderiales; family Gallionellaceae; genus Nitrotoga. The sequence goes on along the minus strand of QFXH01000009.1, from coordinate 28,940 downwards.
TGGTCGGACTTCCCGGTGTGTAGAGCTACGCGCGCACCATCTCGGTATCTCGCACCTGTATCAGGGTGTTCATGACAAGTTGGCCAGCATGCAAAAAATGCTTGCCCAACTTAAATTGCCATTGGATGCCGTCGCTTTTATGGGTGACGACGTGATGGACTTGCCGGTAATGCTTCGTGTCGGGTTGGCTATCAGCGTACCGAATGCGCCACAAATCGTGCGCGACCGCGCCCACTACATCACCGAGCGTGACGGTGGACATGGCGCGGTACGTGAAGCATGTGAATTGTTGATGTCGGCGCAAGGCACACTAGATGCGCAACTTGCGCCTTACTTGGCATGAGCCACTCAATCGTTACTGACCGTTTGCGCGCTTGGTTTACCGGATTGCCGCTGCTATTGTTGCTGCTGGCCGCAGTTTATTGGCTGAGCCAGCAATTACAGCCACTACCGGTAATTCCTGACAGCAGTAAGCGCCACGCCCCAGATTTTATCGTTAATAGGTTTGTTGCTACCACGCTTAATGAACAGGGTAAACCACGTTTCGTAATGGCTGCACAACAAATGCTGCATTACCCAGATAACGATAGTACGTATTTGGATGCTCCTAAATTCACCAGCTTTGATACAGACCATCCACCCGTGTATACCTATGCAAATAATGGAATGGTGTCAGGCAAGGGTGATGAAATATTTTTACGCGATAATGTAAAAATCGTGAGTACCGCTAGTTCTACGCAAAGAGAAATAACATTTACCACGAGTTATTTGCATGTTATCCCTGACCGTGGCTTAGCTGTAACAGACCAGCCGGTAATGATGGTTGACGGACGTAACATTGTGCGTGCAGTAGGTATGAAATTTGATAATAAAGCGCGCACAGTAAAATTGCTTGCGCAAGTTAAAAGCGAATATGCGCCCGACAAAAATTAAATACGCCACTCTGTTTTGCATAGGGCTTATCTGCCATGTGCCAACCAGCCACGCTGAACTTGCTGACCGTGACAAACCCATGCATTTGGAAGCGAATCAGCTCAGTATTGATGACATCAAACAAATTAGTGTCTTTGAAGGCAAGGTGCAGCTTACCCAGGGCACGATGATTGTTAACGCCGACAAAATTGTTGTGGTACAGGACAAGGAAGGATTCAAGCACGGTACGGCAACCGGACAGCCCGCCAGTTTTCGCCAGAAGCGCGATAATGCCAGCGGATATGTGGAAGGATATGGTGAGCGCATTGAATATGATACCCAAACCGCAAGCATAGAATTCTTTGGTCAGGCGCGCTTAAAACAGGATCAGGATGAAGTACGTGGGGAACATATTACTTATAACTCAAGAACTGAAGTATTCCAAGTGAACGGTACTTCCAATAAGGGGCGCGTGCGCGCTATTATCCAACCTAAAAACAAGCGTTCTTCAGTCGGTGAGCCCCTGTCAATCAAGCCGACATCGACACTAACCAAGCCTAACGAACATCAATGAGCGAGCTGCGCGCCGTTGCACTGAAAAAACGCTATCATTCCCGTACCGTAGTGCACGATGTTTCCCTAGCAGTACAGAGCGGCGAAGTGGTCGGACTGTTAGGGCCTAATGGCGCCGGAAAGACCACCTGCTTTTACATGATTGTAGGGCTGGTGGCTGCGGACGGGGGCGATATTTTCATTAATGGACAGAACATTACGCATCTTCCCATTCATCGCCGTGCACTTTTGGGGTTGGGCTATCTGCCACAGGAAGCATCTATTTTTCGCCGGTTAACGGTCGCGCAAAATATTCAGGCTGTGCTGGAATTACAAGATTACGATAACGATGAAATTCAAGCACGGCAGGATGAATTGATGGAGGATCTGCATATTACCCATATACGCAATAATCCAGCTATCAGCCTGTCCGGAGGTGAGCGGCGGCGAGTTGAAATCGCCCGTGCGCTGGCCACCAACCCACGCTTTATTCTGTTGGATGAACCATTTGCGGGGGTAGATCCGATTGCCGTGTTAGACATTCAGAAAATCATTCGTTTTCTTAAAGAACGTGGTATCGGTGTGTTAATCACTGACCACAATGTTCGTGAAACACTGGGAATTTGTGACCGTGCCTATATTATTAATGCCGGGTCAGTAATGGCGGAAGGTAAACCTGATGAAATCATTTATAATGAAGGCGTGAGAAAAGTATATCTCGGCGAGCATTTCAAACTATAAGTACACACTATGCGCCGCTCTTGTCCGTAAATTGCGTAATGAAACCCACGTTACAACTTAAGCAATCCCAGCAGCTGACGCTTACCCCCCAGTTACAGCAAGCCATACGCCTGCTGCAACTCTCCACTCTGGAAGTTAACCAAGAGGTGGCACGCTTGCTGGACGAAAATCCATTGCTCGAACGTGAAGACGAAGACGCTATGCAGCCTTATGCACATGGAGACGCGGCCTCTACCTCCGTTGTAGATAGTACCGAAGTAAAAGATGAAATGCCGCAACAGGGCGATGAAGAATGGGTAAAAGAAGACTGGAATGAGCCTTCTTTTTCAGCGGCAAGTGGGCCGGATGATGAAAAAGAAGTTCTTGGTGAAGTTGCGGCAGAGACGCCCAGTCTGCGAGAACATCTCATCTGGCAGTTAAATATGAGCCAGCATGATGTGCGCGACCGAAAAATTATCGGACTGCTGATCGACGCATTGGATGTCAATGGCTATTTGGCGCAGCCGTTGGAAGAAATTGTCGAAATGCTGCCAGAAGAGCTCGACATTACCCTGGATGACTTGGAAACTGCCTTGGTCCAATTGCAGCACCTGGACCAGCCAGGTATAGCCGCACGTACCTTAAGTGAATGTTTGGCTTTACAACTCAAAGCACTCCCGGAAGATACCCCGGGCCGGGATTTGGCTTTGCGCTTGGTGACGCAGCACCTCAACCTATTGGGGGCGCATGATTTTGCCAAGCTGAAAAAACTTCTTCGTTGTGACGATGAGGCATTGCGCACCGTACAATCACTCATCACCCATTTGCAACCAAGACCTGGCGCTGAATTTGAACAACGGGCTGCGGATTATGTTGTGCCTGATGTGGTGGTAGAATACCGTCACGGTAGCTGGCATGTACGCCTGAATCAGGGTGCTATGCCCCGCCTGCGTGTTAACCAAATGTATGCCAACATTTTGCAACAGGGTAATGAAAAAAACGTACAGCAACTGGCCGGCCAATTACAAGAAGCACGCTGGTTTATTAAAAACTTACAGCAGCGTTTCGATACTATTTTGCGTGTGTCGCAGACTATTGTCGATCGTCAATTTAGTTTTCTCGAGCACGGTGAAACCGCCATGCGTCCGCTGGTGCTGCGCGAAATCGCAGAACAGCTTGAATTGCATGAATCCACCGTCTCCCGCGTGACTACGCAAAAATTTATGCTTACCCCGCGCGGTATTTATGAACTTAAGTATTTTTTCTGTAGCGGAATTGCGACCGAAAGTGGTGGTACGTGTTCCTCCACGGCGATCCGCGCGCTCATCAAGCAGCTTGTCAACCAGGAAGATGCACGTCATCCCCTAACCGATAGCCGCATGTCTGGAATCCTGGCACAGCAGGGCATATTGGTTGCCCGGCGTACCGTGGCAAAATACCGGGAATTGCTGAACATCCTCCCAGTTAATCTTCGTAAATCACTCTAACCATAAGGAGCAGCCCATGAACCTCAATCTCAGCGGACGCCATTTGGAAATTACCCCCGCTATTCGCGAGCACGTGGTAAGCAAAATCGAAAAAATCAAACGTCACTTCGACAATTTGATTGATGTTAATGTCGTTCTTTCGGTGGAAAAGCTGAAACAAAAGGCCGAGGCTAACGTTCACTTAAGTGGCAAGACAATTTTTGTGGAATGTGATGATACAAACCTATATGTCGCTATTGATAATCTGATCGAAAAACTCGATCGTCAAATTATCAAGCATAAAGAAAAACATGCCGCTCGTCGCCATGATGAAACCGGTAATCCTACTGTAGTGGAGTAAGAATGATAATGGGGCGGCTTACAGCCGCCCCTTCCTTTTTTTGACGTGCTTGAATTATGAACCTGATCAGCAAAGTCCTACCCCCTGAGAACGTCATACTGGACGCCGATTCCACAAGTAAAAAACGGGTTTTCGAACGAGTGGGGGTGTTATTTGAAAACACTCAGAAAATCGCACGTAGCCAAGTATTCGATAGCCTGTTTGCGCGTGAGAAGCTCGGCTCAACTGGCTTAGGCCACAGTGTAGCTATTCCGCATGGCCGTATTAAAGGCCTACGGGATGCGGTTGCCGCTTTCGTCAAGACGCAAGCATTGATTCCGTTCGACGCACCGGATGGTCAACCGGTCAACCTGATTTTCGTGTTATTGGTGCCGGAACGGGCCACCGACTTGCACTTGCAATTACTCGGCGAACTGGCGCAAATGTTCAGTGATAAAACTTTCCGCGAACAAATACAGAATAGCAATGATGTAGCGGTAATTCATCAATTGTTTACTAACTGGGCGATGTAATCGTAATGGCACAGGTCAATATCCAACAGCTGTTCGAGGACAAACAAGAGCAGCTGGCATTGAGCTGGGTCGCTGGAGCGAATGGCGCTGCGAAAATACTGGATAGTGATTTAGTTAGTGTCTCTAACAAGGGTTTGATTGGTCACCTTAATTTTATCCACCCGAATTGGGTGCAGGTATTGAGTGAAACTGAAGTTGACCATCTTCAAGGGCTTTCATCTATCGCGGTCACAGAGGCGCTGTCGCAACTTGAACGCGGTGGTACGCTATGCCTGATCGTGGCTGGTACGGACAAGATCCCGCAAGAGTTGATCGTTTACGCTAACCGCACACATACACCGCTGTTCCGTTCACCTCTGCCCAGCGTACATTTGATGTGGCTCGTGCGCCATTACATTGTCAAAGCGTTAGCGGAATCGACCGTGCGCCATGGTGTGTTTCTCGACGTGCTTGGGGTAGGGGTACTGATTACCGGTGATAGCGGAATAGGCAAGAGTGAGCTGGGACTGGAACTTATCACGCGTGGTAACGGCTTAGTGGCGGACGATATCACTGAGCTGTACCGTATTTCTCCAGAAACCTTGGAAGGACGCTGTCCGGAACTATTGCGTGATTTCCTCGAAGTGCGAGGTCTGGGAGTGCTTAATATTCGCACCATGTTTGGCGAGACTGCGGTGCGGCGCAAAAAAAGTTTAAAACTCATCGTACATTTGCAGCGCCCTTTACGTGGCGATCTTTCCCATTTGGAACGTTTGCCGTTAGCGGCTAGCCATCAGGAAATCCTTGGCGTAAAGATCAGCACGGTAAGCATCCCGGTTATGGCCGGGCGTAACCTTGCGGTACTGGTAGAAGCGGCTGCGCGTAATTTTGTGCTACAGCAACGCGGTATCGACAGTATGCAAGAATTTATCAGTCGCCACGAACAGCAAATGCAGGAACAATAGATCATGCAATTATTTCTGATCAGCGGCCTTTCCGGTTCGGGAAAAAGCGTGGCGCTTAAGGCGCTGGAAGACAGCGGCTATTATTGTGTGGACAATCTGCCTTCTGCATTGTTGCCCGTCCTAATGGAAAATCTGCATCAGACGGGTAACACACGCATTGCTGTCAGTATAGACGTGCGTAGTGGCGACAGCGTGAAACAACTGCCGCACTATATTGAACAACTTAAGCAACAGGGTATAGATGTGCACCTGCTCTTCCTTGATGCGCAGACCGATACGTTGGTGAAACGTTTTTCTGAGACGCGTCGCCGCCATCCGCTGCGTAACGCCCTACCGCCGGATCAGACCAACGAAGGACTTACGTTACCTGAGTGCGTGCAACTCGAGCGTGAAATGCTCGCCGAGATTAGCAACATCGGCCATCGTATTGATACCAGTGAGCTTGGCGCTAATGCCCTGCGTGCTTGGGTTAAAGATTTTAAGGGGGTTGACCGCGCAAGGATTACCCTGCTGTTCCAATCCTTTGGTTTTAAGAATGGTATTCCGTTCGATGCCGATTTAGTGTTCGACGTGCGCTGCCTACCTAATCCACATTACGACCCCGTGTTGCGGCCATTAACCGGGCGCGATGCGGCGGTCATTGAGTTTCTCGAACGCAACCAAAATGTACAAAAAATGTGTGAAGACATCCGCGTTTTTGTCGAAAGCTGGCTGCCCTGTTTCATCGCTGATAACCGAAGCTACCTCACCGTCGCTATTGGTTGCACAGGTGGCCAACATCGCTCGGTGTACTTGGTGGAAAAGCTTGCGCGTTGTTTTAAATTGCAACAACAGGTGCTGCTACGCCACCGTGAACTCGGTAGCACGTATTGATTTTTGTATAATTTATGACAAATTTCATTACAGTGACTGCCATTTTCGTACAGGAGCCAATTCAGGCTTTCCAGAGCAACTTTGATTTATCCGCACTAAATGTTTTTCAGTGCGGGAATAGCGGAATGTTGCTTAGCATTGCTATTCACGATCAATAATTATGCTGTCATTGGCGCCCATAAAGATAGGCGATTGGATGGTGTTGTTGTTCGGTGTGTTTTGCGTTGCATGGGTCACTGTTGCTTTATGGCAAGGCGGCGCGGCGGACAAGGCGATCATTCGTAGCAGCGGCAAAATATTCAGCGAAGTGCCGCTATCCCGTAACCAAATTATTTCTGTGCCCGGTCCGCTCGGCATTAGCCAGATTGCCATACATAACCGGCAGGCGCGCATCGCCTCCGACCCCAGCCCGCGTCAATATTGTGTGCATCAAGGTTGGTTGAAGCAAGCGGGCGAAATTGCCATCTGCCTGCCCAACCAGGTTAGCGTTGAATTGAGTGGCAGGGGTAAGCGTTATGACAGCCTCAATTATTAAACTCGAAACTACCGCAGCGGATCATCACATCGCGCGCATGGCGGCATTGGCGATGGGCTTGTCCATGCTGGAAGCAGCCATTCCCTCGCCGTTGCCGGGCGTAAAACCTGGTTTGGCTAACATCGTCACCCTCATTGTGCTTACACGCTACGGCTGGCGCATGGCGGCATGGGTATCGCTGCTGCGGGTACTGGCGGGCAGCTTGCTTATGGGGAGTTTTCTTACGCCTGGATTTTTTCTCAGCGTAAGTGGCGCGCTATGCAGCATCTCCATATTGGGTATCAGCCAGTATTTACCGGCGCGCTGGTTCGGCCCGGTCACCCACAGTATCTTCGGCGCATTCGCACACATTGCTGGCCAATTATTATTGGTGTATTTCTGGCTTATTCCGCATACTGGGTTGGCTTACTTAATCCCTATCTTTGCTACGGCAGCACTGTTGTTTGGTACAGTAAATGGCCTGATCGCGGCACACTACTTGAATGCGCCAAACACTGGGCCCGAAACGCCAAAATTGACTGGTTGAAAAGCACATGAAAACTATCGTACTCGCCCTAACCGGCGCATCCGGTTTACCCTACGCCATGCGGCTGCTTGAGTGCCTGCTTCAAGGCGGCCAGCGCGTCCACCTGGTCTACTCACAAGCGGCACAAATAGTCGCCAAACAAGAGTTGGATTTCGTGTTACCCAACCGTCCGCAAGATGCGGAAAAAATCTTGGCGGAACGGCTTGGCAAAGTCAGCGGTGAGTTACGCGTATTTGGACGTGATGACTGGTTTGCTCCCATGGCCTCAGGCTCCAATCCTGGCGATGCGATGGTAATTTGCCCTTGCACTATGGGTACACTGGCGGCGGTGGCGGCGGGGTTAAGCGACGACCTCATCACCCGTGCAGCCGACGTCATGCTCAAGGAGAAGCGCCCGTTGATTTTAGTGCCGCGTGAAACCCCGTTTTCCGCCATCCATCTGGAAAATATGCTCAAGCTGAGCCATGCCGGTGCGGTCATCCTGCCACCCAATCCGGGTTTTTATTATCACCCGCAAAGTGTTCAAGATTTGGTAGATTTTGTGGTGGCAAAAATACTGGATCACTTGGGCGTGGAGCATAGGTTAGTGAAGCGGTGGGGAGAGGATAACAGGTCGTGTTGAGAAATGGCGCAGCAGTTCCGTTTTTGGCTAGCCGGGATTCCGTGCTGATCCAGCTTATAGAGGTTCACACACATAACAGATTTGGTTTCTTATTCATTCATATAACAAAATAACACTCGTATGCGGCAAGGCTCTCATTGTCCCTTGAGCCATCCATCCGGTAAACAGCCAGATCGAGCCATCTGCTATCTTACGAATATGAAGATCGCCTGCTCGATAAATAATTTTGAATAGAATCGATCTGCGTCCGCCATACTCCACAAATCGGAAATCACCCTCACGAGAAGCAAATATTAAAATAGTCGTGGGGCATCGTACAGGCAGAGCATTGCTTCGGGATTAGTGAAGATTTTTGTGTGGGTTGACCGCTGTTCGAAACGAGTATATCATAACCTAAGTTATTGAAATTGCTATCAGTGTTGTTATTTCAGCAGCGAAATTTGCGTCGCCAATAAAAAAGAACGCTAGGTGTAAATTTGCACAGCGGCCATGGAAAATCTGAAACGCTAATTGTCTGCAATTCAATGTGGCTTGTTTCCATCCACAATGAAACGGCCTTCTGAGAAAAGCTTTTCCTCCCACTCATTTCTTGTATACGGTGTCAATCACTAATTCAAATGCGACTCAATACTACGTGCACCAAACGACTTTTCCTTGGAGTGACCGCCTGCCTAGGTACTGCCAGTACGTTCGCCGCTTCGATAAGCTATGGTCCGACACCGCCTGTAGCCAATATTCCGACCCTGTCGAAACCCATGATACTAATACTGTCAGTGATTCTCGCGGTTCTAGCATATCGGGCACTGCGCAACCATCGAAAGGGACATCTGTTCGCGGGCTTGATGGCGTTAACTATTGCCTGTAGTTGTATTGGGTTATCTGGAAAATGGGCTATTGACGCATTTGCAATCGGTGGTGCTTCGTTTGACATGAGCGTTTCAGGAGGTGGGACAACCCATCCTTACACCGCAGCGGCAATTGAGTATTCCGTGGTGAATACCTCGGGCGTTACCCAATTCATCTATGCAATATCGAACAGCGATCAGCCCGGCTGTAATCTCACAACACCGAGCATATCGCCATGCAAAGTTGGGCTTGGCGTGGCGAACGGTCAAAGTTGCCATATCAAATTTGCTGGCGCAGCGTGTGCAACTGTTAATCAACCACCATCTGCTACAAACCTTTCTGCAGCGGAAACATACACTGAGCAATCCCCCCTCAATTTGACTAACATTGTCGTTAGCGACGTTGACAGCGCGAATGTCACGGCAAAATTGACTCTCTCCAATGCTGCATTTGGCAGCCTGACGACGGCCAGCGCTGGGACTGTCACTTCGACCTATGCTGCTGGTACAGGGATATGGACTGCGACTGGTCCAATCGCCGACGTGAACACCTTGTTGGCAGGTGTGACGTTTACGCCGACTGCGAATTTCAGCGGAGCCTTCACTATCGCCACTGAGGTCACCGATGGTGTTTCTGCAATCAGCGGATTAAAGACAATGACCGGCGTTGCCAGCGGCACTACCATCATCACCAACACCTCCGATACCAGCGCTAACGATGGCTTATGCACACTGCGGGAAGCCATTGTTGCATCTAACACGAATACATCTTCGGGAGCGACACCAGGCGAATGTAATGGTGCACACACCTTGATTGCTCCTGCCGAAACACTGACATTTTCCGGCAGTGATTTGAGTCTGTCGAGCAGCATCACGCTAAGCAGCGTTGGGCCGGGTTTTTCGACACTGAAAGGCAATGGTTCGGCAGGCATTGTTTTCACCACCGGTACCGTTTCAATCACGAATTGCGCGATTGATGCGAGTACTTTCTTGGTACAAAGCCCGGCCTCGGTGGCGTTGGCCGCAACGAGCGGGGCGGCAAGTGTGGTTTTGAGCGGTGCCTTTACAAACAACGGAACGATAACGGGTGCGGGTGATATCACGGTTAACGCCGCAAGCATGGACAACACCACCACAGGAAGTTTTTCTGCCCAAGGACAGATGAGCCTGACCACAACAGGCAACATGACCAACGAAGGGGCTCTGGCTGGCAGCAACCAATTGACCATCAGTACGCCTGGCAGTTTTGTTAACGCCGCCACCCTGAGCGCCCCACTTGGCACGCTCAGCTCCACCGGTGGCGGTATCTCCATTACTGCAGCCAGCTTTACCAATAACAGTTATGTCAATGCTTTCGGCAATATCACCATCATCGCGGCCACCCTGCGCAACGAAACTCCAGGTGGCGATACACGAGAGTGGTATCAATCTAGCACCGGTTCCGACACCAATACCAGTACTAACGCTTACTATAGTTTCCCCGACAACTATGAAATTCAGTACTGGTCTAAGGACTGGGTCCAACGCCAACGGTATGTCGGGGGGGCACCGGCATTCAGGCCACATGTAATTTCAGGTAGCACGCTGACTTTGCAGAACTTCAATACTGGGACAAACGTGGGCGCCATCCTTTCGGCGCCTACGTTGACCCTGATTGGCAATGGTGGGGCAAGCTTCACGAATAACGATTTGGCATTGGGTCAGCAGAATTGGCGCCAATCATGGGAAATCTATACCCATTGGATCGCACTCGGTCCAGCAACCTATGATGATCATATCCGGCGCAACGACGATGGCGGTGTTCAGCAGTCCACTTCAGAAATCAGCAACATTGGCGCGGGGGCATTTGCCACCACGCTTAACGCTGGCGGGTTTTCTATTGTCAATCAGGGAGCGCCGTTCTCACCGTTTTGATCCGTTGCAACAAGGGCTTGCCACTCTTGCCGAAGGTCGGCCTGTAAAGCCCAATGGCCAGTATAGAGAAGGTAAAGTCGACCGATACTTGCAAGTCTATTCTTGACGATGATGCCTGTGCCAAACGGTCTGCCGGGGCAGGCTTTTCAAATCAGGGTTATGCTCGCCTTTTCTCATAATGCCAAGGACACTCCATGTTGAAGAAGCAAATCAATGGGACACAACCAATGCAGTCAACATCTTGAGTTACCGTGACAGAACCAGTAATAGTTATTTATAAAGGTGTCAAGCAGTCAAACTGTAGCGGTGGTGTTTAAAAATAGAGGAAACTTAATGTCAACGCATAAATTTAAAAGAAGCTCACTGACTCTTGCTTTGATCGCAGCGATAGGCTCGGCTGGTATTGCAGGCACAGCAAGTGCTGCTGTACACCTAAGTGACGATGGTCAGGGTCAGGTTCTGATTTACCCGTACTACACCACGCGTGCCGGAAATGACACCTATCTGTCCGTACTGAACACGACTGCTTTGTCCAAGGCTTTAAGAGTTCGTTTCTATGAAGGCAAGAATGGCCGTGAAGTGCTTAGTCTTAGCGTTTATCTCGCTCCATACGACATTTGGACTGCTGCGGTTGTCAACACGGCTGACGGTGCAAAGCTCGTTACCGCCGACAAGTCCTGCACTGCTCCTGCGATCCCTGCGGACGGCAAGAATTTCGTGAACTTCGCCTATTCGGGCCCTACGCTGGAAGGTATTAAGGGAAGTGGTGGAGATGGCGCGACGACTTCACTTGACCGTACTCGTGAAGGCTATTTTGAGATTATCGAAATGGGCACGATCACGAATACCGCGATCAACGCGGCAATAACACACGCAAGTGGGGTGCCCGCTAATTGTGCAGTGGTTCAGGCTGCAACCATGGACATGGGCGTTACTAGCACATTGATAGTAGGTGGCCAATCGGCAAGAGCCTTCAAGGCAACCGGTGGATTGTCAGGCACAGCCTCCTTGGTCAACGTTGCAGGCGGTACGGATTATGGCTATGCCCCAGTTGTGCTGGAGGCTTTTTCTCCATCGCTAGCCGAGAATATTTGGAATTATCCGGGCAACAGTTACCCGGATATGACTTCCGCAGAGCATACTAGCTTGGTGCTCTACGAGGGCAGTGTCGTTTCAAGCTCCTGGAATAAAGGCAGCGATGCTGTTAGTGCGCTGCTGATGCACGACAATATTATCAACGAGTATGTTTTGGACAGCGCAACCCTGTCTGGCACTGACTGGGTGATAACGATGCCGACCAAACGATACAATGTTCCGGTGCATAACTCATCATTAACGAAAGACGCCACTCAATTGTTTAGTCCTTTCACCAGCAAGTTTTGGGGTAATGGTAATTCCTGGCGTAATGGCGCATGCGAGCAAATTTTCGGTTTGTCGACCACCCCTCCTGACACATGGAACCGTGAAGGTGGGAAAGTCACGTATGCTGAAGGTGTGCCGCCTCCAGACGGCGGCACAAGGCTTTGCTGGGAAACGAACGTTGTAACGTTCAACAATGCTCATGTGCTGGGATCGGGCAACGAAGTCCTTGTTCCGGTTATTTTCGAGCATGGCTGGTTACCTATGTCGTTTAACTCTGTCGATAGACCTGTCGTCAATGGCCAAACTGATGGTAATAGTGTTATTCATAGCCAAGCTGCCCATTCATTAACGAGTAATAATGGCGACACGTATTTCGGTTTGCCTACCGTTGGATTCATGGTGCAAGATTTTATCAACCAAAATGCGGCACCCGGAATTTTGGCAACCTACGGTGGCAATTTCAATCATAAATATACGACCAGGATATCTCGACTCCCCCCGTGACCAACCTTCAAACACCTCGTACTCGTATATAAATACAGGGAGCCTAGGACCATGCACAAATTTAAAAGAAACCGACTGACTCTTGCTTTAGTCGCGGCGATAGGTTCGGCTGGTATTGCAGGCACAACAAGCGCTGCCGTACACCTAAGTGACGATGGCCAGGGCCAGGTTCTGATTTACCCTTACTACACCACACGCGCCGGGAATGACACCTATCTGTCCGTTCTGAACACGACTGCTTTGTCCAAGGCTCTAAAAATTCGTTTTTTAGAAGGCAAGAATGGCCGCGCGGTAGTTTATTTTAATATCTACCTATCCCCGTACGACATCTGGACTGCTGCGGTTGTGAATACGCCTGATGGCGCAAAGCTTGTTACCGCCGACAAGTCCTGCACTGCTCCTGCGATCCCTGCTGGTGGCAAGGATTTCACGAACTTCGCCTATTCGGGTGCTGCGTTTGAAGGTATTCAGCAAAGTGGTGGAGATGGCGAAACCACGTCGCTGGACCGTACCCGTGAAGGCTATTTTGAGATTATCGAAATGGGCACGATCACGAACACCGCGATCAATGCGGCAATAACACATGCAAGTGGGGTGCCCACTAATTGCGCAGTGGTTCAGGCTGCGACTATGGACATGGGCCCTGCTAGCGAATTGATAGTAGGTGGCCAATCAGCCAGAGCCTTCAAGGCAACCGGTGGTCTGTCAGGTACAGCCTCCCTGATAAATGTTGCAGGCGGTATAGATTATGGCTACGCCCCAGTTGTGTTGGAGGGCTTCTTTCCACAAGCGGTCGAGAATATATGGTTTGCTGGGCAACATGATCTCCCGGATCTGTCATTCGCAGATCTAACTAGCTTGGTGCACTACAAGGGTAGTGTCGTTTCCAGCACATGGTACGCTGGGGAAGATTCTGTTGGCGCGCTGCTGATGCATGAAAAAATTATCAACGAGTATGTTCTGGACAGCGCAACCCTGTCTGGCACCGACTGGGTGATAACGATGCCAACCAAACGATACGATGTTCCGGTGCATAACCCATCAGTGGTGACGGACCACACTCAATTGTTTAGCCCCTTTACCAGAAAGTTTTGGCTTGGTGGCGCGTGTGAACGATTTCAATATCGCTTCACCAATCGCGAAAATTATTCCATCTCCTTCGTTGGTTTTACAGGAGAGGACGGCAGTGTACCCCTGTGCTGGACGTCAACCGTTGTTGGTTTCTCCAAAACACCGGGATTGGCCGTTAATAATAGCTTGCTGGGATCGACCAACAAAACCGAGCTTGGTAGCTACTTAGAGAATGGAGAGAATGGTTGGCTGAAGATGTCTTTTAACGAAACCGACATATCTGTCGTCAATGACCAAATTGATGGTAATGGATTTAGGCATGGATCGGCCACCCAATCATTAACAAGTATTAATGGAGACACGTATTTCGGTTTACCCACCGTTGGATTCATGGTGCAAGATTTTATTAACCAGAATGCGGCCCCCGGAATATTGGCAACATACGGTGGCAATTTCAATCATAAATATACGACTGGGATATCTCGACTTCCCCAGTGACATAGAGAGGCTGCATAAATCAATGTGCGTCAATGGGATCCCCCATTGAATTTCCTATCCTTATCACCCAAGTTCAGCAGGCACATAATGAAAAGAATACTCGTAACCGGTGGGGCTGGATTTTTGGGGTCGCACCTATGTGAGCGGCTGGTGGCCAGCGGTTCAGATGTATTGTGTGTTGACAATTTTTTCACGGGTAACAAGGAAAATATCAAACATCTGCTGGGGCATCCCCATTTTGAATTGATGCGGCACGATGTCACTTTTCCGCTGTATGTGGAGGTCGACGAAATTTACAATCTGGCCTGCCCGGCATCACCGGTGCATTACCAATTTGACCCGGTACAAACCACCAAGACAAGTGTGCACGGCGCTATCAACATGCTGGGCCTGGCCAAGCGGGTAAAGGCGAAAATCCTCCAGGCAAGCACGAGCGAGGTGTATGGCGACCCGGAAGTTCAACCCCAGTCGGAGGCTTATTGGGGCAGGGTCAATCCGATTGGTATTCGCAGTTGTTACGATGAAGGCAAGCGCTGCGCCGAAACGCTTTTCTTTGACTACTGGCGACAGCACCATTTGCGGATCAAAGTGGCACGAATCTTCAATACTTACGGGTCGAGGATGCAGCCCGGCGATGGCCGTGTGGTCAGCAATTTCATTGTTCAGGCCCTCAACGGGGATGACATCACCATTTATGGTGATGGTAGCCAGACCAGAAGTTTTTGCTACGTTGACGATTTGATTGATGCGTTGATCCTAACCATGGGTACCGGCGATGAATTTACCGGGCCTGTCAATATTGGAAACCCTTCTGAAATTTCGATTCTGGCACTTGCCAAAATAGTGATTGAGCTGACAGGCTCAAAGAGTAAATTGGTTTTCAAACCTCTGCCCCAGGACGATCCCAAACAAAGACAGCCCGACATCGATCTGGCAAAAAGCCAGCTGGATTGGTACCCAAGGGTTGACCTGATCAATGGCTTGAAAAAAACAATCGTTTATTTCAAAATTTAAATTCCCATTCAAAGGTGGCCACCATATGAAGGTTGCGATTATTACGCCGTACTACAAAGAGCCGGATGCAATCCTGCGGCGATGCATCCAAAGCGTTTTGGCGCAGACACATCAAGATACAAAGCATTACCTCATTTCTGACGGACACCCCAAGCCGGATGTCACTTCAGGCATTAAAAATCTGTTTTCTATCAATTTGCCGGTCGCCCATGGCGACTTTGGAAGTACGCCCAGAAGTGTGGGTGCCATCTGCGCCTTGAACGAAGGCGCAGATGTCATTTGTTTCCTGGATGCGGATAACTTGTACGAACCAAATCATGTAACGAGCTTGGTGAATGTTTATGAACAAGCGCAGGCGAAGGGAGAAGTGCTGGATGCTGTATTTTCTTACCGGTACATTTTTGTGCCTGGCCATGAGCACCTGCGCCTTGAAGATAAGGAAGATTTGCAGCATACCCATGTAGACACAAGCTGCATGTCGTTTGCCCGATCTGCAGCTTTTATGTGGCCCATGTGGGGCCTGATTCCGAATGCTTGGATGTCAATAAATGACCGTGTGATATTTGATATGTTCAAGCTCAATCAACTCAAAAGTGCATGGACTGGACTGCACACGGTTTTGTACGAATCCAACTGGCGTGCCCACTACGTGCAAGCGGGGTTGCCGATTCCTACTCATGGCTTGCACGATGGCACGGTTAGAAACATAGTTAGCCCCCCAGCCGAGGAGGTATTCGCGCGACTGCGGGTGAAGTAGCTGCGCCCTGCACGGAGACCAGTTTGACGTATGCGGTCAATTGAACCTTGTTGAATGAAGCCTTGAGTTGTAGCGGATTATGTTAATGGAAATGGATGGTGAAAAACAGGTGGAGCGGGCGATGGGAATCGAACCCACGGCTCTAGCTTGGGAAGCTAGGGTATTACCATTATACGACGCCCGCATGTAGAATGGATGTTACCTTAACACGGCCAGAATTTGAAAGTGATTTCAGTCTCAATTAACGGCGAAGTTCGCCAATTCGATAATCTTATTTCCGTCTCTACGCTTCTTGAACAGATGCAACTGACTGGCAAGCGTATCGCGCTGGAACGCAACGGTGAAATCTTGCCGCGCGGACAATTCAACCAACAACTGCTGGCAGATGGCGACCGACTTGAAATCGTTGTCGCAGTCGGTGGCGGTTAATTACGGAACACAATTAATGAACAAAGACACATTGCTCATCGCGGGCAAAAGCTATAACTCGCGCTTGTTGATCGGCACCGGCAAATACAAGGATTTTAACGAGACGCAGGCGGCGGTAGGGGCCAGTGGCGCCGAGATCATCACCATCGCCATCCGTCGCAGCAACATCGGGCAAAATCCAAACGAGCCGAATCTGTTGGACATTCTGCCGCCCTCGAAATATACCCTGTTGCCCAACACGGCAGGCTGCTATAGCGCAGACGACGCCGTGCGCACGCTGCGACTCGCACGCGAGCTGCTGGACGGGCATAGTCTGGTTAAGCTGGAGGTGCTGGGTGATCCGCAATCGCTTTATCCAAATGTGGTGGAAACCCTCGCCGCCGCAAAAACGCTGGTGGCGGATGGCTTTCAGGTAATGGTGTATACCTCGGATGACCCCATCATCGCAAAACAGCTGGAAGACATTGGCTGTGTCGCCATCATGCCGCTGGCTTCGCTGATCGGCTCCGGCATGGGCATCCTCAATCCGTGGAATTTGCAGCTCATCATGGATCGCGTGCAGGTGCCCGTTATCGTGGATGCGGGCGTGGGCACTGCCTCAGACGCGGCCATTGCCATGGAACTCGGTTGCCATGGGGTGCTGATGAATACCGCCATTGCCGCCGCACAGCAGCCGGTATTGATGGCCTCTGCCATGAAGCAGGCCGTGGAGGCTGGCCGCATGGCCTTCCTGGCCGGGCGCATGCCAAAAAAATTGTATAGCGCTTTGCCCAGCTCACCTACCAGCGGATTAATAAGTTGATACCTCAGCGCTCCTCACACATTCGCAGCTATGTGTTGCGACAAGGGCGTATTTCCAATGCGCAGCAGCGTTGCCTCGATGCGCTCCTGCCGGTTTATGGCATTCCGTACCTTTCTCAACCGCTGGATTTAGAAATTGTCTTCGGCAGAAGTGCGACTCAAATCCTTGAGATCGGCTTCGGCATGGGCGAGACCACCGCCGCCATCGCCCAGTCGCATCCGCAAAATGATTATCTTGCCCTTGAGGTGCACACCCCAGGTGTGGGCAGTTTGCTCAAGCAGATTGATGAATCTGGCTTGAAAAATATCCGCATCATCCAGCATGATGCAGTTGAAGTGCTGCGCGACATGCTGGCCGATGACGTGCTGGACGGCGTCCATATTTTTTTCCCCGATCCTTGGCACAAGGCACGCCACAACAAGCGTCGCCTGATTCAGCCTCCGTTTGTGGCGCAACTGGTGAGGAAAATCAAACCGGGCGGATATATTCATGTCGCCACTGATTGGCAGGATTACGCTGAACAGGTGCTCGCCGTGTTGAGCGACGAAAAATCACTGGAAAATACTGCGGCGGATTATGCTCCGCGCCCGGCTTATCGCCCGCTTACTAAATTTGAACAGCGTGGGCTGCGTCTGGGACATGACGTTTGGGACTTGGTGTTCAAAAAACTTTAATCAAAATCCGCAAATCATCGCGGGCTGGCAATTCCCACACAACCTTACTTGCGCAGAAATATTTGCAGTAAGTCATTCAAAAAGCGCCGCCCCAACTCGGTCGGTGCGATGCGCTGCAAGCCACGTTCAATCAGGCCGCGTTGCTCGGCCTGCTCCAGTTCACGGCGGATCAGCAGCAAAGACAAGCTGGTGCGCTCGGCAAATAGCGTGTCAGCAAAACCTTGATTCAAGCGCAACGCATTCATCATGAATTCAAACGGCAAATTCTCGCGCTTCACTGTATGTTCGGTCTGCACCGGCAAACCCTGCGCTACCTGTTGCAGGTAGGCCTGCGGCTGTTTATAACGCATCTGTCGCAGCACCTTGTCTGGGAAACTCAGCTTGCTGTGCGCGCCCGCGCCGATGCCCAGATAATCACCAAATTGCCAGTAATTTAGGTTATGGCGTGCCTGTTTTTTTGGCTGTGCGAAAGCCGAGGTTTCATAATGTTGATAACCGTGCATGCTGAGTGTTTGTTCAATATTCTGCTGCATGGCGCTGCACAGATCATCGTCCGGCAAAGCTGGCGGATAACGGTGAAAAAGTGTATTCGGTTCCAGCGTAAGGTTGTAGCAGGATAAATGTTGCGGCACAAATTCCAGTGCCGCACGCACATCCTGTGCCGCTTCCGCTTGTGTTTGCTGCGGCAAGCCGTACATTAAATCCAGATTAATGTTGTCAAAATGCTGCTGTGCGATTTCTACTGCCCGCCGCGCTTGGGACGCATCGTGGATACGTCCCAGCGCCTTGAGATGAGTATCGTTGAAACTTTGAATGCCGAGCGATAGCCGAGTTACACCTGCATTACGGAAGCCCGCAAACTTATCTGTCTCCACTGTGCCTGGATTGGCTTCCAGCGTGATTTCCGCGCCAAGATCCAGCGGCAACAACATGCGTACTGTAGCGAGAATCTTCTCCATAGCCTGGGCAGAAAGCAGGCTGGGCGTGCCTCCACCGATGAACACGGTGTATATCTTGCGTCCCCAAATTTGCGGCAGTGCCAGCTCCAGATCGCGCACTAATGCCGCCACATATTCTTGCTCTGGCAGAGACTCGCGCACCTCATGCGAATTAAAATCGCAATAAGGGCATTTACGCACACACCACGGAATATGGATGTATAAAGACAACGGCGGTAAAGCCTTAAAACTGACCTCTTGTGTCGTGGAGTCAAGTGGGTGTAACAGGTGAATATTCATGGGTACGTCGAGGAATACCATCAACAATATTTGGAAAAATGCGGACAAGCAGGCTGCCATTTGAAATGACGGGCGGGCGACTTTGCCTGCTGTTGCGCACGACCGGAATACCAAGCGTTGTTTGTAATTCCGTTGTTCTCAATACGCCGCTATTTGCAATCTTTGTAGCAGAATATGCAGTGCTTGTGCACGGTGGCTGATCTGCGCCTTCTCGTCGCGGCTCAATTCCGCACTCATCTTGTTAAGCTGCGGCAACCAGAATAGCGGGTCGTAACCAAATCCTCCTTCGCCGAGCATCTGCTGCGCAATTTCGCCATGCCATTCGCCTTCCGCAATTAGCGGCTGCGGATCGTCAGCATGGCGCACCAGCACAAGCACACAATAATAATGCGCACGCCGGTCAACCACGCCTTCCATCGCTTGCAACAATTTTTTATTGTTGCGCGAATCCAATTTCGGCTCGCCCGCATAACGCGCGGATTGCACACCCGGTGCGCCGCCCAAAGCAGCTACGCATAGTCCAGAGTCATCCGCCAGTGCAGGCAGACCACTGATACGACTGACATGACGCGCCTTGGCCAGCGCGTTCTCAATGAAAGTGCAGTGGGGCTCTTCAGCCTCGTCAATGCCAAGTTGCGCCTGCGTCAGTATCTCGATGCTGAGTGACGCAAGTGTTAACTGCAACTCGCGTAACTTACCCGGATTGTTGGAGGCAATAACCAGCTTGTGCATGGTGCGCTATTTCGCCAGCGCCGCGCGCTGCATCTCAATTAATTGCGCGATGCCGGATTGCGCCAAATTGAGCATGGCATCCATCTCAGTACGGTTAAAAGCATGACCTTCTGCCGTACCCTGCACCTCTATGAAATGCCCCGCACTGGTCATCACCACATTCATATCGGTATCACATTCAGAATCTTCGGCGTAGTCAAGATCAAGCACCGGCATACCCTGATAAATACCCACCGAAATCGCAGCGACGAAATCACGCAATGCGTTCTCCTGGATCAACCCTTGCTTAACCAATCCACTAACGGCATCGTGCAAGGCGACAAAAGCGCCGGTAATACTGGCCGTGCGCGTCCCGCCATCAGCCTGAATCACGTCGCAATCTACTTGGATGGTGCGCTCGCCCAATTGTTTTAAATCCACCACAGAGCGCAAACTGCGTCCGATTAAACGCTGGATTTCCTGCGTGCGTCCAGATTGCTTGCCCTTGGCTGCTTCGCGCCCCATGCGGCTACCGGTAGAACGCGGCAACATGCCATATTCCGCCGTAACCCATCCTTCACCGGAGCCTTTTTTATGGGGCGGCACACGTTCCTCCACGCTGGCGGTGCAAATCACTTTTGTATCGCCACATTCGATCAGCACCGAACCTTCGGCATGCTTGGTGTAATGACGCGTGATAAGAATGGAACGAAGCTGATCGGTTTGCCGCTGACTGGGACGCATAAAAATAATCCAAAAATGAAATGGCACGCATTATAGCTTGCGCCGCCAACGCCATCAGAATTAGTCCGAGACGGCTGTTGCAAGATCGTTTGGAATTTTATATAGCAAATTTCACAATATGCAATCGTCATATAATGCACATACGGTATGTCCAATTCTTGAAAAACTTAGCAAGGCATAAATAAATCAGACCCTTGTTAAACTTTGAAATCGGGTTGAGCAACCACCCAAACCATATTATCTGGAGTCCCAATGATTTTTAGCATGACCGGCTTTGCCACTGCCGCAACAGAACTCGACACCGGATCGCTTGCAGTGGAACTGCGTGCGGTTAATCACCGTTACCTCGACCTCCAGTTACGCATGCCCGACGAGCTGCGCATGTTGGAGCCACTGCTGCGCGAGATCCTTGCCGCGCAACTGACGCGCGGCAAGGTGGAATGCCGCATCGGCTTCGCCCCACGGCCCTCCGTACAAAATCCAGCGCAGCTCAATCAGCTTCTTGTACAACAACTGGCTCAATGGAGCGACGAAGTGCAAGCCATCTTGCCCGAAGCAGATGGCTTGAGCGTCGCCGATGTTTTGCGTTGGACTGGCGTGCTGCAAAGCGCTTCTATACCGACCGACACACTGCAAACCATGGTGCCCGAACTGCTGCATCAAGTGCTGAGCGAATTCACCGCAGCACGTGGACGCGAAGGCGAAAAGCTACAAGAATTTCTGTTACAACGCATAGAGCAAATTGAAACTTTATGCACCCTGGTCGCACCGCGCATCCCGGCGGCCATTGCAGCGTATGAAGAAAAATTGGCCGGGCGTTTGCGCATAGCGCTGCAAA
Organism: Candidatus Nitrotoga sp. MKT; assembly: GCA_003402345.1. GTDB lineage: Bacteria > Pseudomonadota > Gammaproteobacteria > Burkholderiales > Gallionellaceae > Nitrotoga. Next base: position 7,516 of record QFXH01000009.1, on the reverse strand, counting down.
CAGGTGATGATGAACGCGTGCGGCAGGAAATCACACTGTTCGCCAGCAAGATTGATGTAGATGAAGAGTTGTCGCGTCTGCAAACGCATCTGGTCGAAATGAAGCGAGTGCTGGTCAAAGGCGGTACCGTAGGCAAGCGGCTGGATTTTCTGATGCAAGAACTACACCGCGAGGCGAACACGCTAGGCTCAAAGTCCGTCGATGCAGAAGTATCACGTGCGTCCATGGAAATGAAGCTATTGATTGAACAGATGCGAGAACAGATACAGAACTTGGAGTAAGGTTTCATTTTGTTGCACGTCAGGTGATGTATTTATAGCCCCTCGTTACTTGAACAATGAGTTATCAAATATGCGCCAGTTTATGCACTTTACAGGTGCCTTTGTCGGCATTTTTTAGGGTATCTATATTACGTTAGCCCCATACAAAATGGATTGGCCTTCTCTTCTCGCAGGTTTGGTGCTTGGCATACTGGGTAATTTACTTACCCCCTCTGTTCGCCTTGCTCTACTTAATTCCGCTCAATGGGCGACATCTCGGGTTAGCCGTCTTAGTGACAAGGGCTTACGGTTGAGGCTCGGCCAGCTAGAGCAAGAGCACACACGGGTGTCTGAATTGAAAAATGATCCGGCCCAACTTATAGGATTGGTAATGCAATCGGTGATGTCAGTTCTCTTCGTAACATGGGTCATCATTGTCATGGCCTTCTTCCTTTCGTCTCTCGCCGCCAATGGCTCCGATGTACCCAAATATTGGTACGGTGCAATTGGAGGCATAGTGGGTGTCGGTACACGATGGCTTATCAATGCGCTGGCCACTTGGAGCCTCGTTGATAAAGTCAGAAACTTTGCGGGCTTTGAGAAACAAAACACAGCCACTCGCCAACAAATTAATGCTCTTCTCAATCGCCAATCCCGAGGCTAACAATCCGCTCCAGGCGCTCCAGGTGACCGTCAAAGGAAAAGCGCGGGGGCACCTCTAAAAATTCAGATTTGCGAGCATCCCCTTCGGGGATTGCTTGCTTAACCCGTTTCGTCACAATACTTTGTTGCTCACAAAAAATGTTTCCTTACATATCAATTATATGCTGCGTCAACATTTTTTATTCGCGCCTAGTCTTGTTTAGAACTCTAAATTTTTAGAGATACCCTATATATGGTCAGATTTTTCCACTTTCAAGCACTTGAAAATTTATGTTCGTGTCCACAGATTGCGGGGTATGGCAATCCTGCCAGCATTTACCCGTTGAAAGGAGACATCATGCATTATCGAGGTATTTTTCCCCGCGATCTGTTCACGGAACTGGAGCGGTTGCAGCGTGAGTTTGATGGTTCCCCTAGCATTCGCGGTGCGGCGCCAGGCTATCCGGCCATGAACGTTGGCACAACACCGAAGTCGGTTGAGGTCTATGCCTTTGCGCCTGGCATGACACCGGAGGAATTCGATGTGCAAGTCGAGAATGGCGTGCTGACCATCAGTGGCGAGCGCAAAAACATAGTGCCGCCTGAGGGAGCGACCATACATATTGGCGAACATTTTTCCGGGCGTTTCCGACGTGTCGTATCGCTGCCGGACGACATCGAGCCGAATTCAACTACGGCCAGTTATCGCGATGGCGTGCTACACGTCTGCGTGGCGCGCAGGGAAGCTGCCCAATCGCGCCGGATTTCGGTTCAATGAGAAAGGAGAGCACCATGAACGAGAAAGTCATCAAGCGTGAAAATGCGAGTGAAGAGAGTGCAGCCATGCGCCCTGCAGTGAACGTAGTTGAAGATGCGACCGGCATCACACTGTATGCCGATCTACCCGGAGTGCCAAAAGAAAAGTTGTCCATCCATGTGGAAGGCGACAATCTGATTCTGGAAGGCGAGCTGGGGATAAATTCCCCGCCGAACATGGAGGCGATCCACGCTGAAGTCGATCTGTCGCGTTACCGCCGGGTATTCACCCTGTCGCGGGAACTGGATGGCGACAAGGTATCGGCAGGATTCCGACATGGCGTGCTGGAATTGCGCATTCCGAAGGCCGAGCATGCCCAGCCGCGCCGGATCGTAGTTCAGGCTACCTGATCTCATCACCCGGCGGTGGATTCACTCCACTGCCGGATATAGATAAGAGGTTCATCATGCAAATTGAAAGAATTTAAGAGAATTTGGGAGCTGCTAGTCCCTTTGATTTCCCTCATCCCAACGTCTTGAATACCACCTCCTGCACATCCTTGGACAAGCCTTTGGTTGCGGCGACTTTCTGCAACGCGGCCTGCATCTGCTGTTTCAGCGCGGGCTGGTATTTTTTCCAGTGATCCAGCGTGCGTACCAAACGTGCGGCCACCTGCGGATTGAGCTTGTTCAACGCGATCACCAGTTCTGTCCAGAAGGCATAGCCGCTGCCATCCGCTGCATGGAACTGTGACGGATTGCCGTTGCAAAAACTGGAGATCAGGCTGCGTGCGCGGTTGGGATTTTTCAGCGTGAACGCGGGATGGGTCATCAGCTTGCGCACCGCTGTTACATCGGTATGCATCGCGACCGCCTGCAGGCTGAACCATTTGTCCACCACCAGCGCCTCGTTTTTGAAATCCCGATAGAAGTTTTTCAATGGCTGCTGTGCCGTCTTGCTGCCGGTATTCACCAGCGCCATCAGCGCGGCCAAGCGGTCGGTCATGTTGTCGGCTGCGTCGATCTGCGCGTGAGCCAATTGCAGCGTGGATTCATCTTCCCAACCTAAAAGATAAGTCAGGCACAGGTTCTTCAGGCCGCGCTTGCCGGCCGATTTTGCATCGGGGCTGTATTTGCCGGGTGTCAGGTTGGCTGCATAGACAGCGATGAAATCGGCCTTGAGTTTTTCAGAGATCGTCTTGCGCATGTACTGGCGCGCAGTGTGGATCGCCTGCGGGTCGATCACTTCGCACTGTTCGGCCAGCATCAATTCCGAAGGCAGCGTCAGTACCACTTCACGGAAAGACGGATCAAGCGCCGTGTCGATGAGCGTGGTGCGCAAGGCGTTGATGAACAGCTCATCCAGCGTCAGCTTTTCACCCGCCTGCACCTGTTTGATCAGATTCAACAGACGTTGCATCGCCAGGCGTTGCCCGGCCTCCCAACGGTTGAAGGCATCGCTGTCATGCGCCATCAGCTGCGCCAGCTCCTGGTCGGAATAGTCATATTCCATCACCACCGGCGCAGAGAAGTTGCGCAGCAATGATGGCGTGGGTTTGGTGGTGACACGGTTGAAGATGAACGTCTGTTTTGCCTTGGTCAGCTCCAGCACGCAGGTAGTGGCCGGTTTATTGATCCGGCTCGATTTGAACCGGACTCCCGTTCGTGCTGAGCTTGTCGAAGCACGAGCATCCAACCGCATTTCGACAGGCTCAATGCGAACGGATTCTTGGATAAACGGAGCCGGATCAATAGTAGCATCGTCAAGAGTCAGCACTATGTCGCGGCCCCGGTCATCGAGCAGGCCAACCGCAACGGGGATATGGAAAGGCAGCGGCTTCTTTTGTCCAGCGACGGGCTTGCAGCGCTGGCTGAGCGTCAGCGTATAGGTCTGTTTGGCGGCATCGTAATGGCTTTGCACTTTGAGCTGCGGCGTGCCGGGCTGGCTATACCAGCGCTCGAACTGGCTCAGGTCGCGCCCGCTGCTGTGTGCCATCGCCGCGCGGAAATCGTCGCAGCTAACCGCCTGCCCGTCATGCCGTGCAAAGTACAGGTCCATGCCCTTGCGGAAGCCGTCACGCCCTAGCAGGGTCTGGTACATGCGCACCACCTCGGCACCTTTTTCATAAATCGTGACCGTGTAGAAATTGCTGATCTCCACAAAACTATCCGGCCGCACCGCATGGGCCATCGGCCCCGCATCTTCGGAAAACTGCACCTGGCGCAGCATGCGCACATTTTCGATGCGACTCACCGCGCGACCGCTGTCCGTACCGATCATGTCGGCGGAGAACTCCTGGTCGCGGAACACAGTCAGCCCTTCCTTCAACGACAACTGAAACCAGTCGCGGCAGGTCACGCGGTTACCGGTCCAATTATGAAAATATTCATGGCCGACCACCGCCTCGATATTGGCGTAATCGGTATCGGTGGCGATGCTGGGGTTGGCCAACACATATTTGGTGTTGAAGATATTCAGGCCCTTGTTTTCCATCGCGCCCATGTTGAAGTCGCCCACCGCAACGATCATGAAGCGGTCCAAATCCAGCTCCAGCCCGTAGCGTTCCTGATCCCAGCGGATGCTGTGCTTGAGCGAATCCATCGCATGCTGCGTCTTGTCCAGATTGCCCGGCTCCACCCACACTTGCAGCAGCACTTTTCGTCCACTATTTAATTTGAATTTTTCTTCCTGACACACCAGCTTGCCTGCCACCAGCGCAAACAGATAGGAAGGCTTCTTGAACGGGTCTTCCCACTTGGCATAGTGGCGGCCTTTGGGCAGGTCTCCCTGTTCGATCAGGTTGCCATTGGACAGTAACACTGGATATTTTTTCTTGTCGCCGCGCAGCATCACCGTGTATTTCGCCATCACATCCGGGCGATCGGGAAACCAGGTGATCTTGCGGAAACCTTCGGCCTCGCATTGGGTAAAAAAATTGCCGTTGGAGACATACAGACCCATCATCGAGGTATTCTTCTCGGGCTCAACTAGTGTCTCGATCTCCAGCGTGATCTCGTCCGGTGCATTGGCGATGTGCAATTTCCCGTCCGCTATTGAGTAACCCTTAACGCCTTTGCGCAGCGTCTTGCCGTTCATGCGCAAGGCCACCAGCTTGACGCCATCGCCCAGCAGTTCCACATCCTTGTTGGGCGATGCGCTATTGCGCTGCAGGGTGATGCGCGTGGACACACGCGTTGCCGTGGGGTCGAGATCGAAACCAATTTCAACGGTGTTTACCCAATAGGCCGGGGCTGTGTAATCTTTGCGATGGATGGTGACGGGTGGGTTCTGGGTCATGAGCGGCAGGTCAAGTGGGTGTGAGAAGGGGTGGATTTTAACAGGGCCTGCTGCTGAGGTTGTTTTCTATTATCTCAGCCGCATTGCTTCTCTAAATGTTGCAATGCAAGACGTGACTCCACTTCGTGTATCCTATTAGCTCTACACTTACTTACCAAATTCAGACGCCAAGAATTGACTCAACTCGGGGAATAACATACTAATCGTTTCATCGTAAATTGTGATTCTCCGGTAAGTTTCCTTCCTTTGCTCAATGGAGTCCTTTATCTCTGTTCCGAATTTCCGAATCCATACTCGATTCTTATCTGTGAGTGTAGGTCCATAAGCTTTGACGGCCCAAAAATAGAGTATGGCAAGGGGCTTCCTTCCTTTCTGCCCACTACTATTACGAGTTCCTGCCTCTACAACTTGATAAACAGTAAATGATTTATCAAATCCCACATTCCTATTTTCTTTAATCGAAAGCAATACCGGCAAAATTTCGTGATACCCAAAGAAGCGTTCATCGCAAAGAACATCTGGTTTGTCAAATGACATAATTTCATCTGATAGACTTTTGGCCTCATCTAATAGAATACCTTTCAGGCCCTTAGAGTAGTCGCTGTCATAATAATGAATAGCAGCTTTAAGATAGCTCTCTATCTTTCCGTCAAGGATGCCTCGTGCAGTACGCCACTCTGTGCTCTCCCATTCCTTCTCATAATCAAATAAATCAATTTGCTCATGGCGCGTCTCGATGGCTATTCTTTTGGCAGCGTAGTCAAAGAAATATGGTCGATATGTATCCACCGGGAAAGTAACATTAGATAGGCCGACTAATTCACATTCCCATTCATCTACTATTTTTTCACCAACCAACTTGGGCTCTTGCCTGTAACCAGAAAATGTCAATTTCTCGGCAATCATTGTCTGCGCCATTGCATCCGTATCGAGAATAAATAGATTTCGACGATTGAAAAATGCCTCGTCGATAACGGCGGCACGATTCAACTCAACCGATGCAAACACCCAAATAACAAATATCCCATCACGCCGATAAAATGCATCTCGGGCAATAACATCAGAGAGAAATACATATGACAATTGAATTTCAAAAACTATAGTCCGACCTTGGTAAACGCATTTTACGTCCGGCCTGCGCCACTCCCCCTTCACCACCTCACTATAGGTTGTTTGTTCCTCAACTACACTAGAGACAAAAGGATCCTTGTTCAGCCAATCAGCCAAAAAACTCTTCATGGCTCTGTGAGCACTACCTTCTTGCTGGCCACGATAGATAAGTGCCTTAATCAGTTCTGCTGATAGCCGATTGTTTTCGTGCCATGGGCAATCTTCTGACATGCCGTCATGAACAAACCAGCGATTTTTGTACGATTCTTTTCTGTAACGGGACAAAAACACAGGTTTCTTGCAAATAGCACACTGAAAGCGAATCCGGTCGCTGCCTTTTTTGCGCTCGTTACGTGCCTCCAATGTTGATCGACGTAGGGAGACAAACTTCTCCTCATCGAGCAACAACAATGATTCAGCGGTGACTAATTCGCCCGTCTCACAATCAATCGCCAATTTGATCGTTTGTTGTGGATGTCGATTCATTTTATTGAGCAGAGTTAAGGGGCCGGGTTGAATTTATTTTATTTCTTTAACACAGGTCGAACCTGAAAATCATCTAGCCGCCTTGAGCATGAAGTCCACATGGATGGCATCGAACGGAAACACGATCTTGCCATCGTCGGTTTTTGACAGCAGCCCGGCGTTAAGCAATGCGGTTACATCGCCATGCACGGCTTTGACGTCGCGCTCGACGCGCCGCGATGCCTCGCGGATGGACATCGCGCCTGCACCAGTCATTGCGTTTAACAGTTCCCAGCGTTTTCCGGACAACACTTTGAACAGCAGTTCGGGCGATTCAAAGCTGATGCGCGGCGCGGTAGGCTTGCCGCTCTTCCATGTCTTGGTGAAATCGCCCAGCGTGCCCTTTAATGGTCGTACATCAATCGTTACTGTTTTCATTGCGCCACCTCTTCTCATCTTCAAAAAAATCCGCCACCAGCTTGTCAGCCGAAACAAAGCGGTATTTCACTTCCTTGCCACTCACGTGTTTATGATCGTCCTTGCCTGATTCGTTGTCATAACGCAGCACACACTTTCCAGAAACGACGAATGCCAGACGATATTTGTAGCGATGCTTGCTGCCGGAAAGCGGCTCGGGCACTTCCCACAGCACCATCTCCGCAAAGGCCTGCTCCGCAACAGGAACGCGTTGGTTGAATAATTCGCGGGCTTCCATGTTGGAGACAATAACAACATGTTGACGTGTTGTCAAATTGAACAACACATGGGGTGCTTATTGACTCGGCCAGATTAAGTTTGAAGTCCGTTCGCCTTGAGCCTGTCGAAAAGTGAATGGGCTTCGACAAGCTTGTATGGTGTTTCTGTCTCCTTCTTGAGAGACTGGAAGGAGCCGGGGTGGAGGGACATCGACAAGCCTCTGCCGTGCAGCGGACAGACTCAGTGAGAACTCTCCCACCCACACCCCGAACGTCGATGAAGAATCTAG
>QFXH01000008.1 GCA_003402345.1 Candidatus Nitrotoga sp. MKT | reverse complement strand
CAAGCGCGGCCCCGCCGAGTTGCGTCGCCTGTTGTTTAACGCTGCAATGGCCGCCGCCAAATCCAAAGCTTGGAAGCCTGTCTATGAGCATTACCGCACCCAAGGCTGGAGCACTACCGCAGCACTGGTAATCATCGCCCGCAAAATCGCCCGCGCAGCCTGGTCTATTCATCATTACCATTCAACTTTCGACCCGGATAGGATTACAAAAAATGTTTGACACGAACCATAGAATCTCAGCACGAACGGCAGTCAAGTTCAATTCGTGCCGGATTAATAGTGCTTGTTTACGATGTATTAACCATTACTCCGCACTAACAATAAACTCTTTGCTTCGTGGCTTGCTTTCTTAAACTGCGTTGAATCAAACCATCGTTTAAGATGATTAGCCATATGAAAAAACCTTCATTCAACTACAACTTTGTAAGGATCAACATACCCTAGCTTTACCAGCAGCTTAGTTTCCAGTGCTTCCATTATGGCGGCATCCTGGTCATTTTCATGGTCATATCCTTGTAAATGCAGGGCGCCATGAATAGTGAGATGAGCGAAGTGCGCTTGCAAATCCTTGTGTTGCTCACGCACTTCGCGTTCGACCACCGGCGCACAGATCACGATATCGCCATACAGCAATTCGGTTTTGTCAGGCAATTGGCCGGTATCTGTATACACAAACGTAAGTACGTTAGTAGCGTAATTCTTACCGCGAAATTGTTTATTTAGTGCGCGCCCCTCTATTTCGTCTACGATACGCAGCACGGTTTGCACATCGCATTGCAATGCAGCGTTGATCCAACGGCGGAACTGCTGACGTGTGGGCAGACCCGCCTTCTCTACCGCATACTGCACCGACAGGGATAATTTATGCGCAGCCATCTTCTTTCAATTCAGGGCAAGTTAACAAACAAGGCTGTATGTACTGTAGTTGGAATCATAGTAACTCTCCAAAATATTCAGAAGCCGTCCCGCAATTATCGTACCCGGCTTTATCAAACGTCAGCCAGTATAGCGTCACGGTGGCGCATTTCCATCCTACACGCCCGAATAAAGCTGGCATGACCACTATTACTATGATTTATCCGTGGACTCGATGTTATCTTTGCAAATCAAGGTGCTCGTTTCCCCCTTTGCATAGGCACGCGTTATCAATCTGAGCGTACCCATTTGATCTTTAAAGTTCTGGCAACCGCTGCACATAATCACGTGCAACTTCAATGACACCCGCTCGGCGATCGAGAGGGGTCGTTCTTGCGCTTCAGACATCAGGCGCGTAGCGTTACGGCAATTCATCATTTCGCTCTCCCTGCAGATACCATCTGTTTTCAATGCACTCGCGCAAACGCAGACGTGCGCGATACAACAACACATGCAGGTTGCTGGTGGTTAAATTCATGGCATCACAAACTTCGTCGGCATCCAGCTCGATAAATTCCCGCATCATAAATGCTCGCGCCTGTTTGGGCGGCAAACGTTCCAGACACGCTTCAAACACACACCAGAAATACGACTCATGCAGGGACGCTTCGGGATTGCCCCATGCTATTGGACGTTCATCTTGCTGCCAAAATCCTTTCTGGTCGAACAATTCGGAAAGCGCCTCGCCATCATCTTCCTCGCGCAACAAGCTACTGGCATTCACCATCCGTTGCTTGTGTCGCAGCGTATCCACAATCTTGTTCTTCAAAATAGCAAATATCCAGGTTTTAAGTGCGGCGCGCCCACCAAAGGAGGCGGCATTTTTCAACGCACCGATCAAAGCTTCCTGCACCGCATCTTCTGCCAAGTGACCGTCTCCAAGCTGGAGCATAGCGAACTTGATCATCTGTTTGCGTATGTCTTCCAGAAATGCCGCATCAGCCAGCAAATTTACGGCCTGCTGAGTATTATCTTTGTGATCCCGATCGGTAACCATTACTTTCCCACAGTTCAATTTTATTTCTCGCCATTATGCAAGCGATTCAATGTGCCATTTTTGTGCATGAAGCGGCGATCGATCCAATCCTTCCAGCACCACACCCAATGCCCTTGGGCGCTGAACGCACCCCAGGATGCGATGGCGTGTTTCGGGCCAGTCGCCAGCAAATACAAGGATTTTTTACGTGGCCGGTAGCTTTCAAGTGTGTGCCCATTAATGGCCGCAATCAGGTTGTGCGCCAGTACCGGCCCGGCAAATACCGCGTGCACACCGGAATGCGCAAGCTGAATGTCACTACGCATACACACATCGCCGGCGGCAAATACATTGGGATGGGAGATGCTTCGGTGCTGTGCATCCACGAGGACGTAGCCCTGTTCATCCAGCGCAAGACCGGAATTACGCAGCCAAGCGGGCGGACGCGCACCGGTCGCGGCAATGATGCAATCCGCAAACAGGGATTGCCCATTGGAAAGTGCAACCCCTTTTAAGGTACCCACTGCTTGCGCCTGATACAACGTAATGCCACGCTGCTCCAACAACGTACGGGTACGATGCTTCACCCCACTCGCATGACCCGGCAGAATGCCGCCCTCCGAAGCGACCAACGCGACTGAAGCTTGCTTGCACCGCCGCTTGGCAAAAGCATATTGCGCGGCAAATGCCAGCTCGACGCCAGCCGCACCACCGCCGACCACCACAAGCCGATAATGATCCTGTTGCGATGCAGCGTTGAGTATAGCCGGCCAACGTTGTACAAAATTTCCCAGCGGCTTGATCGGCAGCAAACGCTCTCCCGCCACCTCCAGTAATGATAGATCAGCCTCGCTGCCCACATCGAGCGACAAACCATCGTAATCAAGGTGCATGCCATCTGAAAGCGAGATTCGGCATTGCTGGGCATCTATTCCAACGACTTGGGCAAAGATCAGGCGTGCCCCGGCGGATGCTGCCAGCGGGCGCAGATCGATCCGGCAATCCGACAGGCTGTAATGTCCGGCTATCCATCCCGGCAACATGCCTGAATAGATTTGGTAAGGGCTGGGGGTAATCAGTACCGCATCAATGCCCAAAGATTTTTGGGCAAGGGTTTTAAGCACGCTGAGTTGCGCGTGTCCACCGCCCACCATGATCAAACGATACATGAGGTATACCTTGCTCAGTGGAAGTGACGCTCAAGATTGGGCATTAACTGAATCATGTAGTCTTGGTGTTTTTCATGAAACTATGGTTACACCCGTACCAGTCGTAGATTGGACCCCAACTCTTACAACTTGAAGCGTAGGAATTCAATTTTTTGAAGCCATATAAAAGCAACACAAATGCCTGATCAAAGACCCCGCATTTTCCCGGTTGCGGACGGTAGGTCAGCCACATTCCATCGGTTTACCACGGCACTGCGTACGCATGGCAGTTTACGAATGCATTTCTTAAAAAATACATTATATTAAATAATTACGAGTGTTATTTGCCCTCTTTATGAATAAGTTAGACTAAACAAATTGTGAATAGCAGAGGTGTGATCAAAGTTCATTTGCGTTAGAATAGGCGCGCGCCTCGGTAGCTCAGTGGATAGAGCGACCCCCTCCTAAGGGGTAGGTCGGACGTTCGATTCGTCTTCGGGGCACCAATATCCATTCGCTTTTAGCGAGTCAGACTGTTTAACTTCCGGCTGTTCCCGCTCCGTGTAAGGCCAGTGTAAAATTTTACTGACTCAGCAGCATCACACCACCTATCAAAAAGCTGCAAAATGAGTACGGTGCCACCACAACTTAACAACACTTTTGAAAGGAATCTTCATGTTAACAACAAAATACTACGTAACTAGGCGATGGCTTCCGGCGTTAATCGCCAGTTTTGGTTTGGCATGGGGTGTTAACGGCTATACCTCGCCGCAATGGGATAATTTGCAAGCTGTAAATGAGGGTTACCAACAGGCGGTTAACAGCCCAATACGAACCGATGAAGACAGGCGTGCTGATGCAACACGCAAACCCATTGAATTTCTGCAGTTCGCCCAAGTGCGGCCAGGTATGCTGGTAATGGATATTGCGGCAGGCGGGGGAAACACCACGCAGCTACTCGCGCTGGTTGTTGGAAGCAAGGGGACCGTATGGGCACAAGGGGACCAACAACGGCCAGCACTCGTCAAACGGTTGTCCGACCATCCCCAACCGAACATCGTTCCGGTAATAAGCTCTTTTGAAGACCCTATCCCCAGTGATATACCCAAGCTAGACTTGATTACCATCATCCTGAACTACCATGATATCGCCTATAAACCCGTTGACCGTTCCAAACTAAACCAACGATTGTTTGATGCATTGAAATCTGGTGGACATCTCGTTGTAATTGATCACTCAGCAAAGCCGGGCAGTGGAGTTTCAGCAGCAAAATCACTTCACCGTATTGACGAAAAACTCGTTGGTGAAGAATTTTTGAAGGCAGGTTTCCAGCTCGAAGAAGAAAGCAGCTTCCTACACAATCCGTCTGACCCCCGTGACCAAGCTTTCTTCAAGATGAAAATTCCGTCAGACAAATTTGCCTTGCGCTTCGTCAAGCCTTGATAGGTAGAGGCATCCATTGCCATGGACGCTTGCCTACACACATTTTGGACATTAGCGTTCCTTTGTATGTTTGTAGGCAAGCTCCAAATACATGGGATGACCGTCCCACTAAAAAATATCCTACGCCTTGATGTTTTTGAAAAGATTTTTTTGTGATTACCCAATACTGCTTGGGTGGCCGATGGGTAATGATGCTTATCGCTATCTTTGGCTTTGTATGCGGAATAACCGGATACGCAGCGCCTGAATTAAGCAACCCGCGAACACTATCCGATTTTTACCAACAGGCGGTTAGCAGCCCCATTCGAACTATTGAAGACAAACGTGCTGATGCTACACGCAAACCGGTTGAGTTCCTGCAGTTCGCCCAAGCGCGGCCAGGTATGCGGGTACTGGATCTTGCAACTGGCAATGGATACACGACACAGCTGCTTGCGCTGGCTGTTGGAAGCACCGGAACGGTATGGGCGCAAGGGGACAATCAACGGCCAACATTCATCAAACGACTGACCGATCACCCCCAGTCAAACATTGTGCCGGTGATACGCCCCTTCGAAGACCCCATACCCAATGATGCGCCCAAACTGGATTTGATCACCAACATCATGAATTATCACAATAGCGCCTACCTGTCGGCTGCCCGTCGTGCCCGGTTGAACCAGCGATTATTCAAAGCATTGAAGCCTGGCGGACACCTCATTGTGATCGACCACTCCACCAAGACGGGCGCTGATATTGCAACGGCAAAAACGCTCCATCGCATGGACCAAGCTATCGTTTTGGATGAAATTCAAAAAGTCGGTTTCCGACTTGAACAAGAAAGCAACTTTCTTCGCAATCCATCCGATCCACGCAATCAAGCTTATTTCGATATGGAAATTCCGACAGACAAATTCGCATTTCGCTTTGTCAAGCCTTGATGGATTGGGTAAGCGTCCATTGCCTTGGATGACGCGACGGATAGTACGATGGTTTACCCCACAATCAATCTCAGCAAAGTCAAGAATAGGCTCTCGCCTGTTCTCTCTCATTTTTGCGTGGTGCGCTATGACAACGAGGTTGGAAAGGGTGACCACCGGCATTTCGGCGCGAAAGAAAGCAGCTACAAATTCAGCACGACAGGGCTGTGTCAGTGAACCCAAGAGTTTTTTGTCGGAAATTTTTACAGCTTTTTGCACGCCCATCTAAAGCTGCGACTGAATGGAAATATATTAACCAATTGAAACATAATATATTGTATATCAATCGAAAAAAATATACGTGTCGGAAAATTTTACATCAGGAGAATTGATACCAACACATACTTAGCACAAGCGATTGTTCGCATCGCGATGCATGCATGGCTCGCTTCTTGCTTTTATTCTCTTATCTCGGTCGGTACGCTTTTTATAAGCGACTGGGGTCTTTCAGGTCGATGGAACCACTGATTCTTGCCTCGAATTTGATAATGGGCGAAATGCAGGGTATGGAAATTGAATTGGGAGGGGGTGTAGGACAAAGGCAATTTAATTTATACGGTTGGAATTCACATGACAGGATTTATCAATTAGGAATTTATTAATAAGGGGAGTTCAATTATGAAAAATTCAGATGAAAATAAAAATAAAATAAATAGCCGACATAATGGGCTATACAATAATTTAGCCACAAAAATCACCACTTATATTAAATTAGTTATTTGCTTGTTGGCCATCGTTACTGTGCCTCAAAATTTATATGCCGCTCAACTGGACAGCAAAGGTACTGATTTTTGGCTGATGTTTAACGGCAATCTTGGTACTCCAGCACTAACCTTATTTATTACCGGCGATACCGCCACTAGCGGTACGGTGTCAATCCCCGGATTAGCCTTTACATCACCGTTCACAGTAACCCCCGGAACAGTTACTTCGGTAACCATTCCCAGCTCCGCCCAAGTTACAACTTCAGATTCGATCGGAAATCTAGGTATCCATGTTGCTGCTGCTGCGGAAGTGACCGTCTATGGCCTCAACCGAATTTCGGCTACGACAGACGCATTTCTTGGCTTGCCGACCGATATTTTAGGAACGGAGTACATTAATCTCGGCTATAAGAATACTAATGTTGTTAATGCCACACAATTCGGCATTGTCGCGACGCAAGACAATACTACAGTAACCATTACGCTTCCCGTGACTACAGGGATTCGAACAGCAGGCATTCCTTATTTAATAACGCTGAATCAGGGTCAAACTTATCAACTCAGAAACACGAATAGCGCTCCTGCCGATTTGACGGGCTCTATTGTTCAATCAGACAAACCCATCGCTGTATTCGGCGGCCATCAATGCGCCAATATCCCTAGTGGGAATGTCGCTTGTGATCATATCGTCGAAGAGCTCACACCGACAAGTACTTGGGGACAAGCCTTTCTAACCGTTCCTCTGGCAACTCGAACTAGAGGTGATACTTTCCGCATCCTGGCATCTCAAAATGGCACGGAAGTACGTATAAACGGCAGCCTGGTCGTTACGCTCAATCGCGGTCAATTCTATGAACAAATCATCGTTGGCCAATCCGAAATCGCCACAACCAAACCGGTCTTAGTCGCGCAATACTCTAACAGCTCGTCGTTTGACGGTGTCACTTCTGATCCGTTTGAAACGTTGATTCCACCCAAGGAACAATTCTTAGCGGGTTATACCGTAACGACACCGGCATCGGGCTTTCCAATAAACTTTATCAATATAGTTGCACCCAATGCCATAGTCGGCGCCATAAACCTTGATGGCTCAGCGATTCCATCAGCTTCGTTTTCGCCGATCGGCAGCAGCGGGTTTTCGGGAGCCCAAGTTGCTGTGTTGATAGGAAGCCATAATCTGGATGCGACTCTCCCCTTTGGTATCACCAATTATGGGTTTGCCAGCTTTGATTCATACGGCTATCCAGGCGGTTTGGCTTTAGGACAAGTCGCTTCATTGGCTAGTCTTGTAATAAGCCCTAAAACAGCTACCAATCCGATTAATACACAGCATTGTGTAATCGGCACTACCAAAGATCAAAACTCAAATCCTTTAGCTGGTATCCGGGTTGATTTTGCGGTAACCGGTACTCACACTATTGGTGACTTTAAATTCTCAGATGCCCTGGGTAAGACTGAATTTTGTTACACGGGTAACACTGTAGGAACGGATGCCATTACCGCATCAGTTGGTAACCTTTCCGATACGGCCGCAAAAATTTGGACAAATGTTCAGGTACAACGCTGTGACATTAATGGAGACAGTTTTATCAACAAAACTGATATTAATTTAATTATGGCCGCTAAAAATACTCCCGCATCCAGCGCTACTGATCCAAGGGACGCAGATGGGAACCTCATGATTAATGCTAATGATGCGCGTCAATGCACGCTCAAATGCACCAACGCGTTATGCCAATAATTTCAGCATTCGATGACCAATTATTAATAGAGAAAAGAGGAGCACTACAATGAAATATAAAATAAAACTACTCATGCTCATTATTTATGGTTTAGGACTATCCATGATGAGTACTCTGGCAGCGGGAGGGGTGATTCTTAAACTATCCCCTACCAGCCAAACTGCCCTTCCGGGCGACAATATCAGTCTCGATCTGATCATTAGCGGTTTGAATGCCGGAGGAGCACCTTCATTAGGCGACTTTGACTTAGATATTGCTTTTGATACAACCAAGTTAAGCTTCACCAGTTACAGTCTGGGCTCATTTCTTGGTGTTATCTCTTCTGCTGAGGCGGGTGATTTTAGCTCAGGGGTCTCAGGTGGATTAATCAACCTTGCCGAAGTAAGTTATCTGACACCTACAGATCTTGATAGTCTTCAAAGCAGTGCATTCACATTAGCGACATTATTATTTCATGTGGATGTTCTTGGGAGCGGAACAAGTACGAACGTATCGTTCTCCCAAATCAATGCGTTAGGCGACGGCTTTGGAAATCCACTCGTCATTGATGCTGCAAACAGTGCTGTTATCAGTAACAACGTTCCAGAACCTTCTTCTGCTTTATTGATTTTATTAGGATTGTCAGGCTTGTCTTGGTTACGTCTACGGAAGGCTTAATTTTAAAGTGACGTAAATATCGCAGCCAAAGAGATTGTAGAGGGCAACGAAACAGATGCAATTCACACTGCAATCAGCACGTCCGATGCAAGTAAATATCCCCCGGCAAAGCCGGGGGTTTTAATTTGTGAGCCACTCAAAGCCGCTTAACGTGGTCGCTTACGCGGCTCCTGCTCTTGTGGCCACCTTTCGGTAGCCGTCAGCGCCATAGGTGCGTCTGCTCTAGGCGCTTGCCCTCTTCCTCTTGGTGCTGAATGTACTGCCGGATCGACTCCTCATCTCGGCCTACCGTTGATACTGAGGAAAGTACGCCGCCGCTTTTTTAACAGGTCGCGCTCCATTTTGACTTCCGCCAGCTTCCGTTTGATTTTGGCTAGTTCCTGTTCAATCTCGGTCAACAAACGTTGTGTCTTGTCGACATCACCCAATTTCCCTATCTGCACGGCCTTTAACCAGCACTCCAATGTGGAAGCAGGCATCGATAAACGCCGCGCCGCTTCCTTCGGGCTTAACCCTTCTTCTGTGACTTGCTTAACCGCCTGTTCACGAAATTCTTTGCTGTAAATCGCGCTTGGGTCTCTCTATTTCATCTCACACCTCCATTTCATGTTTAACAAAACGTTGGTGTCCATTTTTCCCAGCCTACCTCAAACAAATAAGATTAGATCGTGCGAGCGAAGTGTAGCCACGATCTAAAGCGTTTGTTGGACAAGCCCCTGATTACAGGTGAGCCTTATAGAAAATATATCTTAATGTTCAATCCTCTCGCCAAACAAATTGTATTGATATAACAGGGGCTACCTTGACGTACATGAATGGTCAAAATATGAAGATAAGCTAACATCGTGATATAGTTTGCATCCAAAAAACCATACCGATTACATGGTGTTGCGTCAGTTCAATAAATAAACATACAAATCAAGGGGAAATATAGTGGCAGTTAAAACTCGACTTCATCGTAGCGAATTGGCCGTTCCGGGCAGTAACCTACGTATGCTTGAAAAAGCGCCGACAGCAGGTGCTGATGTAGTCTTTCTGGATTTGGAAGACGCGGTTGCGCCTGATGATAAAGAGCAGGCGCGCAAAAATGTCATAGCGGCGTTAAATGACATGGATTGGTCTGCATGTTCTGTTTCGGTGCGAATCAACGGTCTCGATACGCATTGGTGTTACCGCGATATCGTAGATGTAATGGAAGCCGCCGGAGATAAGCTCGATACCATTCTGATCCCCAAAGTTAATAGGCCGGACGATGTCTATTTTGTCGCAACGCTGATGGAACAAATCGAAGCGGCAAAGAAATTTAAACCGGTGAATATCCATGTGCTTATTGAGACAGCTCTAGGCATGGCGAATATTGAACAAATCGCTCAAGCATGTCCAAGCCGTATGGAGGCGATGGTATTTGGTGTGGCCGATTACGCAGCTTCAACACAGGCACGCACGACCAATATGGGCGGCGCAAACCCTAATTACGCCATACTTACCGATCCCGATGAAGCCGGGAAGCGGATGCGCCATTGGGGCGATCAATGGCACTACGCGATATCAAGATTAGTAGTTGCTTGTCGCGCTTATGGATTGAGGCCGATTGACGGTCCATTTGGTGACTTTAATGATCCAGAAGGATTTTTGGCGGTTGCGAAAGGAGTGGCCGCACTGGGAGTTGAAGGGAAATGGGCCATCCATCCGTCACAAATTGCATTAGCCAACGAAGTCTTCACACCCAACGAGGCAGAAGTTAGCCGTGCCAGAAGTATTCTGGAAAACATGGAACAAGCCGCGCGCGAAGGCAAAGGGGCGGTTTCGCTGAATGGCCGCCTTATCGATGCGGCATCCATCAGGCAGGCGCAGGTTTTGGTTGCCAAAGCAGATCAGATACAGGCGGCCAAGCCTGGACTTAAGTGAGTAATACGCTATGAATATTCATGAATATCAAACTAAAGATTTGCTCAAACACTATGGCGTTCCCGTACCACCGGGGCGCGTCGTTCACACTGACGCCCAAGCGGCCACTGTTGCGGAAGAAATTGGCGGGTCGCGTTGGGTTGTCAAGGCGCAGATACATTCCGGGGGCCGTGGCAAAGCAGGCGGTGTTCGGGTAGGCAACAGTATTGATGAAGTACGGGTCATCGCCGATGAAATAATTGGCACCAATCTGGTGACGCATCAAACTGGAGCTGAAGGCAGGCTTGTCCGTCGTGTCCTGGTTGAACAAGCAAGCAACATTGTGCGCGAGTATTACGTTGGACTGATTATTGATCGTGCTACGCGGCGAATCACTTTGGTTGCTTCCGCTGAAGGTGGGGTGGAAATAGAGGTGGTTGCGAAGCAAACACCGGAACGAATCATCCGGGAAATCATTGATCCAGCAGTGGGTTTGCTCGACTTTCAATGCCGCAAGGTTGCCTATAAAGTCGGTCTAAAAGGTGCATTATTGCCGCAAGCAGTAAAGGTCATGAAGGGTCTTTATCGCTGTATGCGAGACAATGACGCCATCATGGCTGAAATTAATCCGCTGGCTATTGTGGACAATGGCCAACTGTTGGCACTAGATGCAAAAATGACTTTTGATGACAATGCACTGTACCGCAGACCAACAATTTCCGAACTCCGGGATTTTGACGAAGAGGATCCAAAAGAGGTTGAGGCGACTGGACATGGCTTGAATTACATTGCACTGGACGGTGATGTGGGTTGCATCGTCAATGGTGCTGGCCTGGCAATGGCAACCATGGATGCCATTACCCTACATGGCGGAAGGCCGGCTAATTTCCTGGATGTAGGAGGCGGAGCTACACCAGAAAAAGTTGCTAATGCTTTCCGCATTGTGCTGCAAGATCCTGCCGTTAAAATTATCCTTATCAATATTTTTGCTGGGATCAACCGTTGTGACTGGATCGCTACCGGAATCATTCAAGCCATGCGTGACCAGAATATACAAATGCCCATCATCGTACGGCTGGCGGGTACGAATGTTGAAGAAGGACGGACTATCCTCAGTACCTCCAAATTCCCATTTATTATTGCCAGTAATTTGAATGATGCTGCCGCAAAAGCGGTAACTGAGGTTAACAATATTGTACAAAAAGTGGTACCGCTAAAAAAGGAACACTCATGAGTGTGTTATTAAATAAAGATTCGCGCGTAATCTTTCAGGGCTTTACTGGGCAACACGCCACCTTTCACGCTGAAGAAGCGATGAAAATTGGCACCAAGGTGGTCGGTGGCGTGACGCCTGGTAAGGGCGGAACGCAACACCTGGGCTTACCTGTATTTGATACCGTTGAAGAAGCTGTACAGGCGACAGGCGCAGACGTTTCCGGTATTTTCGCCCCTCCCCCCTTCGCCGCCGATGCAATCATGGAAGCGATTGATGCGGGGATCAAAACGATCGTTGTCATCGCGGACGGCATACCTGTCCAGGATATGGTGCGTGTGGAGCGCTACCGGCTGGGCACCAACTCAATTATCATCGGCCCGAATACACCCGGCATTATTACACCAGGCGTGGGCAAGGTTGGCATCATGCCTTCCCATATCTACAGCCCGGGCAGAATCGGAATTGTTTCACGCTCCGGCACATTAAACTATGAGGCTGTCGCCCAGATGAGTGATCTCGGCCTTGGCCAATCATCATCTATCGGTATCGGCGGCGACCCCGTCAATGGAACTGACTTCGCGACTGTCTTAAAAGCATTTGAAGATGATCCAGATACCGATGCTGTACTGATGATTGGTGAAATCGGCGGTCCGCAGGAAGTAGAAGCGGCCCGCTGGGCAAAGAAAAACATGCGCAAACCGCTAATTGGCTACGTCGCTGGTTTATCGGCTCCCCCTGGACGCCGCATGGGCCACGCGGGCGCGATTATCAGCAGCGAGTCTGATACCGCAACCGCTAAAATTGACATGATGGAAGCGCTGGGCATGTTTGTTGTACGTAATCCAGCTGACATCGGGGCTACCGTTTTACGGGCTATAAAATCGTAATAAAAATGCTGTTATTCCCACCTTTCAATAGATGAACTCAGGCTTACGTTCGGATAGGTGGGAATCTAATGGATTAACGCCAATCCATTTCTAAATGGCTCGGTTTCGGCACGGCATCACTTGGCTAACCGCTTTTTATCTTCATCAAATATAGACAATGTTTTCTGCATTGTCCGCTCGTCCCCGCCTTGTTCCACTATCGAATTGAAATTGGAATAAAATAGCGCCTTTCACAAATCACGCCGGTTTTGTCACATGCTCACATTTCAGCAAATTATCCTGACGCTACAGCAATTCTGGGACAAACAGGGTTGCGCTTTATTGCAGCCCTACGATATCGAAATGGGCGCAGGCACTTTTCACACCGCCACCTTTTTGCGTGCGATCGGCCCGGAGCCTTGGCGCGCCGCTTATGTGCAGCCTTCACGTCGCCCCAAAGACGGGCGCTACGGCGAAAATCCGAACCGGTTACAGCATTATTACCAGTATCAAGTCGTACTCAAGCCTTCGCCCGCCAATATCCAGGAACTCTATCTCGACAGTCTGCGCGCGCTGGGCATTAATACTGGTGAGCACGATATCCGCTTTGTGGAAGACGATTGGGAATCGCCCACGCTGGGCGCATGGGGCTTGGGCTGGGAAGTTTGGCTGGATGGCATGGAGGTGACGCAATTCACCTATTTTCAGGAGGTTGGCTCGCTGACCTGCCGCCCGGTACTGGGCGAAATTACTTATGGACTGGAGCGTCTGGCGATGTATTTGCAGGACGTGGAAAACGTATATGACCTGGTTTGGGCTAAGAACGACGACAACGTCGTGACGTACGGTGATGTATACCACCAGAACGAGGTCGAACAATCCAAATACAACTTCGAGCATTCCAACGTCGAAATGTTGTTCCGCCACTTCAATGAATATGAAACCGAAGCCAAGCGCTTGATCGCCGCCGAGTTGGTATTACCCGGATTCGAGATGGTGATGAAGTGCTCGCATAGTTTCAATATGCTGGATGCGCGCGGCGCTATTTCGGTGACCGAACGCGCCGCTTACATAGGCCGCGTACGAACGTTGTCCCGGCTGGTGGCGCAGGCTTATTACGACTCGCGCGAGGCGCTTGGCTTCCCGATGTGCAAGACCGGGGAGGCAAAATAATGAAACAGACTTTATTGATTGAGCTGCTTACCGAAGAGCTACCGCCCAAGGCGCTGGAACGTCTTTCCACTGTTTTCGCCAACGAAGTATTTACTGAGCTGCGCGGGCAGGAGCTGGCGGGCGAGGATAGCATTTGCACGCCTTTCGCTACTCCGCGTCGGCTGGCCCTGACAATTACCAATGTAGCATCGCAGCAAACTGATCGTGTGATAGAACGCAAAGGCCCCGCAGTAGCTGCCGGGGTGGATGCCGAAGGCAAACCCAGCAAAGCACTGGAAGGTTTCATGCGCGGTGCAGGCGTAACGTTTGAACAACTGCAACGTAAGAATGACGACAAGACAGAGTACTTCGTCGCACGCATAGAAAAAAAAGGGCAGCCCCTAGATGTCTATTTGGCCGACATCACAACTCAAGCTTTGAAAAAACTACCCGTCCCCAAACTGATGCGCTGGGGCGACTCCGACCATCAGTTTGTGCGTCCCGTGCATGGTTTAGTTATGCTGCATGGGGATCGCATAGTACCCGGCGAAGTATTGGGACTACAGAGTGGACGGTTAACAAATGGGCATCGCTTCCTGCACACCGGTGAAATCCCAATCGTATCCGCAGATAGCTATGAAGAAACATTGTTGACGCACGGCAAGGTTATCGCCTCTTATGAAAAGCGCCGCACCCGAATTGATGAATATCTCAAAGCCAAGGCACTCGAACTCAATGCGCGCATTAATCCATCCGATGGCCTGCTGGATGAAGTTACGGCGCTGGTGGAATGGCCAGCAATTTATGTTGGCGAATTTGAAAAAGAATACCTTGAAGTGCCGCAAGAATGCCTGATACTCACCATGCAGCAGAACCAGAAGTATTTTCCGTTGCTGGATAACAACGGCAAGCTGCTCAATAAATTCCTGATTGTTTCCAATATGCAGGTAGACAATCCCAAGCACATTATCGATGGCAATCAACGCGTGGTGCGTCCGCGCCTGGCCGATGCGCGCTTCTTCTTCAATCAGGATCGCAAACAGACGCTGGAATCGCGCGTCGCCAAGCTAGGCAACGTGGTCTATCACAACAAGTTAGGCACGCAATTGCAGCGCGTCGAGCGCATAACTACTCTGGCCGGTGCCATCGCACACCAGCTCAATGCTGAAAAATCGGTGGCTGAACTGGCGGCACGCCTAGCCAAGGCCGATTTGACCACCGACATGGTCGGCGAGTTTCCGGAACTGCAAGGCATTATGGGACGCTACTATGCGCTGCATGACGGCGAGAATCAGGTAGTGGCAGATGCGATTGCGGCGCACTATCACCCGCGCTTTGCCGGTGACTCTCTGCCGCAGGGCGCGGTGGCTTGTGCGGTGGCTCTGGCTGACAAGCTGGATACACTGGTTGGCATTTACGGGATCGGCCTGGTCCCCACTGGCGACAAAGACCCATTTGGATTACGCCGCCACGCGCTAGGCGTGTTGCGCATCCTAATCGAGACCCCACTGGCGTTGCCGCTCGATATGCTATTGCAGTTGAGCAAAGAAAGTTTCACTGCTGAAAAATTAAGCGGCAGTGTCGTGGCCGATGTGCATGGCTTCATGCTCGAGCGGTTGCGCGGTTATTTGCGCGAGCGCGAATTTTCTCCCGATGAAATTGAAGCGGTTGTGTGTCAAAACCCGACGCGTATCGATCTCGTGATACCGCGTCTGGAAGCGGTGTGTGCCTTCCGCAAACTGCCGGAAGCGGCGACATTGGCGGCTGCCAACAAACGTATCCAGAATATTCTGAAGAAAACCGACACGGTAAACGCCGAAATTCAGGTTGGGCTGTTGCAAGAAGATGCTGAGCGCAGCCTGTATGAAGTTGTGCAACGCCTCGAACCGCAGGTGGAAGCCGGAATGCAGAAACAGGATTACACCGCTATGCTCACTTTGCTGGCCTCGGCACGCACAGCAGTAGATGAATTTTTCGACAAGGTGATGGTGATGGCAGAAGATCATGCTGTGCGGGGAAATCGTCTGGCCTTGCTGAAGCGACTGGGTGACCTGATGAATCAGGTCGCTGACATCTCCAAACTGGCAGGCTAAAAGTGGGGCAACAATGAAACTCATCATTCTTGACCGCGACGGTGTCATTAATTATGGCTCCACTCGATTCATCAAGCACCCGAATGAATGGAAGCCCCTACCCGGCAGTCTTGAAGCAATTGCCCGCTTGGTGCAGGCGGACTATCGCGTGGTGGTGGCGACCAATCAATCCGGTATAGGACGCGGCCTGTTCGATATGCTTACCCTGAATGCCATTCACGACAAGATGCACAAGACGGTGGCGCAGGCAGCCGGGCGTATTGATGCAATATTTTATTGTCCCCATGCGGCGGAAGCCAACTGCTCTTGCCGCAAACCTAAAACCGGCATGCTGGAAACAATTGCCATGCGCTATAACGTGAGCTTGAAGGGCGTGCCTATGGTAGGCGATGCGTTACGCGATCTGGAAGCCGCCGCCAAGATGGGCGCGCAGCCAATATTAGTGCTTACCGGCAAGGGAACGAAGACCCAAGCCAAGGGCAACTTGCCGGAAGGCACGCTGGTTTATCGTGATCTGGCAGCAGTCGTTTCCACCCTCATTTAATGGCCTCTATACAAAATCTGAATTTTCCATTCCCGCCTGCACGAGAATGACGATATTTTAAAGTTTCCCTGATATGGTATTCATACGCTCGTTGATTTTTCTGCTGCTGCAAGTCGTCATTACGCCGCTGTTTACGCTAATTGCAATACTCACCTTTCCGTTTCATCCCATTACACGCTATCGCATCATCTCTGGCTGGGCACTTACGATGCTATGGCTATTACGTGCGGTATGCGGCATCCGCATGGAAGTGCGCGGCGCCGATAATATTCCAGATAAACCGTGTCTTGTGCTGTGCAAGCATCAATCCGCCTGGGAAACCATCGCGCTACAAAAAGTATTTCCGCCGCAAGTTTGGGTGATCAAACGCGAACTGTTGTGGCTTCCTTTTTTCGGTTGGGGCCTGGCGATGACCAGTCCCGTTGCCATTAAGCGTAGCGAAGGCCGCGAGGCGATCAAACAGTTGTTGCGTCAGGGTAAAGAGCGGCTGGCACTAGGTTTTTGTGTGGTTATTTTTCCTGAAGGAACACGCATTCCTTTTGGTCAGCGCGGCAAATACAAGATCGGCGGCGCGCTTCTAGGCGTATCCAGCGGTGTACCGATCGTTCCTGTGGCACACAATGCGGGCAAACTATGGGGACGCAATTCTTTCCTCAAACATCCTGGTGTTATTACCATGAGCATCGGCCTACCTATTGATCCCGCCGGTCTCAAGGCCGAAGAAATCAATCGGCGCGTGGAAGAGTGGATCGAAACCGAAGTCACGCGGTTGCCCTGATGCTTGAAAAATTACGCCGATTTATTACCCTCCCGCTGGCCGTCGAAGAACGCACAGTAAACCTGGATGGCACCCAGGTTACCTATACCCTCAAACGTACTAACCGGCGCCGTAGCATAGGCCTGCGCATCGACAATCACGGACTGACGGTAAACATGCCACTGCGTGCCTCAGAGCAATGGCTGCATGATGTATTGCAGGACAAAGCGCATTGGGTGGTAAAAAAACTTGAACATTGGCAAGCGAAGAAGCCCGTCCCGCCACAATGGCGGGATGGGCAATCCCTGTTTTTTATCGGTGAGGTGATTACCCTGCATGTAGTCGTCAGCTTATTTGCTACGCCACCGCTGCTGAAAGATACGCAATTATTCGTGCATGTTACAGATGATGCTAACCAAGCATCGATAGAGCAGGCTGTCACACAGTGGTATCAACGCGAAGCGAAAAACCTGTTCAATGAATGCGTAGCGCACTTTGCACCCCTGATGAATGTAGCGCCGCGCATGGTGAAGCTTTCCTCCGCGCGCACGCAATGGGGTAGCTGCACCACACGAGGCGATGTGCGCCTCAACTGGCAACTCATCAAAATGCCGCTGCACTTGATTGATTACGTCGTAGTACATGAACTCGCCCACCTTATCGAGATGAACCACTCTAAGGCGTTTTGGCAGGTGGTTGAAAATGTCTGCCCCGATTATGCCAAACGACGCCGTGAATTAAAGCAGTGGCAGATTGTATCCCCCCTTTTCCCACCGCCAACGCCGTAACTCAAAATGGAGATTCAAAATTGAATTACTATGCGATCATTCTCGGCCTCTTCATCATCGGCGGGTTTGGTGCCGTACTATGGGGCTGGATCATTTTTGCCAAGGCACGAAAAACGCTGCGCTGGCCCATGGTGGAAGGCGTCATTGAACAATCCGCGCCCACGTCAGAAGCTAACGACCTGCTACCACACATTCAGTTCAGCTACACAGTGGCTGCGCATCTTTATCAACGCACACTGGAGTTTCCAGATGGTACCAATCCATCGCCGGAGCTCGCCGCCAGCTATGCCAAAAAATACCCTGCCGGTGCCAAAGTATCCGTGTATTACAACCCGGATCAGCCTGATCAAGCCACACTTGAGCCCGGCCTGGCCAGGGGCGACTGGATGATACCCACCTTGGGAATTGCCGCAATGGCCTTGGGGATCTTCGCCCTTTTTTTCAGCAGCTATAATTGAAAAGCGCACGGGGTCAGCCAAACGCAGAATACTTATCGGTGCGTCCGCACCAGTGCGCTAGACAAGCCACCGTCAAAAATGTACAGTAACGCGTACATATTTGGAGGCTTGTTATGGATGCGATTACCTATACTACCGTTCGTGCAAATCTCGCGAGTGCCATGGACCGCGTTTGCGACGATCATGAACCCTTGATCATTACCCGCAATGGAGAACAATCCGTCGTGATGCTCTCGCTTGAAGACTACAAGTCGCTGGAGGAAACCGCCTACCTCTTGCGCACCCCCGCCAATGCCCGGCGCCTGCTCGCTGCCATCGCGCAACTGAATGACGGTAAAGGCGTTGAACGAAAGTTGGTGAAGTGAGGCTGATCTTCGCTGATGATGCATGGGAAGATTATTTATATTGGCAGAAGCAAGACAAGCACATGGTCGAGCGAATCAACAAGCTGATACGTGAGACACAGCGCGAGCCCTTCGCGGGAATCGGCAAACCCGAACAATTGAAGCATGCCCTTTCCGGGTTCTGGTCACGCCGAATTACGGATGAGCATCGTATGGTGTATTGCATAGAGGGTGATGCATTGATGATTGCTCAGTTACGTTTCCACTACTGAGACGCCCAATCGGGATAGGAAGAAGTCTCAAGAATTAATGGATCAAATGGGGGGCGAAATGGTGACCACTGGCATTTCAGCACGAAATAAAGCAACTACCGATTCAGCACATCAGAGCGCTTGATGGCTAATTTTCAGAAAAACATTGCGAGGCGGAACGATGAAAACAGTAATTCTTGAGGTTCGCTCGGCGGCTGGCAAAAAATGAGCTTGTATCAGCCGCCAAGATGAAATGTTGGGCTTCATGTCATTCAATTCAACCTACCGCGCTTGACAATGCTTGCCTATATAAGTGACATTGTTGGTTTATGAAAGTGTTTCTATATTACGTTCGGCTAAATGCATATGCTTGAGACACTCTCGTACCTCCTGATCTTGCCAGTGGCTTGGCTGATTTATGTCGTTGCTCGTAACCATAATTTATCTTGGTTTCATACACGAGTTTGTAGGGCTTTATATGACCTCGGGATTGATGCTGCCAAGTTAACAGGGCGTACCGAGGACCTCTGCATGACTATATCTGCCTGCCACTTCCGAGCCATGGATCAGAAGCCAAATCCCTATGTTGCTGCCATTGATGTATTTCAAGCGCTCTTTAACGACTACCGCAAGTATTACCTTGAAATTGAACATGCGAGGGTAGTGAAAGCTCCTCTATCTAATGCACTGTTCATGATTAAAAAATGGGCCCAGAAAGGCAATATCTCCAGCGCGGAGGCCGCAGTGCCGATCACGACTATCAAGGCAACGCTCCTTGAAGGTATTAGAGAAATTTCGACTGATGATGAGGAGCTAGCTTTAATAGAGGAAAACATGCCTAATCTATAAGCTGGTCATTGTCAAATTTTTTATTAACCTTCGGACCTCACAATACATTTTATTTCTCAGCCATTTAGGTGCGTAGCGTGGCTTGATTTAAACTTTGAAGTGCGTTGAAAGCACAAATGCAAGAGCGAACACTTGAAACCTGGGAGCAGTTTACGAACGAACTGGAGCGGCTCTACCGCGATCACGCGAGCAGGCAAGTACCACATGCCTACATCTCAAACCTTCTTTTTCGCGGACACGGCGACTCGACTTGGAAGCTCGAAACGACACTTGAGAGAGAAACTGCTGAACACCTCAGTTTGGATCAGTACTTCCGGATCATCAAACGCATCCAGCCGAAGCTTGAGACACTCTCCGCAGTAAAGTGGGAAACGCCAACCGTTTCCAAATATGTCGATTGGGCAAAGAACCAGATGCCCCTCTCGGAAGGTGAGTGTCCTGCCGTTCCCTATTTGGCTTATCTGCGTCATCATGGCTTCCCTTCACCGCTGCTCGACTGGACACGGTCGCCGTACGTCGCCGCATTTTTCGCATTCCGCAACCGTGTTAAAGATGCTACGCACACAGCGATTTGCGTATTTCTCGAATGGGCTAACAGCTCCAAGTCGGGAGCAACTGGTCATCCGGAAATTCAAGGTATCGGGCCTAACCACGCAATTCACAGACGACATTTCATGCAGCAGAGCGAGTACACGGTTTGCACGGTCCACCGCGATGAAGTTGTCTACTATGCGAGCCACGAATCCGTGTTTGGCAGAAACGACACCGATCAAGATCTCCTCTGGAAGTTCAACATTCCCGTGAGCGAGCGAGCGAAGGTGCTCATGCACTTGAGCAAAATGAACATCAATGCTTTCTCATTGTTTGGTTCCGAGGACAGTCTCCTCGAGGAACTTGCTACAACGGAATTTGTTATTCGGGGGAGCAAGCGTAGCCTGGGCTAACGTAGGTTGGCGCTGAGCTTGCGAAGCCCAACATCACAAGCAATCATGGCTACAGTGCCAGGTATTGCAATCATGCAATCAAGTATTTTTGAGCGAAGTTTTATCGGGCGCACTGCTGACAGTAGAATAATGCACCCCAAAAGCATCGACAATATTCTGCATCGTATAATCACCGGTCTCATATGCCTTCTTCATGTTGAATTGCAAGACTTGGCTCCGTTGCCTCCTGATGGAAGCTACGGCCTTGCGACAACCATCTCGGCATGTTGATGAAATTCCGTTTCAGTCCCTTCCGCTCTTGCCTTTATAATTCCGTTTTGTTCCATTTTAGTGAGAATACAATTATGCGTATGACCGGTATTATGGTGCTGCTGGCACTGCTGGTACAAAGCTGTGGGCACAAGGGGCCGTTATTTTTGCCACCAGCGCAGCCTGCAATCCAGCCACTTCCTGATCAAAATAAATAGCCATGACCGATTATTTTAAATACCAGCGTAACCAGCTTTATGCCGAACAAGTACCCCTGGCTGATATCGCACAGCGATTTGGTACGCCATGCTATGTGTACTCACACGGTGCGTTAACCGATAGTTATCGCCAGTTTGCTGAGGCGCTCAAAGAGCGCGAGCATCTGATTTGCTACGCGGTAAAGGCCAACCCCAATATCGCCATCCTGAATTTGTTCGCCAAGTTAGGCGCCGGTTTTGATATCGTTTCCGGTGGTGAATTACAGCGTGTGCTGGCGGCTGGGGGCGCAGCGAATAAAGTGGTGTTCTCCGGTGTGGGCAAAACAGTGGCAGAAATGCAGCTGGCCTTGGAAGCGGGCATTCTGTGTTTTAACGTGGAATCGGAAGCGGAACTCATACGCCTGAATGAAGTGGCCGGACGAATAAACAAGGTGGCACCGGTAAGCCTGCGTGTGAATCCGGATGTCGATGCCAAGACGCATCCCTACATCTCCACCGGCTTGAAACAAAACAAGTTTGGCGTCGCCTATACGGAATCGCTGGCGTTATACCGCAAGGCGAGCGGGTTACCGCATCTGCGTGTGGTTGGCATGGATTGCCACATCGGTTCGCAATTGACCGAACTCAGCCCCTTTATCGCAGCGACAGAAAAAATGCTGGTGCTGGTAAACGCGCTGGCAAGTGAGGGAATTCGTCTTGAGCATCTCGATCTGGGCGGTGGGCTAGGCATCCGCTATCTGGACGAGGCTCCGCCTGCCATTGCCGATTATGCCGGTGCACTACTCAGTGCCCTGCGAGGACGCAGTGAAAAAATTATTATTGAGCCGGGACGGGTGCTGGTTGGCAATGCCGGCGTACTGTTGACCAAGGTTGAATATCTCAAACATGGCGAAGAAAAACACTTCGCCATCGTCGATGCGGCAATGAACGATCTGATGCGTCCAGCCTTGTACGATGCCTATCATCATATCCAGCCAGTGCAACTAGGTGATATGCCAGCGCAACAATATGAAGTGGTGGGGCCGGTATGCGAAACTGGCGACTTCCTTGGAAATGCCCGTCAACTGGCTATCTCGCAGGGTGATCTGGTTGCGGTAATGTCGGCAGGTGCGTATGGCATGAGTATGAGTTCAAACTACAACACGCGCCCACGCGCAGCCGAAGTGATGGTGGCCGGTGAAGTCATGCAACTTATCCGTGAACGTGAAACAGTGCAGCAGTTGTTTGCCGGCGAAAAACTTTTTCGTTAATCACACAAATATTTGTTGCGCGCTATCTTCAGGAGATGGCGAATTATTACAACTCTCCGCAATAGCGCTTACAAATCAAAAATAAGGAAATGGCTTATCCTCTTTTTTATAGCTCTCGATCTACTATATTAATAGGAAGTCATCCGCTACACGCCATCTCTGACGGTTAACAAACAAGCACTGCTTGCGATTTTGTCTTCTTCAACAACTTGAAGATTGGGATCACCCTTCAAGTGCAAGCACGAATCTATAAACAGGAGAATACCTCATGGTAAAGAAACGTGTCCCCACCAAAGCGCCCCAATCTGTAGCATCAGTAGCCAAAGAGTCTGCCCCGAAAACCACGCGGCCAGAATCCGAATCGAGACGTGAAAAGCCGGATGAAAGAAGTGTAGCGAAAAAAATTAGCAGAACGCTGGATGCGTTCCCTGACAAAATTGATTTAAAAGACTGGGAATATCTGCCTACGCTGCGTGCTCTGCCAGACGAGGTGGTAAATATTCATGCTGTTCCAGCCATTCTTAATCAGGGCACGGAAGGGGCGTGCACGGGTTTTGCCCTTGCGGCAGTGATCAATTTCTTGCTTCATCAACGCAAGTTAACGCGTCGCATCAGTCCGCGTATGCTTTATGAACTTGCCCGCCGCTATGATGAATGGCCGGGAGAAAACTATTCTGGATCTTCGGCGCGGGGTGCCATGAAGGGCTGGGAACGCCACGGCGTATGTACTGAAGAACTCTGGCCTCACGATCTGCATGGTGCGAATAATTTTGATCAAGAGCGTGCCGATGAAGCAACCCTGACACCAGGTGGCGCTTATTACCGGGTTGATTTCAGGCAGGTTCGCCATGTGCATGCGGCCATTCATGAAGTCGGCATCGTGTATGCCACGTTAATGGTGCATGCCGGATGGGGGCAGCCTGGCCCATCCACCGTTTCACTCAAAGCGGGTGTCGGCAGCAAAGCCCAAAAAATTAAAATTCCCGTGATCCAGCGTAAGGGAAACGCGGATGGTGGACATGCGATAGCCCTTGTCGGCTACACCTCTCAAGGTTTCA
Source organism: Candidatus Nitrotoga sp. MKT (assembly GCA_003402345.1). GTDB lineage: Bacteria > Pseudomonadota > Gammaproteobacteria > Burkholderiales > Gallionellaceae > Nitrotoga. The sequence continues at coordinate 101,301 of QFXH01000008.1, read as the reverse complement.
TCATTCAGAATTCGTGGGGGGCGAGTTGGGGTAAAGATGGGTTTGCCTTGTTGCCATACGAAGACTTCATGATTCATGCTACCGACGTTTGGGTCGCCCAGCTCGGCGTGCCTGTCAAGGCTGATCTCTGGGCCCAGGGTGCGGCGGATGTCACGAGCGGAACTTTCCGCGCAGGACAAATTATCCCTTTAAACGAAATTCGGCCCTATGTAATTGATGTCGGAAACAACGGTAAGCTCTCTGATCAAGGTAATTACTGGACCACGAAAGAAGACTTAAAAAGATTATTTCTGGAAACAATTCCGGCCAAAACCAAGGATTGGGCAAAACGACGGGTGATGCTATACCTTCACGGTGGTTTGAATGGCGAAGAGGATGTCGCCAAAAGAATCATCGCATTTCGCGATGTTTGTCTTGCTAACGAAATTTATCCGCTACACATCATGTGGGAGAGCGATTGGTTCAATACCACCAAGAACATCCTCAAGAATCAGTTCGCTGCGGCTGATGAACGGGCGGGCGGCGCATTTCTGGATCACCTGCGCGAGGCAAAGGATCGCGTACTTGAGCTAACCTTAGCCGCCCCAGGCGGAAAATTGTGGGGAGAAATGGTTCAGAACGCTGAGCTCGCCTCCAAACATGAGGCAGGTGCAATGCAGCTCTTAGTAAAATATGTGAACGAAGCGAAAAAAAGCCTTGGCAAGAAAGCGGAAGGCGATTGGGAGCTCCATGTGGTTGGTCACAGCGCCGGCTCCATATTAGCCGCACATGCCATTACGCAACTGGCCAGTCTGGGTATATCCTGGAAAACGCTTCAATTCATGGCGCCAGCAATTCGGATAGACCTTTTTAAAGAGATCGTGCTGCCAAAAATAATGGATAAAACCTGTCCCAAGCCCAGCTTATATATCCTGAGCAAAGTGGGCGAGCTCGACGATGATGTCGGCCCTTACGGTAAATCCCTTCTTTATTTGGTCAGTAATGCCTTCGAAGGGTCTCGGGAAGTCCCCTTGCTCGGCATGCAAAAATTTCTGGAAGAGGATCAAAAATTACTGAATTTATTAAATAGTCCAGTCGATGGCCTGCCTGGCATCGTTATATCCGGGGCGGGGGACAAACCCGGCGCAATATCTAAAAGCGATACCCACGGTGGCTTTGACAACGATCCCAACACCATGAACTCAGTTCTAGTCCGGATTCTTGGTGAATTGCCAAAGGTTCCCTTCACCGCTCGAGATTTGCAGTTTTAGTAAACGGGGTTGATGAGAAACTTTCTTCTTAATATGAAATTAAAATTTGTCACTCTAATTATTTATTCATTTTGTTGTGCTCCAGCATTCGCTGCCCCCGCTGCATGGTATCAATGGAAAAGCAAATTGAATGACGAACGGTACTGCGCGCAAACTTCTCCTGGCTATGGATGGGAACAGGGTAATGGCCCGTACAAAGATGCCCGTTGTGCAATTCGCGCGGCCGCCAGAAACGATGTTGCTACTACTAAACCCGACAGTAAGTCACATCCTATGCAATCTTCCGGCACTTCACATTAAACCCTTGGTGCATTGGTTACACACAACAAACAGACTCGAGGTCCGCGCTTCATATTGCCGATAACAAGCCCGTGTGCTTTATGATGTACACAATCGACAATAAACGAAGGGCATCGACATGGAAGTGAACACCATGCAAGCAATTGGGGCAGGGCTTTTTGCCTGCGCGTTGCTGCATACATTTGCCGCAAAATTATTTGAAGGTTTCGCCCACCGTTATCCTCGACATGCAGGCCTGTTTCATCTATTGGGCGAAGTCGAGGGAGTTTTCGGATTCTGGGCATTCGTCCTGATTTTGGTAATGGCCTTGGTGTCGGGTGGAGCGAACGCAATCGCTTACGCTGAATCACGCCAGTATACGGAGCCCCTGTTCGTGTTTGTCGTGATGGTGATAGCCGCCTCACGGCCAATACTAGAGATCGTTAAACACTTACTTATGTTAGTGGCACGCCTGACACCAGTACGTACAAGCCTTGCATTAGTTTGGTTGGGCTTGGCTGCGGTACCGTTGATGGGTTCGTTGATTACCGAGCCCGCTGCCATGACGCTTGCCGCATTGATGCTGGCACCACAGATTTTTCGGCAAGGAATTCCAGAATGGCTTAAATATGGGGCACTGGGCGTGCTGTTTGTTAATATTTCAATTGGCGGCACGCTGACGTCTTACGCTGCACCACCGGTACTCATGGTTGCTTCGGCATGGCATTGGGATACTGCGTTCATGGCGTCAACCTTTGGCTGGAAATCAGGCCTTGCCGTGCTGATCAATGCGACGGGAATCATATTCTTGCTGCGCTCGCATATTCACGAAAAGGCGCCATCCACAATTGACGGTCCCGCACCCCAAGTTCCCTTGTTGGTCAGCATGATCCACTTGACGTTTTTGGCCGCAGTAGTCACCTTGGCCCATCACCCTGTGCTATTTTTGGGATTATTCCTATTGTTTCTCGGCTATACACAAGCCTATGAACGATATCAAAGCCCACTGATTCTCAAAGAGGGCTTGCTGGTCGGTTTTTTTCTGGCTGGATTGGTCGTATTGGGCGGTATGCAGCAATGGTGGCTGCAACCCATCGTCTCCAGTCTCGGCCCGACAGCCTTATTCTTTGGTGCCCTCGGGTTAACCGCTATTACAGACAATGCGGCGCTCACTTATCTAGGCTCGTTGATTACTGGCATGTCAGACCAAGCAAAGTACATGCTTGTTGCGGGTGCAGTAGCCGGAGGGGGATTGACCGTGATTGCCAATGCGCCGAATCCGGCTGGCGTGGCACTACTTAAGCGTGGCTTTAACGATGAATCGATTGGGGCTATCGGTTTGCTGCTGGGTGCGCTGCCACCGACTGCTGTTGCGGCGTTATTTTTTCTGTTATAGAAATATAAAGGTAAAAATACCCTCGCGCTACTGCCGTGATGTGCCAAGTAATGTGAACGACCAGTAATATTGCGCGAATTTAATGTTGCTTGATTGGCCCTGAGTTTTTGCTTGTATCGAAAAAGGAAAATGGGGAATGTATACCTTTGCGCCAAAAGGAAATCAACAACCGGTAACCTCGAGACTTGTCCCGGTGGCAAAACTGGCCGTCAGCTCTCCCGCCGACCTGCACGAGCAAGAGGCCGAGCACCTGGCCGAGCGGGTCACACGCCTGTCTGGCCCCCCCTTGACGCAACCGGCAGCCGGGACTGCCCCTGCTAGCGGCGCAGCGCTTCCCGATGAGCTACGCTCTTATTTTGAACCGCGTTTCGGGCATGATTTCAGCCGCGTGCGCGTGCATACAGATGCGCGCGCAGCCCGCTCCGCACAAGCTCTGGGAGCCCAGGCTTATACGCTCGGAAACGACATGGTGCTTGGCGCCGGACAGTATGCGCCGCACACCGGCGCAGGTAGGCACTTGCTGGCACACGAACTGGCGCACGTCGTGCAGCAGGATAATGGCAGCGTCGCACCCATGATCCAGCGTCGGCTGCTGGTCACAGGAAGCAAGAAGGATATCCGCGCCGCCCTGTCCCTGCTCGAGCCGGCCAGCGGCTTTACCCTGCAGCATGACCCGAAGACCCACGAGGTTACGATTACGGCTTCGAAGCTCAAGCCGCAGTCGTTCGTGCTGGCCGGCCAGCTGGCCACCATTATGGGCGACCCCAAACAAGATGCCGAAATCCATCTTGGCCATGACCAGCCTGGCGTAAGCTTTGGATCGTTTCCTGGCAATTCACAAGCACTCGATGATAATCCGGTACAAGAGATTCGTATCGACCAGATGGTAGCGTTGGAACGGGATGTACCCGGTGCCGGCGTAGCAAAAATGGCTCACGAGATTGTCGAAAACTATGCTGGCCATGATCCGCAAGTAAAGGAAAATGCGTGGCAATTTGCTTTTGGCGAAGCGCATGGCAGAGCGCTGGATGTGGAAAACGCTATCGAGGGTGAACTGGGGCATCCCGGCGCCCGCCGCAATACTTTTTCGGTGTCGATCGACCCTGGCAAAGGAAAGCCGCCCTTCTTCAGGGAGATCGAAGATCGGGGGACTCATTTCCTTATTTTGGATAAATCCAGCGATAAGGGCATTGTGTCGAACGCCCGCCGCGTGCCACGCGTCCGGGTGGCAAGTTATACCATCGATGGCTTTATGGCCAATTCCAATACCCTGCCGAAAACGGCTGCTGCGGACGTGGCCGCTATTGTGAAAGACATGAAGAAAAACCCGACCGCCTCAGCGTTTATAGAAGGCTTTGCCAGCGTCAGAAAAACAGCAGACGAGAATATACGCCTGGTGGATAAATGGACATCTGAGTTGCGCGATCAGGTCATTTCTTTGGCGAACGACCAGATAGGCGTAAGCTGGCAACGCTTCGAGGCGGTCGGCCAGCCTGATAAATCCCGCAACAGAGTGGTGGTCACCATCGATCGCCCGGACATATAGGCGCGTCCATCCTGGATAGAATGTGAACGGCTTCTTATGCTTCGATAAGCTCAGCACGAACGGCAGTCAAGTTCAATTCGTGCCGGATTATATAGTGACGGGATTTATAGCGACTCACTTTGCTTTTAAAGTACAAGTCTCCGTCAGCCTTGTCATACCGAACAAAATGATGTGTAATACCGCGATGGAAAAAGACAATAAATTAAACATAAAAATCACCACCGAAGTAAATTATTTAGCCGAGCAATCTGATGAGGCTGACAATCGCTTCGTTTTCGCTTATACCATCACCATCACTAATGAAGGCGACACCACTGTCAAACTGGTCAGCCGTCATTGGGTTATTACCGATGCCAACCAATATGTGCAGGAAGTGCGCGGCCAGGGGGTTGTGGGGGAGCAACCGGTTCTCAAGCCAAGCCAAAGTTTCGAATATACCAGTGGTACGGTGCTCGCCACACAGGTGGGTACTATGTCTGGCAGCTACCAGATGGTAGCGGAAGACGGTACTAAATTTGACGCTCCCATTCCCCAGTTTGTATTGAGTGTCCCGCGCGTGTTGCATTAACGCAATGTCGCTAAAGACCAGCTACCGTTTCATCGCCCCGTTTTATGATGTTTTCCTTGATCGCGCCACTCGTAGCGCGCGCCAGCAAAGTCTAGCAAAATTGCCGCAACAGGGCATAGCGCGCGTGCTGCTTAGTGGTGCAGGCACCGGATTAGACTTCCCTTTTTTACCGCCCTGCCATGAGTACACCGCACTAGAACTGACCAGTGCAATGCTGGCGCAGGCAAAGAAAAAAGCGGCTGGATTACGCTTGCAGTGGGTGCGGGGGGACAGCATGGCCTTGCCATTCGCTTCAGATAGTTTCGATTATGTAGTGCTGCATCTAATCATGGCGGTAGTACCGCGACCGCAATATTGTCTGGCAGAAACGGCGCGTGTGCTCAGGCCGGGTGGCCATATTTTGCTCTTTGATAAGTTCCTGCGCCGTGGAGAACAGGCTTGGGTGCGGCGTGGCCTAACCCCCCTGATAGGACAGCTGGCTACACGGCTGGACGTGGTGTTTGAGGATGTGCTGGAAGCTGTGCCAGGATTACGGGTATTAGCTGATGAACCTGCACTTGCGAACGGTTGGTTCCGCTTGATCGAATTGCATAAGGATACTTCTAAAAATTAGAACAATTCCAATCAGACTCCGCCGCAACTTGCACCACTGCGCTACCACCTCACGATAAAATGTTGCGCGGCATAAATGAGCAAAATTAAGATAATTGGGTAAATTTAATCCGATTATGAAAGAAACCATCGTTACTTCTTCCCGCGCGCGTCTGCGCAGTTACCTTGCTACAGGTTATGCACTGTTCATCGTGTATGCCAGCTTATCGCCGTTTTCAGGCTGGCAAGGGCAGGGGTTGGAATTTTCCACTGTATTGGCTTGGCCGTTATGGTTGCAATACACTTGGTTTGATGCCGCCGCTAATCTGTTAGGTTATTTACCGTTTGGGCTGTTGCTTGGGTTGGCACTACGCGTGCGCTTCAACGTAAGTTGGACTGTACTGCTTGCTACGTTGGGCGGAGTACTACTTTCCGCCATGATGGAATACGCACAAATGTATTTGCCTGTACGTATTAGTTCCAATCTCGATTTGCTTGCTAACAGTAGCGGCGCGTTAGTAGGCGCGCTTTTGGCAGTGAGCATTGCGCCGCGTGAATGGTTTGCCCTGCACCTGACGCATTGGCGTGTACGTATATTCCATGGTGGAAGAGAAGTGGATTTCGGCTTGGCGTTGGTGGCGCTGTGGATGTTCGCGCAAGTCAATCCTTCGCTGCCCATGCTGGGCAATGTATTCATTAGCGAAGTGGCGCGGGCGCCCTTCGTCGTGGTGCAACCTGAACCGTTTAATTGGATGGAAAGCATGGCAGTACTGCTCAACATGCTGATGCTGGGAATGTTACTGCTAACCTTGTTGCGCATACGCCGCCAAGCGGCAAGCACGCTGCTGCTAATACTGTGTGCAGTGACAGTGGCCAAATTCACCGCCGCAGCCATACTACTCAAATCATGGGCATTGCTGTTATGGCTAAACGGTGAAGCCATGCTTGGCATTTTCGCGGGTGTGCTGCTAGTGATTGCCGCCAGCCGGCTATCCCGCACGCAGCTATCGAAATGTGCCGCACTGGCCGCGCTAGGTTATTGGGTGTTGGCGCATTGGATATTAGATAACGGTGAGCCTTCTGCCGCCATGCGCCTGTACCAATGGAATTACGGCCACCTACTGAACTACAATGGCTTATCGCAAACGATTGCATTAGTGTTTCCGTTTCTTATGCTCGGCTATCTTTGGCGCGTTAAAAGCACACAACCATAAGGTTGTATAATTAAAATTTTTTCTTGTGGGGTCTTGTATGAGCTACTATCAAAAGCACGTTTTCTTTTGCACCAACCAGCGCGAAGAAGGCGCGGAGTGCTGCAATAATATTAATGCACAATGGATGCGCGACTATGTTAAAGATAAAATCCAAATGCTTGGATTGTCTAATGAAGAAAATCGTATCCGTATCAACTCGGCAGGCTGCATGAATCGTTGTGATGACGGCCCTGTATTGGTGATCTATCCCGAAGGAGTGTGGTACACCTATATGGATGAAAGCGACCTCGACGAAATCATCGTTGAACACTTGCAGCATGGCCGAGTGGTAGAACGCCTGAAAATTTAATGCCCAGAATAGAAAAGGTTTCTATACCTGGCCCGGCGGGCACGCTAGAAGTTGTGGCGCATATACCGGATGTTGCACCGCATGCTATTGCGGTGATAGCGCATCCACTGCCCACTATGGGCGGCACGATGGAAAACAAGATAGTAACCACACTGGCCAAGACTTTTGCCGAATTAGGATTCGCCGCGTTGCGCTTCAATTTTCGGGGCGTCGGTGCCAGCAGCGGCGAGTTTGATAACGGCAATGGCGAGGTAGAAGATGCGCTCACCGTAGCGCACTATGCGTTGAGCGAATACGGCGACCTACCGTTGATCCTATCAGGGTTTTCCTTCGGGGGTTATGTGCAGGCGCGCGCGGCACAGCAATTACCTCCGCGTCAACTGGTGCTGATCGCACCGGCAGTGACGCGTTATCCAATGCCGCCCGTGCCGCACAACACACTATTGGTACACGGTGAGCTAGATGAAGTTGTCCCGTTGGAAAACGTTATACAGTGGGCGCGCCCGCAGCGCCTTCCTATCGTAGTATTACCGGGCGCGGTGCATTTTTTCCATGGATGTTTGGATCAGCTAAAAGAAATTGTACGTCGCAATTTCATGGGGCAAGCGCTATGACCAGGGCATTGCTCAGTAAATTTTATCGCTTCTTTTACGTTCTTTGCCCCACTTAGGGTTTTGAATTTATACCTGCCCCTTTAAAAATAAATAAATTATGTTATGGATTAAATCGTTACATGTGATTTTTATGGTTACCTGGTTTGCGGGTTTGTTCTACCTGCCGCGTCTGTTCGTGTATCACGCCATGAGCACAGATAAAACCAGCATCGATCGATTCAAAATCATGGAGCGTAAATTGTTTTACGGCATCATGACGCCAGGCGGCATGCTGACTGTCATTTTTGGATTATGGCTGTGGATCGGTTATGGCGTAACCGGCGGATGGATGCACATCAAATTCACACTGGTATTAGTGTTGATCGCCTACCACGTCTATTGCGGCAAGCTGCTAAACGATTTTAAAACCGATCGCAACACGCGCAGCCACGTTTTCTACCGCTGGTTCAATGAATTTCCAGTGCTGCTTATGATTGCCATCATCATTCTTGTAATCGTCAAACCTGTATAAATATATGCTTGAAACCTTTTTTTCGCCCTGTCCGCGCGGCTTGGAAACAATGCTGTCCAATGAACTGAATGCGCTCGGCGCACAAGAGGTACGCACCACCGATGGTGGCGTGCATTTCACTGGCCCCTTTGTATTGAGCTACCGTGTCAACCTACACAGCCGCATTGCCAGCCGCGTGCTGTGGCGCGTAGCGATAGCACATTACCGCAACGAGCAGGACATTTTCGATACCGCCTATGCGCTGCCTTGGAACGATTGGTTCGACACTACACACACCATCCGCGTCAACATGACGGCAATTAAATGCCCCTTGAAAAGTCTGGATTTCGCCACACTGAAAATCAAGGATGCCGTGTGCGATAAATTCCGCGCGCTCACCGGCGACCGTCCCAGCGTGGATACCCATACGCCGGATATCCGCATCCATGCTTTCCTTGAGTCCAGCCGCATGACGCTGTATGTCGACACTTCCGGCGATGCGCTATTCAAACGCGGTGTGCGCCAATACACCAACGTTGCACCCCTGCGCGAGAATCTGGCTGCCGGCATTTTATTGCTGACGGGTTGGCAGCCCGGTGTGCCACTGCTTGACCCAATGTGCGGCAGTGGCACTTTCCTGATCGAAGCGGCACTGATGTCGCTCAACATCGCCCCCGGCATTGGCCGCAGCTTTGCCTTCCAGAAACTGAAAAATTTCGACTCCACCGCGTGGAGCGAGATGCGCAGCCAAGCGCAAGCGGCACAAAAGCCGGTTAGCGCATTACCGATTTTCGGCAGTGATTTATATGGCGACGAACTTAAAGCCGCACACCTTAATCTGGAAAACGCAGGATTACGTGGAGCGGTGACGCTCAATCAAGCGAACGTGCTGGAGATTTCCGCACCCGCCGACCATGGCGTGCTGGTAGCAAATCTGCCTTATGGCGAGCGCATGGGCGACTTGGAAGAACTGCAGGCGTTATACCCAAAGCTGGGCGACGTGCTAAAGAAAAAATTCGGCGGCTGGAATGCCTATCTATTCACTTCCGATTTACGCATGCCAAAGTTCATCCGTCTGTCCGTTTCACGCCGCACCCTGCTGTTCAACGGCGCAATTGAATGCCGCTTATTTGAATACAAAATGGTGGCGGGGAGCAATCGTACCTGAATAAAAACATATCATTTCTGTGTAGATCATCCTGAGATCGAGGACATCATTAAATCTTGAGAGCGGTGATATTCAGCCCATTCAAATAATCATTGGCTCTGACTACGCCAAACTCGAAAAATTTCGGATGGATTTGGCCTAGGCCAATACTTCGGATGAACTCCTTTATGCCTGTCTGATTTGTATCCGTTGCGGTGTATCTATCTTGCATTAGAAAAGATAAAGAACGGTTTTTCTTTAAACATCGAACTGAGAACGGGAATTGTCCTGTGATCACCTGTAGGAAACTCACCAATCCACCTTTAGAACACCCATCTCCGCTGGATAAGTCTTGTTGTGGTAGAACAAAATGTAACGTTGAATCCAATCCAGATAAACCCCTTGGTGCGGTTGACTGCAAGGGCTACTTTAGGCTATTCTGAAAATCGGTAGGGGTGCTGAAGCGTAGTCCTGAAAGAAATATAATTTCCCTGTGTTGTGACTTCTGGCCGAGTGCCTGCAGGACTGTCAGTCCGTGCGATTACCTAATATTAAGCCACGGAGATACCATGAAAAACGAGCAAAAATTTGAAGAATTAAACCAGTCTGTGGGTATAGAGTGCTGGTCGGCGGAACAAATACAACAAGCACAAATATTGGCGGCGAAGGAAGCGGGGTTTGAAAAAATAACATTTCGTGATAGACCGGATACCCCTGAAATGGTGGTGCTACCGGCGGGAAGTTATGGCATGGGTGAAGCATTTGAAAAACATAAGGTTACTTTTGCCCGCCCCTTTGCAGTAGGGAAATATCTGGTTACGGTAGAGGAATGGAAGCGTTTCGTCGAGAGGTTACGGCCTGAAGATGAGGTATTGCCTGGTATTGGGGCGGGGTATTTGGCGGGTACAGGAACAATTCGTGGGCCTCACAAAGTGTTACTCAAAACTCCTACGAAAGCAACTGAATTGCATCACGAAGTTTTAAGTTATGTTAAAGAGACTAACAGTGATTTGCCGGTAACTAATATCAATTGGTTTGATGCGCAGGATTATGTGCGTTGGCTATCAACACAGACAGGCCATGCCTACCGTTTACTGACTGAGGCTGAATGGGAGTACGCATGTCGTGCAGGGTCAGTGACTGAATACTACTGGGGTGATGAGATAGGCCATAACAATTGTAATTGTCAAGACAGCGAAAGTGAGTGGAGCTGTAAAAGTGCCTCGCCCGTGGGCAGTTTTAAACCTAACACTTTTGGCCTGTATGACATGCTGGGAAACGCATGGGAATGGGTGGAGGATCCATGGCATGAAAATTATGAAGGCGCTCCGAATGATGGAACGGCTTGGATGTCCGAAGGTAACCGGCAGTGGCGTGTGCTGCGTGGGGGGTGCTGGGATAGCGACCCTCGGGACGCGCGCTCGCCCCTTCGCTTATGGATTGAACCTTCAATCCGGAACTACGGTATCGGTTTCCGTATCGCTAGAGCGCTGTAATGAAACGGCGGCTTAATTATCAAATCTAAGTCTGTATTTCTCCTCCGCTTTGTAACATTGGGCTACACCAAGCAATGTTGTCTGATAAGGTAGTACGTAATCGATATTGAAATGAGAAATTTGCAAGGGAGATGGTTAGGTGATTGAACAGGAAGAGCAAAAACATCAGGGCGCCGAACACAGCCAAGTAGCCACTCTGCTGTTGGAGACAGACATGGACTGTTATCTCACGATCGATGGCGAGGATCAAGGTAGGCTAGAAAGAGATTACCCCCGCAGCTTCCTTTTGCCGTTAGGGTACCCTCTTATTCATGCCGCTACGCAAGATGGTCTGATGGGAAAAGAATGGGTGCAGCCACTATATCGGGAAGAAGAGGTCGTGCATTTCATTCATCTGGCGGATGAACACGCCCAGGCACGGGTAAAACTTGAAGAAGAAATGCGGGAGCCACTAGGCATAGAGTGTTTATCGGTAGAACAAATACAGCAAGAGCAACTGAAAGCGGCAAAAAAAGCGGGGCTTGCCCCAGTTTTCCGTGATGGGCCAGATTATCCCGAAATGGTGGTAATACCGGCGGGCAGTTATCGAATGGGCGACACATCTGATAAACATAAGGTCACCATTACTCGTTCTTTTGCCGTAGGCAAATATCCAGTTACGGTAGAAGAATGGAGAAGATACGTTGATGCGAAGAGCGTAGTTACCAAAGAACCGATGAGCGTTTACTTTGGCGCACCAGGCGATGGCAGTGAAGTAAAGCCTTACGTCGAGCCGGAAGATCCCCCTCATCGGCCTTCTGATAATGGATGGATAGGCGAGACCCTGCCGGTCACGAATGTCAGTTGGTTTGATGCGCAGGATTACGCGCGTTGGTTAACTGCCCAGACTGGCCAGACCTACCGCTTGCTGACTGAAGCGGAATGGGAATATGTCTGTCGTGCTGGCTCTGTGACTGAGTATTATTGGGGCGATGAAATAGGCGATAACAAATGCAACTGCCAAGATAGCGGGAGCAAATGGAGCTGTAAACGTGCTTCACGGGTAGGCAGTTTCGCGCCTAACGTTTTTGGTGTGCATGACATGTTGGGAAATGTATGGGAATGGGTAGAGGACCATTGGCATAATAACTACGAGGGGGCTCCAGCAGATGAGACAGCCTGGACGTATGGCGGTAATCAGCAAGGACGCGTAGTACGTGGTGGCTCTTGGGATTGTAGTCCGAAACTCGCACGCTCCGCCAGCCGCGCCCGAGCGGTAACGTCAAGCCGATATGACGATTTTGGATTCCGTATTGCCAGCACACTGGATGAACCGGCCGATTAACTGACTCGCTCCTGTTTTTGGCCATTTCGATATTTAATCGTCACGGGAGTGAGGAACAACGCCGGTGCAATCTCAATTTAATCTTGGTTAGATAACTAAATTTTCCACTTTTGTAGGTTATCAGCAAATTGCTATTGGCAAAGACCGACTTGGTTTTTGTCATTCAAATTAGTGGGATGTGGCGAAAGGTGATTGGGTGACTAATATGGAAGAACAAAAACCGCAGGAAACTGGGCGCAGTCGTGAAGCTATCTTACTACTCAAGACCGACATGGACTGCCGCCTCATGGTAAATAGCGATAACCATGGTGCACTGCAACAAAATACCCCTCTCAGTATCACGCTACCCTTGGGTAGTCATCTTATCAATGTCATCACACAAGATGGTCTGCTGGAAAAAGAATGGACACAGGATTTAAATAACGAAGAGCAAGTTGTCTGCTTAATTCAACTGGCGGAAGAATATGCCCAGCTACAAGCAAAACGTGAAGAAGAAGTGGGCAAGCCACTGGGCATAGAATGTTGGTCGGCGGATCAGATACAACAGGAGCAAATGGCGGCGGCAACCGAAGCTGGACTTGCCAAAATTTTCCGCGATGGACCAGATTTTCCCGAGATGGTAGTAATACCGGCAGGTAGCTATCGCAGGGGGGAAGCATTTAACAAATACAAAGTTACCATTACTCGCCCTTTTGCAATAGGTAAATATCCGGTTACGGTAGCGGAATGGAAGTGTTATGTCGAAAAAGGTGAAATATCTTATTCCCCTTCGGATAATGATTGGGAAGGCGATAACTTGCCAGTGACCAATGTTAGTTGGTTTGACGCGCAAAACTACGTGCGTTGGCTATCAACCCAGACGGGTAAGACCTATCGCTTATTGTCTGAAGCGGAATGGGAATACGCTTGCCGTGCCGGGTCGGTAACGGAATATTACTGGGGTGATGAGATAGGGCATAATAATTGCAACTGCCAAGACAGCGGAAGCGAATGGAGCCGTAAACGTGCCTCGCCTGTAGGTAGCTTTTCGCCCAACATTTTTGGGCTGCATGACATGCTGGGAAACGTATGGGAATGGTTGGAGGACATATGGCATGATAATTACGAAAGAGCGCCGACCGATGGGAAGCCCTGGTCATACGATGGTAACCAACTGGGTCGCGTGATGCGCGGTGGCTCTTGGAGTAGCTTTCCCAGGTACGCGCGCTGCGCCCATCGTCATGGGAGTGTGCCAACAATACGAAATTTTAATTTCGGCCTTCGTCTCGCCAGGACGCTGCCGTAAACAATATTCAATTCATTGAGTGTATTTTCAAAAATATCCAAATTTGCAAACATCTGCACAGCAGGTTTTTGTAAGTTAGCGTTCTGAATCCTTACCCTTTTCTCTTCAATTCTTTAACACGGATGGCATTAATGAGTAATGAACAACACGAAGACCATCTTAAAAATTCAGATTCCGGCGGCGAGCCCTCTGTTAAGACTGCCGCTGCTTTGCTGCTTGAATCTGATATGGATTGTTACCTCACGATAGATGGCGACGATCAGGGGCAACTGGATAAAAACACACCCCGACGCTTTTCTTTATCTACGGGTAGCCACCTTATTAATGCCATCACGCAAGATGGCTTAGTAGAAAAAGAATGGGTGCAGGCATCTAATGATAAAGAGACTGCCCATCTCATCTATCTGGCGGAAGAACATGCACAGGCCCAGGCAAAACTTAGGGAACAAAAAGAAGAGCTGAGTGGGCCATTAGGGATAGAGTGTTGGTCGGTAGAACAAATCCAATTGGAGCAAATGACGGCGGCAACCGAAATCGGGCTTGCCAAAATTTTCCGCGATGGACCGGATACTCCCGAGATGGTAGTGATACCGGCCGGCAGTTATCGTATGGGCGAAATATCTAACAAACATAAGGTCACGATTACTCGCCCTTTTGCGGTGGGGAAATACCCGGTTACAGTGGCGGAATGGAAGCGTTTCGTCATATCAGGCGAAACCACCTATTCTCCTGCAAATAACGGTTGGACAGGTGACAATTTGCCAGTGACTAATGTTAATTTTATTCATGCACAAGCCTATGTGCGCTGGCTATCAGCCCATACTGGCAAGACCTACCGCTTGTTGACAGAGGCAGAATGGGAATATGCGTGCCGTGCCGGATCGGTGACGGAGTATTACTGGGGTAATGAGCTTGGGAAAAATAACTGCAACTGCCAAGACAGCAAAAGCGAATGGAGTTGCAAGCGTGCCTCGCCAGTAGGAAGTTTTGCGCCTAACGCATTTGGGTTGCATGACATGCTGGGAAATGTCTGGGAATGGGTGGAGGATACATGGCATGATACCTACAGAGGGGCCCCGGCAGATGGCAAGGCTTGGTCGTCTGGCGGTGCAACCAGCACGCTAAGCAACCAAGAATGGCGAGTGCTGCGCGGCGGTTCATGGATCATTGATCCAAGGGACGCGCGCTCCGCCGTGCGCTTCATGAGCGATCAGTCGAGCCGTAACTCTTACACAGGCTTTCGTGTTGCCAGAACATTGCCATGAGGTTGTAGCTTATTTTATCGAAGACTGGTTTGGCTAGGTGAAAACATTGGCCTGATGTTCAAATTGAGGCATCCTGGAAAGAAACTGGTAAACCATATTTACAGTAGCAATCCACAACCTGGCCAAATGAGGCAAGTACTGCATGTAAATACAAGTTGTTTTTAACGCTGAGCATTAAAATTCAACCATATCAAAATCTTCCTTACGCGCCCCGCATTCCGGGCAAGTCCAGTTAATAGGCACATCTTCCCAACGCGTGCCGGGCAAGATGCCATCTTCAGGTGAGCCAGTCGCTTCATCGTAGAGCCATCCGCAAATTAGGCACATGTAGGTTTTATATTCTGGGTTTGGGGTCATGGCGAGTAATTTCAGTTAAAATTGCATTTTTATTCTGTATTTTACAATGACACTTACTGCCATGTCTGATATCCCACCTATTGTCCTTGCTTTTGGTGCCACTGATCCCAGCGGGGGGGCAGGTTTGCAGGCCGATATTCTGACTATTGCCAGTATGGGTTGCCACCCCTTGTCCGTGGTGACGGCAGTTACGGTACAGGACACTAGCGGAGTGGATGACATATTGCCAATTGATGCTGAGTGGGTCTCTGATCAGGCACGCGCAGTGCTGGAAGATATGCCTGTGGCGGCGTTCAAAATCGGGCTGCTGGGCAGCGTAGAGAACATTGCGGCAATTGCTGAAGTGATCTCAGATTATCCCGATATTCCATTGGTATTTGACCCGGTGCTGGCATCCGGCCGTGGCGATGAACTGGCCGATGAGGACATGTTGGACGCGCTGCGTGAACTGTTATTGCCGCAGACCACTATCTTGACACCGAATAGCATAGAGGCACGCCGTCTCATTCAAGATGAAGATAATGATGAAGATAATCCCGACCTGGCTGAATGCGCTAAGCGTATTGTGCAGCTCGGTTGCGAATATGTGCTAGTGACGGGCACGCACGAGCATACACCCAAGGTAATTAACACTCTTTACGGAGAGAACGGCGTAATACGTAGCGATAGCTGGACGCGCCTACCAGGCATTTATCATGGCTCCGGGTGCACATTGGCCTCGGCTATCGCCTCTTTGTTGGCCAATGGCTTACCGATAAATGAAGCAGTGAAAGAGGCCCAGGAGTTCACTTGGAAGGCATTGCAATATGCTTTCCGGCCTGGCATGGGGCAACACATTCCAGATCGTTTATTTTGGGCCCGTGATGACGAAGAGGATGAATCCAGCGTACGCCATTAAAGGCGTTTACGCCATTACGCCAGATTGTGCTGATACCACAGATTTGCTGCATCGAGTTCGGCTGGCACTGACTGGCAAGGTACGGATTCTGCAGTACCGCAATAAATTAGCAAATACTGCGCAGCGATTGGAACAGGCTCACGCCTTACGCAAACTGACGCGTGAATTTGCCATACCGTTTATTGTAAATGACGATGTGCAACTGGCGGCGCAAGTGGATGCAGATGGGGTGCATTTAGGCATAACGGATGATAGCGTTGATACGGCACGTGCCGCACTGGGAATACATAAAATCATCGGCGTTTCTTGCTATAACCGACTGTCACTGGCTCATAATGCAGTTCATGCAGGTGCGGATTACGTGGCATTCGGAGCATTCTTCCCCTCGACTATAAAGCCTAACGCTGAAGTGGCCGATATTAAATTATTGCAGCAGGCGCGTATCGAACTTGCCGTGCCACTGGTAGCAATAGGTGGCATCACCCTGCACAATGCAGCATCGTTAGTGCATGCCGGTGCAGATGCGCTGGCGGTGATTTCGGCTTTATTTGATGCGGGAGACATAATGGCGACAGCAAAAAAATTGTCCCAGTTGTTTAATTCAAATCGATTGCCTACTGGAAAGGTAGCTAGCTAGGGCTATTTTTAGCGCTGATTTTATCCATACAGGATGTGTGGGTAGAGATGTAGCAATAACGGGTTGGGCATAGTCTGCGCTGCCGATTCATCCAAGCTGCGCCTGCTTATTTACCCGGTTGCGCCAACGCCATTGCTTTCTGAAAATATTTAAAGGCCTCGTCCGGTCGCTGCAATTTTTCAGACAAATGACCGAGCGTAGTATACGCAGCGCTGCTGGGTACAATGCTGTTGCTGGCATCCAGATAATTTTGAGCTTTACTCCACAAGCCTTGATGCAAACACAGCTTCCCCAGCACCAGCAATAATCCGGCATCATCAGGATGCTGCTTGAGCCAGCGCTCTGCCTGTTCAATATGACTTCCTGCTTCGCCGCCCGTCAGGCATTCCCCGTAGAGCATTACCAAATCACTATCCCATGCGGCGTTCAGTCTGTCAGTGATAATCTGCCTTGCGTTACGACAATCCCCTTGATGGATGAAAGCACGTGCAGCCGCCGCTACAACTTTAGGACGCCTTTTGAACTCGCCAGGGGTGCTTTTCCAAATGGCCAGTAACGCGGGAGCATCCAAGGTGTGTGCGCGGATTTTTTCCAGCCAAGCTTGCTGGCGTATCTGCGTAGCAGCGGCGTCATCCATTGCATTGCGCTTTTCCAATTGATCTACAACATCCAGTATCGCATCCCAATTTCGCGCCTGTTGCTGTGCCCTAAGCTCGAGATGAAGCGCGCCGACATGTCCTTTTACCCCGCTCTCGCGCAACTCTTGCAGCGATTGGAGCGCGGCTTGAGGCTGATGTTGATCAAGATTAAATTTGGCTTGCGCCATCAAGCGCATGGTGGATACACCCGCCGACTTATTATCGGCTGTAGCTAGGTAAGCATCCCGCCTCTCGAATTCGCGCAGCTCATGCGCTGCACGTGCCGCAATAACAGGGTTGAGGCTAGAGCTTTCGCCTAATTCCATCGCGTCTACCGCAGCTTTTTCCGCTACCGCATAGCGTCCTTCGAAGAAGGCGACAAGCGCTTCCATCATGGCTGAGCGCCCTTTACTATGAGCACGTTCAATGCGGAACTGGCGCACATAAGCGGGGAGACGAATAGCAGACAACGCTAAGCGTACGGCGAAATATCCAAAAACGAACAGGGTTAGCAATATCAGCAAAAACAGGGTGAGTGAGATCTCAATACGGTAGGGTGGATACACTAGCAGTAAGTAACCCGGATTGTGGGCTGCCAACTTTAATGCCACGGCTAGCGAGAATAATCCCAGCAGCCACATTAGGAACTTCATCGTGACCCCTTGCCGAGCGAAGAACGGTAGTTACGCGCGGCTTCCAGGCTTGCGCTGACATCTGGCAATTCAATGTTTATGCTGGCCTCCCGCAGCTTCTGCAAGTTAGTTATAGCTAGCGCACCACTGGTGGATTTGACATCAAAATAACGTACTACCCATTCTTGTACTGACTGCAGATCATGTTTAAAGCTCTTTTCGTCGCGCGACAACAAGCCAAGACGGGCTGACAACAGGCGCAACTTCAAATTTTCACGTAAAAAGAAAGTCTGCGTAGGCGGCAGTAGCGGCAACTCTTGCTTTTGTATATTTTCGATGCGCACCAAACGTTTCATGTCTTCCCAAATTTCGCGCATTAATCTTCGCCATGCGCTTTCATCAAGCACTGGTGGGGTTATGGCGACATTTTTATTCTGCGGCACATGAGCAACGTCCTGTACCAGCGGCAAGGTGTCCACTTCAGCGATGAGATTATCGAGGCGGAACTTGATACCCTGTACATCCACATCTGGCAATGTGCGCAACTTATCAATATCACGATTGATGGCCTTACGCAGTCCATTTAAGGCGGCTCGATCCATACGCTTAAGACGATCATCGGCCTGTTGCATGGCGATTAAAGCCGCCTTTACATTGGCAGAAAGCTGTAATTGCTGTCCTGCAATCAGCAGCAACTGTTCCACTTCAGCCAGCACCGTCTCATCGCGGCTGCCGGACATATCTTGATACAGCGACTCCAGCGCAGCCCGCTGATTTTGTGCTTCGGCAGAATGGGCTTCCAGCACATTCACTTTGACAGACAGTTCGCGCATGGACTCCTGCACTTGCATTACCAATACTTGGCTGGCCTTGTTGTTGCCGTCCATTTCGGTCAAGCGGCGCGCCAATTCCTGCTGCATATTATTAATCTGGAGATGAGTGTCAAACCACTGCCATAGGAACACTACCAGCACTACAGCCAATACTATTGGCACAACGCTCATGCGTGAAATAATATTTTCCACACGATTATGCGCTGAAGCAGTAGGCGCTATTAGCGTCTCGGGCATAACAGAATCGATTGGTTCGGCGGGGGGCGCTTGCTTGGTCATAACTTATTTCCAATTTTGTTTGAAGCATTTCTCTTTGCCCATGCTATCAAGCCTGACATCAAACCGTCATCCCCTTCCCCAGTCAGTACCACCTCACTCCAACCTAATTTATGTGCAGTTTCGGCAATGCGTGCATGCGGTACAAATAAGGGTACAGCGGCCAGTTGTTTTTTCGCCATGCTATCCAGCATATCCCACAAATATCCTAAAGCTTCGCTGCTGGTCACTGTAATGGCATCTGGACTGCCAGCAATCAACATGGTGGCGTTTTGATGTGGCTTGGCACGTTGGTAGCACGTCGCGTACTCGACCTCGGCACCGCGCGCATTAAGGGTGTCGCCCAATAGCTTACGTCCGCCATTGCCGCGAAAAATGACAACACGCCAGCCTGCAGTCTGTTTTAATTCCGGTAGCGCCAGTAATGCCTCGCTATCGAAACGATCTTGTGGCGCGATGACATTTATTACACCGTAATCATGCAGTGCCCGAACACTACCTTGACCTACTGCTGCAATTTTTAAGGCTGCGGGCAACGCATTGTATTGTTTGGTTGAAACATTAGCGTGACCGTCCTCCGCTTTATTGCTTATATCTGATCCATCGGTTAGAGGAAAGAAGCTAGGAGAACTAAGCTGGCTGGAGGAGACAGCGTTGCTTGCAGTGATAATCGCTTCCATACCATAACGCACGGCATTGGGGCTAACGAAAATAGCAAGATTGAATTCGTGCAGACGGGCGATAAGCGCGTACAACGATTGCGGGTCAAGCACTGGGCTAATTTCCAGCAGGGGAAATAGGATGACTTGCCCGCCAGCTTGCATTATGCATTGCGCCAAATTTTTCGCTTGCCCGCGCGGCCGGGTCACTACGATATTTAACCCAGCTAATGGCTGCTGTTGCATCATGTCAAAATAAATTTTGTTTCATCGCAGAAATGTGGCAGCGCAAGCTTAAAAAGTTTGGGCAAAAAACCTGAGCCCTCCCCTTTTTTTGGTAAAGAGTGAGCCCTGCAAAAAATAAATTGTATTATTTGTATTGCTGGGTCTCTACAGCGAATTGTTGTGCTGGATCTCATAAAGCCGCGAGAATATCGTCCGCGCCTTGAGCCCGTAATGCTTGCGCCACGGCATTACCCAATGCTTCAGGGTTGGTAGTCGTACCGCATAGTTTGGCATGTGCCATGCGCTTACCATCCGGGCTGCCGACAAAGCCTCGCAAATGTAATTCGCCGCCCACTATTTCTGCAAAACCACCTAGCGGTACCTGGCAGCTACCCGCCAATGCACGGCTCAAGGCACGTTCCGCCTGCACACAAGTAGCAGTATCTGCATGGTGCAGTGGACGCAACAACACTTTCAGGTCAGGGCGGGAAATCAGGCATTCAATGCCAAGCGCACCCTGCCCGACTGCCGGCAGGCTGTTCTCAGGCGAAATTAAATCGCGGATACGATCGCCCAAGCCCAAACGCTTCAAACCCGCAGCGGCGAGGATAATGGCGGCGTATTTGCCCTCGTCCAGCTTGCGCAAACGGGTCTGCACATTACCTCGCAATGACTCGATTTTCAGATGGGGGAAACGTGCACGCAGTTGGCTTTCACGGCGCAAGCTCGAAGTGCCTACCACACTGCCCGGCGGTAGTGATTCGAGATTGGCATGGAGGTTAGAAACAAAAGCATCGCGAGGGTCTTCACGCTTGTCAATGCAGGCCAACATAAATCCCTGCGGCAAGTGCATAGGCATATCCTTCAGCGAGTGCACCGCAATATCAGCGCGCCCATCTTCCAACGCAGTTTCTAGCTCTTTTACGAATAAACCCTTGCCACCGATTTTAGACAGCGTTACATCAAGAATTTGATCGCCTTGCGTGGTCATGCCCAATATGCTGATTTCGGTTTGTTGGTATAATGCACGCAGCCGATCACGGATAAATTCTGCCTGCCACATTGCCAACGCGCTTTCACGCGATACGATGACCAGTTTTGCGGGGGCGGCTTGCGCCTGAGATACTTGATTCATTAGGTTTTCCTGAATCTTGAAGTTGTAAATCCGATTGCGCCGCATTCTAACATGAGCCTATTGCGCGCGCGTTATACCGTATGCTGTAAAAGATACCTGCTTTTAGAAGATAAATACCATGAATTTGCTCGCCACGCCTACCGACATATATTCTAAAGACATGCCATTGCGCGAAGACATTCGCCTGCTCGGACGTATCCTTGGTGACACCTTGCGTGAGCAAGAGGGTGACAAAACCTTCGATTTGGTCGAGAACGTGCGGCGCTGTGCAGTGCATTTCCGCAAGACCCAAGATGAGCGCGACCGCGATCAATTGGAACAAATCTTGGATGCATTATCACCACGCGATACCTTGTCCGTAGTTCGCGCTTTCAGTTATTTCTCGCAATTATCCAACATTGCTGAAGACTTGCACCATAACCGTCGTCGCCGCGCCCATCTCAATGCCGGTTCACCGCCACAAGAGGGAAGTGTGCAACTTGCTCTTGATCGTATACAGGAAAAGCATATTTCTGCCGAGACTATGCAGGCTTTTCTCAATAAGGCACTGATATCACCGGTGCTCACCGCGCACCCTACCGAGGTACAACGAAAAAGTATCCTCGACTGCCAGCTCATCATCGCCAGCCTGCTATCAGACCGCGATCGAATTGACATGACGCCAGATGAGCTTGCCGATAATGAAGAGGCATTGCGCCGCTTTGTGCTGATTCTGTGGCACACGCGCATGTTACGCACGTCAAAATTAACAGTACCGGATGAAGTAAAAAATGGGCTCGCCTATTATCGCTATACCTTTTTCAGCGAAATCCCCAAGATTTATGCCAGTTTGGAAAAACAGATAGAAACGCGTTTTGGTCAGCGTCTGCGCGTTCCGCCATTTTTGCGTGTTGGCAGCTGGATCGGCGGTGACCGTGATGGGAACCCATTTGTCACACACCAAGTCATGCTGGATGCCGCTATGCGGCATTCAGCTACGACACTGGAATACTATTTGACAGAAACCCATCTGCTCGGTACGCGACTCAGTCTATCTACCCGGCTAGTAAAAGTCAGCCAGGAATTAGAGGAATTTGCCGCGCTATCGCCGGACAAAGCGGTAAGCCGCGAAGATGAACCCTATCGCCGTGCGCTAATTGCCATCTACTCGCGTTTGGTAGCCACGACGGAACGGCTCGGACATCACGTCAAGCATTTGCATGCCGTTGGTCAAGATGCCAAACCTTATGCTAATGCGCAAGAATATATAGCCGATCTTGACATTATTATTCACTCGCTGGAACAACATGGTGCGTTGTATTTGGCGCGCGGACGGGTGGCTTATCTGCGCCGCGCCGTCGAGGTATTCGGCTTCCATCTCGCGCCGTTGGATATGCGCCAGCACAGTGGCGTGCATGAACAAGTAGTGAGTGAATTACTCGCCAAGGCGGGTGACGCCGATTACTCCAAATTAGATGAAGAAAATCGCCGTAGTGTCCTAATTAAGGCATTGCAGGCAGGTAATACATTGGCCAGTGATTTGGACACATTTTCTGATATTGCTCAAAGTGAGTTGCGTTTGATGCAAGTAGCCGCAAAAATTCACCACCGTTTCGGTCACATCGCACTGCCTAACTACATCATTTCCAAAACTGATGCGGTAAGCGACTTACTCGAAGTGGCTTTAATGTTGCAACAGGTCGGCTTGCTGGGCAGTGGTTATGAGCTGCACCTCAATATCATTCCGTTGTTTGAGACTATCGCCGATTTACGTGCTTGCGGCGTAATCATGAATGACTTATTTTCTATTCCGCTTTATCGCGAATTGTTAAAAAGTCGTGGTGATACGCAGGAAGTAATGCTAGGTTATTCCGATAGCAACAAAGATGGCGGTTACCTTACTGCCAATTGGGAACTCTATAAGGCTGAACTCGAACTGGTTAAAGTGTTTGAGAATCATGGCATTGAATTGCGTCTTTTCCATGGCCGAGGCGGCACAGTAGGGCGTGGCGGTGGCCCAAGTTACGAGGCTATCTTAGCGCAGCCACCGGGCAGCGTGAACGCCCAAATTCGCATTACCGAGCAGGGTGAAGTTATCGCCAGTAAATACTCTGACCCTGACATCGGGCGGCGTAATCTGGAAATTCTTATCGCCGCCACTATGGAGGCTACATTATTGCACCATCATGGAGATCATGATGACAACAGCCCTATGCCGGAATACCTCCGCATTGCGGAAGCGCTCAGCCTGGATGCTTTCGCCACCTACCGCAAGCTGGTATATGAGACTCCCGGTTTTACCGATTATTTTTTTGCCGCTACTCCAATTCGGGAAATTGCTGAACTCAATATCGGCAGTCGCCCTTCCTCGCGCAAGGCATCCAACAATATTGAAGATCTGCGCGCTATTCCTTGGGTGTTTAGTTGGAGCTTGAATCGTGTACTGTTACCTGGCTGGTATGGTTTTGGCAGCGCGATACACCAATTTATTGAACGTGAAGGTGAAACTGGACTACAACAATTACAAGCCATGTACAAAAACTGGGCATTTTTTCGCGGCCTGCTCTCCAACATGGACATGGTTTTGTCCAAAACCGACATGGGTATCGCCTCACGTTATGCCGAACTAGTGCCGGATGAAGCCTTGCGTCACACCATTTTCAACATGATAGAGACTGAATGGCAGCGGACTGTGGATATGCTATTTGCCATCACTGGCGCAACCACCTTGCTGGAAGGCAATCCAACTTTGGCGCGCAGCCTTACCACGCGTACTCCCTATATCGACCCGCTTAACCACCTGCAAGTGGGGTTATTACACCGTCACCGTTCAGGTGACACCCACTATCTAGTGAAGCGTGCGATACACCTGACCATTAACGGAATTGCGGCGGGACTGCGGAATAGCGGATAGTTGAGGCAATATGATTGCCACTCATTTTTCATGTTAATCCTGAAGAACCTTTTGGTACGGTCAGTCAGTTTGTAACATCTATATGTATTCTAGGGACAGCAAACTTTAATTTTGGTTAGGTTGGCAAGATGAATAAAACGTGTTTCTGCCAACCACCTAACCAAACTCTTTCACAATAAACTGCTGCCTGCGACTGATTGGTAACATCTCGTGCAAATTTCTGAGATTCACTGTCCAGTGTGAGTCACCGCTTTTTTCATCGGCAACTTTTTCAAAACCGACGATCTCGTTTTTCGCCACCAAACAATTGCGGTGGATACGAATGAAACGTGTGGCAAACTCTTTTTCCAGTGCACTAAGTGATTCCTCGGTCAGATATTCGCGTTCCACGGTGCGGACAGTGATGTATTTCAGTTCGGCACGCAGGTATAGTACCTGCTCTATGGGAATAAGATGAACCTTACCCCGCTCGTGAATTGCAATATTTTTGCGCGGCTCAGGGGAAAGCTTCTGTAGTTTTTCGTTTTGTACTGGCACGGCAGAACGCGCGCGCGTAAGAGCCTCAGATAAACGCCCGAGCCGAATAGGTTTGAGCAAATAGTCAACGGCATGCAACTCAAAAGCCTGAATGGCGTAAACATCATAAGCAGTAGTAAAAATGATTGCTGGTGGTTTAGGTAGCTTGTTGAGATGCTGCGCCAGTTCGATTCCATCCATTTTTGGCATTCGAATATCTACCAGAACAACATCAACTTGCATTTCGGATAACTTATCCAGCGCCTCGTGTCCGTTACCTGCTTCACCCATTAATTGCAGCGGCAGCTGTGCGGCGCAATCGGTAAGCAAATCTTTGAGGCGATTGCGTGCAGGCGGTTCGTCATCCACTATAAAAACAGTAAGGGGGATTTCAACATCATTCATTGAGCTCTCCTTGAAATAACACCAAACAACATCCCTTTCGTTTCCCACGCAAGAGTTTTTACTCTTGTTCTCTCACAAGGAGGACGGGGGCTGTGGGGATTCCTTAACATAGGGCAGCTTGATATGCACACGGTAAAAATTCTTGCCAATTTCCACTGTATAACTTGCTTCGGTATCGAATTGCAGCGCTAAACGTTCACGGATATTGCTTAATGCAATTTTATTGCCTATATGGTGGCTGCCTTGTTCTTGACGCGGATTATACATTTCAAGGTGCATTTCATTGCCGTTGCGATACAGTTTGATATCGACCAGCCCGCCTTCAGCCAGAGGCTCAATACCGTGATATACTGCATTTTCAAGTAACGGCTGTAATATTAGCGGTGGCAGTAGCGCATCATCCGGCATATTTTCGGTACACCAGTTAACCTTTAGACGTTCGCCCAAGCGTAATTGTTCCAACGCAAGATACTGACGCGCAAGCGCTACTTCTCGCCGTACCGTCACTAAATCGCCATCGTGGGCCATCGCCATGCGGAACAAATCGGCCATATCTTCCAATGCGGTCTCGGCACGCTTAGGGTCGGCGCGAACAATACCCAGCACCGCATTAATACTGTTAAACAAAAAGTGCGGACGGATACGGGCCTGTAAGGCTTGCAAGCGCGCTGCATCCAAGGCAGGGGAAAGCGGATAGGCACGAAAGCGAAAATAAATTAACAAAAGGCCCGCAATAACACTACCAAGCAAGATGGCGCGCTCAGAATGGAAATTCCCATGCCCTATGGTGTAAATAGATAGCTTGCCCCCCAAATGGTAAATCATCAGTGGGGCAGCCATTGCCAATAGCAGCACTATAGTGGCACCTTGTTTGTAGGTTAGTCGCGCTAGCCAAGGGTTAAACATGAACAATAGCGACAAGTTCAACAACAATACGGGTTGCAGCAGCGCTGAAGTGTTTATCAGGCGCTCTACAATATCCTGCCAGGATGATGCTTGTGCAATGGCAACCAACAGTCCCATGCCATTGACTAGCAACAGGCTCCGCAACATGACACCCAAGTTACGAAAATCAGGTAACGTGTTTTGATTTATACTTTGCATATTTGGCATGACAGATATATCTCTGTATATACCGCATATTCTGGACAAGAGACGATGACGATGCAAGACAATAAAACCTGGTCGGGACGATTTGCCGAACCGGTCGCGGAACTGGTGAAGCGTTATACAGCTTCGGTAGAGTTTGATAAACGACTGGCGCCGTTCGATATTCAGGCATCACTGGCTCATGCACAGATGCTGGAGACATGCGGCATCATCACGACGCAGGATTTAACTGATATCCGTCGTGGTATGGCTCAAATTGAACAAGAAATTTTGAATGGCCAATTTGTTTGGTTGTTGGATTTAGAAGATGTACATCTCAATATCGAAAAACGCCTGACCACGCTTGTGGGCGATGCGGGTAAGCGTTTGCACACCGGGCGTTCGCGCAACGACCAAGTGGCAACCGATGTGCGCCTGTATTTGCGCCACGCCATCGACGAACTTTATGAACTCATACACAGTTTACAATCTGCAATAATTGACCTTGCTATACAGCACACAAACACCATAATGCCAGGCTACACCCATTTACAGGTAGCGCAGCCAGTGAGTTTCGCACACCACATGATGGCG
Organism: Candidatus Nitrotoga sp. MKT; assembly: GCA_003402345.1. GTDB lineage: Bacteria > Pseudomonadota > Gammaproteobacteria > Burkholderiales > Gallionellaceae > Nitrotoga. Next base: position 74,700 of record QFXH01000008.1, on the reverse strand, counting down.
TATTTCGAGATGCTCAAGCGCGATGCGGAACGCATCATCGATTGTCGAAAACGCGTCAATCGCCTGCCACTTGGTGCGGCCGCATTGGCTGGCACCAGCTATCCGATTAAGCGTGAGATGGTGGCGGAACTTCTTGGTTTCGATGGTGTGTGTGAAAATTCTCTAGACGCAGTATCCGATCGCGATTTCGCCATCGAATTTACCGCTTGCGCAGCGCTCACCATGACGCATTTATCGCGCATGTCAGAAGAATTAATCCTGTGGATGAATCCACGCTTCGGCTTCATCGATATTGCCGACCGTTTCTGTACTGGATCGTCCATCATGCCGCAGAAAAAAAATCCAGACGTGCCGGAACTGGTGCGTGGCAAGACCGGCCGCGTGAACGGCAATTTAGTAACATTATTGACACTGATGAAAGGCCAGCCACTGGCTTATAACAAAGATAATCAGGAAGACAAAGAGCCCTTGTTCGATACGGTAGATACACTAACCCACACCTTGCGCATCTACGCCGACATGGTAGGTGGCATCACTGTCAAACCCGCAGCCATGCGCAACGCTGCTTTGCAAGGTTATGCCACGGCCACAGACTTGGCTGATTATTTGGTGAAGAAGGGGTTGCCGTTCCGTGATGCACACGAAGCGGTCGCACTGGCGGTGCGCTTTGCCGAGCAGCGCAATTGCGACCTGAGCGATCTAAAGTTGGAGGAACTACAACAATTCTCGCCACTTATTGCAGATGATATCTACTCTGTGCTTACACTGGAAGGTTCGTTGGCCAGCCGCAATCACATCGGCGGCACTGCGCCTCAACAGGTTGAAGCCGCCATCGCGCGAGCACGCAAACACCTCGCAGGGCAAAATTAAATAATAAAAAAGGCGACCTTGCGGTCGCCCAGAAAAACCAATACCTGAAACCATTTCTCTATGAATGGAGCATTCTTTTCAGCCCACCATTTTTATACAGCTCAGTTACGATATCCGAGCCGCCGATAAATTCACCATGGATATAGAGTTGAGGAACGGTTGGCCAATTAGAAAAATCCTTAATGCCTTGGCGGATTTCCGGATCAGCAAGTACGTTAACAGTAAAAAGACCAGACACACCGCACGCATTGAGCACTTGCACCACATTTGCAGAAAACCCACATTGTGGAGATTCTGGCGTGCCTTTCATATATAACACCACAGGATAGCTACTTACTTGTTCTTTGATTAACTCTTGTACGTCCATGTTAATAGCCTCTAAAAATTTAGTTGAGTGATTCACTGGGTATCTTAGCAGTACGTTTACTGTCGGGTCAAGAATTACACGGGCGCTGTTAGTGCCAAATAGAAAGCCACTATTGGGGACGCCTCACATGAAATCTAGCAGAAATATTTAAGCCTGCCCCCTCTTAATTCTTGCGATGAAGATTGTTGCTTTGTTGCCTGATAGAATTGACTGACTACCTAGGGATAACAAGTAGTCTGAAAACAAAAAATTTAAAGATTATGTTCTTTTTTGTAACGCATGATCAATGTGTAAGCTTCATCTTTGAGAAGCAATTTTTCTTTTTTAAGTATCTCAAGTTCATTATCAGTCAAATGAACTTCGCCGTTTTCAGCTTTGGTGATTTGGCTATCAAGCGCATTGTGTTTGTCGAAAATTTTCAAAAAATGGGCGTTAGCTGCATTATTTTGTTTCATTTTGGTAATGATGTCGCGGTATTCGTGTAGCATAAAATTCCTTATATAGTCTTATGGCTGGATAATTCTAACATGGATTATTTGAGTGAATACCGGCCAGGAAGAAACTGTACGGCACCAACTCCGTTAACAGCATGGCTTGGTAAGCCCTTATTTGTTTTAGCGTTTAATCCTGGCCAAAAACACAGTCACTTCTTCACGGTCATGGTATAGCTGCTTCGCTTGCAAGCGATACTTAAAGCCTTTTTTATCCAGTACTTCACGGATGCTGGCGAGCGCTTCTTTCAAGGCTTCCACGCGTTTCTTCATCGGCAGTTTAAGGTTGAAAAAGGCACGGCTAGCTGAGCCGCTGGCGACCCAGTCAGCGACCAGTGCGGCCACCCGCCCCGGTTGCTCTATCATGTCGCATACCAGCCAATCTACCGCGTGTTTGGGGCGATAGCGGAAACCATCCTGACGGAGATGTTTAACTGAGGGGTGATCGGCCACTACGCCTTTGAGCGGGCCGTTATCAACTGCCACCACTTGCATACCCAGACTGACAAGATGCCAAGTCCAGCCACCGGGCGCTGCACCCAAGTCTACCGCGCGCATTCCCGGCCTGATCCATTGTATTTTTTCGTCCTCGGATAAAAACACCTCAAAAGCTTCGGCCAGCTTGAGCACAGAACGACTAGGCGCTTCATAGGGCATTTTCATGCGCAAGATGCCCATCGCTGTTGCTGCGCTGTTTTGCGGATCACTTATACCGATCAGCGCGCGATCCTTGTCAGGGAAAAAGATATGCAGACGGGGCAAGCGGGGGACTTCAGCCATACGTCCGCTGACACGCAGCTTTTCTTCCAGCAGGGGCTGAAAGCGCTTGATAAAACCGGACAGGGTTTTGCCATCGTTAGTGTCAGGCGTTTCCAGCCACAGTGCGCTGAATTGCGCAGGTGCATCGGGTATGGCCGCAAGCAGCGGAGTGAGGCGGTCGCGATCGGGCAGCTCGCTAACTTCGGCTAGCAGGGTGACTATCTGGCGGGTGAACGTGAGTTGGCCATAATGCAGGCGCGGTTTGCCCTGAAGAATGAGAAAGCCGCTATTGGCGCTGACTTCGAGTGGCGCTGCCTGTGTTTCCTGCAGGCACTCTCGTTCAAAGCCGGGACGACAATACAGTAGCCATTGTTGTGATTTTGCTGGATTTGGTGTGCTCATGGCGCGCATGTTAGCACTCCATAGGTGGTGTCAATCTTTAATATGTTTCTGGCCTATGGTTAGCTTCATTTGACTAATTATTCATAATTAAACAACCAAAAAGTTGGCTGATGAATGCAACGGAAAGAAGCCTGCATTTAAGCTTTAGCAGCAATGCTGCAATGTGTGATTTAAAAAATCACAGGAGGATTTTTTATTAGAGTAAAAATTAACTGTCGCTAACTGGAGACTAATTATTTAATCTATATTCAATATCTTAATGAGCATCCATAAAAAAATGTCCCTGGTAAGCGACATGATTGTTTTTAATGTCAGTTAAGCATGATTCTCATCTTCAATAAAATATTGTTTTTTTGTTATATATCACAAGTGGCATTAATTTTGCATACTAGCTAAGTACTGGCATAAGGTCAGTTTTCAATTAACTTTATTAAAGGAATTAATTAATGAAAAACTTAATAGGTATGCTGGCTTTTACTATGGTGGCCGTTGTGAGTTTGCCGGCATTTGCAAATGCCCCTCAGTCGGCGGAAGAATGCCAAAAGGCTCATGCTGGTGACCATGCAAAAATTCAAGCTTGCATTGATGGTTTGAAAAAATAATTAGAAAACCCTCCAGCAAAGCCGGAGGGTTTTTAGGTGTGCTCTATAGTAAGGGCCAATAAATTAAAGGAAATTAATTTATGAAAAATTTTATGGATATGCTGGTTTTTGCGGTGGCAGTTTTTGTTGCTTTGCCGTCATACGCAACAAGTACCCCTCAGTCGGCAGCAGATTGCCAAAAAACTCATGCTGGTGACCATGCAAAAATTCAAGCTTGTATTGATGGTTTGAAAAAATAATTAAAAAACCCCCGGCGAAGCCGGGGGTTTTTTAGATACACCCCTCAAAAAATCCTATAACCCATGAATGCGCTGATTACTTGATTAGTAAAACGCAGTTCATTTTTTGACTACCGCATAACGCTCCAGTGTTTTCAGGCGTGCTTGGTCGTGCATAACAATCGGTGCAGGATAATTTTCACCTAAGGTAATCCCCGCCTTTATCCGCTCTGCTTCAGGGAGTAGCCAGGGTGTATGAATACGTTTGGTATCAAGTTTTGCCAATTGTGGCAAATAGCGCCGTATAAACTTTCCTTCGGCATCGAATTTTTCTGATTGTGTGATTGGATTGAAGATCCGAAAATAAGGCTGGGCATCGCAACCAGACGAAGCGGCCCACTGCCAACCACCATTATTCGCAGCCAAATCAAAATCATTTAATTTCAGCGCGAAATATTGCTCCCCACGGCGCCAGTCAATACCCAAGTCCTTGGTCAAGAAACTCGCAGTCACCATGCGCAACCGGTTGTGCATATAGCCGGTCTGATTTAGCTGAAGCATAGCGGCATCAATCAATGGATACCCGGTGCGCCCCTCACACCAGGCTGTGAAGGCCGCATCAGCTGCGGAGCCGGATTCCCATTGGATACGGTCGTACTCCGGCTTGAATGCACGCTGCACGATATGCGGGTGCTGATACAGGATCATGAAATAGAAGTCGCGCCATACCAGCTCCGACAACCAGGTCATCGCACCTTCATTACCTTGGCCTGAGGCGATTGCCTGCATCGCATGACGCGCCAGTGCACGAATCGATATGGTACCAAAACGCAAATGTACCGAAAGATAAGATGGCCCTTTGACTGCCGGAAAATCACGCGCATCGCGATAATTTTTCATGCGCGGCAAAAAATCATCCAGCAATGCCTGCGCCCCTTGCATCCCTGGCGTAATACTCAGTTTGGATAAATTGGTTGTTTCAAATCCCATGGCTGCCAGCGAGGGCATCGGTGATAGTTTAGCGGGCGAGGTCAATGTACCTTGCCCTGACCTGGTATCGTGGGGTGCAAGGCAAGAAAGATCGAATAATCCAGTGATGGACTGAACATTTTTCAGCCAAGCATTTTTGTAAGGGGTAAAAACTGAAAATGGTTTGCCAGCCAGTGACAGCACTTCATCTTTTTCGAAAATCACCTGGTCCTTATAGCTATGCCAAGCACGGCCGTCAGCCTTGAGATGTTTTTCTACCGTGTTGTCGCGTGTGATTGCCTGCGGTTCGTAATCATGATTGACGAATACCGCATCAATGCCCAGTTCTTGCGCAAGCTCAGGTATGACGGCAACCGCATCGGCATGGCGCACAATCAAGGCGCCGCCGCGCCGTTTTAATTCATCGTCGAGTGATTGCAGGCTGGCGTGGATAAATTCTACCCGGCGATCCGCCCGCGCACCACAAACCAAAAGCGGATCTAAGATTTGTTTATCAAAAATGAAAGCACAAAACACCAGGCGGCTTTCTTTGAGCGCGTAATGCAGGGCGGCGTGGTCATCACAGCGCAAATCGCGGCGAAACCAAACGAGTGATTTGTCGTAACGTGGCATGGGTTAAGTTCAGGGTTGGTCGGTATCACAAAATAAAACCGTTGGTTTGCCATCATGCCTTCAAGCCACATCTATCGCAAATCCAAGTTGCCAAAACTTTCTGAAGTTTCTGTAAATACTGGAAGCGGCGGGCTGAGATATTATAAATAAGGATTTTACTTATTTTAATTTTTTAACATTGCTCTATCCTATACAACCCATACAAAATCTAACTGAAATTTTCTGGAGGATTGATATGAATAAAGAAAAATTGGGAAATTTGGTAACCCATTTCGTATTCGTAATCGTATTTATCACGGCGAACTCCGCATGGTCTGCATCTAAAGAAATTGCTGGGCAAGGACACGTCTGGAAAGATGGTTCTGAAATTTATTCCAAGGTTTGCGCTTATTGCCATGAAGAACGAGTTGGACCCCGTATTCTTAAACGTAAACTCCCATCCGACTATATCCAGAGCACAGTGCGCAGCGGGCGGCGGGCTATGCCCGCTTTTCGTTCTTCGGAAATCGATGATGAATCGCTGACAAAATTAGCGGAGTTCATTTCGAAAAATTGAATCAAGCACCAAGGGAGGCCACATACCATGGACGAAACCCGACGTAATCTCATGAAGGGCATGCTCACCGGGGGAACCTTATTAGCCCTCGGTATTCCGGGCATCACTCAAGCAGTATCCATTAATCAGTCTCTTTCTGATAAAACCCGAAATTGCCAACTGCTACTGGGAAATACGCGAATAGGCGAGATGTTTTCCAGAGGCGCTTATGCAGCCTGTGCCACCTATACCAATTACCGCCAAGGCATATTACCAACAGTGAAATTAGAAGATCGACTACTGATTAATCCTCTCAGAGTAGCTGAATTATTGCATCAATCCCGAAATACTCGCTGGATTGCGGTCATGGATGATTCCAGTGCGGCCATATTCAATGAATTGGTACGAGAGCTTGACGGTCAGCTACTTTCACTTGGTACACACACGTCTGCTTCCAGCGGTGACGCTACCTTTCCCCTTCGACATGTGTGGACTAACGCATCACCGGCATTCAGCGCTGGGGGACTGCTTGCATCCGGGCTTATGCAAAGCCAGCATGATTTTTCTATCGTCGAAAATTTTCTGGAAGAATCGGTGGGTGATGATGCAATGACGGGCTCATTCATATCGGGTTTTTCGTCTTATCGGTCGGCGGGAAACCAAGCAACCCATTTGCATTGTGCAGGGGTTTCTCCGATAGCGGCATGTAAATCAGTGGGCTGGAAGGAATCAGGAAAATGGGAATCCGTATTCCATCGGGCAGATGAATTCCGAAGCTACCAAGATGAGGCAGTCAGTACTACCGCTCTTGCACATCCCCGATTCGATAACTGGGAAGAGGCTACCGGCTATGCCATTGTTGCCATGGCGCTGGGCATGGGGACCAATCAAGAATCTTGCTCTAGTCGTGCGTTCGTCAACAGCCTGGGTCAGCGCAATTCAAATAATCTGGAATTATCGGGGAAACATTTTGTATCTTTTGTAATAGACGTGTAAGGAGGTGCGCAGAATGACCAGTAAATATATCGCATTGCCAAAGGGAGTATCCGAAAAAGCTTTTGATTCTGCCATAAACGAATTTCGCAATGTACTTGGCGACACGGCTGTGCTTACCAGCGCAAAACAACTTGCACCCTACACCAAGACAATGATGCCGGTTCCAGATGATGAGCATACGCCGTCCGCAGCATTACTGGCTACCACGGTCGAACAGATCCAGAAAATTGTTGCAATTTGCAATCAATATAAAGTGCCGATCTGGACAATTTCTACCGGAAAAAATCTGGGCTATGGCTCTGCAGCACCTGCGGAACGTGGTCAGGTAGTGCTGGATCTCAAGCGCATGAACCGTATTCTTGAAGTGGATAAAGATTTAGCCTATGCCCTGGTTGAGCCGGGAGTTACCTATCAACAACTTTACGACCATATCAAAGAACATAAACTGGGTTTATGGTTATCCATGCCTGCGCCTTCCGCCATCGCGGGGCCCGTCGGAAATACGCTGGATCGCGGTGTTGGATATACACCTTATGGAGAACACTTCATGTTTGCCTGTGGCATGGAAGTGGTTCTCGCAAATGGTGAAGTATTGCGCACGGGGATGGGTTCGATGCCTAATTCCAATACTTGGCAGGTATTCAAATGGGGGTATGGCCCCTATCTGGATGGAATTTTTACACAATCTAATTATGGCATTGTCACAAAATTCGGTTTCTGGCTTATGCCTGAGCCACCCGCATTCAAGCCGTTCTGCATTCAGTACGAACATGAAGAGGATATCGTGGAAATCGTAGATACGATTCGCCCGCTACGCATCAGCGGTGTAATCCCCAACGCGGTTGTTATTGCCCATGCACTATATGAAGCACCCGTAAAAGCCCGGCGTGGCGATTACATGACCGGGCCTGGCTCCATTCCAGATGAAGCGGTATACAAAATCATGAAAGATCATAAGCTGGGAATTTGGAACGTGTATGCGGCCCTCTACGGTACACAAGAACAAATCGATGTGAACTGGAAGATCGTCCAGCAGGCGTTCAGTAAATCCGGCAAGGCTAAGATTCTAACCGAGCAGGAAGCAAGCGATGATCCTGCATTTGAGTACCGAGCCAAACTGATGCGCGGGGAGATGACACTCAAGGAGTTTTCCTTGTACAACTGGCGCGGAGGTGGTGGTTCGATGTGGTTTGCACCTGTCTCGCAAGCACGCGGAAGCGAAACACTCAAGCAAATGGCGCTGACCAAGCAGATTCTTGCCAAGCATGGTCTGGATTATTCAGGCGAATTTATTGTCGGAATGCGCGATATGCATCACATTGTTGATGTACTGTACGATAAAACCGACCCAAAACAGACGAAAGCGGCTTATCAATGCTTTGATGAATTGCTGACAGAATTTTCGGCACAGGGATATGGAATCTATCGCGTCAACACCGCATTTATGGACAAAGTCGCTGATACATATGGCCCTGTGCAGCGAAATGTTCACAAGACGCTTAAAAAGGCGCTGGATCCCAATGGAATCTTTGCGCCAGGGAAATCAGGGATTCGATAGCTTCAATCCAGAAAGTTAAAAAATACTAATTGCTGATTAATATGGTTGCCAATACTTCACGGCGAGCAGAAATATCCAATTACCAAATCGGGGGTTCAAATGAGAAAAATAAAGGCAGCAGTGGTTCGCCAGAAAGGCGGGCTTTTCCAGATTGAAGATCTGGTGCAGGGTGAACCACGCTCCGATGAGGTGCTGGTCCGGGTCGTGGCAACGGGCATGTGCCATACCGACATGGTGGCGCGTGACCAGCTCTATGATGTGCCGCTACCTGTCGTGCTTGGGCATGAGGGTTCCGGTATTGTTGAAAAGGTTGGCGCGAGCGTGAAGAAGGTAGCCGTTGGCGACCATGTTGTATTGACCTATATGTGGTGCGGCCACTGCAAACCCTGTCTGCATGGCGATCTGACCTACTGCAATAATTTCTACATGCTGAATTTCGGCGGTGTACGTGAAGACAGCAGCACTTCAACCTATGAATCAGACGATAAGCGCGAGCCGATCCACGATCATTTTTTTGGACAATCATCGTTTGGAACATTTGCGCTTGTAAACGAACGCAATGTAATCAAGGTGCCAAAAGATGCACCTCTTGAACTGCTGGGCCCGCTCGGATGCGGTATTCAGACTGGCGCTGGCGCAGTAATGAATGCATTAAAAGTCACCCCTGGCAGCAGTTTTGCAGCATTCGGTGGAGGCGCAGTAGGATTAAGCGCCATAATGGCTGCGCGTGTTGCGGGCGCCACCACAATCATCGCGGCAGACGTGGTTCCTTCGCGCCTAGCTTTAGCTATGGAACTCGGCGCAACCCATACAGTTAATAGCCGCGAAACTGATCCTGTCGAAGCGGTTCGCAAAATTACTGGTGGAGGCGCTGATTTCACGCTTGAATCGAGCGGGCGTCCCGCAGTATTGCGCCAAGCCATTGATGCCTTGTCTGTCCGGGGGACGTGCGGTATTGTCGGCGCGCCAGCCTTGGGTACAGAAGCGAGCTTCGATGTTAACGGTGTAATGACTACTGGGAAACGCATTATCGGAATCGTTGAAGGCGATAGTAAACCCGATCTCTTCATTCCTGCACTCGTTGAACTTTATACGCAAGGACGGTTTCCATTTGACAAGCTGGTGAAGTTTTATCCACTTGATCAAATCAATCAAGCGGCTGAAGACAGCGAGAAAGGCATTACCATCAAACCGATTATCCGGATGTAATGTATGAAGTCCAACAATTTCACTCTGCAAAAATTTCAATGGGTTTGCATATAAGCAAACAATGGAGTCCCTCGAGCAGATATCCAAATGACTGATAACTTCTTGCCGCGATTCGTTACATTGGGTGAGTAAGTGGCGATACCTTACAGCGTTGTCGTCCTTGTTTTTCCTAGGGGGTCTATCCCACTCATCAAGCATAATCTGAATGGCTGTATATTTAGTTTCGCTACGCGAATCGAATATTGATGGACCAAAGTACAAAAAGCGTTCTTTATTTATTTGCAGCAGCTTTCAAAGGAGGAATACATGAATCAGTACAATATTGCCGTTATCGTAGGGAGCCTTCGTAAGGAATCATTTAATCGCAAGCTAGCTCATGCCATTGTAAAATTAGCGCCATCGGAGTTCTCATTCAAAGAGGTGCAAATTGACGACTTGCCCCTCTATAACCAGGATGACGACGCAAATCAGGCCGTGTCAGTTAAGCGGCTGAAAGCCGAAATTGCGGCGGCACAAGGTCTTCTATTTGTTACGCCCGAATACAACCGCTCTATCCCGGGAGTACTCAAGAACGCAATCGACCATGCCTCCCGTCCCTACGGTCAAAGCGCTTGGGCGGGCAAGCCCGCTGGTGTGTTGGGCGCTTCTCCCGGGGTCATCGGCACGGCCCTGGCACAACAACATTTGCGTAACGTTCTCGCATATCTGGACGCACCGACGCTTGGTCAACCCGAAGCATTCATCCATGTAAGAGATGGATTATTTGATGAGACGGGCGACATTGGTGAAGGCAGCAAAAAATTCCTCCAGAACTGGATGAATCACTATGTTGCGTGGGTGAAAAAGCATACTGCTTGACGCGATTAATAAATCAGGAGGATCATCGTCATTTGCATTTTTAGTCAATGAATGTGCGTCATATTTTGCGGGAAAAATCGCCCTGACCTTTGAATCAAGTAAAAACGTATTTCAAACATTAGTACTATCTCTTTTGGTTATTTTTAAATTAAATTGAGCAATTACAGCGTTCATGCACTTAGCATGTTAATGTCATGCTATAAAAAGTGATTAATTATGCCAACCCTCGAAATAAGATCATTCCCAGAATGAACGATGAATCTATATCTATCTGTGTTAAGTACGGGTTTGACGATACGCGTATCCGAGAAACCATTTTGGCATTGGACATCCATCCCGCGCATGCTGATCTCGCAGACCGAATTAGCCGGGAAGTCATCGGGGATAAGGCCGAGGAGCTTGTAAATATCTGCTTCGCTTTATTGGCAGGTCTTCGGGAATTTTCCCTGATCAAGCCAAATTTAGATGTGTCCGTCTTCAAACAAATTTGGGTCGACCAGTTGCGGCGCTTTGGCCAAGGATTCCATACTCCTACATATTTTGCGGAACGTCTTACCCTTTCAGCTGCCCGTGCTCATGATGGACTTTCGATGAGCGTTCTGCACTTGCAGCATCAAATCACCCAACAGATTTTAGTTGAGCGTCTAATTACCTCTTTCCAAAACGACCCCAAGACTGTGTGGGCACTAATGCCTTGCATCCTCAAATTCATCGCTTTGGATCTGCATTTGGCAATAGAGGGTTATCATCTTCAGGAAATCGAGGATCAGCAGAAACAATTAGCAGCCTGTCGGACTGAATCAGCCAAGCTGTATCAAAAAGTAGCAACAGATCAGCTCACGGGTGTAATGAGCTTCAGTCATGTAATGGAAGCCCTTGAAAATCATATTAATAAAGCAGTGCAAACGGGAACGACGCTGTGCGTCATGATGATTGACCTAGATTTTTTCAAGCGGGTTAACGATACCCATGGCCACTTGGTCGGTGACAGCGTGCTCATACATACTGCGGAGCGCATTAAGTCGGCAGTACGAGACTTCGATATGGTAGGACGTTTCGGCGGGGAGGAATTCACAGTCATTCTGACGAATGCTGATATGGCGTTGGCCAGGGTCATCGCCGAAAGGATTCGTCAGGATGTCGCGGAAACCCCATTCCATGCAAAAGACCACATCATCGGGGTAACCATCAGTCTCGGGGTGGCGATGTTGAGGCCGGGCGAAACCAGGGAAGCTATACTGGAGCGTGCCGACGTAGCCATGTATGAGGCGAAGCAAACGGGACGCAACCGAGTGGTGGTGGCTGAAGACCTCGAACAGGCAGCAAGTATTCTAGAGATGTCATGAGTAATCGCCAAGGTACTCCAAGGTGGCGATGTGAAGTGACACATCACCATGCCGACACAAAGATTCCTAAAATCAATACACTTTAATATCATTTTGTATATTCGCCGGATCTTTCCGGTTGGTAACTGACATCGAGCACCTGTACCTGTATTGTTTTGCCTCCCGGTATCGGCCACTCCATTTGTTGCCCGACCGCCAGCCCCAGCAGAGCACTACCAACCGGCGCCAATATTGAAATCCGGCCGGGCTTCCCCTGTACGTCTTCAGGGTATGACAGTGTCAGTTCGAACGTCTTTTCCGTCGGCTCAATAATGAATCGAATGGTTGAGTTCATTGTTACAACGGTCGCCGGGATATCCTGCGGCGCAACCACCACCGCACGATCCAATTCATACCGCAAATTGTCCAATTCGGGCTGCGAATCTGTCGGCAGTGCATCTATTAAGTAATTGAGCCGCGCTAGATCCAAGCTCGAAACGATAATATTGGAAAGGTCAGCCACAATAAGTTTTCCTTCAAAAGATCAGTACATATAACAATAATTATATGTACCATATTCGTGGTTTTGTTGAATTGCGTGTAATGTTGACACGGATTTTGCATTGAATTTTGACTCGTTCTTAGCTTATTTCAAGGATGATTCAATTTATGGATAGCTTTCTGTTTTGACCTCCTTTTCTAATTAAGTTTAACTGTTTCTAAAGCGGTACTATCATTGCTGGTTTCCATGAAGAATCTAATGATAGGGTCGAGGGACTGTCACATTTGCAGATTACGTTCAGGTCATTGTGACTAGATTTTTCATTTATGGTTCCTTATTGATGCAGGTTAAGCGGTTACAGCATTTGAAAAAATTATTCTAACCCTGTGTCCTGTCGTGGCAAGTGCAACGATTGCGTGCCTTTGGCCTGATCAAACGTTTCGCCGGAACTTACCAATTCAATAATAGCCAAGATCAGCCGAAATCCCGCTATTCATCAACGCACAAGAAAAATATCAGCTAACGTCACCAACCAGAGTCGCCTGGCAGTTGCTCAGGCATCACCCAATATCGTCGTTTAGACTCTGATCGACATTTATAATATGCCGCTCGAACTATTATGCTGCGCGATTGGGCGCAGATAAACCACACGAATTTATAGGCACCTCTAAAAATTTAGAGTTCTAAACAAAACTAGGCGCGAATAAAAAATGTTGACGCAGCATATAATTGATATGTAAGGAAACATTTTTTGTGGGCAACAAAGTATTGTGACGAGACAGGTTAAGCAGGCAATCCCCAAAGGGGAGACTCGCAAATCTGAATTTTTAGAGGTGCCCTTATGATAATTTCAAAGCAGTGGCATATCTTTAGTGCCGCACCTCACCGTGTCATGTTCTTCGGCGGCGCGCTGCAAGCGCTCGCCGTGATGGTATGGTTGTTGACTGAATTGGTAACAAGATATGGTGTGCTCTGGCATCCCATACCTTGGACAATTGCGCCCAATTCCGCGCACGCATGGTTAATGATTTACGGCCTATTTCCGTTTTTCATGTTCGGTTTTTTAATGACGACCTATCCACGTTGGATGAAAGGTGGCGAAATTCCGCCACATCGATATGTGCCCGCCTTCGTGCTGCTCATGCTGGGGGCTGTCAGTTTCTATATCGGGCTATTAATGAGTCATACGCTATTGATTGTTGCCATTTTCAGCACGCTATCGGGATGGATCTTGGCACTATATGCACTGCTGCGCGTATTGCTTGACACGCCACACCAAAACAAACGTCACCCACAACTCATTTTCATCGCACTGAGCCTGGGTTGGTGCGGGCTCGTCGCCTACCTCATCTGGTTATTGGGTGACAACGCAGCATGGTTGCGTTTCTCTATTCAAGGAGGACTGTGGCTATTTTTGTTGCCGGTATTTTCCAGTGTCGCGCATCGCATGATTCCATTCTTCACCGCCAGCGCGCTAACGCATAACTACATCCCGAGTCCGTATTGGGCTTGGTGGGTCATGTTGGTTGCCAGCGCAGGGCATGGCCTACTGCAAATCAATGATGCATCTGCCTGGCTTTGGCTATGCGACGCGCCACTGGCTATCGTGGCACTCCATTTGACGTACAGCTGGGGATTTCGCCGCAGCCTAAAAATCCCGCTGTTGGGCGTATTGCATATCGGATTTGCCTGGCTCAGCATCGCCATGCTGCTGTTCACCGTGCAAAGCTTTGTGCTATTCATCAGCCACGGCAAAACCTTTATCTGGGGGCTTGCACCGTTGCATGCATTGACTATAGGCTGCTTCGCCACAATTCTGATCGGCATGGCCACACGCGTCACACTCGGTCATTCTGGGCTACCGATGAAAGTAGACAACCCGATCAATTTGATGTTTATGGGATTACAGCTTGTCGCCATGTTGCGCGTGCTGGCAGACATGCTCCCCATGCAAGCGGGATACTGGCTATATTTTGCTGCTGGAACAGTTTGGCTGGCATGTTTTGGGTCTTGGGTGGTGCGCTATTTACCAGTCTACTGGCGACCACGTACCGATGGCCGTCCCGGTTGAGCTGCATTATGAATACTCATGCCGACCGGCTTAAGGAAAGTAGTTTCATCAATCAACACGCCTAGTGCGCGGTTTTATCGTGCAATGCCCTTTGCAGTGCGGGGATGACTAATATTTTTTGCAACCAAGGCGATGGCTCATTTTTTATTTTTTGGGCGCTTTGGCTTCTTGGGTTTCGGGAGTGGAAGCTCACTCTCAGTAATCCTGATGAGCTTGGATATCCATTCGCGGTTGTCTAGTTCGTCTCCGATCAAAAAATGCGCCTTGGCGCCTGGATATGGTGGCACCTCGATGACTCGCTCAACAAAAGAGCGTCCGCCAAATGTTGGTTTCACGAACAATTGATTGTCACAAATCAGGGCGACAACCTTTCCCCCACAGTAAATCGCGTACTCACCAAACATCTTTCGGAACGCAATTATTCCGGCGACGCTCATTTGATCGCAGACGTATTCGACAAAAGACAAATCTGAGGCCATTTACTATCATTCCAGGAGAGTTGGGGTTTTATTTCATCAGCCCAACCGGGCTACCAGACTAGTATCCGTTCATCTGTTTTTGTAATAATTAAAGGCTTCCTCAGCAGACATCGGTTCAACCAATGAATAGCACAGATTGTATATTTTATTTTTTTCGATCTTGGCCCTTTCCATCAGATCTCTGGATACCTTAAGATTCCCTCTTTCTAAATTTGCATCGATAGATACCGGTGTTTCAGTACAAACATTTTCATAAGTTGTATTTGTGTTTTGTTTGCAATCGGTATTTATGCGAGCTCCTACGCCATTAGATGTGCACGAGACAGTGCCAGGCTTCTCCACTTTTACGGTATTACATGATTTATGCACACGATAGCCCCGCGCTAAAGCACTATTAATATCGTTAATTCTGGCTTCTTGGCTTGTCTCGTCATTGCGCAAGCGTTCGTAGTAACTATCCCTGGAGCAGACATATTGCGCCCTTTCGTATGAATTCATTTTTTGAAAAGTGTCAACCGTTGCACATCCACACATAGAAATAATTGAAGCAAAAATTACGGCAAAGTATTTTGTGTTGTTTATCATTTGTGTCTTCATTGTAGGTGTTTTGAACACGGTAGCTTGGGCTGAATAAAATAAAGCCCAATCCCTTGTTGCTCATTATAGCCATTTATTCCACCACCTATTTACCCACTCCACCCCACCCCAACCCCACGCGCATTACAGGAAGATAGTGCAGTGTCGCATTCTTAACGGAATTTATTTTTGGATCATTTTTTCAGTATTTATTTAAGCTCTAATTAGCGCGCAACACTGCACTGGCATTACAATATTTTCTTTCAATTTTGTTCAAGCTTCCGTACCGTGCGACTTACTGACATTGTTAGAGGTGTCCAATAGCTGAAGACCTTAAAGAAGGGGGCTTATCTGTACCGCGTAGTATCATAACAACGTGCCATTAAATCAAACCTCTCTATACACAGGTAATAATTCCAGCCCCTCCATTTTCCGGAAATCAATTGCTTTTACGCGAAAACTCTCAGGAACCGTCTGAGAATCTGGCGACTAAACAGAATTTATAAAAATATTCACCCATGAAGAGACATCATTTTAAAATAAATAAAAAATGGTTAACTTTGGTACTGAGCGTATTTCTTACCGCCTGCTCCATTTTATCCAAACCGCCCGTTGTGTCACGCCCCCAACCAGTAGTGCTGCCTCCCAAAGTGGTGCCAGCACCCATAGCAGGATTACCTGGCCCCTTGTTTATTGTGAGTAAGTGGGAGATGCTGCCGGATTGGCAAGCTCTCGACCTTACATCCTCCCAAACTGCATTTCTGCAAAGCTGTCGCGTATTGAAAAACAAGCCACACTGGCAGGAAGTATGTGTTCAGGCCGAACAATTGGGGGTTAATGACAATGCTGCACTACGGGCATTTTATGAAGAGTGGTTTACTCCTTATCAACTGCTCAATCCGGACGGTAGCGAGCAGGGAATGATTACCGGTTATTACGAACCTTTACTCAAGGGTAGCCGTTCCAAGACCCCGCGCTTCCAATATCCCCTATATGCCGCGCCGAATGATTTGCTCACGATCGATCTAGGCGCAGTCTATCCGCAACTCAAAGATTTGCGCCTGCGCGGCCGCTTACAGGGTAAACGCATTGTGCCCTACTACAACCGTGCAGAAATTGATGCCGGAACCGGGGCCGGTGCGCTAATGGGGAATGAATTGTTCTGGGTAGAGAATGCAATTGAGTTATTTTTTCTGCAAATACAAGGCTCTGGACGCATTGAATTACCCGATGGCCAGCAAGTGAAGGTCGGATATGCGGATCAAAACGGCCACCCGTACATGTCCATCGGCAAGAAGCTGGTTGAAACTGGCGAACTTAAGCTCGAAGAAGCCTCCATGCAGGGCATTAAGACATGGGCCGAGAAAAATCCAGATAAAATTAACAAATTACTGGAACAAAATCCAAGCTACGTATTTTTACGCGAGTTGCCGGATAGCCTGTCTGCACCGTTGGGTGCACTGGGCGTGCCACTTACCAATGAATACAGTATTGCCGTAGATCCGCGCACCATTCCATTGGGTGCGCCGGTCTTTCTCGCTACAACCTATCCCAATGATAGCGCACCACTCAACCGCTTGATGCTGGCGCAGGACACGGGCGGGGCCATCAAGGGCGCGGTGCGCGCAGATTTTTTCTGGGGATTTGGGGAAACTGCGGGGGCACAAGCGGGCAAAATGAAGCAGCAAGGACGACTATGGGTGCTGTTTCCGAAAGGCGGGGAACCGGCGTTAAATTAAGGATACATTCAAGTTTGAAGTGCGGCAGCATTTCATTGCGGATTATGCAACGTATCTATTCATCATTCACGCGTCCATCTTCAAGCAACCGTTTCACCGCCGCTATATCGGCTTGTCTCCCCACTTTACGGCTGCCACTGAACCTTGCATTTTCAGGCAGTATCGCAATATTCACTGGTACACCAGTTTCGGTTTTCAGCGTAAAGCAAGGCACAGTTTGTTGCCTACCCGTCAGATGTACGGACCATTCACCGCCTTCAAAAGGCAGATTATGCTTGAGCAGGAACATCATCACGGCCTTTTCGTCATCGGAATAAACCAAAAGGTTAATGTCTGATTGCTCGCCTGCCGTGCCGTTCAACACGGAGCCGGTGAGGAAGGGATGAAAGGGCTCCAATAATTGCATGGTGTCGAGCGCTTGCTGGCGCAAGTGGTGCAGGGCAAGGGGATGGCTTTCACTCTGATACAACGCACGGAAACTACGCAACGCCATTTCAACTTCATCATTACTGGGCAAGTGTTGGGTATCTTCCGCACCCATTTGTTTAGCAGCCTTGCGTTTGGCAAACGCATAATCGGTAATGCCACCTTCAGCCATTAGACGCGCAGCGTGATGAGCGAGCTGCTCACGCATCAAGTCGCGCCGATGTACACGATCTTTACTCATGTCAAATTAAAATACGTGATCGATGATTGTTTCGATAAGTGACTTTTCCGGTTGCGGAACAATTTGCTCTGGCGGCAAATTTTCTTGGTAAAAATATTCTACTAATTCACCAGCTTCATTCCGCTGTCCATCGTTGTTAATGCGCGCAGCCACCATGTTTTCCGGCATAGTGTAAGTAACTTCAGGAACTTTTTTGAGTATTTTTCCCATGTAATCCATCCAAATCGGTAATGCAGCCCCGCCTCCGGTTTCCCTCTCACCCAGACTGTGCGGGTTATCGAAGCCAACCCAGGTAATCCCTACCACAGTGGGATGGAAGCCGCTGAACCAGGCATCCATTGCATCGTTTGTAGTGCCGGTTTTGCCCGCTAAATCATGGCGACCCAATTGCATGGCGCGGAAAGCAGTGCCGTGTTGCACCACGTCTTGCATCATGCTGACCATGGTGTAGGCATTACGCACATCTATAACCTGCTGAGCGGTTTCTCCGGCCACAACGGGCGTGGCTTGGTGTAGCACTTTGCCATTGCTGTCCTCAATGCGCTGGATGAAATAGGGGGCGATGCGGAAGCCACCATTGGCGAAGACGGAGTAACCCGTCAGCATTTGCATGGGCGTAACCGAACCGGCACCTAATGCCATCGTGAGGTACGGGGGGTGCTTGGCTGCATCAAAGCCAAATTTGGTGATGTAGTCTTGTGCATATTGCGGTGTGATCGTTTGCAGAATGCGAATCGAGATCATGTTTTTTGATTTGACCAGCGCTTGCCTCATGCGCATGGGACCTTCAAATACCCCATCGTAGTTTTTCGGCTCCCAAGCCTCACTGCCTGTCTCTGCCGCATCAATCACTAAGGGAGCGTCATCAATAACAGAGGCAGGGGTCAGGCCCTTTTCCAATGCGGCGGAATAAATGAACGGTTTGAAGCTGGAGCCGGGCTGCCGCCAAGCCTGGGTTACATGGTTAAACTGGTTGCGGTTGAAATCAAAACCGCCTACCAACGCGTAGATCGCTCCATTTCGCGGACTGGCAGAAACGAAAGCCGCTTCCACTTGCGGTAGCTGAACAATCTTCCAATTGTTCTTCTCGTCCTTTTGCACGTGGATTAGTGAACCGGCACGTAAGCGCCGATTCAGTGCAGTCTTATCGTTCATATAAGGCAACGCAAATTTCAGTCCTTCACCGCTAATTTTGGCGATGGCCCCCCCCTTGCTGTAAGCGCGGATACCTTTGGGATTTGCCGCAAGTACTACGGCAGGAATCATGTCATCACTATCAGCAATATCCTGTAGCGCTTCTTCCAACTCTTCTTCAGTATTCCCTTTTTGAAGATCAATATAGCCTTCCGGGCCGCGGTAACCATGGCGCCGGTCGTATTCCAGCACACCTTTGCGCAGCGCTTCATAGGCTGTTGCCTGGTCTTGCTGGCGGATGGTTGTATAGACCTTGATACCTTGCGTATAAGTGTCATCCTGATAGCGTTTGAATACCTCTTGCCTAACCATTTCCGCTAGGTAATCAGCTTTGCCTGAAAATTCTTGATAACTGCGTTTCACCGTCAGGGGTTGATGCAGTGCCGCTTCTTGTTGCGGGATGTCAATAAAACCCAGCTCATGCATGCGGCGCAATACATAGGCTTGGCGCAGTTTGGCACGCTTGGGATTGACCACTGGATTATAAATGGAAGGAGCCTTGGGTAAACCAGCGAGCATAGCGAACTCAGCCACGCCGAGTTGATCAAGGCTTTTGCCGAAATAGCCTTGCGCGGCAGCAGCAAAACCATAAGCGCGCTGGCCAAGATAGATATGATTAATATAAAGCTGGAGGATTTCATCCTTACTCAGATTATGTTCGATCTTGATGGCAAGTAACACTTCGTTAAACTTTCGCGATAACTTCTTCTCTTTGGTCAAGAAAAAATTGCGTGCTACTTGCATGGTGATCGTGCTGGCCCCTTGTTTGACGCCGCCCGAGGTGAAATTATTATAAGTGGCGCGCAATACGCCCATGTAATCCACCCCGCCGTGCTCATAAAATCGATCATCTTCCGCTGCGAGAACAGCTTTTTTCATCAAATCGGGAACTTCTTCAATTTTGACCAGCGCGCGACGTTCCTCCCCGAATTCGCCGATCAGGACACCCTCCACACTATATACACGTAATGGAATTTTAGGCCGATAGTCGGTCAGTGCTTCAAGTGAAGGCAGCGTAGGATAGACCACCATTGCCGCAAACATCAGCAACAACAATGGTGTGATGATGAGGGCGAGGCCAGCTATAACCGGATAAAACCACCAGCGGGAAGTCATGGAGTGCGGAATTGTATAAAAGGCATAGTTAGGATTATATCGGCTCTTGGCAGGGAAATAACCCAACAGCAAAACTCATAAGGCGTGGAACTATCATAACTCTAGTTTTGACCTAGCGCTATCTTCACTAATGATCTTGGCGAGATCAACGCATGAAGCATACGGGAGCATTTCGAAGAAACGTTGAATCAGGCCAAAGCACAAATCAATTTGTATGAAAAAATCGGGCTTGCCTATGCCGATTATCTCGTTAGCTGCGTTGCGAATTACCAATCGCTTTAACGCATTCATTGACTAATCCAGGGCCGCGATAAATCAATCCACTGTAAATCTGTATTAGTGCAGCGCCAGCGCGTATTTTTTCCGCTGCATCTTTTCCGCCCAGGATGCCGCCTACGCCGATAATAGGCAGAGATCCTTGTAATGCGGTGGCAAGTTCACGAATAACGGCGGTAGATCTGTCACGCACTGGCGCGCCGCTCAATCCGCCTGTCTCTGTATTCTGCGCAAGATGTTCGACACCTGTACGCGCTAGCGTTGTATTGGTGGCGATCACACCGTCAATGCGGTGCCGTTGCAAAAGTACCGCTATCTGGCGGATTTGTTCGTTATCAAGATCGGGGGCTATTTTTAACGCCAGCGGAACATATTTGCCGTGCAAATCAGCCAACTTTTCCTGTTCCGCTTTAAGTTGCGTGAGTAACGCATCCAGCTCATCCCCCCCTTGCAATTGGCGCAAATTCTTGGTGTTCGGCGAAGAAATATTAATGGCGACATAACTGGCATCGACGTACACACGCCGTAATCCGATCAAGTAATCAGCGGCGGCATGTTCAATCGGCGTATCGAAATTTTTGCCGATGTTGATGCCCAAAATACCACGAAAATTTACGCATTTTACGTTCTCAATGAGTGCATCCACGCCGTGGTTGTTGAACCCCATGCGGTTGATGATACCTTGCGCCTCAGGCAGGCGAAACAAGCGCGGCTTTGGGTTACCTCCCTGGGCGCGGGGCGTGACGGTCCCGATCTCAATGAAACCAAAACCCAGTGCGGCCAGCGCATCAATGTAATCACCATTTTTGTCTAACCCTGCGGCCAGCCCGACCGGATTAGGAAAAGTCAGACCCATCACTTTTTGTGGACTATCTACCGGATGTTTGACAAGCAACGGCAGCAGGCCAAACCGATAGGCAAACTGCAACGCATCCAGCGTAATATGGTGGGCGGTTTCCGGATTAAAGGAAAAAAGCAGCGGTCGAATCAACGGATACATATCAAGGCCTGTAAGTTGGGAGCACTTGCCATTTGCCTTGGACAAGCCCTTGCAGCGGACGGAAATTGGCTTTGTATGCCATTTTGGCGCTCCCCTCTATCCAGTAACCCAAGTACAAATATTCCAGTTGCAATTTCCGGCACAGATCGATCTGCCACAGGACGTTGTAAGTGCCAAAGCTGGCTTGCGCTACATTCGGTTCATAAAACGTATAAACCGAGGACAACCCATCGTCGAGAATATCGATGATGCTCACCATGCGCAGCACCCCATTTTCGCGGAACTCCACCAGAGTAGAATCGATATGGCTTTGCAGCAAAAAATTGCGGTATTGGTCTCGACTGTCATTTTTCATACCGCCATCAGGATGCCGCTCCCTTTGATAACGTTGATACAAAACAAAATATTCCTCGTTGTCCCTCAATGCATGCAAAGATGCCTCCAAGCCGATGTGGCGTTGCCTGGAGCGGCGCTGGGTGCGGTTGGACGCGAACGATGCCACTTCAACGCGTACTGGAATGCAGGCTTGGCAGGCATCACAACGTGGCCTGTAGGTAACCGTTCCGCTGCGGCGGAAGCCGTGCCGCACCAATTCCGAATATGTAGCCGGGGTGATCAGAAAGCTGGGCGTGGCAACCTGTGAGCGTGCTGACCGATCCGGCAGGTAGCTACAGGAATACGGGGCTGTAAGGTAAAGCTGCAACGTCGATAGCGGAATATCATGCAACATGTTCATGGTCGAACTGCCATTTAAGGGGAGTGTCTGGATAGTGTATCAACTCTTTTAAGCGCAGCATAAATTCCGCACGCGGGATTTCACGTGCGCCGAGCGAGGCAAGGTGCGGTGTATTCATCTGGCAGTCGATCATGCCATAACCCCAGCGCTGTAATTGTGCGGTGAGATGGGCGAGCGCAATCTTGGAAGCATCAGTGACGTGGCTAAACATTGACTCGCCATAAAACATGCGCCCAATACTAACGCCATACAGCCCGCCCACCAGATTACCATTCACCCACGTCTCCACCGAGTGCGCTACGCCCATTTGATGCAGCTCGGTATAAGCGGCAATCATGTCGTCATGTATCCATGTTCCCACCTGCTCACGGCGCGGTGCGGCACAGGCACGCATTACCTGTTCAAAAGCACTATCTGTACGAACTTCATAACTTTTATCGCGTAAGGTTTTACGGAGCGAACGGGAAATCTTGAACTCTTCAGGAATCAGTACCATGCGTGGATTGGGGCTCCACCAGAGTATAGGTTCCCCTATGTTGAACCAAGGGAAGATGCCTTGCCGATAGGCGTCCAGCAGACGGCATGCAGACAGGCTCCCCCCCGCAGCCAGCAAGCCATTGGGCTTGAGTAGTGCCTGCTCTACAGGTGGAAAGGGAGCGCCATTATTTAACCACGTGATCATCTTCGGTAACGAGCCAGCAGCGTGAAGTGGTGTAAGCGGGCAAGCTGCCTGACAGATGCTCGCAAATCAAGGTTTAAAGAAGTTTAGAATTTAATTTGTGTGTCAGCCAAGTCTGGATGTCCCGCACTTCTTCCGCGCATACCGAATGTGGCATGCCATATTCACGCCACTCTACCTGATATCCCCGTTTTTTTAATTCATCCGCCGAGAATTTCCCTCGCGCATAAGGCACTATCGGGTCACTATGGCCGTGTGCCATGAAAATCGGGGTATTGAAGGCAGCTACGCTGGCTTCACTCGACAATGTTTCAGCCAGCGGGAGATAGGTGGATAGTGCAACAATACCGCCCAGGCGGGACGCATGGCGCAAACCGGTATGCAGCGCAATGGCTCCGCCTTGTGAGAAGCCCGCAAGAAAAATATGATCTGTAACAATGCCACGCTGCTTTTCCTGTGCAATCAGCGCTTCAATAGCGGCTTGTGAAGCGCGGATACCCTTTGCATCTTGTTGGGCAACCATATTCGAAGCCATGATGTCATACCATGCGCGCATGATGACACCGCCGTTGATGGTGACTGGCTGTTTAGGCGCATGCGGAAACAGGTAGCGCACAGCTACCGGCAAGTTCATTTCTTCCGCAATGGAAACAAAATCTTCGCCGTCAGCGCCCAAGCCATGCAACCAGATAATGCTGTGTTGGGGCGACTTCCCGGTTTCGAGAGTGATATGTGATAGAACACTATTCATGGTTTGATATTGCGCATTTGAAAATGGTGGATGAACCTATTCGGGTGCTTGGGAAGTTGGCTCCGGCAGAATTTCACGTAGCACCTGGAAAATTTCACGATAATTCTTCGGCGGTTTTGCCAATTCTTTTTCCTTGATTGCATTCCGAACCAGCGCCCGCAGCCTTTGTGCATCGGCTTCGGGATGATCAGCAAGCAACTCGGTCAATGCTGTATCGCTTTCCAGCAAACGGTCCCGCCATCGCTCCAGCTGATGCAACCAAGCGATATGTTGATGCGATTTGCCGCTCCACGCTTCCAGCTTGGCGATGATGGGCGCGGTTTCCACGTCGCGCATTAACCTGCCGATGTATTGCATTTGCCGCCGTTGCGCGCCAAATTTATTGATACGCTTCATCTCGCGGAGGGCGTCAAACAAGCTTTCCGGCAAATCCATTTGTTTCAGTTTGTCGATACTGAGTTCAGCCAATTGCTCACCAATATCCTGCAAATCATGCATCTGCTGCTTGATTTTGGTCTTGCTGGGTGGCAAATTTAATTCTTCGGGATTGTCATTGTAGTGGTGCATAGGTGCGAAATTATAAATAGATATTGTTATGATAACGCTTTCCCATGAAAGCGTTATCCTTATGAATGACATTACACCAACCGAACATCGTTTTTCCCATTCCGCTGACACCCTGCGCCAGATTGCGCGGGACATGCTTGAATATGCCAACCACCAAGGGGCGACCGCCTCCGCAGTCGAAGTATCAGATGGTTTCGGGCAAGCCGTTACTGTGCGTCAGGGTGAGGTCGAAACCATAGAATACAACCGTGACAAGGGTCTTGGCATTACCGTTTACATCAATCAACGGCGCGGCAATGCCAACACTTCCGATTTCTCACCACAGGCAGTACGCGACACGGTGGATGCAGCCCTTTCCATTGCTCGCCACACCGCCAGCGACGACTGTGCCGGATTGCCTGAAAAAGATATGCTAGCCACCGAATTTCCCGATTTCGACCTTTACCACCCTTGGTTGCTGGACGTAGAAGGGGCAATTGAGCTAGCCAAGACCTGTGAACAAGCTGCATTTGATACCGATAAGCGGATCGACAATTCAGAAGGCGCCACGGTAAACATACATGAATCCCAATTTGTCTATGCCAACAGCCTGGGCTTTATCGGTGGTTATCCTACCTCACGCCATGGCATCAGCTGCGCCGTCATCGCTGGCAAGGACGACGCCATGCAGCGCGATTACTGGTACAGCGAAGCGCGTGCCGCGAGCGACTTGCTGGCAGCGGAAAAAGTCGGCCAAATCGCTGCAGAACGTGCCCTGCGGCGACTCAATGCCCGCAAGCTCGACACTATGCAAGTGCCGGTATTGTTCGAGGCACCGATAGCCGCCAGTTTGCTCGGCCATTTTGTCGGCGCAGTGAGCGGCGGCAGCCTGTACCGAAAATCCTCTTTCCTGCTCGACCACATGGGTAAGCCAGTATTTTCATCCAACATCTGTATTGATGACATACCCGACATTCCCCGTGGCCTGGCCAGCAGCGCGTTCGATGGCGAGGGCGTAAAAACGCAGCGCCGCACCATCGTTGAAAACGGCGTACTGCAAGGCTATTTTCTCGGCACCTATTCCGCGCGCAAACTGGGCATGAAAACGACCGGAAATGCAGGCGGCAATCACAATCTCATCCTGCGCCCTGGAGAGCTGGATTTTAACGGCCTGCTGAAGAAAATGGGGCGGGGTCTGCTAGTCACCGAGCTGCTCGGGCAGGGTGTAAATCACATCACCGGAGACTATTCGCGCGGCGCAGCGGGCTTCTGGGTGGAGAATGGAGAAATCCAATATCCGGTAGAAGAAATCACCATCGCCAGCAATTTAAAGGACATGTACACGCATATTGCGGCAGTGGGTAATGATGTGCTGGTGCAAGGATCACGGCAATGTGGTTCCATCTTGGTTGAAAATATGATGGTGGCGGGGCAGTAAACTTTTTTGAGGCGGTAAAACCGAAAGAGAATGTAGCAATGTTAGAGCTGTCCCGTTCTTAGATAATTTGGAGAGGGCGGCAGATAAACACTATTCGTTAGGCGGCAGAAACGGCTGGCGATTCACACACCTATCACGGAGGAAAGATGCTCAAGGGGCAAGTCGATTTCGTAGCGCGCTTGCTCGACACGGGAATAACCTTTACCCCCATCCATTTCAAGCCGCCTGTTGCGGGCGTAAGTAGCGCTACGGTCGAGATGCGGGGTCTCGAAGAACTATCCGGCACAGTACGTATATCCTTGGTGGCCAACTCTGCCGACGGTATAAGTCTAGCGCGTACCGTCATCGAATCGACTTTCAATCGGCTGGCCTTTTTTCATGGTTTAGCAATCGAACCCGCTCGCGTGACTGGTAGCAATTTTTCTCCTGCGAACCCGCAGCCAGGTAACTATTTATATCCTGGTACGGGCTACATCAATATCACAGGCTACGCCCCGAAAGTGATCATCGGGATTTCATCGACCACAATACAAAGTGAGCTTGAACAACCGGAACCACCAGGAGAAGTGAACTTTGGCCACATCCGTTCCGCGAGACTCTCAGTTGGCCCAGTCGAGGAGTTTATGCATCTGTATGCCATCCTGCTGATTTTTTTCAATGACCGTCAGAAAGAAGTCGATGGATTTACAGTATCTATCGAACCAAGTGTTCAGCAGACCCGAAATCCAAGAAGCACCCAAGGCACGCTCGAGACCGTCTATACACGCCTACGCAATGAACTTGCGCACAAACGCGAAGGTGCAGTACTGGAGACAACCAAACTTGAAATGTCTAAGTACCTCGCCGGGCTGCGCACTATCGTCCAGCAGGCGATTTCCCAGCATTCATAGATGGCACGCGATGGGTTATGCCCGATGTAGCCAACAGTTTGCGTAACGAACACGGGGCCAACCTACAGAGAGAACACACGCGTTACCGACGTGCGGTTGCAGTGGAAAGCATATATTTCTTCACTGTTAACCTGGTTGAACGGCGCTCCGATTTATTGGTGCGGCATAATCGATAATTTGCGCGCAACCATAAAAACAGTGAAAGACGCACATCCATTTGCCATTTTGGCGATGGTAGTATTGTCCAAATAACTGGATAGATAGATTGCTTGTCACCGGGCGATGCCAATTATCTACTACGCTAGTCGCTCATCAAGTCCGGGATAAGGTTGATCTTACGCGGCACATCGATTACATCCACTACAATCCTGTAAAACATGGCTAGGGCACTCGCCCTGTTGATTAACCACATTCAACATTACGTGATTGCATTGAGCCGGAAATGACAGCATCGGATTAGAGTGGGAAAATAGGCGATAACGTAGATAATTATGGTGAGCGGTGAGACGTTAGGTTTCATTTAATTCAGCCTACCGAGCTACCGGGCTGCTAAAGAAAATCGCATGAGCAAAAAAGGGAAAATACATGAGCTTCGTCCAGCAGCCTGTTAGTGTAGGAACTCCATCAAAAGTGCGTACCGAACAACTTAAAATAGGACGGTTTATTATCCGCCGCTGGCTTGGCACTGGCCTCCAAGGGAAAGTCTTTCTGGCTTTTGATCCGGTTTTGGAAAGACAGGTAGCGATCAAATGGTTAAATCCAACCGGCAATGACAAGCCTTCAGAGAACCGTGAAGTTTTTCCGAGTGAAGCACGCATTGTCGCCAAGCTGGCACATCCGAACATCGTACCATTGTACGAAGCTGGCCTGTATCGGGACTTTCCGTATCTCGTTTTTGCCTACGTTGAAGGAATGACCCTCCGCGATAAACGGCTACAGAACGGTGCCATACCCGTACAAGAAGCTTTACCGATGTTCAGTGCAATATTGGCCGGCGTTGCATGCGCCCATGCACAAGGTATCCTGCACTTGGATCTGTCACCCAGCAACATCATGATCGACACAGCTGGCGTACCCCGCATCATGGATTTTGGACTTGCAAAACTCGCTGGCATGGATGCGGTCGGCTGTGGCGACGAGCTGAGAGGATCGCCACTTTACATGTCGCCGGAACATTTCAACAATCACCCGCTGACTGCCCGCTCGGACATCTTCGTACTAGGCCTGATCTTGTTCGAAATGATAAGCGGTAAATCACCCGTGCCAACGGAAAATCTGCAAGTAATCATCAATGCAATAGCAGATAGCGAACTGGACCTGGAAGACATGAACCGGCTGGGTTTGGATACAAAATTACAGGCGGTGATCCGGCGCGCGCTGAGTCACAATGCCACAAACCGTTTTGCTGATGCCGCCGAAATGAAACTTGCCGTTGACGAATTGCTCGAACTGCTGGAGCCGGATGACCAAGGCGTCGACCACAGCACCGTCATGTTTCTGCTTAAACGCCTGGAGCGAAAATCAGCCTTCCCCGCTCTTTCGAATAATTTGGTAGAAATCAACCGTCTAACCGAGGAGAACAACGACTCGAATGCTGATCTATTGACCAATATCGTGCTTAGGGATTACGCCATCACCAACAAGCTGCTGCAACTTGCAAATTCATCCTTTTACGGTGGCACGGGTCATAGCGTCAAGACAATATCGAATGCGATCCACCGGCTTGGTATGAACGTCATCCGCATGACCTGTAACGGCCTTCTATATTTTGACGCCTTGAAAGATGGGGATCAAAACCTCAAAGATGCGTTAATCAGCTCTTTCGTAAGCGCATTTATTTGTCGCCATTTCGCCATTCGGCTCGGGCATCAAAATATGGCTGAAGAAGCCTTCATATGCGGAATGTTCCACCGGCTTGGCAAGAGTCTCACCATATTTTATTTCCATGAAGAATTTGATGAAATAGAGCGATTAATCAAAACGTACAATTTGAATGACGAGATGGCTTCAACCCGGGTACTCGGAATAGGCTACAGCAAGCTTGGCATGGCAGTTGCCGAGCATTGGAAATTTCCCGAAACAATACGTGGGAGCATCCAATACCTTGGTTTCGAAAAACTGCCTAAACCGACGAAACCTGTCGAGATTCAGCAACAAATTGCAGCCTTTGCCAATGAACTTTGCGAACTGGCAACGAACAGCCCTGTAGAACAAGGGCCTCTAAGGCTAACTGAATTTTCCACTCGCTTTTCTGAACTGGTTTTGTTGTCGCCTGTAGAGCTGGTTCAGCTGCTGGAAGCGGCCTTTAAGAAGTTGAAAGAATTTTCTCCGGTTTTAGGCCTTGAACTCCCTGGCAGCCCATTTGTTAGCAGAGTCGATAATTTTCTTTCAGCTATACAATTACCCCCAGAACCAGAGCATAATTAAAGAAAAGGGGAACGACTGCCATACGGATGAAAATTTATAATTTAATAACGAACACTCTACTGTGTTCTACGGCAAAACTAACATGAACAACCAATATGAATTGGCTACCCATATTTATGCCAATATCACCACCGCTCTCGATGAAGACCTGCGCAACGGTGATCTCACCGCACAACTCATTCCCTTACATACAGCGGCACACGCCACGGTTATAACACGCCAAAATGCAGTGTTATGCGGCACAGCCTGGTTTGATGCGTGCTTCAAAGCGATGGATAAAGATTGCGTCATTCGCTGGCTTGCGCAGGATGGCGATGCTGTAACAACCAAGCAAACACTATGCGAAATACGCGGTGATGCACGTGCGATGCTGACTGCCGAACGGTGCGCACTCAATTTTTTGCAGACACTTTCCGCTACCGCTACGCAAACTCGGCACTATGTCGAAGCGGTGCACGGCACGCACGCGCAAATTATGGATACACGCAAGACGCTGCCAGGCCTGCGCATGGCACAAAAATATGCGGTAAAAACGGGCGGGGGTCATAACCAGCGGATTGGTTTATTTGATGGTGTGTTGATTAAAGAGAATCATATCCTGGCTGCGGGCGGCATCCGTCCTGCGCTGGAAAAAGCTTTTCGGCTTATTCCTGAAAATATAAACATTCAAATTGAAGTAGAAAATCTGGAACAGCTGCGCGAAGCCCTGGATGCGGGTGCCCAGCTAATCTTGCTAGACAATTTCGATCTCGGAAGTATGCGCGACGCTGTCAAATTCACAGCCGGACGCGCCGAGCTGGAAGCCTCCGGCGGCATTACTCTTGATAAAGTACGCGCTATCGCCGAAACTGGTGTAGAACGCATCTCCATTGGTAGCCTGACCAAAGACATACAGGCTGTAGATTTGTCGATGCGATTTGAAATTTAATCTGTCATTCCCGAGTAGCAAGCATTCACAACTGAGGTCAAAATCATGAGCGACTCCATCAATATCGTCTGCCCGAGTTGCGATGCGGTAAACCGCATTCCAACTGGAAAGTTAACTAGCCAGCCGAATTGCGGCAAATGTAAGCAAGCTCTGTTTAACGCGCATCCGGTTGAGCTGAATAGCGGCAACTTCGAAAAACACATTACACGAAACGATATCCCGGTTCTGATAGATTTTTGGGCACCATGGTGTGGTCCCTGCCGCATGATGGCACCCGCTTTTATTCAGGCAGCAGAGAAACTTGAGCCAAAAATACGTCTAGCTAAATTAAACACAGAAGAAACACAAGAACTGGGCGCGCGCTATAACATCCGCAGCATTCCCACGCTGGCAATATTCAAAAATGGACGCGAGGACGCAAGACAAGCAGGCGCCATGGATGTAGCCGGCATTGTGTCATGGACTCGTGCTAATGCCTGAAATGCCAAACAAATATCCAGTAAACAATCTTATGCCAACAGACAAAACGTTATACAAATGTAAACGACCCCTGTCGTACTTGGTGATAGGAATCCTTTGTTTATCAACCGCCGGTTGCGCCACGGGTCCACGCAGTCTCGAGGCTAACCGACTAATTTACAACGAAGCGATCAAGAGTACCAGCGAGGCCCAGTTGCTGCTCAACATCGTCCGGCTGCGCTACAACGATACACCGAGTAGCTTAGCGGTATCGGCGATTGCGACGCAATCCGAGGTGCAGAAAAATTTTTCACTGACTCCCTTTTTCGGCGTGAGCGGTGGTGATCCGGCGCAGCGCTTTGCCGCGCTGCTGCCGCAAGCGCAAATATCCACCACTGACCGTCCGACCATCACGCTGACACCACTTGACGACCAGGAATTCACACGCAAACTTTTTACACCGATGACACTTGACGGTGTGCTTTACCTCACAAAAACAACGTGGCCCATCTCTACGGTATTCCGTCTATGGCTGGAGAATCTTAACTGGGTTTCCAACGCCCAAAACGGCAGTGGCCCGACCTTAAAGAACTTGCCTGACTATACCGAATTTTTGCGCGGCATCAATGCGCTGCAAGCGTTGCAGGATCGGGGCCATATCGTGTTCAGCACTGAAGAGCGTGAGGAGCCACAAGGCACTGTAGCCAGTGCCCCAATGGCTCATGATTTGCTGGATGCAGCCAAGGAAGGCTATGAATTTCGTCCTGATTACAACAACACATTGGCATTAGTCAAAAAAAGCCGGCAACCAGTGATGAGGGTTCATCCGGAAGCTTTGGCCTCTGCCGAAATGCGTGAACTTGCCCAAGTTTTCGGTCTCCGGCCCGGGCTGTCGAAATATGATCTCAAAATCGAGAACCTAGATCCATTCAAAATCAATCATCCGCCGGACGGCGTAGACGTTTTGGACCTGGAGACTCGCTCATTGCTTCAAGTGTTGTATTTTGTTTCAAAAGGACTTGATGTTCCTGTGGAACATATGAAACGGGGATTTGTTCAGGCAACGACCGATGAAACTGGCCAGCCGTTTGATTGGCGAAAAATAACGGACAATCTATTCCACGTATATTCGGCCAATGGGGGCAAGCCACCCAACGCGCATGTGGCAGTCAAATATCTGGACTATTGGTTCTACATAGATAAAGCTGATCAGGACACTATGGCTACTTTTTCATTACTGATGCAGCTGGCGCGTTTGGAAACAAGCGGCAAAACAGGGCTAGGGCCAGCGCTTACCCTGCCCTTGAGCGGGCGATAACAAGGGCGACTAATTTTTTAGTTTTTGTTCACCCTGATGCTGTACGAACCAGTACCTTGAGTTTTATTATAATGTCGAACTTGGGCAAAATATTGTCCTGGAATGAGTTCAGCTGCGATTCTCGAATTTAGCCCAATGCCACCATCGTCGTCTTCGGTGATAAGACTCGTCTGACTGTTAGGGCCAAATAACTTCATTACCACATCGGTCTGACCGCCCGTTTGTATAATATGGCGACCGCTCTTTTTTACGGTGAATTTGAACAAATCTTCTTCACCAGGCAGGCCGATTGAGGTCGATACGGGTGCTGCATTGATGCCCAGCTCGACCGCTTGAACCGCAGTGTGCGGATAGGCTTGTTCACTGGCAATGAAAGCTTTGTCCAGCGCTGACAAAACGTTATTCTCTTTGGTGCCATGGCCGCTTTTTACCCAGGTGTCGGGAAAAAAGTAAAGCATGATCGAATCAGGATCGAATTCCGTCCCTTTAATCTGATTAACCGCGTATTTTTCCAAAACATTGTGCCGAATCTGATCCGGGGTCCAGTTATTTGGCGGTCCGCTTAAATCATGAAGGACGACTTCCTCGTTCCACTCAATTCCCCCAGACGGATTTTGGTGCTCGTGTGCAAGGCCGATTGCATGGCCAAACTCATGGGCGGCAGTGCCGCCATCGAGAAATCCAAGGTTCATTGTGGGTTGGTCGCGCGGAATTGATTGACAATCTGTACCGATATAAGACCACGCTCCATCCGAGGAATCAAAGGCGATGCGAATCTCCGCGTCGGGGGCGTTATTAAATTCAAATTTTAAATTCGCATGCGGAAGCCACCACAGCGCCTGTTCTTTGGTTTTTGCTTGCTGGGCATCAGTCCCACCCATGAATCGTACGCGTAATGTAGACCCATTGATCCACATCTTTCTAAAAACGAAGACCGCACGCGCTGGCCCAGTGCCCAGCATGATAGTTTGCTGCGGGCGGACAAGATCAAGCGGCAAAATTCTGTCATGACAAATTCTTAGATTCTTTTTCATAGTGATCTCCTTGAATAATAAAAAGTTGGATTTTCAGTCAGTATTTATGCCACTTTGATACATCCTCGGGTAACAGATTTTTGAGCGATTACGTACATCAATATCCTGCTACTCGTATCAAACTATCGCCTTCACCTAAATAAGGACTAATTCAACAAGGCCACAATGGTAGGGCGGTACCCAAAAAAAGCGAATAAGCAAAATGCTTATTTTTTGATCCTGCTCTATGTGTGCTATCAAGATGCCCGAGTGCTCTACTGTTTGGTATATAATTATTTTATGGATAATATAAAGCGTATTGTGACCACATGAAAAAACTAATCGTAATATTGACCACCTTATTGTTAACTTTAAATATGGCGTGGGCGGATTCAGGGGGGCATGTTAATGTTGCAGTGCCAAGCGCCGCACCAGCCAAATTACCTCTTGGCTACATCACCAGTGGTAAGCTCACTTGGGCACCGATTTCAGCTACCGCTGTCACCTCGGCTGAAGCTAAAAATATCTGTGCATCATCCACAGCACTGGGATATAAATGGCGTCAGCCAACCAAAGACGAGCTGGTCGCATTTTATGCTGCTTACCGCAATAAATCTGCAGCACTACGTGCCCAGGGTTGGACGTTGTACGATGTTTGGTCATCTACGCCCGGTACTGTTATCGGCCTTCAATTTATCGTCAACCTGGACGGCGGTATCGTCAACTACGGTGACGACAACGGCGTTAGCCACGTGTCTTGTGTTAGCTAGCCCGTTTATTAACGAGTTCGGTGCTTTTGAGCCTTGAACCTCACAGGGCTGTTTTCAAGGTTGTGCGTTCCAAAATAAAGTGCCAGAAGCACGAATCACAGCAAACCCTGGAATACTGTTAATTAACTGCGCACTTGGGATTCTTGCATTTGCGTACCCACACCAAGAAGCTTTATTTTATTAGGTAGATAAGCACCGACGTAACAACTTAGTTAATTCATCAACGCTGATGATAAAGCGTAAAAACTAATATTTTTAGCATTGTTTGTGATGTCTAACAAGCCAGGACACACTGCGAAGATCGCCCTGAAGACGCTTTTACAAACCACTCTTGTATCCACCAAAGCACGACGACGGCGACCCAGACGTTTAAACATATCGTTTTCCCGTGGCGTCGGCATGATCGCCTAGAGAACATCTTTAGCCAACGGCAGGTATTCTCGCAATTTGGATAGCTTCAGGCCTTTACAGGCATCAATACGGCCATTCTTGGCCACAGCCGAAAAATTTTCCTTGAAGCGAGCCAGCTTCAGATTATTGGCGTTGTAAAGTTGATACCGCATACCTTCCAATATTCGATATATCGTGAATATTCACCAGTCAAAAAGTTGAATATCGCTACTGGAAAAGTCTAGTAATGCCCAAATAAAGGCTTATATGAGTAAATAAATCTAAGGAGCCAGATCGCGGTCAATAAATACCATAAAAACTTAGTGGATAATGTATTTCGTATTGAAACAAGCAAGTATAATCTTGCCATGCTGTACGATATTTTCGCTCAGTCATTTATAAAACTATAACTACATATTTTGGTTACCACATTATGTATGCTTTATTTCCCGTGATTTTTTAAACTCAGGAGATGTAAGACGATGAATCTTGATACCTATTTTTCAACACCTGTTTGGTGGGATAAGCTTGATGTTGATGTTGATGCCATTTTTAATTTTTGCCATCGATTGAAGCAATCCGACCCACGTGGAAATAATCTTAGTAATGCTGGGGGATGGCAATCAAAGGAGTTTTACTATGGCGATCATCCAGAATTAACGCCTTTATTAAATGAGATTTTACGCAGATCAAAAAAATGTTTATCAGATTTTGGATATGATGAAGTTAATTTCGAAACCTATATGGATAACGTGTGGGTAAACATTAATAAATTAAGTAACTATAATAAAATTCATATTCATTGCTCATCGTTTGTATCGGGTGCTTATTACGTTACCGACTCTGATGCCCAAATAGAGTTTTACAGGAATTTTCAGGAACAATATACGATAGAATCTTTAGCGCCCATTTCAGAGCTAAATGCAATTAATGCGCCGAAATTTTCGTATCCGGCAAGAAAAAACCATTTAGTTATGTTCCCATCCTGGTTGCCCCATTCAGTCGAACCAAACCAGGAAAATATTGAAAGGATATCAATATCTTTTAATATAAGAATAAGAAAAAAAGGAACGGTAGGATATTAACCCCAGTTCAATGCAGTTAGCTGTCCGGGTTAGGTTTTTGAACAGTTTTTAGCGCATCTGCTACGGTCGGATAACGCAGGATGATTTTCAATTCACGTTTCATGCGCGTATTCGTCAGGCGACGTGATTCATTTGTAAATGAAAGCAAGGCCTTTGGCAAGGTCTGTTGCGCCTGCTCACGACTGATACGCGGCACATGCGGTAAACCAAATGCATCTGCCACACTATCAAAATAGTCGCCCATCTTAAGTTCGCTGTCATCACTGGTGTGATACACCCGATTCGGTTTTGCATGACGTAATGCCGTTGTCACGATACGCGCGAGATCGTCCCCATGAATATGATTGGTATGACTGTCTTCTGCTGCCATGATCGCCGGTGTGCCTTGACGCAAACGTTGCAGCGGTAGCCGGTCCGCTGCATAAATACCTGGCACACGCAGAATAATGGCACGCACGCCGGTACATTTTGCCCAACTGCGAATTTTATTTTCCGCGTCCACTCTGCGCTGGGCGCGCGCAGTTTGCGGATTTAATCTATGGGTCTCTGTGACAAATTTCCCAGCGCAGTCACCATATACCCCACTGGTGCTGATATATACAATACTCTCGGGCAATGTGCCACACGATAAAACGGCCAGCAGATTGCGGGTACGGGTATCACTTTCACCAGTATTCGGCGGCGGCGCAAAATGCAGCACGGTGTGCGCCAGCCCAGTTAATCGACGCAAGCTGGGTACGTTATCCAGATCGCCAAGCAATGGGGTAATGCCTGCCGCACGTAATTCAGCAAAACGGGCGGTATTACGTAGCAGTCCAAACAAACGGTAATGGCCGCTTAACAGGCGCGCAACCCGCATGGCGATATCACCGCAGCCAATAATCAAGATTCGTTTCATTATATGATTATGCGTTAAAATTGCCGCTTTTGCGCATGTGGCAAACGAGATATACATGGCATTCAACGTTCTTATTAAACCAAGCGATCATAGTTTCATCATGGAAGCTGACGAAACCATCCTTGAGGCGGGACTAAGGCATGGCTTTATTTTGCCTTACAGTTGCCGTGACGGCGTATGCGGAACATGCAAGGGTTTGCTGCTGCAAGGCACCGTGGATTACGGTAAGTACGAGGACAGCATACTGAGTGAAGCAGAAAAAGCTGAGGGCATGGCCCTATTTTGTTGCGCCAAACCTACGTCTGATCTGATTATCGAGTGCCGTGAAGTGAATGCCGCAAAAGACATTCCGGTGAAAACCCTGCCATGCCGCGTACACAAGCTGGAACGGCTTGATGACGTAATGGTGATCTACCTCAAGTTGCCTGCCAACGAGCGTTTGCAATTTCTTGCGGGACAATACATCGATATTCTTATGAAAGGCAGCAAGGCGCGCAGCTTCTCGCTGGCCAATGCCCCACATGATGACGAATTTCTGCAGCTGCATGTGCGAAACATTTCGGGTGGCGAGTTCACCAAGCATGTTTTCACGCAAATGAAAGCGCGCGACATCCTGCGTTTCAAGGGGCCGCTAGGTTCTTTTTTCCTGCGCGAAGATAGCAGCAAACCCGTGGTATTTGTCGCCAGTGGTACCGGCTTCGCGCCGATCAAATCCATCATCGAACATGCACTGTACGTTGGCGTGAAGCGTTCCATGCATTTTTATTGGGGGGCGCATACATTGAGTGGTCTCTATATGCTCGATAAAGCCAAAGAATGGGAAACTCATGGCATAAAATTTACACCGGTTTTGTCGGGAACGTTACCAGCGGATGAATGGCAAGGCCGGACGGGCTTCGTGCATGAAGCCGTACTGGCAGATTACCCCGATTTGTCGGGCTATCAAGTATACGCTTGCGGTGCTCCAATCGTAGTGGAAGCAGCACATCGCGATTTTACGACCTTGCGTAAATTGCCTAACGAGGAATTTTTCTCCGACGCGTTTACTCCTGCAGTCAAAGCTTGATTTCAGGCACGCTTAAGGATTTGCCATAACTTCGTATTTCCATTCGCACCTAAACACTTAATCCCAGCTATTAATGAGCTGACGTGAATTGGTTATCACGGATTGTCGTGGGCAACATCATTCCACATAAACTGGGTGCGGTGCAGCTGTGCATACACATTGCCCTTGGCAAGCAATTCCTGGTGAGTACCGATTTCAATAATTTCACCTTTTTGTAATACAACAATTCTGTCGGCTTTTTCGATAGTAGACAAACGGTGGGCAATTATCAACGTGGTGCGCCCCTGCATTAGGGTTTCCAGCGCAGCTTGCACATGACGTTCAGATTCGCTATCCAATGCGGATGTGGCTTCATCCAGAATAAGAATAGGTGCATTCTTAAGAATAGCGCGAGCAATGGCAATGCGTTGGCGCTGTCCACCAGACATGCGCACACCCCTCTCACCCACTAGTGTTTGCAAACCTTGTGGCATTTCACGAATAAACTCCATTGCATGGGCAGCCTGCGCGGCAGCGATTATTTCTGCCTCCGGTACTTTGCGCATTTGACCATAAGCAATGTTGGCTGCAACGGTATCATTGAATAGCACCACATCTTGGCTTACTAGTGCGATATTAGCGCGCAGGCTGGTCAACGTGAGCTCCGCAAGGTCACAACCGTCTAGTGTAATGCGACCGCTACTTGGGGAATAGAAACGCGGTACGAGGTTGGCCAGCGTGCTTTTGCCACTGCCGGAGGCACCAACCAGCGCAACTGTTTGTCCTACAGGAATTTCCAGGTTAATGTCACGTAATGCCAGCTTTTCGTCTTGTTGGTAAGAAAAATTTACATGCTCAAATTTCAGTTGGCCTGAGGCATGAGTAATTAATGTCTTACCCGTATCGGCTTCACTTGATGTATCAAGCAGCTCAAATACGCTTTCTGAAGCCGCCAGTCCGCGCTGTAAATGCTCACTGACGCTGGCAAGCCGTTTTAGCGGTGGGGTTAACATCAACATTGCTGTAATGAAGGAAAGAAAGCCACCCACCGTTGTTTCATCGCTGCGCGATTGTTCAGTAGCAAGATAAACGATGACTGCAAGCGCCACTGCTGCCACCATTTGTACGATGGGTATATTGATAGCGGCAGCGGCGGCTTGTTTCATGGCGTGACGACGTACCCAGTTAGCTTGGCTATTAAAGCGTTGGCCTTCGTACTGTTGTCCGCCAAAAAGTTTGACTACCTTATGCGCGGTCACACTTTCTTCAATTACTTGGGTGATATCTCCCATTGCGCGCTGCGAATTGCGGCTGGCAATGCGCAAGCGACCACTGATAGTTTTCATGATAAAAACAATGACAGGCGCCATTATCAAGCTGAGCAACGTAAGCTTCCAGTTAAGGTAAAAAAGCCAGCCCAGCAGTCCAACAATCATAAGGGAATCACGGGTACCAATGGTCACTACGGTTGTGGCGGCAGCTGTTACCTGTGTAACATCAAAGGTCAATTTTGAGATTAGGTTACCAGTCGCATGGTTATCGTAAAAGCGGGCAGGCAGGGAAAGTAGCTTATTGAACATTTCGTTACGCAAATCCATCACTACCTTGTTTCCCACCCAGGTGATCGTATAAGTAGCAACAAAAGTAGCTAGCCCGCGCACAAGGAAAATCATCAAGATGAACAAAGGGATCAATCGAATGATGGTTTCATCTTTGTGCACGAATGTGCCGTCTAGCATGGTTTTGAGCAAAACTGGCAATAGCGGCTCAGTAGCCGCAGCCACCATCATGCCAAGGATGGAAAGTGCAAATATGCGCCAGTAGGGTTTAATGTAGTCGAGCAACCGCAAATAAAGCTGTGAACTGGTCATATGTATAGCGCGTACGCTAGATTTGCCGTGTTATTAATTCTGTTCGACCTAACTCTGCATGGCACTGTAAGTTACCACTAGGACTCTGAATAGGTATGCATCAATAGTTTGCTGCGAGCGAGCCGACTAAATAATTAGCTAATGAACCCTTGTTCATTACATCAGCCATTCCATGGCCGGCTATCATCCGCATATCGTAAAGCGCAGCTACTTTGCTATTTTTATTTTACGGCTGTTCAACCTTGGTTTATTCAAGTTAATAGAAAACAGCTTGCTGCACCGATTGCACAGAAAGGAAGCTCACATATGCAGATTTGAGTGTGCCCAATAGCACAAACCCAAGCTGCAAATGATCAGCCCTCTTCAATAACTCAAGGGCCGTATTTTAGCCAATATTAGTTTGGCTTGTTGATGCCTGGCGTAGGAAAAGGCCAAACTGCTGCCGGGCGCACAGTTGTCGGAGCTAAGGGAGCTGGAGCCGAAGAAGCCGAGGCTGTCTTAGTTTGGACAGAAGGTTTCTTTTCAGGAACGACCTTTTTAGCGGCAGGCTTCTTGGCTGCCACTGCGGTTTTGGCAGCAGGCTTCTTGGCTGCCACTGCGGTTTTGGCAGCAGGCTTCTTGGCTGCCACTGCGGTTTTAGCGGCTGGCTTCTTGGCTGCCACTGCGGTTTTGGCAGCAGGCTTCTTGGCTGCCACTGCGGTTTTAGCGGCTGGCTTCTTGGCTGCCACTGCGGTTTTAGCAGCAGGCTTCTTGGCTGCCACTGCGGTTTTAGCGGCTGGCTTCTTGGCTACCACTGCGGTTTTAGCGGCAGGCTTCTTGGCTGCCACTGCGGTTTTAGCGGCAGGCTTCTTGGCTGCCACTGCGGTTTTAGCAGCAGGCTTCTTGGCTGCCACTGCGGTTTTAGCGGCTGGCTTCTTGGCTGCCACTGCGGTTTTAGCTGCTGGTTTAGCTGCTGGTTTAGCTTTCTGTACTGCTGCCATTTCAACCTCCTTTGGTAATCAAAGTTCAAAGAAATACAACATTAACAACTACTACCCTCTCCAGCACACACCAAATACAGCGTGACCGAAGCCTGTTAATCCCAAGATAGCGCGCCCCCTGTCTGATATTCGGTAACACGCGTTTCGAAGAAATTTTTCTCCTTCTTGAGATCAATTATTTCCGCCATCCATGGGAACGGATTGCCAGCCCCTGGGTATAGCACATCCAAGCCAATTTGTTGACAACGGCGGTTGGCGACAAAACGTAGGTATTCTTTGAACATTGATGCGTTCATACCAAGCACACCACGTGGCATGGTATCTTCGGCATAACGGTATTCCAGCTCCACGCCTTTTTGCATAAGGCCACGAATTTCCTCGCAGAATTGAAGTGTCCACAGATGGGGATTTTCCAGCTTAATCTGATTAATTACATCTACACCGAAATTGAGGTGCATGGATTCGTCACGCATGATGTACTGGTACTGTTCAGCGGCACCGGTCATTTTATTCTGACGTCCAAGCGCTAAAATTTGCACAAAACCAACATAGAAGAATAACCCCTCCATGATGCAGGCAAACACGATCAGACTGCGTAATAACTGGCGATCCGTTTCCGGTGTGCCCGTCTTAAAGTCCGGATTGGTCAAGGTGTCGATAAAAGGCAGCAAAAATTCATCTTTTTCACGTATGCTAGAAACTTCATGATACATGTTGAAAATTTCGCCCTCATCCAAGCCTAGGCTTTCAACGATGTATTGGTAGGCATGTGTGTGAATCGCCTCTTCGAACGCCTGACGTAGCAAGTACTGGCGGCATTCAGGGTTGGTGATGTGGCGATAAGTGCCAAGCACAATGTTGTTGGCTGCAAGGCTGTCCGCTGTGGTAAAGAACCCAAGATTGCGCTTAACCATGAGGCGCTCATCATCGGTCAAACCGTTAGGGTTCTTCCATAACGCAATATCGGCGGACATGTTGACCTCTTGCGGCATCCAATG
This sequence comes from Candidatus Nitrotoga sp. MKT, assembly GCA_003402345.1. Taxonomy (GTDB): domain Bacteria; phylum Pseudomonadota; class Gammaproteobacteria; order Burkholderiales; family Gallionellaceae; genus Nitrotoga. The sequence continues at coordinate 34,066 of QFXH01000008.1, read as the reverse complement.
GTTGGCGCAGGCGGAAATGTATTTTTCCCAAGCCCACTTGTATTTGAATGGCACTAGCTGATTAACGTCTGCATTGCAGTTGATGATACGCTTGTCTTCTACGCGTATCCGTCCAGCTGAACTGGATGCGATGGTGTAGTCATTCATTGGCATGACTCGCATTCTGGGTTGTCAATTGCGCACATCTGCACCGCATTTAGTTCGCCAACGCGCGAAGTGGATTTCTCCGTCGAAGTCGCACCCATGGTACGCAAATAATATGTAGTCTTCAGGCCTCGCAACCACGCCAGCTTGTAGGTTTCGTCGAGCTTGCGCCCCGACACACCCGCCATATAGATATTCAGTGATTGTGCTTGGTCAATCCATTTCTGGCGCCGCGCTGCCGCTTCTATTACCCATTGAGGCTCAATCTCAAATGCGGTCGCATACAGGCTGCGCAATTCGGCCGGAATGCGATCAATTTTGGCAAGGCTTCCATCAAAATATTTTAGGTCAGCTATCATCACCTCATCCCACAGTCCCAGCCGCTTGAGGTCATTCACCAGATATTCATTGATGACGGTGAATTCACCAGACAGATTCGATTTTACAAACAAGTTCTGGTAAGTAGGTTCGATGCAAGCCGATACGCCAATGATATTTGATATTGTCGCAGTAGGCGCAATAGCCACACAATTTGAGTTGCGCATGCCGTACTGCCTGATGCGTGCGCGCAGTTTGTCCCAATCCATGCTGGTGGACATATCTACCTCTACATGCCCTCCGCGTGACTGACGCAGGAGTTCCAGCGTATCCTGCGGCAATATGCCCTGATCCCACAGACTACCGTTATAGCTATCGTAGCGGCCTCGTTCTTCGGCCAGCTCTGTAGATGCCCAATAGGCGTAATAGCACACCGCTTCCATGGAGCTATCGGCAAATTCGATCGCTTTTTTCGAAGCATATGGTATCCGTAGCTCATGCAGGCAATCTTGAAACCCCATGATACCCAGCCCAACGGGACGGTGTTTAAGATTGGAGTTACGCGCCTTTTCAACGGCGTAATAATTGATGTCGATTACGTTATCCAGCATACGCATGGCGGTGGCAATGGTACGCTTGAGCTTTTCGTGGTCAAGCTGACCGAGTGAGTTCAGATGCGCCTTGAGATTGACTGAGCCAAGATTGCATACCGCGATTTCAGATTCGGAGGTATTCAACGTGATTTCAGTGCATAAATTAGAACTATGCACCACGCCGACATGTTGTTGTGGCGAACGTATATTACATGGGTCTTTAAAAGCGATCCACGGATGACCCGTCTCAAATAACATAGTCAGCATTTTGCGCCACAGGCTGGCCGCCGAAATTTTTTTGAATAGGGTAATTTCGCCGCTTGCTGCCTTAGCTTCACAAGCAAGGTAGGTACGCTCAAATTCTGAGCCGAACTTGTCATGTAGGTCAGGACAGACTGATGGCGAAAATAGTGTCCACTCCCCGTCTTCCACAACGCGCCTCATGAATAAGTCTGGTATCCAATTGGCTGTATTCATATCATGCGTACGACGGCGGTCATCGCCGGTATTCTTGCGCAACTCAAGAAACTCCTCAATATCCAGATGCCATGTTTCCAGATATGCACATACCGCGCCCTTCCTTTTGCCCCCTTGGTTGACTGCCACGGCGGTGTCATTAGCGACTTTCAGAAACGGTACCACGCCCTGTGATTTGCCATTGGTGCCCTTGATGTGTGCGCCCATAGAACGTACGGGTGTCCAATCATTGCCAAGGCCACCGGAGTATTTGGCCAGAAGAGCATTTTCCTTTATTGCTTCAAAAATACCGGCCAGATCGTCCGGTACGGTAGTAAGGTAACAGGAAGAAAGTTGCGAACGGATCGCCCCAGAGTTGAACAGGGTAGGCGTTGAACTCATGAAATCAAAACTGGACAACAGATGATAGAACTCGATAGCGCGCGCGTTGCGGTCACTTTCCCTAAGCGCCAGCCCCATAGCCACACGCATGAAAAATGCCTGCGGCAACTCGATGCGGCTTTCGTTTATGTGCAGAAAGTAACGATCATATAAGGTTTGCAAGCCAAGATAGCTGAACTGCAAATCACGGCTTGCAGTTAACTCATTGGCCAATCGCGGCAAATCAAAATTTGCCATGTCGCGGTCAAGCAGCTCTGCTTCAATGCCACGCTTGATGAATGAGGGAAAATATTCAGCATAACGCGCTGCCATGTCGGCGTCCTCACCGATAACATCACAGCAAATGTTGTTCAGCAGCAGGCGGGCGGTGACGAAGCTATAGGCTGGGTCATGTTCGATCATCGCCCGAGCGGCAAGGATGGCACATTTGCGCACCTCTTCAACTGGTACGCCATCATAAAGATCACGTAGCGTCAACTTAAGAATTGGATCCGCACTCACCGCGTTGCCAAGTCCTTCACAAGCTGCCGCAATGCGTGCCGCAAGCATTGCCTCATCCAGCGGGCGAAGCACACCCCTGTCGTTGACTTGAAGAATATGTGCAGGCGCAACTTTTGCCTTGGCTCGTTCACGCGTGCGTTCCTCGCGATAAAGCACGTAGGCACGAGCCACATCGTGTTCTCCGGAACGCATCAGAGCTAATTCGACTTGATCTTGAATATCTTCAATATGCAGCGTCCCGCCATGCGGGTGGCGGCGCAACAGCGCATTAACCACAGTTCCGGTCAATTGATTAACTAGCTCGCGCACGCGCGAGGACGCCTCGCCATTTACGGCGATAAATGCCTTGGTCAAGGCAACGGCAATCTTGGTTGCCTCAAAAGCAACTACGGAACCATTGCGGCGAATAACCTTGTGTTGGTCAAAAGGAATGCTGGAAACAGCTATGTTATCGGAAAGATCCTGTGCCGGCACTGAAGAAGGGGACAAACCTAGCATTATAGTTATCGCTCTAAATTATTGCCCTATCTGAAATCAGAACTGAAATACAAAAACTACTATATGTAGTATCCAGCAGCTTATATAGAGGCAGGTTTAGTAAAATATGATTGTAGTACATCGGGGGAATTATGCAAGTTTTTTTCTTGATAAATCGATCTATTTAATAAAATAAACAAGTACAAAAAATTTAAAAAACAGCACAACGTTTTTTACCAAAATGTGTATTGGTATATTCCATTGCCGATCCGTTTTCAACCCACCTTCGCAAGATAACGCGGCCAGTCAAATCCACGTCCAGGATCAGTCTTCCGTCCCGGCGCAATATCTGAATGACCTGCAATTTCACGAATCGGATAGGCACGCTTGAGCACTCGTGTTAACCGGATTAGTACAGCATATTGTTGATCGCAGAATGGCAAAAAATCTGTACCTTCTAATTCTATGCCTATAGAAAAATCATTACAGGCCGTGCGGCCATGCCACATCGATGCACCGGCATGCCAGGCGCGCTTGCCGCAAGGCACGAACTGGGTAATCTCGCCCGTGCGCCGTATTAAAAAATGGGCAGAAACTCTCACCCCTTTGAGTTGGGCAAAATAGGGGTGTGCATCCGTATCAAGAGTGTTGGTAAATAACTGTGCAACCGCCTGACCACCGAACTCACCCGGTGGGAGGCTTATATTGTGAATTACCAATAAGTCTATGGCGGTACCCGACGGACGAAAATCACAGTTTGGCGAAGCAAGGCGGCGCAGACCGCTAAGCCATCCATTTGTGCCAACTTTCACTGCTTATTCATCCTTGTCAGTGATGCCCAAGCGGTCCATGCGATAGCGTAAGGCGCGAAAAGTCACTCCCAGCACCTTGGCCGCAGCTGTGCGGTTGAAATTGGTTTGCTGTAGCGCCTCCAAAATAGCTGCGCGTTCGACGCTATCCAGATAATCGGTAAGCGGGTATTTGCCAGCCACACTTGGCTTGACGGCCATCCCAGCAAAGCCTGGGGGCGCAAGCTGTAAATCGGCTGGCATAATAATGCCGTCCGAACATAATGCAAGTGCCCGCTCGATTATGTTTTCCAGTTCGCGCACATTGCCCGGAAAATCGTATTGTTGAAGCGCCTTCAAAGCTGACGATGCCAATTCGACCTTCGCATCACCGCACAAACGAGCTAAAAAATGGTTGGCGACCTCGGCAATGTCATCACGCATTGCGCGCAACGGTGGCATAAGCAAGGTAATCACATTCAGGCGATAATAAAGATCCTGACGGAATTTCCCCTGCTGTACTTGCTCCGCCAATGCATTATGGGTGGCGCTGATGATACGTACATCCACCGGCTCTTCTTGCGTGGCGCCCACCTTACGCACTTTTTTCTCCTGGATTACCCGTAACAATTTTACCTGCATAGAGAGCGGTAAATCGGCAACCTCATCAAGGAATAAAGTACCGCCATTGGCAGCTTGAAATAAACCTTCGCGATCCTTTTCCGCACCGGTGAATGCGCCCTTGCGATAACCGAAAAATTCGCTTTCCATAAGCGTTTCCGGGATTGCCCCGCAGTTTACCGTGATGAAGGGCTGATCGCGCCGAGCGCTTTTTTCAACGATCAGCCGTGCAGCCAGTTCTTTTCCACTACCTGATTCGCCGCTGATATGCACCGGCGCTTGGCTACGTGCCACCCGATCGATCAGGTCACGCACCTTTTCCATGGCGGGGGAAAGTCCCAGCAATGTTCGCACGCCTTTCCGTACGATAGCAGACGGTGGTGGCAGCTTTAGTACGGCATTGACCAAGGCACGCAACTGGGTCAGCGCAACTGGCTTGGCTAGGTAATCGAAAGCGCCAGCCTTAAGTGCAAAAATCGCATTTTCCATATTGCCATGCGCGGTAATCACCGCGACTGGCACATGCATGTTGCGAGCAATAATATATTGCACCACCTCCAGCCCTTCTCCATCCGGCAGGCGCATATCTGTCAAACATAGCTGATATGTTTTAGTATTTAATTGGTGCAAGGCTTCTTGCACATTACTAGCGCGATCGGCCTGCAATCCCATGCGTAGCAGCGCCAACTCGATTAGCTCTAGTATATCTGGCTCATCATCCACCACCAAGACGCGCGCAGGGCTGGCCTGTATATCAGCGTTCATTTTGATCCCCAAAAACAATGCGGAAACAGGCACCGCCTTTTTCTGGCTGCCTATATTCAAGCGTTGCGCCGTTAGCCTCGCACAATTCGCGTGCAATATACAGGCCTAAACCGGTACCCCCGGCCGTCATGGTAAAGAAGGGCTCGAACAATTGTTGAACGGTCTCGGGGGTAACTGGAGGCCCATCATTCAGAATTTCCAGTATCGTCCTCCCATCATTGGAGCGCCATGCAAACAGTTGCACACTGCCTGCCAGTTTGCTGCAATAACGCAGCGCGTTGCGGCATAAATTCCACAATACTTGATCGAGATGGCCAAGATCAAATCTGATTACGCAAGCCGGGGCAATCTTAATTAAAAATATCTCCTGCGATACGCCTTGGGTATGACACAACCCCTCAATATAGAGGGGCAGCTTCTCTGTCAAATTATAATCTTCACTTTGCACCCTGTCGCGCCGGTTCAACTGCAGCACATCTTCCACGATGTGGTTCAACCTTGCGGCATTGTCCATAATGATCTGAAACAAACGAGTCTGCCCCGGATCGTGCTTCTCTTCTTGTAGTAATTCAGTTGCGTAACTAATAGCTGACAGTGGATTGCGCACCTCATGGGCAATGTTGGCGGTCAATCGTCCCAGTGCTGCGAGTTTGATCTGCTGAGCCTGGGCCTGAACGCGTTGCATATCCTCAAGGAAAATTATCGCGCCCCAAAATCCCTCACGCTCTACTGGCAAAAAACGTATACGCACCTGATGATTGGTTACAGGCAAACGTAATACTTCATGTCCACGCCCTTGGTGCTGCCGCCAAACGGCAAACCGATCCGCCAGCAGAGGCGCACAATTTTCCAGCGTGGCATTATTAGTATTTGAAAACGCATACCCTAGCAAACGTTCCACGCCAGGATTATATTGCTTGACCATTCCGCTCTCATTCACCACCAGCACGCCGTCTGGCATATCCTGAATCACCAGCCTATTAGTTTCCGCCATGTTGGCCAAATCTACACCGCGCAGAGCAGCCAGATTTTCGCTAGCAATGGCATACTTAGCCATGGTATGTGCCAGCCAGGCAACGGCGAAATAAGCGGCACTCAATAATCCAGCCTGTACGTATTGGGCTACCGCCGCATCTTGGGTCAATACTGCGTAGGAATGTTGCAATAACACCGCTATGCTAGCGAGTGCCGCGAAAAACAAGGTAATCTTGTCACGGCTAATTAATTCTGTAGCAGTCAGTGATACTAGTAGCAATACACCCAAACCGCTTTGTATACCCCCGCTAGCGTGTGACAAAACTGTTATACAAGCAATATCCGCTCCTATCAAAAATGCTAATTGCAAGCCAAACCGTGGCCGACGTAGTTTGATGGTTAGGAACGAAATCAGGGTTAGTGCAATGTATGTGAGACTAGTGTGAAAGAACAGCGACGGAGCACGTGAACCTAGTGTCAGCGCGTCACCAAACGTGCTCACCAAAAAGACAAATAGTCCGCCCAAGGTCAGGCGATAAAGATTGAAGAAATAAACTGCGCGCCACATGGCTTCTGATGCGGGCACAGAATAGGATCTCGGGCGCAACGAATGCCACGTGGAGAGGGGTAGGTTATCCCACATCAAAACTCATCTGGTATTAGAGATTATTCAGGTTCTTCAGTATGTGCATGGCGATGTACCTCACTGCAATAATGCTTGTGATCGACCATGATGCTCTCACCTTTAGGTAGGTGCACACCGCAGTGCGCACAACGTACCATATTTTCTCTGTGCTTTGATGTATCTTCACCCAGCACATCTTTTTTTGGCGTCTGCTTACGATAGTGCTTGAACAGCAAGTAGATGACTATGAAGATAACAATTACAATTAATATGCGACTCATCCCACCATAACTCCAAAAAACCGCTAATGAGCAAAAATTAAAAGGTAAATAGGGCTACCCTGTTTATAGGGCCGCAACCGCCATACTAACAGCTCCTTTTATTAAGGCTGGCGATAAACCGCCGGGTCAGGAACAATTTTAAGGATAAACCCAGCAGGCCTTTAACAGAGGTATGGTTTGCGTTAGATAATCAAATCTGCAAGAAACTTGAATACGACATCCTTCAGGTAGCGCAAAGGTAAATATATTGCACATACTGATTTTGGTAAGCTTGATATTATGGCAGTAAGTACCCATCAATTTCGCGCGTCAAAAGTAAATCACAGTCAATGCCAATCTCTCTCGGCGCCATTGTGCTTTAAATCTATCCATCCACGCTTCGCATTGTGCCATAGCTTCTCAATTTGAGTCATTGTTGGGTTACTGGATATAACTTAAAACCAAACAGTGGGTCGCTATCCGGGCTAAGAATATATCTACCACTATCTTTTGCTTTTTGCCAAACGGTGCAATGCGGTTTTCAGAGGTGAATCTTCTAATTTTACGGCGAAGTCAACTAGCTGCTGGCGTCTTATTGCACTGAGCGAGGTGGGGCGAAGGGGGCCTGTGGTGATTGGCGAGGCAACTTGCACCTTAATCTGAATTCCAGTAACCTCATAACCTCCGTTTTGGCACAATTGAGTAAGTTTTGGGGCAAGCTGGCGTAATTTGGCTGCCACTGTGCCATTGTCTGCGGCGATAATGAGCGTTTGCTGATCAATTTGCATCACATGGCTAGCGCGTATCAAGGAGGGGGGAGCAATCTGTTCGTAGTACCGCTGTAATGCGAGGAACTGGCCTACCTTATGCGATAGTTGACGCAACTCTTGGCTGGCATTGAGATATGAGCTTAGTCGATTTGACACAGCATCAAGTTAATTCGGAAATTAAAACATGGATATTATTCTAATTTCCATTGGTTTGTAAAAATTCACGGCATACGTTCGGCAATGATGCACCTATCAAAAATCAATGTTAGCTTATCAAGTTTAACAGATAGGAGCTGTTGCCACTGTCATTTGGGTTATGGTCAATTTAAGAAACGGTTTGACTTCCGGTGAATGTATGTTTCGATCCTAAATATGTATTTAATTTTGGCGTAAGCATGAAGATATCCAGGGTGTATTCAGCTTACCCAGAGCAATATGTTAATATAGCAAAGATTAGTTGTTCAGGCTGTCGGTACAAGTTGTGGCGATAATTACGTGCTAAAACTTGTCAAGGTGAACAGATAAAACTTGCTTTTGTGGCTTTCACATAACTCTACGAAGTGAGATATTCAGAATTGTCGCACACAACCACAAACGTTTCTTTGACACGCCGAGAATTGATAGCTATGAGGCTTTTACAAGGGTGAGGTGTGGCACTTCACCCTTTTTGCTTGGTGTACCCGAAAATAAATTCAGCATCAAACCTACCTAATAGTTAAAACTTAGAATTGAAACCTCGAAAAATTAAACAATGATTTCTACTTTATTGAAAAGTGTTTTTGGCAGTCGTAACGATCGCCTTCTCAAACAATATCGCCAAGCAGTGGTGATGATTAACGCTCTCGAGGCTGAAGTAGGGAAGCTTTCCGACGAGGCACTGCGTCTTAAAACTGAAGCTTTCAAACAGCGCATTACCCAAGGCGAAACGCTGAATACATTGTTACCTGAGGCATTCGCTGTGGTGCGTGAGGCCGGGCAGCGCGTGCTGCAAATGCGCCACTTCGACGAGCAACTGATCGGCGGCATGGCACTGCACCATGGAAAGATTGCGGAAATGCGCACCGGAGAGGGTAAAACTTTGATGGCGACCCTACCAGCATATCTCAACGCGCTTTCAGGTCAAGGCGTACACGTGGTGACGGTAAACGATTACCTAGCGGCACGTGATGCTGAATGGATGGGTCGGCTGTATCGCTTCCTTGGATTATCAGTCGGGGTAATTTTGTCGCAGATGAACCATACCGATAAGCAAGCTGCTTACAGTGCGGATATAACCTACGGCACCAACAACGAATTTGGCTTTGACTATCTGCGCGACAATATGGCCACCCATGCCGGTGAGCGCTTCCAGCGTAAATTAAATTATGCCATCGTGGATGAGGTGGATTCCATTCTGATCGATGAGGCGCGTACACCGTTGATTATCTCTGGCCAAGCTGAAGATAATGTAGATGTTTATATCCGCATGGACAAACTGGTGCCGCAGCTGGTGCGTCAGCAAGAAGAAAATGGCCCTGGCGATTACAGTGTTGATGAGAAAAACCGTCAGATTTTGTTGACGGAAAGCGGGCATGAACATGCTGAAGAATTACTAAGTCAAGCAGGACTATTGCCTATTGGGGGCAGCTTGTATGACCCAGCTAACATCATGCTGATTCATCATCTATATGCTGCGTTGCGTGCCCATGCGCTGTATCTTCGCGACCAGAATTATGTGGTGCAGAACGACGAAGTAATCATTGTAGATGAATTTACTGGCCGTATGATGGCAGGAAGGCGTTGGTCCGAAGGCCTGCACCAAGCGGTTGAGGCAAAAGAAGGGGTTACTATCCAGAAGGAGAACCAAACTCTAGCCTCTATTACCTTCCAGAATTACTTCCGTCTATACGGCAAATTGGCCGGCATGACCGGTACGGCAGATACTGAAGCGTTTGAGTTTCAGCAGATTTACAACCTGGAAACCGTCATTATCCCACCGCACCGGCCCACTATCCGTAAGGATATGATGGACAAAGTTTATCTTACGACAAACGAGAAATATCGAGCAGCCATTTTGGATATTAAGGATTGCTACCAACGTGGCCAACCCGTGTTGGTCGGCACCACCTCGATTGAAACATCGGAGTTATTGTCGCAATTATTGGAAAAAGAAAAGTTGCCGCACCAAGTTTTAAACGCCAAGCAACATGCGCGCGAAGCTGAGATCATAGCGCAAGCGGGAAGCCCAAAGATGATTACGATCGCTACCAACATGGCCGGGCGTGGCACGGACATTGTGTTGGGCGGCAATGTAGAAAAGCCAATCGAACGGATACGCATGGACGAGAGTTTGGACAATGCCACGCGTGATCAACGCATCGCCCAGTTGCGCGCTGAATGGCAACCGATACATGACCAAGTTGTAAAGAGCGGGGGTTTACATATCATCGGTACCGAGCGCCACGAATCGCGTCGTGTGGATAACCAATTGCGTGGCCGCGCGGGTCGTCAAGGCGACCCTGGCTCCAGCCGTTTTTATTTATCGCTGGAAGATCCGCTGTTGCGGATTTTTGCCTCCGACCGTGTGGCAGCCATCATGAACCGTTTCAAGTTGCCCGAAGGTGAAGCGATTGAGCATTCTTGGGTCACCCGTGCCATTGAGAACGCACAACGCAAGGTCGAAGCGCGCAATTTTGACATGCGCAAGCAAATTCTTGAATACGACGATGTTGCTAATGAACAACGCAAAGTCATCTACCAGCAACGCAATGAATTGCTGGAGAGCACGGATATCTCCGAAACGATCGACGCAATGCGTGAAGGGGTAATGCATAACATCATTAGCGAATACATCGCACCGCAGAGTATGGAAGAGCAGTGGGATGTCCCGGGGCTGGAAAAGGCATTGGCTGCTGAATTTCAATTAACTCTACCGCTTGCACAATGGCTAGAAGAAAATAAACAACTTGATGAAACTAGCTTGCGTGACCGTGTGGTGCAGGCTGCGCAACAGCAATATCAGGCCAAGGTGGCGCAAGTTGAGGCAGAAATGATGCACGGATATGAGCGCATCATCATGCTGCAAAGTGTGGATACCCACTGGCGTGAGCACTTGGCGGCGCTAGATCATCTGCGTCAGGGCATCCATCTGCGTGGTTATGCGCAAAAGAATCCCAAACAAGAATATAAGCGTGAAGCATTCGAGTTATTTTCCGGCATGCTTGAGTCGATCAAGCGTGATGTTACGCTGACATTGATGAACGTACGTATCCGTAACGAACAGGATATTGAAGCGGTAGAAGCACCCCACGCTCCCGAAAATGTGCAGTATCACCATGCCGACTATAATGAGGCCGGGGCTGCTGAGGATGGGGACGCAGAGAAAAAACCATTGACACGCACTGACAAAAAAGCCGGACGTAATGATCCATGCCCGTGTGGCTCTGGTAAAAAATATAAGCACTGCCATGGCAAGTTAACTTGAGGTAATTATTTTTGTGGGAGATCACGATGACGACAGATGACTTGATTTTGCAGACCCTGCGTAATTCCACGCTAACTGAAGAGTTGCGGGATGCCGAGATTGAAGAATTGGCAAATATTATTACGGTGCACGAATACAAAGCGGGTGAATATCTCCTCCAGCCTGGTAACAGCACACTCAGAAATACACTAATGATCCTTGCTACAGGTGAAGTTGAAGCGACTGCCACTCTTGACGGTGAGAAAGCCACCCTACATCTGCTGCAGCCAGGTGATTTGGCCGGCATTATCACGTTTGTCGGTGGAAGTGCGGCGCAGATCAGCGCTACTGTAGTGGCCAAGACAAATAGCAAAGTGCTATTACTAAACCGTTCACGTCTAGAATCGTTCCTCAGCACAAACCCCGCCATCGTTTACTACGTAATGCGCGGCATCGTGCGTCATGTGCACGGTATTGTGAGACGCATGAATATGCAATCCGTAGAAATGAGCAATTACATTTATCAACAAGGTGGGCGTTATTAACGACTAATCTGAATGTTTTAATTGTGAAGCGCTTCCTTGCTGGTTTCGATATGTTTGTTCAGTTCATTACATGAATGTCCGCGCCACCCCTTCTAAAGTTATTGCCTGGAAAATAATTGCCAGGCAGTCATCTACTACGAATTTATGAAATATATAGGTTAAAAAGGCATGCCAGTTAATCTGCAATCTCCTATCCCAAGTGCTCTGCTGCCTGTCAAAGGCGTGCTGCTGGGCACTGCGGAAGCGAGCATCAAAAAACCTGGACGTCAGGATTTACTGCTCATGCACTTGGCCGCACAAGCCACGGTAGCTGGAGTATTCACGCAAAACCGTTTCTGCGCCGCGCCGGTTATCGTGGCGCGCGAACATCTGGTTGCGAATAAAAGCGTACGTGCACTGGTGGTTAACACGGGTAACGCTAATGCCGGTACCGGTGAGCAGGGGCTGGCTGCGGCTCGTGCCACCTGTGCCGAAGTAGCCAATCTGCTGGATTGCGAGGCAGAACAGGTGCTGCCGTTCTCCACCGGCGTGATCATGGAGGCGCTGCCGCTGCCGCGGTTGATTTCTGGGCTGCCAACCTGCGTAGCCGAACTACGCGAGGATAACTGGCTTAATGCCGCGCAAGCCATCATGACCACTGACATCGTTGCTAAGGCGGTGTCCAAACAAATTACTCTCGATGGTGTCACTATCACGATTACCGGCATCGCTAAAGGCTCCGGCATGATCCATCCTAACATGGCTACCATGCTCGGCTATATTGCCACCGATGCTGCAGTGGCGCAGCCTCTGTTGCAACAGTTGGCGGCTCACGCCAGTAATGCTTCCTTCAACTGCATCACCGTAGATGGCGACACCTCTACTAATGACGCACTGATGGTGATTGCCACCGGCATGAGCGGTGCGCAAGCTATCGTTGATGTGAAAAGCACGGCGTTCGCGCAATTGCAAGCGGCCGTCACGGATGTTGCCATATCGCTGGCGCAGGCCATCGTGCGTGATGGTGAGGGTGCGACCAAGTTTATCACTGTCCAAATTGAAGGGGGCAAGAGCGTGGCGGAATGCAAGAAAATTGCCTATGCCGTGGCACGCTCCCCTTTGGTCAAAACTGCATTTTTCGCTTCTGATCCCAATCTTGGGCGCATCCTCGCTGCTATCGGTTATGCCGACGTGCAGGATCTCGATGTACATCGTCTCAAACTATATCTTGACGATGTGCTAGTGGCTGAACATGGCGGACGCGCCGCCAGTTATATCGAGGAAGATGGTCAGCGCATCATGCAACAAAGCGACATTACCATTCGGGTCACGCTAGATCGCGGCACAGCAACTGCCACAGTATGGACCTGCGATTTCTCTTATGACTATGTAAAGATCAACGCCAGTTACCGTAGCTGATCAAAAGGAACTTAACCGCAACTTGCGACTTGTTGGTAGAAATAGCTGCCACGAACTTGCGTTGCGAACTGCTCCTCGCCGTCATCTCCTTCCTCCTCCTCATCAATATCGATTTCTGCTTCTATTTCCGCAGGAATCGGACGTATATGGGCTTTACGGAACGGCGGCTGAGAATCAGCCTCTCGAAATTCTACGAGACCAAGTTTTACCTGCCTCTGCATTTCATCCGGTGATGCGTAAATCCAGCCACGCTCTGGCACTTTGCAAGGCTTACCAGTTTTTGGGTGAAGAACGTCGTATCTGGAGCCACCACCCCCAGACCATGAAATATCTCTGTCGCGCCACGGGCCATTTACATCGACATGCTTGTAGTGACTCCATTTTTTTGATGGGTGGTTCTTTGGCAGTGAAGAAAACCACTTTTGTAAATCTAGTTCTATAAGTTGATCATTCGCCCCATAACGGGTGCGCAGTTCAAGGTACTTTTCCCAAATTTCTCTTGCCCCCGGCTTTTCCTCTCGCCATATAGTTTTCTGCGTGCGGAGCACATCCAAAGATTTGGCGAAAACAAGAATGTATTCATGTCCAACTGATATTAGTTTTGCATCGTTTTTTCTGCCCTTTTCCCAGACCATGCAAGCAATAAAATTGGCCGCCCCAAATATCTCGTCGCAGAGTTTCTTGAGATTCTCCACTTCATTGTCATCAATTGAAATGAGGATTACCCCTTCATCCGTCAAGAGATTTCGTGCCAACTTCAGGCGTGGGTATATCATCGTCAACCAATCGGAATGGAAACGACCATTTGACTCAATATTTGCCACCAAGCGATTTCCAACCAAGTCTCGCTGATTAGATCGTGAAAAGTAATCATCCGTATCCGTTTTGAATTCGTCGTTGTAAACAAGGTCGCTGCCGGTGTTATACGGCGGATCGATATAAATCATCTTCACCTTGTTCAGGTAAGTCTCCTGCAACAGCTTGAGCGCATCCAGGTTGTCGCCCTCGATAAACAGGTTCTGCGTGGTATCGAAATCCACGCTCTCCTCGCGGCAGGGGCGCAGGGTCTTGGCGATGGGGGCGTTGGCGGTCAGCAGCGCCTCGCGCTTGCCCGGCCAATTTAGCTGGTAGCGTTCCTGCGGGCCTTCGACGATGGCGGGGGACAGTTCCTGGCGCAATTGGTCGAAGTCGATGGCGCGTTTTACTATGCCATCTTCATGCTTAGATTCTGTCACACAGTTGGGAAACAGCTCGGCCAATTTGGCGATATTTTCTTGCGTAAGGTCAGGGCTGTGCAGTTTCATTTTTTTCATGGCGTTGTACTTTTTTTGATCTGTTTGCCTTTTTCTGTCAGGCGGTATTTCTGTGTTGGGCTTTTGGGTGAATCGGGTTGGGTCATTGCGATCACCTTGGCTGCCAGCGCTGGCAGCAGGTAAGCATCGCGAAAGTGGTCTTCATGTTTAAGGCCTAAAGCGTTCTGAATTTCTGTCCGTTTCATCTCGCCAAACATGACTGCCAACATCCGGCGGGCTTCCCCGGTTACTTCCCCGGTTACTTACTGGGTTAATTGTTGGGTTAATTGTTGGGTTACTTCTCCGGTCTCGCCGCCCACATGGGAAAAAGCCAGCTCCGGTTTACGCCAGATGGTGGTGACGAATCCATCCGTCAACTTGAACTCCGGTTCCCGCAGGCCGTGTGCGATGCAGCGTTCGATCATGTCGCCGATGCCGGTGCCCATGCGTTCGATGTATTTGGTGAGGTACATGGGTTCAGCAATTAAGGGGTTAGCGGGGTAAGAGCCGTGCGGTTCGCATAGTGTCTTGAGCGTTAATGCGGGCGGCAAGTTGCCGGGGTTCCACACTTCCAGGCGGTCGGCAAAGAGCATCACTTGTACGCTGGCGTTGCTGGTGTAGTCACGGTGGGCGATGGCATTGACGATGGCTTCGGAGATAACTTCGGGCGGTATCTCATAAGCGACGGGTGCTTGTGCGCTGAGGGCGCGAGTGCCAACGGCGAGGTTGATTTTGGACAGCACAAAATTCACCGCCTAATCCACTAATTCAAACAGATTGCCCTTGTACGCCTGATAAAACGGGATGGGTTTTTGCCGCTCGATGCCGTGAAAGTGGGCGCATTTTATTTCCGAGGAATAGATGAAGCGCTGAGGTTCTTTGGCAAAGAGCAATACGGCTGCGTTAGTTGGCGTGCCTTTATTGAGCAGGCGCAGGTGTGCCAGAACTTGTTCCGGGGTGGCGCTTTCATCAAGGGGGAATCCGCGCGATTGCCGCGCGTGTTTGAGAAACCAGGCAATTTTTTCTTCTAATAAATCAGCGATGGTGGTATCGGCGCAAGGCGAGGCATCAAAGGGGCCAAAGCGCAAAACACCCGTGACTGAAAGATATTCGACCAGGCTGGCATAAATCCCACCGATCAATTCTGCTGCGAATGGCCGTTGCATCCGCTGTTTGAACACCGGCGAATTGTTGCATTGGCGCTGTGCCACGGTTAGAACGAAAGCTGGCCTTGCGACGAATCCAGTCATCACATTCCTTGGCAATCGCGCGCTGGGTAAGTTTGTTATTGAGCTGAATTTCAAACTCGCTGCCGTAAAAGCTGGGTTCGCGTTCAAGCTTGGGAATATGGTACTGACGATGTTCTTTGTTGAGCTTGTCGGTGGCTTCGCCAGGAACAAAGGTGGGTGATGTAAATATGAACTCCAGCGACTCGATGCGTTCTAGCTCCAACTCCAACGCTTCATAGGCATAAATCGAGAAACACGAGGCTGCTATCTTGAGCTTTGAACCGGGCTTGAGAGTCTGTTTAAGGCTGTCCCCAAGCAGGTTGTTGATGTTGTCGATTATTTCCATATCTAAGTTAAAACATGCCGTCTTTTTTGGACCCGGTTCGATAAGAAAAAGCAGCATGGCTGTTACGACGGTAGCCATGTTTATCCATCAGACGGCGATTGTAATGCGAATATGCAGTGATGTACTGTAATGCCCAGCATAATCCTAAGGAAACACTGAATTATTCCAGCACTGGCTGGAATAATTTGTAAATCTGGGAGAGTGTCACTGAACTAATTTAAAGGTGACGCAAGTGATGCAAACCAGTTTTTCTGAACTGGAATACACAGCCACGAAGAAACAGACCCGCCGGGATCAATTTCTGAATTAAATCGAAAAAGATAAAAAAACTGACTTTCTTCCAACAAAAATTTTGCCAGTAACTCAATTGTCAAAACTGATCGCCCGATAAGCAACGTCCACCACCACTAACTCTTCTACTCCGTCAGGAATGTGCAGCATAACCACATCGTCAGCGCGCGCCTTTAATAAGGCTCGGGCTAACGGTGATATCCAGCTAATCAATCCGCGCCCGGCATCGGCTTCATCCACGCCGACTATGCTGTAGGTATACTCTAAGCCGTCCTGCCTGCACACTTTAACTGTCGCCCCAAAGAATACTTGATCGCACGACCCCCGCTGTACCGGATCCACCACTGCAGCGTTTTCCAGACGCTTGGAAAGAAAGCGGATGCGCCGGTCGATTTCACGCAGACGCTTTTTACCGTAAATGTAATCGCCATTTTCCGAGCGATCACCATTAGACGCAGCCCAGGTAATCGTTTGCACCAACACCGGGCGTTCCACTTTCCATAGCTGATCAAGTTCGTCTTTGAGGCGCTGGTAGCCAACGGGGGTGATGTAGTTTTTGATTCCTGGCGGAAGCGGTGATGCTGACTGGCCTTCTTCCTCGTCAGCACTTTCGTCTGTTTCCTTAGTAAAAGCTTTGCTCATGATCGCCCGCCTTTTTGAATAATCTCCGTAACTTTATAGACAGCTCTGACTAAATACCCCTTTGCAGTTCCGTTCCTTGAACTTTTACGAGGTATAACAATTTAATGCCGCCCATGTTTTTCCATTTAGTATCAACTTCGATATTCAGAGCTAAGTAGCAAAAGCGCCTCAAGCGCGGTTCCTTCTGATAACCGCCACACGAATATACCTTGGCTAACGCTTGCTCAATAAGTGCTTCTAAATATCGACTTCCTATTGCTGCCCCCACTCCTGAAGTTAAATTTGGAGTGGGTGACTATTAAGGTCATGCGCAGGCCGTTCTTTCATTTTACCAATGGACATGTTAGCTTTATCAAATGAATCAAAATAGCGACATACTGAAGAACACAGACTAAGCGCAACTAAAACTTATTCAACCGATATCCTAACTAACGATGTACGAATATTTAAAGGTATCCCAAGGTTTTTTAGAAGCTTCCTTGGAAGTACTTAATAAGTTCAACAACCACTAGGAGAATTACCATGATTTCACGCGTTACAAGCGCCCTTGTTTTTGCAACTCTCGTTGCTACCAGCAATGCCCACGCACAGGTTCGCACCGTCAGGGACATCCCGACCGCACTGGCAGTAGAGGCCGTTACCGCCGCCGTCGCTGACTGCTCTTCAAAAGGCTATAACGTCAGCGGCGCTGTGGTCGACCGCGCTGGACAGCTCAAGGCGTTACAACGTGCAGACAATGCAGGCCCGCATTCGATCGATACCAGCCGCAGAAAAGCTTACACGGCTCTTACGACCAAAAATTCGACCGCGCGGCTAATGGAAAATACACAAAAGAATCCCGCAGCCGCTAATCTTGTCTTCATAAATGATTTCATTGCCTTGGGTGGCGGAGTACCCATTCAAGTGGAAGGCGAAACAATTGGTGCCATTGGCATCGGTGGTGCACCTGGCGGCCATCTCGATGAACAATGCGCAGAGGCAGGAATCGCTAAAATCAAAGATCGCTTGAAGTAAGAGACGCTGCCAACTTTGACCACCCAACAACACACCGCTCGGAAAGCAGCGTAACGCAAAGTATTCAGAGAGGTTACCGAAGATATTTATGGGCTTTTGGCGAGTCTACCCTCATAAATACGCGCCGTCACAAGGAGCCAGTGAAAACTGGCTCCTTAATGTGTCAAAATCAAACGCTAACGCAGCGACGATCCACTTAAGGACAGCAATATTTAAGGCCTGCTCCAGCGTCTTAGCAGCCGCCGCGCTGTGTCCAGGCAAACGTCCGCCCGATGCCGAAAAGCCATGACAGGCTAGCCTTTTTCAAACCTCATTACCCCACCTAAGCAATTAATCTTAATGGTATCTTTAGCGGCGAAGCGACCTTCCAAAAGCTGTTTGGCAAGCGGATTCTCCAGTTGTGACTGAATGGCACGTTTGAGCGGGCGAGCGCCATAAGTAGGATCGAAACCAGCAGTGGCAATTTCCGCCAAAGCGGCATCAGTAATCTCCAGTTTCATATCCATTGCAGCCAGGCGGTTCTCCAAATAGCCTAATTGGATACGTGCGATAGCCTTGATATTCTTTTCATCCAGCGCATGGAACACCACCACTTCGTCTATGCGGTTGATGAATTCAGGACGGAAATAACTTTTCACCTCACCCATCACAGCCAGTTTGATGACCTGGTAGTCATCGCCTGATAGCTGCTGGATCATTTGACTGCCCAGGTTCGAGGTCATTACAACCACGGTGTTCTTGAAATCTACGGTACGTCCCTGTCCGTCGGTCATGCGGCCATCATCCAATACTTGCAGAAGCACATTGAATACATCCGGGTGCGCTTTCTCCACTTCGTCCAACAATATGACGGAATACGGTTTGCGGCGCACGGCCTCGGTAAGGCCGCCGCCTTCTTCGTAGCCAACATAGCCTGGCGGCGCACCGATCAGACGCGACACGGAATGCTTTTCCATATACTCACTCATGTCGATGCGAATGAGGTGATCTTCTGAATCGAATAAAAATCCAGCCAACGCTTTACATAATTCGGTCTTGCCGACTCCAGTGGGTCCTAAAAACAGGAAGGATCCGTAGGGACGGTTGGGATCCCCCAACCCAGAACGCGAACGGCGGATTGCGTCCGACACCAAGCGTACAGCCTCGTCCTGTCCAACCACGCGCTCGTGCAACTTGGTTTCCATCTGCAGCAGTTTGTCACGCTCGCCTTGCATCATCTTGGAAACGGGAATGCCGGTGGCACGACTTACCACTTCTGCAATTTCTTCCGCACCCACGTGCGTGCGCAGCAGCCGATTTTGAGGTTTGGCTGCCTCTGCCTGATTCGCCTCTTTTAATTTCGCTTCGAGTTGCGGGAGTTTGCCATATTGCAACTCGGCCACTTTGTCCAATTTGCCTTCGCGTTGCACCCGGATAATTTCGGCACGTACGCGCTCGATTTCTTCCTTTACCTGCGCTGTGCCATGAGCCGATCCTTTCTCCGCTTTCCATATCTCTTCCAAGTCGGCATATTCACGCAACAGTTTCTCAATCTCGTCTTCGATAAGCTGCATGCGTTTTTTCGATGCTTCGTCCTTTTCCTTCTTCACTGCTTCGCGTTCAATTTTCAACTGAATCAGGCGCCGGTCAAGTTTGTCCATCACTTCCGGTTTGGAGTCAATTTCCATCTTGATACGGGCGGCAGCTTCGTCTATCAGATCAATGGCCTTGTCCGGCAAAAAACGGTCAGTAATGTAGCGGTGCGACAATTCTGCCGCTGCCACGATAGCCGGGTCGGTAATTTCCACGCCGTGATGTAACTCATATTTTTCCTGTAAACCACGCAAAATAGCGATGGTCGCTTCCACTGTCGGTTCATCCACCAGCACCTTTTGGAAACGACGCTCTAACGCGCCATCTTTCTCGATGTATTTACGGTATTCATCCAGTGTAGTGGCACCGATGCAATGCAACTCGCCGCGCGCTAATGCTGGCTTTAGCATATTGCCTGCATCCATTGCGCCTTCCGCTTTACCTGCGCCGACCATGGTGTGCAGTTCATCAATAAATACGATGTTGCGGCCTTCTTCCATGGCTACTTCCTTTAGCACAGATTTCAGGCGTTCTTCAAATTCGCCGCGATATTTCGCACCGGCTAGTAGCGCAGCCATATCAAGCGACAACACGCGCTTGCCCTTCAAGGATTCCGGTACTTCTTCGTTGACAATACGCTGCGCTAAACCTTCCACGATAGCGGTCTTACCTACGCCCGGTTCACCAATCAAAACTGGGTTATTTTTGGTGCGGCGTTGTAGAACCTGAATAGCGCGACGGATCTCATCATCACGTCCAATCACTGGATCCAACTTGCCTTGACGGGCACGCTCAGTAAGGTCCAGGGTGTATTTCTTAAGCGCCTCGCGCTGACCCTCCGCTTCCTGGCTTCCCACGTTTTGTCCGCCACGAACCGCGTTGATCGCTTGCTCTAAAGCCGCGCGGACTACACCGTGCTGTTTCAATAGACGCCCACACTCACCTTTGTCTTCGGTTAGCGCTAATAAAAACATTTCCGAGGCAATAAATTGGTCACCACGATTTTGCGCTTGCTTGTCGGTGAGATTAAACAAATTAGCGAGATCACGCCCGACTTGCACCTCACCGCCGTGCCCTTCCACTTTGGTTAGGCGCGCTACGCTTTGTGTCAACGCCTCTTTCAAGGGAACGACATTCCCGCCTGCGCGGGCAAGCAATGAGGCCGCGCCACTATCGGCATCGTTGAGCAATGCCAGCAGTAAATGCTGCGGTTCAATGAATTGATTATCACTGCCCACAGCTAAACTCTGGGCATCAGACAACGCCTGTTGCAGCTTAGTCGTAAATTTGTCGAATCTCATAATGGCTCCTTAAAAAATTATTAGTTGATAGATGGGGCAGATGGTTGAAATTTCAAGTATCCCAAAGCCATATTCGATCAAATTAATACAAACTCAGTTACCCAAGGTTACATATTGCAAAGGGGCTGTATTGATAAAGCATGCCCCGCCAATTTCTACACCATCTTTACAATCAATCTGATCTCGCTTCACCTTGACTGGGCAATCCTCTTTAGTCTAAAATATTTTTCGTTTTTCCATGAGTCCGGTACGGAAAGCTTGCCGTGAACGGGCGAATGCTGGCGGCTCTTGGGTCAACCGACAGCTCGTGTGCATGGCATCTTGCTGAATGACTACAACATTGTGCAGGCCATGGCCATAAGGAGAAACAATCAATGGATAACTTCCAGATATATGAGTTTACGCCGTTATGGCTGACCATAGACCGCATTGGTCCATTTCAGATACAACCCGAAGAAATAAATTTCACCGACAATAATAACGAGTCTTGCAATTTCTTTATGCTCCATTCGAAAAATGGACGAGGCAAGACAACGATATTAGAACTAATTCCAGCCTTAATGGGGATGACTGGCTTTACCAAGCCACAGGATTTAGCCGCAGCCCATAATCGCCGCTTCGACACACCGTTTAACCTGGAAAACCTGGATCGTGGCCCGGGACGGGCACAATTGGATTTTCGTATTCACTACAGTGAAGATGGCCATGAACAAGTTGCTGTATTGTCCCTGCTTGCTGGCCAGCTAGAGGTGGGAAGTAATTTACGTCAATGGGATGAAGAAGCACTGAGCAAAGTGGGGGCGCAACAGTGGCATCGTTTTGGCTTCTGTCGCGATGAAACAGAAACTTGGTCGACAATTGGCCTGTATGACAAATGGATTGCAAACTTTATTTCAGGTGTTGATGCAGCCACAGGTGAAAAAATTGGTGGCTTTGAAGAGAGCATACTGGATTGGCCCACAGTCATTTATTTCTCGGCCTATCGTAATATTGTGCCAGTTAATCCAGATCAACATCGCGCCATTGTTCCCCCTCTGAACTGGAATTACGCCCCTTCGCACTCTTTTGGCACAGAAAGCGGCGATTGGCGTGACTCGCTCGACAACCTGCTGGTTTGGCTGAAGTGGCTTGATGACGGACGTTTTGATCGCGCTGTAAAATTGGTTAATGAGCGAGTTTTTGCTAATACTTGTACCGCAATCAAGGATGTTCGCAAAGATCCACATGAGGTTGAAGTCGTGCGCAATGAAAATTTACACCGGCTCGATACACTCAGCAACGGGGAAAAAAGTTTGGTGCAATTGTTTGTGCGCCTCGGTGCATATATGACGCGCAACACAATTTTGCTGATTGACGAACCGGAAGCACATCTACACGAAGACTGGCAACAACGACTTCTCATCCAGCTTAAAAAAATGGCACAGGAGCAGTTTCCTGGTTTAACGATTATTTTGGCTACGCATTCATCAACAATGATGGCCGCTTTTGCCTTAGAGCGGGAAGAAGATAATATGCGAAAAGGCTGCAATTTAGCCGACACTACGGCCGTAAAAGCAAATTTCCCCCGGCCCAAGGAGAGAATATTCAGCAGGCCAAGCGAACGTTAGCTGGTTTAACGCCAGTTCAATCGTAGCCGCAGGAAGGAAACTGTCAAGTTGCTACATTCTTACAGGATTGATTAACTCAAGGCCTTGGTTGTGGATCACAATTAAGCCGGATCCGCATGTAGCCATATTAACTTTTGGATTATAAAATTTTAGCGGCGCATTGAATCGAAAAAATCAGCGTTGTTCTTAGTCGCTTTAATTTTATCCAGTAGAAATTCCATTGATTCTAATTCATCCATTGGATAGAGCAATTTACGCAGCACCCAGATTTTTGGCAAAAGGTCTGACTTAATTAACAGCTCTTCCCTACGCGTACCGGAACGATTAATGTTAATGGCCGGATAAATGCGTTTCTCTGCCATGCGCCGGTCAAGATGAATTTCCATATTACCGGTTCCCTTAAATTCTTCGTAAATCACATCGTCCATACGGGAACCGGTATCCACTAACGCCGTGGCGATAATGGTAAGTGAGCCGCCTTCTTCAACATTACGGGCCGCTCCGAAAAAACGTTTAGGACGCTGCAGGGCATTAGCATCAACGCCGCCAGTAAGTACTTTGCCGGAAGACGGTACAACAGTGTTGTATGCACGCGCCAGCCGAGTGATGGAATCCAAAAGAATGACCACATCCTTTTTGTGTTCAACTAGGCGCTTGGCTTTTTCCAGCACCATTTCAGCGACCTGAACGTGACGTGTGGCAGGCTCGTCAAAGGTAGAAGCAACCACTTCACCGCGCACGCTGCGACTCATTTCGGTGACTTCTTCGGGACGTTCGTCGATCAATAGAACAATCAGATGTGCATCCGGGTTGTTTGCCGCAATGGAATGGGCGATATGCTGCAACATCACGGTCTTGCCAGATTTTGGCGAAGCTACCAGCAACCCGCGCTGGCCTTTACCAATGGGAGCCACAATATCAATGATGCGGCCAGTAACGTTTTCCTCGGCGCGAATATCCCGTTCTAATGCCATTTGCTTAGTTGGAAACAACGGCGTCAAGTTTTCAAACAGTATCTTGTTCTTCGTATTTTCCGGAGCCTCAGAATTAACCTTGTCTACCTTTACTAAAGCGACGTAACGTTCCCCTTCTTTGGGAGTACGGATCTCGCCTTCAATCGAATCTCCGGTATGCAGATTGAAACGACGGATCTGGCTTGGGCTAACGTAAATATCATCCGGTCCCGCCAAGTAAGAAATGTCCGGCGAGCGCAAAAAGCCAAATCCGTCGGGTAATACTTCCAGCGTACCTTCGCCGAAAATACTCTCACCTTTTTTTGCCTGATTTTTAAGCAGGGCGAAAATCAGGTCTTGCTTACGCATGCGATTGGCATTGTCGATCTGGTTTGTTGTTGCTATGCTCACCAATTCGGTGATGTGTTTGGTCTTGAGGTCAGATAAATGCATATAAAAATGGATGGGTGATATTACGAAGTTTAGGGAGCCTGCTTAGGGAGGTATTACGGTTTGCGCGAGGATGCCGCGTGCATGACATGAACTGCCTTGAGTATTAGGATTTGTGTGTATTATGCAACAGGAAATTAACGAAACAAAAAAACCATAATTTCAGTTTAGATGATTTAAATATGGCTGTCAATAAATGCGGTGAGCTGCGATTTAGATAATGCACCAACTTTGGTTGCTTCGATATTTCCGTTCTTGAACAACATCAACGTGGGAATGCCACGGACACCATATTTCTGTGGAGTTTGCTGGTTTTCATCCACATTCATTTTTGCTACGGTCATACGCCCAGCATATTCCTTGGCAATTTCTTCCAGAATCGGAGCGATACTACGGCATGGGCCGCACCATTCTGCCCAATAGTCTACCAGTACTGGTAGGGGTGCTTGTAGTACATCGGCGGCAAAAGTTGGATCAGTAACATAATGGATATGCTCACTCATGATGAATCTCGCTTTATAATTAGAGGTTAACGATACAATTGATTTATGTGAAGCTGAGTGAAGGCGCGCTACAGAAGTTAGGGATACATCCTAACTAAAAAAAAGCAAAATGTGAAGTGTTTGCATATGTTTTGTGCATGTTTATCCGTATACATGCCCTATACGTTTTGCATCCCAGCGATGCAGAATGCCGTATACCCCCGCTACAGTTCAACTGTGCTGCGTATTTAGCGGAGGAATCTATGCGCTAAACGAACAGTGCCTTACCCATGTTTACGGACAGAGCCTCCAGAAGTAAAATCAGAAGTTAGCCGGACATTCTTAATCAAAATTAAATATAATGGAATGGAATGTTGTTTCTAATTGTTTAAATGGCACAGAGTAAGATGTGCCGATCCACATTACTTAACTTTAGGAGCATGATCATGAAAACCGTTACCCCCATGCCGCTGGCGGATGCAGTAGCTGAGCTAGGCGACCTAAATGAACAAACACAGGCCCGGTATGTAATTTCAACGGATGGCAATGAAGTCACTGACAGCGTTACTGGCCTGATCTGGCGGCGCTGCGCAGAAGGCATGAAGATCACGGCCAATGGTTATAGTGGAACCGCAACCGCTTATAGTTCGGATCAAGCTCAGAGTTGGGCTAAAAACGAAGCCTTAACCAGTGGTAAACCTTGGCGTCTCCCCAGTTTAAAGGAACTGTCGAGCATTGTAGATTCCAGCCGCTGTAACCCGGCGATTGATACGGACGCATTTCCAGGAACGCCAGGATCTCCTTTTTGGTCGGCTCCGCCTGCGGCTGACGAGCCCGCTTACGCCTGGGGGGTTAATTTCGATTATGGCTACGTGGACTACGGCTCGGAGCATAACAGTGCTGGTTATCGGGTGCGCTTAGTACGCTCCGGTGAATAATTGAGCATTTGGGAATTTGGGCATTCGGGGCAATCAACAACACCATCGAATCCCACCTCGCCGCACTATACGCTCGAACCTTCATTCCACCAGTACTTGCAATCTTGGAATTCTATTCGATCATGATTTTTAAACCGTAATAATTTTCTCCAATACAGGCATCATGTCTTGATGCCAATCTGGAAGAGTCAGATCAAACGTTTTCCGCAGCTTTCCGCTATCAAGCTTGGAATTGGACGGACGGGGTGCGGGCAATGGATAGTTGATGCTGGGAATTGCTTCAATTGCACTCGATTTTAACCGTAGTTCAATTCCTGCCTTTTCAGCATAAGCAATGACGTATTTGGCATAGTCGTACCAAGTTGTTTCACCGGCAGCAACCAAGTGATAGATGCCATAGGGAAAGCTTTCTCGATTTACTTCGTTCCAATACTGAGCAATAACCTGGGCGGTAACATCCGCAATTAAATGCGCTGACGTCGGAGCACCATACTGATCAGCTATTACATTAAGCGATTCACGTTCTTTAGCAAGCCTAAGAATCGTCTTGGCGAAATTTCCACCGTGTGCGCCAAATACCCAACTGGTACGGAATATCAAATTGCGGCAACCAACCGCAGCAATTCCATTCTCGCCCGCCAATTTGCTTGCACCGTAAACTGATTGCGGGTTGGGGATATCGTCTTCTACATACCACCCGGACCGCTTACCATCGAACACATAATCGGTCGAATAATGCACGAGCAGTGCGCCTATAGAAGCTGCCTCTTCTGCGAGCGCACTGGGTACAGCGGCATTAATTAAGTAAGCAACCTGTGATTCGCTCTCAGCCTTATCTACTGCGGTGTAAGCCGAAGCATTCACAATAATATCGGGGCGTAGCTGACGCACAATTTCTCTTACTTGCGATAAATTAGCCAAATCGCAATCTTGTCGGCCAAAGGCATGCACCAAGCCCAACGGCGACAATGCCCTTTGCAATTCGAAGCCAACTTGGCCATTCTTGCCGAATAGCAAAATAACTGGTTTCTGTAATATCATCACTAGCCCTAGCTATACACAAAATTTATGAAACATTCGATTACCTCCGCCAAAAATACGGAGTAAAAATAATCAGGACGGTAACTATTTCCAAGCGTCCAATTAACATTGCCACGGTACATACCCAAGTTTGAAAATCACTCAAGACCCCGTAGTTGCTTGCCGGACCCAATATCCCTAAACCAGGACCAGCATTGTTTATACAAGCAATTATCCCTGAAAAAGCGGATACAAAATCCAATCCACTGATCACCAGCGCAAAGGTCAGTACAACTACGCTCATAAAATAAAGAAAGATAAAACCTAATACCGAAAGCACGATATTGTCTGACACCACGCGGCTGCCAATTTTTTAACGGACTTATTGCAGCCGGGTGCAATAGTTTGAGAAACGCATATTCTGCCTGCTTAATTAAAATCAGCGTGCGAATCATTTTAATGCCGCCTCCAGCAGAACCGGAACTGGCGGCAAGTTTACAGGCCACCATAATTAACCTCATCACTTTGCGTAACAGCCAACAACATATCAACATCTGCAATACCCGCCTGCTCCAATACAGAAGGATGGGAAGCATTTCCCACTAGGGTGCGTAGATCAAAGCGGTCTTGCCGCAAGCGCAATTTTTCCACGTCAGTATCAACCACAGTGATATCGTTATTTTCCCCAACCAAACTCTCCGCCACTGTTGAACCAACCTGTCCTGCCCCGAGTATCAATATCTGCACGTCAACTGCCTTTACATAATGTTCAATGTCATTGCAACCGCTTAACGAGTATGGCCGCTTACGCCAACCGGCACAAAACCGACAGGTCAATGCGGCCCAAATTGGGCTAGTTACTTAAAACGCGGACTCTACATGTTTGCATATATAAAATTTAGCCGCAAAACACAGAAAACTTATGGACATCAACCCACGGGACGGTGCTCAATTCAAAAAGACGAATCCAGGTTTATGCTTCGTTTTTCCATTTAATAGAACAACCCATGCTAGCGATCTGCTCTAGGGGGCCCTTGCCAGTTTGCACTAT
The DNA here is from genome assembly GCA_003402345.1 of Candidatus Nitrotoga sp. MKT. Taxonomy (GTDB): domain Bacteria; phylum Pseudomonadota; class Gammaproteobacteria; order Burkholderiales; family Gallionellaceae; genus Nitrotoga. The sequence continues at coordinate 6,798 of QFXH01000008.1, read as the reverse complement.
CTGCACCATGGCATTAAACAAATCACGCGGTGCATCCTGCACCGCCTCCTTGCGTGAGGCATCCAGCCGACCACGGTATTGCAATTCCAATTGAGCATTAAAGCCAAAGAAATCTGGCGTACAAACTGCTCCGTAATTCTTCGCCACTTGCTGTGTTTCGTCCCACACATAGGGAAAGGGATAATCGTATTGCTGGGCTATTTTTTGCATATTCTCGAATGAGTCTTCCACATATTCTGCAGAATCATTCGACATAACCGCAATACTGTTAATGCCATGTTGCAGCAGTTCACGAGTATCCCGCACGATACGATCACGAATGGATTTTACATAGGGACAATGGTTGCAAATAAACATCACCAACAGTCCATTCTTGCCACATGTATTTTTCGGGGTGTAGCGCTTTCCGTCCACACCACACAAGTTAAATTCGTGCGCCTTCCATCCAAAATCGCAAACTGGCGGTTGTAAACTTACCATCAAATCTCTCCTTAATAACAATCATTGGGGGTATTTCCAAACCCCAAGTAAAAAACGCAATATGATGCTCAAAAGTGTCCGGCACCCACAAAGCTGATCATTTTACTTAGGTAACGATAAAAATAGGCGGGATCCAGTTTCCACACAATCACACCCATCTTATCGTGTGCGTAGCCTCTCGATACTACCTTGCAGGGCATCTCTAAAAATTCAGGGTTCTAAACAAGACTAGGCGCGAATAAAAATGTTGACGCTAACCACCCTAGCCTGCTCTACATGTAGCGTGTGCGCTTAATAAAATCGACCATAACGCACTTAAGTACCGATAATTTGAACTGTGTCTGGGTCGTCGTTAAATAATAGTCGAACGGTGACGACTGTGTCGGTTTACCCATGTGGACTGGACTGTTGGATTAACTACAACGATAAGTTAAATTCATCGCTGCGATGTTACTGGTTGCGTGTAATTATTTCACCCTCAAGAATAGCTATCTCCGTTGGAGTTGGAATAAATTACGATAGATAGCGTACATTGAGCTGATCATCACTGGCAGTAAAAGCAGCCAGCCTAGCATCATTGGCATGGTGGCGAATATCATGAAAAGTAACATCATCGCGCCATACAACGATAGCGGAAGGATGTTACGCAGACAAGCTCGCAGGCTGGTTTTCAGTGCATCCACAGGCGACATTTTGTCAAAAATCACCAACATCGGAGCAAACTGCATTGACATTAACAACATGCTGAACAATACCATGCCCAACATCAGTGCTATGCCCGCGCCTACGGTGGCTTGTACTAGTATTTCCGGGTTATCCACCGGCTTGCCGCTCATCAGGATACTTACCAAGGTAGCGCCGCCAGTGAGCATCATCACACCTAATATCAGCATTTGGCTAATCAAGCTGATACCGCCTAATGTGACCAGTTGCGAAGTATTGTTGTGGAATCCAGCGAACAAATGCGACAGCTCCAATTCTTCATCATGTTCCAGCGCACGGCAGCCAACCATGTAGCCAGCGAGCAGGATCGGGAATAGCAGGGTAGCTAACGGGTCGCCAATTACCGGGACGGTGGAAATGCCGAGCAATCCGGTTACCCCGACTGTTGCTAAAACCACCCACAGCACCGGACTTTTTTTGAACAACCAGTACCCCTGTTTTATCCACAGCCAGCCATTGGCAATATTGACTTTTCGCGCCTCCATTTTTGCCTCGTTATAGCAAAATAACATTGCTGTTCGCGGTGATGTGCCGCTGCAGAATGTATTTAAATTGATCTGGGTTGTGTGCGTGTATTAGCTCATTTTCACGTGGCAAGTGCATATCGTACAGACGTGACAGCCAGAAACGCAGTGCTGCTGCACGTAAGGCAATTGGCCAAGCGGCCTGCTCTTCTTTTTGTAATGGCCGCACCGCATGGTAGGCCTGTAGCAGGGCCTGGGTGCGTGCTTCGTCCAGAGTACTGTCTGCACCCATGCACCAGTCGTTCACGGTGATGGCCACATCGTACAAAAGACTGTCGTTACAGGCGAAATAGAAATCGATCAGGCCACCGATGCGCGCACCATCAAACAGAACATTGTCGCGGAATAGGTCGGCATGGATCACGCCTTGCGGTAGCGCAGCAAGTGTGTACTTCCCGTGGAATGCAACCTCGCTTTCCAGTAACGCCAAGTCCTGCGGTGATAGGAACGGTATAACTTGTTGCGCGGCGCGTGCACGCCAAATTGCATCATGTGAGTTAGGCATGGTTTCCGCAAAGTCCCGTGCTGCATTGTGCAATCGGCCCAGCATTTCACCTATAGCGGCACAATGGATCACCTCTGGGTGTATCAATGACTTGCCTGACAAACGGCTAACAATGCACGCAGGCTTGCCATTCAGTTCACTCAAGAATTGGTTATGCCGATTGGCCACCGGGCTGGGGCAAGGAATGGCGTGGCGGGCCAAATGAGACATCAGATTGAGGTAGAACGGCAGTTCCCTGGTAGCAAGTTTTTCGAACAGCGTTAGCACGAAGCGGCCATTGCTGGTAGTCACAAAGTAGTTGGTATTCTCGATACCCGAGGCAATACCTTGCAATTCCAGTAATTGGCCTAACGAATAATTTTCTAGCCAAGAGATAAGTTCTGGCTCGGTGACACGGGTAAAAACTGCCATATTTCGGAACTCGTATCAGAATCTGTGGATAACCCAGCGTGGTGGACGAAAACCTGAATCCAGATTTTGATAATGTGAAAATTTGCCATCGCCAACGTCATCCACCAAATAATAGGGTGGTCCAACTTTCGGGGTAATTTTGATCATATAAAGCTTTCCGCCAGCGCGGTATTCTTCCACGGTCTGTTCAGCCTGCTTGGTGACGGTAACTTCCTGACCCAGGGCAGCATCTTGCGTGCTGTCATCGACGGGCACTTGGGGCGACTGGAGTGGCAACGGCAACAAATTAGAATCGTGGGCGTTCATATCAAGGGGCGGCGGCGGTGGCAACGATTGCAGGCCGGGCAGCAATTGTGCGGCAGAAGCTGTGCTGAACAGGCAGCTCAGGAATAAGGTGATAATCAGGTGCATCATATTCCCCCGGTGGTTTTTCATGGCTGCATTCTAGCCGATAAGCAAGGAAAAGACTGCTTAAAACGTCCCCTTCTTTGTGCTTGTTTCCACATTTTTGCGTCCATCACAGGTTCAACTGCATTTCACGCTCAGCCTCAGAAAGCTCAAAGCCGCGGGTCTCATAATGATTGAAAATGGCGCTCACAACCTCTTCTGAATTATCGATCACCTGAATCAAGTCCATATCCTGCGGACTGATCATGCCTTCTGTGAGCAATGATTGCCGGAACCAGTCCAGCATGCCACGCCAAAATTCACTTCCCACCAGAATGATGGGAATGCGACGTGTCTTGCCGGTCTGCACCAGGGTGAGCGCTTCCATCAACTCGTCCAGCGTACCGAAGCCGCCAGGCATGACCACATAAGCACTGGCAAATTTAACAAACATGACCTTGCGCACAAAAAAGTGCTGGAAAGTCTGGCTGATATTTTGGTAGGGATTATTATGCTGTTCGTGCGGTAACTGGATGTTGAGCCCTACGCTAGGTGATTTACCATAGAATGCGCCCTTGTTTGCCGCTTCCATAACGCCAGGCCCTCCGCCCGAAATAACGGAAAACCCCGCATCGGATAGCAGCCGCGCAATTTCTTCGGCTTTTTTGTAATATGGATGGTTCGGCTTGGTGCGTGCGCTGCCAAAAATGCTGACGGCTGGCTGGATGATATTCAGTCGGTCAGTGGCAGAGACGAATTCTGACATAATGCCGAACACACGCCATGCCTCTTTTGAATTCCACACTTCCGGCAATTTTGAAGAAGGCAGTTTAGACTGATTGCTCATGATTGAAGAACCCTTTTACAAAAAATGAAAACATTGCTGCTGGTTGATGGCTCGTCTTATCTTTATCGCGCATTCCATGCCATGCCTGACTTGCGTAGCCCGCATGGTGAGCCAACCGGGGCCATCTACGGCGTGCTTAACATGTTACGCCGCTTGCGCGCTGATTACCCGGCGGATTATAGCGCCTGCGTATTCGACGCCAAAGGCAAAACCTTCCGTGATGACCTATATGCCGACTACAAAGCGCATCGCCTTGCCATGCCAGAGGCTCTTGCCGCGCAAATTGCGCCGCTGCATCAGCTTATCGCCGCCTCCGGCTGGAATATCCTGACAATTGACGGCGTAGAAGCGGACGATGTGATCGGTACGCTGGCACAACAAGCAACAGTGGGGGGCGCACGCTGCATCATCTCCACGGGCGATAAAGACCTGACGCAACTGGTAAATAGCCAAGTGCAACTGGTTAACACCATGAGCAATGAAACGCTGAACGAAGCGGGTGTGCTGGCTAAATTCGGTTTACCGCCGGAACGCATCATCGATTACCTTACCCTGACCGGCGATACGGTAGATAACGTGCCGGGTGTACCCAAGGTAGGCCCCAAGACTGCTGTCAAATGGTTAACGCAATATGGCACGTTGGATAATTTAATGGCCCATGCACACGAAATTTCCGGAGTGGTGGGGGACAACCTGCGCAACGCGCTGGACTGGTTACCACAAGGCCGCACACTAATTACCGTAAAGTGCGATGTTGAATTACCCGTACATTTTGATGAGTTGGTGGCGCCACCACAGGACAACGCGCAACTTCGTAGTTTGTTTGAACATTGTGGTTTTAAAAGTTGGCTACGCGAACTTTCTCATGCCGCGCCTTCGCCCTCAGCAAAACAAGCTGGGGAAGAGGATGGAATGCGGCAAGCCAGCATGTTTACCGAAGAAGCGCCTATACCTGCCTCGGCGCATTACGAAACGATCTTGACGGAAACACAACTCGACGCCTGGCTAGAAAAAATCCTACAGGCCGAATTGGTGAGCATAAACACCGAGACCACTGAGCTAGACATGATGAGCGCGCAACTGGTGGGCATCTCATTTGCCATCCAGCCCCATCATGCAGCCTACCTGCCACTGGCGCACAACTACCCTGGGGCACCCGATCAACTCAGCCGTGAACATGCGCTATTAAAACTCAAGCCGTGGCTAGAAAGCGCACAACACAAAAAGCTGGGACAAGATCTCAAATATGATCAACACATCTTTACCAACCACGCTATTCAGCTTGCGGGCATCGCCGAGGACACACTGCTGCAATCTTACGTGCTGGAAAGCCACAAGCCGCATGACTTGGATAACCTTGCGCTGCGACATCTCGGCGCGAAGACTACCAGCTATACCGAAATCGTGGGCAAGGGCGCCAAACAAATTTGCTTCGACCAAGTGGACTTGGCAACCGCTACACATTACGCAGCAGAAAACGCCGACATCATTCTGCAACTGCACCAAGCGCTCATTTCGCAGATCAAGATGCAAGGCAAGCTGGATGAGGTGTACCGCAATATAGAACTACCCGCACGGCAAGTGCTATACATCATGGAGCGCAATGGCGTCTTGATAGACAGCGTCAAACTGGCGGGACAGAGCCGCGAGCTGGGTGAGAAACTCATTAACATTGAAGCACAGGCATACGCAGCGGCAGGGCAGCCATTTAATCTCAACTCGCCCAAGCAAATCCAGGAAATCCTGTTCGATAAACTTGGCCTGCCGGTTAAGAAAAAAACGCCCAGCGGCACGCCCTCCACTGACGAAGAGGTATTACAGGAACTGGCGCTGGATTACCCGCTTCCCAAACTCCTGCTCGAATATCGTGGCATGGCGAAACTTAAATCCACTTATACCGACAAGCTACCGCAAATGGTGAACCGCAAAACCGGGCGCGTGCATACCAGCTACTCGCAGGCTGTGGCAGTGACCGGACGATTGGCTTCCAGCGATCCCAATTTGCAGAACATCCCGGTGCGCACAGTGGAAGGGCGCCGCATCCGTGAAGCGTTCATCGCACCGCCCGGTAGCCGCATCGTCTCTGCCGACTATTCACAAATCGAATTGCGCATCATGGCTCACCTATCCAGTGACCAAGGTTTGCTCAGGGCATTCGCAAATGCTGAGGACATCCATCGCGCCACTGCGGCGGAAGTTTTTTCCACCCCGCTGGATGCGGTTACTAGTGAGCAACGCCGCTATGCCAAAGTCATCAACTTCGGCCTTATCTACGGCATGTCCGCATTCGGCCTGGCTTCACAACTTAATATCGAGCGTAGCGCCGCGCAGCAATATATAGATCTCTATTTTATTCGCTACCCCGGCGTGGCCGACTACATGCAGCGCACGCGCCAGCAGGCTAAGCAGCAAGGGTACGTGGAAACGGTGTTCGGGCGCAGATTGTGGCTGCCAGAAATTAACGGTGGCAACGGCATGCGCCGCCAAGCCGCCGAACGCGCCGCCATTAATGCGCCCATGCAAGGCACCGCAGCAGATTTAATCAAGCTGGCAATGGCCGCCGTGCAAAATTGGATAGAGCGCGAACAATTGCATACGCGGCTTATCATGCAAGTCCATGATGAACTGGTGCTCGAAGTGCCGGAGAATGAATTGGCGCTGGTAAAAGAAAATTTGCCTGGACTGATGTGCCACGTGGCCGAGCTGAAGGTGCCGCTAGAAGTTGGACTGGGTGAAGGCGAGAATTGGGAAGCGGCGCATTAGGAAATTGAGGAAATTGGGGGGAAATTGGGGTCAGACTCTGAGGTCTCCCCACAAAACCCCGTTGCATTTCAATAAACTAGGGCGTACTGTCCGCACCAAAACAGCACATGCAAGGCAGGTTATTTGTCTCTTCCGTAGCGTCCAAACTGCGAAGGAGA
>QFXH01000007.1 GCA_003402345.1 Candidatus Nitrotoga sp. MKT | reverse complement strand
AATTTCTCCAATTTTGCCTCAACTCAAGCACGCTACACACACAATGCCGTCTACACGGGCGTAGGAGGACTATCTAGCAGCCAATCGGATAGCATTCTGTTAAGCCTCACCAGCGGCAGCGCTTTCCGCACATTAGGCTGGGGCTTAAACTATAATAAACAAAAGATAGGCGGTTTAGGCACATCTGGGGAAAATGAACGATATACAGGTAATCTTCGTTACCGGGTCTCATCAAAATTTAGCCTAACTGGAACAGGTGGATACCAAAAATTTAGCTATACATCAATAACCGGAAATTCGGCTGGTTCTTTCTGGACAACTGGTTTTGTCTGGACACCATCCGATAGAACTAATATCGCTGCCAATACTGGCAAAGCTTTTTTTGGCACTACCTACATGCTTATGGCCAGCCATCGCACTCGCAGATCGACTTGGAGCCTAAATTACAACCAGAACATCACCACTACCCGCGACCAATTTGTTATTCCTGCCACGGTTGATACGGCAAACTTCCTCAACCAGCTTTGGACATCCAACATTCCCGACCCCATAATGCGCCAGCAAACAATAGATGCCTTCATTAGAGATAATGGACTTTCAGCTTCCATTTTTGATCCAATCAACGTCCTCACAAATCAATTTTTTCTGCAAAAACGCTTACAGGCGAGTGTTGCGTTGAGTGGCGCTAGAAGCACACTCGTGCTTAGCATGTTCCATATGTTGCGTGAAGCACAAACACAAGGAGATGCTAATAGCGCTTTGTTTGGGACAAACAACTTTACGCTGAACAACGATACAAAACAAATTGGCGGCAATGCTCTTTGGAGCTGGAAAATTTCTCCACGAACTAACGCTAATATCGGCGCCATATACATTAAGTCCAACATACTCGCCACGGGCCAAGAAGACGAAACTAAAACTTTCAGGGTCGGCCTAACACGGCAGATACGACCCAAACTTAATGGCGCAGTTAATTTTCGGCATACTGAGCGAACCTCTAACCAAATTGGCAGTGAATATCGCGAGAATGCAATCGTCGGATCTCTGTTAATGAGTTTCTAGCTGGAGCAACCACATAAATGTATGAATCTTACTACGGATTAAGTGCTAAACCGTTCCAATTACATCCTGATCCACAGTTCATTTTTGGCAGCAAAGGCCATAAGCGCGCCATGGCCTACCTGGAATATGGCCTGTCTCAAGGAGAAGGCTTCATAGTTATCACCGGCGACGTTGGCGCGGGCAAAACCACCTTAGTGCGCAGCCTTTTTTGTAAACTTGAATCGGAAAAAATTCAAGCAGCGCAAATCGTCAACACCAACCTTGATGCAGATGACACATTAAGAATGGTAGTCGCTGCGTTCGGGCTCCCGTACGAAAATGACTCCAAAGCTTCCTTACTGACCAGACTTGAACAGTTTCTTCGGCAGTGTGACCAAAAAGGGAAACGCGCACTACTCATAGTGGATGAAGCACAAAATCTTTCACTCCAAGCAGTTGAAGAATTAAGGATGTTGTCAAATTTTCAAACTGCTGACAAATCGTTGCTGCAAATTTTTCTGCTAGGACAACCTGAATTCAGAAAAACCCTTCTTAGTCATGACATGCAACAATTGCAGCAGCGGGTAATCGCAACCTACCACTTAGGGCCATTAGACGCGATAGAAACAAGAGAATACATTGAACATCGATTACAGACTGTTGGCTGGAACGGAGACCCTTCCTTAAGCGAAGACGCTTTTTTTAAAATTTACAATTTTACTGGTGGCGTTCCACGCAAAATAAATACACTTTGCGACCGCCTATTTTTAATGGGTTACCTCGAAGAACGTCACACTTTCGGAAGCTCTGATCTGGATGAAGTTTTAGGAGATATTCAACAAGAGCTTGCTCTTCCCATATCGGATACTGCAACACAGAATTCAACCCACGTCCCGCAAATCGCGCAGGAAGAGGGGGCTCATGGGAGTTTAGAGAATATGGACGAAAGACTTTTCAAGATGGAAAACTCGGTTATTTCTGTACTGGATCTGCTTAAACGAATTCTTTCCCGCTCCAATTCAAGCATCAATAACCTTACGAAGTAAACAACTATATTAATATTATGATTACTGAAAAAAAGCAAACTCACCTTAATGTGCAATTTTTATAAGATTGTTTACGATACAAATTGCCAGTGAGATTGAATAGATTAATCAACTCGCACGAGATTAGATAGAACAGAGCCAACGTGAATTGAGTTCAAAGCAGTGTTGGGCATTACAGAAAAAACGATACCGAGTATATGTCAGCGTCCTACGCTTCATGCAGGAAGATTGGAATAGCACGTAAAGTTAATGCAACAAGCCATGCGTCCAAAACAAATGATAGATGCTTGTCCTGTAGAAAACTTGCCGATTAGTCATCAAACCATCTCTCAGCGCATTTAGCCGACAAATATCATGTAGCGATTTATGGCAGAAGCACTTGCGACACCAAAAACCACACTTAGGTATGTAATGTACTTTGGCAAGGGTGACAAAGTGTATCCAAGAACCGAATCAGCCTTGACGAATTTTCAGATTTAGTGGGTCACAAGGTTCGCATAGTCGGCAAGACTAACTACACGGGCACGACAATGTGCTGCGGTCTCGCCAAAGTAAATGCCACATAAACAGAAGTGAGAATTAACGAGTGCAATAACAGATTGTCAGGGGCATTTTCACGAGCCATTTTAAAAAATTCATATCATCAATAACAGTTAATACCAATGATTAAACTACCTTCCCCTGCACCTTATAGCATTCTATGTGTTGTAGGCGCGCGCCCTAATTTTATGAAAATGGCTCCTATCATGGCAGCCTTTGCCGCTGTTGGAGCAGAACTCGATGTATCCCTGGTTCACACCGGCCAGCATTATGATGTCACCATGAACCATCAATATTTCGAAGCGCTTGGCATACCGCAGCCGGATATTAATTTGGAGGTTGGCTCGGGAAGCCATACGGCACAAACCGCCAATGTGATGCTCCGTTTCGAATCAGTTCTTCACACAAAACGTCCTTCCGCAGTGCTGGTAGTTGGTGATGTAAATTCCACGTTAGCCTGCGCGCTTGTGGCAGTAAAAAATGGGGTTCCCGTAATTCACGTTGAAGCCGGTCTACGCAGTTTCGACCGCGCTATGCCAGAAGAAATCAACCGGGTTTTGACCGATCAGATATCTGAACTCCTATTCATCACTGAGCGCAGTGGCCACGAAAACCTGTTGCGCGAGGGAATAGCAGAACATCGTATTCGATTTGTCGGCAATGTCATGATCGACACCTTGCATCACAATCTGAAGAAAGCGATCCCGGTATCTAAAATCCTGCAGAATGCCGGTAGGGAAGAATTTCTGGTTGGCCATGATGGATATGCCATCCTCACCGCACACCGGCCTTCGAATGTGGACGATCCCGATACCCTGCGCTCATTACTCGAAACAATCCTCAAGATTAGTGCCAGATTGCCAATTATTTTTCCGATACATCCGCGCACTCGTGACATGATCCAAAAATTTGGATTGGGCACAATGCTGGATGTCCCTACCGTATTGCAACTGCCCCCAATGGGTTATCTGGAAATGCTGGGACTCATGAAGGATGCGCGAGTTGTATTGACCGACTCAGGCGGTATCCAGGAAGAAACTACGGCTCTTGGCGTACCCTGCATTACGCTCAGAAACAATACAGAAAGACCGATCACAATGGATGAGGGAACCAACACGATCGCTGGACTGGATTCAGCAAAAATATTAGCGATATTTGACGAAATCATGCTTACCGGCGGAAAAGCGGGAAGAATTCCTGAACTCTGGGATGGGCAAGCCTCAACACGCATTGCAGCAGAAATTCTCGGTTGGCTAAAAAATGGTTTACAAAGCAAATAATTCCCAAAAAATATTCACAAATATGTACGCTTACTGGAAAAAATATGATGACCACATCGCTAATACGTAATGCGATGACTATCGACGTAGAAGATTACTTCCAAGTCTCGGCCTTCGCTTCCACTATACCGCGCGAACGTTGGGAGAGCTTACCTTGTCGAGTAGAACGCAATATTGATATCGCACTAGCTTTGCTGGATGAAGGTAAGGCGCACGCAACTTTTTTCACTTTAGGCTGGATTGCTGAACGCTACCCTACCATTGTGCGCCGCATCGTAGACAATGGACATGAGCTTGCCAGTCATGGTTATGGCCACCAACGCGTTAGCGAGCTGAGCCGCAATGAATTCAACGAGGACATCTCCCACGCAAAAAAAATACTGGAAGACCTCTCCGGTAGCCCGGTAATTGGCTATCGCGCCCCGAGCTTTTCCATCGGCGCTAACAATCTGTGGGCGCTTGATTTACTACAGGAAGCTGGCTATCAATATAGCTCCAGTATTTATCCGATTCGGCACGACCATTACGGCATGCCTGAGGCACCTCGCTTTGCCCACTACCCGCGCGGCAAAGGCGGTATGCTGGAAATCCCCCCCACCACTGCAATGTTGTTGGGCCGTAACTTGCCAGCGGCAGGTGGAGGCTATTTCAGACTACTACCCTATCAAGCATCACGTTGGCTCATACGCCGGGTCAATCGGCAGGACAGCGAACCCTGCATTTTTTATTTCCACCCGTGGGAGCTTGATCCAGACCAACCACGTCAAGTTAACATCTCGACAAAAACACGCTTTCGCCATTACATCAACCTAAAACATATGGAGTCCCGTATACAATCGTTGTTGCAGGATTTTCACTGGGATCGTATGGACCGCATATTCATGGAAACAAGCACATGAATGGCATCTCAGCGATCGCATCCGCACTACAAGTACGCGTAATGACACCAAATGATACCGCACGCTGGGACGAATTCGTTTACGCCTGTCCTGCTGCCACATTTTTTCATCGTGCTGGCTGGAAAGAAGTAATAGAACGCGCCTTCGGGCATCATACCCACTTCCTGCTGGCCGAAGAAAATGGAACCATCCAGGGCATCCTACCGCTGGCAGAGATTAATAGCAGATTGTTTGGACATTCATTATCCTCACTACCGTTTTGCGTTTACGGCGGTATCGTCGCAAGTACAGAGCCCGCGCGGATGGCACTGGATAATGCAGCTCAGATGCTGGCTACGAAACTAGCCGTGGACTTCCTAGAATATCGCAACATTACACCCTTCCACACTGACTGGCCAAGCAAGAATCTCTATGTTTCTTTTCGCAAGGTCATCGAGCCGGACGTGGAAGCAAACATGCTCGCCATCCCCCGCAAACAAAGGGCGATGGTTAGAAAAGGCATTAAAAACGGTCTCGTTAGCGAGATCGACGAAAGCGTTGAGCGATTTTTTTCCGTGTTCGCGGACAATGTACACCGCCATGGCACTCCCGCATTGCCCAAACGCTATTTCGCACTACTTAAAGAAATATTCGGCAGCGACTGCGAAGTACTGTCAGTAGTTAAAGATGGGCTCATCTTAAGCAGCGTATTGAGCTTTTATTTTCGCGATGAAGTGTTACCTTACTACGCGGGCGATACCGTGGAAGCTCGCGATTTTGCGGCAAATGATTTTAAATACTGGGAGCTGATGCGGCGCGCGTGCGAACGCGGTATTAAAATCTTCGATTATGGACGCAGCAAACGCGGCACCGGTCCATTCGATTTCAAGAAAAATTGGGGATTCGAACCGCAGCCGTTGCATTACGAATATCAATTACTCCGGGCAAAAACCGTGCCTGATACCAATCCATTGAATCCAAAATATCAGTTGTTCATCAAGATGTGGCAAAAACTACCCCTGCCAGTCGCCAATTGGCTCGGACCACACATCGTAAAAAACCTGGGATAAGGTCAATGGATCATTTGCTTTATCTTACCCACCGCATCCCCTACCCACCCAACAAGGGCGACAAAATACGTTCATATCATTTATTAAAATATTTGGCGCAACACTACCATGTTCATCTCGGCACCTTTATCGATGATCCAGACGATTGGCAATACATAGATACAGTAAAGCAATTGTGTGAAGACACCCATTTCGCATCTTTGAATCCCCGCACGGCGCGTCTACGAAGTTTGGGCGCGCTCATAATGAATCGTCCTTTAACTCTTGATTATTACCGCAATAACGATTTACAGGAGTGGGTAAAAAAAGTAATAAAAACACAGGCAATTAAGCGCGTTCTAATATTTTCTTCCGCCATGGCACAATATGTAGCAGGCATCCAGCAAGCGCGTTGCATCATCGATTTCGTCGACATAGACTCCGACAAATGGCGTCAATACGCAAAAAGAAAGCCATGGCCGATGAGTTGGCTATATCAACGCGAAGCTCGCTTGCTACTCCGCTACGAAAGGCAAATGGCGCGCACATATGATGCATCGCTGTTCGTTTCGGAAGCTGAAGCCAATCTTTTTAAACAGTTGGCACCGGAGAGTGCTGCAAAAATTGGATTCTTCAATAATGGTGTAGATAGTGATTATTTTTCGCCTAACCGAGAATATCCTGATCCCTATCAGCCAAACATGGCGGCCATTGTCTTTACCGGAGCCATGGACTATTGGCCGAATGTGGACGCCGTGCGCTGGTTCGCCCAGGAAATTTTTCCCACTGTACTTGCCAATCATCCCCATGCACGCTTTTATATCGTAGGATCTCGCCCAACCGCTGCCGTGCAGGAACTGGCGCAGTTGTCCGGAATTGTGGTAACAGGCGCAGTAGCGGATGTCAGACCCTATCTCGCCCATGCCCAACTAGCAGTGGCACCCTTACGCATCGCCAGAGGCCTACAAAACAAAGTCCTGGAAGCGATGTCCATGGCTAAGATTGTTATTGCATCTCCCCAAGCAGCAGAAGGCATTCTGGCGACATCAGGCAAAGAGCTGCATATTGCTCGCGACAGCCAAGAATTTAGCCGCATTATTATATCGATACTCGCAAAAGCTGAAGAACGTTTTAGCGAGACCGCACGCGCCCGGATTCTAGAGGATTACAATTGGGAACGCAGCCTTATGCATGTTAAAGCATTGCTTACTGACACTCCAACAACTGCATCTGAATTTTGCAAACCAGACAAAAATACTTGGATCGTGCCAGCAATACCACGCTTGACCACTTACAAGGAAAAGCAACAATGACTGGCACAGCACCCCAAGCATTAACGACACCCCGCGTTATCGATAGCCAAACCGGACAACCAGTATTGCAATGGCGCTTTATGGCCACCCTCACGCTTGCGGCCATTGTCATAATTTTCGCCATTTACCAGCAAACCGTGTTATCCACCGTCGCTATCTGGCTGCGATCCGAGACCTTTACCCACGGTTTTTTTATTTTTCCGATTAGTGCCTATCTCATATGGATAAAACGCAAATCACTTGCCGAGATAGCCCCATGCCCGGATTATCGCGGCTTATTGATCATGGCAGGACTAGGCCTTGGCTGGCTGCTTGCCGATGCAGGAAGTGTGCAAGTTGTCGCTCAGCTGTGTTTGGTTGCAATGATCCCGGTGACGGTCTGGACTGTGCTGGGGCTGCGGGTGGTTCGCGCGATTACTTTCCCCCTCGGATTCCTGTTTTTTGCCGTTCCTTTTGGGGAGTTTCTGATTCCCCCATTGATGGATTTCACCGCTGATTTTGTGGTGACCGCACTGCAAATAACAGGCATTCCGGTTTACCGCGAAGGAACATTTTTCACCATACCCAGTGGCCAATGGTCCGTCGTGGAGGGTTGTAGCGGTTTGCGCTACCTCATCGCATCTTTCACTCTGGGCACCTTGTATGGCTACCTCACCTATCGTAGCAATAAACGCAGGCTCATTTTTGCAGCACTGTCATTGATCGTCCCCATTTTTGCCAATGGGATGCGCGCTTATATGATCGTGATGATCGCCCACTTAAGCAATATGCAATTGGCATTGGGAGTTGACCATTACATCTACGGTTGGGTCTTTTTCGGAATCGTTATGACGTTGCTATTCTGGATCGGCGCTTTTTGGCGGGAAGATCAATCAGATCAACAACGGCAAGAAAATAGGATCGCGGCTAATACAGCTCGCGGAACGATAACGGGCCGAGGCTTTGCCATGGCGAGTGTTATCACCATTCTGGTTGCAGCCTTGTGGCCTGCCTACGCAGCTTATTTGGACAACCGCCCAATCAAAACAGATGGGCTAGTGATAAAACTGCCTGAATCAATTCAAGGCTGGAATTTACAAGCTACGCCATTTACGGAATGGCAGCCACACTACGTTGGCACCCATGCACAAACCATACACACCTACCATAAGGGAGATAAAACCGTCAGCGTTTACCTCGGTTATTATCGGACTCAGCGCCAAGATGCGGAATTAATCAATTCTCAAAACTATATGATCCAGCAAAAACATCCGGTATGGAACAATGTGGGCGAAAGACAGCGCACAATTTCTCTCCATGGCAAAAATGAAACGATCCAACAAACATTATTGCGTGCCCCCAATAACCGATTATTAATCTGGAGTTGGAATAGTTTAAGAGGTACCTATACTATCAACCCGTATCTAGCGAAGTTGCTTTTGGCAAAGGCCAAATTATTGTGGCAGCGTGACGATGGCGCAGTAATCATTATTACTGCACCCTATGAAGGTACACCGGAATCAGCGGCATCGTCACTGCAATCTTTTGCCAACGATATACTGCCGGCAATCGATGCCAGCCTTAATGAAGTTGCAGAGCACGGAACACATGCACACTAATAGTCTCCCATTGATTGTGCATATCATCCACCATTTTGGCGTGGGCGGCATGGAAAATGGCATCGTGAATTTGATCAACCATATGCCCCCAGGACGCTATCGCCACGCCATCGTATGCCTGACCGGATATAGCGAATTTCGTCAGCGCCTGCACCAGCCCGTCGAATTGGTGGCACTCAACAAGCGCGATGGCAACGATGTCGGCCTGTATGGTCGATTGTTTCGTGAGCTGCGGCGGCTCAAGCCAGACATTGTGCATACACGTAATCTCGCGGCCCTGGAAGGGCAAGTTGTTGCCGCTGCCGCTGGGATCAGCAACAGAGTACATGGCGAGCATGGGCGTGACATGTTCGACTTGCAGGGCAAGAATCGTAAATACAATTTACTGCGGCAAGCAATCCGGCCGCTAGTAAAGCATTACATTCCAGTGAGCAAAGATCTGGAACGCTGGTTAATCGATACCATACATATAAATCCGGCACGCGCTACTCAAATTTACAACGGCGTCGATAGTGTAAAATTCGCACCGTTCACTGCCCCCAGAATTAACTTCGGCCCGCCGGGGTTCTGCCCGCCGGAAGGATTTGTGTTTGGCGCCGTGGGACGCATGGCGGAGGTGAAGGACTATCCAAATTTGGTGCGTGCTTTTCTGCGCATGCTCGAACTTAAGCCTGAGATTAGTGCGCGTGCGCGGCTGGTAATTCTGGGCGAAGGCGTGGCGCGCACAACCTGCCTGGCCTTGCTCAAGCAATCCAATGCCGAGCATTTAGCCTGGCTACCAGGCAACCGTGACGACATAGCGGATTTGATGCGCCAATTCGACGTATTCTGCTTATCATCGTTGGGCGAAGGCATATCCAACACTATTTTGGAAGCGATGGCATGCGGTTTGCCGGTGGTTGCAACCGCCGTCGGTGGCAACAGTGAACTAGTAGAAGCGGGGGTCACAGGCACGCTGGTGCCCTCTGCCGAACCGAAAGCAATGGCGCATGCTTTGCTAATGTATTATCAAGATAGTGCACTTACCCGCACACATGGTGCGGCAGGACGGGCCAAAATCGAGGCGCGCTTTTCGATGTCGGCCATGGTAAACGGATACCTGAGCGTATATGACACGGTACTGGGTAACTTAAAATAAAGACGAATAACATAATAAAAATGGAAACAAAACCATGTGTGGCATAGCCGGCATATTTGATACGCAAGCCAAGCGCCCCATTGACCAGGCGCTACTTGCGCGCATGAACCAGGCCCAGCATCATCGCGGCCCAGACGAGAGCGGCTTGCACGCGGAGCCAGGAATGGCAATGGCGCACAAGCGGCTCTCGATCATAGACCTTTCCTCCGGACACCAGCCCCTGTTCAACGAAGACGGCAGCGTGGTGGTAGTGTTTAACGGCGAAATTTACAACTTCGTCGACTTGATCCCCGAACTGCAAGCGCTAGGCCATACATTCCGCACCCGCTGCGATACTGAAGTCATCGTGCACGCTTGGGAGCAATGGGGTGAAGCCTGCGTCGAACGCTTCCGTGGCATGTTCGCGTTCGGATTATGGGACCGCAATAAAGAGACATTTTTTCTGGCGCGCGATCGCCTCGGTGTGAAACCGCTTTACTATGCAGTGCTCGACGATGGTCAACTTATCTTCGGTTCAGAGCTCAAGGTCTTGACTGCCCATCCAGCGTTGCGGCGTGACATTGATCCACGCGCAATTGAGGAATATTTCGCCTACGGCTATATTCCCGAACCGCGCACCATTTACCAACAAGCCTTCAAACTGTCACCCGCGCATACCCTCACCGTAAAGCGTGGCCAACCCATTCCGCAGCCGCAAGAATATTGGGACGTACCATTCCAGCCCCTTGCCCCAATGACGCAAGCCGAAGCTCAAGAAGAACTCATACCCCTGCTACGCGAATCTGTAAAAATCCGCTTGGTCTCAGAGGTACCGCTGGGGGCGTTTCTCTCCGGTGGCGTAGATTCCAGCGCCGTGGTAGCGATGATGGCCGAGTTGTCCAGCGAACCGGTGAACACCTGCTCTATCTCATTCGGCGATCCGGCATTTAATGAATCCGAATACGCTGCACAAGTCGCCACACGCTATCACACTAATCATCGGGTAGAGCAAGTTGATGCCAATGATTTCGATCTCATTGATAAATTGGCTGCACTGTACGATGAACCTTACGCAGATAGCTCCGCCATCCCCACGTACCGCGTGTGCCAACTGGCCCGAAAAAACGTTACTGTCGCGCTTTCCGGTGACGGTGGCGACGAAAATTTCGCTGGTTATCGACGTTATCGCTGGCATCTGAACGAAGAACGCATGCGTAGCTTGATCCCATCAGCTGTGCGTCGCCCTGCATTCGGCCTGCTGGGCAAGCTCTATCCCAAAGCAGATTGGGCACCTAAAATTTTTCGTGCCAAATCCACATTTGAGGGCATGGCACGCGATTCGGTAGAAGGTTATTTTCATAGCGTTTCACTCTTGAGCGATGCAATGCGCGCACGTCTCTTCAGTCCAGATTTTAGTCGGGCACTGGAAGGCTACCGCGCGGTGGAAGTGATGTACCGGCACGATGCGCGCTCGCCTACCCAAGAACCCTTGGCACGAGTGCAATACCTCGACATCAAGACCTATCTCGTAGGGGACATTCTTACCAAAGTTGACCGTGCCAGCATGGCGCACGCCCTCGAAGTACGCGAACCCCTGCTTGACCACAAATTGGTGGAATGGGCCTCGCGCTTACCCGCATCGCTAAAGCTTCAGGGAGGGGAAGGCAAGTATATATTCAAAAAAGCAATGGAATCACACCTACCAAATGAAATTTTATACCGCAAGAAAATGGGTTTCGCGGTGCCGCTTGCAAGCTGGTTCCGTGGCCCCCTAAAAGAAAAAGTTCGGCAGGCGGTTCTAGGACCAACGCTAAAAAACACGGGTTTCTTTAATACAGATTACCTCCACGAACTAGTCGACCATCATCAAGCCGGGCTGCGCGATTACAGTACCCCGCTGTGGACGCTGCTGATGTTCGAAGCGTTCCTGCGTCAAAATCAAAGCACATAAAGTACAACTAGAGCAAAAAATCAATAAAACAACGATTGTCATACTGTAGTTATTTATTATTTAACAAATAATATAGCCGACCACGGCGGCCATGAAAATATTATTCACGTTCTAAAAATTTAAACGTGTTATTACTAAGGAAATTGCAATGAAAAAGGTTTTAATCCTTGGCGTAAACGGCTTCATCGGACACCACTTATCCAACCGTATCCTTGCTACAACTGACTGGGATGTCTACGGCATGGATATGAACACTGACCGAATCACTGATCTACTCGATCAGCCCCGCTTTCACTTTTTTGAAGGTGACATTACCATCAACAAAGATTGGGTAGAGTACCATGTCAAAAAATGCGACGTGGTTTTGCCGTTGGTGGCAATTGCTACGCCCTCCACGTATGTTAAAGAACCATTGCGTGTATTTGAACTGGATTTCGAAGCTAATTTGCCCATCGTGCGCACAGCCGTCAAATACAAAAAGCACCTAATATTTCCGTCTACTTCTGAAGTGTATGGTATGTGTCACGATGAAGAATTTGACTCCGAAAGTTCTGAACTTATCTGCGGCCCGATCAATAAACCGCGATGGATTTATTCCTGCGCCAAGCAATTAATGGATCGCGTAATTTGGGGCTATGGAATGGAGCAAGGATTAAACTTTACCCTCTTCCGTCCCTTCAACTGGATCGGCGCTGGACTGGACTCCATCCACACGCCGAAAGAAGGAAGTTCGCGCGTACTGACACAATTCTTCGGCCACATCGTGCGCGGCGAAAATATAAATCTGGTAGACGGTGGACAGCAAAAACGCGCATTCACTTATATCGACGATGGTATAGCCGCACTGATCAAGATCATTGCAAATAAGGATGGTATCGCTTCCGGCAAGATTTACAACATCGGCAACCCGGCCAACAACTATTCCATCCGGGATTTGGCTACCATGATGCTGAAACTGGCCGAGGAATACCCGGAGTACCGCAATTCTGCAAGCAAGGTGCAACTGGTAACAACCACTGCGGCAGCCTATTACGGCAATGGCTATCAGGACGTACAAAATCGCGTTCCCAAAATCACCAATACCTGCGAAGAACTGGGATGGGAGCCCGTCATTTCGATGGCCGATGCCCTGCGCAAAATTTTTAATGCTTACCGCAAACAAATCAATGACGCGCGCGGCCTGATGGAATGATATACAAGATGCTGGGATTAGGAAGCTGGATAGACATTCTGCAAAAAACGGTACGCTATACCAAGCCGCTGCCCATTACTGCACTTTAAATTTACGATTTAAAAATACGCAAACAATTTAAAAAACAATGCGCATCCTACATATCCTCGATCACTCCATTCCACTGCATAGTGGCTATACTTTCCGCACTCTTTCTATTCTTAAAGAACAGCGTGCTTTAGGATGGGAAACCACTCACTTAACTAGCCCAAAGCAGGGTATCTGTAGCGCAAGCGAAGAAACTATTGATGGCTGGCATTTTTTCCGCACACGCCATGTGATCGCCAAAATGACGAAAGTACCTTTATTAAACCAAATTTCCGTCATTAACAGTCTTACCCATCGTCTTAAAAAAGTAGCCAAAATTGTTAAACCGGATATTTTGCATGCCCACTCCCCTGCCCTGAATGCCATAGCTGCTTTACGCGTTGGCCGTAGCCTAGGCATTCCAGTGGTCTATGAAGTTCGTGCATTCTGGGAAGATGCAGCAGCTGATCACGGCACAACCACAGAGGGGAGCATACGTTACCGCTTAACCCGCGCAATGGAAACTTACGCCTTCAAACACGTCGATGCCATCACCACAATTTGCGAAGGCCTGCGCAGTGATATCGTTGCGCGTGGCATTCCTTCGACTAAAGTGACCCTAGTTCCCAACGCAGTTGACATCAAAAAATTTTCTATCGGTGGCGCGCCAGATGACATATTAAAAGCTCAGCTCGGTTTGGCCGGCGCACGCATATTGGGCTTTATCGGCTCGTTCTATGCTTATGAGGGTTTGGATTTACTGCTCACTGCACTACCACGTATTCTTGATCAAGCCCCCGATGTACGTGTTTTGTTGGTGGGCGGTGGGCCACAAGAAGACGCACTGAAACAACAATCTCGCCAACTCGGCATTGCAGATAAAGTTGTGTTCACCGGTCGGGTGCCTCACAGTGAAGTGAACCGCTATTACGACCTGATGGACATGCTCGTTTATCCACGCCACTCAATGCGTCTCACTGAATTGGTTACGCCATTGAAACCGCTGGAAGCGATGGCACAAGGCCGTTTGTTTGTAGCTTCCAACGTAGGTGGTCACAAGGAATTAATTCGTGACGGCGAAACAGGCGTGCTATTCAAAGCCGAGTCTCCGCAAGACCTAGCGAACAAGGTGCTTGATTTGCTTAACACGCCCGAGCGCTGGCCAACGATAAAAGCTGTCGGGCGGCGCTTTGTCGAGACAGAACGTAATTGGAAAGTATCCGTAGCATGTTATCGCGATGTTTATAACCACTTAACCGACAAAGCGGCCGGGTAGTCAAGATGCAAATTCAAGATTTAAAAATCGCCCTCGTTGGGCCACTGCCGCCACCTTCGGGCGGCATGGCCAACCAAACACGGCAACTGGCTACGTTGCTAAAGCAAGCAGGAATCAACGTAGAACTTGTCCCAGTGAATGCTCCCTACCGGCCACGCTTTATCGGCCACATCAAAGGACTACGTGCCGTGTTTCGCTTGCTGCCGTATTTGTTCCATTTATGGCACGCCGCAGGTAGGGTCGATTTATTTCACATCATGGCCAACTCTGGCTGGTCCTGGCACTTATTTGCGGCACCGGCGGTGTGGACCGCAAAATTACGTGGCAAGACAGTGTTAGTAAATTACCGCGGTGGCGAGGCCGACGAATTTTTCACTCGTGCATTTACCTGGGTACAACCGACACTGAAGCAAGTCAATATAATCATTGTGCCTTCCGGTTTCCTGGAAAAAATATTCGCGGACCGAGATTTCACCACTCGCATAGTGCCCAATATTGTAAATTTAAGCCGTTTCATCCCTAACCATTCGCGCGAGCGAAACCTTTCGGCACCACATATCGTAGTCGCGCGTAATCTGGAACCTTTGTACGACAATACCTCTGCGCTGGAAGCATTTAGCATTGTTCGTAAAACCATTCCTGACGCGCATTTAACTATCGCTGGCTCTGGCCCCGAGCGTGCAAAATTGGAAGCGATGGCAAAGGAACTGGGCGTGGCTGATGCTGTAGTATTTGCAGGTCAAATAGATAACGAGCATATGCCCGCACTTTATCGCGAGGCAGATATCGCTCTTAATCCCAGTCTGGCAGACAATATGCCGATCTCGATTTTGGAGGCATTGGCAAGCGGTGTGCCGGTGGTCAGCACCGATGTTGGCGGCATACCCTTTCTAGTGGAAGACGGAAAGACCGCATTGCTGGTGCCACCACGTAATCCAGAGCGGATGGCCGAGGCTGTGCTGCGTGTATTGCGTGATGAATCGTTGCGAGAACGCATGGTTAAAACCGGCCTGGATCACGCACACCGATTCGCATGGGAAAGTGTACGGGGTGAACTCTTTTTGGCGTACAAAATGGCACTGGATGGGGTGACGTTGGCTGTTACCCCAGATAGAAAATAAACATGGCCAGTCTCTATACCCGGTTGATAGCGCATACCCTGTTTCCTCTGCATGAACGGCTAATGAAGCGCCCCACTTTCGGCTACCTGGACGAGCTGGAGAAGAGCCAATGGTTGTCTCACGCAGGGATCGAGCAATTACAGATGCACAAACTCAAGCTGCTGCTCCAATCGGCAGAACAGCACAGCCCATGGCATGCCGAGCGCATTAACGCTGCCGGTCTGGAGCCGCGAAGTGATACACCGCTCACCTTAGAAGCACTGCGCCGCTTGCCCACCATGACCAAGCAGGATGCCACCCGCAACATCGAGCAACTAGTCTGGCGTGACATTCCCGGCGGGGCCTTCAAATACAATACGGGCGGTTCCAGCGGCCAGCCACTGATTTTTCACTATGGACGCCTGCGCCAAGCCTCTGATGCCGCGGGGCGCATACGCGCACGGCGCTGGTGGGGCGTCGAGGTGGGTGACCGGGAAATCTATCTTTGGGGTGCGCCAGTGGAGTTGAACAAAACTGGCCACATCAAGGCGTTGCGGGACCGGCTGCTCAACCAGCTGGTGCTGAATGCTTTCGACATGTCGATAGCCAATATGGATACCTACATCGAAGCTATTCGCGGGTTCCAGCCCAAATGCATTTACGGTTACGCCAGTAGCTTGGCTCTGCTGGCAGCACACGCCGGAGAACGCGGCATCAAACTCAGGTTGCCCTCACTCAAGGTGGTATGCACCACCGGCGAACCGCTTTATCCACATCAGCGCAAACTGATCGAAGATATTTTCGGCGTTCCCGCCGCCAATGAATTCGGCAGCCGCGACATTGGTTTCACCGCCCACGAAACCCCGGACGGCCAAATGCTGTTAATAAGCGAAAGCATCATCCTCGAAGTCCTCGATGCACAAGGCAATCCAGTCGCGCCAGGTGAGTCCGGCGAAGCAGTCATGACCGGACTTTGTTCCCACGCTCAACCCTTTATCCGTTACCGCACCGGCGACGTGGTACGCTACGCGAACGACACCTGCAAAGCCGGGCGCGGGCTGCACGTGATCGGGGAAGTGATGGGCCGCACCACAGATTTTGTGGTGCGCTCCGATGGCACGATCATGCATGCGCTTGCAGTAATCTACGTATTGCGGGCAACGGAGGGCATCGACGAATTCAAATTCATCCAGCACAGCATTCAAGATGTAGAGATTTTTGTGGTACGAAACCCTGAGTGGACCGAGCAATCCCGCGACAAGACCGTGAGCGGAATTCAAGCTCGACTGGGCAACAACGTGCGGGTCGAACTACGGCTTGTGGACTCGATTCCGCCAGAAGTTTCGGGCAAGTACCGCTACGTGGTAAGCCACGTACCACTACAATCAGGTCTCGATAGCGCACTCCAAGAATCACCACCCACCATACAACTGGAAAAAATTTAACAGGAAAACGCGTAACATGAGCCTTACCAATTTACTTGCACTGCCTTTCCGTTACCGTCCTTGGCGGCCGCGGCATATGCGTCTGATCCTCAATGACATTGCTGCACCTGCCCAACCCGAATTTGACCATACAACCCATCTCGTGGGCGTAATCGACTGGCTCTGCCGTGCCCAGGACATCAGGGACGGCCAGCCTGACGCAGGTGGTGTTTCAGCAGGATGGAGCTTCGAAGACGGCTGGCTGCCAAGCTACCCGGAAACCACCGGCTACATCATCGAGACCTTCCTTGCGGCGAACAAGGTATTGGACCGCCCTGATCTGGAGAAACGTGCCCAACGCATGATCGATTGGGAACTCTCCATACAGCAGAATGATGGCGCGTTTCCCGGCCACTTTGGCGAAGCAGGCAGCCGCCCGGTGATCTTCAATACCGGTCAAATCATGCATGGCATGCTCGCCGGATATCTGCAACTAGGTCGCCAGGAATGCTTGACGGCAGCAGTCAAAGCCGGTTTGTGGCTAGTCCGTCAGCAAGATGCCGATGGCTGCTGGCATCGCTTCGAACACAATGATGTACCGCACGTGTACAACACCCGTGGCACTTGGGCGCTAGCGGCCACGGGTCTGATCGCAAACGAGCCAGAACTAACCCAAGCGGCGCGACGTAATCTCGATTGGGCACTCAACCAGCAAACGACTTCCGGTTGGTTTTGCACCAACGCCTTTACTCCGGACAAAGCACCGTTTACTCATACCATCGCCTATGCGATTCGTGGTTTTTTGGAGAGCGGCATACTACTGGACGATGCGCGTTATCTTTCAGCTGCGCTTACCGCTGCTCGCGGCATGGCGCAGGTACAACGCGCGGACGGCTGGCTTGCCGGCACTTATACGGATAATTGGATGCCATGTGCGAACTACAGCTGCCTCACTGGCGTAGCGCAGATGAGCCTCAATTGGACACGCCTGGCGCAAGATGGCAGCGCACCGGAATTTCGCGAGAACGCGCGTCGTGCAATCGGCTACGTAAAACGTACGCAGCGTCTTAATGATGCTGACGAGGCGGCGCGAGGAGGTATCGCTGGCTCCTCGCCGATTTGGGGCGATTATTCCCGTTTCGAATATCCAAACTGGGCAGCAAAATTTTTTGCCGATGCGCTGATGATGGATATGCAAGACTGTGTAATTCCTCCCGTCGCTACGCGAATCGCTAAGCCAGGGGAGTATTCACATGGCTGAGCTTTCAGTCATGGTGCTATGCGGGCGGGCACCGCGGCATCTTTATGTCGCGAACCGGCTGTGTGATGCCGCACGGGTAGTAGCTATCGTGCAAGAGGCAGGCAGCCACTGGACGTACAAAAAAATACTCAAACTACTACGTCCGGATAATCTATGGCGCAAAGTGTGGCGCTGGCTACGCGACCGCAAGCGTTACACTGGCGGCGGTGAAGGCAAGTTTTTCTTTGGCGATGCCGAACCGCGACTCAATAAGCCCGAATTGGTCACCGAAGTGCCACACATTAACCATCCGGGTGTAATCGAACTTGCCGATCGGCTTCGGCCCGATGTAATTGCTGTGTTCGGCACATCGCTCATCAAAGGAGCGCTGCTTACGCGCGGCTCTTGGAGTATTGTCAATCTGCATGGTGGCCTATCGCCCGAATACCGTGGCGCAGATTGTACATTCTGGGCACTCTATAACGGTGAACCGGAAAAAATCGGCTGTACGCTACATTTCATCGACGCTGGCATCGATACCGGCAAGTTGCTTGCCCATATTTGCCCCGAAGTACATGAAGGAGACGACGAACTCACCTTGTTTTGGCGCGCTGTGCGTGATAGCGCCGAAGTGTACGCCGAGGCGGTCGGACGCCTCACGCAAAAAGAAGCGCTAGGTACATCGCAATCAGGCAAGGGCAAGTTGTACCAAGTCAAAGATCGCGGCTGGCGTCATGAAAAGCAACTCACACAAAGTTTGCAAAATGGCTTGCTCAAGAATATGCATTTAAAAAAGCGCGTGACATGGTTTACTGGCGCTTCCTCCGAGAAAAAACGGGAGTAAGCCAGTGCGTGATTTGATCGTCACTGCCATCGTGTTTGGGGTTCTGCCCATGGCCTTATCGCGTCCACATGTTGGCATTTACCTCTATTCCTGGTTGAGCTACATGAATCCCCATAAGCTGGCTTGGGGTTTCGCGACGACCATGCCATTTGCATATATCGTGGCAATAACAACATTAATTAGCATATTCACCTCAAAAGAGCCGAAGCACATGCCGTGGACACGCGAAATGACAGTGCTACTTATATATGTTCTATGGATGTCTATAACTACCTATTTTGCATTTTTCTACAATCTTGCCTGGGAGCAATTACAGAAAGTCCTTAAAATCCAACTCATGATTTTTCTTACACCGTTGGTAATAAATAACCGCCAGCGATTACATGGTTTGGTTTGGATAATAGCCCTATCACTTGGTTTCTATGGGGTAAAAGGTGGAATTTTCACGATACTGAAAGGGGGGGCACACCGCGTTATGGGACCGCCAGGAACATTCATCGACGGCAACAATGAAATCGCTTTGGCTTTACTAATGACTATTCCTCTAATGCGTTATTTACAGCTAACTGAAACACGCAAGTGGCTACATCAAGGGTTGGGGGCGGCTATGGTACTTACCGCAGTATCGGCCATCGGCTCACAATCACGCGGTGCGCTAGTGGGCGCGGCGGTAATGGGCTCAATCTTCTGGATGAAAAGCCGGAATAAATTCTTCACCGCCATTATGCTTGTCGTCGCTATCGGTATGATAGCCCTCGTTATGCCACCAGAGTGGTATGCCCGCATGACAACCATTAAAACGTACGAGCAAGATGCATCCGCGCTAGGCCGAATTAACGCTTGGTGGACAGCATGGAATGTGGCTAAGGCCCGTCTCACAGGTGGTGGGTTTGAAATGTTCCAGTATCAAACATTTCACGCGTATGCACCCGACCCAGTCAATGTCCATGATGTGCATAGTGTATATTTTGAAGTGCTGGGTGAGCACGGATTTATCGGACTTGGGCTGTGGTTGTTACTTGCCATCTTGACGTGGCAAACTGGCTCTTGGGTAATCAAACAGGCAAAACGTGATCCTGACAAAAAATGGGCAGCGGATTTAGCCGCAATGGGACAAGTAAGCATGATTGGCTATGCAACGGCCGGAGCGTTTCTTGGATTGTCCAATTTCGATCTCTATTACCACCTACTAATGATTATCATACTAACTAAAATAATTTTATTGAAGGAACAAGCACAAACGAAAAATATATTGGCAACAAAAATTTACACATAATTGTTTTTCTGTCTTGTCCAGCAAGCTAAACGATAATTAACAGCATCGTAATACTATATTCCAAGCGAAAAATTGTTCAACATTCCTTAATCTAATAAAACATATGACAAATACACTTAAAATTGGCCTTATTTCAATTAGCGACCGAGCCAGTAGCGGCGTTTATCAGGACGCTGGTTTGCCAGCGTTGCAAGAATGGTTTACACAAACGCTGACTAGCCCGTGGCAATGTGTCACACGTTTGATACCGGATGAACAGGCGATGATTGAGGCTACCTTAATCGAATTGGCAGATCAGGAAAAGTGCCACCTGATCTTGACTACTGGAGGAACCGGTCCAGCGTTACGCGATGTTACGCCGGAGGCCACATTGGCCGTGGCACACAAGGTGTTACCGGGTTTCGGAGAACAAATGCGCGCAGTCAGCTTGCGTTATGTTCCTACGGCAATTTTGTCACGCCAACTTGGCGTGACACGCGGACAGTCCCTGATTTTGAACCTGCCCGGACAACCAAAGGCAATCAAGGAAACACTGGATGGAATTTTTGCCGCCGTGCCTTACTGCATAGATTTAATTGGTGGTCCCTACATAGAAACAAATCCAGACGTACTAACGTCATTTCGCCCCAAGTCAGCGCAGCGACAAAAATAGGTTATGCAGCTTGCCAATGCCCTGAACGCCCACCCTTTTTTTCCAGTAAGCGTAGCCGGTTAATTTCCATGCCACGATCAACCGCCTTGCACATATCATAGATAGTAAGCAGGGCGATACTTACTGCGGTCATGGCTTCTATTTCGACACCGGTACGGCCAAACGTTTCTGCGGTGGCGAGGCACTCTACCGTGCTATTCTCATGATCGAGATGAAACTCTACCGCAACACGGGTCAGATACAATGGGTGGCATAATGGAATCAATTCAGCGGTACGTTTGCTCGCCTGTATTGCAGCAATACGCGCTATACCCAACACATCGCCCTTCTTGGCGGTACCGGAAGCAATCAACTCCAACGTACTGGGACTCATTTTGATACTACCGGACGCTTTTGCGATACGCTGAGTCTCGCTCTTGCCAGCAACATCCACCATATGTGCCTGTCCGTCTTGATCGAAGTGGGTCATGCCATTTGTTGTCATGCTGATTTCCTGACCGTATCGTTATGCCAATGTTCCATGCGTTTCACGTCTGTCTCACGTGTTTCCAGCCACTGTGACCCTTCCCTGGTTTGTTCTTTTTTCCAAAATGGGGCAGCAGTTTTCAGGTAGTCAATAATAAATTCGCAACCCGCAAATGCCTCACCACGATGCAATGCCGTAGTCGCCACCAACACAATCTGATCATTTGCAAACAATTGCCCAATACGGTGGATTACACGGACATTTATCAAACTCCACCGTTCAGTCGCCTCAGCAATGATTTTATTCAGCGCCTTTTCAGTCATGCCGGGATAGTATTCAAGATAAATACTTTCTATCGTTTCATTATGACTAAAGTCGCGCACTAAACCGACAAAGCTAACCATGGCGCCCACTTTTGAGTTTCCGGAACGCAGGGTTGTCAACTCGGCGGCAAGGTCAAAATCGCCTTCCTGTATTAATACGCTCATTATCAACCTCCGGAGATAGGCGAAAAAATGGCAATCTCGTCATGCTCGTTAATAGCAGCAGGCAAACCAGCAAACTCTTGATTAATCGCACAACGCACGCGGCTGTCTGCCAGCTCCTGCGCCCATATATCTCCACGCAAACGCAGCCATGCCAGAAGACCGGCTAGCGTGGACGCTTCTGCTGGCACATCTGCAGTTTCGCGTGATATCTTCAAATGCTCTCTCGGCCGGCCGAAATAGACCAATTCAATTTTCATAGTTGTTCCTGGAAAAATAATTCAAAATAAATACGGCTAATTACTTTGGGTGCATCCATATTAAGTACAAGTAACGGGAATTTCTTGGCTTTATGTGAAATAGAGTGGGTAATCAACTTACAACCTCTAGCAAAATAAGCCAATCCATTCGTCCTGAGCCTGCCGGAAAATGAGCGGATTTACTTTTCGCCAAGCAACAAACCGCCGCACAGCGCGCTACGATGAGCGAATTTTTTGTGCGGCAATTTGTAAATTTACTGGAAAATTCAAGAGCACAGATTCGGTTTAAAGCGTGGCTCAATTGGCCTTAAACGTGGATCATCAATCCAAAACTCTGAACATCCATGGTAATGGGCGGTGATAGCAACTTCATCATTTTTATTCAATACTCTTGCCAGACTGGCAAAGTCCTGATTAACCGCGCAGCGCACACGGTCTTCATTCATTTGTTGTGCCCATACTTCTCCTCGCAAACTTAGCCACGCAAGCAGCTCGGCAAGCGTCAATGACTCCCCTGGAACATCTACAGCTTCCTGTGATATTTTTAAAATTTCTCTTGGCTTGCCAAAATACACTATCTCAATTTTCATGATTTTCCTTGGAAAAATAATTCAGAATAAACTCGGCCACTTCCTTTGGCGCGTCAATATCAAGCACAGGTAGCGGGAATTTGTCTTTACTATTTGTCACAATTGCAATAATACCCGGTTCAGATGGATATAGACTTTCCACCCCAGTTTCTTTGCGATACACCTCCAGTTTTGGTATGGCTGCATGCTTGTAACCTTCCGCCAATATAAGGTCATAGGCTGAGAACCGTGAACAGAGATATTCCAGGCTAGGTTCCGGTTCATCGTTCAGCTCATGCATTAACGCCCATCTTTGCGCAGAAACAATCAATACTTCGCCCGCACCTGCCTTGCGATGACGATAGGTATCCTTACCCGGTTTATCAATATCGAAATCATGGTGGGCATGCTTAATAACGGCAATGCGCAAGCCTTGTGCAGTCAAAAAAGGAATAACTTTTTCCAGCAACGTCGTTTTGCCGCTACCGGAATAACCCGCGAAACCCATTATTTTTTTATTAAACATAAAGTTTATTTACAATGCACGTGACCAAATTGTAGTGCCAGCGTAGCGTACAGTGAACCCATCCGTCAAGACAGAAGTCAATCTGACTTAAGCTGTTCCGCATACCTCAGCGCAACAGCACTAAGCTACCTCATTTTTGCTAACCAGCCTGCCTATCCTTAATCCGATTTCATATTGAAATATGAATTTTACATCTCGATATGACAACTCAAAGAAGGTATTATCCAAATGAAACAATCTTGCCGCATTTCGGATGTCGGTTTCAGAAGTTACAGCAATCCTTCTGCAAACTTACCTTCCATTGTATGAACAACTACCGCGCAGCCCAATTTTGCTTGTGTGAGACAACTTCGTGAATCCTGCAAAACGCCAAGAAATTTTTCTGCGCCTGCAAGCAGCCAATCCGCACCCTACCACTGAATTGGAATACCACTCGGCGTTCGAGCTCCTTGTGGCGGTAATCCTATCGGCACAAGCTACCGATGTCAGCGTAAATGCTGCCACCCGGCAATTATTCTCAATAGCTAACACGCCGCAGAGCATACTCGATCTGGGCGAAGAAAAATTGCGCGGCTATGTTCAACGCATCGGCCTTTACAAAACCAAAGCAAAACACATTATTCAAACCTGTCAGCTATTATTGAAAAATAATGACGGCAAAGTACCGCAAACACGCGAGGCGCTGGAAACCCTTCCGGGCGTAGGACGTAAGACCGCAAACGTAGTGCTCAACACTGCCTTCGGTCAACCCACTATCGCAGTGGATACCCACATATTTCGCGTATCCAACCGCACCGGACTTGCTACCGGCAAGACCGTGCTGGAAGTAGAACAAAAACTTCTCAAGTTCGTACCGGACAAATTCAAACATGATGCACACCATTGGCTGATCCTGCATGGACGCTATATATGTCAAGCGCGCAAACCAAAGTGTGGCATTTGTAGCATCGTTGATCTGTGCGAATACCACTACAAGGAAATATAAAAAATGTTCAATCCCAGCAGAGATGAAGCACGGCTATTCCTCATCGATACTTGGCGCAAGCGTCGCGCAGGCACGCTGCTCTCCCCACTGGAAGACCTCACTGCACAACTAATCGAAAAGCACCCAGAATATTACGCCATGCTGGAAAATCCGGAACGCTATCAGGATAAAGACTACACACCAGAGCAAGGCACGACCAACCCCTTTCTGCACCTGATGATGCACCTCACCATTGAAGAACAGATTTCCATCGACCAGCCGCATGGCATCCGCATGCACTTTCAGCGGCTTGTCGCAAAACATGAATCAGAACACAACGCCCAACATCACATGATGGAATGCCTGGGTGAGATGATCTGGCAGGCGCAACGTAACGGTACAGCCCCAGATGCAAACGTATACTTGAATTGTCTGGAGCAACAATAGTGGCTAATCGTTTAAGCAAAATTGTCACCCGCACGGGGGATAAAGGAAGCACCGGACTGGCCGACGGCACGCGCGTGGAAAAATATTGTGCACGCATTCACGCTATCGGCAGCATAGACGAACTCAATAGCCATCTCGGCGTGCTGCTCGCTGAAACCGTACCGGATAACGTGCGCAACTTGCTGTTGCATGTACAGCATGATTTATTCGATCTCGGTGGCGCGTTGGCATATCCTGCTGCGCAATTTACCGAAGATAAGCTCCTGCACTTGGATACCGCCATTGCTCACTACAACGCCGGCCTGCCACCACTTAAGGAATTCATCCTGCCAGGTGGAATCCGTGCAGCGGCACAATGCCATGTGGCGCGTACTGTGGCACGCCGGGCTGAGCGAGATTTCGCCACACTCGCCCACCTCGAAGCCGTGCCACAACATGGCCTACCCTATCTAAACCGTCTTTCTGACTTATTATTCATACTGTGTCGTGTAATCAATTGCACAATGGGGCAAAAAGAAACTTTATGGCAAAGAAAATCAGTAAAATTGCAAGAGGTATAACAGTTTGGCTTTAAATCCTCACCACAGGGAGAGAAACAACAACTGCTATTGCCCGAAGTTACACGCAAGTGCTTAGTAACACATCCACTACCTCATTACAGACCCTTCAAAAGCCCGCAATCCACAAGCGAACAAACCACGCCTAATCACTACCATTAAAATGTCAGAGGTTTTTACATCTTTGTCTATACAATACATTATTATTAAATAATAATGTATTGTATAGACAAGCAACCAATTGTAAATAATAAATAATTTTATTATGCACTGCAATTTGGCATGATTTATGCATATACATTTAGCATAATATAATCTCGCTAGTTCTCTTATTTCCAGAGATACTTATACAACTTTAATTCTGTTGTAAAGCTTCTTTATATTTGATAATGTCTGCGGTAACTAAATCAACTGTGCTGCACCGGCAGAACAACAATGTTTCTGACGATAAAATCATATCGATAACGCTACTACAATATTCGGTTCGGCTACTCCGGAAACGCTCTCTGAAACCAGTCCAATCCAGATTTATCTTTAAAATACATTTACATATCATTACATCAATAACTTAGGACATAATCATGCTAATAAAATCCCCATCCGTGTATCTGCTAGCCGTTCTATGTGTCACGATCGTAACCCCTGCACAAGCCCTTGTCCAACGCGCTTTTGTGGCGTCTTATGGGGATGATGTCAATACCGCAACTGACTGCCAAGTTCTCGCCCCCTGCCGCAGGTATTCCGCAGCCGTAACCGTGGTCAATCCAAACGGCGAAGTCGTGGCGATCGATTCCGCCAGCTACGGCAATGTCACACTCACCCAGTCTGTTTCCTTGACGGCCGCCCCAGGTATCTACGCCGGCACATCCGCCTTTCCAGGACTTATCGGAATAACAATTGCCACTGCCGACGTAAGTGTGGTGCTGCGCGGCCTGACCATCAATGGACAAGGCGGCCCTTACGGAATTTTAATGACTAATGGTGCCAAGCTTTCAATCGAAAATTGTGTTATTTCTAATTTTTCTGGTAACGAACAATACGCCGTTTATGTTGATACAGCCGCAAGGGTGACTATGGTTAACACCCTTGTTCGCGATAATTTCGTTGGCATTAACCTTCAGGGGGGCGCGAATGCCGATATCTCAGAATCCAGATTTCTCGGAAATGGCATTGGCATCGTAGCGAAAAGCACAGCCAATAAAAGCACAACCGCTGCTATCAGCGATACCGTCGTGACTGGAAGCTTTGATGGCGTTTCAGCATTTTCAGGCAGCTCTGGAAACTCCCGAATAAACGCGGTTCGTTCAACAATCACAAATAGCAGTAACATAGGTATAGCGGCATTCGCCAGTGCCGGAACTGCCACGATCACTTTTAGCGACAGCATGGTAACAGGAAACACGATCGGGTATTTACAGGTCAACGGCGGAGGTACCGCCACACTGAAATCGCTACGCAATAACATCATAACGGATAACGGCTCTAACACGGGCACACTCACTACACTACTTCCTCAGTAAAACCAGTCGAGCCGGACACGTCCAAGGTTTCTGGACAAGCCCACGACCTTAACAATCAGGAAAATGATAATGTCAATAAAACCCCCAGTCGTCTACCTGTTAGCTCTTCTGTGCGCCACGATAACGCCCCCTGCGCAAGCCCTTGTCCAGCGCGCCTTTGTAGCATCTGATGGGAATGACGCCAATACCGCGACTGATTGCCAAGTTACCCTCCCCTGCCGCACGTTTTCCCAAGCCATAACCGTGGTCAACCCAAATGGCGAGGTCGTAGCGATTGACTCCGCCAGCTATGGCAACGTCACTCTCACCCAGTCCATTTCCTTGACGGCCGCCCCAGGTGTCTACGCTGGCACATCCGTCTCTACAGGAAATACCGGCATAATAATTGCCACTCCCAACATAAGTGTGGTGCTGCGCGGCCTGACCATCAATGGACAAGGCGGCTCTGTCGGAATTTTAATTAACGCCAATAACGCCAAGGTTTCAATCGAAAACTGCGTCATTTCTAATTTCTATCTTGATATCCCTGATCGCCAGCACGGCATTTTAGTCCAACAAGCAGCAACGATACGTATAGTTAACACTCTTATGCGCGACAATGATATAGGTATTGAACTTCCCGCAGGAGCTACAGCCGACATCTCTAGATCAAAATTTTTCGGTAATGACACTAGCATTTTTGCAAGAAATTTGACAAGCGGAACAACCACGACCGTTGCTGTCAGTAATACTGTTATATCAGGTAGTTTTTATGGCATTTACGCATTTGCGAACAGCTCAGCCACCTCCAGAATAGAGATGGTTCGTTCGATAATTTCAAATTCTGATACCGGTGTATTTACCGCAAGCGAAGGTGGAACTGCTTCGTTTAGTTTTCGCAAAAGCCTAGTGACGGGCAATATCGATGGGCTTGTGGAGTTAGGATCGGGCGCGACATTAATATCTTACGGCAATAATACGCTATCGGATAACCTCAATAACCCCATTATCGGCACATTAACCACCATAGCTCCCCTCTAAAATAAAGTACCCCGCCGCATAAGCAGCGGGGTACTAACTGGCCTCTACATTTCGCTGATTTTCAACCAGCCTTTGCTCCATGGGACATGAGGGTTAAATCCATAGATATGAAATTACAAAAATGACCTTGTTATCAATTAAAATTTATATCGTCCAACCCATATCCATATCGGATCGACAAATCCATCTCAAGCTAACAAATTATTGGCTCTACGTGCTCACATAAAACCTGAAATGATCAATGGAAATATGTGTATTTCAGCCAAGAATTAAATTCACGTTTAGTCGCCATCAATTATTCGACTGTTTCTTAACTGACAGCCATTTTTTACCAATGTTTTATGGCTGGTAATACATATTGTCAGGAATTATCTTCAATGAAAAAAATCGCTTTAATCACTGGTGTAACAGGACAAGACGGCGCTTACTTAGCCGAATTTTTATTGAAAAAAGGCTATGTCGTGCATGGCATCAAGCGCCGTGCTTCTTTGTTCAACACAGACCGCATTGACCACTTATATCAAGATCCGCATGTGAGTAACCGCAACTTCATTTTGCATTACGGTGATATGACTGACTCAAGCAGTCTGATTCGCATTATTCAGCAAGTACAGCCAGACGAAATATATAACCTCGCTGCGCAAAGCCATGTGGCTGTGTCGTTCGAAGAGCCAGAATACACAGCCAATTCCGATGCATTAGGTGCCTTGCGTGTGCTTGAAGCCATTCGCATTTTGGGCCTGGAAAAGAAAACACGTTTCTATCAAGCTTCCACCTCTGAATTATATGGCTTGGTGCAAGAATCACCACAAAAGGAAACCACTCCATTTTATCCACGCTCACCCTATGCAGTGGCCAAATTATATGCCTACTGGATAACCGTCAATTACCGTGAGGCCTATGGCATTTATGCCTGCAATGGCATTTTGTTCAACCATGAATCTCCCATACGCGGCGAAACCTTCGTTACCCGCAAAATTACCCGCGCCTTGTCGCGCATCAAGCTGGATCTTCAGGATTGCCTCTTTTTGGGAAACCTAGATGCCTTACGTGACTGGGGACATGCCAAAGACTATGTTGAAATGCAATGGCTGATGCTGCAACAGGACAAAGCTGAAGATTTTGTCATCGCCACCGGTACGCAATACAGTGTGCGTGATTTTGTGATTGCGGCAGCAGAAGAACTCGGCATCAAAATACGTTGGGAAGGAACGGGCGTAGATGAGAAAGGCTATGATGCAGCGGGAAAATGCATTGTGGCAGTTGATTCACGCTATTTTCGGCC
Source organism: Candidatus Nitrotoga sp. MKT (assembly GCA_003402345.1). Classification (GTDB taxonomy): domain Bacteria; phylum Pseudomonadota; class Gammaproteobacteria; order Burkholderiales; family Gallionellaceae; genus Nitrotoga. Next base: position 118,801 of record QFXH01000007.1, on the reverse strand, counting down.
GACCGAGGTCGAAACCTTGCTGGGGGATGCGACCAAGGCTAAAGTGAAACTAGGATGGGCGCCAAAAATTACTTTCAAGGAGCTGGTGGCCGAAATGGTAAGAGAAGACCTCAAGGGCGCTGAACGTGACGAACTAGTCAAGAAGCATGGATTCTCAGCGTATGATTATCACGAATAATCCAATCATAGACAAACAAGCCAAAATTTATGTGGCTGGCCATCGCGGCATGGTAGGTTCGGCTGTCGTGCGCCGTTTGCAGGCTAGTGATTACGCCAATATTTTAACTAGAACACACGCTGATCTGGATTTAACGGATCAATCTGCAGTTGCTGAATTCTTTCTGAAACAAAAGCCTGATTACGTTTTTATGGCTGCCGCCAAAGTGGGGGGTATTCATGCAAACAATTCCTGCCGCGCCGATTTCATCTACCAGAATCTAATGATGGAGGCAAACATCATACATGCGGCTTGGCAGGCTGGAGTGCAGCGTTTACTGTTTCTCGGCTCCAGCTGTATTTATCCACGAGATTGTCCGCAGCCGATCAAGGAAGAATATTTGCTTACTGGCCCACTGGAGCAAACCAACGAGCCATACGCAATTGCCAAAATTGCGGGCATCAAGCTATGTGAAAGTTACAACCGGCAATACAACACTCAGTACGTTTCGGTGATGCCCACCAATCTCTATGGGCCTAATGACAACTATGACTTGAACTACAGTCATGTGCTGCCAGCATTGATTCGCAAGGCGCATGAAGCTAAAGTTCGTGGCGACAAAGAACTGGTGGTGTGGGGTTCCGGCAAACCAATGCGGGAATTCCTGTATGTTGATGATATGGCGGATGCCTGCGTCTTTCTGATGGAAAATGGTGTTGCCGATGGCTTATTCAATGTAGGTACGGGTGAGGATGTAACGATCCGTGAATTGGCTCAAACCGTGATGAATGTGGTCGGATTTAAGGGCGGGATCGTGTTTAATACTTCCAAACCTGATGGTACACCACGCAAGCTGTTAAACGTTGATCGGATGCACGCCTTGGGTTGGCAAGCAAAGACTGAATTACGTGCAGGAATAGCCAAGGCGTATAAAGACTTTACGACTCATGTCACATAATGACACATGCCTGAAATGTTATTAAAGAAAATGAGCCAGGCAGCCAGTGTAACCTTTTCAATAAACACCGCCTGGCTCTGGCTACTCTGTATTATTTTGCAACAGCCCCAAACTGATGCGGCAAAAAAACGAATCTAACGATAGTTCCATTAATTCACAAGCAGACCATTCAATTCAGCTCCCCCGTACTTTTTGATATTCCAGCTCAAGCTCATCAACATACTGATCGATATTCATTGGTCGAACAGTAGCTCCTGATAATTTTTCCAATAAGTCGTGGTCATCCAAAAGATTCATGATAATTTGAGCCAATCCAGCTGCCGAGCCTGTTCTAAACAAGAGGCCGTTTTCACCAGGGTTAATAACATCTGATAATCCTCCGATGTCTGATGCTATCAAAGGGCAACCCGCTGCCTGGGCTGATAACGAAACCAACGGCATGTTCTCATGCCACAAAGAAGGGATAACCAAGGTATCGATTCCATCTAGGATGGCAGGCATCTTCGCATTATCGAAGGTACCGTAAAATTTTATTTTTTTGTCATCCTGTGCAAGCATACGCAGATTTTTTATATAGTCAGAGTCTTCAACTGGAGATTTTCCATATATCTTAATACTAACAGCAGCATCTGCGGGTAAAAGTCTGCTCGCTTCAACTAGTATATGGAGCCCCTTGTGAGGCAATATCGAACCGATAAAGCCCAGCACCAAAGGCCTATCTGTTCTCTGTCGAATACGTTTTACATATCCATGACTCTTGATTCCAAATGGCAGAACTCGAAATTTACCACCCGTTATGCCAGCAGTCTCAAACACTCTTTGAGCATGACTGGTTGCGACAAAAATTTTGTCCAGAAGAAGGAGCCTGGCTCTAATTATTTCATTTCTTCTTGCCAGAGCCTGAACATCACCGACTCTGCCAGAGAGCCTTATGTTAGACCTCTTAAGACAACACATGATGCCCTCCACGACACCTGTAGAAATAGAATCTACTATTCCGGACATCCATTTTGGTTGTGATACGGCAGTCACATGCTTTAAACAGTTTGCACCACCATTGGCTGGCCCATCGCACATTTTTCCATTTTGCAAAAGCAACGTATGTGTGGGGCAGACATACCAAAAATCTGTTGCAGTAAGGAACGCTGGTATTTTTCTTTCCTTGCATGCGTCAATTGCTTTAATTGATAGCCGCTCCAGATGATGGAAATGCACCACATCCGGCTCGATTTCTACAAGCAGCTGGCGAAACCGGGCTTCAAAAACGGAGTTGTCGTAGTCATTTTGCATAACACTGCTTTGGCCTCCCAATACAGTACGTCCATGCGTGAATCGAATAACACGAATAGCATCGACTTCATACTCATCAAACTGATTAATGTCGCCTAATTTATCTTTTTCAGGATAACCTGTTACAACCGTAACGTTATGCCCCCTTTGTTTCAAGGCAAGTGCAACACCAAGAACGAGTGTTTCTGTCCCGCCAAAATACTCGGGTAAAAACACATGCGTCGTCAAAAGAATTTTCATCGTATGAATTTCTGGCTCCAATAACCAGCATGTAACCGTATCTCGTCAATTCGTGAGCAACCAAGCCCAAAACCGCGTACCCATGAAAAATTAGTGGGTGGCGGAATAAGTCGTCACACAATCAAAAGCCTGTGGTCGGATCAAGTGCTTAACGTTTCCAATTCACGCTTCATCCACTCCGCAACACGAGCTATGCCACCCAACATAGAAATCGAAGGAACCCACTCCAATTCATTTCGCGCCAAGTCATTACTTAGAACACTTACCGGAACATCAAATGGTCGACCCGGCAGATAGCGAATCTCAATTGACTTGCCGAGTACATCTTCAAGCATGCCAATAAGCTCATTCAAACTGGTGCCAACACCAGAGCTGATGTTAAAGCAACTCTTTGCACCCGAATATTTCACAGCCCGAACGAAAGCCTCTGCTACATCACTCACATGAATATAATCCCGCGTAACGCTACCATCACCCCAAATTTCTATAGGTAGGCCTTTAATTGCATGGTGAAGAAAAACCCCAACAGCACCCTGCGCAGTTTCGATACGCTGACGTTCCCCATATGGATTCGCAACCCGCAGAGTTATAGCTCTGATTCCATGCAACTGACTATACATCTGCAAGTATTTCTCAATAGCCAATTTAGTAATACCATACGACACTAAAGGATCTGTAGGGTGCTTTTCATCAATGGGTAAATACATCGGGTTTCCATACACCGTCCCGCCAGAAGAAATGAAGACTATCTTGCGAACGTTATGAGCAACCATTGCGTTAAGCATTTGCAATGTTGCCACAACATTGCTCTGTACATCGTAGATTGGGTCATCATTCGAACTTTTGGGTAAAGTGGTCCAAACTAAGTGCAATACAACATCCACACCATAAATTGCATCACTCACATCGTGAGCACTTGATAAATCTCCCGTGATCCATTCAACCCGCTCAGATTCTACAAATTTTCGATAAGGCGTAACGCGTGGCCGTTCAAAAATTCTGAGTTCATGGCCATCCAACAAAAGTCGATCAGCAATTGTTGATCCGATAAAACCACCGCCACCAAATATTATAAATTTCATTTGATTCCTGCTACATTTAAAATAAAACCATAATAATCATTGAAGGAGCTCCATTCACTACCATGTGCCCAACCAAGCCACAAACTTCACCAGTTAATTAAAAGAGTCCAGCTTATAAAAAATACTTTCGAAGCTTTCGAAGCTTTCGAAGCTTTCGAAGCTTTCGAAGCTTTCGAAGCTTTCGAAGCTTTCGAAGCTTTCGAAGAAATTTTATCGCTGGCCAGACAAACAAAAAATTACTACGGGCCAGATATCCCTCTGGCCAACCTGTTGCCACCAGCTGAATAATAAACTCACGCATACCTTGTGGGGAAAGCAACGCTTTACCCCAACGACTTATAGGAATGCGATTACGTTTGTCCTCAAACCTACCCAAACCGAACTGTTCATTGTGGTTTAGCTGAAAATAAGCAGTGATAACATCAGAATTTGGAGTTCTGATAATTTCCCCCCAAGTTTTGACCGCCAAAGGGCGGAGTTCTTTCGAGGCTATAGCATGAATACTGACCATTTCTCCGATGCCAGCAACCGAGGCAATGACACCTTTCTGAAAGTAATTAACATAACGGTCAAAAATTACATTTTCTGCGGCGTCCACAGTTCGCTCTGCCACCGCAAAATCATTGCTGACTTTGTAGCCAACAACACTACCATTTGGCGAATTACACAACATCTCTACAGGTGCAACGGAATGAAAAAAATCTGGCAAATATGCCCATTCAGTCTGATTTAAATTCGGACCAAAAGCAGCTTTGGTGCAATTCGCTGGCTGGAGATTGAGAAATTTCTCCAGGCCCAAGTAATAGCCGTCGAACTGGCATTTAGGGAGAAGATAGGCAAGGTTGTCCTGGATTGTTCCGCGCCAGCCGATATCTACAATAGCTGCCTTTTGGGATGAAGTAGATAGGCCTTTTTGCTTCAGATAAATCATCAGGGAATGTTTATGATCGCCAACTTTTCTACTGAGAAAATCACAGAACAGCGGATCATTAAATAAGTCAATTATTCTTTGATCTAACCACGGGTAGCGAATTGGCTCCTGCGGATCGATACCTTGACGTGACAAGTGAATAACTGCACTTACCAGATCGATGTTCATCGATTTGAGTAGCGCCGCAACAGACTGGGTGCCATAAAGATTCCAAATGCGCATCAGCTCTTGAGGCGTAAATTCGCGCAAGGATGGCGCAAATGTCGCGAGACGGCTAACCTCAAGAATTTCTGAAGGTGGAACCTGCTGACGCAGGGGCTGAACATCACGCAAGGCATCATAAATACTCTTGAAAAACTCCCCCTCGCGCGTAAAGAAATAAATTCTTTCATGGCCTTGCCGGATGGCTTGTTCCATGACAAACAGCATAAAACCAACCAGTAACGGCGCACACGTCACGCCATATTCATAAAGCCGTCGTTCAATACCAGAGAGATTTGGCGGCAATACCGACGGCGGCCTGAGCTTTGCTAGAATTTCTGCAATATTGCTGTCCCGATGTTCGAATTGCGCTTTCAGCTGACGTTGTAAATCAGTTTCAGCCTTTGGAAGATATGCCAATGATTGAGCACCAAGCACTTTCGGAATGTGTACGTCGGAGTGCAAGTTATCACCGATGTGCAATGTTGAACTTGCAGATACTCCCTCCTTATCATGGACAAATCCAAACAATCGCCCCGAGCGCTTATTTAGATAATGGTCGCAGGAAGAATAACCCCGATCGACTACGCTATCGAGTCCCACGTGTCTAATCAACTCCATAAGATTAGTGGCACTCATATAAAAATCAGACACGAATATCTGCGAGGGTGACGAATAAGAGTCTAATAAATTTTTGATCTGTGGATCGGCATAGATAACATATTTTTCCTGCTGTAACTCAACAGCCTCAAGCGTTACAACTATCAAATCTATGTCCACTGAAGAAGTAAAAACAACCTTAAGCCACTGTCTGTAGACGTCATGTAATTGATACTCGTCATCCATTCCGGAAGAACGGTTATGTGTACCAATCAATCTTTCTGCTGCTTGACGCTCCCACATGAGTTTCCAAGCATCATGATATTCAGGCTTTAATCTTTGTAAGTAATTGTTGAGTAAAAAATTACTTACATGAATTTTGATCGCATCAGGATGACATTTGCGTCGCAGCAACGTATCCCACACATCAATCGTAATAAGATCAAACTGTCTCATCTAACAATACTAACCATGCGCTTGATCAAACGTTTTATCCTGGACGCAAGCGACGTGTTAATCAGTACTGGGTAGGCACTTATTTGATTAATAGCAGTAACAAAGCTATGCGATTTGAATGTCTCGTCATTCAAATCAGTATCAACGGACTGATTTTCAAGAGCGATAAACTTGCTTCGTTGGCTACGAACATGCTGGACAACTGAGGGACTCATATTGACCGCTGCTATCACTGCCTGACCGGTAAAACGCTGTTGCACTATTGCTGACGCATCGAAGATACTGGGCTTCTCGGTTAGAATGCCTTCAATAGCACCAAGGAATTCCTGAATTTCACCGGTAGCTGATCTCACTTTCATGAACTCCGCGCCAAAATCAGACATCTTTAAAAGAATTTCCGGGTTAGATATCAGGTAAAGGATTGCTTCGGCGAGAGACTCGGGCGTTTGATGCGCGAGCAATACCCCCCCGCTGGGAATGTCGAACAAGTTGTTCTCGCGATAAAGATCAACGGCAGGTAGGCCTGCGGCCATCATGTCGAAGGGGTTGCATGAGGGATTGCTTGAACTCAGGCAAAAGCCAACATGACAACGATTATAAAGATCATTCAACTCCTCTGTACTTAGTAAGCCAACGTTTGTGTAGTCGTACCAGAGCTTTGGCGATTCATTGGAACCAACGAAATATAATTCCACATCTGGACGTAAATGTTTAACGATACCTAAAGCTTCAATTCCAAGATGTGGACAACGACGTGGCTTGTCATGCTGGTAAATAAAGCAGACAGCCGGAGGTTTTCCTATCCGATCTCTCATCTGCTGCTTCACTCGAAAAATCGTCAGGTTCGTTGCGAAGTTGCAATAATATGGCGCGTTACCGAATTCGCTATAAAGCTTGAAGGCAAGCCAGCGGCCATAAGTAATAGCTTGAAGCCCATACAAGTATGAATTTTCGGCGAGTATGGTGCCATCGCCTACTGGATTGAAACATGCTTCGAAGTCCTGTATTAAATATGCCTTCTTACTCGAAGGAAGGTCGCGCACAATCTTGGCAGTATCCCAGCGAGTTGCGATAAGCAGCTCGTAATTCTCGCGTAGCGATATTCCAGTAAAAACATCGACGCCGTCAACATCGTAAAAGCCCGCTGCATCGACTTTCAAATCAAAACTGCTGCGGCCATTGGAATCAAAAACATAGACATCACATTTATAACCAGCCGTGTTTAATGCCATTGCAAAAACGTATATTCGCGCGACTCCCCCTGATCCTTTAATCGGCGCAGGAGCAACTATTGCAATTCTACTCATAAATTAAAAATTTCCACGCCTACCAAGAGACTTATCGAATTAAATTAAACAAAGTCATTATTTTTCTTATTCCTCACGAACAGCATTCATTAATCTCCGCGTATGAATCGAGCCAAAAACCTTAATGGTCGAGTCAGCCGCCACGAACGCGAAGAATAGAACCCTTGAATTCTTGCATCACATACCACTAAAGCCTGGTTGAGGCTGGCGATCTGCCCATCGCGCTCTCGGACAACCCCTTCCATGATCCTCATCCGCTCATTACATTCGTCGATCAGCTTTGTCTGGGCGGAAATTGTTGCACCACGCTCTTGGATCATCCCCTCCATGATCCGCATTCCATCAACACGCTCGTCAATCAACTTAACTTGGGCAACAATCGTCGCATCGCGCTCTTGAATCATCCCCTCCATGATCCGCATTCCTTCAGCACGCTCATCGATCAACCTGGTCTGTGCATGGATCGTCTCGTCCCGTTCGCGAATCATCTCCTTGCTGATCCTGGCAATCTGATCCCTCATTGACGCTTGAACTTCACCAAAACGTTGATGACGTCCTCGAATAATTGCAATTGCCTTAAGGGCAACATCGAATTGGCCATCAGAGAATAACTCCTCTGTTCTTGGCGGTTGCTTGCTATAACCAAATATTTCGAAATCTGCCGCATACAACAAAAGGATCAATTCAGAACTACGTTCCGTTATAAATTCTGGTAGATACGGGATTAGGCTCTCGTTTGTATGCCGAGCTGCAAAAGGGTCTAAAATATTCTCACCAAGATGCATCGCAAGCGATTGGCTAAGTACCTTCGCATCTTCAATTCTGACCAGTTTTGTGTAGTTAATCAGGTCTGGCCGAAGCAAATCCACTTGAGGGGTCCAATGAATATCCCAGTAAGAGGACGCTTCGTTAGCGAAGAGATGCTCAAGAAAACCCTCAAAAGCTAAAGCAATATCACTGGCTTTTTCAATCGGTTGATTATAAAAATCGCATCCAAGGTAAGGCGTTACCTGCAATGGTTCTCTTAGCAACAATTTGGACTGCCATGCCGAAAAAATTCGTTTATATGGATTACGGACAACAGCAAATCTAAAATAATCATTCGAAGTAAGCGGCTCCAAAAGAGCATCCGGCAACAAACCAGTTACATTTGGCGCTACCTTAAAGAAAGTGTCGTGAATAACTAATTCAGGGCTAGTCTCAGTGCTTCCAGTACTATCACGAATAGCTTTTGAGGTATGCTCAAGATCCGCAAACCACCATTTAAGCGAAGTGCATGCTACTTTGGGTGTCGCGACATAAAGAAGCTTGTACTTCTTAGAACAATAGCTGTTCCAACGAAGATAACCAAATAATTTCACCTTGTCAGCCAATGGCCAATTATCGACATCACCCATAAACGCCTAGCCAATATATTTTCAGCATGCCATAGCACTATATAAGGGATCGCGTGTTAATCCAATAATATTTTTTTTAGTTTTTGCACAAAACTTACTCTATTTTGCGGAAAAGAGCCATTATTTATATGCGCCTGGGCATTTATATCGATTACATTTAAATCAGCCAAATAATCAATATTTAGATCGCGATTTTTTATTAGTAATTTCTGCAAATCTAACTGTTGCAAATATTCTGAATCTTTTGGTGAAGTGCCATCGTGCCATGGATGATATATCTTATACGTTGGATGCCACATTATTGGAAATCCCGCATTCTTTAACCGTGTATATAATTCCATGCCATTGGCGCCGGCTTCAGAAAAAAGAAGATGCTCTTCATACCCATTGACATAATTAAAAGCCTTTTTGGAAAGCGTAAGGCACCCACCATAATTTGTCGGATTAGTAAGTATGCAATCATTCATTAGCCTTGAAAGATCAATTTTTTGAGTGCTAGTGTCAGGCTTGAGTTCATCCCAGCGCCTGAAATAAAGGACTAAATCTTGATATTTTTCATGACATCGAACGACCTCTTCCAGAAAGTCTTCGCCAACCACAATGTCTCCATCGGGAATAACTATCAAGTCTCCTTTGCATTCCCGGATCGCTGCGTTAAGGCATCGCCCAAGATGCCATCTTCCCTCTCCGTTAAAACAAAAAGTTCTGCCGTTACCCATCGCCCGAATTTTTTCCTTTAATTCGGGCTTGATAGTTGAATAATAATCAGCCCAAATAAATTCAAACTGATTTCTGTTCAAAGTCTGGCGGCTGAAATAATCAACCGTGTGATACGACTCCCTAAAGCCTGCATCCCATGTAATAACTGAAATCATCGACTATCAACTTTCTAAAAAATGTGTTCAAGATCTCTACGCCATGCATCCAGAATCAATAGTTCATCCGAACTGATAAGCTGATCTTTAACCAGACCTTGATAGGCAAGGGCTAAATTATCGGCAGGGTTATCAGAACAACGGAGTCCCTGCAATACGTTGATTACCTTCCTCGTATTCAAATAGCACTCCACTTCGTCTTTAAAGTCCTTCATAAGATCGTGAATGTTTCTTTCCTGGTAAACAGTAGCTTCATGAAACCCCAAATGCATCCCAGACTCCCATAATAACCTTTGCGCAATAAAGCCCCGGAGAATGTCTGTAAACCTGAAACTCGTCGTTGCTGGCAGATAGAGATATGAGAACGCCTCTTTAGTCCAGAAGGTATTTTGAGAGTTGAAAGGGCAGTATTTCCCCGGGGGAAGAACCACCGGTTTTTTTCGCTCAAATTTCACTGGCTTGTTAAATATCAACCGATAGATAGCGTCCACATCCGGGTCAAGATCAGCCAAACCCTGCCAAACGCCAACCTTCACTGGCAACGCCATATTGGACTTTAGTTTTTCACTTTGGTTGATTAGGTCTAACGGAAACCCCCGAGGCCAGATCAATTCATCGGTGAAATGGCAATAAATATTAACAAAAGCATTTTCGCTTTGGATAAGGCTCTCGCATTCAAAATTTTCGAGACCCCAATAAGGATAAGGAACATTGTCGTCATCCGTGTCGTAGATGACATCTGCCCCCTCGCGAATGGCATATAAATAGCCGATGTTCTTTCTGGTGTAGTGATTATAGGGCAGCTTGGCGGAGATACCGAAGCCAAGCTTGTGCTGGTCTTCCACCGACAAAAAGGTTAGGTTGCGATTGCTTTCAATCGGCTTGCTTTTCTTATCGCCTACAATGACAAGATGCCAGCCAGCCTTCCCCTCGAACTCGGAAATAGCTTTAGTCTTCTCGTTTATTGTCGTGATAATAATAAAATTTTTCATAAAATTAATATTTGCGTTGCGAAATATCTACCCCCGACATTCTGAAACCCTAAATCGTCAGCAAACTTAAGCCTCACTAAATCAAAATCGCCAAGTGCCAACAAATATCCAGTGGACATGCTCCCCCTAAATTATTTCCAATTTGGTCTCACCCGCAGAGGAATCGACATATCCAAATGCGTGTTGTTTTTTGTTGTGTATAACGCGAAACATGAGCGCGTCCAAAACTCGGTGGGCGAGAATTGTTTGTTGGGACGACCAAATACCACCCCCAACAAAATAGGTACCGGGCAACACATCCATCCTAAAGCCATAAGTAATTTTAAAGGATTTCCCTGCCTCAATCTGTTCAATGAATATGCCTTCTTCCGGATACCGTTGCCCTGTAATTATCACTCCAGATGTAGATTTTATGGATATTCCAAAACAAACTCCGGCAAGGCTGTTCAAAAAGCGGCCAGACACAACAAATTGATAATCTCCTCCTGGTTGTAGTACGTTAACTGCACGCCCCTTCGCATCAAATATCTGTATCGATTCGATCTCAGCGCCCTGCACTGAGTATGCCTCAGTCGTCTGGGGTACAAGGCCGGGGTCAAAGTCATTGGAAAGATGCTCATAGGAAATGGTTATTGATCCACCCTCGACATTGTTTTCTATCCGCTTACCCGATTGATCTGCAGCGCGGTATTCTTGAACTAATCGCTGCTGTTCCTCAACAGGGGCGTAAATCAACTTTTGGTAGGCACGTATAGTTTCAGGAGCTATGCTGTACATGAGTCGCTCTCCATGATCAAGAAATAAAACTTTGTCGCATAATTCAGTAATGTGTCCCGCAGAGTGCGACACAAAAAGAATCGCGGAGCCCCTGCTCTTTAGTTCCTCCAAACGTACAAAGCACTTTCGTTGAAATTTTTCATCACCCACAGCGAGTGCTTCATCAACAACAAAAATATCTGGATCAATCATGGCTTGAACGGCAAAAGCCAAGCGCACTACCATACCACTTGAGTAAGTTTTAACTGGTTGTTCAATAAACTGGCCAATGTCAGCAAAAGCAGCGATGTCGTCAAACCGCTCGTCCACTTCTTTTTTACCTAAACCTAGTACGGCAGCGTTCATGTAGACGTTTTCGCGCCCAGTGAATTCTGGGTTAAATCCGGAGCCCAATTCCAGCAAGGCCGCGATGCGGCCATTGGTCTCCACGCTGCCACCCGTTGGTGACAGCGTACCGCAGATCATTTGCAACAAGGTGGATTTACCCGAGCCATTACGCCCGATAATACCGACGGTTTCGCCTTTTTTAACCTCAAAAGAAATATCTTTGAGCGCCCAGAACTCGCGGAAGTATTGCCTAGGAGTTTGCCCGGCCATGCGTTGTAGGCGCGGGACGACAAACTGCTTGAGCCGATCACGCGGCGCGTTGTATATCTGGTAGCACTTGCTGATGTTTTGAACGCGAATGGCGATTTCAGAAGACATCTCTTCCCCCTACTTCTTTTTGTTCTGCCAACCACAGCCATTCCCTTTCCAATTCTGCCCGGGATTCGTCTTCGAAGGGCAGAACCAATTTATATTCACTGGCACCGCGTTGCATTACAGACGTATTTTTGGCGGCACACAGGATAAAACCCTTACTGGGGATGTCGGTCGACCCACACTGTAGATCCTCTGCCATACGCACGTACACATCCAACTGCGCAATATCCAGATACGTGAGTTCGCCAACTTTCAGGTTAACGGGGACAAAACACTTGAGCAAATAGTGATAGAACACCAAGTCAGTACACGAATTTTGGGTATCGGCGCTAATGCGCATTTGGCGTGTAACAAAAGCAAATTCCTTGCCCAGTTTCAGCAAAAAGCGATGTAACTTATTGATGAGCATCCGCCCCAAGTCAGCCTCAAGCAAACGGCCCATTTCAAAGCGGGTCTTGAACTCCAACGCTTGGCATTCGTCTGCGCGAAGCAATTGGTCAAAGGACATCGGCAAACCCTTTTCTAGTTTTTTGAAACCAGGCGTAACCTGCCCAAGCAACTAGGGTAGCGACAAGGCTGTATATGCCCAACCCCACCCAATCTGGCGGATGTCCCCAGATCAACACTTCTCGCGCTTGCTCGATAATAAAGGTGAGCGGGTTGACCATGATCCAGGGACGAAATCCTTCTGGCAAGGCAGTCACAGGATAAAAGACTGGAGAAAGAAACATCATGACCGTGGTAGTGATGCCGATGGTTTGTCCCACATCACGCAAAAAAACGCCCAAGGATGCAAGCATCCAGGCAAAGCCCAGCGTAAGAATAACTATAGGCAGCAGTACGAGCGGGGCGAGAATTACCGTCCAGTGCAAATAGCCGTTAAACAGGGCAAAAGCAGCCAGCAGCACACCCAGGCTGACAAAGCTGTGAAAGAGCGCTGCCCCCATGGCAATGATCGGCAGTGTCTCTAACGGAAACACGACTTTTTTGACGTAATTAATATTGGAAAGAATAAGCGACGGTGCGCGATTGAGTACCTCAGCAAACAATCCATGCACGATCATGCCAACAAACAGCACCACGGCAAACTGTGTTTTGCTTTCTTCACCCCCAACGCCCCAGCGTGACTTGAAGATCACAGAGAAAACAAAGGTGTACACGGTCAGCATGAACACTGGGTTAAAAAAGGACCAAGCCAGACCCATGACAGAGCCTTTATAACGACCCACCACTTCGCGCTTGGTCATTTGTACGATGAGCTGGCGGTTACGCCAAAGACTTTTGGCCAATGCCGCAAGGGATGTAGGTTGAGCGGCGTGTGGGTTGATTCCCTGTTGAGCGGTTAGTGGGGAGAGCGAAGCGGGGGACCGGTCAATAGCAGTCACGCAAAGTGCTCCGCTTTTGCCAATAATTTGGCTTTTTGATCTTTTGCAGACAAAGTAAGTTCGCCTTGAAAAAACCATTGAATACCCGTGGCAACAAATCCTTGCTACAGGCAGAATGAACTCCGTTGAGGTTAATATTAATTACGCGCACTAAAACTCTCCATAAGCAAAGCATACAATTATAATGGTGGCACGTCTAAATTTTGATCTATTTGCCATGTCCCATTTTTGTCAGGATTTCATCCGTTTTACCGTCGAACAAGAAGTGTTGTATTTCGGTGAATTCAAAACCAAAGCATGGCCATGCGGCCATACTCACAAAGATATTTTGCTCGCCACGGGAACAGCCACTGTTCTAGCGGAAAAAGACCTCGATGCACCTTACTATATTTAACTGCGGATCATGGTGAAAACGGTAGTACGGCTGATGATCAAAACGTAAAAATAGAATTTTTTCATGGACAATTAGCCATAAGAGTTTGTCACTGGTAATGCTGGGGCTTATAAAATACATACCCAACCATCCTCACATATGTTTTTAAAAAGGATGAAAGCAGTTTTAGATGCCTAATATCCAAATGCAAAGTATAAAAATCGCTGTAATTCATGATTGGCTAACAGTCTATGCCGGAGCCGAGCGTGTTCTGGAACAAATATTATTATGCTATCCGAATGCTGATTTATACGGCGTAGTAGATTTTATCCCATCTAAAAAACGAGATTTTCTACTAGGAAAAACGGCAACAACTTCGTTTGTGCAAAACTTGCCTTTCGCCAGAACTCAATACAGGCATTATTTATCCTTAATGCCTTTAGCTATCGAGCAATTCGACCTGTCCGGCTATGATTTGGTGCTTTCCAGTAGCCATGCTGTGGCAAAAGGCGTTATTACGGGGCCGGATCAGCTTCATATCAGTTATGTTAATTCGCCTATACGCTATGCGTGGGATTTACAACATCAATATTTGAAAGACTCGGATTTGGACAAGGGCGTGAAGGGGTGGATCGCCAAATGGCTACTGCACAAAATGCGAATATGGGATGTGAGAACGGCTAATGGTGTTGATTGCTTTATAGCAAACTCACAGTTTATTAGACGACGAATTTGGAAAACCTATCGCCGCGACGCGGCGGTAATTCACCCGCCAGTAGAAATTTCAAGGTTTTCCTTACACAAAAACAAGGAAGATTTTTATCTGGCCGCCTCCCGTTTGGTACCTTACAAAAAAATGAATCTAATCGCGGAAGCATTTACCGCCATGCCGGAGCGACGTTTGGTAATCATTGGCGACGGACCTGAAATGCAGAAAGTGAAAGCGAAGGCAGGGCCAAATGTAACGGTGCTGGGATATCAGACTGATGATGTTATGTGCGATTACATGCAACGCGCCAAGGCGTTTGTATTTGCCGCAGAAGAGGATTTTGGCATTACCCCATTAGAAGCCCAGGCTTGTGGTACGCCAGTCATTGCGTATGGCAAGGGCGGCGTATTGGAAACAATTCGCGGCCTGGATGATGAACAGCCGACCGGGGTGTTTTTTGCGGAACAATCCATTCAATCCATTCAAGCGGCAGTGATTTCTTTTGAACGGGAAACCGCCCGTATTTTACCCGTATCCTGCCGTAATAATGCCTGCCGTTTTGCACCTGAGAGATTTCGTGCAGAGTTTATGACGTTTGTAGAAGATGCGTGGCATCGATTCCAACAATCACTGACGACGGCCACATCGGACAAAATGGGGTTGCCATGACCTCGCGTAGCCTGCTTAAAGAAAATGCTGGTATTCTTGAATTAATCCAGCGTTTCCTGGATCCTTTTGTGGTGGTAGCTACCGGCATGATGCTTTACGCGATCAAGTTCGGGTCTTGGGATTTTCCGAGAAATTACGTTTTTGTACTAATCGGTGTGTTTCTGTTTTGCCTCGCAGTGTTTCCATTTTTCGATCTATATCGCCCCCATCGTGGCGCCAGTCTGTGGGCTGAGATACAGATTTTGGCAACCGCCTGGACCATGGTTTGCGCTGGATTGATTATCGTGCTGTTTGCAACCAAATCCAGCACCTATTTTTCCCGTATATGGATTGGCCAATGGGCAATAGCAGGGTTTGTCTCTTTGGTCGCCTTCAGAGTAGCATTACGAATCGGACTGCGTTTTTTCCGTCGCCGTGGTTTTAATCTCCGTTTTATCGTTATCGCTGGGGCAGGAAAGCTCGGGCATAACGTGGCGCACCGCCTCGCCGCTTCACCTTGGACCGGCTTGAAAGTAGTAGGCTTTTACGATGATGATCCGCAGATGCAGAGACAAGTATTCGAGGGTATTCCGGTTCGTGGTGGCCTGCATCACCTTCCCCAAGAAGTAGCAGAACTTGGTATTGATCAAGTATGGATTGCCCTGCCATTACAACACGATAAGCAAGTCAAATCACTGGTGGCGCAGCTAAGTCATTTACCGGTACAAGTCACCTTCGTTCCTGATATTTATGGGGTTCATTTGCTCAATCATTCTATCGGCGAGGTAGCCGGTTTTCCAGTCATCCATCTGATGGAATCACCTTTGTCTGGAATACAGGGGATCGTTAAAGCCGTCGAGGACAAAATTCTGGCGGTATTAATTCTGCTGGTAGCCAGCCCCCTCATGTTACTTATTATAATCGGGGTCAAACTCAGTTCTCCGGGACCCATTTTCTTCAGGCAGCTACGTGGCGGGTTGCACGGTGAACGCATCTGGGTTTGGAAATTCCGCACGATGAAGCATCATGCCGAACCGTCTGAAGAAGTGCCTCAAGCAATACCCGGCGATCACCGCATTACTGCCTTTGGCGCTTTTTTGCGCCGCACAAGTTTGGACGAGTTGCCTCAATTTTTTAATGTATTGAAGGGCGATATGTCGATTGTGGGACCGCGCCCGCATGCGGTGGCGCATGACAAATTTTACCAGCAACAAATCGATGCCTACATGCTACGGCATCACGTCAAGCCAGGTATCACTGGTTGGGCACAAGTTAATGGCTGGAGAGGTGAAACAGGAGAGATCGAAAAAATGGAAATGCGAGTAAAGTACGATCTGTATTATATTAACAACTGGTCTTTATGGTTCGACCTGCGAATTATTTTTATGACAGTTTTTATGATGATCACAGGCAGAAATGCGCATTAAGTAATAATTTTTGCGTGTACTTTAAATCAACTATGTCATTTTTAATTGAAGATATGATGGTATGCCCATTCAACTTGAACCCCACTCTGCACCCTCTAAAAAAATCCTGCGCCAGGAGTGGCTAGCTGTACCTCTGCTATTTTTTGCAAGCGCTTTGATTTTGTCGCTTGTCTACCTTCAACATAGCTGGACAGGAAAATGGATGGGCGGCACCAAACCTTTAAGCTGGAATGGTGCGGCACTAACCATGAACAAGGGCCAAGGTTATAGCGACTTGGGCAAATTGGTAATCAAGGCGCTAACGGATCAAGGTATTGCTGTCGCTTCACTATCCCCACCAGCTTTTCAGGCAGAAAATTATTCCACCGTTCTTTGGGCTGTTTCAGGCGCCACACCGAGCGTTGAAATGGAGTTTTTATGGCGCACTGCGGATAATCGTGTTTTTGTGCGTCCACTTGTTTGGACAGCTAATACCCTGGAACCATTAGAAATAGCGGAAGATGAAAATTGGCACGGGCAAATTATAGACCTGGCTATCATTGTCAAGGGAACACTGGCTGCGCCGATTTTGGTGAGTGGTGTTTCACTTGAGTCTGCGTCTTTGCCAGAAGCGCTACCGAATATGGTGAAAAAATGGTTTGCGTTTGACCGATGGCAAGGAACTTCGATCAACTTTGTAGACGGAGATGCGATCGACAAAAATGTCGCTCCTGCTTTAGCCATCGCCGCGATTATATTGCTGGCGCTGACCTTGAATTTAATCTTGGCCACAGCAAAAGTCATGCCCCTAAATATTGCCATGGTATGGGGCATGGTGTTTCTCGGCTGGTTCATATTGGATGTCCGTTGGCAAACAAACTTGTTTCAGCAACTGGAGCTGACACACCAGCAATTTGCCGGTAAAACCTGGGAAGGCAAACATCTTGCTGCCGAAGATGGCGCCTTGTTCGACTTCATGAGAAGAGTAAACGCAAAATTACCTCCCGCTAGTAGCCGCATCCTTTATTTTTCCGATGACGCCTACTTGCGGGGAAAGGGCGCTTACCATTTATATCCTCATAACGTACTAGCCCGTAATGACCTGCCTCCGGCATCGCAGGTCAAAACCGGGGACTATGTTGCCCTATTCGCAAAAAAGGGCGTGAAATATGATCGTTCACTTCAATTGCTAATGTGGGGTGATGGCCAATCCCTAAAAGTCGACTTGCTGTTTTTGGCTGAAGGCAATGCTTTGTTCAAGGTGCGTTAAATGGAATTATTTACGTTAGTGGCTGGTTTATGTCTGCCTTGGCTATTGGGGGTAGTGTGGTTGCGTGCACCTTGGCTCAGGGCCACTGGAGTCACATGGCCGACGCTCTTGGGGTATGGCTATCTGGGCGGAATATTATTAACTACACTTGTGATGCGTTTACTGAATACGCTGGAAATCCGCCTTGGCTTCTTCAGTGTTGGGCTTGCACTTTTATTATTGACAGTGGCCGGTGCTTGGTTTGGTCGTAAGGAACCTTGGCTAATCAGGCGGCCCGGAGCAGATTGGCATAGCTTGGCCGGGTGGCGAAAAATCGTGTATGCCGTCGTGTTGGCCGCTATTGTAATTCGGCTGACAGGGCTGGGACTGGAAATCATGTGGCGCCCGCTATTTCCTTGGGATGCCTGGTCACAGTGGGCAACCAAGGCTCGGGTTTGGTATGAGCTTGGACACTTGGCGAAATTCGTACCCGCTGATATTTGGCTTAGCGGCGAATTGACAGGCGCTTACACTGATGCAGCCCCCCACTACCCCCCTGCCATACCGCTCATACAAGTATGGATGAGCTACAGCTTGGGCAGATGGGACGATACGCTGATGAACTTGCCTTGGCTACTATGCGCGGTCGCCCTGGGTCTGGCATTTTATGGTCAGGCCAGGCAATGGCAGGTATCACCATTATTTGCTCTGATGTTTACCTATTTCCTGCTTTCACTTCCTATTTTGGATGCTCATGTGGCTTTGGCAGGATATGCGGATTTATTTATGGGGGCGTTTTACGGCTTGGCAGCAATGGCTTTTTTTCACTGGACTAGAAAGCGCGATTTCTGGCAGGGAGCCATGGCATTGCTGTTTGGATTAGGCTGCATCTTGATCAAGCAACCTGGCATTGCATGGGCGCTGACTTTTCTTCCCGCGTTGTTGATTGTGTTCATGCCGCACGCTGGACTAGTGGGGACGTCCGTGCTGGCAGCAGCAGGTGTGGCAGTTTTGTTTGTTCTTGGAGAAAAAGATTTTCATTTGTTTGGCTATCACGTGCATCTGCGCTTCGCGGCGGATTGGCAGCCATTTTGGCAAAACATGATGGTGATGGACAACTGGCACCTGCTCTGGTATCTGGTAGCGGTGGCGCTTATTTTATCGTTTCCGCGGCTTCTTGCCCCCGCTTTTCGGTGCATGACTATTTTGCTGCTCTCCGCTGTTTCGTTTCTCGCGGTGGTTTTCTTTTTTACCCATGCTCAAGCATGGGCGGAAGACTACACTACGATCAATCGCGCTTTATTGCATGTTGTGCCCATGCTTTTGTTTTATGTAATGGTGCTATTCCGGGAAGCTGTCAATTTCCCGATGATCGTAACTACCCGCCAAAAATTAACGTAATTAGCAGACGCAATCGCCCACCTCTTAATGACGAGCTGACTCTATCTGTTCGCATATTCGTTTGGCGCCAAGCAGAATGCGCGGCGTAGAGCGGCTGATCAAGTCGGGGTGAATGAAAGCCGTGTGGCCTTGCCGGGCAGCAATCAACGGCAACCCGCGCCATATTTTTTTCGCCTCTTCTTCCTGCCCATGCGTGGCGGCGACAGCTAGCATCACCTGCGGATTTTCTTTTACCAGTGCCTCGTTCGAAATGGCAGGAGTCAACAGGGGCACAGCGGCAAATACGTTCTGCGCACCACACAAACGCAACACATCACTGATGATATGCGCATCATTCACCGTAAGCAGCGGCGCTGCGGCAATTTGAAAATAGGCGCGCACCTTAGTGCGTCCGGCATACTGTCGGCGCAAGGTATCAAGCTGCTGCACGAAGGTATGCGCAGCAGCTTCAGCTACTGGCTCAATGCTAGCGACGCGCCCCAGCAAGCGTAATACTTTGGGAATATCATCAAGACGACGGGGTTCCAATACCAGCACTTTCAACTTCAATTTTTCAAATGTGGCACGGTCACGCGATGAGAAGCTGCTGCCCCATGCCAGCACCAGATCGGGTTTTAACGCGACCAAACGCTCCCAATCGAGACGAAATGCATCGCCGACTTGCGGCAGTTGTTTGGCTTGCTGTGGATAGTCACTGTATGCCGTAACCGCCACCATATGGTTGCCAAGACCTGCGGCATAAGCCAATTCGGTAAGGTTGGGGGCTAACGAGATAATGCGCTGTGGCGGTGTGGCAAATACTACTTGCGTGCCACTGGCATCAGTGACAGTAAATGGCGTGGTGGCCTGCGAAGTTGCGCAAAACAGCAGCAGGCACAAAAAAATGACAAACTTTACAATAATATAATTACTTTCATACCTGCTTCTCGCACTCATCTCCAGCAAGCGGGAAGAATAAAGCAAAGGGAACGAAACAGCCTGAAGAGAAAGACCTCCCTTCACTGCGCGAAACGTTGCGCCAATGCCACACGCTTGAGATACGCGTCGCGCGCGATTTGTACATCCTCAAGGAAGTGTGGCAATTCTTTCAGCAATAATGCCTGCGGCCCATCCACCAGCGCCTTTAAGGGAACGGGATGAAAATCTACCAGCACCATATTGGCGCCAGCCATCACCCCCTGCGCGGTAATATGCATCAAATCGAGAATGCCATCGGGCGCGGCACTGCGCGTGCCAACTGAATGCGATGGGTCAATGCACACAGGCATCCGGGTCAGACGCTTGACCACCGGCACATGCGCAAAGTCCACCAAGTTGCGGTGCGGATCGCCCATGTTGGTCTTCATACCACGTAAGCCGAACACCACATTGCGATTGCCTTCAGACGCCAGATATTCGGCGGCGTTTAGAGATTCGTCCAGCGTGATGCCAAAACCGCGTTTAAGCAGCACCGGGAATTCCTGCTGACGTCCAACGATTTTTAGCAGTTCGAAATTCTGTGTATTACGTGTGCCGATCTGTAACATCACGCCAGTGGGGTTGCCGGTCTGCTGCAATGCTGCGCGAATTTCGTTGAGATGCGATTCATGCGTAATTTCCATCGCAATCACTTTTATGCCGTATTTCCCCGCCAAGTCGAAAACAAAAGACAAACAA
Organism: Candidatus Nitrotoga sp. MKT; assembly: GCA_003402345.1. Taxonomy (GTDB): domain Bacteria; phylum Pseudomonadota; class Gammaproteobacteria; order Burkholderiales; family Gallionellaceae; genus Nitrotoga. The sequence goes on along the minus strand of QFXH01000007.1, from coordinate 98,009 downwards.
TTCTTGCCATGCCCCTGGAAAGCATAGGGGCTAGTGCGCGGCTTGTACGCGCCCATACGCGTGCAAATCTGGCCATTATCGCGCAATGCTTTTAACATGATCTCGACATGTTCGGCGTTGTCCACCGCACAAAGTCCGGCAAACACGTTGAGCGTGTCCTGGCCAAAGCGCACGCCGTTATAGTCGAAATATGTTGGACGCGGGTCATCTTTATGCTGCCCAAGGATGCGATATTCCTCCGACACGCACACCACACGCTCGACACAGGGCAAACTTTGCATATCCTTAATGTCTAGCTGCTTAGTGTTGCCGATGAGGTAAATTTCGGTTAATACCTGCTCTGCACCGCGCTCAACATGTACGCGCATCTGAACACCCGCCAACCCGGAGAGATACGCAATCAGTTGCTGATAGTCTCCGCTCTGCTGGTTGGTATTAGAAGAAAGAATCAATATCATGGTAAAGCTCCTGTTATATGCATACCAATCATTTTCGGGACGGATAATCCATTACTGCGACCATTGTGCCATCGAATTTCACATAAAGTCGCTCTTGCCGATTTGGCGGCCATGCCGTTTTTCTTCAAATCAACCGCGATAAAATGCGCGGCAACTTCATCACATCTCGAATCTTCAAGTCCACATAAGCTGGTAATCGGGACGTAGCATTCACCCACACGGTGCGCATCCCCAAGCGTTTAGCAGTCTGCAGGTTTTCCGCACTATCTTCCACCATCACGCAACGTGCCGGATTCAGGTGGTGTTTGCGTAGCAATCGCATAAAACCTGTTAACTGTGGTTTAGGTTGGTAATGCGTATGCTCAATGGCGAACACATCATCGAATAAATCATCTATGCGCAACAATTGCAGCACGGCATATGCATAGTGCTGCGGTGCGTTGGAAAATACCAGCTTCTTGCCCGGCAGTCTTTTCAATACATGGCGCAAGCGTGCTTCACGCAAAACCATCTGCGGTAACTGTGGAAACTGGTGTGTATGCCACAGAAAATGATCGGGGTCGGTGGCATGGTGCCGCATCATGCCACTTAAGGTCGCACCGTAACGTCGCCAGTAGTGCATTCTCAATTCGTTCGCCGCCTGTTCATCCAATTTCAGATGCTGTTGCAGGTAAGCGGTCATACTGCGGTTAATATGCGGAAAAATGTGCGGCACGGCATTGTGCAATGTGTTATCTAGATCAAAAATCCAGACGATGCGGCTCATTTACTTTTAATCAGCGTACCCACACCTTCGTCGGTTAGAATTTCCAGCAACAGCGCATGTTCCACGCGGCCATCAATAATGTGCACCGACCTCACTCCTCCGCGCGCAGCATCCAGCGCCGAACTGATCTTCGGTAGCATGCCACCGGACAGCGTACCGTCCGCCACCAGTTCATCGATCTGTTTCGGTGTCAGGCCGGTGAGCAGCTTGCCGCTCTTGTCCAGTACACCCGGCGTGTTAGTTAACAGTACCAACTTTTCTGCTTTCAGCACTTCCGCCAATTTGCCCGCCACTACGTCGGCATTAATGTTCAGTGTCTCACCATCCGGCCCTACCGCAATCGGCGCGATAACCGGAATAAAATCGCCAGAATCGAGGAAAGTGATAATGGATGGATCAATCAAATTAATTTCTCCCACTAGACCGATGTCCAGCAACTTGCCCGGCTCATCGCGGCTTTCCAGCAGCATCTTGTCCGCCCGGATGAACGAGGAGTCCTGCCCAGTCAGCCCCACCGCCTTGCCACCATAACGGTTAATCAAGTTAACGATGTCCTTGTTGACCTTGCCCAGCACCATTTCGACCACATCCATGGTCTCTTCATCCGTGACGCGCATGCCTTGAACAAATACCCCTTGCTTACCAATGCGCTGAAGTAGATCGTTGATCTGCGGCCCACCACCATGAACGACTACCGGATTCATGCCGACTAGCTTGAGCAACACCACGTCACGCGCAAAACTTTCCTGCAACCTGGGTTCGGTCATGGCATTGCCGCCATATTTGATTACGATCGTTTTATCGAAAAACCGTTGAATGTACGGCAACGCCTCAGATAGCGTCTGGGCTTTCTGGACGGCGGTGGCAGGGGTGAGTGGCATGATGGCTTCCTTCGCTAAACAGGCGCGCATTTTACCCCAGAAGTCCGCCATTATTGCAGCAGAAAACAGGGCGACACCAAGTCGCCCGCTACACGCTTAGTTCGCTCTTATTTAGTGACGCGTCATTGAAATACTAATGGATATGACGTTCGTGCTCATCGCGACTTGCGGCAAGTGGTTTAACTTCGGCGCTTACATTCACCTTCTCTTTACGTTTATCAGCAAATTCCACAGTAATGGTGAGTGGCACACTTTCACCTGCTTTAAGGGGATTTTTGAGGTTAAGCAACATCACATGATTTCCACTTGCTCCCAGCTTAACCATCTTGCCTGCCGGTAGCGGCAAAAATTCAATCGCACGCATTTTCATAACCCCGTTATCATGCGTCATACTGTGAATTTCAACTGCACCCGCAACCGGGCTAACAATCGCCACCAGCCGTGCTTCTTTCTTGCTGGTAATGGAAAACCGTATTGCGGCGCTTTCTTGTCCCGGTGCCGTGGCGCGCGCTGATGCGTCACTCACTACCACATTTTCTGCCCATGCTTGTGCCACACAAAACAACATGACGATTGCAATTGCGTAACGCATCTGAATCTCCTTAATTTAAAAAATACACAGACGGCTAAGATACATGAATTACACAAAACAAAACAAGCATACTCCCTGCAATCACATCTAAAAAACAGGACACCTACCTAAATTTGGCGAAATATTAAGCATCTGTACGTTAGCAATTTAGGTAAAATATTAGCCATAAGCATTTCACATGTTAACAATGTCAAACAGGATCAATTCGAAAAATGAACATGTCAACCAACAGTACAGATGTAGTTTCCAGCAACCCAAACATTGATCTTAGACAAGCTGTCAAACAGATTGATGCACTGCCCGCTATGCCAGTCATTGCTCAAAAGCTACTGGCACTACATATAAATACCGATGAAGACGAGCGGGAAATGCTGATGCTGATCGAGCAAGATCCGCAAATTTCAGCAAAAATTATCGGACTGTCTAATTCATCAATAATTAGCTCCACACGCAAATCAACCTCAGTAAAAGAGGCTGCGGTATTGTTGGGCATGAACCGAGTCAAATCGGTTGCAATTAGCATCGCCATCATGTCCTTATCGACCAAAGTAACCACAGGTAAGTTTCAAATACAAGATCTTTGGTTACACAGCTTTGGCATCGCATTTGCCATGATCGACATCGCCCGTGCCATGCCAGCAAAGATCCGCCCTAAGGATGACCAAGTCTTTTTGGCTGGCATACTGCACGATATAGGCTATCTTGCGCTCGCTTTCCTGGATCCAAAACGGAGCGATGATCTGCACGCACGCTTATCAGCAGAATCTGATAGCCCTGTTCTGAGTGTAGAACAGGAAATGCTGGGAATATGCCACGATGAACTGGGCGCGGAGCTAGCACGCCATTGGAATTTGCCAGATGAAATTATTGCCGTACTACGCTACCACCATACACCGGATGCAATTGAGGCGGCAGCAGGACAACCAATAGTACATATGATTAATTTAGCGGAAAAATTACTGGCTTCCTTTGGAATTAATGAACACGTCGACACCAACATCAGCGACGAAGATTGGGAAATTCTGGGAATTGATCCAAGTAAGTCCGAAGAAATCAGTGTGCAAGTAGCTGAGCAAGCAGAACAAGCTGCGGCAGTCTACGGATAAAATGTTCGATTTTCCAATACATTTAGCTTTGGCAAGCTTAAAGTCAGTCCATAGCCCAACCAATCCCACACGTCTATAATTACCCATTTTGGTTACTAACCTCAATATGAAGTTTTCGCTGTTATTTTTCATCGCCCTATTATCCCCTTTGCTTGCCCAAGCGCAGTTAACCAACCTGCCGCCCGCTCCGGTGCTGGCAGCCAAGTCATATCTGTTATATGACTTTACCAGCAATCAGATTCTGGTCGACCAAAACGGTAACGAACGCACCGAACCCGCATCTATTACCAAATTGATGACGGCCTACCTAACCTTCAGCTCCCTCAAACTGAACAAGTTTTCGCTAAATCAGACAATAACCCCTTCAGCAGAAGCACTGCGCGCCCAAGGCGTGGAATCACGCATGTTTCTGGACAAGAATAAACCCGTAACGATTGCAGAATTATTGCGTGGCCTCATCGTACAGTCTGGTAACGATGCCGCGCGCGTATTGGCAACCACCATAGCTGGCAGCGAGGAAAATTTTGCTAAATTGATGAACCAAGAAGCGCAACGATTAGGCATGAGCAACACGCATTACATCAACGCCACCGGAATGCCACATCCACAGCACTATTCCAGCGCATATGACACTGCAATACTCGCCGCTGCCATCGTGCGCGACTTTCCCGAGCACTATCCAATCTATAGCTTGCGCGAATATCAGTACAACAATATCAATCAAGCCAACCGCAATCGCTTATTGTGGATGGATCCCTATGTGGATGGAATGAAAACAGGACATACTGAAAGTGCAGGCTTCTGTTTGGTGGCTTCGGCCAAGCGCAACCAACGGCGGCTAATATCAGTGGTGCTGGGCACAGCCTCTGACAACTTGCGGGCTACCGAAAGCCAGAAACTGCTAAATTACGGCTTCCAAAATTTTGAAGCAGTGCGCCTATATAAGAAAAACGAACCGGTAGCCAACTTACATCTGTGGAAAGGCACTGAAAGCAAAGCCAAAGTGGGGTTCCGTAGTGACCTGTTTCTGTCCATCCCTACGGGACAAATGGCACAATTAAAGGCGACCATGGAAACACAACAACCTCTTATTGCGCCACTTTCTGGTGGGCAAAAAGTCGGTATGATCAAAATTTCGCTGGGCGGCAAACCTTATGCCGAATACAAGCTGGTGGTGCTGGAGCCTGTGCCGCTTGCCAATGTATTTTCACGCGGTTGGGACAGCATCCGCTTGCTTTTCAAATAAAAGCTCCTTTAAGGACTATAAAATGACAATCTATTTGAACGGGCAATTCATGCCCATTGAAGAAGCCCGCATTCCCGTGCTGGACCGTGGCTTCATTTTCGGCGATGGCGTATATGAAGTTATCCCAGTGTATTCGCGCTTTGCTTTCCGTCTGGCAGAACATCTCAAGCGACTGCAATTCAGCTTGGACGGCATACGCCTGGCAAACCCGCACAGTGACCAGGAGTGGACTAAGCTCATCACGGAGCTGATCGGGCGCAATACAGCGGAAGACCAATATTTATATCTGCATATCACGCGCGGAGTGGCCAAACGCGATCATGCCTTCCCTAATCCTTCGGTGCAGCCGACCGTATTTATGATGAGCAACCCACTTCTCACCCCACCCACCGCGTTACTTACCAGTGGCGTGGGGGCGGTAAGCGCGCCGGATAATCGCTGGCTACGCTGCGACATCAAGGCTATCTCACTTTTACCTAATGTGCTGCTACGGCAAATGGCGATAGACGCTGGCTGTGCCGAAACTATTTTGATACGTGATGATGATTTCATGACCGAAGGCGCAGCCAGCAACATTTTTTTGGTAAAAAATGGCGTCCTACTCGCACCGCCTAAAGATAATCTTATGTTGCCTGGAATCACCTACGACGTCTTGCTGGAAATCGCCGCTGCCCACAATATACCTCATGAAGTTCGCAAGATCGCCAAGAATGAATTATTCAACGCCGACGAGCTATTACTCACCTCCTCCACCAAGGAAGTGCTGGCCATCACCACATTGGATAATAAACCAGTAGGCGATGGCAAACCCGGAGTGATGTTCACCAAACTACATAAACTTTATCAGGACTACAAACGCGACGTGATGCGGAAGACGTAGCAAAGCTCAATATTCCCGTGTAGTCAGCCAACAACTTGGCAGATATCGGCGGTAATAAATTTGATCAAATTGCAATCAAATAAACAAGCTGAATCCCTGCCTTTATGGGGACAGAAGAACCTAACCATACCAACTTATCCATGGCACTTACTGACAGCCTTATCGAATACCCGTGCGACTTTCCAATCAAGGTGTTAGGGCTGTCGCATCAGGGCTTCGCGCAAGCAGTAGCGGAAGTGGTAATGCGTTACGATCATGACTTTAATGCTGCCACCATGGAAATGCGCCCCAGTAGCGGCGCACGCTACATCGGCCTAACCTGCACCGTGCGCGCCACTTCACACGAACAACTCAATGCGCTGTATCAAGAATTGTGCGACCACCCACAAGTAGTGATGGTACTTTAGTGAAATGGTACCGCTGATTAAACATCTAGGCCTGGTCGAATACCAAAAAACCTGGCAAGCAATGCAGCAGTTTACCGCTGCGCGTAACGCCGACACGCAAGACGAAATCTGGTTGCTACATCATTTTCCCGTCTATACCCAAGGCTTGGCAGGAAAACCGGAGCATCTTTTACATGCCAGCGACATACCGGTAGTCAAGATCGACCGTGGCGGCCAAATTACCTACCACGGCCCCGGCCAGATCGTCGCCTACCTGATGCTGGATTTACGTCGCTGGAAACTTAACGTGCGCGGGCTGGTACGGCTAATGGAACAGGCTGTGATAGATTTGCTTGCGCCATTCGGCGTAATAGCACAGGGACGAGAGGAAGCACCGGGCGTGTATGTAGATAACGCAAAAATTGCCGCACTCGGATTAAAAATCCGCAATGGATGCTGCTACCACGGATTGGCATTCAACGTAGATATGGATCTTGCCCCGTTCGCATACATTAACCCATGTGGCTTTGCCGGATTGCGTGTTATCCAAGCAAAAGACTTTGGTATAAGTGCTCCGCGGTCTGAACTGGAATTGCAACTTGCACAGAATTTGATCAAATTATTACAGCAACATAAATCAGAAAAATCGGCCTAATAATGTATATTTGCGGAAGCAGGCTCCTGCGAATGATTAATATTTCACACTAGGCACGCTCCTAAAAAATAAACAACAGCTATGTCAGAGCAGGCATTACAAGCAAACCAGCTAAAAGGAAAAACCATTATGACTATCACAGAAAAGCAAACTGGCGCAGCTAAAACAACACGTAATCCGATCAAAATAGTCCAATTAGAGCAACGACTACGCAAACCAGAATGGATACGCGTTAAATCCGGTAGCGGACAAGGTTATCACGACGTCAAACGCCTGCTACGCGAACACAAATTGCATACTGTGTGCGAAGAGGCATCTTGCCCCAACATTGGCGAATGTTTCAGCAAGGGCACGGCCACTTTCATGATTTTAGGCGACCTCTGCACACGGCGTTGCCCCTTCTGCGACGTAGGGCACGGCAAACCGCTGGCGCCAGATGCTAACGAACCGGCACATCTGGCGCAATCCATTGCGATACTCAAGCTTAAGTACGTGGTTATCACCAGTGTGGACCGCGACGATCTGCGGGATGGCGGTGCCCAGCATTTCGTCGATTGCCTGACCGCCATTCGCGCGTCTTCACCCCATACCAAGCTGGAAACACTGGTTCCGGATTTTCGTGGCCGCTTGGAAACCGCATTGGACATTCTGGCAAATAGCCTGCCTGACGTACTTAACCACAATATGGAAACCGTGCCACGCCTCTACAAATTGGCGCGTCCCGGCGCAGACTACGCCCATTCGCTCAAATTATTAAAAGATTTCAAAACACGCTTTCCACAAGTGATAACAAAATCCGGCCTGATGTTGGGACTAGGTGAAACAGACGATGAGGTGCTACAGGTAATGAGGGACATGCGCGCACACGATGTACAAATGCTCACGCTGGGACAATATTTGCAACCTTCCGACAGTCATCTACCGGTGTTACGTTATGTCCACCCGGACACCTTCAAGATGTTCGAGCAGTCCGCGCTAGAAATGGGATTTTCACATGCAGCCTGCGGGCCAATGGTACGTAGCAGCTACCATGCTGATGAGCAGGCACACCAGGCTGGCGCTATATAATTTCCATATTCAAAAAATTATAGTAGTTGAAGCACTCCCGTTCAAAACAGATTATGACGTTAGGTCATCCGAAAATGCATGGTATAGGTAAATCGTCAAACCCATCTGCCCCAACCTAAAGAAACTTAACGTGGGCGCATCATGTTATTAACGAGCATCAAGGCATAGCATTAACTAAACCGGCGCGCCGCGATAGCCCATTTCCTAAATGGTTACTCTACCCACAGAGTTTCCCATAGTAAAATCGTTGCTTACTTGCCAAGCATTCGCGATTACAAGTGCACAGTGAAATCCGCTAAAATAACAGCCAGCAGAAAGCAAAGAAAATTCATATGTGTCTGATTGCCAGTCATTCTGTTACCACTTTTCACGACAATTACTTGGCTAATCCAATTTGGCCTGTTTCTTCGATCATACATAATACCGATGGGGCTGAGTTATGGCGGTGGATCATTAAGAATCATTGCAGCAATTGCCTGCTTTGGGCGGAAGAGGATTTGGCTCGCCGTATTAAGGTCAGTGACATGGATATCGCCATTAATAAACGCGCTATTGACCGCCACAATCAGGCCCGCAACGATGCCATCGAATGCATTGATGAACAGTTATTAATTGCCCTTAAGCTAGTGGATGTTGTCTCTGCACAAAGCGATTCGCCGACCGTCAAAGTAACAAAGGGTGCGCGTTTGAATAGCGAGACCGCTGGCAGCATGGTGGATAGGCTGTCAATTCTTGCACTAAAGATATGCGCCATGCGTCAGCAGACCGAGCGTATTGAAGTTGATGAAGCTCATCGTTTAACGTGCCGTAGAAAACTGGAGCGATTGAATGAGCAACGCAGCGACTTGGGTGCTTGCTTGGACGAGTTACTAGCTGATACACAGGCGGGTCGAGCATATTTCAAAGTTTATCGCCAGTTCAAAATGTACAATGACCCGCAGTTAAATCCGGCGTTGGTGGCAGAAAATAAATTATGAATTTTTAATTTGTATCCAAACACGTAATAAAATTCTCATGAGCGATCACGCTGCCATCTTGCACAACGCGTCCCGCACTCTCACCACCACCTCTTCCCAGTTGCCAATATTGCATTGTCGGAATAAGCGAAGGGACGGGTACCACGGACTATCGTCCCTCTCACGCAGCCAGCGCCAGTCCGCCGCAAATGGCAAGAGCACCCATGCAGGTTTGCCAATAGCCCCCGCAAGATGAGCAACCGACGTGTCGACACAAATCACGAGATCAAGATTGGCAATTAATGCGGCTGTACTGGCGAAATCTCCGATGTCTTCCGTCAAGCCGATGAAATGAAGATTGGCAAGCGGATTATTTGCTTGAGCCTCCCCAGAGCCTTTTTGCAGGTTAAAGAACATCACATTTTCTACGGTTCCAAGCAAATCAAGTTGACTGAGGGCAATGGAGCGATTCAGATCGTTCTTGTTTCCAGGACTTCCAGCCCACACCAAACCCACTTTTAATGCTGCCCCTGTATTCGGCATGCGTTTCCGCCAAGCTTCAACCAAGCCTTCATCCGGGGAAAGGTAAGGAGCCGCCACTGGTATTTCCATCTCAGCTGTGCGGAACCTAGATGGCAGGCTGAGTAATGGACAATGGAAATCGTATTGAGGTAGGGGGTCGCCTCGCAAGATGATTTCATGTATTCCTTTCACTTCTTTGAATAGGCGTGTCAGCGCAGGTTTACATTCAAATACAATTTGTCCTCCAAGCGCAGCCAGCAGTGGCGCATATCGAATGAACTGTATAGCATCGCCAAAACCCTGTTCTGCGTGCAAAAGTATTGTTTTCCCGTGAAGGTCTTCGCCATTCCATAACGGACGCGTAAAACGTTTTCCTTCACCAGCCAGTTCTGGCGTCTTTAGACGCCACTCATATTCATCCCAGCCACGCGAAAAATTACCTATTGCGAGTAACGCCAGTGAAAGGTTCCAGTGTGCCTGAGCAAAATCTGGCCGTAAGGCAATAGCTCTTTCGTAATAAGTAACTGCTTCAGCAGGACGCCCTGTGGCTTCGAATATCAAGCCCAAATTATTGTATGCGTCAACATAGTTGGCATTAAGGGCAATTGCTTGGCGATAACATTCAGTAGCTCGTTGATGATCTCCTATGGCTTGATACACCAATCCTAGATTATTATGAAAGTCTGGAATTGAAGGCTGAATCTGGATGGCTTGGTCAATCAATTTCAAGGCTTCTTCGTGGGAGCCTGACTGATAAGCGATGACCCCAGAATATTGCATCGCAACTGCATTTTGCGGTTGTTCATGTAAAATCAAGCCATAAATTGTGTTGGCATGAACGATATGGTTCAGCTGATGGTGCTTTAGTGCGACGGACAACATCCACCGAATGTCCTCCTCGCGAGTTGCGCCGCGTGGAAAAGGTGTTACGACAATTTTTCCGCAGCAATTCTTGTATCGTTCACCGCTACCACATGGACATGTCTCGTTTCGACTTATCGATTTTGAAGCAGAGGGACTTGCCATTGCCGCCAATTGATTACGGGCATCGGAATGCGCAGGATTGCTTTCAAGGATGCGTTGAAAGATTGCCTTAGCGAAATGAAACTGTCGCAGATCGCGGTAATTGATTCCAAGCTGGAAAAACTGCATGGAGTTTGTAACATTGGATGGCAGGCTATGGATAAACTTTTCTACTTCATTCGGAGCAAGGGCCATCCACATATTGAATAACCCGTGAAAGCCGAAAGACAGGCGAGCTGGATAAGTGGTTTCGAAGGAAAATTTTTCTGCCTCGGATTCTGGTGCAAACCGCACTTGGTATTGCTCTTCTAGCAGGGGGCGATATTTGCGGCCAATCTGTTCATCTTCAGCTAACTCTTCATCGAATGGGATTTCCCGCGTTGCAAGTAACAATTTACGCGACCGTAGTGAAAATCCACCGTTACCAACCCTGAATCCATCTTTATGATGACCCCACACCGCACCGATATAGTCAAAACTTAGAAATTCATTCGCCCATGCGTTGGGGTTAATGATGTAGCCGTCCCACTGAACAAGAAGAACGAAATCACTATCAATATAACGATGCAGTTCATGCAGTACAAACATCGAATATTCCTGCCGTGAGCGGATCGGAGGTATTTTTATTGTTTCAATATCTGGAAGGGAGAAATCTCGGTCCGTCAGGAAAAGGATGCGGTCAAAGACGCATCTTTCTTTTGATTTTTTCAATGCCTCGATGGCAAGTTCATGATTGATGCAGTCCACGCAGCAAAGCGTGATAGTGATATCTTGTCCGATTTCCATCGCAAAGCCATTTGATTTTGAAGTCGAAGAATCAACAATTTTCATTTGAAGTTTTGGTAGTTCGCGAGTTCAAGTTTGAAGTGCGATGCCTGATTTGAAGAATGCCTGACTGGGTGTTTTGTATTCAAGGGTACTTCTAAAAACTCAAATTTGCGGGCATCCCCTTCGGGGATTGCCTGCTTAATCCGCCTCGTTACAATACGTGTTGCTCACAAAAAATGTTTCCTGACATATCAACTATATGCTGCATCAACATTTTTTATTGGCGCCTAATCTTATTTAGAACTCGGCGGATTCAAGTTAGAAGTGCAGCAGCTAATGCTGGCTTGATGTAGCGCATCTCCACCCCAAATAATGCTCCCCAACGAGTTCCTATAGCGATTAAGATTTTCCACATAGCGCGCAGCATTGGTATTCAGGGCTGCGATTTCTTCTTCCCGCAAGCTGCGCAACACCTTGCCGGGCGAACCTACCACCAGTGAATTGTCCGGGATTATTTTACCTTCGGTAATCAGCGTGTTTGCGCCTATCAGGCAGTTGCGTCCGATTACAGCGTGATTAAGAATGGTGCTGTGGATGCCGATCAGACTGCCATCGCCGATGATGCAACCATGGAGCATCACCAAGTGGCCGACAGTGACATTATTGCCTATAGTGAGCGGTGCGCCAGGATCAGTGTGCAGCACTGATCCATCCTGAATGTTGCTGTTTTCACCGATGTGGATGGGTTCATTATCGCCACGTATCACCGCATTGAACCAGATGCTGACATTATTTTCGAGAATAACCGAGCCGATGACGCTGGCATTGGGTGCGATGAAGTGCTGTTGTCCACGTAATTCCGGTGTTCGGTCTGATAGGGTATACAGCATAAATCAACCGAGCGCCGCTACACCGGCTTGCGCGATCTGCCCATCCTCAAACGAGCGTACTCCGCTGATGCCAAGCCCACCAATAATCTGGTTGTCATGCATGAGGGGCACTCCGCCTTCGGAAGGGAGAACGCCCGGCAGGGCGAGATGAATCAGGCGACCGCCCATTACCGCGTCTTCAATAACTTTGGTTGGCCGTTGAAAGGCAACCGCTGCCCGCGCTTTCTGGATGGCGATTTCCACGCTGCCGAATTGGGTGTCGTGGCTGCGTTGAAGATAGAGCAGGTGTCCGCCGTCATCCACGATGGCGATCACGACCCGCCAGGAATTGCGCAGTGCTTCAGCTTCGGCAGCCGCCGCGATTTTTTTTGCGTCATTAAGCGTGAGGATGGATTTGCTGATCATGGTTGATGTGCTGCCAATGCGTTGAATATTCGGTCGCGTATGCTATCCACGCTGCCAATGCCAGGAATATTAATGCAGTGCGGCGCGTGCGTGCCATCACATTTCCCCTTGGTGGAACCACTTTTCTCCCAATTTAAGTAGTATTCGACGAGTGGTTTGGTTTGTTCGTGGTAGACCTCAAGACGTTTTTTGACAGTGTCTGCGCGGTCATCGGGGCGTTGTATCAAGTCTTCCCCGGTGATGTCATCCTTGCCGGATACTTTGGGTGGATTGAATATGATGTGGTAGGTACGTCCCGAAGCGGGATGGGCGAGACGGCCATCCATGCGTTGGATGATGTCGCTATCTGGAACTTCGATTTCCACCACGAAGTTAATTTCAATCCCGGCATCTTTTATTGCCTGGGCTTGCGGAATGGTGCGCGGAAAACCATCCAACAGAAAACCATTGGTACAGTCTGCTTCCTTGATGCGCTCTTTCACCAGGTTGACGATAATGTCATCAGATACCAATCCACCTGCATCCATTATTTTTTTGGCTGCTTGTCCTAGCGGGGTATCCGCCTTGACCGCCGCGCGCAACATATCTCCGGTTGATATTTGAGGGATATTGAATTTCTCTTTAATCAAGTTGGCTTGGGTGCCTTTGCCGGCGCCGGGTGCGCCTAATAATATAAGTCTCATGATGGTGCTCCATTTATTTGGTTGTTGATTATACGCTTGCTGTCAAACAGCTTGCGGGTAGCGTGCAGGTCTTGTTCGGTATCTACTCCACTGGGGGGTGCGTCTGCGCTAACGGTAACTCCGATCTTGTAACCGTGCCACAACGCGCGCAATTGTTCCAGAGATTCAATTTGTTCGATGGCGGCAGGTGCAAGATTGCGAAAGGCACGCAGAAAACCGGCACGGTAGGCATAAATGCCGATGTGGCGTAATACCGTGAGATTTTCCGGTAGCGTTGTGCCGAGCGCATCACGCGGATAAGGAATCGGCGCACGGCTGAAATACAGGGCATTGCTGTGTTTATCCAACACTACTTTGACAATGTTGGGATTACGCATGGACTCTTCATCATGGGTGGGATGGCAGGCGGTAGCGATGGCGCATTCCGGGTGATCGTGCAGGTGTTGTGCTACGGCACTGATTAGTGCCGGTGGCATGAGGGGTTCGTCGCCCTGTACGTTAACTACAATAGTGTCGTCGGGCCACCCAAGTTGTTCTACCACTTCGGCAATACGGTCGGTGCCGCTGGTATGGTGAACGTGGGTCAGGCAGGCCTTAAAGCCGTATTCATGCACGGCAGCTACGATGGATTGATGATCGGTGGCAATCCAGATCTGTTTCGCGCCGCTCTGCGCGGATTGCTCGGCAACCCGCACCACCATCGGCTTGCCGGCAATCGGCAATAACGCTTTACCCGGCAGGCGGGTGGAGGCAAAGCGTGCCGGAATGACGACATGAAAAGCTATCATCGGAGCCGTTCGATTTCTTCCGGGGTAAGCTTGCGTGCTTCATCTGCCAGCATTACGGGAATGTCATCCTGTATAGGAAATGCCAGACGATCCGCCTTGCAGATTAATTCCTGTTCGGTTTTGCGGTAAATCAGCGGAGATTTGCACAATGGGCAAACTAGGATTTCAAGCAGTTTAGCGTCCATCAGGAGTAAGCCTTTCTAAGATTTGTTGGGTAAGCAAGGAATCCAACTGCACATCCACACGCAGCACCCAGCATTTTTCGTTGGCGAATGTCGTGCATTTTACCGCATCTTTTTCCGTCATGAGTATTGCGTCTGCATCAGTGTAGTCCAGATCGGCAGGTGTAAAGCGATGATGGTCGGGGAAAGGATGGGCTTGTACCTTCAATCCAAGACGGTTTAGATGCGCGAAAAAGCGCTGCGGGTGGCCGATCCCAGCAATGGAGTGCAGACGTTGGCCGTAAAAATCGGCAACTTGGGCAGACGTATTCGGATTAAGCAGGTTGTAAAAATTCTCACCATGTAATTGCATGCTGTGTTGGCCTGCGGTGGCCATTCCCCCGTTAATGACTACGGCATCCACCTTAGCCAGGCGTGAAAGTGGTTCACGCAATGGACCGGCCGGGAGCAGGAAGCCATTACCAAAGCGACGTATACCATCTACTACCGCAATTTCAAAATCGCGCTGCAAGCGGTAATGTTGCAGGCCATCATCACTAAGCACAATATCGCATTCGGGATGAGCCCGTAACAACGCGCGTGCCACGCCAACGCGGTCACGCCCGATCCACACTGGGCACAGCTTGCGTTGTGCCATCAGCACTGCTTCGTCACCGACCTCATCGGGACTGCTTGACACATGCACGGCTAGCGGGGATAGGGTGGTACCACCGTGGCCACGGCTGATGATACCGGGATGCCAACCGTTATCAATTAATTGCTGCGCCAGCCATAGTGTAAGCGGTGTTTTGCCACTGCCGCCAACGGTAATATTACCCACTATGATGACAGGTATCGGCAACTTCACGCTAGTTAAAATGCCGCTACGGTAAAGCGCACGTCGGGTTGCCGCCAGCATGCGGAATATAAAACTGACAGGCAACAAGACAAGGTGTAGCGGAGTAGTACGATACCAGTGTTGCTCTAGCCACTGCATTTCCTTAGCCTGGCCGCCCGTTATTTTCGGCTGGTGGTGAAGGTGATGCGGCCATAACCAGCGAGACGCGCTGCTTCCATAACATTAATTACGGCTTGATGCGGCGCCTTAGCATCAGCGTTAATAACGATGGTTGGGTCTTTTTGTTCGCCTGCGGCTGTACGCAGCGCTTGCGACATATTCTGTACATTATTGAATGCCGTGACCGCATTGTTGATGGCGTAGTGCTCCGAAGCATCTATTGACACATTGATTTGCTTTGCTTGCGAAGTCGTTTCATCGCCACTGGCCTGCGGCAGATTAATCTGTAATTCAGAAAATTTGGTATAGGTGGTCGACACCATTAGAAAAATTATGATTACCAGGAATATATCGATCATTGGAATCAGATTGATTTCTGGTTCCTCACGCATGCGGCCACGTTGAAAGTTCATAGCTTAACCTCGGCGTGCGCCATGTATGATTTCAATCAACTTGATTGCTTGCTGTTCCATTTCGATAGTCAGGCCATCTACCTTGGCACGGAAATGACGATAGAAAATCATACTGGGGATAGCCACCATCAGGCCGAATGCTGTGTTATACAAGGCTATCGAAATACCATGGGCGAGTGCAGCAGGGGCATTCTCTGTAGTATTTTGTGCGCCGAAAATTTCAATCATTCCCACCATCGTGCCGAACAGACCTAACAATGGACTTATTGAAGCGATTGTACCTAAGGTGGTAAGAAAGCGCTCAAGCTCGTGTGCAGCAGCGCGCCCTGCTTCCTCGACAGATTCTTTCATCACTGTGGATGGGCTTTTAATATTCTTAAGGCCAGCGGCAAAAATACGACCAAGCGGGGACTCTGCTTCTAAACGGGAAAGCATGGCATCGCTGACTCCGCGCTGCTTAAGTTCCTGGACCACTTCATTGAATAGCTCTGCGGGTGCAATTTTTTTGCTACGCAGGGTCACCAAGCGTTCTAAAATTATTCCAACGGCAATCAAAGATGCGATTATCAAAAACCAAATCGGCCAGCCAGCCGCCTCTACAATAACAAACACTGAATTTCTCCAAATATGCTTAAATTAATAAAGCGGAACTGTATCTGGTCGCACTTGTTTGAGCAAGATTTCTCCAATTACATTAACCCGAATATCCTTTGAGTTTATATCATGATTATTTTGAGATGCTTAACAGCGTCATTGAAGTGAAAGAGCTATGATGCTTAATCCATGCACAAAAATTGTGGCTTATTATTAAAGAATGGCGATATGACCTTTAAATTAATTGAAGATAAAAAAAATCATATCTTCAGTGTGCAAGAACTCAACATGGCAACCAAACAGATATTGGAAAGTAGTTTGCCACTACTATGGGTGCGCGGTGAGATTTCCAATTTTGTCTGCGCTACTTCCAAACATTGGTATTTTTCCCTGAAAGATGAACAAGCGCAGGTCCGCTGCGTGATGTTCCGTCACAAAAGCCAGTACCTTGACTGGCTACCAAAAAATGGCATGCAAGTGGAGGTATTAGCTCTGGCCACGCTGTATGAAGCTCGTGGTGAATTTCAATTGACGCTGGAGCAGATGCGGCCAGCAGGACTGGGTGCGCTGTATGATGCATTCGAACGCCTCAAACGCAAACTGGAAACCGAGGGGTTGTTCGATACTGCGCGAAAACGGCCGCTGCCATTCTTCCCTGCACAAATTGGCATTATCACCTCACCGCAGGCAGCAGCGTTACGCGATGTGTTGATTACCTTGGCTAAACGTATGCCAAGTATTTCTGTCGTGCTGTATCCCACACCGGTACAAGGGGAGGAAGCGGCGCAAAAGATCGCGCAAGCCATTCGATTGGCTAATGAACGGGCGGAGTGCGACGTGCTGATGTTATGTCGGGGTGGTGGCAGCATCGAAGATTTATGGGCGTTTAACGAGGAAATTGTAGCGCGTGCCATCTTTGCCAGCCGTATTCTGATGGTAAGTGGCATTGGACACGAAACTGATTTTACCATCACTGATTTTGTTGTTGACCAGCGTGCCGCCACACCCACTGCGGCCGCGCAACTGGTTGTACCGGAGCGGCAAGAGTTGTTACAACGCGTATATCATTTGGCACAGCGATTAGCACGCGGCAAACAACGCCAATTCGAACGTGTAATGCAACAACTCGACTACTTACAGCGTCGATTGGTACATCCCGCACTGCGAATGCAACAACAAACTCAGCACCTTAACCATCTGCAGCAACGCTTACAGATCGTGCTAACCTATACTTTGCAACGCCAACAATGGCATTGGCAGTCGTTGCAGCAGCGTTTACGTGCGGCATATCCAAATATTGAACAGCTTGGCGCACGGCAGATAGTTTTGACTCACCAGCTGCAGGAAGTTATGCAACGTACACTGCAACGCTTTAATGCCCACCTAAGCGTCCTACAGCAACATCTCGACCATCTCGATCCGCAACAGGTGCTGGCGCGCGGCTACAGTATGGTACGTGATGCACACGGTACAATTATTTCGGACAGTGCTGCTTTGCCTGTAGGCGCACATCTCGATATCACCTTCGCGCATGGTTGGGCGCATGTAGAATTAACAAACAAGGGAGAGTCTTTACCCAATCTGGACATAGGTGGGAACAAAAGATAGGAATGCTGAATTGTCGTAACTCAGAGGATTTAACGTTGGAAAAAGTAGGGATCGTTATTTCTCTAGCCTGATGAAACAACCGCAGGTTGATCAGGTAGAGGGTTTTAGAGTAGAATTGCATTTCTTTTGCAAACTAGTTGGAGAAATAGCTATGGCTCGCGTCTGTCAAGTAACGGGGAAACGCCCGATGGTGGGAAACAATGTATCCCACGCCAATAATAAAACAAAGCGTCGTTTCCTGCCAAACTTGCAGCGTCGCCGCTTGTGGGTTGAAACTGAAAATCGCTGGGTATCCTTGCGTCTGACAAATGCCGGGTTACGTACCATTGACAAAAATGGTATCGATGCGGTGTTGTTTGAAATGCGCGCACGCGGCGAAAACGTTTAAGGAGTAACAAAAAATGCGTGAAAAAATCAAACTTGAATCCAGCGCCGGCACTGGTCATTTCTATACAACGGACAAAAATAAGCGTACTACGCCGGAAAAGCTTGAGATCAAGAAGTTTGATCCAGTGGTGCGCAAGCATGTGATGTACAAAGAAACCAAGCTAAAGTAAGCCCTTCGCTTGGTTCACAAACGCATGAAAAAACCCGCTTAAGCGGGTTTTTTGTTTAAGTTAACAATACTAAGCGTAGCAACGCAACCGTTGGGAAAATTCCTGTAATGCCACAATCCCACTGTTTTCCGCCCGATGACACCAATCTTCCAATTGTTTTACTAATTGCTCCTTAGTAGCAGTAGAGCTTTGCCAGACAACAGCTAACTCTTGGCGTAAGGTATAAGTTGTCCGTAGGATGCCGCTGGCTTTAATCACCACGTTAAGTTTTGTTTTTTGTTGTTCGGTCAGAACGTTTTCATCCAAGTGCAGCCAATGTTTTATACGCGCCACGTCAATTTTATCTGAGGCTTGTAGTTTGAGCCGGGCTATCTCTGTTGAGTAGGTTTTTTTCAGTAATTGGGCATATCTGGCTGTCACTTCGTAGCGATTAGCGATAACAGCGTGTAGTGTCTCCATATCGCATGAAGTCTTGGTTTGGTTCAGACGTACCCGTGGGGCACGCCTCTTCACTTGTGCTAAACCGAGCGCTGCTATGACGCGAATGTAGAGCCAACCGATGTCGACCTCATACCATTTGTTTGAAAGTTTAGCGGAAGAAGCATAAGCATGGTGATTGTTGTGCAGCTCTTCACCGCCAATGAATATACCCCACGGCACGATGTTGGTGGAAGCGTCCGCCGTCTGGAAGTTGCGATAACCCCAATAATGTCCGATACCGTTGACAATGCCAGCCGCATTAATAGGTATCCATGCCATTTGTACGGCCCAGATGGTTAGGCCGAGCGGGCCAAACAAAAGTATGTCGATGATGAGCATCAACGTAATGCCAAGCTCGCTGCGTTTACTATAAAGATTGTTTTCCAACCAGTCGTTCGGTGTGCCGTGGCCATATTTGGCTAATGTTTCTTGGTTCTCAGCTTCTTTTCGGTAGAGAGCAGCTCCTTCCAATAGCACTTTTTTAATTCCCAGAATAACCGGGCTATGAGGATCGTCTTCTGTCTCACATTTAGCATGGTGTTTGCGGTGTATGGCAACCCACTCTTTTGTGACGATAGCGGTAGTTAGCCATAACCAAAAACGAAAAAAATGACTGGGAATAGCATGTAAATCGAGTGCGCGATGTGCCTGGTGGCGGTGCAAAAAAATGGTAACAGATGCAATGGTAATATGGGTCAAAGTCAGTGCAACAACTATATAACCCCACCATGGCAAATCAATAAAACCTGAAAGCATTCATTATCTCCTGGAAATTAGCTATGAATTATACCGAGCGATTTTAACATATTTAAGGACTTATCAAGCTGCGGCCGCCCAAGTTTTTGCTTCTTCATAATCGGTAAAGACGCGTATATCGGCATCCACGAACATACGCGATAGCCAAGCCTGCCATGTGATCCATTGATCATCAGTTATAACGGCAATTCTGCTGAAATCGTGCATGTGTTCACGATTGAAAAATTTAATTTCCTCCCATGCTACATCCACCGTGTAGTTGATCATGTCACGTAAGTCAAACAACAAATTGGCCATGCCAGGGGATTTAAGCATGTAGAGTGCATGTTCCTCGAATTGCTTAAAATCGGCCAAGGTGAATTCGCCCAGTACAGCAACATTAAGCAGGGTGGGAGTTTGTTCGATTGTAATCATGTTAAGTCTCTTCTTCGTTAGTTATGCGCCGCCATGCTTGGGCGTTAATTTCAAGCTTAACACACTGCCTGCAATGATAAGCCCTATGCCTATCCATCCCATCAGTGGCAATGTCTCGCCCCACAAAATCATGCCAAATATGCTGGCGAATATCACAGTGCTGTAGGACAAACTACCTGCCACCAGCGTTTTTCCGGTGCGATAAGCGCGGGTCATAGCTAATTGTGCTAGCGTGGCCGTGCTGCCGAGTCCGAGCAAGATGAATAAACCAAGCGGGGTGATCGGGTGGATAGTTCCAAGCAACATGCCAACGCCGCTGCCAATAGCGGCAATCAGACTGAAATAGAACACCACACGCCACTCTGGTTCGCCCCTTAACCCAAGTTGTTTGACATTGAGGTAAGCGATGCCGGCCAAAAGACCAGAAATCAGCCCGATAAGACCGGGGATAAGTTGATCCTGGGCCAACGTGGGGTGTAATAGCAATATCACGCCACAAAACCCCAACAGGATAGCGCTGGAAAGAGCAGGCCGAAAACGTTCCTTAAAGGCTAACACGGTCAAAATAGTAAGATAGAGCGGCGCGGTGTAATTTAGCGTGACTGCAGTGGCCAACGGCAACACGGTAATACAGTAAAAATACAACATCAACGCGATAGTGCCAGAAATGCCGCGCCACAAATGCTGCTTTAAGTGACCGGTCGACAACGACAACCCTTGCTGACGGATAACGGCATAGATCATCAATAACCCGAGAAAGGAGCGATAGAATACTAATTCAATATGAGAAAAGTATTCTGCACCGAGTTTGACAAACACCCCCATGCAGCCGAAAAGGAATCCGGCGACTAGCATCCATAGCGCACCCATTCCAATAAATTATTTAAGCGAATTTCCAAAAAAAATACTAACCCCGCGCAGGAGAAAATATGGCCGTTTAACTAAACTAAAGCTCCGCCTGCACGGACAGGGTAATGCGCAAAATTTTATGATGGCGATTAGTATGATCATTCCCCTAAATGCGAATCAAGCTGACGCCGCAGAAACTCATGGAAATGCAGCAGGCCGTCCTCGGTCGGAGACTGATACGGCCCAGCATCTTCGATTCCATGCTGGTACAGCCATTTGCGCCCCTGATGCATTTTCAGGCAGATAGTATCATCCTCAAGCGCGGTTTCACGGTAGGCAGCCTTTTCTGCTTCGACAAAATCGCGCTCGAATAGCACTATGTCTTCAGGGTAATAAAACTCCATAATGTTAGTGCAGGCATCGACCCCGCGCGGAATGACAGTGCTAACCACTAATGTATTGGGGTACCACTCAACCATGATATTAGGGTAATAGGTCAGCCAAATCGCGCCGTATTTAGGTAGCGTGCCATTGTTATAACGCAATACCTGTTCCTGCCATTTGCCATAGACGGGACTGCCGGCTTTACGCAGGCCATGATTGATGCCTACAGTTTGCACGCTGTACCAGTCGCCAAATTCCCAACGTAGATCATCGCAATTGACGAATTTACCCAAGCCGGGATGAAACGGCGCGACATGATAGTCCTCCTGATATACCTCAATGAAAGTCTTCCAATTGAAAGCATATTCATCTATCTCTACACGATCCAGTTGATAATTGGAAAAATCCAGTTCCTTTAACGCAGGGATATTCGCCAGATCCTTGGCAATATTTCGTTTACCTGCGAACAGTAAGCCATTCCAGTTTTGCAACGGAGTTTTATTGAGATGCCGACAGGGACTCTGCGGGAAGCGCGGTGCACCCAACAGCTGGCCATCCAGTTGATATGTCCAACGATGCAACGGGCATACAATATTTTTCGCGCTACCACGACCTTCAAACATGGTAGCCTGACGATGGCGGCAAATATTAGAAAGCAATTCCACCCCATTTTTATTACGCACCAACATCTTAGCGTTATCCATCCAGTTTAAAACATGGTAATCGCCGATGTCTGGAACCAACAATTCGTGCCCGACATAGCCAGGGCCGTTATCGAATAACATGCGCTGCTCAATCTCCAAAATTTTTGGATCGAAATACCATCGCAATGGCGGTTGTGTGTGAACTTGGGTGAGCTGATAGATCTTGGCGATCTCGGACATACCAACATCTTCCTTGCAAAAAGTGAATACGTTACAGACAAAAATATTAAATTGTCCCTTAAAATGGCAAGGAGGGGCAACAAAAACTGTCATTTTTTAGCGGGTAAATAAATTTACCTCGCTCATTTCATAGCAACAGGCAAGCGCATCAGTGAATGTCTTTAGGCTTTGGACTACGTTTGACTGTGCTCATTGCCTTGAGATAAGCGATAATTTCTTGTGTAACGCTCGCTCGATCAGGGATCTCTTGTGCAAGTCCAGGCATCAGCGTGTTGTGTCGGATACTCGATGGACTCTCGATCCAGCGTGTCAAATACTCAGGCTTGATGTACTCGACCACACTCGTCGGGTAATTAAGCTCAGGTGCCTTGCCGCCGCCTTCACCATTGATCATATGGCATGCCATGCAATACTTACGAAAGTGCAAAAAGCCACGCTGCACTTCTGCGGATACCTTGGCTGGCGGGGAAAGATTCGGAAAGCGGGTTGCAAATGCGGTGAGTTCGATACTCTTCACCTGGTAAGGCATGTCAGACGCACCATCCTCAAGCAATTCTTTTGACTTTTTGTTGTCCCAGATTAAATAGAGTGGCCCGAGTTGTACTACCTCGTTATTTTGTAGTATGTTGGTCATCATAAATCGCGAGTCGCTGTCGTGTGCAAAAGCGAAATAGGCTTCATAAGAGAGAAATTTTGCTATTGGTATGCTCGCTTGATATCCATCCATCGAAATGAATACGACCTCCTCTGCTTTCTCCCACTCTTTGCCAAATATGTTGTCAAAAAGTGACCGGGCAGGATAAGCCTTGTAGACACGGTCTTTTTTCTCATGGATCTCAAAAATTTTTAACGAAACTGCTGGAGCGACAGTAGCAAGATCGCTTAAAGTCAGAGTCTTGACGATTTGACCTTTATCCTTAAATTCAATGCCAATGTCGCTTTGTGAAAATGCTAGCGTAGGTAAACAAACGACGTTGCCGCAAACTGCAATCAGAGTTAGAAAAATATTTTGGAAATTTCTTGAGATTCGATTATTCATATTTTCCCTCGCAGGCGGTAAATACTCTTGAAAAGATGGCATCATTGGATACGAACTTTTGGCAAAAAACAATATAGAAGAAGTTTTACCAGGGCCTAAAAAACACCTTGGCTTCAGCGTTTTTTAAATTTTTATGAGCGCTAGCGAACTGAAAAGTAATCGAAGAAGTGTTATTTTAACAACTCTGTATTTTTATCAAGGAGGGAAGTCATGAAAGTCAAAATTACGGCAATTTGTTTTATGGCCGGTATATTGCTGATACCCATTAGGGGCTTTACCGCCGATTCAACAATAGACCATCCAGACCCTATGACAATAGTTAAGGACTCGGATATAGCAAATAAAATAAAAACCCGACTGAACGCTGACAGACATTTAGGCAAATTCAAGAGTATTAAAGTTGATATGGATAACAATGGTGTTGTATGGTTGAGCGGCACTGCTCACCTTTTATCAGAAGAGGAAAAAGCTGTTGAAATCGCTCGGGGTACCGAAGGTGTGGTTATAGTTAAAAGCAACATCCAAATCAAGAATGGACACCCCATACATGAGTGATGTCATAGGCGGCTTCGTATAAAACGCATGTTTGCATACCATGACGATATTCATTAACGCCACCGAAACGTTTGGTCGGAGTTTCTCTAATAGCTTTGAGGCTTGAGATTCACTGAAGTAAACCCGGCTCTGCTGGGAAACTCACAAGCGTTACCTATACATCGGTAAGAGGAACCTGTTAGGGGAAACCCTGATTTATTTCTGCGCAGTGCTTGACAATCTGAAGGGGTGAAAACGTACTTCCTGAACTGGAATACGCGGCAAAAAAACAAACCTGCCAGGATCAATTTTTAAGCGAAATTGAAGCGATCACGCCGTCGGTTGAGTTGGAAAGAAGCGGTGTCATCCACCCATTAATTTGATACTGGCTCGCCGGAGGAACTACTTCCTGTTAATTAATTGATGAATTGTTTGATGGTAAAGCCTTTTTATATTGAGCCAACAAGGTGCGTCATGACAACGGCGACATGCCTCCACACTCACCATAAAACCTTAGACATTTTTTAAGCTTTAATTCAGAATTTTGGCAGCGATGTACGCCTTAAGTTTTTCCAAATCTGCGTCCATCACTTCAACGCATTGTGGTAATTTTTCGATACATTCCAATCCGGCAGGCCGCTCCGGATTGCGTCCGAGCGCTTCGATGATGGTGTCTTCAAACTTGGCTGGCAATGCAGTTTCCAAGCAGATTAGCGGCAAGCTAGGGCGGCGTTGTTCGAGGCCAACTTTGATCCCATCCGCAGTATGGGTATCGACCATTACGTCATAGTCTTCCCACAGTTCGCGGATGATCTTAAGGCGGTCGAGGTGCGTACTTTTGCCGGAAGCGAAACCAAATTTAGACAGCTCATGCCAATAGGGCGTGCCCTTAATATCGAACGCGCCCCCTGCATCAATGCTGCTCCAGAATTCACGCACCTTGGCCGCATCGCGCCCAACCAAGTCAAATATAAAGCGTTCGAAGTTGGATGCCTTTGAGATATCCATCGACGGGCTGCTGGTGTGATAGGTGTGATCCGTCGCGCGCGGGCGATAGACACCGGTTCTAAAAAATTCATCCAATACATCGTTTTCGTTAGTGGCAAGGATAAGCTGGCCGATGGGCAAGCCCATCATGCGCGCAATGTGGCCAGCGCAGATGTTACCGAAATTACCGGAGGGTACGGAAAATGCTACTTTTTCATCGTTGGATTGCGTCGCAGCAAAGTAGCCCTTGAAATAATAGACGATTTGCGCCGATACACGCGCCCAGTTGATCGAATTAACCGTACCAATTTTATATTTGGCCTTGAAGGCATGATCATTGGATACCGCCTTAACCAAGTCCTGCGCCTCGTCAAACACGCCACGGATGGCGATGTTAAAGATGTTTGGATCTTGCAGTGAATACATCTGCGCACGCTGGAAAGCGGACATTTTGCCATGCGGCGACAACATGAACACGCGAATGCCGTGCTTGCCGCGCATGGCGTATTCCGCCGCCGAGCCGGTGTCACCGGAAGTGGCGCCGAGGATATTAAGTTCTTCGCGCTGTTTATCCAGCACGTACTCGAACAAATTACCCAGCAATTGCATCGCCATATCCTTGAACGACAAGGTCGGGCCGTTGGACAATTCTAAAATATGCATTCCCGATTCGAGCGTACGCAGCGGGGTAATTTGCTGAGTGTCAGAATCGGCGCGGGCGTTGTGATAATTGGCAGATGTATAGGTCTTGCTAACAATCGCTTTAAGGTCGGCTGCAGGAATATCCGTTGCAAATTTGGACAGCACGGCATAAGCGAGATCAGCATAAGGCAGGTTGCGCCAGTTATCCAGATCAGCCCGCGTTACTTGTGGATATTCTTCCGGCAGGTACAGGCCGCCATCGGGCGCGAGTCCACCGAGCAGGATTTGGGTGAAATTTTTAGCGGGTGAATTGCCACGTGTGGAAATGTATTTCATTGCTTTGCTCACTTAGTTTTTAGTCCCTACTCTTTGTTATAGGAGAGAGGGGGAGAGAGTACGTTTTTACAACTACTCTCAGTAATGACGGAATGCCTTATTTGCCCAATTCTTCCATACGAATGCGCGTAACGTTACCCACTACTACTGGCAATTTTTCAAGTCTGACAATAGCGGCATTGATGCGCTTTTCACGTGTCAAATGAGTAAGCAAAATCAAGTCCGTCTCATCTTCACCCTCACCCGGCTCTTTCTGAATCAAGGCATCAATCGAAATTTGCTCATCAGCCAGCACGCGTGTGATATCGGCCAGCACACCAGGTTCATCATGCACCCGCAGGCGCAGGTAGTAACAAGTCAGCACCTCAGCTATGGGCAAAATAGGCAGGTCAACCAATTGATCCGGCTGGAATGCCAAATGCGGCACTCGATGTTCCGGGTCGGCAGTGTGCATACGCGTCACATCAACCAGATCGGCAATCACCGCACTGGCCGTTGGTTCCGCACCGGCGCCCTTGCCGTAATATAAGGTCGCACCGACTGCGTCGCCCTGCACCACCACTGCATTCATCGCACCTTCCACGTTGGCGATCAGTCGTTTGGCGGGAATCAAGGTGGGATGCACACGTAACTCAATACCTGCCGTGGTGCGTTTGGTAATACCAAGCAATTTGATGCGGTAGCCGAGCTGTTCGGCATACTTTATGTCTTTTGCATTAAGCTGGGAAATGCCCTCAATATGCGCCTTGTCGAATTGCATCGGAATGCCGAATGCAATCGCAGAGAGTATGGTGATTTTGTGCGCAGCATCCACCCCTTCGATATCGAATGTCGGATCGGCCTCGGCGTAACCCAAACGCTGCGCCTCTTTCAGCACGGTATCGAAACTCAGCCCCTTATCGCGCATCTCGGATAGGATAAAGTTGGTCGTTCCGTTAATAATTCCGGCAATCCATTCAATACGATTGGCGCTCAGGCCCTCGCGTACCGCTTTGACAATCGGCACACCACCCGCCACTGCCGCTTCGAATGCAACCATCACACCCTGCTTTTGTGCCTCGGCAAATATTTCGTTGCCATGCATGGCCAGTAGCGCCTTGTTTGCAGTAACCACATGCTTGCCATTCGCAATGGCCTTAAGCACCAATTCTTTGGCCACACCACAGCCGCCGATTAGCTCAATAATAATATCCACTTCTGGGTCGGCCACCACAGCGAATGCATCATCAACTACACGACAGGCGCCCTGTGTAATTTCATTAGCACGTGCCACATCCTTTTCCGCCACCGCGACAATGCGTATGGGACGGCCCGCACGGCGGGAAATTTCTTCTGCATTGCGTGACAACACCGTAAATGTGCCCGCACCTACGGTGCCTATACCCAGTAGACCTACGTTCATTGGCTTCATTATTTTTTACTCCAAAATTCAATTCGTTTATTCATTCCCTTTCGGCTCCCTGCCAATAAGGATTGGGAAAAGTTAAGGCGCATTTAGACCCTTTGTTTATTTCTTCCCATAACGTTTGCGGTAATACTCCAAAAAACGTGCAATTCGGCCAATCGCTTCGACTAAATCGTCAGCATTAGGCAAAAACACCACGCGGAAGTGGTCAGGATTCGGCCAGTTAAAGCCCGTACCCTGAACCACTAACACTTTCTCAGTTTCCAGCAGTTCAAGGATAAATTTCTGATCATCATTGATCGGATA
Source organism: Candidatus Nitrotoga sp. MKT (assembly GCA_003402345.1). GTDB lineage: Bacteria > Pseudomonadota > Gammaproteobacteria > Burkholderiales > Gallionellaceae > Nitrotoga. The sequence goes on along the minus strand of QFXH01000007.1, from coordinate 70,569 downwards.
CATCTTCAGATCCAAGCGCGGAAACATATATAGCGCGGCTTTCGGCTTGACGCATGACACACCCGGAATAGCGGTAAGCAATTGGTGTGCAAGATCCCGCTGCTTGCACAGACGTCCGGCAGGCGCGACTAAATCATTGATACTTTGATAACCTCCCAGCGCGGTCTGGATGGCAAATTGCCCGGGCACGTTTGAACACAGACGCATCGAAGCGAGAATGCCCAGGCCATCAATATAATCCTGCGCGTGTTTCTTTCTGCCCGACACAATCATCCAGCCAGCACGATAGCCGCAAGCGCGATAATTCTTAGATAGGCCATTAAACGTAACGAACAGTACATCATCCGCCAGCGAAGCAATTGAGGTGTGGCTCACACCGTCATAGAGCACCTTGTCATAAATCTCGTCGGCGAACACAATGAGTCTGTTTTTGCGTGCAACTTCAATAAGTTCTTGCAACAACGAATCTGGATATATCGTACCAGTAGGATTATTCGGGTTGATCAACACAATGGCACGCGTGTTGGGTGTAATTTTGCTGCTGATGTCAGCCACGTCCGGCAACCAATCAGCTTGTTCATCGCATAAATAGTGGCGTGGCGTGCCGCCTGCCAGGGTGACCGCCGCCGTCCACAGCGGATAATCCGGTGCTGGCACCAACACTTCATCGCCCGTATTCAGCAGTCCCTGCATGGACATTACAATCAATTCGGATGCGCCATTGCCAATAAAAATATCCTCCAATCCAACTCCGGCAATATTTTTTTGCTGGGCGTAATGCATGATGGCTTTGCGCGCGGCAAACAATCCTTTTGAATCAGAATAACCGGAAGAGTTAGGTAGGTTATGAATTACGTCCTGCTGAATTTCTTCTGGCGCTTCGAAGCCAAATGACGCCAAATTACCAATATTCAGTTTTATAATACGATGGCCATCTTCTTCCATTTGCTTGGCGCGCGTCATTACGGGGCCGCGAATGTCATAGCAGACACTGGCTAGCTTGGTGGATTTCAATACAAGGGGCACCATTTCCATATCTGTACTATCAGGTTGTTTCAATTGGTTCCCTCAATCTATTGCTTCTAAACTGTGACATCAATCCGCTGGATGGTAGAATTTGACACGAACAAAAAATGTCATAAATACACTTATTGCCCTTGAAATTACTGATTGCAAAGGGCGTGATTCTAACCGAGCGCGCCTAGGTCAGCAAATGGAGAACTCGCGTGAAACTGCATCTCAACACCCGCACAAACCAAAATATTTTCACTGCCCACGGAACTGGCTATGTCACGGTCAGCGGCCAACGCTTTGAACATTCCATAGTGGTCACGCCGGAACTGGTATTCACCGATTGGCAACCGCACAATTTTGATGCATTAAGCGAATCAGACTTCGCCTATCTTCTAGCCATGAAACCAGAAATTGTGCTGCTCGGAACAGGCGCGCAGCAATGCTTTCCGCATCCACGTCTATATCAGCAATTGACTGCGGCGAGCATCGGCGTAGAAAGTATGGATACTCCCGCCGCCTGCCGCACTTACAACATCTTAATGGGAGAAGACCGCAAAGTGGTTGCCGCCATCTTGTTATAACTTTTAATAGGTAGCTTAATCATCCATCCAAATAAACCTTGCAACAACATATTATTTACTCCGCCAACGCGACTGTTTTAATCATTGCATATACGTTCACTCCATTAAGCAATTGCAGCCGGCTACATGACCACGCAGTGATTTCAGCAAATAGATTTTGTCCTCCACTTAACCGTAATCCAAGTAGAACATGTCCTTCGCGGGCATGCTCTATACACTGTATTGTCACCGGCAAGATATTCAACAAACTTGTGTTCTCCGGCTTAGTGAGCACAATACCGACATCCTTAGCAAGAATACGCAAACGTTGCGATCTACCAACGCTATCCGAATAAATAGGATTACTCAGCCAAAAACAATCTTCGCCAACATGAAAAGGAGTTAACCCATGTTCTTTTTTTAGCCCTAACTGACCCTCAATGACCGACACCACGCCTTCGTCGTTAAATAGCGGTGAATCCGATCGTGATAAGGCATGTTTAAGCGTTTCGACACGATCAATGTGCCCATCCCGCAGAAACACCACGCGGTCTGCAAGACGCTCTACTTCGGCTGGCGCATGGGTAACATACACAATCGGCACGTCCGCTTCCATTACCAAGCGTTCGAAATAGGGAAGGATGTCACGCTTAGTCTGCGTGTCAAGCGCCGAAAGTGGCTCATCCATCAATAGCAGGCGTGGACTTGTCAACAACGCACGCCCCAAGGCAACACGCTGACGTTCCCCACCGGAAAGTTGATTAACATTACGTTCAATCAAGTTTTCAATGGCCAACATACGGACGACCTCATCTAAATGGAGTTTACGTTCAGCAATCGGTGTGCGCTTGTAACCATAGAGGAGGTTTTCGCGTACAGACAGATGCGGCAACAAACTTGCCTCTTGAAAAACCATAGCGATCCGCCGCCGATGCAACGGTACCCAGCAACGTCCATTCAGCCAAATTTCGTTACGAAAACTCACGCGTGCGCCGCTCGGGCGCTCCAAACCAGCAATCAGTCGCAGCAATGTCGTCTTGCCTGAGCCAGAACGTCCAAACAGAACAGTGACACCCTCTGCAGGCCAATCAACATCGACATCGAAAATAAAGTTTGAGTGAGTAATCCGGGCGCGTACTGATAAAGTCATGGTTTTACCATCTCAAAACCTCGATTAAACCAGTACACCACAAAAAGCACGATAAACGCAAAAATCAATAACATCAAACTCAGTCTTCCTGCAGCGGCATACTGCATACCTTCAGTATAGCCATAGATCGTGGTTGATAATACGTGGGTAACCCCCGGAATATTGCCGCCCACCATCAAAATTACTCCAAATTCGCCCATGGTATGAGCAAAAGTGAGTGTCATGGCGACGATGAAGCCCCCTTTGGTCATTGGTAAAATGACGCTAATAAAACGATCTATCAGGCCAGCCCCCAGCGAAGCAGCCACCTCAATCGGGCGTCGCCCCAGATTAGCAAAGGCTTCCTGCAAGGGCTGTACGGCAAATGGCATGGAATACAACACTGAGCCGATCAATATGCCCTCGAACGTAAAGGCGAGATGATGGAACCCCATATCCTCTAACGTTCCGCCGATGAAGCCGCGCGGGCCAAGCGTGATCAAGAGATAAAATCCCAGTACAGTGGGGGGTAACACCAGCGGCAAGGCAACCACAGCCTGCACGGCGGTTCGACTGGCAGAACGTCCGCTAGCCAACCACCACGCAACCGGCGTGGCAATCACCATTAAAATTAAGGTAGTGTATAAACAAAGCCGTAGCGTAAGCCAGATTGCCGTCCAATCCTCGGCACTCAAACTTTGTCTTAAGTACTCCAAAATCTATTTCTCAACCTATTATTTTTTAGGCACCACAAAACCATAGCTTTCCATGATTTTGCGCGCTTCGGGGGTCTGGAAGTAAGCCGCAAATTGCCGCGCAAGCGTACTGTCCTTGGCGCGCTTCGTGATTACGAAGGCTTGGGCCAACGGTTCATGAATACCATCATCAATTAAACTATAGCCGCCTTGTTTAACCATTGCAGGATTAAGTGCCAGGGAAAGGGGAATAATCCCGGCATCGGCCGCTCCAGTACTGACCATCTGTGCGGTATGTTCAACATTTTCACCAAAAACGAGCTTGTCCTTGATTTTTTCCCATACTCCGGCTGATTTCATCGCTTCCTTGGCGCGCATACCATAGGGTGCATGTTCGGGGTTGGCGATGGCCAGTTTACGAATGGCTGGTTCAGACAGTTTTTGCAAGGTCATCTTAGTGGCATCCATCATTGAAGACCAAATTACCAGTTTACCAATCGCATAAACTACTGGATCAGTGCTCGTTAGTCCTTCTTTTTTCAATATCTGCGGGAAATTAGTGTCCGCCGCAAAAAACATATCAAAAGGCGCACCATTTTGAATTTGTGAGGTGAATTTTCCTGATGCGCCATAAATAGTCTTTACCCCATCATTGCGGTGTTCGGCATTAAATTTATTCACGATATCGGCCATAGCGAATTTAATACTGGAAGCAGCGACGATTGTGATGGTTTCCGCCATGGCGATGCTGGATCCAAATGCGAATGCTACTACGATAACAAGGGTGTGAAAAATTTTAATCATGGTAAAAGCTCCTGTTCATTGATTGGAATTAAAATGCAACTACAGTAGCGTCTATCCAGACTAGGTGTGAGTTTTCACCTCGTCCAGGCGTCACTTTCTGGGACGTCACTTTGGCAAAATCTCCCGCCATGAAGTAGGAATAACCTACAACCATCGATAAATGTTTATTGACTGGAAATTGTGCACGCATGTCAAACTCATCCCCTATATCTTTACCGCTTTTTCCCGTTGTGTCGCGCAAGTTATTTCCGCCAGACCAGCGGTCTGTAGCACTGGCTAGTTTGTACCAGCTGTAGCCAAAATCAAGTTTTAAAGTAGCGGTGGGATTGAATTCTCCGCGAAGTTTAGTGGCGCGGATATTTTCCATCTGAATGTAATCAGTGTGGGACCATGGCCTGGCAAAGCCGAATAAACGCTCAAAACGTTGACTTTTTTTGTCATTTGGATTTTTATCGCCGCTGGCATAACCTAAATTAGCCATGACACGGGGTTTCCATGGATGGTTGAAGGTATAGCCTGATTCCATGTTATAACCATAGGCATCGTGATCCTGCCCGTTATCGGTACCCCATTGCTTGACATAGTTCAAATCCCAGTCGATGCCGGTATTGGCTACTATTCCATAGGCCCGCAACCCCCCGGTGTTAATTTCTCGATTTGTTTTGTCGGCTGCGGTGGCAAGTGCGCCCGTAGAAGCATATTTTACCTTACTGCCATTTTGTTGTAGTAAGTAGTAATAAGGTTGAAATGTGACTACGTCTGACCATTTGCGCACATCAAACATAGCTCCGTAGAACCACTGGGCCTCATTGGCTTTATCCGCTTGCTCCATAAAGCGAATTACTGGATTAAAGGCAAAGATAGTTCCTTGCCAGTCGCTATTTTTCTGGCCTAAAACTGCACGGTAACCTTGGAAGTTATTTGTGGTATTACGATATTCATTTCGTGCAACCAGGCGTTTATCCGTTAACTCAAAAGCCATGCGCCCCGCTCGCAGGCTGAGTGGCCTGTCGTTGCCCCGATCATCTACCCCCAGCGCATCTTTAAAGAACAATTCCCCATAACCTTGAATAAACTCTGTTTTATTGACCTCTAAATTGGTATACGGATATCCCTGGTTAAAACGTCTAGAATCTTGAAACTCAAAGGTAGCGCGTAATGGGTCAAATTTATTTTTTACCGCAGCATAAAGGCGTGTCCGTAATGAAATTGGTTCATCCACTGTATCTGTTTTTCGGCGAAAATCATTTTCACGAGATTCATAGCGAAGCCGGGCTTCTACACCAATATCCAACCAATTAACATCTTGCCAACCGTCAATATCTTTAAGCCATGTTTTATTGGCTTGTTTGACATAGCGAGGAGGTTCAGTTTGTATGGCTAACCCAGAACTACGAAATTGAACATAATAACTAGGCGTCTGAGCCGCAGCCTTAACCGGGATCTTAACTTCTGATGTGTCAGTTTTAGTCGTTTTCTTGACTTGCAAGGCAGAATTTTCCTTGTCGGTTTCCTTCGATTGCGCTATGCCCTGTACTTCTTGCCCCGCCGATTTTTCATTTTGCGGTTTCAACTGCGCGTTTTCCTGAGCAAGGACACAGGGTGACACCACTAACAAACTACTAGCCAAAATACTGGCTTTTATTTTCGACCCAGGCATTTTAATTTTGACAAGAGCCAAATCTTGAAACTCTATTAATTTCGTAACTCTCTTGAAATTGATAGCCTGACTAATCATTTTGTCTAATGGGTCATGAAAATTTTTTATCATAATTGCCCCTGAAGAATTACCCAAATCAAAATATATAAAACTACATAACGATAGTTAAAAAAAACCGTAGGCTGTGGTTTTACTCTCTATGCATCTACGGCAAGAAGAACATTAGATGCCTTGATTAAGGCACAAGCCGGGCTACCAATCGAGAATTTAAGTAAGTTTTGCGATTCATTGGTGATGATCGCAACAAGCGTATTGTCATTGCCGAAATCAAGGGCCACTTCGGTATTTACAGCACCTTTCTCTATTCGGTTGACCACCCCGCACAGCCGATTACGCGCTGACGTTATGATCTTCTCATCCGCTAATGTCAAAATCACCCATGAAGACTTGATTAACGCGTATGCAGCTTTACCTGGCACAAGGCCGAGTAACCGTGCACTTTCGATTGTTACAATGGCATACACCGTTACACCACTTTCTAGCCTGAGCGTCACTTCTGAATTAACTGCTCCATCAATAACTGTTACAACAGTACCTTTCAATGTATTACGTGCACTTGTTTTCATCTTAAATTCTCCTTAATTAAAATATCCAACGCTTCTTCATCGAATATCGCAAATCACTGGGTTTATAATGCTCTGCGGCAACTCAATTAAGCTTCCAGATGCGCCCTACTTCAGTCAAACTAACCCGCCATCGCACCGTATGCATCCACTTTATTTCGAAGCGGCTAGCAAAATGTATATTACTATATAACGATGGGCAATAAGCCATATTTTTTGAAATTATTTAATTTATACATCAGCAGTAAAATCATTACCCCATCGAAGATGAGATAGGCTGAGCAAAATGGGCCCACGTTTTATTAAACGTGAAACAAATAACAGATTGGCTAATCGAAACTGCCACAATAAAATCCACAGGCATTCATTGGGTTTATGGCGTACGAAGTACTTGAGTCGCACGGCATTAATGTCATTCTTGCCAATGCACGCGAAGCGTATTTCATACCTGGCAAAAAGAGTGACATACACGATGTCTAGTAACTACCTATTGGGCGAGTGAGAAAAATCCTGATGTAACAACCTGCAATGCGCGATATGCTTATACGGGTCAACTCATGCCAGAGACGCCGCTTCCCAAAACACGCACCGTACCAAGCAGTCAAATGGTGCGACCTTCACCATGTACCCATTGGCTGGGCCTGATCTAACGCAAATTCATGGTATTGGCCTATTTCTCACATTACGATTAGTTGCTGAATGCGACACTGATCTCACTCGGTGGAAAACCGCGAAGTTTCGCCGAGCGGTTAATACGCTTAGCTTGGTGGGTGATCGCCCCAAATCATATCTAAGCGATTGACATCACCCACCTCCCCAATTAATAAGGGTTGGCTCTATCTGGCATGCCACAAAGATTTGTTCGGTGACAACCTAGTCAACTAGGCAGAGGGTAGCCAGTATTGCGCCCATAAGTACAAAAATTGCTCGATCAGTCGGCATGGCACCATCAATGTCACGCCAGGGGAACGGCTACAGCAACGCCCCATGGGGAAAGGGGCTACTCAATATGAAAACAGATTGGCGCATGAACCCGTTGGTGTCCATTATTGACACCCGCCCTCACTTATAGTTTTTTTGTTATAGCAGACTACCATCTAAATGATGGTCTAAAACTAGGGGATTCTTACTACCCTAGTAGGGCGATAATTTCGCTGATTTCACGACGTAATTCAGACAAATTAGCGGATGATTGAAGCGGTTGCGGCTGATTTTCTATTTGTTGTCCAACAAAATCACTCAAGCGACCACGGGCTCCACTGATAGTAAAACCTTCTTCATACAGCAATTGCCTGATACGACGGATGAGTAAAACTTCATGATGCTGATAGTAGCGCCGATTACCGCCCCGTTTAACGGGTTTCAGCTGGGTAAACTCCTGCTCCCAATAACGCAATACATGCGCCTTCACCCCGCATAAGTCACTGACTTCACCTATAGTAAAATACCTTTTCGCCGGGATCGATGGCAGGACGGCATTAAGCTTGTGGTTTTCCATGATAATGGAGCTCTACCATGCTCTTAAGTTTCTGGCTAGGATGAAAAGTCACTACACGGCGTGCTGTTATGGGGATATCTTCGCCTGTCTTTGGATTACGCCCAGGACGCTGGGGCTTATCACGTAACTGAAAATTGCCAAAACCGGATAACTTGACACTTTCACCATGCTCAAGTTGAGCACGAATTTCCTCGAAATAGGACTCAACCATATCCTTAGCTTCACGCTTATTCAAACCAACTTTTTCAAACAGTAAATCCGCGAGCTCTGCTTTGGTTAATGTCATTGATCACCCCTTATATACGTAACTGCGCACCATGCTGTTGCAAAACAGCAGCCAAGCGCGCGATACTTTGTTCAATTTCACTATCAATTAATGTTTTTTGAGTATCTTGCAATAACACACGGAAAGCAAGGCTTTTTTTTCCGTCCCCCACACCTTTACCACGATACAAATCAAACAACGCGATTTCTGCCACATACGAGGTATTGCTACCGAGCATGGCATCCAATAAAGATTGGACTGTTACACTTTCATCCACAACGACAGCAAGATCGCGACGAACCGGCGGAAACTTAGAAATTTCGCTGGCATGCGGTACATTGGCTGATATCAAGGCATCAAGCTCAACCTCAAACCACACCACTCCCTGCGAAATTTCATACTGCTGCAACCACTTCGGATGCAACTCCCCTATCCAACCCACTACTTGTCCATGCAGCAATATTTGTGCCGAACGCCCAGGGTGGGAAGCAGGATGCGGTGATGCTACAAAAGTTAATAGCACTGGAGCAAACAGCGCTTCTACATCTGCCTTTACATCGTAAAAATCCACGCTACGCGCCGCCGCCCCCCATTGTTCAGGAAGCTGTGGGCCATAACACAATCCGGCGAACCGCTCACGTTGAGCATGATTTTCACCTGTAAAACACACTCCTGCTTCAAACAGACGCACACGGGATTGTTTACGTACAAAATTTATACGCAAAGCACCGATCAAACCACCTAAAAGACTGCTACGCATTACCGCCAATTGACTGGAAATGGGGTTTTTCAGGGTAATAGGCGTAGTATTAGCACACAAATCACGCTCGACCGCTGCATCAAGAAAAGCATAACTGATTGTTTCCTGGTAGTCACGTGCCACTAAGATTTGACGCAAGCAAGACACTGAACGTTGTGTTTCTGTTTGTGGCACCATCATAACTGCGGTTTGTGGTGGCTGCGCCGGAATATTATCGTAACCGACTATTCGGGCAATTTCCTCGATCAAATCTACTTCCAGAGACAGGTCAAAGCGATAGCTAGGCGGTGTTACATAGAAATCATCACCCTGCTGTTCAAATTTAAATTGCAAGCGCTGCAGCAAAGCGGTGATTTGGGCAGTATCCAGCATAATACCCAACATGCGCTTTACTCGACTGGTGCGTAACATTATCGCATCGCGTGCTGGCAATTCCCCACGCACCTCGCTGACCACACCAGCTTGCCCACCGCAAATCTCCAGCAATAATTGTGTTGCACGCTCGAGTGCCATGCGTGTCGCGGCAAAATCTACACCGCGCTCAAAACGATATGAAGAATCAGTGGAAATGGCCAATCTACGCGCCTTTCCAACAATTGCATCGGGTACAAAGAAAGCGCTCTCCAAAAAGACATCACGAGTGGCCGTTTCCACACCGCTTGCCGCACCACCCATAATTCCAGCCAACGCTAGCAATTGCGTATCATCTGCAACCACCAATATGTCATCCTGCAGCATGACCTTTTGCCCATTGAGCAAAACCAATTCTTCATCCGCTCGCGCGTAACGCACTGTAATGCCACCGGTAAGTTTTCCCAAGTCAAAGGCATGAAGGGGCTGACCAAGCTCGAGCATGACATAATTGGTAATATCTACCACCGCATTGATACTGCGCAGCCCGCCGCGCTCCAGGCGGTGCATCATCCATGACGGCGTCGCAGCAGAAGAATTCACACCGCGCACGATGCGGCCACAATATAACCGACAAGCTTCGGGAGCATCAATATTTACCACTAAGGTTTCAGTCAAACTCGACTGAACGGAATCAACCTGCAACGCATTCAACGTGCCGCCAGCAATCGCCGCCACTTCCCGCGCCACGCCTGCCATGCTTAAACAGTCACTGCGATTAGGTGTAAGCTTTAAGGTGAACAGCATGTCGTCCAGCTCCAGGTATTCGCGTAGCCCCTCCCCCACTGGCGCATTCTCAGGTAACAACCACAGACCCTGACTCTCTTCTGCCAATCCAAGCTCCTTGGCAGAACACAACATACCGAAAGAATCAACATTGCGCACCTTGGCTTGCTTTATGACAAAGTCACCTGGCAATATCGCACCGATGCGCGCACAAGGTACTTTCATGCCAACGGCAACATTGGGTGCGCCGCAAACGATGCTCAGCGGCGCAGCCTCGCCCACATTGACTTGACACACATTTAACCGATCCGCATTGGGATGTTTGATCACCTCCAGCACTTCCGCTACCACTACATTCTTGAACGCAGGTGCAACTGATTCCAACGCCTCCACTTCCAGCCCAGCCATGGTCAACGCATGCGCCAGCTCGTGGCTGGGAAGCTCGGGATTAATCCAGGATCTTAACCAATTCTCTGAAAATTTCATGCTAATTGAATTGCTTCAAAAATTGTAAATCACCTTCATAGAACAGGCGTAAATCAGCCACGCTATAGCGCAACATCGCCAAGCGTTCAACCCCAAGGCCGAAGGCAAAACCCAAATATTTTTCGCTATCAATATTGACGTGTTTCAGTACATTCGGATGCACCATACCACTGCCTAACACCTCCAACCAGCCAGTATGACTGCACACGCGACACCCCTTGCCATTGCACTGCACACACTGGATATCCATCTCTGCCGACGGCTCGGTAAATGGAAAGAATGAGGAACGAAAGCGAACTTGCAAATCATCACGCTCAAAGAAACATTGCATAAAATTCGACAGCACGCCCTTTAACATAGAGAAATTTACATCCTCATCAATCCACAGGCCTTCCACCTGATGAAACATGGGCGAATGGGTCACATCTGAATCGCAGCGGTACACTCGCCCCGGCGCAATAATTTTCAGTGGAGGGGCATTATTTTCCATATAGCGGATCTGCACCGGTGAAGTGTGGGTACGCAATACATGCTTTTGGTCGACGTAAAACGTGTCATGCATGGCACGCGCCGGGTGGTTTTCCGGAATATTGAGCGCTGTGAAGTTATAAAAATCGCTCTCGATTTCCGGACCCGATGCAACAGTAAAACCAAGTGAATGAAACAGGCCCTCAATGCGTTCAAGCGTGCGCGTGACCGGATGCAACCCACCACAGCCCAGGCCTCTCCCTGGCAAGGTAACATCCAATGCCTCCGCCTTAAGTTTAAGCTGTAGCTGGCTATACTGCAGGGCTTCGCGTCTTTGCTGCAAGGCACTTTCGATGCCCTGCTTGACCTGATTGATCCGAACACCTGCTGCTGGGCGCTCTTCGGCGGACAGTTTGCCGAGACCTTTCAACAGCACAGTCAAACGGCCTTCTTTACCCAAATAACGTGCCTTAACTTGCTCCAATTCCGCTGCCTGTTCAATCGCGGCAAACTGTTTTAGTGCTTCGTCGAGAATTTTCTCAAGTTCTTGCATGGTAATTATTTATATGTATCTACACTGACAGAGAAGACAGCGAGGTTAACGGCGTAATCGAGCCGAGATCGCAAATTACACGAAAGTCGCTCATAAAAATTAATTCCTAATCAATTACATAAATTGACAGCCTTATAAAAAACAAAAAAGAGGCGCCAAACGCCTCTTAAATGTGATTTAGCTTATGGCTTAAATGCCGAGACTAGTTTTAGCCTGTCCGACGATCTGTATAAAGGCAAGCTTATCAAATACGGCAATATCCGCCAGCACCTTGCGGTCAATGCTAATCGCGGCTTTCTTTAGGCCATTCATAAACACACTGTAGCTCAACCCTTGCTCACGTGCCGCTGCATTGATACGTGCAATCCATAATGTGCGGAACTGACGCTTGCGTTGCCGACGATCACGGTAGGCGTACTGGCCAGCCTTCATCACTGCTTCTTTGGCGATACGATAGACGTTTTTACGGCGGCCACGATAACCCTTGGCCAGATCTAAAACTTTCTTATGGCGCGCTCGCGCCGTTACACCACGTTTAACTCTTGGCATGTTTTACTCCTTATGCGTAGGGCATCATGGCGCGAATAGACGCCGTGTTGCTTGCGTGAACTTCGGTAGTACCACGCAATTGACGCTTGCTCTTGGTGGTCTTTTTGGTCAGGATGTGGCGTTTAAATGCTTGTGCACGCTTGATGCTGCCGCCTGCACGCACTTTGAAGCGCTTTGCAGCACCACTTTTTGTTTTCATTTTAGGCATAACTACTCCTTTATTTTATGACATCAGGAGGCTCCTGGAAGGAACACTTTAAAACCTGAAATCACTTATCTGGGACTGTTTACTACTAATCTGCTCTGACCAGCCCCTTAACCCGAGCAGTATTAAAAATCACTCCGACGTAGCCGGAGGTTTACCTCATAAATTATTTTTTCTTCGGCGCCAGCACCATCACCATCTGACGGCCTTCCATTTTAGGGTACTGCTCTACGGTACCATGCTCTCCAAGATCAGCCATAACCCGCTCCATCATCTGCATGCCAATATTCTGATGGGCGATCTCACGTCCACGAAAACGTAACGTAATTTTGGTCTTGTCACCTTCCCCTAAAAATCGGATCAGGTTACGCAATTTGATATTGTAATCGCCATCATCCGTACCCGGCCTAAACTTGACTTCCTTTATCTGAATCTGCTTTTGCTTAAGCTTAGCCTCGTGCTGCTTCTTGCTCTCAGCATATTTGAACTTGCCAATATCCATAATGCGGCAAACCGGTGGTTCCGCCATTGGCGCAACTTCCACCAGATCTAAATCAGCCTCTTCAGCCAAACGTAAGGCTTCCGCGACTGCCACGACACCAAGTGGTTCCCCTTCTACACCAACAAGCCGCACCTGAGGCGCTGTTATTTGCTCGTTAAGGCGTTGTTCTTTATCCTGAGCTATTGCAGTTTCTCCATTAAAAATTAAACCGTGCTACCCGCTTACAGTTCCAATTGCAGATGTTGTAATAACACCGCCATCGACATTTGCCCAAGGTCCTCACCTTTTCGGGTTCGCACGGCAACCAAATCAGCAGCCATTTCCTTATCACCAATTACCAGTATATAAGGTAATTTTTGTAAGCTATATTCTCGTATTTTATAGGTAATTTTCTCATTGCGCAAATCCAAGTGCACACGAAACCCGGCTGCTCGCAAAGTTTCCGCCACTTGAGTAGCATAACCATTTTGTGCCTGCGAAATATTCACTACCGCCATTTGTACCGGCGACAACCACAGCGGAAAAGCTCCAGCGTGGTGTTCAATAAGAATCCCCATAAAACGCTCTAACGAACCAAGAATGGCGCGATGTAGCATCACCGGTGCTTTGCGCGCGTTGTCCTCGTCCACATATTCCGCACCCAAACGTACTGGCAGGTTAAAATCCAACTGAATGGTGCCGCATTGCCACACACGCCCCAAGGTGTCTTTTAGAGAGAATTCTATTTTCGGCCCATAGAATGCCCCCTCACCAGGCTGCAATTCATATTCCAGATCATTCTGACGTAATGCCGCAGCCAGCGCCGCCTCCGCCTTATCCCAAGTTTCGTCGGAACCAACACGTTTCTCTGGACGAGTAGAAAGTTTCACCAAAACATCATTAAAACCAAAATCTGCGTACACCTTTTGCAACATCACGATGAAATCCGCTACTTCACTTTCGATCTGACGTTCGGTACAGAAAACATGCGCATCATCCTGGGTAAAGCCGCGCACACGCATCAAGCCATGCAGAGAACCTGACGGTTCATTACGATGACAGGATCCAAATTCGGCCAACCGCAAGGGTAACTCGCGATAACTGCGCAAGCCGTAATTGAAAATCTGTACATGTCCCGGACAGTTCATCGGCTTCACCGCAAAATCCCGCGCCTCTGAATGGGTAGTGAACATATTGTCGTGATAATTTTCCCAATGCCCAGATTTCTCCCAAAGTGTGCGATCCATCATGGTGGGCGTGCGAACTTCCTGATAACCATACTCGCGGAACTTGCCGCGCATATAGCTCTCGACTACCTGCCAAATAGCCCAACCATTCGGATGCCAAAACACCATGCCGGGCGCATCGTCCTGCATGTGGAACAAATTGAGTTGCTTGGCAAGTTTTCGATGATCACGTTTTTCTGCCTCTTCCAAGCGGTGTAGATAGGCATCAAGATCTTCCTTCTTAGCCCAGGCAGTACCATAAATACGCTGCAACATGGCATTACGTTGATCGCCCCGCCAGTAAGCGCCAGCCACACTCATCAACTTGAACGCCTTAAGCTTACCAGTGGACGGTACATGCGGGCCACGGCACAGATCGGTGAAATCACCCTCAGTGTAAAGTGACACGGCCTGCTCGACGGGAATAGATTCGATAATCTCCGCCTTGTAATACTCCCCTATGCTTTTAAAATAGGCCACCGCTTCATCACGCGGCAGCTCTTTGCGCGTTACCGGAATATCACGCCTGGCCAATTCCGCCATGCGCTTTTCAAGTGCCGCCAAATCATCTGGGGTAAATGGACGTGCATAAGAGAAGTCATAGTAAAACCCGTTTTCGATCACCGGGCCAATAGTCACTTGAGCCTCGGGAAATAACTCCTTAACTGCGTAGGCCAAAAGGTGGGCAGTGGAATGGCGAATAATCTCCAACCCGTCCTCGTCCTTATCGGTGATGATGGACAATGCTGCATCAGAAGAAATAAGGTGGGAGGTATCGACCAGATGCCCATCAACCTTACCAGCAAGCGCCGCACGCGCCAAACCGGCGCCTATACTCTGCGCAACTTCAGCAACGGTAACAGGCTGCGCAAAACTACGTTGCGAGCCATCTGGCAATGTAATACAAGGCATATATATATCTTAAATTAAAGTAGAAATGAGACACCCGCACCCATAAACAAACTATAGGAAACTTCTTAAATGCTTAACATGCGGCAGAGCCGTATTGATTATATTTATATTTTGGTAAGGTTGTGAATAATTTTATTTATGTGGTCATATAACAAGCCCCGCAATCACCCATGTACATCTTTTGGCCAACGATTTCCAAACGTTCACAATGCTAAGCTCTTGATCATGCCTCGCCGCTCTTACCCGCTTACATAGCGCTTACGGCGCAATTTCTAGCTTCGAAGCTGACACAGGCCTCCTCTATCACGTTTGACTATGTGGTGATATGCCGCTAGATCGTTTCATAGCTGGTCTGCAATAACTGCTTGATCTAAACTCTTCGGTTGCCCACGAGCGATACAGAGCGGAATGTCTGCGAACGTTCTTCCTCAAACCATCATGGCATTTTCGGCACTGGCCGGACATTTGCCCGGACGCAGCACGGCGGTCCCCAAGATACCCAGGGGAACTTCAAACACCAGCAAAGGCAATTAGCAGTATAGTGGCTGTAAAAAGAAAGCATCTGCTGTCCATAGGTGATGGCGGCGACGCTGTGGTCGAAATCAAGGCAGAATCCATCTGCCTGCGTCAATAGATCGTACAGGGGGGCGTAATGTAGCTGGGCGTAACAGGTGTCAGTAATAGCTGCGGTCAAGTGGTCAACCAGATCAATACGGCAATCCACGTTTTCGCCATTTTTTATGAGAAATAGGCTGGATAGATAAATACCCAAATGGCTTATCGCGTCATCATTAGCCCAATACACCCACTTTCATATACGCCATTACCGCCCGTTATTTATTTTTCGGATCAGTTATGAATCCGATTTTACTCAAGCCGCCAGACTGTGCGGCAGCCATTATTTCTACAATTTTTTCATATTGAGTAGTACGTTCTGCACGTATATGCAGCTCAGGCTGTGGTGTTTTTTTCGAAGCCTCAGCGATACGAACATTCATTTGCGCCGCATCAATAATTTCGTTATTCCAATACATAAGGCCTTGCGCATCAATCGACAGATTGATGTTCTCCGGTTTGATTTCATCGCGCTGGTTGGTCGCGCGTGGTAAATCAATTTTTACGCTATGGTTTATCACCGGAATTGTGATGATAAATATAATTAACAACACCAACATGACATCTACCAAGGGTGTGGTGTTGATCTCCGGGTTAAAGTCGTCGTCCGTATCGGACAGAGAGCCCATTCCCATTATGCGCTCCTAACGGCGACAATTTTAGCGCCATTATCGCCGACAATCTCGGTACTGCTGGAACGGGCACCGGTGATGAACAGTGCGTGCAAATCGAATCCAAATTTATTCAGTTTTGCAATAGTCGATTTATTGCTTCGGACTAAAGCGTTATAGCCAAAGGTGGCCGGAATCGCTACCGCCAAGCCTAGCGCGGTCATAATCAATGCTTCGCCTACTGGTCCAGCGACTTTATCGATACTAGCCTGTCCCGAAGTGCCGATCGATACAAGAGCGTGATAAATACCCCACACCGTACCAAGCAGGCCGACAAATGGCGCGGTCGAACCGACCGATGCCAATACAGCCATACCGGTTTGCAACTTACCGGAAGTGTCATCTATCGCTTGCCGCAATGACAGCGTAACCCAATCGCTGACTAATAGCTGGTCGTGTAAATGACCTTTATGCGCAGCGTGATGGCGCATGGCAATCACACCTGCCTGTGCGATATCGGAAAATGGATTATTGGTGCCAAGCGTAGCAACACCTTCGGCCAAGTTTGTAGTATCCCAGAATGCGTGGCCGGCAGCATGTGACGCACGACGATAGCTCAATAGTTGAAGAGCTTTAGTGACAATCACGTACCAAGATGCGATCGACATAACAACAAGTAGTACAGTGACGCCCTTGGTGATTAAATCACCTTGAATCCATAAACTATCTAGCCCATAAGGAGTTGCTTGCATAATGATTCTTTCTTCAATTATCCAAATGAAAGGTAATAGGCACGATAGCATAAACAGTGGTTGCTCTGCCATCTTCGATATGCGGCTTGAACATTGCATGTAGGACAGCTTGCCGCGCTGCTTCGTCGAGCCGAGGCGAGCCCGATGTTTTTTGTACATCGACCCGGATGGGGCGGCCAATTTCATTCACCAATACGCGAAGGGTAACCCGTCCTTCTTCACCCATGCGCCTGGCGAGCGACGGATATTCCGGTACAGGCGCTTGTAGATACTCCACACCAGTTGAAACAGTTTTAGGTTGGGAAGGTGGAGGCGGAGGCGCAGGCGGAGCGGACAACACCGGTTCAGCGGGTGGAGCCACTACGGCTGGCTGAGGCGGAACAGGTGGTTGCGGAGGAACGGGCGGCGTTGTGATAGCTTGTTCTGACGGTGTTCTGTTAATAACCGGAATTACCGGTGGCGGAGTGATAGTTTGCTTGACGACCGGCACTGGTTTCGGTGGTGTTGGTGTTACTGGTGTTGGCTGAGGTTCTGGTGGCATTGGCTCTGGTGTATTGTCAACTGTAATTAAACTGACGAATACTTCTTTTGGCAATCCTTGTTCAGCTTTTGGTAATACTTGCTCGGTTTGGTAAAGCCAGCCGTTTAGCAATGCATAGATAAAACCGATGTGAAGCAAGATGATTAACAGCAGCGGGACTAGGCGCTTGACCTGTGGCCAAGTCATTATGGGAAGATGTGGTGCTGAAAATAATGATATTGCGCTCATGTGCCGTTTCTATATTGCAATTGCCATTGCACGAAGTTAGCAAGCCATTGCCTTAACTGGATATTAGCGCATATTAAATGAGAGTTGACAAGCTAAGAAGCTAGTTTAGCGGCATTCGTTTTTCGATCAGAGAAATAGGTATAGATTAACCAACCTAACGGTAAAATGCCAAAACTGTACGAAAACCATTGACTATATTCACCTTCCGGCGACCAAGGTTCAGTGGCCACATGCCAATAAGCGTTATCAACCAAAGGTAGCGCACCTGCTTCAGTAAATTCATGGAACGCGTAGAATATTAATTGCAATGCAAAGATTGTCATGAAAACAGCGGTAAACTGAAAAAATTTCTGTAAATTTATTCGCCGACCAAATTTTACCCAAGCCCATGCGAGTAAACTTGCCAGTAAAACGCCAAGCACTGCTCCGATCGCCATATGCGACGTTTCTGCTTGCGCCGCGAGCGAGGCAATCATAGTTGCTGTTTCAACTCCCTCACGTCCCACCATAAATGCGGAAAAGAAGAAAGCAATCATCCAGGCGCGGCTGGAAGACTGTTCCGATGCTTTATTGAAGCCATCAGTAATTTCTCTCTTCATAAACTTACCCATTTTGCTCATATGCACTGTGCAATAAATGACTGATATGGCAGCGACAAGTGCCATCATCCCCATCCAAAATGAGGAAATAGCGCCAATCCGAGCCAACACTACCCCCAGCAATGCGGACAGTAGCAGCGCCAAACCTACGCCACTATATACTGCCGGAATCAATTCGCGACGGCTAGTTTGTGTTAAATAGATCAATGAAATTGCAATGATCAAAAAAGCTTCCAAACCTTCTCGAAAAGTAATCATCAGTGTCTGAAACATGATTTCTCCTGTATGGTGTGTAAGCCAATATGGCTGACATCCCGGATTTATCTAATATTAGAATTTGTGACCAGCTTTAGCTTGTTGCGGAAGGATAGCCCGAAGTCTATCTATTCGATCCATAATAATTAATCACCATTTCGCGCTTTTGAAGCAAATCCTAATTCTTTAGATACAAACAACTAAACTTGTTTTAGAGCTGGAAGCCGATACGACCACAATACAATTCAGAAACTGCCATCTCTTTCACCGTTAGAAAAACGACCTAAATCCATGAAATGCAAATGCGAATAATTCGTGCTTATTGTCATCTTTCTAAAAAGAAATTGCAAGTTTGTACATTCCAGTGTAGGGAGCCATACAGTACCTAGTTCAAGGATGTGAAAAGATAATTAATTTTCAGATACGGCCATATCCATTACTTAATTTCAAGACGGCAATGGTCGCTGTGTCGACTTAACAGGAAGTTGCGGCCATCCTCCAGCCAACGCCTTAAACAAATCAGCAACTGCTGTACGCTGGGCACGCTCTGCATCAATGCGGTTCAATTCTGCTTGCAAGTAATTCCGCTCCACATCCAGAAATTCCAAGCGGCTGGAAATACCTACTTGATATCGCAATTCCGCTTGTTTATGAGCTTTCGAAAGTGCCCTGCTGCGGGAGCTTTCAGCGGTTAGTGTCTGATACGCCGATTCTTGTGCGAACAAAGCGTTGCGCACATCGGCGAAAGCACTGGCGACTGCCCGCTTATATTGAGCTAACGCCTGATCACGGCGAGACTCTGCTCCCTGCATCCCCAATTTAATGCGGCCAGCATTAAATATTGGCTGACCAATACCAGCGGCAAACTGAAAAATGCCCGCTGGTCCGGTGAAAAGATTAGAAAGAGAAATACTTTCACTGCCAAGATAGGAGGTCAAACTAATTGAAGGGAAGAATTGCGCGCGTGCTGCGCCGATACGCGCATTCATTGCTATTAGCTTTTGTTCTGCTTCTTGTATATCTGGTCTACGCAATAATAATTCAGCCGGTAATCCATCGGGTACCCAAATATTAGTCAGCGTAGGGTTACCCCGCTCTAATTTGCCATTCATCACATTGCGCGGTGAACGGCCCAGCAACAACGCGAGGCTTGCTTCTTGTTGGTCACGAGCTTTAGTAACGGAGACTAGTTGTGATTGTGCAGCATTAGCATCAGCCTCAGACTGGTGTAGCTCATATTCTGAAATGACCCCTACTTCATAACGCTTTGTATCTAATGCGAGCCTTTCCTGGCGTCCAGCCAATACTCGGCGTATAGCAGACTCTTGTGCATCAGCCGACAGCAAAGCAAAATATTGCTGCGCTACTTGTGCAGTTAATGATAAGCGTACAGCGTCTTTGTTAAACTGAGCTGCAAATAGATCAGCACGAGAGGCCTCGCTGGCTCGGCGGAATTTCCCCCATAGATCTAGTTCATAGCTTGCGTCCAAGGTGACGCGGGAGAACTCCAAGATACGTACTGGAGGTATAAAAAGCCCGGGGTTAATACTTCTTTTGGTGCGTGATTGAGTTCCATTGGCGTTGAGTTTTGGATACTGATCTGATTCGGTTATTCCAAGCTGGGCACGCGCTTCTAATATCCGTGCAGTGGCAACTTGGGCATCCACATTATGAGCAAGCGCTTCCTCTTCGATCTTATCGAGGATCGGATCGGCATATAGATTCCACCAATATTCTCCAGCCGCATTAGCCGACTTCTCTGTAGCAGGGCTAATAGCGCTTGGCTGGGTTACCCAATGTTCAGGTAAATCCATTTCCGGGCGTTGGTAATTTGGCCCCGCAGCGCATGCAGCTAATAGCGAACCACTAAGCAAAAGCGTGAGTGATGTTTTGGTTTTTGTGAAATTTATCATAATCAGTAAATTGCGCTATTTTCGAATTTACGCATGATCGTCCTGTTGTTGGCGTGGATGACCGGGGAAAATGCGACGTACGACCACAAAAAACACCGGTACCAAAAATACCGCTAAAATCGTTGCGGCTATCATTCCTCCCATGACACTGGTGCCAATGGCTTGACGGCCATTAGCCCCTGCGCCTGTGGAAATAGCTAAGGGTAATACGCCCAAGATAAATGCGATCGATGTCATTAATATGGGACGAAATCTTAACCGGCAAGCTTCCAGCGTAGCATCAAACAGGCTATGGCCTCGCTCTTGCAGGTCGCGCGCAAATTCAATAATCAAAATTGCATTTTTGGCCGAAAGACCGATGATAACTATAAGTCCTACCTTGAAATAAACATCGTTTGGCATGCCTCGTAACGTCATAGCTAGCAATGCGCCAAGGATACCGATCGGCACTACCAGCAGAACCGCTACTGGGATTGACCAGCTCTCATACAGTGCTGCCAAACACAAAAACACGGCAACTAACGAAAGGCCAAAGAGTAATATCGCTTGGCTGCCAGACAAGCGTTCTTCATAAGAGGTTCCAGACCATTCAAAACCAAAACCTGATGGTAATTGGTTAGCCATTTGCTCCATCGCTGCTATTGCATCGCCGCTACTTCGGCCAGGAGCGGGACCTCCAGAAATTTTCATTGAAGGCAAGCCATTGTAACGATCCAGCTTCGGCGATCCGACATCCCAGCGCGAAGAAACAAATTCGGACAGAGGTACCATTGCGCCTTGAGTATTTCGTACAGGCAAGCGCAATATTTCCTCAGGTGATTTGCCTACGCTGGACTCTGCTTGCATTTGAACCCGCAGAATACGGCCTTCACGCACGAAGTCGTTGATATAGGCAACGCCTAGTGCCGATTGCAGAGTTTCGTTCAAATCAGCCAAGTCGATGCCTAGGGCACGCGCTTTTAATCGGTCAATATCCAGCCGCAATTGTGGCCCCGCTTCTTGTCCTTCGGGTCGCACGCCTACTAATGCTGGATTTTGACCGGCTATGCCCAATGCCATATTTCGCGCTTCAAGTAGTTTTTCACGTCCCTGACCTGAACGATCCTGTAAGCGAAAATCGAATCCGCCTACAGCAGCTAACTCCGGAATGGGTGGTACGTTAATAGAAAAAATCATGGCCTGTTTGATGCGAAACAATGTCATGTTGGCGCGTTGGACTAGAGAAGTAGCGGAGTTTCCTGGCGCAGGGCGCGCATCCCAGCCCTTAAGCCGAACAAAAGCGATAGCAGCATTCTGGCCACGGCCAAAGAATGAAAAGCCAGCCACGCCGATAACGTGCTCAACTTCAGACTGCTTAAGATAAAACTGCTCTACTTGAGTAAGAACCTCAAGCGTACGTTCTCGAGTAGAGCCTGGCGGCAACTGGATCACACTAATAAAATAACCTTGATCTTCCTCAGGCAAGAAGCTGGTTGGTAAACGTGAAAATAATCCCCCCACCGCAACCAGAATAACGGCATAGATAATAAGATAGAGCCCGGTCTTTTTCAAAACATGTCCCACACCAGATTTGTAGCGTTGAGTCATTCCGCTGAAAAAACGATTAAACCAGCCAAAAAATCCCGTGTTAGGCTTTTTCTCGTTTTCCGGCGTGTGTCTCAACAATGTGGCACACAACGCTGGCGTTAACGTTAACGCCATCAACATTGAAAAAGCTATAGTCAATATCAGCGTTACCGAGAATTGACGGTAGATGGCTCCGACAGAGCCACTAAAAAAGGCCATAGGGATAAATACTGCAATCAGCACCAGTGTGATGGCAATAATGGCATTTATAATCTGCCCCATCGCCTTGCGCGTAGCTTCACGTGGCTGTAGTCCTTCTTCAGTCATGATGCGTTCGACGTTTTCCACTACCACAATGGCGTCATCCACGACAATGCCGATGGCCAACACCATGGCAAATAGCGTCAAAGTATTAATTGAGTAGCCTACAATGTACAGTCCCACGGCGGCCCCAATGAGAGCAATCGGTACAACGATAGTGGGGATGATAGTGGCACGGAGACTTCCCAGGAATAGGTACATAACCAAAAAAACAAGTACCATCGCCTCTGCCAAAGTCTTCGCAACTTCCTGGATCGATATTTCAACAAATTGAGAGGTGTCATAAGGCACCACCCAATTGATCCCTTTTGGGAAAAATTTGGCTAGCTCCGTCATCTTGGCTTTGACAGCTTTGGCTGTATCCAGGGCATTGGCACCCGGTGATAAACGAATGGCTATGGCTGAAGCCGGTTGACCATCAAGACGAGCGGCAACGGAATAATCCTGTGCCCCTAATTCTACCGACGCTATATCTTTGATACGTACAGTGGAGCCATCTGGATTGGCGCGTACTATGATGTTACCGAATTCTTCAGGCGTTGACAGTCTGCCTTGAGTAACGATGACCGCATTCAATTGCTGACCGTCCAATGCTGGTAGCTGTCCAAGCTCACCCATGGCAAGCTGTATGTTCTGCGCCCGTACAGCGCGTGAAACATCGCCCGGGGTCAAGCTAAATGCATGAAGCCGCTCTGGCTGAAGCCATATCCGCATTGAATATTCAGTGCCAAAAAGTATTCCTTCACCTACCCCAGGCACACGGCGAATGCTCTCCAGCACGTTGGCGGCCGCATAACTGCCAAGAGCAACGTTATCTAGGCTTTTATCTGGCGAAACAAGTGTGACGAACATCAAGTAATTACGTGCTGATTTCGCTACAGTCACCCCCAAACGCCGTACATCCTCTGGCAAGCGTGCTTCGGCACGTTTGATACGATTTTGGGTTTCGACCGAGGCAATATCCAGATTAGAACCAGTTTCGAAAGTTAGTGTGATGGTGCCGCGGCCAAGTTCGGAGGACGAATCCATATAGAGCAAATGTTCAATGCCATTCAATTCCTGCTCAATTAAGGCAACGGCGGTTTCCTCAACTACTTGAGCGGAGGCGCCAGGGTAGCTAAGAGTAATAGCCAGAGCCGGAGGAGCCACAGCAGGATAAGAGGTAACCGGCAAACTACGTAGCGCAAGCCCCCCGCCCAATAAGATTACTATGGCAATGACCCAGGCAAAAATAGGACGGTCTATAAAGAAATTTGCTAACACGTCAGCCTCTATTTTTTCGTATGGGCTATTGCCACTGGGGTATTTGTAGTTTGATTTAAGGGTACGGGCTTCACAACGCTGCCCGGTTTCACTTTTTGCAAACCGTTGACAATTAACTGTTCACCGCCCTTTAATCCCTCGGTGATGATGAAATCTCCACTCGCCATACTGCCCGTTTTAACCCGCTGGACTATCACTTTACTCTGTGAATCTAAAATCATCACAAATTGTCCCTGCGCATCTGCTAGCAGTGCACGTTGAGGTATCCTGATAGCATTGTCGAGATTCGCCTCAGGGAAGCGAATACGAACAAACATCCCGGGCAATAGCTCTTGTTTAGGATTTGGAAATTCTGCCCGAAGTGAAACGCTATTTGTACTAGGATCAACGGCCAAATCTGAGAATAGAAATTTTCCCGACTGGGGATAGACACTTCCATCTTCAAGAACCAGCTCAACTTTAGCTGGTTCAGTCCGCGTCAATTTTCCAGCTTTAATTGCCTGCTGAAGACGAAGAGTATCGGCACCCGATTGCGTGAAGTTTACATAAAGAGGGTGAACTTGCTCGATAGTTGCAAGTAGCGTGGCTTCGTTACGGCCTACAAGCGCCCCTTCGGTAATTTGGGAGCGCCCTATGCGACCCGAAATAGGAGCGGGTACACGAGTATTGTCCAAATCTTCTCGTGCCTTGGAAAAGGCTGCTTCGACCTGTTTGAGCTTAGCCTCTGCTAATTCATATTCTTGTCGGCTAACTGCCTTTGCGTCTAGAAGATATTTATAACGCGCCAGTGTTTGACGGGCAGCAGCTACGTCCGCTTTGGACGCATCGTGAGCTGTCTGATAGTTGCGTGAAAAAATTTGATACAGCGAATCACCCTCTTTAACATTGCTGCCTTCGGTGAATTTTCGTTTTTCAACCACTCCTTCCACTCTGGCCCGTACTTGAGCTGTACGATATGCCTGAAGGCGGCCGGGCAGGTCTTGAGTGAGCACAACTGAACTTCGAGTAACGGTAATTACATCAACTTCAGGAGGCGGAGGAGTTGTAGCCGCTGCAGTTTTTTTTTGACTGTCACCAGGACCGCAACCTGAAAACAGCATCGGTAAAAATACGGCCGCACAAGCTGCCTTGCAAACTGACAAGAAAATGTCTTGTTTCATTTATATCTCCAGCAAATCATTCACCTCAATTTCACCAAGCCATTCGAAAAAATAATCATCCTGCAAAATATTTCAAAATAATTTCTGAATGACAAAGCACGGGGAATTACGGACATTCGTTTTGAGCAATCTGCTTCAAACCAGCAAGGGAAAATTCCCCGATATGTTTCGCGATGGCTTCGATTTCTCTGTGGTCATAGCGCAATTTTGGGTGCAATCGCTGAATTACTGGCTGCCCGTGACGGTAATACATGCACTGGCCGAAAATACTGAACACACAGCGGCGCAATTCTGCTTCATTAATCTTTTCACCCACAATTTCACACACCAAGTTAGCGACAAACTGATGTATCGGTGCGATGGCCTCCTGCACGATCTTGCCTAGCACTGGAGTCGGTTCCGCCAATTCACGCGCCATAAACTGACATTGCACCGAGAATTCCTTTTCATCCAGCAACTGCATCAAAAAATCGTGAATGAAATCAAGCAATCGCTCTTGGGCGCAGATTGAACCTTGATTGATTTTCTTGCACAGTGCCAAAAGTGGCTCAAAATTCAAGGTGGCCGCGAATAAAGCTTCTTTGCTGTTGAAATAATAATTTATCGCTGCAATATTTACCTCTGCACGGCGGCAAATTTCGCGTACTGTGGCATTTTGAAAGCCGTTTTCCGAGAAAACCACACGAGCGGCCGCAAGCAAGCGTTCGCGTGCCTGCTCACTTAAATTAATTTTTGTTTCAGCAGTCATGCAAATACCTGCCTACATACAAAATATTTGACGCAAGACGGCCTGTCATCAGACGTTACGGTGACCATAGCTTTCCCTTTACTGCTTCCAAATTAACAGCAAACGAGTGTATCAAACGTTTGTTTTAAAGTAAACAGGGGGGCTTTCCCCATATAAAATGAGTCTAAAATTTGGTTCGCCGAGCCGGCCATTATTGAGAAGCATGATGAACAGCATGGAAGAAAAAAAGCGACGGACCTTGGGCAGATCAAGACATTTTGGACTGGACCTCAAGGATGGTGTTCGGGTTTCGGAAAAAGAACTCAACCAGTTTATCGAACGCATGACCGGACTATCACGCCAGCAAGTAGCCAACCAAGAACGCATGGTATAGCGAAGAATAATTCTCGCCTCCCCTCCCCCATTAAACCGTGCATACAATTTTGCAAGTTTTTGCTTCGCAAAAGTCCTACCAACCCCAGTATCCGCAAACAGTTTTCCGATGTTTTTCACGCCAAGGCATGAGTCGTTTTCCAGCCTGCCGTTGTCTAACCGATATTTTATATACTAAGGGCAACTTCCTAAAACTGCCGCCCCAAGAAACAGCTAATGCCCGCTCCACGATCCTTAACCTTGTATCGCTTAATCAGATGACTGCTATCACTGCAAACGGACGCTATCTTTTAAACACGATGGACTATACGAAAGAGAATGCCCTGCTTCACAAAAAATCATGCCCATCTCTTCAAAAAACACGCTTTAGCGCTCCCCTATCAATGATTTGTTAGCATCCGTATTACAGACGCATCAAGCCCACCCATGAATGATTCAACCGTATTCGCATAACTGCCTTCAAGCCTAACTGTAGGTTAATATTTTTATGGGAAAGATTTTGCTCCAGAGCGCTTGCATGCACATTAAGCGATTCTGCTTCGGTGATAAACTGTGCTGCCTGCGAGCATGAGTCAGTGTGGCGCGTAGAGCATACAGCCAAAAATGGAATAGCAATTTCAAAAAGTACATGAAAAGGCGATGTAGCTCGCCAGTACGCAGGATCATTTCCAAAGGCGAGATCATACAAGCGAGCATGTTACGTTTCCATGATCTTGACCATGTCAAATGCAGCGCTGCCGAGCAAAATGGTGCCGAGCCATGGCTTTACCCCCAGCTTAAAAGCCATGTCAGGGGAAGCGATTAAAAAGAGCGGCAAGATGCGCACCTGCTGAGGGGAGCTTGTATCACTAGCGGACATTTCTATTTGGGAGAAACCGGACATTACTACTTGGGGTTAACACGCACCATGAAGATCACTGGCGCTCCTTTAGCTTGTTGTGGCAGGTAGACATCCATGCGCTGCTGGTTATCCTTGCCATAGACAAGATCACTGACGAGTCCTACCCCACTAAGCAACGACACCGATTCAGCATGTCCGCCATTTTCAATGTCTCTTGCTTGTTGTTCCAAACGGTACTCAATGATACGGTCACGGAAGGTTCTAACATACAACGGTAGCCACACGACCAGCAGCAAGATCATGGACAAAGCCAAGAGAAAAACCCCTCCTAGACTGACGAACGATGGCATCTTCCCTACTGTTTACAGATATGCTCCTTAAAATGCTGGCTTAAGCGATCAATACCACGCCGTTTTCCGGCGTGACATCCCTTCAAATAAAGAGTTAGTGCGTGTGAGCTCCGTTGTGTTTCATATCGTGGATCCTCTTACTTTGCTCATTCTGCTCTCTATTAATACGCCTGCGTTCATGCCTAGTTACGGTGCCGTCGGCTTTGGCTTTATCTTCCATCCTCTCTATCTTGGCTTGTCCGGCATCTAATTTAGCCTCTTCTTTAGGTGTCAAGGCACCTGATCTAATGCCCTGATCAATACGCTGTTCCTGCCTAGCTTCACGATTGTCAATTTTTGGAGTATCAGCATAACTGGATGCAACAAATGCGAGAGTTATTGCGGTAATGCCAAAGATTACTTTCAACATGCTTGTCTCCTAGATGGTGGCGGCGTAATTGCCGTTGTAATCATTAACGCTCTGTATAGATTACGCGTTGACCACCATGACCTGAAGGCAAAAAAGGGGTGCGTATCCTTAAAGTTGAGTGCGATTAAACATACGGAAAAAAACTCTTGGCCATCCTTCACGAAAATAACGACATCCTAATTTTTTCTTTAATTTTGAAAATTGCTATAACATTCGTTCATGATGCTCGTTTTTCTCTTTGCATAAGCGCGCCATCAATTTGGGCGTATCCATCTAGCCTTTGAAATTCTGGCAGCCACTGTACATAATCACATGCGACTTCAATAACATCCGCTCGTTAACCGAGAGGAATCGTTCACTCAGTCTTCCGAAGAGTCAAGAAATCCAGTAAAGTAGCTTCCCGCCATAACCAATTAAGAGCAAAACCAATGAGTACAAAAGGGCAACAATTACAAGACCCGTTCCTGAATGCACTACGCAAGGAGCATGTGCAGGTCGCCATTTATCTGGTAAATGGCATTAAGTTGCAAGGCCAGGTCGAATCATTTGACCAGTATGTAGTGCTACTGAAAAACACAATTACGCAAATGGTTTACAAACACGCCATTTCCACCATTGTTCCTGCGCGCGCCATAACCATGCCATTAGACGCCGAGTAATGCACAAAAGCACTGCGGTAATCAACACGGCAGTATTAGTCAGCTTAGATTTTGGTACACCGGATTATGCAGAAAGCCTGGAGGAATTGCGCCTGCTGGCGGAAAGCGCGGGTGTGCGTTGCATCGCATTAGTGGAAGGACGGCGGCATCGTCCTGATGCATCATTATTTGCGGGTAGTGGTAAGGTGGATGAAATATCCGCCATTGTCGAACAAAACGACGTTCCGCTGGTTATTTTTAACCACGACCTGTCCCCTGCGCAAATGCGCAATCTTACCGCCAGAATTAAGGCCCGTGTGATTGACCGCACCATGTTGATATTGGATATCTTTGCCTTGCGCGCTCAAAGCCATGAAGGTAAGGTGCAGGTGGAACTGGCACAACTTAAATACCTTTCCACCCGTTTAGTCGGGATGAATACCGACATGGGCCAACAGAAGTACGCAGTAGGTGCTCGCGGTCCAGGCGAAACACAATTGGAACTGGATAGGCGCAAACTAGATAAGCGTGTAGTTTTGTTAAAAGAACGCCTAGAAAAGCTTCATCTCCATCGCCAAGTGCTACGCCGGTCACGTACCCGATCAGATGTGTTATCGGTGTCTATCGTTGGCTACACTAACGCAGGCAAGTCTACTTTATTTAACAAATTGACCCACTCGAATGCATATGTTGCAGATCAGTTGTTTGCCACGCTCGACACAACTGCCCGGCGCGTATATATCGAAGGATCGGGTCAAGTGGTATTGTCGGACACGGTAGGTTTCATTCGTCATCTGCCGCATAGTTTAATTGCAGCCTTTCGTAGCACACTGGAAGAAACGGCGCAGGCCGATTTATTGCTGCATGTAGTGGATGCCAATAGCTCAGAACGGTTTGACCAGATAGCTGAAGTTAATAAAGTATTGCTGGAAATTGGCGCACAGCATATCCCGCAAATTTTGATATTCAATAAGATTGATTTGCAGGGTTTACCCGCAGGCGTGCAACGTGACGATTATGCTAGAATTGCGCGCATTTATTTGAGCGCTAAAACTGGCGCGGGGATAGATGAATTGCGTGCGGCGTTGGCAGAAGTATGTAACACCCGAACACAATGGGATACCCCTGAAACTAAATAATTGATTAAATAGGATGAGTTATGGGATTGAATGACCCTCAATGGGGCAACAAAAACAGTGGCGGTCCACCAGACATAGAAGCCGTGTTACGCGACATCAATAAAAAAATTGCCGCGCTGTTTGGCAACAAAGGTGGCGGTACCGGAAATACTGGCGGTGGTGGCAATCCTAATAAATTCAATGCCAGCATTGGCCTAATTGTTGTAGTAGTTGTACTGATTTGGATCGCTAGTGGATTTTACATCGTGGACGCTAGCCAGCGCGGCGTGGTGCTACGTTTCGGTAGTTTTGTCGAGACTACTCAACCCGGCCCACGCTGGCATATGCCATTCCCCATCGAGTCCGTCGAAGTCGTAAATATTAGTCAAGTTAGGACGGTGGAAATCGGTTACCGAGAAAACGTCAAAAACAAGATTTTAAAAGAGTCGTTGATGTTGACCGATGATGAAAACATTATCGATATTCAATTCGCCGTTCAATACTTCTTGAAAGACCCAGGCGAGTATTTGTTTAATAACCGCGCACCGGATGAAAATGTGCGTCAAGCGGCAGAAACTTCAATACGAGAAATTGTTGGCAAAAACAAAATGGATTTCGTGCTGTACGAAGGACGCGAACAGGTAGCCGCGGCCACCACCAAACTCGCCCAAGAAATTTTGGATCGCTACAAATCCGGAATCCTGTTGAGCAAAGTCACCATGCAAAATGCGCAACCGCCCGAACAGGTGCAGGCCGCATTTGACGATGCGGTGAAGGCAGGCCAAGACAGGGAGCGCCAAAAGAACGAAGGCCAGGCTTACGCCAATGATGTCATACCCAGGGCGAAGGGTGCGGCAGCGCGTCTAATGCAGGAAGCAGAAGGTTATCGCCAGCGCGTAATCGCCAGTGCCGAGGGTGATGCCAGCCGCTTCCAGCAAGTGCTGGTGGAATATGAAAAGGCACCCGCTGTTACTCGTGAACGCATGTATATCGACATGATGCAACAGGTTTTGACCAGCACAAGTAAGGTAATGGTAGACCAAAAGAGTGGTAACAACCTGCTCTACCTGCCGTTGGACAAGCTGATTCAAAGCACCGCGCAGAATGGGCCACCTTTATCCGAAACACCAACAATAGGTCATACTGAACAACAGGCGGTTCCATCCGCACCGATGAATGAAGCTGCGGCAGTAATGCCGCGCGCGCGCGAGGAATTACGCGGCCGCAACAGGGAGGCACGTCAATGAAAACTAATTTTGTCAATATTTTGATGGGTGCAGCCGCAGTATTAATCTTGCTCAGTCTAAGTATGTTCATGGTAGATCAGCGCCAAACAGTCATCGTATTACAACTCGGCGAAATGGTAGGGGTGAAGACCGCACCCGGCCTCTATTTCAAAATCCCGCTGGTACAGAATGTACGTTATTTCGACTCGCGCATTTTGACCTTTGATAGCGTGGAACCAGAACGCTTTATCACAGCTGAAAAGAAAAATGTAATGGTGGACTCCTTCGTCAAGTGGCGCATCGCCGATGTGAAACAGTATTACGTCAGTGTGGGAGGAGACGAGATCCGTGCAAAAACTCGTTTGATGCAGACAGTAAACTCAAGCATGCGTGAAGAGTTTGGTAAACGGACTATCAATGAAGTCGTGTCCGGCGAACGTGACAAAATTATGGATACTTTGCGTCAAAAAGCCGATCTAGACGCACGAAAAATCGGCGTACAAGTACTGGATGTACGCCTGAAGCGGGTAGATTTCCCAACTGAGATCAGTGAATCGGTATATCGCCGGATGGATGCCGAGCGTAAACGCGTTGCCAATGAGCTACGTGCAACCGGTAATGCCGAGAGTGAGAAGATCCGCGCCGATGCTGACCGGCAACGAGAAGTAACGCTTGCCGATGCGTACCGTGACGCACAAAAAATAAAGGGGGATGGTGATGCAAAATCATCCGCGATTTATGCTGCCGCGTTTGGGCGTAACGCAGAGTTTTATGCATTTTATCGCAGCATGGATGCTTACAGACAAAGCTTCAAGAACAAGAGCGATGTCATGGTAATGGACCCCAGTTCCGCATTCTTTAAGTATCTCAAGGGTTCCAGTAAAGCGAGTAAATAAATGTTCTCAACATGCTAACTTATTGGTTTATCGGGTTGGCGTTGATGCTGATTATTGAAGGTATCATGCCATTTTTATTTCCTGCCTTGTGGCGTGATGCGTTTCGCAAACTGGTGCTGCTTTCTGATGGACAAATTCGTTTCTTAGGCATCACAGCCATGCTGTCTGGGTTGCTATTACTGTATTGGGTTAAATAATGCCGAATTCAAATTGGCTATTGCCAGAATACATTCAAGATATCTTGCCGGATGAGGCATGGCGCATTGAACGCATGCGCGCCAATGTGCTTGAATTGTTGCGCCTATCCGGTTATCAATTAGTAGCGCCACCGCTGTTGGAATATGCCGAGTCCCTGCAGATCATTGGCAACCATGATATGGACTTGCGCACTTTTAAGCTGGTTGACCAATTGAGTGGACGTACCTTGGCGCTGCGCGCCGACATCACGCCACAGGTGGCACGCATTGATGCCCACTTACTCAATCGTCAAGGCATAACCCGGTTATGCTATGCCGGAAACGTGCTGCACACCCAGCCTGCGGGATTGATGCGCACGCGCGAGTTATTACAGATTGGCGCAGAGCTGTATGGTCACAGCGGTTTGGAAAGTGATCTGGAAGTGCAGCGCCTAATGCTACAGGCTTTAGCTCTACTTGGTATTGGAGGAGTTCATCTTGATCTTGGCCATGTTGCGCTGTTTCGCGCACTGATCAATCGCGCTGGAATCCCCAAAAAACTAGAAGTAGAGCTGTCCAACGCATTGCAAGGCAAGAATATGCCTGCATTGCGCCCATTAGTCGCTGATTTGATACCAGAAGTTAAAAATGCGCTGTTGGCATTACCTAAATTGTACGGTGGGGTGGAGGTGATAGCACAAGCCCGTGCGGCATTACCGAATTATCCTGAAGTAACGGCGGCACTAAATGAACTGGAACAAGCTGCAGCCCACCTACAACCTTTAGCACACAGCATTGGTATCGATCTTGCCGAGCTGCGAGGCTATCACTACCACAGTGGCATGGTATTTGCCGCTTATCATGCTGGCAGCCACAATGCCATCGCGTTGGGCGGACGTTATGACGACGTGGGCAAAAGTTTCGGCCGTGCCCGCCCTGCCACCGGTTTTAGCATGGATTTACGCCAGTTGCATGGCTTGCTGGCGCAACACCCACAACCTATGGGTATATTGGCACCGCATCGAAATGACGCGGCGCTACATGAAAAAATCGTGCAGTTGCGCGCACAGGGACACGCAGTGATAATCGATTTTTTGGGCGCTATGGAACTGCGCGCTGAGCTCAATTGTGACAGCGAATTGGTCATGCGTGATGGCGCATGGCACGTGGTAAAAATGAAATTTTAAATTTATCACCCACTTGCCGAAAAAGTGGGGCAATTTTGAATGACAACGATCAATAGTAAATCAGGAATCAGTAATGTCGAAAAATGTTGTAGTTATCGGGACGCAGTGGGGCGATGAAGGCAAAGGTAAGATAGTCGATTGGCTCACTGACCATTCACAAGGCGTGGTGCGTTTCCAAGGTGGCCACAATGCCGGACATACGCTCGTAATCGGTGGCAAAAAAACTGTGCTGCACCTCATTCCTTCTGGCATCCTGCGCGAGCACGTGATGTGTTACATCGGCAACGGTGTAGTGGTGTCACCACAGGCGCTGCTTAAAGAAATGGATGGTTTGGCTGCTGCCGGTATAGATGTCTATAGCCGCCTGCGTATTTCCGAAGCATGTCCATTAATTTTACCTTATCACGAGGCCTTGGATAAAGCCCGTGAGCTAGCTAAGGGCGAGGCCAAAATTGGAACTACCGGACGCGGCATCGGCCCCGCTTATGAAGATAAGGTAGCGCGTCGGGCCATCCGTCTTCAAGACCTGTTCCACCGTAAGCGCTTCGCCGCCAAGTTGGGCGAGGTGCTGGATTATCATAACTTCGTATTAAAAAATTATTTTAATACCGAAACAGTCGATTTCCAGAAGACATTAGACAGCACACTGGCGCTCGCTGAGCACATCAAGCCATTGGTACTGGACGTGCCACGCGCATTGTATGAAGCGAACAAAGCCGGGTTGAATCTGCTATTTGAAGGCGCGCAGGGCACTTTGCTGGATATAGATCATGGCACTTATCCTTTCGTTACATCCAGCAACTGCATCGCAGGAGCGGCTTGCACTGGTAGTGGTGTCGGCCCGCAGATGTTGCATTACGTACTGGGGATCACTAAAGCGTACACCACACGCGTTGGATCCGGCCCATTTCCAACCGAATTAGACGACGAAGTGGGTAAGCACCTGGCAGAAAAAGGCCATGAATTTGGTTCCACCACTGGACGCGCACGCCGTTGCGGTTGGTTTGATGCGGCTGCGCTCAAACGTTCCATTCAAATTAACGGCGTGTCAGGCTTATGCGTAACTAAACTAGATGTGCTGGATGGTGTGCAAACGCTACGCTTAGGAGTGGGTTATCGCAGCGAAGGGCAGTACAGCGACATCCTGCCAGTAGGTGCAGAATCCCTGATTGGCTGTGAACCAGTATATGAAGACATGCCGGGCTGGAGCGGCAGCACAGTAGGGGTAAAGCATTATGAAAACCTTCCTCTGGAAGCGCGTAACTATCTTCAACGCATTGCAGAAATTTGTGAAGTGCCGGTTGACATGGTTTCCACTGGGTCAGATCGCGATGAAACCATCGTGTTGCGCCATCCATTCAAATGTTAGTAGTGTTCGGATGATGTTCTTTTAATTTGCAAGGTTAATGGAAAATCCTTCAACGATTCTGGAAAGTCAGCTGAAATATATTTTTGAAATTACTTTAGCCTTACTCGATGCACACCCTGCTAATCACCACGCAAGACAATGATCATTTACTGACACAGTAAAGCTTTTATTGTTTCATAATTGCGCGGATGTAATTGCTGGGAATGGCATATGAAATGCCGCTTGGATGGGCTAACACGTTTTCTTTAGTGTCTTTTACGAATACCATGTTTAGAATACCAATCACTTTGCCAGTTTTTGGATCAAATAACGGACTTCCGCTATTCCCAGGATAGGCAGTTCCATCCAATTGAAATACCAAATATGGTGTGCGCAGCCGCTTGATTATTTTTATATCAAGCTGTTTCGTAGATAGTGCCGGAATGACAATAGGGGTAATCGCCGAAATAATGGCCTGGTGCGTCACCGGGTAGAGTCCCAGCACCATGCCAATGGGAAAACCGGTAAAGGCAACTACTTCTCCCTCTTTTGCAGTGTCTGAATCGCCAATCACCAAAGCAGGCAATGGTTCGCCACTGATTTTCAACAATGCCAAGTCATGCTCAACGTCAACCTCGACTACAGTTGCAGGCCGAGCCTTGGCTGATGCACCACGACCTATAAAAATAGCCAGCGATTCTTTTTTTTCCGTATTTAGATTTTGCGGAACAACATGGGCATTGGTAATAATATGAAGACCATCGCCTACAGCAAATCCAGTTCCAAGAAAATTGGCTGGTGGCGCGCGAGTGTGCAATATGGTTCCGACAGCCACAACGGAAGGCTTGATTATTTCTATGGTCTGAGAGAGGTCTCCCGCAAATACATTGCCAAAATGGCAACACAGGATCAAAAACGAAGTACGTATGAACTCAATAGCAATTTTTTTTGTTCGGCCATCAAACGGAAATCCAGCCACCTTAATGCCCTTTCTTACGTGCTTAATATAACAATGCCATTGACTAGCATGGTACGTACTATTTACAGCGCCCAGGTTGGACAACAAACGAGTAAACAAGTGGCCTAAACACCTACTTCCAACAAACAAATCGATAAGCACCTTGGCCGCAGAACGGTCGGATGTACAGTCATTGTCAATCACGATAAGTCCTAGATAATATTGAATTTTCACAGACGATTATGCACTTAGGCCGCTATCAAAACAAGCATAACAAAAGCAATAATGGCTCGAAGGATCTTAAGTAAACCTTCAAGTAACGACAAAACATGACGTATCAGCCCGTGAGGAGTAAAATGTGCCTTTAGTTAGATACTTGATTACAAATGTCCATTCAGTGGTTTCCCGGCCACATGGTTTCGGCGCGCAAAAAAGCGGCCGAAACCATGGAACGTGTCGATATGATCATAGAAGTGCTGGATGCGCGTGTGCCAGAAGCAGGCAGCAATCCTATCATTAAGGAGCTGCGCTTACATCGGCAACGGCCCTGTTTGAAAATTCTTAATAAAGCCGATTTGGCAGATCCTGCCGCTACTACAGCTTGGTTGAATTTTTACAATGAACAAAAAGGAATTAAGGCCGTAGCACTTTCTTGCAAAAAACCAGGAGATGTCGCCAAGGTTCCCAGTTTATGCGAGATGCTTGCCCCGCATCGTGATAACAGGCTCAAACCGTTACGCATGATGATCATGGGCATTCCTAATGTAGGAAAATCCACACTGATAAATGCGCTGCTGAAGCGTCGGGTAGCGGCTGTAGGCGATGAGCCAGCAGTAACCAAAAATCAGCAAGGATTCGACCTGAATGAACGGATGACGCTAATCGATACGCCGGGACTCATGTGGCCAAAAATTGAACATGACAGCGATGGCCTCATGCTGGCCGCAAGCCATGCGGTAGGGCGAAATGCCATCATCGACGAAGAAGTGGCCAGTTTTCTGGGCGATATCCTGCTGGCAGGTTACCCCAACCTGCTTGCAAACCGTTACGGATTTTCCGTAGAAGGCCTGGATGGAGTAGGCATTATCGAAGCAGTCGCAAAACGGCGCGGTTATCTACTCAAGGGGGGCGTTCCAGATCTGGAAAAAGCTGCTCTCATGTTGTTGCAGGATTACCGCACAGGAGCACTTGGGCGCATCAGCTTGGAAACACCAAAAAGCCGCAATATAATGTTAGCCGAACAAGCCTTGATTAAAGCAAAGGAACAAACGTCAATATAACTAATCCATACGAATAGCAATTTCAAAAATTTCCGTACCCGTAATATCACTGTAGAAAACTGCTTACCCAATAATTGAAACGCCCTTTCACCCTAAGCAACCCTCGGCATAATTTGACTTCTGTAGGATATCACCAGTGCAGTTAAACAAACTTTACTTATACGTTTTTTCCGTTTGCATTGCACTTACTGTAGTGTCTACGGCTCATGCGGAGGAAAAAGTTTTGAATAGCTCGCTTGATTCCATACCAGTAGATTCCGTACCGCAACCTTCTACTGACTCCAATCTGACACTCACTGTCGACCCTAACCTTCCGCAAAACGACTTATGGCAACGCATCCGAAATGGTTACGCGTTGCGCACATTGAATAGCCCGCTAGTGGCGAACCACGAGCAATGGTACGCAAAGCGTCCAGACTATATGCAACGGATGACGGAGCGTGGGCAGCGCTATCTCCATTTTATTGTGGAGGAAGTAGAGCGGCGCGGAATGCCATCGGAAATCGCACTGCTACCCATGATTGAAAGCGCGTTTAATCCAGGAGGCAATTCCGTCTCTAACGCGTCTGGAATTTGGCAGTTCATCCCGTCTACAGGCAAACATTTTGGCATGCAGCAGAATTGGTGGTACGACGGGCGGCGCAATATTATCAGCGCAACCCTTGGAGCGCTCGACTACCTGCAAAAACTGCATGGCATATTCGGCGATTGGGAATTGGCGCTTGCCGCATACAACTGGGGCGAAGGCGCAGTACAGCGGGCTCTCGCACATAACCGCAAATTGGGTCTGCCGGCAAATTACGCCAACCTGAAAATGCCGTCCGAAACCCGCAACTATGTACCCAAACTGCAAGCAATAAAAAATATTGTCAGCAACCCAGCCAGCTTCGGCTTGGCGCTGCATCCCGTTCCGGATCAACCGTATTTCGTTGCTGTCAGCACATCAAAAAATATTGATATGGAACTTGCCGCAGGGTTGGCGGATGTTACGCTGGATGAATTCCGCGCGCTGAATCCCGCCCACAACCGTCCGGTTATCCTACAAGAAAATTCAGAAGTACTATTGTTACCCGTGGATAAGGTGGAAACCTTTCGCACCAATCTGGCAAGCAACAGTTTGCCGCTCGTATCATGGCAGGCTTATAAAAGCAGGAAAGGGGAACAAATAAACGGACTCGCGACACGCTTCGGCCTGTCACCAGAGACATTTCGATCCATCAATGGCCTGTCAACAAAACAACTTAAGGTAAATACCGGGCAGATGCTACTGGTACCACTTAATGGTCAGAGTGCAGAAAATGAATTCAAGGCATTTAATTCCCACCCTGCCCTTGCCAGCCAATTGCCTGGGAATACTATTAGATACACGGTACGTAAAGGCGACACTTTGAGTGCTATTTCCCGCCTCTACAAAGTGAGTGTGGAAAAGCTGCAAGGTTGGAATAACAACGTAAAAACACTCAATCCAGGTCAGCACATTTTCATCATGCAACTCGATAAATCATCTCACATTTCCAGTGCTGATAAGAATCGCAGTAAACTTGGCATGGCCAGCAAAAGAATGAAGAAATTTATGTACAAGACGCAACGCATTGCTCAATATCCTTAACCTTTCCTCCGCTACCATTTGCTTTACCTTTTGTTGGTAATCCAGCATTCACTTGGACACCTACAGATATAAGGCCACATCTTTTAGCGTGAGCATGTCATGTATTACATTAAGCACGGGTCACACCGAAACCAGGAC
Source organism: Candidatus Nitrotoga sp. MKT (assembly GCA_003402345.1). Classification (GTDB taxonomy): domain Bacteria; phylum Pseudomonadota; class Gammaproteobacteria; order Burkholderiales; family Gallionellaceae; genus Nitrotoga. The sequence goes on along the minus strand of QFXH01000007.1, from coordinate 32,426 downwards.
ATCGCATTGCGACTCGGCCAAAACGTGCTTTGTGACGCTGCCGAGAAATAGCTCTTCGAGCATATTTTCTCCGTGCTTACCCATTACGATCAGATCGCAATTCAGCTCTTGTTCCTGCTCGACGATGCGCAAAGATGGATCACCGTGCAGCACGATGAACCGGACGGTGTTCAGCGGTAGCTCAGCCTCCTTGATCAATGCAAGCAGCTTTTGAGCAGCCTCCTGCTTGGCAATCACACGATAATGATTGATGGTATCCTCATCTACACTAACGTAGCTCAAGTATCCCTCAAATGGAACTTCAAAAACGTGCAGCAATACAAGATCGGCGTGCGGGGCGACGGCCCGTGCATTTACCATGGCCCGCAGAGAAGAAGGGGAGAAGTCCACGGGTACGAGTAACGTCCGATAGTGTTCATGAGCGGCCTGTTTGACGACCAGCATGGGGCATTTCGTTTCACTAAGCATTCTTTCAGCGGTCGAACCCAGCAGCAGGTGCCGCATAAAACTCTCGCCACGGGCACCACAAACGATCAGATCCGCCGCCATCGCATCCAGTTCCTTGGCCAATTCCGTAAGCAAGGAACCACAGACGATACGCGTACCGGCAGACACGTTATAGCTCTTAAGTAGCGCCTCGGCCAGCTCGCATAATTTCGCGCGCGCGGCATCAAGTACCCGTTGTTGTAGTTCTTCCGACGTTTCCAGCATGAGCTGTCGAAGTCTTTCCAATGGTGCGAGGTTGGCCACATGGAGCAAGTCCAACGATGCTCCCGTTTCCTGGCTCACCAAGGCCGCGCGCTCGACGGCATGTCGAGCAGGCGCGGAAAGGTCGGTTGCAGCTAAAAGACGTTTGAGTAGTGCCATGATTATCTTCCTTTCGCTTGAATACCACTCACCTCTACCTCGGAAAATTGGACAGTCAGGGCAATGCTGGGTAAATTTTTTAAACAATTTTACTCATTTTTTAGATATACGATAAGCGTTCCGTCTTTTAAAAAGGCAAGGCAGAGGCAGCACTCGATGCCATCCAAGCCATGCTGTCCCCGCATGCGACAGTGATCCGCAACAGCAGCCAACGTGAGGTAGACTCGAAAAAATGGAGTCCGACGTTTCTGTAAAGTACTGGGAACGGAAGACTAAAATGGAACGGATACCAAGAGGGATTTACACACAGAGATTTCAGGAGCAGGTAGTACGCCTGCATGAAGTGGACGGGATGACGATACCTGAAGTTGCAAAGCGTCTATCATTACCGGGAGGGACGCTGAAAAACTAGGTTATCAAAATATTTCTACAGCCGACAGAGAAAGCAATTTTTTAATCCGTTGGACTCCATTATTGCCAACCTACCTCATTTTTACTCCGCCGCCAGATAACAATGCACACGGTGCGTAGTGCTAATGATGGTCTCACTTGGATAAACTTCGCGACATTTCGCCATGGCTTGTGCGCAACGTGTATGAAAGTGGCAGCCTTGCGGCGGATGTGAGGGAGAGGGCGTTTCCCCAGGCAGACGAATAGTTTTCATGCCCTGACCATCTATTCTCGGTACTGCAGACAGCAATGCCTGAGTATAAGGATGTTTAGGGGCATGCAATACTTCCTCCACCGTGCCACGCTCGACGATACGCCCCAAATACATCACATATACCTCGTGCGCGAGATATTCGACCACCGCCAGATTGTGCGATATAAACAGGTAGCTTAATCTTAATTGCTGCTGCAATGATTTCAGCAAGTTTAAAATTTGCGCCTGTACCGAAACATCCAGTGCGCTGGTCGGTTCATCGCAAATTAGCAGATTTGGATTAACTGCCAGCACCCGGGCAATAGCGATACGCTGCCGCTGCCCACCGGAAAACTCATGCGGATATCGCCACTTGGAAGCTTTCTCCAACCCAACCTGTTCCAACAATTCATCTATGCGGCGTTGCCGCTCATCGCTATTTTTAGCGATAGATAGTGCATCCATGCCCTCCTGTAAAATTTCCGCTACACGCATCTTGGGGTTTAAAGATGCATAAGGATCTTGAAATATCATTTGCATCCCAGCACGATGTTTGCGCAATTGCCCCGCAGTGATGCCTATGAGTTCTTGACCCGCAAAACGCACGCTGCCTGCAGTAGGTGTAATCAGTTGCAGCAGCGCCTTGCCTACCGTAGTTTTACCGCAACCGGATTCACCCACCAGCGCCAGCGTACGCCCCTCTGGAATATTCATTGACACTCCATCTACCGCTTTAACGTGGCCTACCGTGCGCTGCAATATGCCTTTTCGGATGGGAAAATGGACTTGCAGGTTTTCCACTTGTAAAAATGAAGCGCCCCTCCCCTCTTCCCCAGCCCCTTCCCCGCTTGCGGTAGATGGGGCCGGGGAAAGGGATGTTTTCAAGTTTAATTTCTCATTCCCCATCTGCGATGTGTACAGATGGCATCTTACCCCCTGGCCGTTTTCCAACTGCGTCCACTCCGGCACTTGCTCGTGGCACAGCGCCCATGCTTTATCGCAGCGCGGAGCGAATCTACAAGCAGCAAGTGGCGCACCCAATGAGGGTACATTGCCCGGAATGGCTGCTAATGGTTGTCCACTGCGTCCCGCATCCGGCAATGCGGCAAATAATTTTTGGGTATAGGGATGAGCGGGACGCGCGAACAATTGTTCACGCGACGCCTGCTCAATAATTTGTCCGGCATACATCACCCCAACCTGATGCGCCATTTGAGCGACTACGCCCAGATCATGGGTTATCAGCAACAACGCCATACCGGTTTCCTGCTGCGTATCGCGCAACAGTTTAAGCACCTGCGCTTGTATGGTCACGTCGAGAGCGGTAGTGGGTTCGTCTGCGATCAACAACTTGGGTTGTCCGGCCATTGCCATTGCAATCATCACGCGTTGTTTCATGCCACCGGAAAGCTGAAATGGATATTCAGACGCACGGCGAGGGGCATCGGAAATACCTACCTGCTCCAGCAATTCAACACAACGCGAATGAATTTCTTTGCCACGCAGTCGCTGATGCAATATCAATACCTCGGCAATCTGATCACCGACCGTCATCACTGGGTTCAAACTCAACCCCGGTTCCTGAAAAATCATTGCCATCTGACCTCCACGCACTTTACGCATGGCATATTCTGGCAGCGCCAAAATATCTTCTTCACCAAGTTTAATATCACCGCTGGCGACGCGTATTCCATCCGGCAGCAAACGCATTAGTGATAATGCCGTCATAGATTTGCCGCAGCCGGATTCGCCAAGCAGCGCAAAAGTCTCGCCTTGTTTAAGGCTGAACGATATGTCGTCCACAACACGCGCGCCATTGTTCAGGCGCGTCACCAAACCATCTACACTCAGTATAAATTCCCCTCGTCCACTTTCGGGAAGAGCGCCGGGAAGGGGGCGAAGCTGGTTGAGAGAGGAATCAAATTTCATGCAGCCACCTAAGTACGATTCAAGCGCGGATCAAACGCATCGCGTACCGCATCAGCAAACAGATTGGCGGCCAGCACCAGCACCAGCATGAATCCGAACGCAGCCGCCAGCGTCCACCACACCATCGGCTCGCGTCCCATCTCCAAGCGGGCGGAGTTTATCAACGTGCCAAAGCTCATAGTACTAGGGTCAACACCCACGCCAACATAAGATAGCACCGCTTCGGCCAGTACCAAGCTACTGAAATCCATCACCACCGCAATCAATACGATGTGCATCACATTTGGCACGATATGACGAGTAAGGATGCGAGAAGATGAAACGCCGAATGCCTGCGCCGCCTGGATGTATTCCAGCTCTCGCAACTTAAGTGTCTCGCCACGTAGCAGGCGGCATAGTCCTGTCCAACTGGTCACCCCAAGAATCAGGCACAAAAACAATAAGCGTAAATCGGCGCGTGCAGCAGAAGTTTCAAACCACTCGGGATGCATCTCAATATAAACCTGCATCATTAACACTGCGGCCGCAATCAACAACACGCTGGGGATAGAGCTTAGTACGGTATAAATATACTGGATTACATCATCCACCCAACCACGCAAGTATCCTGCCGCTATACCCAGCAGCAATGCAAATGGCAACATCACCAGCGTGGTGACAGTGCCGATCACAAGCCCGGTGCGAATACTTTTCAGCGCGAGATACAATACATCCTGCCCCACTTTGTCAGTACCCAGCACGTGGTAAACCGCGGCCAGATTGGCAGTTATGCCAAGCAGCATGGCTATCAACAAAGTTGTTATCAACAATGCTTTGAAAGGCTTGTTTTTCATCGCTCTGGTAAAGGTGGATATCCAATTATCTTTACTGATTTCCCGTCCTGTCGACGACCAGACTGTCCTAAATTTGATGAAAAAATGGAATAACATATTACTGATCGCAATCAATAACACGCCGATTAGCAACCCCTCTAAAGCACCGATTCCTGTGCGTTTTAGCACATCGCCCAGAAATTCGCGCTGTGGATCAACCAGATGGGCGCCACCATAACGCAAGCGCGGATAATCCCGAAGTATCTTTCCATCCGACGTTTCCATACTTTCCTTGGCATACAGATAGGCCGCCAGTGGCGCAGAATAAGTTTTCTCGGTACGGCTTTTTATACCTTTGGCAAGTACATCGAAGACACTCAGTACCTCCGCCGAATAAACTGTCTGGCCATTGCTCTTCTCTGGTAACGCGGCGCGGTAATGCAGGGTGTCAAGTAACCCCACCAGCACGAATAACGACAACAGCAGCAGCGACACCATGCCCACGCTGCCCTTGGCCACGCGTTGCCAAGGGAGAACAAGATGAGGACGTTTTCGTATCCACAATGCCGCAGCAAGAACCGTTGCGAGCAGCAGATAGATCATCGCATCTGTCCAAAGAATTACGGGCATATTATTTACCCCGGCACTGGGTACTGAAAATCGCTCGTTCTGAGCATAGAATGGAATTGAAATGGGCAGATTGAGTCACACATTAAGCTTGATCTGCGCTTAATGTGTGACTCATTGCGGACAGGAAATATATTTATAAAGGCGCTCATTGCAACCTCACTCGCGGGTCAACAATGGTATATGAGATATCGGTCAAAACTAAACCAGCGATATACAACATCGAACCAAGAAATACCATGGCACGCACCACACCGAAGTCCTGCGCATTGATTGCGTCTATTGTGTAACTGCCTAGACCGGGAATACCAAAGAATGATTCGGTCAGCAAGCTGCCCATGAACAGCAGCGGAATGACAACCACCACACCGGTTAAAATCGGAATCATTGCATTCTTCAGCACGTGACGGAATAACACGCGCAATTCCGACAAACCCTTGGCGCGGGCGGTCCGCACATAGTCTTTACCGATTTCTTCCAAAAAAATCGTTCGATACCAACGGCTACTGGCACCAACACTACCCATTACGCCAATCAATACAGGCAGCAGCACAAATTTGATACTGTCCAACCCGCCCGCATAGCCAGAGATCGGCACCCAGTGCCACAATTTACTCGCCACGAACTGACCGCCAATAATGTAAAACAGGCCGGAGATGGACATCAACAAAACACATAGCGACACGCCCAGCATGTCCAGCGCAGTCGCCCTGAACAATGTCATCAGCAGCGCGAAAGTAATGTAGATGAGCAGGCCAATAAGAAAAGTTGGTAGCGCGATGGCGAGGCTAGGCATCATGCGGGTCTGAATTTCACGCGCAACATTACGCCCGTCGTTGGATGAACCAAAATCAAATGCAAACATCCTGGCCGACTTCTGGAAAAAAATCGTATCGCTGATTTTACTTACGCCCTCTGCATGGGCATTAAATAGCAACGGTTTATCATAACCATGCTGCTGCTTCCACTTTTCGATCGCTTCAGGCGTAACACGCTTCATACCCAATTGCATCCGCGCCATATCGTCTGCCGTGTTCACTACGAAGAAAAGGGAAAAGGTAAGCAGGTTCACACCGATCAAAATCGGGATAGCATATAAAATGCGGCGAATAAGATAAGCGATCATTGAGAGAGAGCTGTAGGGTACACTTACCCACCATAATGAATGAGAGACGATACATAAACGTATCTATGTTCGCCAGAGAAAATAAGTTGCAAATTTCAAGTTAACAACTTGCTGTTTTTTTAATACAAGCAAGGTGTTATCCACATTCCCATCATCCTAAACGGCCCGAGAGGCTTGACCGATTTTCTTTCAAGTACTTCTTCCAACATCGTCCAGCCCGGCTTCCATTTTTCTTTATTTTTTAAATCGCTTTAGCCGGAACATCGTGCTCCAACAACAATTTTTGTCTTGCTACATCACGCGGGATGCATACCATTTCCGAACCAACTTTCTGTTCAATTCCCTTAACTTTGGCACAGACCATTATAGGGCCCGTAGGTGTTGCTTTCGGGCCGCGGCACCAGCCATCAGAAGGCGTAGTTTTAAAATCTATCCATACTCCTTCAGCTGCCTTGCATTCCTCAGGATCGGCAGGATAAGCGTGGCTAATCACGGGCACAATAGCCAAAATTGCGATCGACACGGCTCTAAATGTTGTTTTTCCAAAATGACTCAAAATTATTCCTTTCTTTATAAATTGCGGCAAAAAAGGTGTTGCCGCACACCTGCATGTTACTTTCAAAAGACTGACAATTTTATCAGGCATTCTTATAAAATCACCTTGCACTTTAACACTTAATCCGAAATTATCTTTGCCAAACCGAAGGTTTTTTTGTCCGTGCAAACAATATAATCATCGTGCCTCTTCCCGCTGCCGCAACACACGCCACAACCCCCAGCCCAATAAAGCGAGCGCAGAACCAATTAACCACAATGGCCATAGCTTAGGCTGGTTCCAACCGCTACGCAGTTCATCACGCTGTGCTGCGTCTATGCGCAAATATTTAACATTGTTATTGGCCATTTTATTAGGCTTGCTGTTATGCAGCCAAGCATGGCGCAATACATAATCTTTAGGATGTTGCCCCCATATCCAGGGCGAATCACGGCGCAAAATTTCCAGCATTTCATCAATTATTTCCTGGCGTGCTGGGCCGTTTTCCATGTTCTTCATTTTTTCAAACAGGCGGTCATATTCTGGGCTATTGTAATTCGACGCGTTCTCACCCCCCTTCTCAACCTTGCCCTGCGCACCATGTAGCAAAAATAAAAAATTCTCCGGGTCAGGATAATCAGCGTTCCAGCCGAAATAAAACATCTGCGTATCGCCTTTACGTAGCTTATCCTGAAAACGGTTGTAGTCAGTGCTGCGCGCCACCAGTTGCAAATTAAGCTTTTCAAGTTGCTTACGTAGCCAGTCCAGGCGCGACTTGCTGCCCACGCCGGTAGCGGTCGTATCAAGATAAATAATCAGCGGTTGTTTTGTTTTTGCATCCAAACCATCAGGATAGCCAGCTTCGGCCAGTAGCTTTTTCGCCTCATTAATTGATTTACGTTGAGGTGCGCCATTGACCCAGTCATACACGTAATGATTAATGCCTGCTTCGCCTTCACGGTAGCCAAAAATGCCAGGCGGAATAGGCGATTGCGCGCTAATGCCACGGCCATTGGCAAAAATGGAAATGAATTCCTCAAAATCCACCGCGATAGAAATGGCACGGCGCAACTTAGTCGCACGTTCACTCGATCCTCCCACAACCGGATCGAGCCAGTTGAAACCCATATACGAAGTAGAGGTGGCTACCGAGGTAGAAAGCTTAATGCCTTGTGCTTTCATCTCGTTTGTAACGTTAGTTTCGCCGCCAACATTCACCTGCACTGCTTGATCAAAACTATCAGAGCTGATGCCCGCCGCATCATAATAACCTTGCAGAAATTTATTCCAGTAGGGAATGGTTTCCTTCTCCAGACTAAACACTACTTTGCTGATTAACGGCAGAGCCTTACCCGCGTCAGCCAACAACCCAGCCTCTTTATCCCCCGCTTCACCTTCCGTCGGATAAACTTCGCCGGAAAAATGCGGATTGCGCGTCAACACCATACGCTGGTTGGGATTATTTTCCGATAGATAATACGGTCCACTGCCCACTGGCCACCAATCCAGAACCAGGTTGCGTTCAGACATGCCATCCTGCGCATAAAAGCGCTCAGCTTCCACTGGCATGGGTGAAAAAAATGTCATCGCCAACCAATAAGCAAACTGCGGATATTTACCGTAAATTTTGATACGGTAAGTGCGGTCGTCCACTGTTTGCGCGCCTTCCAGCAGATAGTCGTGGAGATCAAGAAAAGTATTGGGATTCTTTTTTTTAGCTTGCTGCAAAGTTGCGATGTATTCTTTAAGGCCAACGATGTAATCCACCATAAGTCCTGCAATCGGCGAATGTATGGTCGGATGGGCAAGCCGTTTGATTTGATAAACATAATCCGCCGCTTTCACTGCACGCGTACCGCTATGCGGGAAATCAGTCAGTGCATGTATATTGCTTAAATCATTGCTTGTAAGCGCATGGTATTCCAATTTACCCTTAGTATCGCGCGCAAAAGCCGGATGCGGCTGGTAATTCAAACCGGTACGCAAATGAATTTCGTAAACACTGAATGCCACCTTTTCGGCAGGCGCATCATCTGGTAATGGCTGGTTATTTTTGTCCAAATAACTCACTGTCGGCATTTCACTGGCTGCCTGCGGCACCAGCGTATATGGACGTTTCAGGAAATGATATTGCAGCGGCGGTTGATATATCTGCGCAAGAAATATATATTCATTCTCGCTATATGCTGACGCCGGATCGAGATGTTTAGGCCGTTCGGCAAAAGCGGAATAATAAATCGACTTACCCTTATCACTGGCCGGGTAAGGATTATTCCACAAACCACCGTCACAAGCTGCAAGCGCCAGAAGCAGCGGTAAGTAATGTAAGTATTTCATGGCGCGAGAGTTTATCCGAAATATCACTATTCGTGGTAAAGTTGCGGCCATTTTTAACCTCATGAATGGGCAGTAAGATGAATCCGATTTGGCAAGATTATTTACGGGAACAAGGGGCCGAAATACAAGATGGCATCGTGCAATATTTTGGCGCTGGGCAAGGCGAACTCACTGCCGCACAAGACGGCATGGTACTGTGCTACTTAAGCCAGCTTGGGGTACTCAAAGTTTCTGGTGAAGATGCTGAAACCTTCCTGCAAAACCTATGTAGTAGCGATGTGCGTGAAGTCACCCCATGGCATGCCCAATTCAGCAGCCTGAACAGTCCAAAAGGACGAATGTTGGCAAGCTTCCTAATCTGGCGCAAAGGGGTGCTTGATGACGCAGACAAGGCTTTTTTCCTGCAACTGCCGCTTAGTTTGTGCGCCGACATCCAGCAACGCCTATCCAAATACATCCTACGCTCCAAAGTAAAAATTGAGAACGTAACCGACCAACAAATCAGTTTTGGCTGGGCTGGGGAGGGTTCAGAGGAACAACTGCGTGAATACTTGGGTTCGGTTCCGGTAGAACCTTGGGGAGCGGAAGAAGTAGGCAACCGGGTATCAGACCACAATGATACTGGCGTCATTCGCCTCGGCGAACAGCGCTTTCAAATCAACACAACGATCGAGCACGCACCCGCCCTATGGCAAAAACTTATTGTAACCGGACGTCCGGTTGGTTCACCTTGCTGGGACTGGCTCACGATTCATGATGGTATTCCAGTGATCTTACCGGCTACCCAAGAGCAATTTGTACCGCAAATGGCCAACATGGAATTAATCGGTGCCGTGAATTTCAAAAAAGGTTGCTATCCCGGCCAGGAAATTGTGGCGCGCATGCAATATCTCGGTAAACTCAAGCGCCGTATGTATTTAGCGCATATCGATAGTGATGGTTCACCGCAACCGGGCGACGAGCTTTACAGCGCGGACATGGAAGGCCAAGCCAGTGGCATGGTGGTCAACGCATCACCTGCCCCAAACGGCGGTTATGACATGCTGGCGGTGGTACAGATTAGTAGCCACAAAGACCAAACTATCCACTGGAAATCCCTGCAAGGCGCGGCGCTTCGGTTTAAGAGATTGCCTTATCCGATTTATTAATCTAAATGAAGCCGTTGTTGATGGATCAAATGGGTTTGCTTAAATTCGAACCCCTTTGCGATGAAAACGGAGAAGAAAACGCTGCACGACTTGCCTCAACTAATACTTGAAACGCTTGCGTTTGATAACAACTTGCGTAATGCAAAATATGTAAAAATATTCGACTTGAACAAGGATAACCGTCGGATTAATTACCAAATGCGCTGTTGCGATTGCTTCACAGTACACGCTACAGCAGTCAAATTAGCCTGCACAATCGCCGTTAGATTCCCCTGATTTTAGAAGCTGCTTGCGTTTGCGCTGGATTTCCAGCGCTACACCTGCATTACATCTATAACAATCGCCAATACTGAACTGCCCGAAATCACGCATGTCGATTTTTTTTACACTTTCCCGGTAATTGCCATTCTGCAACTTCTATTTCTAACATTTACACTATTCAACCCCATGTTATAAAACATAATTTATACTGACTTTAATTTTTGGCACAATTTATGCTTTAGAGATGGCGGGGTTGCCATAAATATCTTTAATATTTTTTAGTTAGCCAAAAAATATAAAGATATGAACAGTTTGTATATTAATAACAAGGAATAATAATTATGAAAAAAAACATGATTGCTGCGCTACTTGCAGTTAGCAGTATTGCGGCAGCTGGCGGCGCGCAAGCTGTTGTAATTACAGGTTCTTTCCTCAATCCTATGCTGACAACTGAAATCAACCAGAGTGGTTTGTTGCCGTTGTTCGATATCAGCCTTGGCACATTGAATTCAGTCACATTGACGCTAGTAGGCAACTCTGAAAGTACAACCAGCCTGTTTAATGCTGCTGCAAACCCTCAAACTTTTAGCTTTCAGTCGATTCTCAATTATTTCTTTACCTTTAGCAATGGTGTGTCAGTGGGAGCACCGGCATTTACAACCACATTGGCAACAACGGGTGGCTTCCCCACGCTTGGATCGGGTGTAACATTGAACCTTGGAACAACCACCGATTCTGGCAGCGCAGTAGTAACTGGCCCGCTCGCTAACTTTATCGGAGTTGGAAACTTCACCGTTGGGTGTACAACCCTATCAAGCTCTACCTTTGTTGGTGGCGGCGGCAACATCCAGAATATTCAGAATACAACAGCAAATTGTGGCGCGGATATCAGCTATGACTACACCCCTACAATCACACGTGTACCTGAACCAACCGCATTATGGTTGCTTGGTGTTGGCTTGCTAGGTCTCGTTGGTGTGCGCAGAAAATTTAGCTGATCACCCGCTTTAAGTTCTACTCACACGTTAGTTCACAAAGCCACCTGCTGATATTGCGATATCAAGTTGGCTTTGTCGATTTTTTTTACACTTTCTAATCAAAAAACTCAGCATAACTTTTCGGTCAAGCTCATGGCCAAACCACTTCTGATACATCCAGTCCTAATAAAGAAGGGCTATTTTTCCTTATACGTTACACACACAAATTTGGAAAATTCAGATGGCTTAATACCGCATCGGAGGTCATAAAGTCCGGGACGTTTGAATGACACCTGACCGACCGCATACTGAAACTATCGCCAGACTTAGCGTCACATCTTGGTTTCCACCAGGCGAATTTGATGGCCGCATCGATACTTTTCTGAATATGCTTTATCCCTTGGATCGGGATCAGGCGCCGGAAAAAATTCTGAACAGCCCTCCTGAATAAAATGAAATCTCCGCAGAAATTCGTATTTATAACCCAACAGGTCTGCACTGGTTAGCATGGCAGGGTGAACTGCATCTTAATGAGCTAAGACAATCTAACCTACCTATTAGATAAACGCGGCTTACGCAAACAGCGGGAAGCATATGGCAACGCCAAGCTTGAGCAACCTCTCGCATTGTTCACCCTAGACCTTGACTACTTCTAAAAAAATACCGGAACATGCTGTATTGGCGCGCATGAACAGCGATGAATTTAGCATTTTGATGCTGGGTAAACTTTCAACAAAAGATTTCACGCTAAATCGGTAATTTATCATGCAGTGGTGATAACTCTTACACCACTCTAAAATCTGGTTACTGTATTATTGCAATATAGTCTTAACCTTATGAAATAACGAATAGAATATGGCTACCAATAAACTTCGTGCCTTATTAGTGGAAACCTCACTGGATGATACCCAGCGCACGCTTGCAAAACTGGAACAGAGCGGTTACGAGGTGGAACACCGGCGAGTAGATAATGCGTCCGCCATGCAAGCTGCCTTAACTGAAGATGAGTGGGATGTGGTGCTATGTAGCTATGAACCATCTGGATTTTGTGGACTAGCCGCACTCGAGCTCATGCAATCACAAGGAGTAGACCTCCCTTTTCTATTCCTGTCGCATGACCTACATGAAGAAACAATCATCCATACCATGCAATCCGGTGCAAACGATTACATTTTTAAGGGAAGCTTAAATAGGCTCGCTCCCTCAATAGCGCACAATTTACGCGAAGCGCGTATTCGTCATGAGCACCGCCAAGCGCAAATTGCGTTGCAAGAAAATCAAGCGCGCCTGCAAGCCTTCATCACTAACCTGCCAGGCATGGCTTATCAAATATTACTCAAGCATGATGGCGATATTTGCTTTCCCTATATCAGCGATGGCAGTAAAGCCCTTCTCGACTTGAACCCACAGGATTTAGAAAAAAACCCACACTTGTTCATGAATATGTTGCACCCGGATGACCGTGGCTCATATGAACAATCCATGCGTACTTCAGCAAATAATCTTACTTTCTGGAACTGGGAAGGGCGTATCGTGATATTGCCGGAAGGCGAGATTAAATGGATCAATCTACGCTGTAGCCCCCGAAAAACATTGCATGGCGAAATTCAGTGGGAAGGCATTATGTCGAACATCAGCCAAAGCAAGCAGGCGGAAATCGAAATAAAACATTCACAGGAGCAACTACGTGAACTATCTTCCCACGTCCAGCTTGTACGCGAACAAGAGCGCCTTAACATCGCACGCGAGGTCCATGACGACTTAGGAAGTACGCTTACCGCCATTAAGCTCAACATCGCTTGGTTAGGTGGACGGCTGAACAGGGAAACACCTGAACTGATTGCAAAAATTAAGGATGTTGAAAACTTGGTTGATAAGTGTACCACCGCCGCCAACGACATCTCCCACTCCCTGCGCCCAAGCACGCTAGACTGCTTCGGAATCACCACAGCAATGGAAATCGAGGTAAATGAATTTGAGCAGCGCACCGGTATTTCTTGCGTATTTAACCACCCAGATGAAGATATTACTTTAGATCCGGATATCGCCATCGCGCTGTTCCGCATCCTGCAAGAAACGCTCACCAATATCATGAAACACGCACATGCCCGCAAAGTAAAAATAGATCTATATAACCAAGCGACCTGCGTTGAAATGATTGTTAGCGACAATGGCTGCGGCTTTACCGAATCTGACCGCATCAAACCACGTTCTTTTGGTCTGCGCGGCATTAAGGAACGGGTCGCCTACTTTGGCGGCAATGTGCACATCAAAGGCACACCTGGCTCAGGAACTACAATTAAAGCATGCATTCCGCATCACCCTGAGCCATTAACTACCGGTAACTTTTTTTTATCACAGCCACAACAAAAATTGCTGTAATAAATATTATTGAATATCAATCATGATTAACATATTAGTAGCAGATGATCACGCACTGATCCGCAAAGGCATGAAACAGATTCTCAATGACACCGAGGATATACGCGTAACCGGGGAAGCTGAGAATGGCATGCAAGCCATCAAGATGGCGCAAGCAAACGCTTATGATTTAGTGCTACTCGATATCAGCATGCCTGACAAAAATGGTATCGATGTACTTAAACAACTTAAACTCAACCAACCGCAATTACCAGTACTCATATTAAGCATGCATGAGGAAAATCAATATGCATTGCGTTCCATGAAAGCTGGGGCTGCTGGCTATCTCAGCAAGCAAAGCGCCCCGACACAATTGGTTACCGCCATACGCCAAGTTGCCTGCGGCAAAAAATACATTAGCAACGAACTGGCGGAAGAATTGGCCAATGGCCTGTCACAAGGATATCAGGAGCTGCTGCATCAAACCTTATCCAACCGCGAATACCAAACACTGTGCTTGATGGCATCAGGCAAAAGTTTGAGCGAAATAGCAGAGGCTTTATCACTTAGCGCCAAGACCGTTAGCGTTTATCGTGCACGTTTACTGGAGAAAATGAAATTGAAAAATAATGCTGAAGCGGTTCGCTATGCGATCGAACATCATTTGATTGAATAATGTCTTGTTCGTAGATATTCAAAATTCAATAAATTTAATCATTCAATTGCCAGCAGGCATGCCCCTCAATAAAGCTTGAACCAAGCCACGAATGACATCTTCTTCGTCCGCAGCGATACGTAGCACGGGCTTAAAACCGGTAGCGTTGATCTGAATGCTGTTGGATTGGTTAGCTTCAACGTTCAGGGCCAAACCGAGAAAACCAAGTGGTCCGCAAATGCACTCCCGTACCTGTGGCGCATGTTCGCCAATACCGCCACTAAACACCAGCGCGTCAATGCCGCCCGCCTTGGCAGCCAATGCACCGATAGCGGCACGCACTTGGCGGCAAAAATAGTTCACCGCAAAACAGGCGTTCTCGCTACGGCTCTCCAGTAAACGTTGCATGTCACTGCTCTCTCCGGCAGATAGTGCGAGTAGTCCCATATGGTGATTGACCAGATCACTTAATCCCGCGCTATCGTAACGTTTTGCCAGCTCCAGCATCACGCCCGGATCCAGGTCGCCACTGCGCGTGCCCATCGGAATACCACCAGCTGGCGTATAACCCATGGTTGTGTCGATGGATTTCAGCCCTTCCATCAAGCACAGGCTGGCCCCCGCGCCCAAGTGCGCAACCACGATGCGGCCCTGTGCAGCCTCTCCCAGTAGTGACGGAAGTTTAGAGGCGATGTAAGCATAATTGAGGCCGTGAAATCCGTAGCGCCGCATGCCAAGGCCACACGGGATCGGCATGCGCCGCGCCAATTCCGGCATGGTGTGGTGAAATGCGGTATCAAAACAGGCTATTTGCGGCGCGTCCAATCGCGCCCGGCACAGCTCCACCCCGAGCAGATTACCCGGCATGTGCAGCGGCGCAAGATGTGTAATGCCATTTAGTCGCTTGATTTCTGCCGCATCGAGAAGTCGCGCTGAATCGATTGCTTCGCCGCCATGTACAAAGCGGTGACCAATTGCGTCCGGTATTTCCCCACCCAGATCATTCAGTAGCGCGTCGAAAAAATCAGCGTGATTATGCGGGGAATTTTTTCCGACATGGGCGTAGCGCCAGTCACGGCGCGTGCCGTCGGCACGGAACAGGCTTGCCTTAAGGCTGGATGAGCCGCTGTTAATGGTAAGGATTGCATGGCTCATTGTGGCCATTTCCAGTCGCGTATTTCAGGCATATCTTGGCCGAACTGGTGAATGTATTGCGTATGCTCGTTAAGTTTGTCGCGCATACGCTGTTTGATGTGTACCGCTTGTGCCTGCAATTTCGGCACCCGGTTTGCCACGTCCATTACCAAATGGAAACGGTCAAGGGTGTTCAGCACAACCATATCAAATGGCGTGGTAGTGGTGCCTTCTTCTTTGTAGCCGCGCACGTGAAGATTGTCGTGGTTAGTACGGCGATAAGTCAGGCGATGAATCAACCACGGATAGCCGTGGTAAGCGAAAATGATCGGCTTGCCGGTGGTGAACAGGGAATCGAATTCCTTGCCGGACAAGCCGTGCGGGTGTTCCTCCTGCGGTTGCAGGGTCATCAAGTCGACCACGTTGATAAAGCGCATTCTTAGCTCCGGCGTCAGCTGGCGCAAAATATCTATGGCCGCCAGCATTTCCAGTGTGGGCACATCGCCCGCCGCCGCCAGAACCACATCCGGCTCGCTGGCTTGGTCGTTGCAGGCCCATTCCCACAAGCCTATGCCTGCGCTGGTGTGGTTGATGGCGGCTTTCATATCCAGCCATTGTTGCGCGGGTTGTTTACCGGCGACAATAACATTCACCAAATTGCGGCTGCGCAGGCATTGGTCGGTAACACAAAGTAGCGTATTGGCGTCTGGAGGCAGATAGACGCGGATAATATCCGCCTTCTTGTTCATGACATGATCGATAAAGCCGGGATCCTGATGCGAGAAGCCGTTGTGATCCTGTTGCCAGACATGCGAGGTGAGCAAGATATTTAACGAAGCAATGGGACGGCGCCAGGGAATTTCGCGGCACACCTTGAGCCATTTGGCATGCTGGTTGAACATTGAGTCCACAATATGGATGAAGGCTTCATAGCATGAGAACAATCCGTGGCGGCCAGTGAGCAGATAACCTTCCAACCAACCCTGACAAGCGTGTTCGGATAGTATTTCCATTACCCGGCCATCGGGGGCGAGATGATCGTCGAAATCATACCGTAAACCCATCCAGACGCGGTCTGTCACTTCGAATAGCGCACCCAGCCGATTGGAAGCGGTCTCATCCGGACCGAACACGCGAAAATTATCGCGGTTCTTCTGCATTACATCGCGTAGAAAGCCCCCCATTACCCGAGTGGATTCAGCGATACTACCGCCGGGTAAATCTACCGCCACCGCGTAATCCTGGAAATCCGGCAGGCGCAGGTCGCGCAGCAGCATACCGCCGTTGGTATGGGGATTGGCGCCCATGCGGCGATCCCCAGTCGGTGCGAGCGCCGTCAGTTCTGGTTTGAGCGTACCATTGTCATCGAACAGCTCTTCAGACCGGTAGGATTTCATCCAGCTTTCCAGCAGCCGCACATGTTCCGGCTTCTCCATGTTGCCGAACGGCACCTGATGCGAGCGCCAATAGCCTTCGGTTTTCTTTCCGTCCACCTCTTTCGGGCCGGTCCATCCCTTGGGGCTGCACAACACGATCATGGGCCAGAGTGAACGGCCCACCAAGCTGCCCTCGCGTGCTTTGCGCTGAATATCGCGAATCTCGGCGATCACCACATCGAGAGTAGCGGCCATGAGTGTGTGCATAGCTTCAGGCTCGTCACCTTCCACAAAATAAGGCTTGTGGCCATAGCCCGCAAATAGATTCGCCAGCTCTTCCCGACTCATGCGCGCGAGTATGGTCGGACTGGCGATTTTGTAACCGTTGAGATGTAGGATGGGCAATACAGCCCCGTCCGTGCGCGGGTTGAGAAATTTGTTGGAATGCCAAGAGGTGGCCAGCGGCCCAGTTTCCGCCTCTCCGTCACCAACTACGCAGCAGGCGATAAGACCAGGGTTATCAAACACCGCGCCATACGCATGGAACAGCGAATAACCCAACTCTCCCCCCTCATTGATGGAACCAGGTGTCTCCGGTGCGGCATGGCTAGGTATCCCGCCCGGGAAGGAGAATTGCCGGAACAGTTGCCGCATGCCTTCTTCGTCCCGGGAAATATCGGAATACAGTTCGCTATACGTACCTTCAAGATACGTGTTGGCCACCACAGCTGGGCCGCCATGGCCCGGGCCAGCGACAAAAAACATGTTGAGGCCATGCGCTTTGATAATTCTGTTCATATGCGCGTAGATAAAATTGAGCCCCGGTGTAGTACCCCAGTGGCCCAGCAAGCGTGGTTTGATGTGCGCCAGCTCCAGTGGCACTTTTAAAAGCGGATTGTCCAGCAGGTAAATTTGCCCAACGGAAAGATAGTTGGCGGCGCGCCAGTAAGCGTCAATCAAGTGGAGTTCTTCTGGTGTCAAGGGAGCGGCAGATAGCAGCATTTCGTCTTCCTTAATGTCATACATTTGTAGGTACACGACCTCACACCAAGGGTTTGAAGAGGTGATCGCTCAGGATATGCGGTTCAATCCGGGCGTGTTTTTTCTTGCTGGTCCAGGTGGTTCGAGTTTTTGTTTGTAGCTCATTAATTTGCTTTGTATGACTGCTGTTAGCCAACTGCCTTGGTTTGTGGAATGGCCTCATCTGGGACTACAAGGTTTTGACTAAAAAACATTACTTCATTTCCGACATAGCGTCTCTGTGCTGTGTAGTTCAGGCCATAGCTCAATGATTGGCTCATCTGATACATGGCACAAATCTCTGTGGCATTGTCATAAGACACAATCCACGGCCATTTGAATTTTTTCTGCTGAATGATCTTGGCAATGGCAGCATGATCGTCATGTTCGTAATAATTGCGATACAATCCCTTGCCTTTAACGTAGTAAGGTGGGTCAAGGTAGATTAAAGATTGCTTTGGCAAAAGCTCCGAGCATCGATTCAAGAGATGTAACGAATCCTCGCAGTACACCGAAATGTCGCCCGCCCGCTTGGCAATCTCCTCGATACGTGCAGCTACGATCTCTTTCTTGAAGCGTGCATCCAACTTGTAATTACCATCCTGATTTTTGCCGCCGATAACGCCCGCCTTTAGAATTCCAGAGCGATTCGTCCGGTTCATAAACAAAGTTGCGAAACCTTTTTCCACCAAACTCGCTTTGCGCTCATCACGGAGAACCGACCTCCACTTGAACCACTCTTCGATAGTTATCGGGGTGGACTCAAGTAACTTCAGGAGCGCGCTGGAATGCTGGGTTACGGAAATCCAGAAAGCGTAAACCGCAGGGTCGGCATCGTTGATGTGGATATGGCTGGCATGACCATGAAAAAGCAAATCGAGCGCGACACCGGCCCCACCCGCATACGGCTCCAAATAATGGCCACCTGCAACGCCGTTCTCCCCCATCACCTTCGCAATGAATGGAGCGAATGGCGCTTTTCCGCCAGGATAGCGCAAGGGGCTATACAATCTGTTTGAGAACATCGCTACACTTTCCTCGGCGTCACTTCCAACACGGTCAGCTTGGACACATCGACGGTATATCCGTTTTTCATCACGTCGTGGATGGCGGTTTTGAATTTTTCCAAGAATTCGTTGCTGACCACAGGATTATTTTTGACCCAGTGCATCCACGGGTTATAGGGTTTTGCGCCAGAGGACACCAAATTTTGAAAGTCCTCGCCCTTGTAAAATCGCTTGAAGACTTCCCTTGGCTTTTTTTCTCCCTGATACGCGGCGACACGCGTTTTCACATCAGCAGCATCTCCGTTGATTGCGAACTCGTTTATCACTTCACGGGCTGCGTTGGTAAATACATCTCGCGTGAACTGCATATCGTTCTTCCAGAATTCGTGACCGGCGGAAAGGTTATACAGGTGCTCAAAAATCAACTGGTCGGGCGGCAAAGCGCCGGGCAAAAGAACAACCGTCTTGAAGTTCTTTCCTTCGATCTGTAGCGCCTGATCCGCATCCAGACAGACGATGCTTCTTTGGGCAAACTCGGGAATTCCCTTCTGAATCAACTGCAGATAGTTGGAGCAACCAAGAGTTATATCCGACATGGGGGTCGTGAATTTTTTTACTGGCTGCCGACTCATCAAGGCAGCGAAAAAATCCGCAGCCTCCTTATCCTCGAAATAGACGTTGACCTTCGGTAAAGACGCCCCAGAAGCTGCGGCAATGGTCTTCGTGTTGATGTCCGCGCTGATTTGTGCCCAAGACCAATCCTGCATCACCTGAACATCGCCAAAGGTATTGCTCAGATAAACCGTCTTGTATTTTCTTTTGAACTTCTGGCTCTGTTCGAACGCATATTCAATCAAGACCGGTGAGTGTGATGTCATGACAACCTGAAGATTCAGGCTCTTACACTCACGGTCGAGGATTTTCAGCAGATTCACCTGCGCAGTCGGGAACAGCCCTGCATCCGCTTCATCTATCAGCAGCAGCCCACCCTTGTAATCGGGATACTCTTCCTTTAACTTCCTGAAAGACATTAGCGCCAAAATGATCTGGCCCGCATTGTCTTCACCTGCGGAAACAGACTCTTGGTCGTAGTTTTCGCCGTGCGCTACGGCTGAGCTGATGGTTCCTCCCGTACCCGTGGCGTGAGAAGAACTACGATTAAGAAGCTCGTTGGTAAGAGCAATGAAATCCTGCTTGTGTTCTTGCAGGTAATCGAAGTCATTGATCTCGTAGTCTCTGTCTGCGATGGGGTAAAGGCGCTTCAAACTGAGGAAAATGACCGGATGCGTAAAGTTCCTACTTGTATTTCCGGTTGCTATGCTGTTGTTTCTGACTACGGGTCTTGGCGACTTCCCTCGCTTCATCAATTCGAGTTTTGCCGTCGCGGCTTGATTAGTATATCCCTCATCTAACTCGATATTGACTGTCATTGATCCAGATAAATCGAACTTATCGGAGATTCTGAAGTGTTCACTGTATTGTGACTTGAAAGCCCCGCCAGCAATTTGTCGGAAGGAAAGATTTTTATTCTTTACATAGTCTTTCTCAAAGCTAAAAATTTGCGCGGCAATACCCAGAATAGACGACTTAGACGTGCCATTCTTTCCGCATATGACTGTAATGTGATCGCCAAACTCGACTTCTACATTATTCAGCGCACGGAATTTTTCAATTACCAATTTCTTTAATTTGGTCGTCGACATTGCGTTTACCCTTGCCCCACATCTGGATCCCTATTTCACGGTGAATAGGGTTTGCCTTTGCACCCGCTTCAGTAATTGTATTTCATATTATGAATCAATTTATTGCGCTGCACTTCGTTGAGTACAACCAGATCCCATTCGATATCCGTGATGTTATCCGCTTTGACTTTGACAAATTGAAAGAGCAGATCACCGAACCGGATGGAGTTAGGAAGGGGTTTGCTTGCGGATAGCGTTGTAGATTTGCCGTCCTGAGGTATGTGATGACCTTATTAAGCGTCGGGATTTTGTTTTCTACTTTATGCATTGTCTCGCTTTTTTGATTGCAGAGTCTAAATTTTATTGTCTAATTTAGTTAATTCTCCCACACAGCAGAATTGTCGGCTAGCGACGGGTACGCTGAAACTTTGATCACTGTCCTCAAGCGAGTTGTCCCAACGCTGGTAGTAAGGCTGTCTGCAACCGCTCCAAAATGGCAGTCAAAGCTCGTGGGTCAGAGTGTTCTTCTTGAAGAATACCCGAGCTTAAAAATTTTTTCAGCGATCTCTCTTCCGCCATGAACACCAAGGGTGCCAGGCGACAAAACCTTGTACGGGGGTATATACTGAACCGTATGTTAACGTTTACTGGGAGGTCGACATGTTTCAAAGATTGATACTCGCCGTGCTGTTCGTCTTATTCGGAAATTTCGCTAACGCCGAAGCACAATTAATACACAACGCTCCACGTGGTGAGTTGTTGTATTCAACGCATTGCATTGCTTGCCACAGTACCCAAGTGCATTGGCGGGAAAAGAAGCTCGTTACTGACTGGGCAAGTCTACAGTCAGAAGTACAACGCTGGCAGGGAATTGCAAAACTTGGGTGGAATAATGAAGACGTTGAAGACGTTGCGCGACATCTGAATACTATCTACTACCACTACCCCACGTCGGACTGACCGGGGCTTTGTTACATCAGCAAGCCCTTGCCAAGCGCGAGGTGACATCACCGCGTACATTTCTTAATGCAAGCATGTACCACGTAGCGGCCATTACCCTCACAGTTGCTGTGTCCTAAATTCCCATCAACACCATAATCACTGATCAAAGCTTGTCCCAAAATGGCCGTCAATCACTACGAAAACTTTCCTGTCGCTTCCATACTTCTGCCTAAACGTTTGCGGCGGGCAGTTGAAATAATTTACCATTTTGCCCGTCAGGCTGACGATTTTGCCGATGAGGGTGATCTCCAAAATGAAGAACGTTTTACGGCGCTTGATGGGTTTCGCAGTGAACTCAAGCGCATTGCGGCCAATGAAACACCGCTTACCCCTTTGTTTTGTGACTTGGCGGAGATCATTGCGCGGCATCAGTTGCCGCTGCAATTATTCCACGATCTGCTTGACGCTTTTTCGCAGGATGTACTCAAAAAGCGTTACGCCAATTTCGACGAACTGCTGGATTATTGCAGCCGTTCCGCTAATCCCGTCGGCAGGTTGTTGTTACACCTGTATGAAGAAGCTAGCCCCCCAAATCTGCAATATTCCGACGCTATATGTACCAGTCTGCAACTCATTAATTTTTGGCAGGATGTAACAAAAGACTATGCCATCAACCGCATCTATTTGCCGCAGGATGAGATGGCACACTTTGGCGTAACTGAAGCGCATATCGCGGATGGCCGCGTAGATAAGGAATGGCAACAACTTATGCAGTTTCAAGTTCAACGCACACGCGACATGATGCGTAGTGGCGCCCCCCTTGGCAGCATACTGACTGGCCGTATCGGTATTGAGATGAGGCTCATCATTGCGGGCGGCAATCGCATACTCGATAAACTTGAAGCCGTGCAGTTCGACATGTTTCGCCGGCGTCCTGTGTTGCGTCCATTTGACTGGGTTATTATGCTGGGAAAAAGTGCGCCATTTAGCTTTTAAAGAAATAATCTAGCCAGTTACCGTTGATTGCGAATTAGCATGACTCCAGATCAGTATTGCAAAGACAAGGCAGCCCAAAGCGGTTCGAGCTTTTATTACAGTTTTATGTTTCTGCCGCCAGACAAGCGCCGCGCTATCACAGCGTTGTATGCTTTTTGTCGCGAAGTAGACGATGTTGTGGACGAAAATTCAGATGAGAACGTAGCACGCGCTACGCTGGCGTGGTGGCGTACCGAAGTGGCCGCCATTTACACGGGCACGCCGCAGCATCCAGTTGCACGGGCATTGGTACCGGTGGTTAAACAGTACAGCCTGCCTCAAGAACATTTCCACGAGATCATCAACGGTATGGAAATGGATTTGCAACAACACCAATATGCCGATTTCAAAGCCTTGCAACAGTATTGTTATCGTGTCGCCTCGGTAGTGGGGCTGCTCGCTGCGGAAATTTTTGGCTACACTGATCCTAATACGCTTAAATATGCGCACGATCTTGGCCTTGCTTTCCAGCTTACCAATATCATCCGCGACGTGGGTGAAGACGCCCGGCGCGGGCGCATCTACCTGCCGCTTGGTGAGTTGGCGCTTTTTGGCGTACACGTCAACGATATTCTTGATAACAAGGAAAGCGAAGGTTTTCAAAAACTCATGCAGTTTCAGGTCGACCGCGCACAACGCTATTACCAGCGGGCACTTGAGCAACTGCCCGCTATAGACCGCAAGCCACAGCGTACCGGTTTAATTATGGCGGCAATTTATCGGACTACTCTAGAAGAAATCGTTGACAGCGGTTGTCATGTGTTAAAAGAACGCGTCTCGCTCACCCCTCTGCACAAACTGTGGCTGGCATGGAAGACTTGGGTGAAAAATTAATTTCCTGTACTTCACTACGCCCAAAGTGAACAAAAAATTGGTATTGTGAGCAATAATAAAAATCATCATGTCGCCATTATTGGCGGCGGCTACTCCGGCATGGCCGCCGCCGTTACACTCGCGGCGGCAAATATTCCAGTTACGGTATTCGAAAGCGCCAGGCAACTCGGCGGGCGCGCGCGCGGCGTGTGGCATAACAATGTTCAACTTGATAACGGCCAGCACATCCTGCTTGGCTGCTATCACCATACACTACAGCTTATTGAACAAGTCGGCGGTAACATCGAGCACGACTTCCTCCGTTTGCCGCTGCAACTCACCTTGCACAATCGCTTTGAATTAAAAGCACCCAATCTGCCTGCCCCACTCCATTTACTGGTTGGACTACTCAGCGCAAAGGGATTGTCATTTGGCGAACGGCTGCGTGCCGCACGTTTTATGCTGGCGCTGAGGCGCATTAATTTCACCTTGCTGCACGACATCAGTGTGTTTGAATTATTACGCACGCATAGCCAAAGTGATGGACTAATACGATTACTATGGGAACCGCTTTGCATCTCCGCACTTAACACACCGATGCATATTGCTTCCGCTCAGGTGTTACTGAACGTATTACGCGATAGCCTAAATGGTGCGCGCAACGATAGCGACATGCTGCTGCCACGCATAGATTTCACGGCACTATTTCCAGAGCGGGCGGCCGAATATGTCAAACAACATAGGGGCACGGTGCTTACCGCTTGCAGCATAGAAACCATCATTCCAAACGGCGACGAAATCAGGTTAACTACCCGCCAAACGATACTATCCACTGCGCATACTGAGCTATTCAGCCATGTCATTTGTGCAACTTCACCCATTTCGGCTGCGCGGCTATTCCATACCGTGCCGCAACTTGCATTGATAGCTGGGCAAATTGCAGCCATTCCATATCAACCAATTTATACCGTGTATCTGCAATATCCCGAACATGTATGTTTGCCGCACCCGATGCTGGGTTTAGACCGCTGCTTTGCCCAATGGCTGTTTGATAAAGGACAAATCGCCGGACAGCGTGGCCTCATCGCCGCCGTTATTAGCGCACAAGGGAAACATCAGAATTTAAAGCATGAACTGTTAGCACAGAAGGTGGCACAAGAATTGTGTGAGCAACTTGGAATAATGGAAGCGCCTGTGTGGCAAAAAGTTATTGCAGAAAAACGCGCCACCTTCTCCTGTGAAACAAACCTGCTTCGCCCTGCCCATACCACACAAATGCCCAACGTGTTGTTAGCAGGCGATTATACGGCGGGTAAATATCCGGCTACGCTGGAAGGCGCGGTAATGAGTGGAATGTTGTGTGCAAGGACAATTCTCGCACCAATTAAATAATTCAAAATTCACGGGTCGAACATAATTAATTACATCAACTCTATACTTCCCATGATAATCTTTCATTGAAAGATCCCATCTAAATTATTTGACACAAAAATTAAGAGAAAATCCATGATTCGTCATGACACAGCTAAGCTAATTGACGTGACCCATTAAGCCGTTAATTTAAATATTATGAATAAAGCTGATCAAATGATACAAGAAATTGGCGAGCGTCCTACGGCTGTGAGGAGTGCTGTACTTGGTGTTTTGTTAAATGCAGGAAGCGCTCTTACTCATCCGGAAGTTCTCGAAAAGCTTAAAAGCCTGGGTGAGTTTGATCGAGTCACTGTTTATCGGGTGCTGGATTGGCTTGTTATTCATGGTCTGGCCCACAAAGTAGCTGGTACTGGCCGGGCGTGCCGATTTCAGGCTACACACCCTGATACAACTCACCGGCATGCACATTTTCAATGTATAGAGTGTGGCAAGATTTGCTGTCTAACAGAAATAGAGCCAGAACTGGCCAATTTACCCAAGCATTTTACGGTTGAGTCAATTGAACTCAATATCAAGGGCGTCTGCGATGATTGTGGCCGTCCCATTTCCCGGTAGTTCTTTTTCACTTCAATAAGACCAAGTTATGCAACTATGTTGCATAACTTGGTCTGTCGCAGTTACAATGCAACATTATTGCATTTAATGTTACCCGCATAGACTTAAAGCTTGTTTGTTTGCTGGGATGACGTATCCATTTTTTTCAGGCTGATTTTTTGTTTGATTCCATTATGAATGGCGGTTCGTCTTTTTTGGTTATCTACATGCTGTAAATAAAGTCATAACAATCATTTTGAATATGACAAGCAGCTTGTTTCTGATCGCAGGATACATGGCCAACAAATATTTAACTGCAATGCATTGGACCTTAATAAAACACTCATGATTTTGTTATCAATAATTTTGGCAACATTGGTTGGTGGCGTTGTTTCAGTTCTGCTGGCAGCGACACTTTCCCTTTCCATACTAGCCCGCTTTGCCGACAAAATGGTGGCATATGCCGTGGGAGTCATGCTAACTTTTTCCCTAACCGATATGCTGCCGGAAGCATTAGAACTTGGCCTGGATATGGAACAGGCCGGGTGGATATTATTAGGCGGCCTGGCTGGATTTTTTCTGTTGGAAAAAGCGGCATTGTGGCGCCATGACCATTCTGCAATAAATGGACACGTTTCAAATCATCCCCAAGTTGCAATGATTATCGTAGGTGACAGCCTGCATAATTTCGTGGATGGGATTCTGATTGCGGCTGCATTTCTTGCTGACCCTAAGCTCGGTTGGGCGACTGCGTTGGCCATATTGGTACATGAAATTCCGCAAGAAATATCGGATTTCATGATCATGCTTGGCGCGGGAGTACCAAAATTTCGTGCACTCGCGTTGAATGCTTTATCTGGAGTCGCCATGACTTTAGGTGGTGTGCTCGGGTGGTTGGCGCTAGGTCGGCTACAGGTTGCAATCCCTTACATGCTGATTCTGGCGTCAGCCAGTTTCATTTACATTTCAGTTGCCGACTTGATACCCCAGCTTCACCGTAAATGCAAACCACAAGATACGTTAATTCAATTCATGCTGATGTTGCTTGGCGTAGGCACAGCAAGACTGGCTCATTTGCTGCATTGATGGAAAACGAATCAATGATCTGCTTGAAATTGATTGTTTTCGGACAAATACCAACGGCAATTTTATTGCCGATGTTCAACAAATATTATGGGTAAATCCATGCAAATTCTTCCTGTAACTGTCTTATCCGGCTTTTTGGGTGCCGGCAAGACTACTTTGCTTAATCACGTGCTGAGCAACCGCGAAGGAAAACGCGTAGCCGTGATTGTCAATGATATGTCGGAGATTAACATTGACGCCCAATTGATACGTCAAGGCGGTGCGGAATTGTCGCGTGCTGAGGAAAAATTGGTCGAAATGACCAATGGATGTATTTGTTGCACTTTGCGTGAAGACTTGCTACTGGAAATAAACCGGTTAGCGAAAGAAAGCAGGTTTGATTATTTGTTGATCGAATCGACGGGGATTTCTGAGCCCCTGCCAATCGCAGAAACGTTTACATTCGCAGATGAGCAAGGCCGCAGTTTATCCGATATGGCACGGTTGGATACGATGGTTACGGTAGTGGATGCCTTAAATTTTTTCCGTGATTACCAATCCGCTGATTCCATAATTGAACGTGGTGAAAACCTAGGAGAAGAAGATGACCGCACTGTGGTTGACCTGCTGGTTGATCAAGTGGAATTCTGCGATGTGATTGTCATCAATAAGGCAGACCTGGTCAGTAGTGATTATCTCGACTGGCTACGCCATGTTCTGGCTAGCCTTAATCCGCGCGCCAAAATTGTAATTTCAGAGTTTGGCTGCGTACCGCTGGACATGATTATGAACACCGGACTATTTAATTTCGAACAGGCCGAGCAGGCTCCCGGCTGGTTGAAAGAATTGCGCGGAGAACATCTACCGGAAAGTGTGCAATACGGTATCAAGAGTTTTGTTTATCGCGCCTCCCGTCCATTTCATCCTGAACGGTTTTGGAATTTGATTCATAGTGAATGGGCAGGCGTGCTGCGCTCGAAAGGTTATTTTTGGTTGGCTTCTCGTTTCGACTTTGCGGGTAGTTGGTCGCAAGCCGGTGGCGCCTGTCGCCATGGATATGCCGGTTTATGGTGGGCGGATGTGGACAAATCACAATGGCCGGACGATCAGGAAAGTCTTGGCCAGATTAAAGCAAACTGGAACGCCAATTTCGGCGATCGTCGCCAAGAACTGGTGTTTATCGGCATAGACATGAATAAACACAAAATACGTAATTCATTGAATGCCTGCTTGCTGACGGATTATGAAATGGAGCAGGGCAAAGAGACGTGGCATAGCTTGCCTGATCCGTTCCCGCATTGGGATATCAGCATGGATCGGGAATTCCCGGGAGAAGCGTAATGAGTGTCACTATCCAGTATCGATCACAGCAATTGCCAGAAATGGAGCCATCAAGCGAACTGCTTCGGCTCATTGACATTTTTGAAGCGGAAACACAGGTTGTGATAGTCAAACGAAATCCTGATCCAGTTATCGATGCCTATCTCGCCGTTGTAGCCCATCAAATGGGCAGCGGTTTTCGCCATGTTTTGAAGGCGGGGTCAACTGTTCCGCATCACTTACTACCGGCGCATACGGGGCAGGAGGCCTTCGTAGCTGACCTAAATCAGCTCGTGGGAATATTTGCCGATTTGCTGGATTGCCCGTCCGTGGGGTTGCGGCTGGAAGTGGTGAATCGCGCCATGTGTCCACGCTTCCATGTCGACCACGTTGGTATTCGTTTGTTGTGTACCTATCGCGGCCCAGCTACCGAATGGCTAGAGGACGCCTGCGCGGATCGCAGCAAACTGGGGCCAGCACCCCCGGACGTTGCCGACGAAGATTCCGGGGTCATCCTGAACCCGGCCGGCATTCATCGTGCTACACCGTATGCCATCGTTTTGCTCAAGGGTTCTCAATGGCAGGGCAACGAGGGCAGTGGCATTATTCATCGCTCACCCACTGTCCCCTCTAATACAGCACCTAGGGTGTTGCTGGCCTTGGATGCACTTTGGTAAATTTAGTTGAAAGGAGATTGATTATGGCCAAATGCAAATTTTTCTTGCTTCTGATTCTACTTGCGCCGTTTCCCATCATGGCAGCAGAAGCACACGTGCATGGCGTGGCTACCCTGCAACTTGCGTTGGATGACAGCATGTTGCATCTCAACCTGTCCAGTCCACTCGATAGTTTATTGGGGTTCGAGCATCAACCGCGCACAGAAAAACAGAAAGCGGCAGTTCGCCATATGGCGGATCAATTACATCAGGCTGAACGTTTATTTCAGCCAACGGTGGCAGCGCGTTGTACTTTAAAAACATACTCACTGGAATCACCGGTACTGGAAACGGGTAAACATAAGGAACATGACCATAAGGGGCATGAACATGAGGGACATGATCATGCCGACCTCAATGCCGAATTCGTGTTTTATTGCGCAAAACCAAACGAGTTACGCGATCTCGAAGTCAATTTATTTACTTACTTTCCAGGTTTGCTTCGATTGAAAACGGAAGCTGCCACTCCGCGCGGTCAGTCCGCCGCCATACTGACGCCATCCAAACGGCGGATTGCCTGGTAATGGCGCTCGCAATTGAAATCCGGGATTTGCGTTTCCGTTATCCGGGGGCAGCAGTGGATTGCCTGGACATAGAGCTATTGCGGGTAGAGGCGGGAGCCCGGGTATTCCTGTACGGCCCAAGCGGCAGCGGAAAAAGCACTTTGTTGAGCCTTATTGGCGGGGTTATACAAGTACAACAAGGCACACTCAACCTGCTAGGTAAAAATATCGCCCACATGCGCCCAACGATATGCGACAGATTGCGCGCTGACCATATCGGCTTTATTTTCCAGCAGTTCAACCTGATCCCTTATCTGTCGGTAATGGACAATGTTCTGCTGCCCTGCCGTTTTTCATCGCGCCGACAGCAACGGGCATTGGCTGAAGGCGGCACGCTGCCAGAAACAGCGCGACGCCTGCTGTCCCATCTGCAACTGGAAAACACAGAACACATTCCCGTCACCCAACTTAGCGTCGGCCAGCAGCAGCGTGTGGCGGCTGCCCGCGCGCTCATAGGAAAACCCGAAATCGTGATCGCCGATGAACCCACTTCTGCATTGGACACGGACCGGCAATCCGCATTTCTCGATTTATTATTGCAAGAATGCGCCGAAGCAAATGCCGCGCTGATTTTCGTCAGCCACAACCGCCAATTAGCTACGCAATTCCATTATGAAATAGCACTGCCATCGATCAACAGAGCCGTGCCGGTTGGGTGTGTCGTATGAGCCATTTTTTTCACATGGCATTTCGCAGTGCATGGAATCGCCGTCTAACCTTGGGGCTCACACTGGTAGCCATCGCCCTGAGCGTAACTATGCTGCTGGGCGTTGAGCGCTTACGCTACGAGGCCCACCGCGGATTTAACCTATCGATTTCCGGCACTGACCTGGTTGTAGGTGCCAGAACCAGCCCGGTACAACTGATGCTGTATGCCGCATTCAGGATCGGGGAAGCCACCAGCAACATCAGCTGGAAAAGTTTTCAGGATATTGCCCAAAATCCTTTAGTCGCTTGGGCGGTTCCTATATCACTCGGCGACTCTCATCATGGATTCCCCGTTATGGGAACGACACCAGGCTATTTTAAACATTTTCAGTATGGCGCTTCCCGCCGGCTATCCTTTGTTAAAGGCCAGCCGTTTCAGGATGTTTTTGATGTAGTACTCGGTATGGAAGTTGCCAGTCAACTTGGTTATGCCGTTGGTGACCGTATTATTCTCAACCACGGTATGGGTGAAGCCGGGTTGTTGGCGCACGATGATAAGCCGTTTATTATCTCCGGCATTCTTGCCCCGACTGGGACACCGGTAGACCGTACCCTACACATTTCCTTGGAGGGCATCACGGCTATCCATCTAAACTGGGTAGGCGGTGTACCGATGCATGGGTTTACGATCCCAGGTGAACACGTCCGCAAGTTTGATCTAACCCCCAAAGACGTCACCGCTGCATTGGTGGGTATGAAATCACGTGCCGCAGTGTTCAAAGTGCAGCGGCAGATTAATGAGTACAAGGCCGAACCTTTGCTCGCCGTTATGCCGGGCGTGGCCCTGGAGCAACTTTGGCAGGTGGTAGGCGTGGCAGAAAAAACATTGCTGGCGGTAACCAGCATGGTGGTGTTTGTCGGCCTCAGTGGCTTGGCGGCAGTATTGCTGGCGAGCCTCAATGAACGACGACGGGAGATGGCCATCCTGCGGGCAATCGGTGCCCGACGGCGCGATATTTTTCTGCTTATGGTTAGTGAAAGCCTGCTGGTGACTCTGGGAGGGATCACATTGGGCATCATATTTTTATCAGTTGCATCGTTAGCACTTACACCATGGGTACAAGCAAACTACGGCATCACACTGCAGCCTGCTTTGGTCTCTGCCGCAGAATTCAAACTTCTGGTTGGAGTTTTGGTCGTGGGCTTGCTGGCCGGATTTCTGCCAGGGTATCGTGCTTATAAAATGTCGCTTATGGACGGTTTAATGTCGAGAATTTGATGCCAATACTTAAAAATAAATGGTGGCCATTATTAGCCTTGCTAATTGCTCTCTGGTCTGGATTTATTGGCTTGTCTATTGCCAATAATAAAATCGATGTCAAAACACAAAAGGAAGAATACAAAGTAGGCGAACGCCTGCCAAATAAATTAATTTCAAAGGCCAATTCTACAGCCCCTTACCGCAAGCTGAACTGGGACGAATTAATGCCCGCCGATTGGGATCCGATGAAAGCACTCAAAGGGTTAGACCTCTCTAAGCTGAAAGACTCCGACCCCCGTGCCATAGAAGCCCTGGAACGAGTGCGTGAAGCTTGGAAAGATTCTCCTATTGTGTTCGACCTAAACGGTGCCCGCATTGAAATTCCAGGTTTCGTCGTGCCACTGGATGTCAATTATGACAGTGTTAAAGAATTTCTTTTGGTACCCTATTTTGGTGCCTGTATCCATGTACCACCGCCACCTGGCAATCAGATTCTGCATGTTTTAGTTCCAAAAACTTTGACCAAAAAACAACAAAAGACACTAAAGCAGGCAATGTTGATATATGGGACAGTTTCCATCAGCGGCACCTTGGCAACAGTTTCCTCCAATACTTCGATGGGTTTTGCCAGTTATCAGGTCAAGGCTGATCTAATTGAGCCTTACAAACCACCGAACAATCTAAAAAATACGCGTTGATTGCCACCATCATGCGATTATCCCGTGTCCTTTTCCCGCTACTACTTACCTTGTTGCTGCTTTTTGCCCAGCAAGGCGGAGCTATGCATGCTCTGCGTCATGCCCTTGCGGAAAAAAATCAGCAGCACGATAAGCATGCACCACATTCATCGACATGTGGATATTGTTCTGCATACACGCAACTAGGTGGTGCAGTTGGCAGTTCTTCCCATTTTTTTGCAGTTAATGACATTCCGGGCGAAACAGTTCTGTTTTTCGCCATTACCTTACGTTCCATCCACCCACTTACCGCCATTGCGCGCGGCCCGCCGGTCCTTCTCCAAGAAATTACATAAGTACGCCCCGTTTAACACGGGTCATATAATTTATTTTGGAGAATTGTTATGTTAAAGCACGTCATATATGGCGGGTCGCTACACGCGCACTTGCGCGCTCCCGATGCGACTAAAAAATCCAGTTTGCTATCTTCACTATTTCCGGCCTCACTATTTCTGGCATTTACGACAACCTCTGTCGCACACACGGCTGAAATCACCCTTCCCGCTACCGCACAGCCGGTTACTGACCAATCAGCACCCGAAGCAGTTTTGCCGCAGATTGTAGTGACCGCCAACCCGCTAGGAAGCGCCCTGTTTGACCTTGTATCCCCGGTTTCAGTGCTGGATGGAAAAGATTTATCGTTTCGGCAAGAAAGCACGTTAGGTGAAACGCTGTCTAAGCTTCCCGGCGTAAGCTCCACCTACTTTGGCCCGAACTCGAGCCGTCCCGTAATTCGCGGTCTTGATGGTGATCGTGTAAGGATTATGCAGAACGGCGTCGGCATACTCGATGTTTCGGCTTTGAGTCCCGACCATGCTACGGCCATCGACCCACTAGTGACCGATCGGATCGAAGTAGTAC
>QFXH01000006.1 GCA_003402345.1 Candidatus Nitrotoga sp. MKT | reverse complement strand
ATTTCACCTTTAGCCTGCTCGAATCTATTTGCTGCTTTTTCAATAATACTCACATAATCTCCCAACAGTGTTCGGTCTGGCTGCTTTATTTATTCTTTAAGATTGGTTATTTAATTAAGCAAATCTCTCTCTTGGAATGAGCCTTGCCATAATTGTTGTTTTAGATTTTCAAGTGGTACCCTTAAGATTATGATTTAAGGAACAAAAACACCATTACCACGCTATATAGGGCAACCAGTAGGGTGATAGAAAATCCGAAAGCATAAAGGCTCCTTTTTCGCTTAATTTTTTCATTGATAGTCCAATTCATGGTTACGGTACCTAGTATCGGTAAGCCAAATGTTTCCCGTAGACTGTTCTGGCTCAAAAAAGTAGGTCTGATTTGACTCATTAAGAGAGCACTTCCTATCCCACCCAGCAGGGCACCAACAAAAACTAAACTAAATAACATTAGCCGATTCGGTCCTGAAGGAACAAGTGGAACCGTAGGGGGGTCTATGACCTTGAATGTCAACATATCTGGAGTTGCACTCAATTCTCCTGAGAGCTTTGCAGATTCTCGGCGTCCTATGAGATTTTCATAATTTGATTTGTTGATATGATAATCACGGTTGAGTTGAGCAAATTCTTCCGCCACTTGGGGTTTCGCAATAGTTAACGCTTTTAATTGAGCACTGCGAGAAGAATATTCTTCCACTCGAGCTTTCATTGCCGCGACCCTGGCCTCGGCTTCTGATAAAGAAACATTAAGTTGTTGCAGCATTGGGCTGTAACTCTTACCCCGATCTCGGTCAGTGACGGGTTTTTTAAGTTTAGCTTCCTCCAGTTTGCGCTCTTCAAGTTTTGTAATTAAGCGTTTGATTGAAATAACATCTGGATGGCGTTCTGTAAAGCGCAGGCGCAAGGCATCCATGTCATTGGTTAGTGCATGAATCCGAGCATCAATTTCCGGGTTTACAATATTCGATGGCGATTGTTCTGTTGCAAGGTCATCAGAAGGAACACCATCCGCAATTTGATTTTTGATGGCGTTGCGCGCTTGTTCTGCTTCACGCAGGCCTAATTTTGCTTCATTCAGACTATCCGAAACAGCTTGCAGTTGTGAACCATAATCACCATCCCGGGGCAATAAGCCGCTATTCTTTATTTGGAACTCTGTGACAGCCTTTTCTGCGACGATTAATTTGTCCTCATAGTTTTTGATTTGCTCATCGATAAATTTAATTGCTTTTTCGGAGTCTTGTTTTTGATTCCCAAAGCTGCCTTCAACAAAGATGGTTAAAAAAGACTGGACTACGTCTTTCGCAATTTTTGGATTTTGGTGGTTAAAAGAGATAACATAGAGATCAGCACTATTGCTTCCGCTGATCTTGATCTGGCTCATCATAGTAGCAACTAGCCGCTCATGATCCTTGGCATCCGTTACCTTTATATCCAAGTCCACCATTCGTAAAACCCGCTCTACGTTTGGACGGCTAAGAAGAGTGCGGCTCATGATTGAAACTTGTTGTTCCATGTTGGGAACAGTTGTCATGCCTGCCAGCAAAGGCTTTAAGATGGTTCGAGTGTCTACGAAAACTCTTGCAGAAGCCTCATAATTATTGGGTAAAGAATATACCTTGTACCCTCCGGCTAAGACAATGATCCATGCAATAACTACCGCATACCACCGATATTTCCATATTCCCTTTAAGTAGGAAAGTAGCAGGGAAATTAATTCCTCCATCTTGTTAAATTCTCCATAAATGGTGTGGGCATCAATTTTTATTTAGCAGTACTCTGCCATTACATATCAGAGTGGCCATGCTGTTATGGAATGTATTGAGAAATTAGATGTATCGCTTAATTTGTTAAATTAAGTCCGTAACTTTTAGAAAGAAAATATAAATTAAAAAAAGCTTTCAGGAATAACTAATATGTCCCCTGGACGTACTGGTATGTTGGCTGAAATATCGCCATCTTTAATTAGATCGTCCAAGCGGACGGCAATATGTTGTGCTTTTCCATCTATGTTGCGAATAATGCTAGCCTTGTTACCTGCGGCAAAATTTGTGATGCCGCCTACGGCAATCATGACATCCATTAGTGACATGCCTTTGTTATAGTGAAGAGCTTGAGGTTTACCGGCTTCCCCTAGCACACGAATTTGTTCTGTATATGGTCCAGTGAAACCAGTCACAATAACCGTTACAACCGGATCCTGAATGAATGTGGCAAGTGCTTTTTCAATGTCACGAGCCAAATGTGTTGATGTTTTTCCCATGGCGGGCAGGTCTTCTACCAAAGGGGTGGTGATTTTTCCATCTGGGCGAACTGGAACTGACATGGAAACCTCGGGATTGTGCCAGACTATTATGTTTACGTTGTCACCTGGGCCAATCAGGTAGTCATGCGAGGGGGGTTCGACTGATGGAGAAAGCGTTATACGCTTAGTGTTAGCGCAACCTTCAAGGGATAAAATCGAAAATGTTATAACAAGAAGTGCTAGCCATTTCATGATATTGGTATGTGGAGTACTCATTTGAATTTCCTTAATTTGCCGTCATTGTGATAATAATTGTTGTGTGTTACGCGCGTATGTCACCTTCTTATGAGTCGTATTTTGTTGCTGAGCTTCTAAGTAAGATATGCTGAATTCGCACTGAGTTAATGGTAGGTCATCGGGTAAAGCACTAAATACTTTAGTGTAGCTCTGGTTTTTTATCTTCGCTAGTTTCGGGCCGTTGTTTATTTTTTCGTTAATATTTAAGGAGGCATGAGGAGAGTGGTATGCTACGAAATACTATCGGGTTATATGCAATTCGTCCTTAATTTAACAACCCCATCTTTGAAAGGGATAAGGGCTTGTCAAGCATTGCTTATAATTCGAATAGGCAGCAAGTTATCAGTCTAAACATTTATTTATTATAGCATAATTTTTTAAGTGATTTGATAATTCAATTAATTATTAATGTGGCGTGCAGGTAAGTTATCCGAGCTTGTGACATATAACATTCGATGTAGTGCAGCCGCAAGCAGCAGTATTAACCGCGCTTTTCAATCTATTTGTTTTTAATCAGCTTTCACCCCGATGGGTGGGGAATTGAACCCACAGAGATTCAATTTAAAACCAAATAATAATTAGGAAATAGAGATACGTGCCTCATAGCCTCAGCCTGATAACTACTGTTGCCGCCAGTTTTGGACTTGCACTGATTTTTGGTTTTATCGCTGCGCGCTTGAAATTGCCAGTTCTGGTCGGCTACATGATTGCCGGCATAATTCTTGGTCCCGGCACGCCCGGATTTGTCGCAGATATTGGGCTTTCCAGTCAGCTTGCTGAAATCGGAGTAATTCTCCTAATGTTTGGCGTTGGGCTGCACTTCTCCCTAGACGACCTCTGGGCCGTTCGCCGAATCGCTTTGCCAGGTGCCATTATCCAGATCACGGTTGCAACGGCGCTAGGTATAGCTGTCTCTAAATTTTGGGGCTGGAGTCTTGGCGCTGGCATCGTGTTCGGTCTTGCTCTTTCAGTGGCGAGCACGGTAGTGCTCCTTAGGGCGTTGGAAAATCGCGGTGTCCTCGAATCCGTAAATGGGCGCATTGCCGTTGGCTGGCTTGTGGTCGAGGATCTGGTGATGGTCTTAGTACTCGTGTTTTTACCACCACTAGCCGGATGGTTAGGGGGTGATGTAAATGGGCTTGCAGAGAAATCAGGAGACGGTATCCTGAAAATGCTTGCGCTTACGATTGGGAAAGTGTCGATATTTGTTGTGCTTATGCTTGTTGTGGGCCGTCGCGTTTTTCCTTGGTTGCTGTGGCAGGTCGCCCGGACCGGTTCGAGGGAGCTTTTTACATTAAGCGTCATTGCTGTTGCCGTTGGTATTGCCTTTGGTTCCGCCGAGCTTTTCGGCGTCTCTTTCGCGCTCGGGGCTTTTTTTGCCGGGATGGCCATGAGGGAATCTCAATTAAGCCATCGGGCAGCTGAAGAATCTCTCCCGCTTAGGGATGCCTTTTCCGTTCTGTTTTTTGTGTCGGTTGGAATGCTATTCGACCCAGATATTTTGTTGCAACAACCTTTACAGCTACTTATAGTAGTCTCGATCATAATTTTCGGTAAATCATTAGCCGCTTTTTTGCTCGTTCTTGCGTTTCGCTACCCTCTTAATACAGCGATTACGGTATCGGCCAGTTTGGCGCAAATTGGTGAATTTTCTTTTATCTTGGCAGGGCTAGGGGTTACTTTAGGACTTCTGCCAATTGAAGGCCAAAGCCTTATTTTGGCGGGTGCGATTATCTCAATCGCACTTAATCCCCTGCTATTTCACGTTATTGAACCTGTACAAGCGTGGATTCGATCCCGTTCAACAATCGCGCGCCTTCTGGAACGCCCCGATGATC
This sequence comes from Candidatus Nitrotoga sp. MKT, assembly GCA_003402345.1. GTDB lineage: Bacteria > Pseudomonadota > Gammaproteobacteria > Burkholderiales > Gallionellaceae > Nitrotoga. The sequence goes on along the minus strand of QFXH01000006.1, from coordinate 189,308 downwards.
CGCTGGCAGAGCTTCCCATGAGTGTTGATCAAGCCCATTTGACGGGTCATGTTGTACTCGTAGGCTATGGCCGCGTAGGCCGACGCATTGGTGAGGCGTTAACCAAGCGTGGAGTACCGTTCGTTGTGGCCGAACAAAATCGCGAACTGGTCGAGGAATTACGCAAACGCGGTATGCTGGCCGTCTCCGGTAACTCTTCTGACCCGGCCGTACTCATTCAGGCACATATTGCGCGGGCGCATATATTAGTGATCGCGACGCCAGATTCCTTTCATGTACGACGAATAATCGAAATCGCACTTATGCTCAATCCAAGCGTCGAGACAGTTGTGCGCACCCATAGCGATGAAGATGCGGCCCTGCTTCAAAAAGAGCATGCAGGAAAAATATTTATGGGTGAACACGAACTTGCGCTTGGCATGACACGTTATGTGCTCGAACTTATCGCCGAAAAAACAGAAAAAAATACTTTGGCTGAATAACTTAAATTTTGCTGGTTTCCTGATTTATCACCTTATCAGCGGCCATATCCTCAAAAAATATAAAAAAATTAACATGCATTACGTATTAAATGCTGCCCCATGAAACCTTACTCTGAATCATGCGAACAAAACCAGGCTCCTATACTTGAAATCCTGCGAGAAACGCTTCCCAATCAACAGCGTGTATTGGAAATAGCCAGTGGGACCGGCCAGCATGCCGTCTATTTCGGACGTGCGCTGTCGCACTTGACCTGGCAGACCAGCGAATTAGCGCAAAACCATGAAGGCATCCTGGCCTGGCTGAACGAGGCCCAACTACCCAATGTGCTTCCACCTGTGGCCATCGATGTGAACGATGGCCAATGGCCTATCGAAATAGTAGATACAGTGTTCAATGCCAACACGGTGCATATTATTTCTTGGCCAGAAGTAGAACGGATGTTTGCGGGCATAGCACGCGTTTTAAGCGCGGGTGGTATTTTGTGCCTGTACGGACCCTTTAACTATGAGGGTAAGTTTACCTCAGAAAGTAATGCCCGTTTCGATGTATGGCTAAAATCACGTAATAAAAACAGTGGGGTACGGGATTTTGAAGCTATCAATCGGCTCGCGGAAATGTATGGATTTTTTCTATTAAGGGATGTGGCCATGCCCAGCAACAATCGAACCTTGGTGTGGCAACGCGCTCTCAACATCCTTGAAGCACCATGAGCATAAAAATAATCGAATCCATAGCGGATATTTCTGAGACGCAATGGAATGCTCTCGCGGGAAGTAACCCGTTTCTTTCCCATGCTTTCTTACGGGCACTACAAGAAAGTGGCTGTACCACCCCGCGTACCGGCTGGGAGGCGCAATTTCTCACGGTTTGGCAAAACAGCCTTCTTGTTGGCGCCATGCCGATTTATCGCAAACACCATTCCTTTGGCGAATTTGTTTTTGATTGGGCATGGGCCGAGGCTTATCAGCAACATGGGCTGAACTATTACCCAAAATTATTGTGTGCCATACCTTTTACGCCTATTACCGGGGTAAGGCTTCTGGCGATAACCCCCGAAGTGCGGACACAGCTCATTTGTTCCGCTCTGAAAATGGCGCAGGAGTCAGGCGTATCCTCCTTGCATTGTCTATTCCCCGACGAAAATCAGGCACTGGAAATGCAACAGGAAGGAATGATGTTGCGTCGTGGAGTGCAATTTCACTGGCAAAATCCTGGGTACGCCGATTTTGATGCTTATCTGTCCAGCCTGCGTCAAGATAAGCGCAAAAAAATTAAACATGAGCGGCGCAAAGTGAAAGAAGTCGGCATTAGCTTCGAACGCATTCGCGGAGAAAGTATCTCTGAAGCACAGTGGGATTTTTTCTTCCAGTGCTATACGTACACCCATAGTCAGTACAACTCCCCGCCATCATTGAATCTGAATTTTTTCAAACGCATCGGCGCAGCCATGCCTGAAAACATTCTGTTGATCATCGCATCGCGCAGCGGAAAGCAGATTGCCAGCGCACTCAACTTATTCAATCGTGATGTTCTTTACGGGCGCTCATGGGGTGCGCTGGAATATCATCCTGGTCTGCACTTTGAAACTTGCTACTACCAAGCCATTGAATTTTGCATTGAACATGAAATCGCCACTTTTGAAGGCGGTGCCCAAGGAGAGCATAAACTAGCTAGAGGATTTCTGCCGGTCACAACATGGTCGGCGCATTGGCTGGCGCATCCGCAATTCTCACGGGTAGTGGAAGATTTCTTAAAGCGTGAAACAGGAAACATTATCCAGTATGTGGATGAGCTAAACGACAGCAATCCTTTCAAACGTTAGCCTATTATTCATCCGGCACAGTTTATCCAAGAAGCCGTTCGCATTGAGCCTGTCGAAATGTGAATGGCTTTTTATGCTTCGACAAGTTCAGCACGAACGGCAGTCAAGTTCAATTCGTGTCGGATTAATATTGATACGGCCAAATTATGTTTGAAGTCCGTTCGCCTTTCGGCAAGCCCAGCCCGAAGAGAATTAATGCTTCACCGTACCGGATCAATAAGTACACTCCCTCCGGGCTATGCTGGCTATATCGGCGCACAAAGAACGATACCCTCAGAAGTCCAGCCTTTGGAAATCATTTCATCGATGTCGGCGCTCAGCGTGGAATAGCGGTGGTTGGAATCCCACGGGTTCTTGCCGCCGCTTTTCGGGTAAGCATTGTTGTAAGCGCGGTAGACCGGCTGGGTTCCGGCCATGCACTGCATCTGCCCTTGTGTATCTGCAATGGGCGTGACGCTATAAAAACCATTGCCCTCAAAATTCCACTGCTGCGTACTGGCTGGCGTTGGGGTTACCTGCATGGCCTTGAGTCCTTCACACTCACTTGCTGATGCGGTAAAGAAATGTGAATTCGGCCCAGGCGACATACTGCCGTAAAAGCGGCATACCGGCACAAAACCACCCGAAGCGAAGGTGCGTCCGGTGCGCACGAACTTTCCGGCACCGCCGGCGTCAACCGTGGCCTGCTCGGCGGAACCAGACGCATAGAAATAATGCCCGCCCGGCGCGTTTGGAAAATCCAGCGTATTGACGTACTCGACCACCGTTCCATCGGCCTTGGGCGGAGGCAGGGATACCGGGGAAAAAGACGGCGCGTAAAGTTGTGTACTGAACGCCTCAGCGGCAATCAGACCCACGCCATAACCAAAATAATAGGTCGCCCATGGCGTGCTATCCAGCCGAATCTTAACGGGCACCACCTCGATCTGGTTGCCATTTAGAGTGGTCATTCGTTGCGGCTGGCCCCGCAAGGCGGTGAACACTTTTTGCGTTGGGAAACAGAGTGACATATCGCAGTAGGGAACGGTGGCCGTCTCCAAGATTACATTGCCATCCCTATCCATACCCTGCTCTTCGTCCGTCATTAAGGTTACCTCACCGGCTCCATTTACACTTTTCGCCCGGGTTAAGTAGACGTCCACACGGGGATCACGCGTCGTATCATTTGGCACAACAAATGGCTCCCATCTTATTACTTTATTAACGGAGCTTCTGGCAGAAAGCGTAAAAAACTGCCCTACTATTTTTCCTGAAATGCGTGCGTCGGACGATAATTCCACGCGAGGTAGGTCAAGATGATTTTCGTAATGAAGGTTCAAATACTCGGTATTACTGGAATCAGACGCCTTCACCAAGAAAGGGGTGAACGCCCCAGGCACGGAAATTGTTCCAAGCGGCGCAATCAGGTACTTATCAAATGAAGCTGCCGTTGCTACAGGCAGGGAATTAAAAAAACACGCCACAAGCCCAACCAGGGCCATGCTGAATTTAATGGGGGACATATACCGCCTCCGGATATCAATTGGGGGAAAGTGAAGGAAAAACCGCACGATGCAATCAGTTAATACACATGGGCAATAAAATTCGTTGTCACCGTGCCGCCTGCTCCAGTGCAAGTGAGCTTCCACCGATAATAGTTGCGGTTAAGCGCAACCGGCGGCCAAGCGTAGTATGTCGGCATGGTTGTGTTGTACCAAGGGATCCAAGTTGCATCATGGGTAGCGATAGGTCATGGCAGAGGCTCCAATGGTGGGTGGGGGCTTGGTATTAAGAAGGGTGGGGTGGGTTTGCTTCAACCCGAAGCTTCAATATCCAACATGGACTGTAGCAGCATCCAAAAAAATCCACAATATTATTAGCAGTCTTAATTATTTTTCCATTTTGTGATTTTGTTGATACTTTTTTTCAGGCCTGTAATGGTCTAATTTATACGGACACCTCGATAGGTCGAAAATCCACCATCAGAGGAGTATTAAATGACAAAGCAACGAAAAAATACGACCCCAGTTTCAAATTGGAAGTGGTGCGCATGATCCAGGAACAGGGACTGAGGTTCTGTTCGCAGGCATTCGCAGGAACCCGCACGAGTACGCGAGGACTGGCGCGATCAGGCAAGAAAAACCCCAATCGAGAACGGTTGGGGTTTTGTTATTGGTGGCGTATGGTTGTCAATTGAAAAATCGGCTCGCCGGACTGGTGAGCACTGGTTCAAAGCCTTGCGGATTGTAGCCAGAGCGGGCGGATAGTCTATGTGTCAAGCAGCCTTCTCGCCAACACTGATTGCATATCACGGCGCCTGCCAGCAATCAGGTAGATGATGGCTTGGCTGCCTGTGACACGGTAGATCACACGGTACGGTTTGAAGAAAGTCTGGCGGTATTCTTTGATGCCGAGGCCGACCAGTTCCTTCGGATAGCTGTCGCGCTCCGGGAAGTTCAATAGGCTTTCCACAACCTCCATCAACTCATCCAACACGTAGTTGGCATTGGCCACACAGTTGAACTCGGAGATGTAATCGTGAATGGCCTTCAAGTCCTGTTCCGCACCCCCGGTGAGCAGTATTTCAAATTTGGCTGGTGCGCTTGCCGGGTGGCGGAAACTTGAGCCGAGAAGCGATCCCAATCTTTGCGCTTGTCTAGTGGTATCAAGGCATCTTTAAGCGTCTTGACCTGCACGCAGGCCGGCATTTTTTGTGCTCCCTGAATGCGGTGTAGAAGTTCTTGCCACTCCACGCGGATGGAATCTGTGGCCGCCAATTCAGCAGCCCAAGCGCGAACCTCGTTAAAACGATCCGTAATGTCGGCTGAACTTGGGGGGCTTGAGTGACAAGCGCAAAGGCAAACGTGGGTTTCCCGTCACCGCGTCTCGCAGCAGGTCTACGCGCTCCCACAGCCGTGCCAATTTCTGGCTAGTCCACATCACTGCGCTGACTCCTGGGAAGATTGGGTTGGCATCAAGGCTTTCATGTGATACCTCCGTTTTAAGTTTATCAAAACGTTCGTATCTTTTTTTTCAACTTACCTTACTCCAGCGTTCGACCCTCGCGCAGTAGAGTTGTCACTTCTTTGGCCGGCAGCGGCCGGCTGAAATAATAGCCTTGAACCTCGTCACAATAGTTGGCGATCAGAAGACCCAGCTGCCCCTCGGTCTCTACTCCTTCGGCCACCACTTTGAGCTTCAGGCTATGCGCCATGGTGATGATGGCGCGAGTTATCGAAATGTCGTCGGGATCGGCTATGATGTTCTGAACAAAGGCTCGGTCTATCTTTAAATTGTCGATTGGAAAGCGCTTAAGATAGGCCAGACTAGAATAGCCGGTACCGAAATCGTCCACTGTAATCTTCACGCCGATTGCCTTGATTCGCTCCAGGATGCCGATGACTCCATCCGCATCTTTCATCAAGTGGCTCTCGGTCAGTTCCAGCTCCAGATGAATAGGTGCCAGTGCGCTTGCCGTCAGCGCCTGTCGCACCGTCTTGCACAGATCGGCGACATGGATTTGCCGCTCGGAGATATTAACCGCCATGCTGTGCATCCCCAGTCCCTCATCGTGCCAGCACCGCAATTGTGCGCAGGCAGTAGTTAGCACCCATTCGCCGACCGGAACGATCAGGCCGGTTTCCTCCAACAACGGAATGAACGCATCTGGCTCCACCAATCCACGCACAGGATGCTGCCAACGCAGCAGCGCTTCAAAGCCTGTGATTTTTCTGGTGGTGCAACTCACTTTGGGCTGGTAATAGAGCAGAAATTCGCCATTGCTCAGTGCGTGACGAAGGTCTATTTCCATCCGCATCTTGTCTTGCGTGTTGCGGTTCATCTCCATTGTAAAAAACTGGTAGATATTGCACCCCTGGTTCTTGGCCCGGTACATCGCTGTATGGGCGTTATGGATCAGAGCCGCGCTATCAACGGCATCGTCCGGGAACAAGGTAATGCCGACACTAACTGAGACAAACAGCTCGTAGCCTTCAATTAGGTGCGGCCCGACGCAACTGTCGATCACTTTGCGCGCCATCATTGCCGCGTCCTCGCTACGGCCAATTTCCGGTAGTATGATGCAAAATTCGTCCCCACCCATGCATCCGACCGTGCCAGTATCGTCCAAGCATGCCGCGAAGCGGCGCGCGATTTCCTGCAGCAGACCATCGCCGATACTGTGCCCTAGCGTGTCAATGACCACCTTGAAATTATCTAGACTGACTGACAATACCGCCAATAGCCAATTGTTGCGCCGTGCCGCAATCACTCCTTGACCCAGGCGGTCATGAATCAAGCTGCGGTTGGGCAGTCCGGTGATAACGTCGTAGTAGGCCAGATAATTTAGCTGCTGCTCTTTTTTGATGTGATCCATCGCGAACGCGATGTCGCCAGTCAGTTCGGTCAACAGCTTCATTTCTTCCCCATGGAAGAATTCGCGCTCGCTAGCATACAGCGCGAACACGCCTATTGCTTCATCCGAAACAATGAGCGGCAAAACAGCCATTGAGCGAACTTCTGATTCGGTGTATTCCTTGTTGTACAAAACCCTAGGCTCGCTTTTTAAATCGTTTGATACGACGGGCTTTTTCTCCCTTATCGCCCGCGCGAGCATGGTATTTGGTGCAGTCTCACTTGATGACAATACACCTTTGATGGCGGTCAGAAGCTCCTCATCCTTGCCCGCAGAGGCGACCGGAACAATATTTATTGCGCTTTGATCCCCGATGGCTATCATGGCCATGCGGAACCCGCCTATTTCGACTGCGATCCGGCACGCGTCCCTGAATAGTTCGTCGCGTTCGCGTACCCGCACGATAAGCGTGTTGATGCCGCTGAACATGGCATATACACGGTTGAGATATACAATACTGGCTTCCGCTTTCTTGCGTTCAGTAATATCTTCCTTAATCTCCACGTAGTGCGTAATGCGCCCGTCCGGCTGGCGGATAGGACTAATGATGGCGTGCGCGATAAATTCGCTGCCGTTTTTTCGCTTATTGTAGAACTCTCCCTGCCATGTTTTGCCCTCTGCCATGCTCGTCCATAGAGCATCGTAAGTGCTCTGCGGGGTTTTGTCTGAATGCGGCAGACGTTGATTTTGGCCTATGACCTCTTCGCGACTGTTGCCGGTTATGCGTAAATAGGATTCGTTTACATATTCGATATTAGCATTGAGGTCGATGATGGCGATACTCGCCGGACTCTGCTCTACAGCCTGGGCGAGCTTATACAGCGCCATTTCGGCGGCCTGACGGGCTCTCTGTTCATTGGCTTCGACCAGGGCCCGTCGGATAGCGGCGGGCAGACGGGCCAAATGATCCTTGAGGATGAAATCCACCATGCCCAAGCGCAGCAGCTCGACCGCCGTTTCCTCGCCGACGCTGCCGGACACCATGATCACCGGCAGATCGGGACGATGTGCTTGGATACGTAGCAGGGTCGTGCGAAAATCCATGCCTGGCACATTGAAATCCGCGAGCACCACATCCCATTCTGTTTGCAGCGCATCAGTCAGTTCCATATCATTGCTGATACGCCGCCACTCCGCCGCAATTCCGTTTTGACGCAGATTGCGCTCAAGCAAAAGAAAGTCAGCGGGAATGTCCTCAATAATGAGGAGTTTCAGTGGGCGATCTATCACGACTTCACCTTTCTGGTGGCGGTTCATTGGTCGCCAGCCAGTAGACACCCAAGCGTACAACAGTCTCGGCAAATTCGGTGAAGTCCACCGGCTTCCTGACGAAACTGTTGGCATGATTTTTGTAGCTCTTCAAACGGTCATGTTCTTCATCTGAGGAGGTCAGGATAACCACCGGTAATAACTCGGTGCGTACATCGGCGCGCAGCCGTTCCAACACTTCCAAGCCGGACAGACGCGGCAGGCCAATATCGAGTAGCACTACGGTGGGAAGGCAGGGTGCTTCGAGGCCTGCAAACTCGCCTTCTCGGAAGAGGTAGTCCAATGCCTGCTGACCGTCCCGTACGACGTCTATCCGATTAGCCAGATTGGCGCGGCGCAAGGCCCGTAGGGTAAGCATTTCGTCCTGGGGGTTATCTTCCACCAGTAAGATGGTTTTTGTTTGCATTATGTAAGTCTCCTGTTAATTCCGTACCAAATCTGCAGGCGTGTCTGACAAGGTAAAACAAAATGTCGCGCCCTTGCCCGGCTCTCCTCGTGCCTCAATTACTCCGCCATGGCGGTCCACAATACGCTGCACGGTAGCCAAGCCAATGCCGATACCGGGGAACTCTTCCTGGCGGTGCAAGCGCTGGAAGGGCTTGAACAACCGGTTGGCGTGAGCCATGTCAAAACCGGCACCGTTGTCGGCAACGCAGAAAAGGTGCGCGTTATCCCGTTCCTCGGCATACACGCAGATGTTCGGTTCCTTCATATGTGCTGTGTATTTCCAGGCATTGCCCAGCAAGTTGCGCATCATTACTTCGATCATGCGTGTATCGCCGCGCGCCTGTAACCCGGCTTCCACTTCTATTGTTACCTGCCGTTCGGGGTCGCTTTGCGCCAGTTCGACCAGCAAGCGCTTTGACAGGGCGGAAATGTCCACTACTTCGTATTGCAATCCGCCACGCGTGCTGCGCGAGAGGGTGAGCAGACCGTCAATCAAGTCGCTCATTTTGCGGCTGGCGAGGCCAATCTGCTCCAGGTAAACCATTGCTTCGCCCTGCAATTGGCCGCCGTAATCCTCCCGCAAGGCCTGGCTGAAGCCACTCATGGCCCGTAGCGGTGCGCGTAGATCGTGCGCGACAGCATAAGCAAAACTATCCAGCTCGCGGTTGGCAGCGGTTAGTTCGGCAGTGCGCTCGGTTACGCGTTGCTCAAGGTCAAGGTTGAGGCGGTGGATTTCATTCTCGGCCTGTTTGCGTTCGGTGATGTCGCGCAAGATCACTGTGAAAAGTTTTTTTCCGGCGATGGTGTTTTGAGAAATGGACGCTTCGATGGGAAACTCCTCGCCATTGGCGCGCATTCCGCTGATTTCACCCAACACGCCCATGCGGCGTGCCGTCATACCCGTATGCGCGAAATTCCGGATATGGCTCTCGTGCGCGCTGTGGAATCGTTCCGGGATGAGCCGCGACAAAGGCTGGCCTATAGCCTCCGCCGTACTCAGGCCGAACATCTGTCCGGCAGCAGGGTTAAATAGGCGTATCCGCTGCTGCTCATTCACGGAGATGACTCCATCCATTGCCGAGTTGATAATGACTGCCAATCTCTCCTCACTTTCACGATGAGCCTGCTCCACCCGCTTGCGCTCAGTGATGTCCTGTACCGTACCATGCAGGTTAATGATGTTTCCGTGGGCATCACGGGTGGCATCGCCACGGGCAGCAATCCAGCGGCAGGGACAGTCAGGTGGGCGCACCAATTCAGCATCGCATTCGTAGGGAACTCCTTCCGACAAGCTCCTCTCCACGGCGGCGGAGAGAGCTACCCAACTTTCTGGAGTGAAGTACTTCTGAACCTCTGGGTAAATAGCCGGAGGCAAGGCCGGGTCGCGGCCGTAGATGTGATAGATCTCCTCCGACCAAATGTGTGTGTCGCTTTGGATGTCCCACACCCAATTGCCGATGCCCGCAAGGCGTTGTGCCTCTTTCAGCGAGGCTGTAGATTGTTCTGCGGCCTGCCGGGCGCTTGCCATGCTCTGATAGAGATTGAGGTTAACCAGCCCCACTGACATGGCGTCGGCCAGCGCCTGCTGCAACTCGAGTTCCTCGGTGCTGGCCTTATGTCGCTTAGCCCAGTAGCAACCGATGGCACCCACCGGGGTTTCCCGTCCGATCGGCACCATGGAAAGGCTCTTGACGAAGGTGGGACGATAGGTGGCGTAAAGGATCCGTGGATCGGCATAGATATCTTCGATGACGGCCGCTTCGGCGTGGAGCATGGCCCAGCCGGAAATACAGGATTCGAGCGGGAAGCGCTGACCCTTCCACAATGGGCTGATGGCATCCTCGTCGACGTAGTGGCAATATCCATCTTCGCGCAGTATCAGGGTGGCGCCATCGGCGCCGGTCAGTTCGCACACAGCGCGGCGAGCAATGGTCATGAGGCTCGGCAGGTCACGCACCGCCGCGATCTTCTCGACGACTTCGGCCAATCGGCGCAGCCGCTCCGCGCTACGACTCAGTGTCTCCACAGTGCGCTGTCGCGATGCTATCAGTCCACCTATCCGAGCCAGCAATTCCTCTGTAGAAAATGGTTTGTTGAGATAGTCCTGCACACCTTGCTTGAGCAAGCGCACACGGAGGTCGTCGTCGGCCTTGGCGGTAAGCATGACGATGGGCACATTTTCCATGTCGGGGTGGCGCCGTAGCGCACGCACCATCTCGTCGCCGCTCAACACCGGCATCATCACGTCGGAGAGGATCAGATCGGGATGTAGCGCCAACGCCTTGTCCCTACCCTCACAGCCGTCATAGGCGCAGGCAACCCGGTAATGGGGGCGCAGGGTGGCGGCAATAAATTCGTTCATGTCGACGTTATCCTCGACCACCAGCACCAGCGGTGCGTCGGCACCAGTGGTTTGCGCTTCGCCCAGGGTCGCAGTCGGCGCGCGCACTTCCAGTTCCTCGACCGCCTGGCGATCGATCACCTCGTCGAGCGGCACCGCATCGCCAAGCGCCGTACCTGCCGGCGCAGTGAGCGGCAGCTGCACCGAAAATAACGCGCCACCGCCCGGAGCCTCACACAGCATCACAGTGCCGCCATGTAATTCAACGAAATCCTTGACGATGGACAGCCCGAGGCCGGTGCCGCCATAGCGCCGCTGTACGTCTGCCTCGCCCTGCCGGAAACGCTCGAATATCGTCTCGCGCAACGTGACGGGTACGCCGGGGCCATTATCCTGCACTTCGATCAGCGCGTTACCGTTCTGTTCGGATAGGCGCAGGGTGATGGCGCCGCCATCGGGCGTAAATTTAAAGGCGTTGGAAAGCAGGTTAATCAGCATACGCTGCAATTTTTCGCCGTCCGCTTCGGCCATCAGCACATCTGGAACGGTCACGCTGTAATTGATATGACGTTCCGCGGCCAGTGATTCGAAGTGGCTAGCCACGGTCCGCGCGAGGTGGGCGAGATCGAGCCGTGTCCAAGCCAGCGTCATGCGACCGGCCTCGAGCTTAGCGGCATCGAGCAGGTCGGTGACATGGCGGTAGAGCAGGCGCGCGTTGCGCAGCATGATCTCGGTTTCGTGGCGTTCCGTCTCGGAAAAGCCAGAGCTGACAGGACGGAGCAGACGCCGCTCCAGCGGCGCGAGAATGAGGGTAAGGGGGGTGCGCAGCTCGTGGCTGACATTGGCGAAAAACTGGCTCTTCAGCGTGTCCAGCTCCAGTGTTTTTTGATAAAGCTGGCTGATCTTTTCGTTCGCTGCCTTGGCCGTGGCCAGTGCCTCGTCGGTACGGCGTATCGAGTGTTGCAGGCGTGCGAAGAAAAAAGCAAAAAGGCAGCCCATAAAGACGAACACCACGATGGAAAAAGCGGACGCGGGATTGTCGAGCGTGAAAGAGAAGGCTGGTGGTATGAAGATGTACCAGACTAACAATGTGCCAATGACCGTCGATGCAAGGCCACCAATGAGACCGCCGATCCAGGCGCTGAAAAACGCTGTGGGAAAAAAGAGAAACCAGACGTAAGGCTTGAGGGTGTCCCAGAGTAGCCATTGCGCTGCACAGGCGATGAAGGGCAGTAGGACGGCCAGAATCAGACGCGCGTTCATTGCGTCTCGCTTGTCTTCGATTGCACTGCCGAAGTGGTGAATTGTTCTTCAAGTAAATGAAAAAACATCTGCGCATTAAGTATTTTATCGGCAACAGCGAAAATGCAGTGAAGGCGCAAATTTTGTGCGTTATTGCCACTTATATACTGGTTATTTTTGTTAAAAATGAGCTTTAACTTGATACCTTGCACTATACTTTGTTACAAAGTTTATCGATGTTTGTTTTTGAGAAAATTTAGCTATTACAAAGTGTTGTAGACGATAACTACACATCTGTAACAGATCGGCTTTCCTGACCAATTAAATTGATTAGGTTTTTAACCGGTTACCAATGATTATAGTGAAAAGTTCAATTCCGGTTAGGCTAATCATCTACTCCATATGACATAAAATGAAGTCGGCGCAGTCTGATTTTTAATAGCTGATTCGCCGACATCGCATATAAGAAATTTCCTACACGAATGGGATTGAACTGCAAGGCAGGGAGGGATGTATCGACCAGGTGCACCCCGAGTTTCAGCCATCGATCAGCTGATGCCGGATAGCGTAGCGAACTAGGTCAGTTTTGGTTTGGATGTTCATTTTCAGCATGAAGCGGCATTTATGCGTGCTGACGGTTTTGATGCTCAAGTTCAGTTCATCGGCAATCTTGCTTACTGTCTTGCCTGAGGCAAGCATGAGAAACACCTGAAGTTCGCGCGCCGATAATCCTTCATGCGGAGCGCGGTTTTCCAGATTATGGTCAAACACGAGCGTTTCGACTAAAGCAGCATCGACGAACCTTCCGCCAGAGCCAACTTTTCGAATGGCTCCAACGAGGATTTCCGGGTCGCTATCCTTGGTAAGATAGCCAGCGGCGCCAGCTTTAAGCGCTCGGCTGGCGATCTGTCCCTCGATATGCATACTCAGTACCAGAATAGGCAGATCCGGGCACTCCGTGCGTATTCGTTTAATCAGATCCACGCCTGCCAAGCCCGGCATATTCATATCGAGTAGAACGAGATCGCAAGAAACCCGCGCGAGTATATTTAGAAGTTCATCGCTATAGCCGGATTCTCCCACAACCATAATATCGGGAGTGAGCGAAAGAATTTGTTTGAGTCCATGCCGGACAATGGCATGGTCATCGGCAATAATTATTCTAATCATGGAAATACAACGTACATCCTGGAGCGTTTGATTATGCCACAGGAACGCACACGCGAACGCACGTACCCCGCCCCGGTTCGCTGTCAATCGCTAAATCGCCTTCTAGGATTGCTACCCGCTCGCGAATGCCGATCAGCCCGAATGATTTGTGGCTTGCAACGGAATATAGATCGAATCCTTTTCCATTGTCGCGTACCTCGAAGCAGAGGTGGCTATCGGTTCGGGTCATAATGATTTCGACCTGCGTCGCCGCGGCATGGCGGGTGATATTGGTTAGCGACTCTTGGATGATGCGGAATACAGCTGTCGCTGCAAACTCACTCAGGGTTAGATCCCCGTCACCTATCACCAGTTTACAGGGAATATCAGTATAGTCGTTGAACTCTTCCGTCAGCCATTCCAGTGCGGCGACGATGCCAAGATTCAGAGCCCCTGGCCGCAAGCTCGATATGATGTGCCGTGCGCTATCGATTGTGCGATCCACGAGTTGGGTCATGGATCGCAGGCGTTCCATGAGCTGCGGATTGGATTCGCCAAAACTGAGGCGCGCCAGCGAAACGTCCATCCTCAGCGCGGTAAGAACCTGTCCCAGTTCATCGTGAATCTCGCGCGCGATGTGCTTTCGCTCCTCCTCGCGCACGTTTTCAAGATGCGCGGAAAGCTCGCGTAGCATGTTTTTCGAACGTAGGAGTTTTTCTTCATTGGTTTTGTTCTCGGTAATATCGATCGCGACACCATCCCATGTGCAAACATTATCGCCGTGGCGGCGTGGCGTGGCACGCAGATTAATCCATTTCATATGTCCATCTGCCGTAAGGATGGCTCCTTCCCAGTTCCACAGCGATAGATCTGCCTGCGACCGTGCCATACTGTTATGAAAGGCGCACGAATGCTCCCCGACTATGCGACCGATAAACTCGTTCTCATCCAGCTGGATCGCCATCGCGTTTGTGCCCAGCAGCGCCTCCGCGCCATTGCTGACGTAGGTGAACCTCAGTTGATCCTCGCTAGCAGTCCGGTGACACTGAAACACAATGCCAGGCACATTTGAGGTCATGACATGAAAGCGCTCCTCGCTTTCGCGTAAGACCGCCGCAGAAATTTGTAATATCTGCTCGCTCTTTTTGATTTGCTCAAGCAAATAGGTTGTGGTGATAAACCTGCTGTGTTGGCGATGCATCGCCTCAACCACGAAAATCACGGTCATTTCTTCTGCGCAAAACACGATACTCGTCCAGAAGACGTGGGCGTTAAAAGTCAATGAGAGTGAATTGAAGGGGGGGATAAACATGTAGCTAGCCAGAACGACGGAAACCAGCATGGCAAATAAACCTGGCACTGCTCCGGCGAGTATGGTAGCCAGCATTACTGCAGGGAAAAAAGTCAGGAAAGGCATCCCGGATTCTATTGGTGCAATTGCCAGTCTGCCAAGCAAAGCCGCCACAACTAGCCCCGATGCAATTAAGTAACTGGCCACATTTCCACGTTGGGAAGGCGTTAGCCAATCCAAGAATACATCAATCCCTTTGAGAGGTTTATTCATCCGCCGCAGAATACAACAAGAACGTGTGTGTTCGGTATCTAAGGTTTGCATAAATTTTTCACTGTTAAAAAGTTTGAAACTTAAGCATCGGTTGGTTCGAATGATCTATTGGTGGAGGTTTTACGGTGGGGATAAGCTACTTGGAATTTTTGTTGTGATGAACGATATATTCATCAAGGACATTTTTGAGTCCATAAACATTGGTGAAATTACAGCAACGTAGTGGCCGCTTGTTAATATACGAGGTGTGATTCTTTATCTTTCGGCCTTCCGTAATCGATTTTGTGCAAGATTTTTAGCTAGTCTGCCATTTTTGATTACGGCTTGGCCGGTTTAGGATTTATGATTTACTCAACGCATTGAGGATAACGGGCTGTTATTTAATTTCAAAACTTTGCCAGTAATCAGTGTCATAAATTACAAGAATTAACCCGTAGCACATTGTTTAATAATTATCTTAAAGTGGTTAGTCTAGTAAAAGCAGATGCTAAATGTAACAATGCCGGACACTGTTTAACACCTTACGAGTAGCGCTGCCGAATTATTTTGCAGTGGAGATAAAGTGTAAATTTGGAAAGGCCGCGATAAATAATATCGCATCATGCAGGGAGCCATAGTCGGCCATTTTGAAACTTAAACCCGTCTTGCCTGAGCTTGTTCAAAGCCACCCAACTTTTAATAATGGACAGAGCGAACCGCTCACTATTTGATGACCGATTCAATAAATATGAAAAAGGCAAGGATTCCTAATTTCCTCCTTGGTATCTTCTGGACCGGTTGGCGCCTCTGGGTTGTATGGTCAATCTGCGTCGGTGTATTTCTGCTTATTCTTGCATTTCGGATAGCAACTAACGCCGAGTTCGATTTTGCATCCTTGGCGGTGCTGTCGGTGCTTGTGATTACATGGGTAGGTGGAAAAAGGAATGGTTTGTCTATGGCTTTCCTTGCATCTGTGATGTGGCTCGTGGGCGATATTGCTTCGGAGCGACAATACAGCGCCCAGTGGATTCCGTGGGTAAACGCATTAACCCACTTAATGACCTACAGTCTGGTAGCTCTCCTTGCCTCTCAGGTTCGTCTGCAATTTGAAAGAGAGCACGAACGCGCGACCCGGGATGTTCTGACTGGGCTTCATAACAGGCGAGCCTTTCTCGAGGCTGGCGCCGATGAAGTCGAGCGCACGAAGCGCTATGCACACCCCTTGGCTCTTATTATTCTGGATTTGGACGATTTTAAACAGCTTAACGACACCAAGGGCCACGATGCTGGGGATATGGCACTGCAAGCGACAGCCGGCGCTCTGCGAGGCGCCTCGCGCTCTAGCGATCGAGTCGCACGATTGGGCGGCGACGAATTTGCCGTTCTGCTTTTAGAAATTGGATACGAAGCATCTATTGAAGTAGGGCGGAAGATTTCCATTGCGGTGAACGCTGCACTTCTTGACTTCCCGCCCGTGAAGGGCAGCATCGGTATAGCATGGTTCGGCGAAGCTGATCGTTCGTTCCCTGCAATGCTTAAAGCTGCTGATGAATTAATGTATGAAGTAAAGAAAAGCGGTAAAAACAATGTGTGCTCACGACGTTTTCCCGAGATCAACAGGTCAGACACCGAAAGGTGATTAACCTTCCTGCCTTTGAGCTGTTCTGGATTTTTTCTGCCTGTGATGTTCCACGAAAGACCTAAAAATTCCAGTTTGAGTGGTCTAGCCAATGGTGAAGCGTTTCAGAGTTTGTTGGGATGTCAGAGCTGATCCTGTGCCTTTGAGTTTTTGCAGTGCGACGATACTCTGATCAAACCTGCCTTTGCCGCGCTGAGACCGGTTAAATAAAAGGTATGGTATGGCTTGCCCAACGGAGCAAAGAATGTCGCATGTAAATAGCAAAAAATTAGATATTGTCATAAAACGAGCGTACGAAAATGCGATACCGGAGGACGGTTATCGTGTCCTCGTCGACCGCATTTGGCCCCGAGGGTGCAGCAAAGCGACACTTAAACTCGATCAGTGGGCGCGCGACCTCGCGCCGAGCGCGGATTTGCGCAAATGGTTTGGGCACGACCCGAAGCGATGGGAATCCTTCCAGCAACGCTATCGGAGCGAACTTGATACTGAAGAAAAGCGGGAGCAAATACGGAGCTTATTATCCGAAGCGGATGGCCGAATAATTACTCTCATTTATGGGGCAAAAGACCAGGAACATAATCAGGCAATTGTTCTGCGAGACGTGTTATCGCATCTACATGAATGATGACGTGGAGGTCACGAGATTCAGCGCTACAATTATCTAAGCAAAACTAGCTGGGGCAGAGCATCGGAGCCGCACCAGACGATGGCATTCTGTTCGTATTTTTTTCCGAGGATTTTAGTTGCCTCAAGTGAAAGGCCAAGGATTAGATAGCTCGCTTCACCAGGCCAATCACCCACAGGATGCTTGCCTTCGCCTTGAAAAAATTTTAGCCTGCGGTGTTGAAGATCGCGACCCAGTTCATCATGCCGGCCTGCGTTGGCTGCATCGCTCAAGCTTCTACTGTAGGGATTGCAAGCCGTGATGAAGGCGCACGAATCCACTTTGTTGAATTTATATAGGCGAGATAATGACTCGTTGTATTCGCCAATGCGCAGAACTAAAGACTGATCACCGGTAACACGGTACTCCGTTTCTGCGTATGCTTGAATCGTTTCTGGCTGAATTTTTGGTTTTGAAAACAAAAAAATTCCTCAGCTGCGTGGCTGATCATATCGCGTTATGTTGAATAACCTCTGTAGAGTTGCTGCCAATTTCGTTTTGAAAAAATTTCATAGTTTAATGTTCGGACATCAGATGGCGTGATAGTGCCACGCTTAGGTTGAAACGGTATTATTAAAGTGGATCTAATAATTATCAGTCAGTGCTCATCGATTTGCCTCGCTGTAACATGAGGCGACATGAGGCGATCAATGTAAGCCATTGCAACCGCTGAAGCCACAAATGCCATATGAATCAGGGTTTGCCATAACATGGTTTTTTCGGTCAAATTGGGGGCATTGATAAATGTCTTTAGCAGGTGGATAGACGAGATGCCAATAATGGCGGTGGCCAGTTTTATCTTAAGCAGGTTTGCATTGACGTGCGACAGCCAGTCCGGCTCGTCTGGGTGACCTGCTAGATCTAAGCGGGAAACGAAAGTTTCGTAGCCACCTACTATCACCATGATTAGAAGATTGGAAATCATCACTACATCGATCAAGCCGAGCACAATTAGCATGATGTCGGATTCACCTAGGTGCGGTACTTTTTCGACCAGGTGTGTCAGTTCTACCATAAAGTGAAATACGTAAACGCATTGGGCAATGATTAAACCCAGATACAGTGGCAATTGTAGCCAGCGGCTACCAAACAAAATGGATGTCATAGGTTTATAACGTTGGCTGATGTTTTTTTGTTGCATACTTTTCCTTAAAAAGGATGTTACTAAATTTAGAATGTTGTATTGCTTTGGTGATGTATTTTATTCCTGTGATGCCCACTGCTGTATTGAAGCAATCTGTCCGCAAAGGCCGGCAATCCGAATCAACTTTTCGCCGTATGATAACCTATTCATTTCATATCTTCTCGATGTAGGCGATGGCACGTTGCGTTGGCATGGGGAATCCCAATAGGCAAAAATGACAAAGCCGCCTTTCGGCGGCTCCGTCGCCCCAGTTGTCGTCGGAAAACCGACTTCAATAGGGGAGAGTTATCCGCGTCTAGTCTGGATTAAAGGTAACGACGTCAAATATTTTTTGGACGCCACACAGTGTTTTTGGATGCCGTTGGATTTTAAATGCATGTTCGGGAATTGAACCGGCATCCCGCAGGAATCGAGTCAGCACGGCCAGTTGTTCAAATCCCACTGTGGCATCACGAGGTCACGAAGGATGAGGCGCGCTGTTTCCGGTTCGTCACTCAAAAACAAGGTTGCCGCTTCATCAAGCAGTGCTTTCGCAAACTCAGGATCGCGTTCAACGCGCTCAATAACTGTTTGTTTAAAATTTCGAGTTAGTGCCATGTGATCACCTCATTTTTTTGAGTTTTTCTGGCGGCGGATTTTGCCTTTTTTCGCACCTAGTAATCGAGGAACGTATCGAGATCAAGGTCTGATCAGGCGTCATTTCAGATGCTCCTCAATCCAATCCCACCGTCTGTCCTTTACCATCACAAATCGGCAGCGCCCCTCGGAAAGATTGGCCCACAGGCCGCCAATCAATCGGTCATCCTCGGCCGGTAACCAGCGGTCGGCACCCTTGTATTCGACGGCGAGAACCGGTCCGGGCTTGCCATCATTTCCCGGAAGTTGGCACAGAAAATCTGGGTAGAAACGCCCGTCGGCCTTTTGCAGGAAGAACGAACTCCCTTCACGCCGCACCAGGTTACGCACCCAGAAATGAATACGGCCCTGCTGAGCCTGAATATCCAGCCAGCAAGCGCACTTGAATTCCTCCTTGCTGTCGAAATCGCCAATGCGGCCGTAAAAATGCTGTCTGAAATCGAAGTGGCCGAAGCGACCGTCGTAGTCACGGCTGGGCGCATACGCATGTGGGTGAAAATCGAAAGCATAGCTATCGCTCACCGAGACGCGGAATGCAGCATCATCACCGAACAGCATTTGCTGGAAAGCCTTGCCCACCGCCTGTTTGCGCAAGTCACGGATGCGCGCTTCAAGGCGATTGCGGATCAAGAACTTTTGCAGGTTGGCGCGCGCCAGCGTGACATCATCTCGGCGCAGCAAATTGGTCAGCCACGCGGCGACGAAGGCCTGCTTGCTCGCGTGGGTGAGAGATTGCTCCGGCAGGTTGCGGCAAAGCCAGGTGGCGAGGCGAATCTCATCCCAGTTTTCGGGTTGATACACCAGCCCTAAATCCCGTTGTAGATCGGGCAGGAAGCGCGAAATGACGCGGCCAGAGGCGTCGTCCACATCGATCTCGCCCCCTTCCGAAACTTTGAAACCCGCACCGAGCGCGGAGAGGTCGTCGTCCGTTGGCGCGGCGTCGTAAGGCGAGAGATCCCACGGGTACTCCAGCACTTCCGGGTCATCGAACAAAGCAAGCTCACCCTGAATGCGCAGCGCGAGTTGCGGAACGCGGAAGCGTTCACCCAGTTCGGCAGGCGTCTGAAAAAACTCGATGGCAGTGGTGCGGCTGATTTCGGCGGCTTCAACGATGGCCGCCGCCGCTGTTTCTGACGTGACTGATGCCTTGAGTGTTTCGGCCTCATCCTCGGTCAGCGGTGTGCTGATGGTCAGCGTATTCAGCTTGCCATCCCAACTCACCTTGTCGCGTATCGGCTTGGGCACACTCTTGAGATCGGGCTTCTCGGACAAGGTAATCGCCACCGGCCGGACGACAACACGCCCGGCGTGCCCTTCCAGATCCAGCCGCGATTGTTCGGCCTTGGCCGCAGTCACGAACTCGGCCACCTCGCGTCGCTCGAAACCTGCCCCCGCCACCAATCGGTCACGCAAGGCACTGGCGGTTTCAGCAAAGTTGCGCGAGACGACAAAAGCGTAGGACTGATTCAACGCCCGCGCTTGGGCGTGCTTAGCGCCAGGTTGCCGCAACACGCGACCAAGCAATTGCTCTACCGCCGTGGCCGAATGCAGCGAGGCCATGCTGACCAGAATGTAGGCAAAGGGGCAGTCCCAGCCTTCGGCCAATGCTCTTTGCGTAATGACAAACTTTACTGGGCAGGCCGTGTCGGCAATGCCCAGCTTATAGTCCGCATCGATCTGTTCCAGCCCCTTTTCTTCACTGGTGGTCACGATGATCTCGCTGGCAGGAATGCCGTGGTTGGTAATCAGCTCGTTGCGCACGCGTTCGAAGTCCAGCGTCTCGATGCCCGCCCGGCGCGGCTCCGACTGAATCAGCACCAGCGGCCGCAAGTAGGCGGCACCCGCCCGGCGTTCGTCGTCGGCCAGCTTGTGCAGGGCATCGCGACGACCGATGGCATCGGCCAGACACTGCTGCCAGTTCGGTTCCGTTTCGAGCACCACCGGCAGTTTGATCATTTCTTCCGCCTTCAACTCGGCGGCCGATACGCTGTGTAGCACATTGCTGGGCGTGCGCTCCAGATCGGGCGTGGCGGTCAGTTCCATCACCCCGCTGGGGCGGAAGCGCGCCAGCATATCGAAGGCCAGTTCGGTCCGGTTGTTGTGCGCTTCGTCGACGACCACGAATGGCCGACGCAGACGCAGTAAGTTGGCCAGCGAATAAGGCGTGATTCGGTCCGAGCCTTCGCCTTCGGTCAACAATTCGTCGCGCTGCGTGGGCGACAGGTTGTCGAAGTGATGCATCAACGCGCCGCTGGACTGGTACACCTTACGGCATTCTTCCTCCTCCACCTGAAACGCCTGCCGCGTGGCCACGATGATCGTCGTCGAGGTATCCAGCGTGGCGCGAGTCACGCTCTTGGCTTCTTCCAGATCCAGCACGGTGATAGTGCCGGCTTCGCGCAACGCGGTGTGGTAGGGGTGCTGGCGGTCGCGCAAGGCACGCAGCGTCTGCTCGCGGATAGGCTTCGACGGCACCAACCACAGAATAACGCTGTGTTCGCAACGCAGCAGGTGCGTGTTGACAAGCTGAACGCTCTTCGCCGCCAACCAAGTCTTGCCGCCGCCGGTGGGCACGCGCAGGCAGAAATACGGCATATCGGCTGGAAAGCCCGATAGCGGGTTGTACGTGTTGCCACGGCCCCACAGGCGTTCCGTGGTAGCGGTGAAGGCAATCGACGGTGACGGCAGTTCGTGGCAGGCCTTGAAGTAAGTTTCCACACTGTCGAGCACTTGCGACTGGTAGGTTTTCGGGGTGAAGCTCGTCACGATGGTTCCCGATCGATCCAGTAATCCGGGGCGCGGTGCATGTGGGCCACGGCAATGATGAAAAGACAATCCGGCTCAACCGAATACAACAGCTTGTACGGAAATCGGCTCAGGATCATGCGCCGGATATCCCCACGCTCGACCGGTACCGCTAACGGCCAGTGGCGCATGCGCAGCAATGCTTGGCGAACTTCCGCTCGAAAACGTGCCCCCAGACCGGGAACCTGCCTTTCGTAATACGCTTCGCCGACCTCGAATTCCGCCTTGGCCTGCGGGGAAAATTCAATGCGCATCACCTCGCGCATTACATTTCGCCGACCACGTCGCTGGCCGGAATACCCTGCATTCGGCCAGTGCGATAGGCCGCAAGTCGTCGCTCCGCCTCCTCGATCCAGACGCGGTCGAGTTCCGGATCAGGATGGTCGAGACTATGCAAAAGCTCGTCAATCAGCTCAAAGCGTTCGGCAGGGTCAAGCTTCATAGCCGAATCAATCAGTGTCTTTGTACCCATTTGTGTACCTCCCTTATCAATTAACTCCAGACTATTACTGCACGCAGTCACCAACAAACCATGCGCCCTTCGGCCAGCCCAAACCAGCGCATTCCACGAACCACGCAACCTTTGTCACGACAAAGCTCAAAAGAGTCCTTCACTCACACCTCCAGCGCGTAAGGGGTTTGCTTGAAGGTGATGCCTTCGCGCGCAGCGCGGCCGCCCATGCGGTTGGCAGCGGCGTAGATCACTTTGGGGCCGGCAAATTTCGGCAGTACCTCGAACACCGGTCCGGTGAGTACATTGCCACCGGCGATCGATTTGTCCTTGAGGATGCCGTTGTAGAGCAGGTAGATACCGCGTCCCTCATGCACGCCCAGAAGCGGCGAATCCCTTAGTCCCGTGTAGCCGGAACCGGTTTCCGCGAACCAGACGAATTCGGCCAGTTGGGCAAAAGTGACATCGGAGCGAATCTGCCCCTCGGCTGTGAACAGCGGCTCGGCAGATAGGCGGCAGAACTGGAAGCCGCCACCCAAACCTTCGACGGCGTTGCCTTTGGCGTTGATATAGCCGGTGGCAACTCGTTTGACCCGCTCGGCGGTGAGGCTGCGAGCGATGCCCTCATCCATTTCAACCATGATGGATCGGCGGCAACCGCTATCCTCGGCGTTTTGCTTCAACACCGCGTGACCCGTGGTGCCTGAACCCGCAAAGCTGTCGAGAATTAGCGAATCTTTGTCGGTGGCGATCTGAAGAATACGCTGGATCAATGCAGTTGGTTTTGGGGTAACGAAAAGATCACTGGATGCACCGAGATTGAGGATTTGGCTGATTTCTTGTTTCGAATGTCGCGTGCTGCCAACTTCCTGCCACGGCCATAGCGTCCGTGGAACGACACCATCTTTCACATCAGTGAGAAAACGCTTGATGCCCGGGCGATTGCTTCCAGTTTTCCCCCACCAAATTCGGTTGTCTCGATTCAGCTCCCAGAATTTTTCTTCACTAACACGCCAATAGCTTCCTGATGGCGGGCCATCTATCACTTTCCCTGACGGCGTAGCAATTGCATATCGACCTTGGGCGTAAAAGTTGCGTGCGGCCAGATCACCAAGCAACCATGCGCCACGTGGATCATTGTCAGGGTTCTTATAGCGAGCAATCATTGCCTCACTGCGTTGCAGCGGATTTGGCCGCCATTTGTCTTTGTTCGCTGCGTACAGAACGATGTACTCGTGGTCTTCACTAAGATGCCGAGCGCTATTCTTCGGGCTGTCCATCATGTTCCAGATTACTGAAGCCACGAAGTTCTTCGCTCCAAAAATTTCATCCATTAACAGCCGCAGTGTTGCTACTTCGTTGTCATCGATGGACACGAAGATTGCTCCGTCGTCACGCAAAAACTGCTTCAACAATACGAGGCGCGGATACATCATCGACAACCAGCGGTCATGCCGATCTAGCGTTTCGCCTTCCTTGCCGACTACCTCGCCCAGCCAGCGGTGGATTTCCGGGCTGTTGACGTTATCGTTGTAGACCCAGCCCTCGTTGCCTGTGTTATATGGCGGATCAATGTAGATGCACTTCACTTGGCCGGCATAGCGTGGCAGTAGGGCTTTGAGTGCGTACAGGTTGTCGCCCTGCACGATGAGGTTGCCGCTATCAGCAGAACCGCAGGAGAATTCCGACACCGGTTCCAGCAGACGAAACGGCACTTCCTTATGGTGTTTAGTGACGGCTTCTTTGCCGATCCAGTTCAATGTTGGCATTCAGCCCACCCCCTTAGTTTTTTCGCGATAGCGTCTGGCCACCACTTTCCGGCTCATCATCGGCACCACCGGCTCGAACCCACTCATCCACCTCGGAAAGCTGGAATTTAAAAAGCCGGCCGATCTTGTGTGTGGGCAGACCCTTGCGCTCTCGCCAGCGGTAGACGATGTCCTTCACTACGCCCAGATGCTGGGCGACTTCGCTTGCGGTAACCCACGGTTCAGTGTTCATGGCATTGGCGTTCAGATTAAAGCCTCAAAGTCGGGTTAAATCATCATCAGTCTATCAGAGGGTGACTGCTACATGGGGGCACTTGGTGGCCGACCGCGATGGGCGTTTTGCCTGTTGCCGCTTGCAAATCGGCTGCACACCTGTGAACCAGGTACGCCCTTGGGTTCGCACCCTTGCCGTACAGCTAACTCTCTCCCTTGCAGGACGAGTAGAAAACTTTCATCTCAAATAAGTGCGCCCTTCTAGGCACAAAAAAACAGCCAAACCACTGAAATGGCTTGGCTGGATTGGTCTCCGGTGGTTCCTGGAGGCCTAGTTGTTGGTGGGGCGGCGGGAATTGAACCCGCGTCCGTCAATGCCTTATCAATGCTTGTTATTTGTCAAAAATTATCCGGTTCGCTTTCAGTAAATACCCCCAATAATACCCCCAGCATGTTCGGATGATGCTGAACTTGAACCACTCAGTCACGGCGCTTGCAATAAAATCCGCAAGCCCCGCGCCTTGGCTAGTGCAGTGGGATCGGACAGAGCGCCGAAGGCAAAAACTGCCCTCGGCTTGCGCGCTGTAGCTGCGCTTACCCGCTCCGCATCCGCTGCCGCTTCACCCCGTCACGCTTCATGGTTCCGCCAAAAAACACGGCGGCGGTCAGCTGAACGGGCAGCGCCCGCACGACGTTGCGGCAAGGTGTTGTGGTTGGCAAATGAAAATAATGCAGCAATTATGCGCAATGGGAAAAGCCCCACTGCCCGGCTTGCGTCCGCATAATATACATTATGAGTAAATTGCCGCCCGGCCATTGTTTAAATCCCCGACCTGCCGGGCTGTCAGGCTATGAGGGGTCGCGTTACGCTGCTCCTTTCTCACTCACCTACCACGCTTCCCGTCCGCCCCAATGGCTCCCTCAATTCTATAAGGCATCGGCGGGATTTACGATTGCAGCTTTGGCGGCTTTCCGCTGAAAAACTTTGGTGCCATGTTTAAATTCCTTAAGTGAGACTTACAGTGAGTTGTTTAACAAGCTGCCCTCCAGTTGCTTACTTTAGCTCGCTGGGTATCTCATTGCCTAACAAGGCATACAACAAATCCAGCGTTGCACGATAAATGCCGGTGCGCTTGCTTTCGCGTGGCCCAGCTACATTCAGCGTCATGATTCGATTAGCTCGCAACCATGCAAGAATCTGCTTGGCTGATTCATGCAGTATTTTTCCTTCGGCCTGAATGACGAGACAAGGTTTACCATGTAGCTTCGCAAACCGTTGAGTTTGTAATGAGCCGCCATCCAACTCACCCAAGTTCACAATCAGTGTGCCATCGCTGTCCATCACATTCTGACGGGTGCGCTGGCGATAACCTGCTTTCGGCAATTCCTGCAACTGGTAACGATCCGAGATTCGGCCATCTTCCACCATTCTCCCTTCCGGCACCCATCCGCCATGCGAAATGCAGTGAGCAATAGCCCAATCAAGCGCTGCTCGATCCGCGCCAGTTTGACCGCCGGAAATAATTTTCGTGATGGTAGGCAATTGACTATCCCAACGGTTCTTGATGAAGCAAGTGCGCGTTATCAGATGTGACCAACCTCAATATCAAATAGATGGCGTGCCACTCCACGAGCTTAAATTCACCGTGCATAAATGATGGCGGGTCTTCCCAGTCGCGCAAGACATCCGCAGGCGGTTTCCTGACCGGAGCGAGCAGATAAACTCACCGAGCAGTGCCCAGATTCCTGCTTCACAAAATTTTCCATATTTACACTCGACATTCATTAAATATCAGCATATATTACTCGACATCGAATAATAATTACTATCAAATTATGATCAGTTGCCGCCTTTCCACCATCCTGGGCGCGAAGCGTCTAAAGGTATCAGACGTATGCCGGGCGACGGGAATCGCCCGCGCTACGATGGATCGCTACTATTACGACAAGGTCCACAGCTTCGACCGCGAAGTGCTATCCAAGCTATGCTATTTCCTGCAAGTGAAGCCCGGCGACCTGCTCGTGGTGGTGGAGCAGGGGAAGCTGTTTGATGCGGATTACGCAGTCGCGCCAAGCGGTTTTGCCTATCCTGTCACGACAGAAACGGTATTCACCGGAAATTAGATATTGAGAGAACCTGCGCAGAAAAAATGAGCGACGACAACTATCCTGTTTTCAATACCGGACAACCTGAAGAAGAGTTGCCGGAATCCATCATCACACTGATCGGCGAACTGATCAAGCGCGATAACGTGGAATCTGTCTCTTGCCCATTCAACAATAGCAAGGTATGGCGTTTGCTTGTTGCCGAGCAAGTGCGCCGAGCCGAACAAACAGGCAAGCCACTACAACAGGTATTTACCTTGTCAGGCCCGGATAGCGGCTTCGGATTTGATCCAGCCGATTGGGGTGGCAAGGTTCACGTCCCTTACGAGGGCGCATCTATGGCGGATTTATTCATCGCGCCCAAATGGCGAAACTTTATCCGTGAAACCCATTCGGCAACATTAAGCACCTCGTACCACTACCTTCTGGTGCAACGCGATCTTGGCGAATTGCACTGCGCTACTCGCCGAGACATTAGCGATGGCTGGTTACTCTACCAATCAACGCGCCCCTATTTGAAGTTGGATGTATTCGGGGAGAAGTATCTGCATGAGCGCACCAACGCCCATTGAGCGCAGCATCCAGCGCGCCGCCGAGTTAATCAGTGATGCGGATTCACTCGTGATTACCGCCGGTGCGGGCATGGGCGTGGCTTCCGGCTTGCCCGACTTTCGCGGCAAGGAAGGATTTTGGAAAGCCTACCCTGCACTGGCCAAGGCGCAAATCGGCTTTACTGATATTGCCTGTCCCGATACCTTCGAGAGCAACCCAAAACTTGCTTGGGGATTCTATGGGCATCGCCTCAACCTGTATCGCAACACCCAGCCGCACATGGGTTTTCGCTACCTTCGCGCCATCGCCAAACAGCTTGATTGCGGCGCATTCATTTACACCAGCAACGTGGACGGGCATTTCCAGAAGTCCGGCTTCCCGCTGAACAACATCGTGGAATGCCACGGCTCGATCCATCATTTGCAATGCCATCAGACCTGCAATCAGGAAATCTGGGAAGCAACCAAATTCACGCCGGAGGTCGATGAAGAGTATTGCACCCTAACCTCTCAACTTCCAACCTGCCGAAACTGCGGCGGCATAGCCCGCCCGAACACCCTCATGTTTGGGGATTGGCACTGGGTGAATTGGCGCACCGAATTTCAAAGGGCGCGTTTCCATGAATGGCGCGAAACAGTTTATCGCCCGGTGGTCATCGAAATCGGCGCGGGCGTGGCCATCCCGAGGGTGCGGGAGTTTGGAGCAAGGTTGAATGTCCCGCTGATCCGCATTAACCCCACCGATTCGCAAGTAAACCGGCCTGCTGACACTGCACTGCAAATGGGCGCATTGGAAACGATCACGGCGATCTCTAAGCGCCTTGTTGATATGGGCTTTGTTGAAAATGTGCCTGAGCAGAAACCATGAACGCCCCCGTCCGCGCTAAAACCTACCACCTGCCGCTGCGCTCCAAGCTGTTGGATTGGCTGGAAGCCAGCCCGCAAAAAGTGGCTTCTCCGCAGCAATGGCAAGGCATGTTGAACAATCTGCAAAACGTGCGCAATGAGGAAATTGAGCGGGCAGAATTAACCGATTTCAAATTCTACTACAAACCAGATTTCCGTATCGGCAAAGAAGAGATTATTGAAATTGCGGAGTGCAAGCTCGCCTTGTGCCGCCCCATCCTAAAATCCTACTGGGATCAGGCTTTCCGCCCCAGCCTGGGCGTGAAGACCGTCACCAATCAATTGCCCAAGCGCGTGGAAAAAAAGGCCAAACGGTTTGTTGAAAAAGCGCAAGTCTGCTATCTGCATCCCTCCATCGGCTACTGGATTATTCGCAGTGGCTATGAAGACATCGTGACGGTCGCGCCGAACTGGATTGTGCTGGATCACAAAGGCAAGATGCTCAACAGTTGCTGGTTCCCCAGTGCACTGGAAGCCTTCGACGCTATGCACCAATCTATCCGCAAAACCTTGAATGGCTACGGGCAGGAGCAGCCGATTGCCTGCTATGACGAATACGCATTTCTGGGTGGCAAAAACTATCAGGAATGGTTTATCTGCTTGCCCAAGTGGCCGTTGCCATACCGTGACGGGCATTTCAAACTGAATCAATTGCTGGTGCATATCCGCACCACCGAGCGCATTGACCATGACGGCAAACCGCTGCTGATGGTGGAAGAAATTCAAAGCCCGTGGCACGCCGATATTCGCAAACATGGCGGCACTACCGATAAAAATGAAGTCGGCAAAAATGATCTTGTCGCCGACGCACCTTTTGGCAAGGAATGGCACGAACTCGCGATCAAAGCCGTCATCGCGCTGGCAGTTAAACAAAACTGCACACAGATAGGTTTCACCACCGGCAAACAACAATGCGAACGCTGGTGGAATATGAAAGGGCTGATGAACCTCTACGACCTTGATATTCCGAAGTGCCTAAAGAAAATTGCCACTCAATACAATTGCGCCAATGACTGGACGACCATCGTCACGCGTAAACCCATCGGCAAAGTGCGCCGCACCCCGAAGGGAGAATGGATCGTGCAGGATGCGAACAAAGCCGCAATCGCCGCACCCGTTAAAAGCAAAGATGTCGCGCTGCATTACCTTAACGTGCGCAGCACACCTGTAAAAGAACAAATCCGCGTGCTGCAAATTTCACCCGTACTCAAGCAAGCAATGAAGGCAAGCGAAATCCCATTGTTTGGCTGGTAAAAGAAGAAAAGAAACATGACCGAACGCGAACTCAAGCGATTGCTCAATGCCAATGCCATCAAGCGTATCCAATTGCATTACGCCGTCATGGCGCAAGGCTACATGATCATCGTCGACGGCAATCCACCGGAAACAAGCAAGCGCGAAACGCGGGAATTCAAAACGCTGGATACTGCCGCCAAGTTTATGTTCAAAATCCGCGTGCCTGATTTTGCGGTGAAGCTGAATACCAATGCGAGCTAACCTGATATGAGTCTACCCGTCGCAATCGTCAAAAAGTTTCCGCCCATCACCAAGCAGCGAGCCTTGGCGATTGCAGCGCGGGCGTTAACCCCTCATGGCGGGCAATTCAAATGTTACAGCCAGAAACCGGATAATTGCCGCATTTACGGCATCAATACAGATTAGCCTTGCTGGTATGTCTATGTACCTTGGGCTGATGGAATGCTGGCTTTACGGAGTAGTCGAGTGATGGTTATTTCAAGTTTGACCGGCGACATTCTCTACGATGGTTCGGCAGGTGACGAGGGATAAACTATGGGCGATATACAAGGCAACTTAATTCGTGTGTATGCCAAAAGAGCAGCTGAAGAAGTTACACGAAAATCAATCCGTGCAATGCAGCGGATAACTGATACGCTCGCTGGCGAAGACTCGGGACTGGCAAACGCATGGGATGAATTTTGCGTCCAAGCGCAGGGCGAAGATAGCTGTTTTCGGGATACATATGACGTGACGTTGTACCAAATAGTCAACCAATATGTTGAGGCGTTGCAAACCTGTGATCTTCGCGCTCTCTGGTTGCAAACTGATAGTGGATGGGATTGGCACTGGGAAATTCAGCATCCCGCAGAAACTGAACTGGAAAATGGGAGCAAGCAGGATATGTTACAAATACCCTACGATTCAGATGATGTCGTGAATGACATAATAAATACATATGTCCTGCCTCGTGCTGAGTCTTACTCAAATCGGAAAATAACTAAGTTCATCGAAAATCAAGAACGCGCACGTTACTAAAATATCAATACCATTGGCGATGGCCGTAAAGTTATCTTCGAAAAACAGACGGTGCAACTGAATTATAGCGAACAAATAACCCAAGAGCTAAAAAGCAGCCAATTAGATCATTTGATAGGAAGGAAATTTCTGGCCGTAGTGCCAGGTCACCAACTGTGACCATGTGTCGCCGATCGAAACCTGAACCACGATAATCATCTAACTCGGCACGTTCCGCTTGAAGACTAGAAATCGGCGAAGAAATGAACGTGCGTTTCACCCAAGACTTCATAGAAGCGGTGCAGGCGTTCTTAAACTAAACCAGCATCTGGCAGCGGCCGCCCCACCATCACTGACTAACCTCGATTTTGCGAAACAGATTCATGTCTTCGTCGATACTGCCCAGCCGCGCCTCATACATCAGCAACCGCTGCTGTATTATATTCAGCGATATATTCACATGTACATCATGCTGGATGGTCAGGCGATGATAGGTGCGCCAGTGCATTCCCATCGGCTTGATGCCATGTCCGTTCAAGATACCCGGCTCCCAGTTGAGTCGATCCCGGATTTTATCTGCTCGGCGCGTTGCACGGGCATCCAGATTTTCCCGCTGGCTGGGGTAGGCCAAGTGGTAGCAGTGCCGACAGGCGAAGATTGCGCCGTTAAGATGCAACTTCGCCACTCGTTTCCCACAGCCATTTGCAGGACAGATGAACCATGCCCGCGCGCCGCCATAATGACAGCGTGTCCATTCAATTCTGACGGGATAGTTATGTCTCTTCCATTCGCTGCCATTGCGCTGATGACGATAGTCGAGGATCACCCGATCCGCTTCCATCCGCACTTGGATTGATGCCTCATTTTTGCCGCTGCGCGTCCAATTCAAAACGGATGACCGACCCGCTGATAGCAGGCCGTTCCGTTGCAAGAAGCGCACATCCAGTGATCTGCAATCGTCTGTTGTATCCTTTCCGCCTTGATACCCGCGTCCGCTACCTATTCCTCCCATTTATTTTTTCTCCCAGATTTTGCCTAAATCATTAGCAAGATTTAGCATTTTTTTTCTCATTGCCATTACCCTCAAAACATACAAAGCCCATATACTGCATGTGTTTCAGGCGGGTTTGCATGAAGCAATATTTGCTCGTATTTAATGGCATTTCGTTCACTCGCGAAGCTGTTTTAGCTTTAAAAGCATGGCCAAAGTGCGCTCGAACTTGCGATCGAGGTGCGTTTCATAGCGATTAAGCTTTTCCAGCCGATGTGCTTGAAGACCTTCACCCATAGCTTGTGCCTTTATTGCCTCATGGTGCCGAGCTGTCTGCTCCAACTTCATGCACAACGGCTCCAGATGGTCGCTGATAAATTCCTTCAGTCCTTCGGCAGTCGCTTGATATTCTTCTTCCTCGACATACTGCACCCACCATTCGCGGGAGTCGGGCAGCAGTGCCCGAAGGGCTTTGTCGTAGGCATTCACACCGCCCCGCAGCAGGATTGCCGATGCCTTCCGGGTTGCTTCCAGATCAAGCTGTGTATACCGCTGTTGCTCGGCAATTTCCTCTGGTGTCATATCAATCAAATCGCGCAGGTCGGTGCCCTTGCCGGATAACCCAAGCGCGAAAGGTGCCGCCGAAGGTATTACCGTCGATGGATTATTAACCGCGTTTTTCAGCCCCTCGTTTATCCTCGCGCACTCGGCCAGCAGCACTCGCCGCTTGCGCCAGATAATCGCGGCCAGTTCTTCAATAAGGTGCATCTCAGTTGCACCAGCGGGTTGATGTTCTTCCACCAGTGCCCCCAGCAAGTCACCGAACTCGCCCGCATCTTCATGCGCCAGCACCGCAAGTCTGGACAGGATGCCGTGCTTCATGGCGTTGTAGCGCACCGGTTCGTAGTTGTTCTGCGGTGTTTCATCAGCAGTCGTTGCAGAAAATGGAACGACGGCAGAATTGTTTTCAATTGTTTGCATATTTTTCTCCAGATTGTTTTTCAATGAGTTCCAGCAGCGTGAAGCCGTCGTAATACTTATGAGGTATTGCCATCTCGAAGGTAACTACCTCCCGAATGCAGACTGCGACCACGACCGGATCGGTGGCTGCATCCGCAACATGCACTGCATAGCGTGTTCCGGGTGCGGCTTCAAGCATTGCCAGCACGGTTGCCCGCCTGCGTTCGCGCCATATTTCAGCGTGGGATGCGGGCAATCTATCCCGGTCGCTTGAGGAACCGTGAGCATCAACAGGGCCAGCGTCTTGAGGTAAGCCTATTTCCATGGGAACAGTGGGAACGTTGGGAACATTCTCCTTAACGCCTTTATTTATACGGCTTTCCGGGCTGTCCACTTGTTCCCAAGGCTGATTTACTTGTTTGGGTACAGTGGGAACACACGCTGGCTCTGCCGCGTGGATCGCATCCCGCAACCATGCCGGGGCGCTCACAGATCACCCAGCGCGTTGAATGTCATAACGTAAAACCACAGACCATTCTTGCCGCCGCCGATAGCATTGATACGTTTTTTCTGTTGTGTGCGATCTGGACCCTGTTCAAGCCATCCGGCCTTGATAAGACTTTTTGCAGCAGCAATGTGGTTGAATCCTTTGCACAGCTCACGCTTGAATGCTCCTGATTCCACCCAGTAAAAAACGTTCTCGCCATTGTTGTAGCTGAATCCAGCCCGGTTCTGCACGCGTTGCAAATCTGCCTGCAAAACGTCGTGAGGGGGAAACCTGCTTGCGCCGTGCGCTTGCAGGAATGCGGAAACTTGAGCAAATAGCGCTTTGTCATCGGCACCCATTGCGCCGCCGGATTCTGACAACCAATCATCAAAGCATCGGATGGACGCTTTCAGTGCCTCTCCTTTACCCCAACCAGTCACGTCAAATTGCGTAGCCAATTCACCCGCGAAAGCAACCAGCGCAAAACGTGTCGCCACGCGCCCGACTTCGGGGGCAGCACCGTATGGAATTTTCATCAATTTAACAATCTCGGTGATGCCGCCGCGAATACTGTCCGTGGTTTCTTTGAGCGTCGCCGGGTTCGTCAATTTTGCCAAAAAAGCCTCGCCAGCAGTACCGTAATATTCCCGTGTCACCGACTTCATGGTGTCCGAGAATTGCCGCCCGTCAGGCTGATCGTGCAGACGTTCTAGAGCAAACATGCCAGCGCCAGCGTCTGCGGGAATGCTTGGCAATCGAGCCACTTGACCACCCTTGGCTACTTTCCCTGCCTCAGCCATGTGCTGGGTAATATCGACTTCACCAGACGATAGGAGCATCGTTTTCCAAGTCGAAAGCGGACGATTGCCACCTTCTTTCTGCATCCGCACCTTTCCCTGTCCATTCGCGATAAGATAAGCGGCCGGGCCGCATTCCTTGGCCTCAGATTGGCCTAGATCATCAAGAATCAGCGTAGAGTGATTACGCGAAAGACACAGCGCCTCAAGCCCGTTCGCCGTTGAGCGCCACCTCTTCGCAAAGCGATCTGGATGCCCGCATACGCTAGCAGCAGGATCAATGACGGTACTTGTTTTGCCTTTTGAAGTGGCACCGGTGAACTGAAATCCACCGCCGGACTCGTTTGCCATCTCCACTAAAGCCCCGGCAAATGCTGTTGATATGGCGAACACGATGCGTGAGTTACCAACCGCCCGCGCCGCCACCTCGCGCTTCCATCCGACCAAATCCCCCGCACTCGCAAAATCACAATTCTTAACGCCTTGGTAAATCACGCTCTCGCCTTCCTGTTTACCGTATACGCGATTGCTTAACACGTAACGTGCTCCGTGCCACCCTGTTTTGTCGACGCAGCGAACACGATCTTGCGATTGAGGGGGATAGCTCAACACGTAATCCACAAGCTTTTGCCGAGCCTTGCCGTTGGTGACGATGGTCAAACCATTGCGCGCCAGCTCGCGCCTGAATTCGGCGGTGTCCGTCGCTGCCAGCATTTCCACCGGGCACGCCCAATTATGTGCATGGCCATCGTTGTCCAGCCAAGATAGCAGCCTGCCCCAATTGCCTTGCTCGGTATCTCTGGTTTCCGCCACCACGATCAGCGGTGAGCAGAGCAACGTGGGATGCTTGGGTACATCGTCTTCACCAAAAGGCTCTTGCCAATACACCCCGTTCTTGAACCCATTGCGGAATTCGATCACAGCGAATTCAGAATCGTTGAACAGCTCACGGGCCTGAGCGCGTTTTTCGTTGGCGACCGCTTCGTCATCTTGTTTGTCGTTATTGCTGTTCTTGAGGTCTTCTTCAACTGTTGCCTGCTGGCCCGGTGTGCGGCTGAATAGCGAGTTATTGCCATGCAGATTTTTTTCCTGGTCGAGAAAAGTTTGGATATTGTCTGCGATGAATCCTTCCCGCTCCGCATCTGCTGCGTCCCATCCCACCGGCAATACTCTGCGCACAATGCCCAACTCACTGCCCATCTGAAGGAACCATTCAGGTCGGACGGTGTGCCGGACATTCGCCCCTGCCTCAGTCGCCAACTTCTCGACAGTAGCGATGTATTTATCACCCGGCTCATCGAAGTCGCCCCATATAAACACAGCGCGACCGCATAAAGACGACCAGTCTGACTTCTCCGGCGATTTCGCGCCGTTCATGCTGGATACGGCAACCTTGTCGGGGAACAGCCGCGCCGCCGCATCCGTTGCCTTCTCCCCCTCACACACCATAACCTCGGCATCCGGCCTTGCTGCAAGCCGATCAAGACCATACAAAGGGCGCGGCTCAATCGGCGCTTTGCGCTGCCATTTCATTCCAGACTCGGCATTAGATAACGTCAGCGGCCTGAATTCTTTCCGCCCCGTGCTGGCGTCAAACCGCTGGACGTAGCACAGAAACTTGCCCTGCTGGTCGCGATAAGTCCATTGGCCTGACAGCGCCGCTGCCTCGCCATCAATATCCAACACCTTGAGTCGTTCTGGAATGACTGGCAGATTTTCTGGAGCTGGACCTACGAGAGCCTCACTGTGCGGTTCCCAATTGTTCCCAGCTTCCATATCCACGTTTGGGTACAGGCCAATGTCTTCTAAAGCCGCGCTGTTGCTTGATATAGCCGCGCTGTTCCCCCTGTTCCCAACGTTCCCAGCGAAAATCAGGGTCTGTAAGGGATCTTGTAAAATCGCTTCCATTATTTTTCCTCCCATGCGCCGAGCGCTTTGGCTGCCGTCACGAAATCACAGCCAACAAGCAACTGATATGCGGACAAAATATCGCCCCCCTTCGCTACGCACGCATGGCAAAAGAAACCACCTGTTTCCGTGTTGATTCCCAGGCTGGCGTGATGATCGTCATGAAAAATGCACTTGGCCATCACCCAGCGCTTTTTTGCTTTGAGCGTGATTCCGTGCGCTGCCCAAAACGACTCCGGCGAAGGCAGGTTTGAGCGTTTGAATTTGGATTGTTTGCGAGTATTGCCGGCTGCTATCCGCAAACCGATTGATGACATTAGTCTACCTGCTGATTGAAAGGCGGAGTTCATGGCAGCCCCTTTACGCGGCTTCGATCAGAGTGCGAATATCTTCCACTCGCCAAGCGGTGATGCGTAGTCCCAATGTACGCACTGGTTGTGGGTAGCGACCAGACTTAACACCCTCCCACCAAGTGGATTTACTTACAGGAATTACTGCTGGGATTGGCGGTACGGCTTTAGGGTTACCGATGATTTGGGTGAGGCGAAGAAAACCTGTTTCAGGTAGTTTGTACATGGTGGGTTGCTCCCGTCCGAGTTATGACGGTGCCATCCTAAATTGCTCAATATACTGCCGAAAGGCCTGTCCGGCAGACACTGCACATTGTGCGTTGGGCGCCATGCAGTCTCCGGCGGAGACCGCCTATCTCAAACGCACTCCAATTTGCTTTGCGTGGGTTCGAATCCAATCTGTAACCGTTCCTGGCTCATACAGGTAGTTTTGCTCTTTCAACCATTCTGAAAGATACCGCCCATACTTTGCTGCGCTAATGAATTTTGACTTATCTTTCTCCCATTCCTGGATAGCTTTTGACTTTGCCTCGTTGGTTTTTCGATGCCGCGCGATGTTTAGTTTCCTTTGCCGATGGGAACGTTGTTCTGCTTCATTATTGTTGATGTCTTCCTGAGCTTTGGCAATGTTCAAGGTGTGTTCATTTTGTAGGTTAGTTATTTCGTGCAAGGACTCGGCATAACAAACCGCATCCATTGCACTCATCGCGGATGCAATAGCACAATTCACATTGTAATTAAGATAAACAGGCAAATAGATATCTGTCGGTAGTCCAGATTTAATACTCGCTTCTGAAACCTGAGTATCTATTCCATCAAGCATCGTATGCAAGGCTAGAGATAAACTTTCAAAATCTGAGTTGATTGAGCTGCGCTGGAACTGGTCTATTGCATCCTCAACGAAGCAAAGAGACAAAATAGCAAATGCCTCGTATGGCTTAACATTGGGATAATCAGGCGCATCAATTTCCCCCCATCGATGTTGGCATAATTTAAGTGCATCTACTTCATTGGTATTATGTGGCCTAGGTATGCCTAGATCATACTCTTCGGTTTCTTTTTCAATCCAGTACCCATCGTCACAAATGCCATCTATCCACTCATAACATCTATTAAATTCATCCTCTCCAATTTTAGCTTTCAGACTCAGGACGGCTTGGTTTTTCAATAACCTGAAATTATCCTCCAGTAGCCAATCTGTAAACTCTGCCACCGAATAAATTTGCTTTGAATCTCGAGAGCCTAGAAGCGCTCTGGCCCTTTCGGCGATTGAAGGAAGACCTTTAATTGAACGATAAGGCACCTTGCCTGATAGAGGGTCGAATTTTTTAGATTGATTGTAAAACCACATATCCCACCTTAGCTCATTTCCAATGGTTCACTATTCGCGCAGCCCAAGCAATGCAATTCCTATTTCTCCATTTTTGGATTTCATTGCATTGAATATTTGGATTATGCCGGACATTACAGTACATTACCGCCCAACTTAAAAGCATTGAATTCTATCAAGGCAATTCAGGCTGAATATGAACAAGAAAAATATGACTGTTGGTTCTAGCAAGTGATCACATCGTTCCATGCCAAATATTTCGCCTACGAACTCACGCGGCGCTTTCCCACCGATAGCGCTGAAAAGCTCGCCGGTGCAGTAGCCAGTGCACAGGTTGACCTGAACCCGCACCAAGTCGATGCGGCATTATTTGCCTTTAACTCGCCGCTTTCCAAAGGCGCGATACTGGCTGATGAAGTTGGCCTGGGCAAGACTATTGAGGCCGGGTTGGTGCTTTCGCAGAAATGGGCGGAGCGCAAGCGGTGCATTCTGATTATCACGCCATCAAACCTGCGCAAGCAGTGGCATCAAGAGCTAACCGAAAAATTCTTCCTGCCCTGCCGCATCCTTGAATCCAAGTCCTATAACGCCGCTATCAGGCAGGGGCAGTTCCGCCCGTTCGAGTCATCCGAAATTATAATTTGCTCTTATCAGTTCGCCAAAGGCAAGGCTGCCGATGTCCATGCGGTGCCATGGGACTTGGTTGTCATCGACGAAGCTCACCGGCTGCGCAATGTCTATAAACCATCCAACGTCATCGCCAACACACTAAAGCTGGCACTGGCTGGCAAACACAAACTGCTACTCACTGCGACACCGTTGCAGAATTCCCTGCTGGAGTTATTCGGGCTGGTGAGCTTTATTGATGTGCATACATTCGGCGACCTGAAAAGTTTTCGGGAGCAATTTGCCAACCTGAATCAGGAGCAAGTATTTCAGACGCTTAAGGCGCGGCTCAAACCCGTGTGTCATCGCACCCTGCGCCGACAGGTCACTGCATACATCCCCTACACCAAGCGCCTGCCACTGGTGGAAGAATTTACCCCGGAAGAAAGCGAAGACCGGCTCTATCACCTCGTTTCGGAATATCTGCAACGCGACAACCTGCAAGCCCTTCCAGCCAGCCAGCGCTCCCTGATGACACTGGTGCTGCGCAAGTTGCTGGCCTCATCCACTTTTGCCATCGCGGGTGCGCTGACTTCGATTTCAAATCGGCTCAAGCTCAAGCTGCGCAAGCAGGAACCCGCAAATTCGCTTGAAGATGAACTGGATCAGGACTATGAGGCACTCGACGAAACTGCCGAGGAATGGGCGGACGATGATCCAGCCGAAATTCTCACCGATGATGACCGCAAGGCTCTCGAACAGGAAATTGCCGAGCTTGATGCCTTCGCCGCTCTCGCCACTTCAATAGACCACAACGCCAAGGGCAAGGCACTGTTAAAGGCGCTGGGCGTTGCCTTTGCCAAGGCGAAAGAACTTGGCGGGGCTGAAAAAGCCATCATCTTCACCGAGTCGCGCCGCACCCAGAGTTACTTGTTGCGCCTCCTGGCAGACAGTCCTTTTGCCGAAGGCATCGTGCTGTTCAATGGCACCAATACCGACGACCGTTCCAAGCTGATCTACAGCAAATGGTTCGAGCGCCACCAAGGCACTGACCGTATCAGTGGCTCGCGCACCGCAGACATGCGTTCCGCGCTGGTCGATTATTTCCTCGAAGAGGGGCGCATTATGATCGCCACCGAGGCGGGGGCCGAAGGGATCAACCTTCAGTTTTGTTCGCTGGTAGTGAATTACGACCTGCCCTGGAACCCGCAGCGCATCGAACAGCGCATCGGGCGCTGCCATCGGTACGGGCAGAAGCATGACGTGGTGGTCGTTAACTTCCTCAACCGGAAAAACGCAGCGGATCAGCGCGTCTTCGAGCTGCTGGCCGAGAAGTTTCAGTTATTTGAAGGCGTCTTCGGTGCCAGCGACGAAGTGCTGGGAGCCATCGAATCGGGTGTTGATTTCGAGAAGCGCATCGCCGCCATCTACCAGCGCTGCCGCAAACAGGATGAAATTCAGACCGCATTCGATCAGCTCCAGCTCGAACTGAGTCTGGAAATCAATGAATCCATGACACGCACCCGCCGAAATCTATTGGAAAGTTTTGACGACGAAGTGCGCGAAAAGCTCAAGGTGCAAGATGAATCCTCCAAGGCTTACCTCAACCGCTATGAACGCCTGCTCATGCAACTTACCCAGCACGAACTGGATGGCAGCGCTGAATTCTTGAATGACGCCGCATTTCGTCTGGAGGCTCAACCCTTCCCGGAGCAAACTGCCGCAATCCCTCTGGGTTTATATGAATTGCCGCGCCGTTCTGGCGAGGCTCATCTGTACCGCCTCAATCATCCGCTCGCCGAGGCTCTGATCGCGCAAGCAAAGAAGCGCGACTTGCCACCGGCGGAAATTCATTTTGATTATGACCAACACGACGGCAAGGTCACGCTGCTGGAAGCGTTCATCGGAAAGACAGGCTGGCTGACACTATCGCTACTTAGTGTTGAATCTCTCGACCAAGCGGAAGACCATCTCATTTTTGCGGCAGAAACAGACGACGGCAAGATGTTAGATGAAGAAGTTGCAGCACGGCTATTGACACTTCCGGGGAGTGTGACTGGGCTGGCTCAACCTGGCTTGGCAACTGCACATCTGGATGCTCAAACCCAGCAGTGCCAAGCGGCCATTCAGCGTGATATTTCGGAGCGCAATGCGCGTTTCTTCGAGGCTGAGGCTGATAAGCTGGATGGCTGGTCAGATGATCTTAAGGTAGGGCTGGAGCGCGAGATCAAGGAATTCGACCGGCAGATCAAGGAAGCACGCCGTGCCGCCACAACCGCATTGACGCTGGAAGAAAAACTCGCTGGACAAAAAAACATTAAGGCCATCGAAGCATTGCGCAACTTGAAGCGGCGTTCTTTGTTTGATGCGCAGGATCAGGTGGACAAGCAGCGCGAGGAATTGATTGCACAGATTGAAGGAAAGCTGCAACAAGCAACAACAAATCAGATTCTGTTCATCCTTCGCTGGAAGTTGAGTTGAGACCATGCCAACCCGTGATGAAAAAATCGTACAAGTCGAAGCCGCGCTGCGAACACGGTTCTTTCCATACGTCCCAAAGATTGTCAAGCCGGGCCGTGAAAACTGGACTGAAGATCAGCACGGCCAGGATCGACTTTCTCGCGCATTGGCAGCCTACGCAGTAGCAGGTCAGTGTGATTTAGATGACATAACGGCGGTTGGAACTATTACGGATGGTAGCAACGATGGGGGTATTGATGCCTTGTATTTTGATCGCATTGGCAATCGTTTAATTTTTGTCCAGGCGAAATATAAACCAACAGGTGCTGCTCCATCACAAGCCGATATTCTGAAGACGATAAACGGGGTTAAAGCGCTACAAGCAAAACAATTTAATCAATTTAATGAGGCTATACGCAATCGGCTTGATGAGATTGAGGAAGCACTGGATACGGCAGGAGTAAGGCTGGAACTACTTCTGGCTTTTCTTGGAGATAACGTAGGCCCACATGTAACAAATGATTTGAATGCCTTTCGGGATGATTTGAATCGTTTCTCACCTGTGATGGAATGGCATACAAAGGGGCTTGATCAGATATACACATGGCTTGTTGAGGAACAAGCGTTGGCAACAGTTGACGACCAGATTACTTTGGAAAACTGGTCTGGCATTACAGGCCCGCGCAAAGCATTTTACGGGCAGATCAGTGCGGCGGCACTGTCAAAGCTCGTGGAAGATCGAGGCACGGCTTTGTTCGCGCGAAATATCCGGCACTACCTGGGTTCTGTTGGCGTTAATACGGCGATTGGACGAACAGTACGCTCACGCCCGGGCGATTTCTTCTATCTCAATAATGGCATTACGGCAGTGGCCGAAGCAATTACGCAAGCGGCAGGGAATAGCTTAAAGTGCGCGTTCGGGCTGAAGAATCTTTCAATCGTCAACGGTGCCCAGACAGCAGGCACAATTGCTGTAGCGACGTTGGATGGGGATATATCCCCTGAGGCCAAGGTTTTAATAACCATAATTGAAATTGGAAACGACGCTGATGGAATCGGTAAGAAAATTACGACTGCGCGTAACTATCAGAACGTGGTTCGTGGCGTGGATTTCGCTGCCCTTGATCCTAATCAAGAGCGGCTGCGCCAAGAGCTTAAAGTAACGGGTGTCACCTACTTCTATCGACCATCAGCCGAAGCACGCGCTAGAAGGGATGATGCTTTTACCTTGGAAGAGGCCGCTGTTGCCATGGCGTGCATAGCTTTCAAGGTGAGAACATCTGCCGAACTTATGCAACAGCCCAAGCCGGTTAATGCAATTGATTTTGTGGTAGTAGCGAAGAAAGAAATTGGCCGGTTGTGGGATCAGGGGGGCGCATTGTACGGCCAGCTATTTCCTGCTGGATTATCCGGTGTGCGTGTATCCCGATCCGTGCACATATACCGTTTTATTGACCGCATCCTTGCTGGTTCTGAGCAATCTGAAAATGGCTACCATCGGCGCATGTTTTTCCGGCACGGGCGCTATTTCATCATGGCGTTCGTTGCGCTACGGTCTGCCGATGTCATAAATAGGTCGCAACTTGAGCTTGCCCCCGCAGATCAAACATTACTTTCGCAGCGCACAAATGAGCTTTCCGAACTTATCTACGCAGTGACTCAGCCCCAACAAGCATTTAAGGGGTACTTGGCTATGTTCCGCAATCTCAGTGATGCACAACCGCTTGCGAACAGTGTATTGCAGCGACTGGCAGAACAAGATATTCAGCAGCAAGCAATACGGCAAGCGCCATTGCCAGCACAAAGGGGATAAATGAGTACACCATCCATGGAGCTAGCAAAAAAAATCTTCTCGCGGCTAGTTGCGGAGAAGCTTGTTACAGATGACGACGCCAAGAAGATGGAGACAAAATTGGCGGATGGCAAAGTGCGACCTGAGGATTGGAGGCTTGCCATTGAAAAGGCCGCCGAAAAGGGAGCAAAAGCATGACTGCCAGCGCCCCCAAAAAACTCACAATTGAACACTTGCGTGGATCGGTAGTGCCTTTTTCCCTTCCATTTGAAAAGGGCAAGAATCTGATGGTTGTCTATGGAGAGAATGGTACGGGTAAATCAACCATTGCTGATGCCTTCGAGTTTATTGGGAAAGGTAGTGTCGGCTCATTGGATGGTCGTGGATTGGGAAAGACAAACCGCTATTGGCATTCCATCGGAAAAAAACCTGCTGATGTTTCGGTTACGCTGGAAACTGCAACGGGCACTTGTCGTGCGATTTTCGGCAAGACAGAAGTCGTTGTTACACCACCAGAACATCGACCTCGTGTAGAAGTGCTAAGGCGCAGTCAGATTCTTTCGCTCATTGAAGCTAAACCTGCGGATCGTTATGCAGCCATCAAGCGATTTATTGACGTATCTGGTGTCGAAGCTTCAGAAACTGCGCTTAGAGATTTGATACGTGAAACCAAAACAGGGCGAGAAGTGGCGATTGCCCGTGTGCAAGAGAATCGCGACGCAATAGAGCAATTTTGGGAAGAGGCGGGGAAGCCGGGAGCCGATCCCCTGCTTTGGGGCGAAAGTGAATCCAAGCGTGACCCGAATGCATTCGACGCTGAGATCAAGGCAATCGGCGACCTTTGCAATGCCTACGCGAGTTTGACAAGCCATCCCGATCAAATTGGAAACGCCGTCAAAAGCATAAATGATGCGCAGGATACGCTTAACGCTGCGCAGCAGTCCCTCGACCAATGTCTTGCAGGTGTCTCGGCAGATGCAGCGGAAATTGTTGGTATTCTGTCATCTGCAAAAAGCTACTTCTCAAAACATGCCAACCCAGAAGTTTGCCCACTCTGCGAGAGCGCAGAAAAGTCTACCGGGCTTGCTGATCGAGTCGAAAAAAGGATCTCCGTATTTGACGCCCTTCGCATTGCAACTGCTAATAAGACCAAGAAAGAACAGGATGTCCAACGTGCGTCACAGCAGCTTGAACTTGTGCATGATAACGCTCGGCGGGACGCCGATAGTTTTAGCCTATGCTGCAAGAATAATTCATGGCCGTCTGATATTTCACTACCCTCTGCCGCCGTCCCAGAAGACGTTAGCGAGTGGTCTGTTTGGTTAAAGAGTACAGCGAATCTCCCCGGAGAATGGAAGAAAGCCGAAAGTGCTCGATTAGACAAGAAGCAGTTCCTGAGTACTCTTAAGAGGGCAGTCAAAACATGGTCAGAGAATACCCTCGCCCAGAAAGAACTGGATGCGCTGTTACCCAGATTAGAACGGGCTCTTGAAATCACCGAGGAAGAACGCAGGCAATTCACAGATGCCACATTGGCTAAAATTGCCACCGAGGTTGGCCGACTTTATGAAGAGGTTCATCCAGGCGAGGGGCTAAATAAAATCAGTTTGGAGTTAGATCCAGCTAAACGTGCATCATTGGAAATAGGTGCCAGTTTTTGCGGGCAATCAACTCCACCGCAGGCATACTTCAGCGACTCGCATTTGGATACCCTCGGGCTGTGTGTTTTTCTCGCTTTGTCATCAATGGAGAAACCCGCAGAAACTATACTCGTGCTTGATGATGTTCTTGGTAGTGTTGATGAACCGCATGTTGATCGCCTGATAGAGATGCTCTTTGATGAAGCAACAAAGTTCAGACACTGCGTAATTACCACCCATTA
Organism: Candidatus Nitrotoga sp. MKT; assembly: GCA_003402345.1. Taxonomy (GTDB): domain Bacteria; phylum Pseudomonadota; class Gammaproteobacteria; order Burkholderiales; family Gallionellaceae; genus Nitrotoga. Next base: position 145,916 of record QFXH01000006.1, on the reverse strand, counting down.
CCGTCCCTGGAAACAAAAGCTTCGCTGGGGATGGCTCCAGAATGGCCAGTGTCAATTTGTTGAGTTGACTAAGTGGTCTGCAACGAATGGGCTAACAATTATACGAACAGTTCCAGATGTAGAGCGGCTACGCCAATTGCTGGCTGAAACACCACCTGACCCTCAACTTGTCTGCTCCAAGGCAGGAGTAATTCTTGAGGCAGCTCTGGATTTTCTTACTCAACTATATGAATGTGCTGTGCCTCGCAGGCCGGGGGGGCTTTGTACCCTCGGTGATTTGTTACCAGCCTTGGACAATAAGCTGAAAACTGCACTAAAGGTGGAAGTCATGAATGGAAAGGATGCTTCTGGCGTACCAGTTTACAATACTGTTCCATTGGTCCCTTATATTGATGAGCTTAAGCGAATAGCTCAAGCCAGAAATGTCTTTGGGTGCCATTTTAATGAGCTGTCCTTTGACTTGCTTGACGCGGATGGGCTTGGATTCGGTCAGCAGGTACTGGAACTCATGAATGCATTGACTGACGGTGATGCAGGCTGGCCTAGAAACAGCAAATCCGGCAGCTACTGGGCAACGGCTGGGGAAACGCGCCGCCTCCACCCTTTGAAGAAACCAAGTTAACAGATGATAAATAAGAAACAGAAACTCGAACTCACCTGGATCGGCAAGGAGAACCGGCCCAAGCTGGAGCCGCGCATTTTACTGGAAGACCCTTTGATGAGTTATCACGCGAAGCATCGGATGACGGATAACGACATCTTCGACAACCAGCTCATCTTTGGCGACAACTTGCTGGCGTTGAAGGCTTTGGAGGCGGAGTTTGCGGGGAAGGTGAAGTGCGTGTTTATTGATCCGCCGTATAACACCGGCAGCGCGTTCACGCATTACGACGACGGGGTGGAGCATTCGATCTGGTTGTCGCTGATGCGCGACCGGCTGGAGATTATCCGGCGGTTGCTGTCGGAGGATGGTTCGCTGTGGATTTCGATAGACGACAACGAGTGCCATTATTTGAAGGTGTTGTGTGATGAGGTTTTTGGGCGACCAAACTATAAAACAACTATCACATGGCAGCGCAAATACAGCGTTAGTAATAACTTTCAAGGGATCGCGACAATCTGTGACTTTGTATTGGTGTATGCAAAGAGTGAGCGATTCCAAAATAACTTACTACCTCGCACCAAAGAATCTACGGCTCGATATTCAAACCCGGACAATGATTCAAGAGGGCCTTGGAAGGCCGTTGATTACCTCAATCAAGCAACACCAGAAAAGCGGCGAAATCTTTGTTACGACATCGTCAATCCAAACACTGGTGCCGTAATTAAAAATACAAAAAAAGCATGGAAATATGATCCGCAGTCACACCAGCGCCATGTTGATGAAAATCGAATTTGGTGGGGGCGTGACGGTACCAACACAGTGCCCGCGTTAAAACTGTTTCTTTCAGAGGTTCGTGATGGCATGACACCTCACAACTGGTGGCCTCATGAAGATGTCGGTCATACAGACGAAGCAAAAAAAGAAATGATTGGTTTGTATGGTGCTCAGAATGTTTTTGATACCCCGAAACCAGAGCGACTTATCAAGCGCATTCTCGAAATCGCCACCAACCCCGGCGATCTAGTCATCGACTCCTTCGCCGGTTCCGGCACTACCGGCGCGGTTGCGCACAAAATGGGTCGCCGCTGGATCATGATTGAATTAGGCGAACATTGCCACACACACATCATCCCGCGCCTGCAAAAGGTAATCGACGGCGAGGATAAGGGCGGCATTTCCGAGGCAGTGAGCTGGCAAGGCGGCGGCGGATTCCGCTATTACAAACTCGCGCCCAGCCTGTTGCGGCAGGATGCGCACAATCAGTGGGTCATCAACAAGGAGTACAACGCGGAGATGCTGGCGCAAGCCTTGTGCAAGCTGGAAGGCTTCACCTACACGCCCAGCGATGCGCATTACTGGATGCACGGGCATTCCACCGAGCGGGATTATATCTACGTCACCACGGCGAACCTGAACCACGAGCAGTTGCAGCAGCTTTCCGATGAGGTGGGTGCGGAGGGTAGCTTGTTGGTGTTATGCACCGCTTTTCGTGGCCGGGGCGAGTATCCGAACCTCACTGTGAAGAAGATTCCCAAGCAGGTGCTGTCGCGCTGCGAATGGGGGCATGATGATTATTCGTTGCAGGTGGAGAATTTACCTAAGGCACCCCCAATCCCGTCGACAAGCTCAGGGCGATCGGTTGGGAGAGCCGGAGCGCGCGGGGTGAATACAGCCCAAGGCGGATTGTTTGATGAAGGGAATGCGAAATGAACCGCCACGTAAATGCTATCGCCGGGCGGTTAAGTTTACGCGTACCGCAACGCCGCTCGCTGGAAATTCTCGACCGCATAACCGAAATAATTCCGCCAAGAAAAGGGGCGGACGTTGCTGCTGCGCTGGAGATCATTCATAGCGAGTTCCCGTCAGTGTCCGACTTCGAGCGCGAGTTTCCATCTTTGTGTTTTGCACTAGCCACGGGCGTGGGTAAGACGCGCTTGATGGGAGCATTCATCAGCTATCTGCATCTGGCGCACGGCATCAACAATTTCTTTGTGCTGGCACCGAACCTGACCATCTATAACAAGCTGATTACGGATTTCAGCGACCGCACACACCCGAAGTATGTGTTTAAGGGTATCTCGGAATTTGCTATTGATGCGCCCGCAATCATTACCGGCGACAATTACGAATCAATGACCGGCACGCTGTTTGATGAATTGCTGCGCTGCAAGATAAACATCTTCAATATTTCCAAGATCAATTCCGAGGTGCGAGGTGGCAAGTCTCCGCGCATCAAGCGGCTGTCGGAATATATCGGCGAAAGCTATTTCGATTATCTGGCCGGATTGCCTGATCTGGTTATGCTGATGGATGAATCGCATCGTTACCGCGCCAGTGCGGGGATCAGGGCGATCAATGAGCTGAAGCCGATTCTGGGGCTGGAGTTGACTGCTACACCGTTTGTCGAAGGCACCAAGGGAGCCGTGCCGTTCAAGAATGTCATTCTGGATTACCCATTGGGCAAGGCGATGGAAGACGGCTTTGTGAAAGAGCCTGCCGTGGTGACGCGCAAGAATTTCAATCCGGCGGGAATGTCGCCGGAAGAGATCGAGCGCATGAAGATGGAAGACGGTTTGCGCTTGCATGAGAGCGTGAAGGTGGAGCTGGAGACTTACGCCCGCGAAACCGATAACAAGATCGTCAAACCCTTCCTGCTGGTGATTGCGCGGGACACGACCCATGCCGGGCAATTGACCGCATTGATAAAGTCGGATGAGTTTTTTGAGGGACGCTACAAAGACAAGGTCATTCAGGTTGATTCGAGCCGTACCGGTGCCGAAGAGGAGGAGATGATCGAACGGCTGCTGAAGGTGGAACACACCGAAGAGCCAACGGAGATTGTTATCCACGTCAACATGCTGAAAGAAGGCTGGGACGTGACCAACCTCTATACCATCGTGCCGTTGCGCGCCGCCAATGCGCGCACCTTGATTGAGCAATCCATCGGGCGCGGCTTGCGTCTGCCTTATGGCAAGCGTACCGGTGTGACTGCGGTGGACAGGCTGAACATTGTCGCTCACGACAAGTTTCAGGAAATCATCAACGAGGCGACCCGGCCCGATTCCGCTATCCACCTGAAGGCGGTGATACTGGATGACGATGACTTCGGCCAGAAGACGGCGACCATCTTTTCGCAATCGCAACTCGCTGCCAAGCTGGGTTTGAAACCAGCCGATGCCACTGCCAGCACGATGATAGCTGGGCAGGATGTGCAGCCCGTCTTCACCAAGCCGGAAGAGCAAAAGGTCGCGCAGATTGCTTATGAAGTAATACGCAAGATGGAGAATCAGCCGGCGGCTGTGCCTACACTAGCGCACTTGAAAAATCCCGAGGTACAGGCCGCTATCGTCAAAGCTATAAAAGAACAGCATCGCCCCACACAGATGGAGTTGGAGGGTGTGACCGAGCGGCCTGACTTCGCCGCTGTTGTAGCAAGGACAGTCGAACTGGTTACGCAACAGACGATAGAAATCCCTCGCATTCTGGTTGTACCTAAGGGCGAGGTAAAAGCAGGATTCAAGCCGTTCACCCTGAAGCTGGATACGCTGAAATATCCGGCAGTATCCGATGAGCTATGGATACAGCACCTGCGCACCGGCCAGCGGGATGAGGTGTCGCTGGGTGTTGGCGGTATTGAGGAGAAGCGGATAGAGGATTATGTCGTCAGCGGTTTGATGGATTTTGACGATGTCTCTTACGACGACCAGGCTGACTTGTTGTATGACTTGGCCAAGCAAACCGTTAAGCACCTTTGCAGTTATCTAACCGAGGATGAAACCCGCAAGGTGTTGCGCTGCTACCAGCGCGATATTGCCAAATTCATCCATGCGCAGATGCAGGATCATAGCTGGGAAGAGGAGGTTGAATACGAAGTGGTGGTGAGCAAAGGGTATGTGGAACTCAAGCCTAGCGCCTACACCTATTCGGTCAATGAGCCAACTGCGGACTACCATGTCTCGCCCGATGACAAGAGCAATATGTCGAAATATGTGTTCGGCGGCTTCAAGTGTTGCCTATATCCAGTGCAAAAATTCGCCTCTGAAGCAGAACGCGTGCTGGCAGTTATCCTTGAGCGTGATGCACAGAAGTGGTTTAAACCAGCCAAGGGGCAATTCCTGATTTTCTATAAGCAGGGAGCTGATCATCCCGAATATCAGCCTGATTTCGTAGCTGAATCAAAAGATGCAATCTATATGCTGGAACCCAAAGCCAGCAACCAGATGACCGATCCCGTTGTATTAGCTAAAAAGGAAGCAGCAATCAGGTGGTGCAGAAATGCTTCTGACTATGCGCTTGCCAATGGCGGCAAGCCTTGGCGTTATGTGCTGATTCCGCATAATGCAATTGCGGTGAACATGACGCTGGATGGTTTGGCCGGACAGTTTTAGGTTTGATTATATAAAGGGGGCCTTATGGCCAAAGCTGAAGCATCCGTAGAGGAACTTGTAGGCATGATTGAGCGCGGTGAGTTGCGCTTACCGGAAATGCAGCGCCGCTATGTCTGGCGATCTACCCGTGTGCGCGACTTACTTGATTCCCTTTATCGTGACTACCCATCAGGTGCGATTTTGCTGTGGGAAGCAGACGAGGCTGTGCCGCTCCAAGAGTTTGCCATTGAACAACAAAAAAATCCCTATCAGAGCACACGCCTTTTACTTGACGGCCAGCAGCGCCTGACATCCCTGTCGGCGGTGATCCGGGGCGAGCAAGTAAATGTACGTGGGCGTCAGCGGCCAATCGAATTACTTTTCAATCTGGAGCACCCTGATCAACTAACAGTTGTGACTGAAGTTGATGAGGATGGTGGCGATGGGGAAGACGATGAGGAGCTTACTGATGAAGAGGCAGATTCAAGTGAGGATGAACTGCAAAAACGTTTCGACCGTATGACCTTTGTGGTGGCCACTCGAAAACTGGAACAGCTGCCACAGTGGGTGAAGGTAACAGAGGTATTTAAAACAGATAGTGATGCGCAATTCCTTAAGCGAGCTGGTATTACAAGCTTTGAAGACCTCAGATATGAAAAGTACAGTCAACGTCTTGCCAAGCTGCGCGGTGTCCGCAAGTATGTTTACCGTATGGATGTGTTGGAGCGGCGTCTTTCCTACGACGAGGTAACAGAAATATTTGTTCGTGTGAATTCACTGGGTGCCAAGCTGCGTAGTTCCGACTTGGCACTGGCGCAGATCACCGCTAAATGGCGGGGTGCGCTCAAGATCTTTCAAGCATTTCAATCTCAGTGCATCAAGGCAGGATTCGACCTTGATCTTGGCTTATATCTGAAAAACATGGTTGCCTTTGGTACCGGGCAGTCGCGTTTTCTTACGGTAGGTAAGCTTTCCATTGAGACCTTACAGCAGGCTTGGAAAGACAGTGTACCGGGGATGGAATTTGCGATAAATTTCCTGAGGAATAATGCCGGTATCAACGGCCCGGCGCTATTGTCGTCGCCATTTCTGCTGGTGGCTTTGGGCTACTATGGGCACAAGCGGAATTATCAGATTGCGGAAGATGAATCGCGGCGACTGAGGTATTGGGTTCTCGCTGCGAATGCGAAGGGACGCTATTCACGCGGTTCCAGTGAAACACTGCTAGACCAAGACCTCGCCATACTGCGTGCGGGTGGTGGTGCTGAAGAACTGATCGACCGTCTGCGGTCGCAGGTAGGGCGTTTGGATATTTCTGCCGGGGAACTCGAAGGTCGTAATCAGCGCAGTGCTCTATTCAAGACTATGTTCCTTGCATTTCGTGCCGACGGTGCAAAAGACTGGCGTTCGAACTTGGCAATTGCGCTTGACCACGAGGGTGCGCACCACCGTCTCCAGTTTCATCACATTTTTCCGAAAGCAGTGCTTAAAAGTGCTTACACTTCGCGCGAATCAGATGATATTGCCAACTTGTGCTTTATCAGCGGAAAGACCAATCGCCAGATTAGTGACAAGGAGCCCAGTCAATATTTGCCACCAATGATCGAGAAAGCTGGTAAAGCTGCATTCGAGAAACAGTGTATTCCGACAGCGCAGGTGCTTCTAGGGGTGGCTAGCTACAAAGATTTTTTGAGGAATCGGCGTGAGCTGATAGTAAAGCGGCTCAACGACTTTCTTTCTGAATAAGATTTTATACTACTGAAGTCGACTGTAGCAGTATCGCACCAAGCATCAAGCCGCTTTGGTTTTTAACGGGATAATCGTTGCCCCGCGTTGCGCGGCGGCAAGTTGTTTTCCCCACCACTGAAACAGTTTTACCCGCTCATCAAACCGCTCACCACGGTCATAGGCGCGCGCAACTTCGTTGTCGTGGGCATGGTCTAGGGCAAGCTCCACCACGTCGCGTGCAGTGCCGTTATCGCGCGCCAGTGTGGAAAATGAACTGCGCCACCCGTGGGGCGAATGTTTTCCATTCAGCCCCAAGGTTACGCGGTACACCTTTTCGATAGATTCGCGCCCGATGTGTTTCCCCCCGGCGGGGGAAGGGAACACATAGCCTTTGCCGCCCAACACGTTTTGCCACTGGCGCAACTCGGCGGCAATTTCTGGGCACAGGGGGACGCGGTGGTCTATGGGGCGGGAAGTGACTTTCATTTTTGCGCGCGGGACGATCCAGACGGGTTGATCGTCGTCCAGGTGAAACTCTTTCCACTCGGCATTGACCACGTTGCCGATGCGCATGGCCGTAAAGGCGCAAAGGCGATGCGCCATGCGCACGGATGGAGACAGCCGTGCCATATCCGCACGGCGCAGCACATCGCCCAGCGCGGCATAGTCCAACAAGGCAGGCATCCGCCCGGTGTCTTTCTTGCGGGGTAGTATCTCGCGGGCAGGCAGGGCGGGATTGTCGCGGCATAGCCCCTTGGCTTGTGAGTAGCGAAAAACGCCGTTCAGATGCTGGAGGATGCGTGTGGCGGTTTCGAGTACGTCGCGCTTGTGGATGTCTTCAACGGCTTTTGCCACGATGGCAGGGGTGATGCTTGCGATGGGCAGTTTGCCGATGGCCGGGTAGATGTCACGCTCGAATGCCCGCGCCGACTTGGTGTAATGGCCTGCGCTCCATTCCTTCTGTTTCATTGCCAGCCACACACCCGCGACGGCCTCAAAGGTGTTATCGCTGGATGCGCTGATTTCCGCCCGGTTGATGCGGCGCTGGGTAACCGGGTCTTTGTTTTCGCGGATGAGCGCCTTGACCTCGCTCAACTCGACACGCGCCACCGCCAAGGAAATGGCGGGGTAAACGCCGATGGAGTAAATCTTCTCCTTGCCGTCAATCCGGTACTTGATGCGCCAAGTGGCTCCCCCGGCTGGGGTGATGAAAAGATGCAGGCCACCCCCATCCGCAAGCTTCTTGCCGCGCTCCGCTTTTGCCACAAAGGCTTTAATCGCCCTATCCGTAAGCTTTCCACCGATACCCCCAGACATATAAAATTCTCCGGTTCAATTTGAGGTAATACCCCCTTCAATACCCCCATTATGCGCGGATGCTGTAGGATTGTGCAAGTCTTTAATGGACAATCAATGCTTGATACCACAAAGAAAAACGCCGTCACTCGGACGGCGTTGAACCCCATTGGGGGTATTGTTGGTGGAGGCGGCGGGAATTGAACCCGCGTCCGCAAGCACTCTACAGGCAGTTCTACATACTTAGTCAAGTTCTTTAATTTTATCCGGCAGACGCCAACCGACAGGCTGCTACCGAACGAGTTACCTAAATTTAATGCCATACAAAGTAACCCTGCATGACACGATTCCGTGTATATGACCTCACTCATCGCGGCCTTGCGGCCTTGAGCCCCTCCACGGACAGCAGGGTGTGAGGTCTAACCGCTTACGCGGCTAAAGCGTACGTTTCGTCGTTTGCGACTATTGGTTTTCCAGCTGATTTACGAGGTTGCGGGTCCTCGGTATGCCCTACACTGCTTTGCAACCCACGTCGAAGCCAAGTCGCCCCCGGTTTCGATATGATCTGCTACAAAACTTAGCAGATTGTAGCAGTTCTGAGTGGCAAAAGCGGAAGAAGTTCCGTACCTTTTTAATTAACAAGAATAATTGTTTAAGGGAGGGGCTAACGAGTACTGGTGCAAGCCGCATCGGTGCTACCGTTCCCTGTATCAGGCTGTAGGCAATTGCCTGATACATTTGATTTATCCATAACTGGCAACGGAAACAGGCCTGCCCAGGTTATCCGTCACCTGTTGCTTTCTTGCAGTGATACCATGCAAATCAATTTGCTGCTTGATTCGTTGGACTACTGTTTTAACAATGATAGATAAAAAACTCGCTTTCCTGTTTTCGCCTAGTGGTGCGCTGGCCGAGCACATCCCCAATTTTCGCGCGCGTCCACAGCAGGTGGAAATGGCGCAAGCCATCGCACAAGCAATTACCGTCAATGGCCAGCTTATCGCAGAGGCAGGCACAGGAACAGGCAAGACTTTTGCCTATCTCGTTCCTGCACTGCTTGCAGGCGGCAAGGTGATTATTTCCACCGGCACGAAAAATTTGCAAGACCAGCTGTTCCAGCGCGATTTGCCCACGGTGCGTGACGCGCTCAAAGTACCGGTTTCGATAGCGTTGCTCAAAGGCCGTTCCAATTATCTGTGCCATTATCACCTCGAACGCACGCAGTCTGATGGCCGTTTTACCACACGCGAAGATGCGCGCCACCTAGCAAAAATTGTGAAGTACGCGAAAATCACCCAGTCCGGCGACAAAAGTGGCGTAAGCGATGTGCCAGAAAATGCACTTATCTGGATGCAGGTGACTTCAACGCGCGATAACTGCCTGGGGCAGGAGTGCCCACATCATAAGGATTGCTTTGTACTCAAGGCACGCAAGGAGGCGATGCGGGCCGATGTGGTGGTGGTGAACCACCATTTGTTTTTTGCCGACTTGATGCTGCGCGACGAAGGTTTGGCGGAGCTGCTGCCAGCCTGCAATACGGTTATTTTCGACGAAGCACACCAATTGCCTGAAACTGCGAGTTTGTTTTTTGGCGAAAGTATTTCGACTTCACAAATCATCGAATTGGCACGGGATACGCGTTTGGAGGCGGCGACTTCGGCTAAAGACTTTGCCGCGCTTCCCACCGCTACGGACTCGTTGGACAAGGCCGCACGTGATTTGCGCCTGGTGTTTAAACAGAGGGAAGGGCGCATGACTGCCATTGCCATTGAAGATTTATCCAGCTGGACGGATGCCATTGCTGTGCTGAACGATAAACTCAAGCAGGTTAACAACCTGTTGGAGAAGCAAGCGGAGCGCAGCGAGGGGCTTGAGAATTGCTGGCAACGGGGGCAGGTGATGGCACAAAAAATTTCACAATGGCAGGACAAAGAGCAGGTGGATAGGGTGCGCTGGCTGGAAATATTTCACCAATCCGTGCAGCTCAACACTACGCCGCTGTCTATCGCAGAAATATTTTCCAAGCAAATTAATGGCCATCCGCGCGCATGGATTTTTACGTCAGCCACGATTACAGTGAAGCAGGATTTTTCGCACTATCAATCTGAAATGGGGTTGCTTGAGGCTCAAACTGCTTGCTGGGACAGCCCTTTTAACTACCCTGAGCAGGCGCTTCTATATGTGCCCCAAAATATGCTCGATCCGAATAATCCTGGTTATACCGAAGCGGTGGTGCTGGCGGCTCTGCCATTGATCGAAGCCAGCAAGGGGCGTGCATTTTTGCTGTTTACCAGCCTGCGCGCTATGCAACGCGCGCATGAGATTTTAACGGCTGAGTTCGAGCGCAAAAAACTTGATTATCCGTTGATGCTACAAGGCGAAGGTTCGCGTAACGAGTTATTGGACCGTTTTCGCGAGCACGGCAATGCCATATTGTTGGGCAGCCAATCGTTTTGGGAAGGCGTGGATGTACGCGGTGAAGCGCTTTCGCTAGTGGTAATAGATAAACTGCCGTTCGCTCCGCCGGATGACCCAGTGCTGGCGGCGCGCCTTGCACAGATCACCAGCCAGGGACGTAACGCCTTCATGGAATATCAGTTGCCCCGCACGGTCATTAATCTTAAGCAAGGTGCAGGACGCTTGATCCGGGATGAGACCGATCGTGGCGTATTAATGATCTGCGACCCGCGTTTGATAGCAAAATCCTACGGCAAGCGCATATGGCAGAGCTTACCGCCATTCAAACGTACACGGGATTTAAGTGAGGCGGTGGATTTTTTGCGTAGTGCCTGAAAGCCCGGGATAAGGTCACCCGGGATGCGACAGTTGAATAGCGATTGTTTTGATGTTTGTTTTTAGTGAAAAATCAGGAGAGCATTCATCGGTTGAGGCGCATCTTGTCCGGCAATGTAATGTTAAGCTCAAGTACGTCATATTCGCCATGCTTCTCTAATTGAACATTGATAGATTCGCGGTCTATATGAATGTATTTGGCAATCACAACCATAAGTTCTTCTTGAAGTGCAGGCAAATAATCTGGAGTTGGCGCATTTCTTCCGGCACGTTCGTGGGCCAGAATAATCTGCAGACGTTCTTTAGCGACGATGGCGGTTTTTTTTTCGTTACCACGCAGGTAGCTGATTAAGCCAGCGATCATGGACATCTCAGCGGCCCCCCAGCAGTCGTTTTAAAAAACTCTTTTTCTCTACGGTAACAAAACGCATGGGTAGTCTTTCGTCACCCATAAAGCGTCCCACCACGTCCCGGTAGGCTTCAGCCACGTCGCTCTTATCCAAATGGATAGCTGGGGTGCCAGCATTAGAGGCTTGGAGTACTGATTCCGATTCCGGAATCACGCCGATCAAGGGGATGCGCAAGATTTCCTGGATGTCAGTAACCGATAACATTTCGCCAGCCTCTACCCGCTTGGGATCATAGCGGGTAATCAGTAAGTGTTCTTTCACTGGATCGAGGCCATCCACAGCGCGTTTGGATTTGGCTGCGAGAATCCCTAGAATGCGGTCCGAATCCCGCACTGACGACACCTCCGGGTTAGTTACTACCAAAGCCTCGTCGGCAAAATACATTGCGGTGAATGCGCCTGATTCGATACCTGCTGGGGAGTCACATACGATACAGTCAAAACTTTCCTTTAGTTCGTTCAGTATGCGTTCAACGCCTTCCAGGTTGAGCGCATCTTTGTCCCGGGTTTGGGATGCGGGAAGAATGTACAGGTTGTCACAATTCTTATCTTTGATGAGTGCCTGTTTAAGGGTTACCTCGCCGTTGATGACGTTGATGATGTCATACACCACACGCCGCTCGCAGCCCATGATGAGATCCAGGTTGCGCAAACCCACATCGAAGTCGATGACAACCGTTTTGTTTCCCCGTAGGGCGAGACCGCTGGAGAAGCTAGCACTGGTTGTGGTCTTACCCACACCACCTTTCCCTGAAGTAACTACAATAACTTTAGACACGTTTATATTCCTGAACAAGATTTAGGTACATTTTACCCGTAAATGGGGATGCTAAAAAACTCCTTTAGCTAAGCAAGGGCTGGATAATCAAATCAGAGCCATTCAGATGCACTTGAACGGGTTTGCCGCGCAAATTTTCGGGAATGCCGTTCTCGAATACCTTAAAGCAGCCAGCAACGGAAATCAATTCTGCTTCCAGGCTATGTACGAAAATACGCGCATTCTCGTTGCCTTGAGCCCCCGCGATTGCACGGCCGCGCAGCGGGGCGTAAATGTGGATATCTCCGTCAGCAATCAGTTCAGCACCTGCATTAACAACGCCCAGTACAACCAAATTGCTACCTTCGGCATAGATTCTCTGGCCAGTGCGGACCGGTTTGTTGATTATCATGGTTGGACGGAAAGTTGGCGGTACTTGGGAAACGGGATTTTGACGTTGGGTATCTGAGTCAAGGACGTTGTTGTTATTGGTATCTATCGTCAATCCAAGTTCGGGTAGTTCTGGCTGATTATTTTTTTCTGCATTAGGAGTAATGCTTGGGGCTGTCGTGGGAACCGGCGCCGTCTTTATTGCGGGTTTGACAATTGTGTCAGGAAAGAGTCCTAAGCCTGATTGTACGGCGGCTTCGCGCTGTTCAGTGGATCCTCCGATAACACCAGTGGCATGCATGCCATGATCCAGCATGAATGACATAAGGTCAGCAAAGTCTGGCGAAATGTTGCTGTTCGCGATAGCAGAGAGATCGAGAGCCACAGGTGTATTGGAGAAAAAATTATGCGTTTTATTAACACGCGTATCCAATTGGTTTTTTAGTTGAGCCATGTCGGTTGTATTGACATAGAGCACAAATAAAGAGAGATTGGCAATTTTGAGTTTGAATGCTGGTTCTGCGTGTGCCATATTTTTGAGTCTTTTAGAGTCTGTTGCTAAGCTTGGTAGGACTCTGCCCTCTAAGTCTTAAGAAGGTCGCGTAGTCTAACGATGCCTTCCCTGATTTTCAAGCTTGTCACCGTTTATTTAAATGATCTAGTCGATCCTTGATGATTTTTCCGACTATTTGGTGATTATGTCGAGCTGCCATATCGGCTGCCGCGCGAGTTGACATACGTTGGCGATAGTCCGGATCCTCGAACAACCGAACCATATACTTCGCCGCATGATCCACGTCTGGATCAGCCCACATCCAACCGGGCTCGTAATAAATGAATTGGCCCGGTTTTACGGGTATCAGGGTGTAATTGACGAGACAACTGTTTTCGCTATCCATGAATTCTAGATTACCCGAGTAGCCGGTACCTATAACCGGCTTGCCCAGGGCCATGCATTCTGCCATTCCCAAGCCGAATCCTTCGGAACGATGCAGCGAAACATAGGCATCGCAAACACTTTGCAGTCCATACATCTCTTCACGGGAGAGAAGGCGATCAAGGATGGTAATACGGGAATCTTGCTCAGCAAGTTCTTGAAGTAAGTTAAATTTTTCTATGTGCCTCTCTCCATTGTGGCATTTGATAACCAGACCTACGCGGTCTTCAGAAATCGGAAAAGCACGCCTGAAAGCCTCAATCGTAGCCCAAGGATTTTTTCTGTCTGCGAAAGAATAAAAATCGAAATTGAATAGAAACAGAAAACGATCATCCGTTAGGGCAAATTCAGTACGTGAATACGGTCGCGAAATTTTTACATCTATTGCGTGAGGAATTCGGACAACGGGTTTATCTGTGACACGTTTGACGAGCTGTTCCACAAACTCGCTTGCAACCCAAATTTCATCGACTAACTCGAGTGCCGGTTGCCATTTTTTCGGAAACTTATCAATTTCCCAATGCCAGTAGCTGATTATTCGACGCCCCCGGAGATCTCCCCGCTCGAAATATCGTCGCCATACGGATTCGAGTTGATCGGGGTTCATGTAAAAAAGTGTCGTCTGTTGATCATTATCGCTGGTAAGAAAGCGATCCATACTTCGGTTGCTTTGCCTGCCCTCCATTATCACGCCGGCATCCTGAATGTTGATTTTTATATCTTTGGCATAACAGGTTGCCGCCATGGTGCGTACACTCTCGGCAAGACCAGCCTCCCCCCTGAAATAGCCAACAAGATTCAAACCCTCTCCAACACCGATATCAGATTTGAGGATTGAATCCTCCTCCTGTCGGGTAAGCTCATCATCTAGGTCTATCAAGATTTTTTGAGGCAAACTTATCTGGCCTGCGGCAAGTACTTTAGCCAGGTACGCTGATCCAACGGTGGCCTTGGCCGGAGCGAACTCATTGTCTGGCAAAGAAGTTATAGCTTTGTCGTGGTAGTCAGCGAACAATCTGCCGTACTCTTCGCGATTCCGTTCGAGCGACTTCTGGATAGTATTATTTTCGTGCAGCCGATAACGATACAAATTAGACGATACCAAGCGCGGTTCGGCATACCATAAAGCACGCAGACAGAAGTCCCAGTCGTGATTCGATTGATAATCACGAAATCCCCCCAGTTTTTTATATAACGATTTGGAAAAGAAGAGATTACCGGTTGAAATAGTTGGATTTAACGCTCCCAGCAAAGCACTACCGATCGTATCTGATGAGGAGAGGGTCTCCTCTATCTGGGAAAGAATGTAAGAACGATTATTTTTTTGGGGAGTAACGACCTGATTGTGTGGATCAATGCAGATACATTTTGAAAATCCCCATTCAAATTCACTTCGCGCGACTTTCTCAACCATTTCAGCGATTCGTCCGGGTTCGAAAAGATCATCTGAATTAAGCGGATTAATGAATTCTCCCTGAGCTAGAGCTATGGCCTCGTTTAAAGTTGCATGGGCACCCAAGTTGGTATCACGAGCAACAAATCGGTGGGGAAGATGGCAACCCCGCAGCTTTTCTCTAATAATGTCAGGCGACCCATCGCTTGAGGCGTCATCAATTATGATTAATTCAAGATTACGGTAAGTTTGCGCATATATCGATTCTAAGGAACGTTCGATGTACGAAGCATGGTTGTAAGAAGGAATAACAACGCTTACCAGGGGTTCATAACCCGACCTATAAGGCCTTGTGGCAAGCCAGCGATCGTATTGCTGCCGCAGCTTGGCACCTCTTGCTGTGTCACGGCCCAGCATTCTACTGCCTAGTGCCAAGCCGTAATTAAAGAGGATGCCTGGAAATTGCCACTGGGTTGCCATGCCTGCGCGCCGTATCAGTCCTGAGGCCTCCCGAGCTCTGTGTCGGCAGTAAAGAACGACCCCGAGCATATGCAGCGCATCGGGATCGTCACCCCTCAACTCGAGCGCCTCCAGGTATAGACGTTCTGCACCCTCAAGCTCGTTAGCGCGTTGTGCAGCTAGCGCAGATTGCATGATTGAACGGAACGAGCGGGAAGCATTCGGTTTTGAGAGGGTGTCAGCCTCCCCACAGCAGTGTTTGTAGCGCTTTCCGCTACCGCAGGGACAAGCTTGCAGGCGCCTTGGCGGGACCGACGTCTGGCCAGATTCGCTCCTCCTCCTTTTAAGCGCTTCTTGAAGGTCAAAGAATGCTAAGGGTTGGTAATCACTAGTTGTTACGAGCGTATTCATGTCTTCGTTCACGTCGATACCTTTGGGACCTCCCTCCTGAGCATTTTTTCGGCCCCGTTTAAAAATCTCATCGCTCATTACTCTGAATGAACTGACTGGTTCATATCTACCTTCCCAGCAGTTACCATTCTTTTCGTAGATATGCACAAAGGGGGCGCCAGCATCTGCGACCAGAATGAATCGGCCTTTCGCAAACCGCACGCCATGAGGGAAAGAAACACCATGCAATATGCCTGATGGTTCACTATCTTGTGTTAGTTCCGGAGTATTTTCATACAAAAAGACACAGTGTTTTCCATGGTTGCTTACTGCAATCCAACGACCATCGTTGCTAAATGACACCCCGTCCGGAATGTCCAAATCCTTGGACAACAGAATTTCGTTACGTTTGACTGTTAAAGATTCAGTTATATCCAAGATATGACGAGAAACGTAGTGAGCATAATTATTACAAATCAGAACATCATACAGCCCATTTTTTAAACAGATTGCAGATACAGATCCGGGCGAATAGAGCCACAGGTTGCTCGGGATTACTCCTAAATCTGGTAGTTCAACTATCTTTTCCACCGCGCCACGTGGAGGCAGCCTCAGTACTGATGCGCCCCCTTTGCGATTCGCCACTATTAAAGTTTTGTCATCTAAGAAAGCGAGCCCATGCGGGTTTTTCAAACTAAGGGATGATATTTCCGCGAAATCGCTAATGACCAAGTTTTTATGAGTATCAGTAAAGTCAAAATCTACTTCCAGTATGAGAATCTTGTTGTAATTAAATCCGGCGATGGCAAGACGTCGACCATCTGGAGAAAATTTAATATCTTCAGTACGTCCCAATCTGGCCAGTGCTCTGCAAACTTCATCGGATAATACAGGCTTTATATTCATTGACTTATATTGGTATAATGTGACGGTCAAGTAATTTTTGACACAACGATAGGTATTTTTGATGCTTTGTTTTGCTTAAAGATTTCGGGTGATAAATTGCCCACTATCAACTGTAAGCGATTACATTTACGGAATTATACGATGTATGAAGTGATACCGATTTTCTGCTTACGCGTGATTGGCATATTCGCGCTACCGGATGTTCTACTTTTAGGTTCAAAAAACTGAACAAGCTAATTTTTTGGAGAGAATATGAATAAATTTCTATTGTTCGCCGGTCTGATATTTGCAACTTTTGCATCTTACGCTGCCGTACAAGGTAAAGAAGTGACCTATAGCGCCAACGGCACCCTACTCAAGGGTTATATCGCCTACGACGATTCTATACAGGGCAAGCGCCCAGGTATTTTGGTGGTGCATGAATGGTGGGGACACAACGAATATGCGCGCAAACGCGCCCGTATGTTGGCGGAGCGGGGTTTCACCGCGCTGGCAATTGATATGTATGGCGATGGCAAACAGGCGCATCATCCGGATGATGCGGGCAAATTCGCCAGCGAGGTGGCAAAAAATACTGAGCTAGCCAAGGCGCGATTCGATAGCGCATACAGCCTCATTAGCAAGGAAAAAACCGTGGATTCCAACCGTATTGCAGCCATCGGCTATTGTTTTGGCGGTTCGGTAGTGTTGCACATGGCGCGCATCGGTAAGCCTCTTAAGGCAGTGATGAGTTTCCACGGTAGTTTGGGAACAGAGTATCCGGCAGTGGCGGGCAAGGTCAAGGCGCGGATCGCGTCCTTTACTGGCGAAGACGATCCGATGATTCCCGCTACCCAGGTCGCCGCTTTCAGGCAGGAGATGGAGAAGGCTGGTGTGATTTATAAAGCGGTGACCTATCCCGGTGCTAAGCACAGCTTCACCAATCCGGACGCAGATAAATATGGCCAAGAGTTCAAATTGCCGCTGGCCTATAACGCTATGGCAGATAAAGCTTCGTGGGATGAGGGCATGGCATTTCTGGCCGATGCATTTCATGTTGGAGATATGGCTAAGGGGAACTGAAAGAACCAATGGCCACGTCGAAAAATTCAAAATGCATGGTTATGCTAACGTGATCGAGACGTTTTAAGATCATTTGTAACATTTAAAAGGAAATCATATGAACCAATATCAAATTGCCGTTATCGTTGGCAGTCTTCGGAAGGATTCACTCAACCGCAAGCTGGTTAACGCCATTATAAAATTGGCGCCATCGGAGTTTTCATTCAAAGAATTGCAAATCGGCGAGTTGCCTCTTTATAACCAGGACGATGACGCGAACCAAGCGCAACCTGTCAAGCGGCTGAAAGAGGAAATTACAGCGGCGCAGGGCATTCTGTTTGTAACGCCCGAATACAACCGTTCTATCTCTGGGGTACTTAAAAATGCAATCGACCACGCTTCGCGTCCCTATGGCCAAAGCGCTTGGGCGGGTAAACCCGCTGGCGTGCTAGGCGCTTCTCCCGGAACCAACGGCACGGCTATGGCACAGCAACATTTGCGCAACATTCTCTCACACCTAAACGTACCGACGCTTTGCCAACCCGAAGCATTCGTACATGTAAAGGATGGATTGTTTGACGAGGCCGGCGACATCGGTACAGCCAGCAAGAAATTCTTCCAAAACTGGATGGATCATTATGTCGCGTGGGTTAAAAAGCACGCTGTCTGACACAGTTATTGATTCGGCCAGATTATGTTTGAAGTCCGTTCGCCTTGAGCCTGTCGAAAGGTGGATGGGCTTCGACCAGCCTAGCCCGAACGAAGTTAATACTTCACCGTGCGGATCAATAAAAAGATAGACGCATATCGCTAAAATTTTTCCATCTGCAATATCGTAACAAGCCGCTATGTGCGAAAAATCTATGCCAAATTACCTTGCTGGCTACCCTATAGCATTAGTAGAACAAGTGCAGCGGCTTATCGAACAAGGCCTGCTGCCCAACATGCTGCTGCAGAAGTATCCGCATGCGCACACTGTGCGCTCCGACAAGGCGCTCTATGACTATGTGCTGGAAGCCAAAGGCAAGTATCTGCGCAACGCCGGGCAGTTGAGCAAGGTGGCGTTCGACGGCAAACTGCAAGTCATTCAGCACGCACTGGGCACGCATACCAGCATCTCGCGGGTACAGGGCACAAAACTTAGGGCCAAGCGAGAGATTCGCATAGCGGAATTGTTTAAGGAGATGCCGCTTGAATTTTTGCGCATGGTCGTTGTTCACGAACTTGCGCACATCAAGGAACACGAGCACAACAAAGCCTTCTATCAACTGTGCCGACACATGGAGCCTGATTATCACCAGCTGGAATTTGATTTGCGGGTTTACCTCACCTATCTCGAAGTGACTGGTCAACCCCTTTGGTCAGCCGCCAATATCGATGCAGTCTCACTTTCGAATAAGTGATAAAGCCGTGAAATACGTGAAGTATCGAGTGGTTATGGAGGTGAATTAATTTTTCAGTACGCACTTTCAATATCGCTACGACAGATATTCTGATATGTCTCAAGTCGATTGCTTACCCGGTAAATATCGTGGGGGATATTGCATAGTTAAAGATTAAAACCGCTCGTACGGCATCAAATAACGCCAAAGCCCGGGCTGTAATTTTGCCATCGACATTCGCCCGATTCGGATCCGTTTCATGGCTAGCACCTGTAGCCCGACACTTTTACACATATGTGCGATCTGCCCGGGTTGCGCCCCTTTGAGGGCAAAGCGCAGCCGTGTTTCGTTTTGCCAACTAACCTTGATTGGGGGCAGCGTCCGGCCATTAAAACTGAGCCCGTGGTTAAGTTGCTTGAGCCCATCGGGGGGCAGTTCACCCGCGATCTCTACAATATATTCCTGCTCAATCGTGGCTGCTTCATCGATCAGCTTGCGCGCCACCCGAAAATCTTGGGTAAATACTGATAAGCCGCTAGCATTTTTCTCTAACGCTATACCTTGCTTTAGTCGGGCAAAGTGTTGTTTGTTGATGTGAATGCCTGAGCGGTCATCAGCCGCCCGCGTATCGGTGCGAATAAGTTGCTGCGCAGAATCAGCATTTGTGCCTGTGACAGGCGGTTGGTGAAACAAAATGGTCACTGGCGCAATCGGAGCGAGACTAGCATCGGGGTGGAGCTCGATTTTCTCCAGCTGCGACACCATGAATTGCGGTTTGTCCACCATTTGTCCATCGACCATAACCCAACCCCCTGCAATATAAAGTTCGGCCTCCTTGCGTGAGCAGGAGATTAATTCTACGAGGCGTTTTGAGAGACGGACGGGGGTTGTCATGGCAAGTGCATACTAAAAAAGGAACACTATTGTAAATGCTCAAGTCCCGCTATCACATGTAAAATATGAATATGGATGCAAATAAAAAAACAGTAAAAATGCCCAGTTTGGACGGTATCACCCTGGAAACTATCATTACGCAACTATCCGAGAACATGGGCTGGGAAGCTATGGGTATCGCTGTGCCAGTGCGATGCTTTACTCATGATCCCAGTATCAAATCCAGCTTGAAGTTTTTACGAAGAACGCCGTGGGCTCGCAAGAAGGTGGAGCAGTTGTATTTACATCAAGTTCAACAATTTGTTTAGATATGGTTTTTTACGTTTAACGGATAGCTGCCGACACTGTGTTGTTTAACGAGCAGACTGGCAGATAAATTTAAACGTATCCTACCAATTGGCACCGTTATTGTGCGTTGATAATGCGAATTTTACGCTCGGAGGGTGGATAGTCCACGCCAGCAGCGGTAATTTTCTCGATTATCGCCCGGTTGATTTCGGCGCCCACGGGCACGTAGTCGGATGCCTTAACCCAAGGTTTGACAGCGATGCCGATTGATGAGTCGGCAAGGGTCATCACCCCAATGAATGCCGCAGGTTCTCTCAATACACGTGAATTGGCATTGACCACTTCGTCAATTGCCATGAGCGCCCGCTCAATATCATTGGCTCGGGCGATAGGTATACTCAGCTCGAGTTGCCGGATGTGGCCATAGTTGTGCAGAATTTCTCCGACAATCTTGCGGTTAGGCACTACAACTACAGAGCAATCCGCTTGGCTAAGTTGGGTAGAAAAAAGGTCGATTTCCTCAACCTTGCCCTTCACGCCGACTATGGCGATATACTCTCCGACCTTAAACGGTTGAGTGAAAATAATTGTGAGTCCCGCCGCGAGATTGCTCAACACCCCTTGCATCGCAAGAGCAACACCAGCTCCAGCCACACCCAACCCAGCGATGAGGGGTAGTAATTCGACACCGAGATTTTGCAGCGCCATGATTAGGGATAGACCCACTACCATCAGGCGCACGACGCGCACCAGAAGTAATCGCATCGGTGGCTCGAGTTGGAGTTTACTAAGCCAGCGATGGAAGACTGAGCCGACCCAGCGCCCTGTATAAAAGCCAACTATCAGGATAAGGATTGCAACAACGACCTTAGGGCCAAACTTGATGCCCAAGTCAATGAGCGTGTTTTGCGCTTGTTCTATAATAGACAATTGATTTGGCATGGCACGATTTCCGCTGATTTGATTACATAGGCTAAAAATAGCCTGTGAATTATTAGATTTTTCTTAGGGGACGCTCCCTAATATAATTTTGGATTTATGGGAGGCTTCTTTTCTAAGTGCTTGTGTTTGTGATATTCGTCACTGTGGTATCTGATTGATCACTTTTTGTAGTTGTGGGAGATCACTCGAATTTTTTATTGTTGGATTTTTTCCTTCTATTTTCTCTTGGGCCCAGTCCGCCGCTTCTCCCGCACCCCATGACACTAGGGAGGCAAATATAAACACCAGTATGTCCCGTTTTTTACCATTGCTAAAATCTTGCCCATCCAAAAAACGGCGAACATACCAAGCAACAATGAAAAACACGATGGTGGAAATTATCAGGTTCCACATGGAGGGCAGCGAAAACATAATTTATTTTCAGGTTATAGAATGGCCACTATTTTTTCCGTGGTCTTCCGCTTTGTGGGTCAAGAACAGCGATGCACCAATCAGGGCGATAGCGCCACCAAGATAAAGCAGGTCAAGCGGGGACGATATCTTCATGTTCAATGCTTCCTCGAACAAGGTGACGATCAAAATCATCAAAATGACCTTGGCTAATCGCGCTTTGAGGTCGTCCAGACTTGCGATAACCAGGATTTTGCTGGAGGTTTTGCTGCCATGAGCTTCATCAATGTCGCTAACAAATAATTCATACATACCGAGTGAGAAAATCAGCATGAAGGTTGCAAGCAGGTAGCCGTCCACTACTTCCACCACATGGGAGATGGTCTGGTCATGAAGAAGTTTGCGTGCCTCTTCGGTCAGCGCAGAATCAGCATAATGCAACATGTGGCCAACCAGATAAACCACGTCTACCGTAGCCATATAAAAAATCGCAGTGGCGGCGGCCATGCTTGCCACAACCGCTACCACTACCACAAAACGTCCGTTCCAAAGTGTAGCTTCAAGCCATTTTTCGATAGTTTTTAACATGTAGGTACGATGTCTGGTAGATGAGCCGAATGGTGCGGGTTAGTGGGAGCTATGAATTTAGCCTTGGTATATTTTAAGGATGGGATTGCTAGGTATTGCTGGATTTTTAAGCCATAAAAATCAATATGAAAAAATGGGTTGAACGATTTTTTGCTTAACCTATTTATGTGCGACTAAAACAAACAGCCCAGCATTTGTTAGCTTTTCCAAAACTTCCACCACGGGAGTGGATTGACTGCTGGTTTAGTACCATCTTTCGCAAGATTTTTGTCTAACACACGTTGCGAATCGTCGCGTAAATCTTTCAATCCCATCGCATCGTAGGCTTGCACCATGATTTGCAGAGCTTCGCGTGTGGCCGGAGCCTGCGGGAATTCAATGAGTACGCCATTAGCACGATTGACAGCGGCGACATTGGCGCCGCGGCGTAAATAATAACGTGCGACTTGCGTTTCATGGCGTGCCAGCGCATTCACCAAGTATTGCATGCGTAATTTTGAATCAGCTGCATATTTGCTGTTAGGGAAACGTGTGACCAGATCTTTGAATGCATCAAAAGCTTCGCGCGGCGCTTTGGGATTACGCTCGGACATGTCTGGTTGAAACCCTTCGCCAAACAGGCCGAGATCTTCGTCGAAATTAACCAAGCCTTTCAAGTAGTAGGCGTAATCTACGTGCTGGCTGTTTGGGTATTGCTTGATAAAACGCTCTACCGCAGAAAGTGCTGATTCGGGTTCGTTTTGCTTGTAGTAGGCATATGCAGTCTCAATCTGTGCCTGTTGTGCGTAACGGCCATAAGGGTATCGGGATTGCAAGGTTTCGAATAACTTGATGGCACCAGGGTAATTGGCACTGTTCATCTGCTCCATGGCCTGAGCGTAAACGCCCTCGGCGGAATCTGCCAGCGCGGAAGTGGGTTTTTCGTTCTTCGGAGTGAAAATACTGCATGCAGTTAGCATAAGCAGGACAATTAAAGTTAAACTGTGGCGCATGGCAAAATCCAAAAAAATAGTGTCCAATTATACCGCAAACCTTGCTGCAACTAGCCCACTTACATTGATGACTGCACCACTTTCGTTTAAGGTTCCCGACGAATGTGCGGGGATGCGCCTTGATCAGGTATTAGCCAAGCTGCTCCCAGAATATTCCCGCGGCCGTCTGCAAGACTGGATCACGCAGCAGCAGGTTCGACTCGATGGGGCGGCCACCACTTCCAAACAAAAGGTATGGGGCGGCGAAGCGATTGTAGTTGTGCTGCAATCAAATCCTGCCGAACAACCTTATCAGGCCGAAGATATTGAGCTAAACATCTTGTTTGAAGACGACAGCATACTCATCATCAACAAGCTGGCAGGACTGGTGGTGCATCCCGGCAGCGGCAATTGGAATGGCACACTGCTCAACGCCTTGCTCCATCATGCAGCTCAACTTTCAGAAATACCGCGTGCCGGTATTGTACATAGGCTGGACAAGGATACCAGCGGACTGCTGGTCGTTGCAAAAACACTTACCGCACAGACAGCGCTGGTGCGCCAGTTGCAGGCACGCAGCGTACAGCGCGAATACTATGCGCTGGTATATGGCGAAGTGGTACGTGCTGGTACGGTAAATGTACCTATAGGCCGTCATCCTACGCTGCGTACGAAAATGGCAGTAGTGGAGGACGGCAAACCAGCAACCACGCATTACACCATAGTGGAGCGCTTCCCCGGCTGTACCTTGCTTCGCTGCAAACTGGAAACCGGGCGCACCCATCAGATCCGCGTTCACCTTGCCTATATTCGTCATCCGCTGGTTGGTGATTCTGTATATATCAAGGGGGCGCAGAAATGCGCGCCACATTTGCGCCACATCTTGGCTGCTTTCCCACGCCAGGCATTACACGCGACGCAACTCGGACTAGAGCATCCAATAACGAATGAACGGTTGGAATGGCAAGCCCCAATGCCAAACGACATAACTGAGCTGTTAAAAAATATCAGGAGTACATCGAATGAACCTGCTTGAACATTGCATTATCCCTGACTGGCCTGCTCCAAAAAATGTCAAGACGCTACAAACCACGCGTAACGGCGGAGTCAGCGTCGCTCCTTACAATAGTCTCAATTTAAGCAGTAATGTAGGTGATGTACCTTTAGCTGTGGCGCGCAATCGCATGTTGTTGGAACCAATGCTGCCAAGCGAGCCCGTGTGGCTTAAACAAGTGCATGGTGTAGCAGTAGTTGATGCGGCACAGGCTGAATGTTGGCCCGAAGCTGACGCCTGTGTATCTGCACACGTCGGCGCGGTATGTGTAGTTATGACAGCGGACTGTCTGCCAGTACTGTTGTGCAATGATAAAGGTAGCGTAATCAGCGCAGTGCATGCAGGATGGCGTGGATTGTGTGATGGGGTCATTGAACATGCCGTGCGTGCTATGGATGTGCCTTGTGATACGCTGATGGCTTGGCTGGGGCCTGCAATTGGTGTGCAAGCTTTCGAAGTGGGTGATGAGGTTCGTGCAGAATTTGTTGCTAAAGATCCGCGGGCGACTGCTGCTTTTGTATCTAGTGCATCCGGAAAATGGCTTACAGACATCTATCAACTTGCAGGTCTACGCCTGAACGCATTGGGTATTACGCGTGTATACGGCGGCGGCCTGTGTACCTATACAGATAGCACAAATTTCTTCTCTTATAGGCGCGATGGCGTGACGGGAAGGATGGGAACATTTATATGGCTGGACAAGTGATTTTTGTGTTCTTATAGGTTCGGTTTACGAATAGAGGCGCCATTACACAATCATTGCAACTTTTGTTCTGCTTCGATACTCTTACGTATGTTGTTAAATACACCTTCTGGAGAAAATACCATGCAATACCAAACCATTTCGCAGCCAGGTACATTAGGGCTGGTACAAAATAAAGTCCTGCGTAACACCTACATGATGCTGGCTCTTACCATGCTTCCTACGGTCATGGGCGCATTTATCGGCTTATCCACTAATTTCTCGTTTATGGCGCAAAATCCAATCATGGCTCCGCTGCTGATGTTCGCCGTGATGATGGGTATGCTGTTCGCTGTCTCTGCGCTGCGCAACAGCGTGTGGGGCATCGCTATGCTGCTGGGCTTCACTTTTGTCGCGGGTGTTTTTCTTGGGCCAATTTTGCAACATGCACTTCATCTGCGCAATGGCGCCCAACTTGTGGGCATGGCTGCTGGTGGAACTGGACTGATTTTCTTTAGTTTGGCGACTATCGCTACTGTTACCAAAAAAGATTTCAGTTTTATGGGGAAGTTTCTGTTCATTGGTCTAGTTTTGCTGGTAATCGCTTCGCTGGCCAATATCTTTTTTGCTATTCCAGCTTTGTCGCTAACTATTTCAGCTATCGCCGTATTGCTTTTCTCGGCTTACATTCTTTACGACATCAGCCAAATCATACATGGTGGTGAGACGAACTACGTAATGGCAACCATGTCGCTGTATTTGAATATTTACAATATTTTCGTCAATTTACTAAGCCTGCTGATGGCATTTAGTGGTGAACGCGACTAAAGCCGGATTAATTAAGTTTAAGAAGGCGGCGTAAGCCGCCTTCTTTTTGTGCGGCCGGTAAGAGCGTACTTACTTGAAGATGAACGTCTCCTGCTCGCTCTGCAAGGGGAGAGTTGGCTGAATGGCATTTGGAGCTTGGGTTGTATTTTGGTTTTAGGTTAGAATTCACCCTGTTCTGTAATTTGGATAGAGAAACTCGTGGCATTGATTGTTCAGAAATATGGTGGTACTTCGGTAGGCAGCCCAGAGCGCATTAAAAATGTGGTGCGCCGCGTGGCGAAATATAAAGCGCTTGGGCATCAAATTGTCGTCGTGGTTTCTGCCATGAGCGGTGAAACCAATCGACTCATCGCGTTGGCGAAAGAAATGCAAGCACAGCCTGATCCGCGAGAGCTGGATATGGTAGTTTCTACCGGCGAACAAGTGACGGTCGGGTTAGTATCGATGGGGTTGATGCAAGAGGGACTGAAGGCCAAAAGTTACACAGGTGCACAAGTTAAAATCACCACCGACAGCGCGTTTACCAAAGCACGTATCCTTAGTATAGATGAGCAAAATATTCGCGCCGATTTAGCTAACGGATATGTGGTTGTAGTGGCTGGGTTTCAAGGCATAGACAAAGAGGGAAACATTACCACCTTGGGACGCGGCGGCTCCGATACTACTGGGGTAGCTATTGCTGCGGCGCTTCACGCTGATGAATGCCAGATTTATACCGATGTTGATGGCGTATACACTACCGACCCTCGCGTGGTGCCGGAAGCCCGCCGCCTTAAGACCATTACCTTCGAGGAGATGCTAGAAATGGCCAGCCTCGGCTCCAAGGTATTGCAAATCCGCGCAGTTGAATTTGCCGGAAAATATAAGGTTAAGTTGCGCGTGCTATCCAGCTTCGAGGAAGAAGGCGATGGTACGCTGATTACTTTTGAGGAAGACGAAAAGATGGAACAGGCGATTATTTCAGGTATAGCCTTCAACCGTGACGAAGCCAAGATCACCGTGCGTGGTGTACCGGATAAACCGGGCATCGCTTACCAGATACTGGGGCCGGTAAGTGAAGCCAATGTTGACGTGGACATGATAATTCAGAACGTCGGTGTGGATGGTTCCACCGATTTTTCTTTTACCGTGCATCGCAATGAATTTGATAAGGCGATGGATATTCTGAAAAATCAAGTGCAAAGCCACATTGGCGCACGAAATGTGGTGGGCGACAACAAGACTGCCAAAGTATCGGTAGTTGGAGTTGGAATGCGTTCGCATGTCGGTATTGCCAGTAAAATGTTTCGTACCTTAGCGGAAGAGGGGATTAACATTCAGATGATTTCCACTTCGGAAATCAAAATTTCTGTTGTTATTGATGAAAAATACCTGGAGCTGGCTGTGCGCGTGCTTCATAAAGCATTTGATTTGGACCAGGAGCCAGCATAGCGTCAGTAGTTTTATGCTATTAGAAGCGGGTATAGGATCGGAATAAACGAATTATTACGGGCACAATCAACATTTTTACTTTGCTTGTTAATATACCGGCACCAAAGGCAAGATTCTTCTTCAAGATATTTCTCAACGATCCACGAGATACCGCCAGAGCTGCAATTAATGCGATGCCTATCAAATAGGGATGATGTGTTAAGAGTTTAAAAGTATGGCTTCGTGGAAATCCTCCTGAATTACTGGACTCCACGGTTGAACCCTCAGCAACAGAAAGTTGTTGGATCAAATTATTTTGATAGTTACGCCGATTTTCTTCCATCCGATCCAAGAGAATTTTCTTTTGTTCTTCAAGAGACGATAACATTGTCATAATGCATCCTTCAATAGCTTTGCATCTTTCTCTAATTCGGTACGTAACGTTTCAAATGGACAGTCTGGGCGTGTTTTATTTTGATTTGTCAGGAAAACTCCACAGGCTATTAAGGTATATAAAGCTACAACACTCCATGCAGATGCTACACGGTATGGGGTTTCCCAGCAGCTAATGATAATGGCTATACCTAAAAAAGTCAGGCTTAATAATGCCAAAAAAAACAAAATAACATAACTAATTATCTGGGCACTCAAATAGTGCCATTGGATCTTTATTAAGATCGGCACCAGTTCCATATAATCGCCCATACGGTCACGCGCAATTAAGCCAAGCTGTTTCGCTTTTTTGATTTTTTCAAACATGACAGTTATCTCAACTTAAGAATTATTAAGTGCCTTGCGGTGAATCAAATTAACGCCGTGAAACTAATAGGCCAAGTAAAAAACCAATTGCAGCCGCGTATCCTACCGCTTGCAAAGGATGTTCTTTTACATATCCTCTGGAGCAATCGATCCCTTCATTGAAATGTCTGCGTGCATCGGCTGCGACAATTTTCGCGACTTCCTTTGCAGATGCCATTTTTGTCATCAATTTTTCCTTGGCCTCTTCTAAATCAACATCAGATAAGTTAGGCATGCGAGAAATTAAATCGTCTAAATCGGCACGCAGATTAGACATTTCGCTACTGGCGAGTGCGCCTGCTTGTTTTCCGGCGGATTTTGTAGCGTCCAAAACATTTCCTAGTGCTGTACCAGTCCGCTGAGCCATGTTTTCTGTGGCTGCAACTACATCTTCCACCTGATTTGAAATGGTACTTGGCATAATGTTCAACTCCTTCTCTAATTAGTAGTGAAATTTACAGTAATCAAATCTGGTACCAGTGTATTAAATTTATTAATTTTGATCCGTTCGCTGGCGCACATATATTTAATGTTAACCGGAAGTTCATGATACAGCCAAATGTATGGATTCTGGAACAGCCGGCAAGATGGTTGCTATTATTATTTGTCAATTTACTTTTAATGTAATATTTATTTATATAAAACAACAAATTATTATATAAAAATAGAGTTCGATGTTTTCGTTGCATAGTTGAATTCATAGATGGAAATGATTTCAAATGGGATTGATATGTAGGAATTTCGCGGGCAGGCAGTGTGTTTGTATGAAGTGGACGGGGTGATGATGTCTGGAGTAGCAAAGTGGCTGTACATTGAAGCGTTAAAGAATTGGATTGATGCGGCAAGTCGTGATTGATTCAGAATCCTAGCCGTTCAGAATCATTTTTCGTTGGAAATTCGTTCTCCCTTCGGATTAGCTTTAAATTGAGCAAAGTAAAGTCTTGCATCGTATTTGACATGAGAATACAATTACGAACTATTATCACTTGTAATATTAGATAAGTTAAAATTTTAATCTAACTCCCCCGCCGCTAGTAGTGCATTACGTACCAGGCATTTTTTGATTTGATATTAATTAAATTTGGAGAAATACACCGTGTATACCCGTAACCTCAAATGCATTGCTACCGTGGCGCGAAAACATGCTGGCATCCAAGCTTCATGCAACCATCGCCAAACTAAGCTCGCTATTGCAATGAATAGCGCGTTAATCTGTTTTGGAGTAGCCACTATCACTTTGTCGGGTGCCGCGGTTGCGCAGCCAAATGTTGTTGCCAGCACTACCGAACATGCATACAACATTTCCGCAGGTTCATTGAAAGCTGGGCTGGATCTTTTTGTAAAACAGACAGGTGTTAAGCTCTCTTCTGATCCTACCGAACTCAGCGGAAAAACAACACAAGGACTCCAGGGAAATTACACCACCCAAGCGGCCCTTAATCAATTGCTGGTTGAAAGTGGTCTGCAAGCGGTGCCGCAGGGTAGCGGGTATGTTGTAAAGAAAGCACAAACATCTAAAAAATCGAATCCTGAGCTAGCCGACAATGAAACCACGCTACCAGTAATATTGGTTTCTGCAAAAAACAGTGCTGGTTACACAGTAGCTAAAACCACTACTGCAACCAAGACAAATACTCTTCTGCGCGACGTGCCGCAATCTGTGTCCGTTGTGACGCAGGATGTAATTAAAGACCAGGCCATTCAAAGTATGGCTGAAACGGTACGCTATGTCCCGGGTATGGGTATCTCGCAGGGGGAAGGAAATCGTGATGCCTTGGTTTTTCGTGGTACTCGTTCCACAGCGGACTTTTTCGTTGATGGCATACGCGATGACGTTCAGTATTATCGTGATCTTTACAATATAGAGAGAGTGGAAGTGTTGAAAGGCCCTAATGGGATGATTTTTGGCCGAGGCGGCTCCGGGGGGGTTATAAACAGGGTTGTTAAAGAAGCTGGCTGGAGCCCCATACGTGAAATTACGGCACAGGTGGGATCATTTGATACAAAACGTGTGGCGCTTGATGTCGGCCAAGGTATTAATGAAGTTGCCGCTGTCCGCCTCAATGCAATGTATGAAAATTCGGGCAGTTACCGTAATGGCGTAGATTTGAAGCGATACGGAGTTAATCCTACCGTTACGATTATGCCAACTGATAATACTAAAGTTGTGTTAAATGCGGAGTATTTCAAAGACGAGCGCGTAGCAGACCGGGGTATCCCTTCTTTCCAGGGACGTCCTTTCAACACTAACGCGTCAACATTTTTTGGTGATCCTAATCGCAGCCCGGCGGAATCAGAACTTAAAGCAGTCAATGCACTGATCGAGCATAAATTTGATAATGAAGTAACGATTCGCAATCGCACACGCTATGCAACCCAAGACAAGTTTTATCAGAACGTATACCCAGGCGCGATCAATGCTGCGGGAACCGAGGTGGCGATTAATGCTTATAACGATACAACCCAGCGGGATAATTTCTTTAACCAGACGGATCTTTTGTTTTCCCTGAACACAGGGGAGGTGAAGCATGATATGGTCGTTGGTCTTGAAATAGGTCACCAAGATACAAATAATTTACGTAAAACCGGATTCTTCAATAATGCAACTACATCGGTTAACGCACCTATCAATAACCCGATTACGGCTGTTCCAATTACATTCAGGACACAGGCCTCAGATGCAGATATGCACAGTGTCACAAAACAGACATCGCTGTATGTGCAAGACCAGATCAAATTATTGCCTGAATTACAAGCAATTCTCGGATTGCGCTACGATAGGTACGAAGTGGATTTCCGCAAGAATAACGCCGCTCCTGCTCTTGATATAAATACCAATGATAATTTTCTTTCACCGAGAGTCGGGCTGGTTTACAAGCCAATCGAGACAGTCTCAATTTATACAAGCTATAGCTTGGCATACGTGCCTAGAGCCGGTGAACAACTTACTTCGCTAACGGTGACCAACAAAGCACTTGAACCGGAAAAATTCAAAAATGTGGAAGTTGGAGCTAAGTGGGATATCTATCCTAACCTGGCTTTGACCACTGCTGTGTTTCAGCTGGACCGTACCAATGTGATTCTTCCCGATCCGAATAATGCAGCCCTTTCTGTTTTAGGCGGTGGCCAGCGCAATAAGGGCTTGGAGTTAGGTTTGGCAGGCCGCGTTACTTCGGCTTGGAGCGTCATGGGTGGATATACCTACCAAGATGGTGAAATCACCAACTCGCAATCCGCTACCGCTAAAAAAGGGGCCGTTTTGGCGGAGCTTCCAAAAAACACATTCTCCCTGTGGAATCGGTATGATTTTGCTCCTGGATGGGGTGTCGGGCTTGGCGTGATCAATCGTGGCGCTATGTACACCTCGACTGATAATACTGTGCGCTTGCCGGGCTTTACTCGGGTAGATGCGGCTGTTTATGCCAAAATTGATAAGAATATGCGGGCCCAGTTGAATATCGAAAACCTGTTCGATAAGAATTATTATGCCTCTGCCCATAATAACAACAACATCACACCAGGTTCACCAATTGCCGCAAGGGTGTCACTTATAGCTAATTTCTAGATTTAGCCAAGCATTAAAACATGCGTAAGCCCCGCCAAAATTGGCGGGGCTTTTTATATGGCCGAAAGGATTTTTTCGGGTTGAAGGGCGCAACGATGAGCGGGTATTCATTGATGATGCCACACAGGATGGCTGCCGCAGTGGCGCTATTTAATGTTAGAGCCACCGATCGGGGGGTTAAAACCTAGTTCTTATTGGCCGTGTATGGGTTTTTACCCACGCCCGCAACAGTCCGCAGTCCTGGCGGGCATTAATGTGGCAAAAACTGACCCAAGCGGCATATCTCACCCAATTAGTGCGACATACATTTGAAGATGCATAAAATTGGTGCATCGATACCCTATTTATTTTTATGGCATCCATCAACCTATTGTTATTGCTAAATAAACTATAATGGCACGGAAGATGCTTTTGTAATGATTAGACATTCTTTAGTTTCGCCCGCAATTTTAGAAAGAAACGTCATGTGCAAGACTGGATGATCTATTGTCGCTTCCGTAAAAGCTAAATGTTAGCCCAAATAGCAGCTACGGCAGCACAGAAGGGATCGGCCAAATGTTTTCCCAAGCACAGTACCTATAGTTTGCATTTTTGAAGAAGCGATACTAATCCATCAATAGTAGGTTCTGAATAATGTTGCTTACGCCCTACAACACATAAGGATTAATAATTATGAAAATGGTTACTGCAATCATCAAGCCGTTCAAGCTCGACGAAGTACGTGAGGCACTGACTGCGATTGGCGTATTGGGTATCACCGTTACCGAAGTGAAAGGTTTTGGCCGGCAAAAGGGTCATACTGAGCTATATCGCGGCGCAGAATATGTGGTGGATTTTCTGCCCAAGGTTAAGGTTGAAGTGGCTATTAAAAAGGACATGCTGGAGTTGGTGCTTGAAGCTATCGAAAAATCTGCACACACAGGCAATATTGGTGACGGCAAGATATTCGTTCATAACATCGAGCAAGTAATTCGTATCCGTACCGGCGAATCCGGCGTAGAAGCATTGTAAGGGGAATGCCATGAACAAATTTTTTGCACTTTTTGCGTTGTTCGGCATGCTGTATGGTCTAGCCGTTCCAGCATTTGCGGAGGAGTCCGCGGCTCTTGCGACAGCATCGACAACCACCACAGTCCAGACTCCTACGGCAACTAACGCAGTCAAGCCTGCCGAAGTGGCAGCCACCCACGCTGCCGCTCCTACCCCCAACAAGGGTGATACGGCGTGGATGCTGACGGCCACCCTGTTGGTCATCATGATGTCTATCCCTGGCCTCGCGCTATTTTATGGCGGCCTGGTGCGCAGCAAAAATATGTTGTCCATCCTGATGCAGGTGTTCGCCATTTTTTCGCTGATCATCGTGCTGTGGGCAATTTACGGTTACTCGCTGGCATTCACACAGGGCAATGCATTTATCGGCGGATTTGACAGGTTGTTCCTGAAGGGCATATTTGATCCGGCCACCGGCAGTGTTGCCAATGTGGCAACTTTCAGCAAGGGTGTGGTGATTCCTGAATTCGCTTTCGTAGTTTTTCAAGCTACCTTCGCCGCCATCGCCGTTGCATTGATCGTGGGTGCTTTCGCCGAACGGATGAAATTCTCCGCTGTGCTGTTGTTCTCTGCATTGTGGTTTACCTTCGCGTATCTGCCGATTGCGCACATGGTGTGGTTTTGGATGGGGCCGGATGCCTACACTACCCAGGCTGCGGCTGATACTGCAACGGCAGCGTCAGGATGGTTGTTCCAGAAGGGCGCATTGGACTTCGCAGGCGGCACTGTGGTGCATATCAATGCGGCTGTTGCGGGTTTGGTCGGTGCATTCATGGTTGGTAAGCGCATCGGATACGGCAAGGAGCCAATGGCACCACACAACATGGTCATGACCATGATAGGCGGTTCCCTGCTGTGGGTTGGTTGGTTCGGCTTCAATGCGGGTTCGGCTTTGGAAGCATCAGGTGCGGCCACGCTGGCCTTTGTCAACACGCTGGTTGCCACTGCCGCTGCCGCACTCACATGGACGTTGGCTGAACAGCTATTGAAAGGCAAACCATCCGTACTGGGGGCGATTTCTGGAGCGGTCGCGGGCTTGGTTGCCATTACTCCCGCCTGCGGCTGGGTGGGCGTAGGCGGCGGACTGATTATCGGTGCACTGGCTGGCGTGGCTTGTTTCTGGGGCGTAACTGGCCTGAAGAAACTGCTGGGGGCAGATGACGCGCTGGATGTGTTCGGTATCCACGGCATCGGGGGCATTTTGGGTGCATTACTTACTGGCGTGTTCAACACCTGGAGTATGGGCGGTGCCGGTATCGTTGATTACGTCAACAACACCATCGTCGATACCACTATTAGCGGGCAAGTGTGGATACAAGCGCAAGCCGTGCTTACCACGATAATCTGGTCCGGCGTGGTTGCCTTTGTTTGTTACAAGATTGTGGATATGACCATCGGTTTGCGTGTCAAGCAAGAAGAGGAGCGTGAGGGGTTGGATACTGCAAGTCACGGCGAACGCGCCTATAACTTCTAATCTGTTTCATCTTAAGCATCGCCCATGTCTAGAGAGCCTATTTTCGCGAGTGTTAGGGAAACGCTGATTAATTCGTCATCCCCGCGAAAGCGGGGATCCAGCTTATTGATTTAACTGGGTTCCCGCTTTCGCGGGAACGACGATTCTGGATTAATCAGTGTTTCCTTAGGGGAAACTGGTTATGGGCGCTTTGCGATCTGCTGCACTTTTTAGATCACGGCTATCAGCATAACGCTTCCCTGTTGTCCGGTGCTGGCCACCGGGCAACAATATCGGGCTTCCCGCCTCTTTAACGATGTTTACGTAGAAACGATCCTTCGATCAAGGCTAATGCCACGCAGATAATAGACCGTTGGCGTTGATGAAGGCCATATTCCATCTGCTGGCGACATCTTAAGTAACCAATGCTTTGTTAATCTTGTTAAATAACCTTACTACGATTATTGACACTTTCTGGAATTAGGTTCATTATTTACCTTAGAATCAGTAGTATAGGAAACAGCAATCTTTCGTTTCAAATGATTCCCACGCAGATGGGAACAAGTACCAGCGGCATTTTTCTTAAGGGGGAACACATATGCCACCTGTCACCTGTCACCTGTCACCTGTCACCTGTCACCTGTAGCACCCACAGTCCGCGCGTTTTTCCGCTGGTGTGCATTGCCGCAGCACGTGCAGCTGTCGGTAAGATCAATTGCCCCACGCCACAAAGCTAGTTTTTCAGTTTTTAGCACGTTTTTACTTTCTACCTAATGCCGAGGTGATCCCATGCAGCCCATTCAAAACACAATACGTTTTATTTATCGCCTGATTCCATTGGCACTATGCCTGCTTTGCAGTGCATGTGGCGGTTTGAGCCACGTTGCACAGCGCAATATTGCTGCCGGCGAAGGTACCCTGGCAGGAACGGTCTTCCCAACCACCGCACTGGAGCAAATTTATTACCTGGGCGTATTTGACCCACAGGAACAACTGCCGCCGACGATTTATCGGGTGCGTGTCAAAGGCCAGTCCAGCTTTTTCAACTTCACACGTTATGCCTCAGGGTGGGTGCCAGCCGCAGTCATTGATTCTTTGGGATCAACGGCGCGCTTTGATGATGTGAATAGTGATGGCGTGAAAAGTTATGGCGTGAAAATTTCTAAAGCTGAAGAAGGCATGCAAACGAAATTGACTGGCCGCAGGCTAGTGTTATTTGGCCCCGAAGGGTTCCGTGAAGCACCAAAAGACCATCGCCTGGTGATTGCGATGGGTAACAGCCCCGAAAAATTTTTTCAGGCGGTCGATGAAGCGTTGGGGATCGTTGCTGCGGTAACACAAGGGCATAGTGGCCCGGCACTGGAACAAGGGTTGTTCAAAGAATTATTACGTGTAAAAACTGAACACGAGCGGCTGGATCAGTTGAATAGCGAAGCCAGTAATGACCGTTTGAAGGAGCAATAAAAATGAAACATGCTTATATGATTAATGGTGTTGGCGGGCGTTGCCTGGCTTTTGTTACGGCGCTTTCACTAAGTGCCTGCTCCGTACTTCACATAGATGTGGATGAATACAAAGGGCCATTGTCAAATCATGAGGACATCCAATTACAGCAATATGCGGCGCTGGCCATCTCGGCCAAACCGATTATTGTGGAATTACGCAGGCGTTATATATCTAACGAGCAAGATATTAATAAAAAAAAATATGATCAGCTTTGTGTAGAACGTAACCGAGATGACTATAGTGGATGTATTTTTCAGACTGAAAATGTCTACTTTTTAGATTCCATACTTGCACTCTATGAAGATGAGCAAGAAGC
The DNA here is from genome assembly GCA_003402345.1 of Candidatus Nitrotoga sp. MKT. Taxonomy (GTDB): domain Bacteria; phylum Pseudomonadota; class Gammaproteobacteria; order Burkholderiales; family Gallionellaceae; genus Nitrotoga. The sequence continues at coordinate 110,329 of QFXH01000006.1, read as the reverse complement.
TTTGGGTAAGCAAGCAACTGAGTCCTACCGACAAAAATACTTATTGCGTATTGAACTCCTTAAATCAGAAATCTCAGCACTCTCGAAGCCTAGAAGAAAGTTGCTTATTTTAAAGAAAAAAACTGATGCACAGACAGAATTGGAAAGGAAGTTAGGAGTTCTCGATAGTTATAAACAAAAAATTTTAAAGGATGAGAGTCTCGAGAAGCCGGAATCGAATTGTCCAGGTAGTTCTTCTACAAGCTCTTTAGATACAAGCTCTTCAAAAAATAAAAATATGGAATGCAATTTAAACCAGATTGAAGATGAAATTAATGCGTTTAAAAAGAAACTTCGTCCAACAAATAAATCTTCTAGCCAGGCAATTGCAAATAACAACTCCATTATTATAGAACACCAGCAATTAATACTGGATGATGGTGAACAATTAGGACAGGATGAGCTTGATGAATTATATCATTCCATTATTCACAGTAATGCGTTAATTAATAAACAATTTAGGACTTTTGGTACACATACAGTTAAAGAGATCAAGAATTTTGAAAAATCCCAAAGTGCGGAGTACGATTGCACCGTTCTAGATCTACCAGCAGACCGATTAAAGACTCATGATAATGGAAGGGATTCGTGTGGTATTAATAGGCTGGCAACAAATTTTATTGATTTCAATAATAAAGCGAGCGTATCCCCTCAAGATATAGAGCTGAAAAATAAAGTCCGCGTTGCTAAAGAACGTCTAAATGAATCACTCGTTTTGTTTGCTGAAAAAATTCTTTTTATTGTCAACAATCATTCTTTGGCTTTTGGTAAGGACACTACAAATGACAATAATTCAGCCAACAATCATAGCTTGTCCTTTAATAACGGCACTGCAAATTACGATAAAGAAACTAATAATGGTTATGCAGAAAAATTTGCAGTACTTCAATCACTGGGCAATACACTTATTGTGCATGCCAATGATTTACGCAGGCGCGCTGCGCATGATCAGCGTTTAGTGGATCGCAAAGATAGCGAGTTAGCCGCAGCGCGGCTTGCTTTTGCACCGGGAGCGCATAAGGCATTCGATATCTTGGTACAAGAATTAGGCGTAACCATTCAAGAAAATGAGAATAAAAAAACAGCTCTGCAAAATACATTTCACATAGAAAATATCACGCCACAAACTATTAAAGTCAAACAAAAAGACCTTGCTGACAACGCGAAACTTGCTCAACAAGCGTTGGATGCTTATCGCACAGCCTTTGGTAACTACGATATCAAGGTCGAAGGAGTTAATCCGACTGATAGATTAGTTGCTAGCGATCAACTTGAAATTGCTAGTCTTTTTTCATCGGATTATGAAAAAAATAGATCGGCTGATGATGTCTTGACGATACTGAAAACATGGTTTAACGAGAATAAGACAAAACCTCGAGGTGCTGTACTACTACCACCAGCGCCGGAATATGCGCGCCGAAATAATGCCGACGATTATTTCATTCACTTATTTGGATGTAACGGTAATTCGCCTGCTTCAAACTGTCGAAGTAATTTGGGCATTGCAAACGGTACGTATAAAGAAGTGTTTAACCAGCTGGGGAAATATGTCTTAGTGGAACTAGAGGAGGACAAACTTAAACTGGAAGGTCGTCAAAACGCTATAGATAATGAATCGCAAGCACTTATCATATTTAACAAGAATGAGAGCCAGTTATCTGATATGACAAAGGCTCGTGAAGCAATTAAATTAATAAAACAAACGGTACTGCAACAAGCTGAAACTGCCAAGATTGACGATGTTTTTGGCTTGCGTAACCTGTTGCTGCTTGAACTCGAGAAGCAATCCGCATCTAAACCTGTCCCACTTGAAAATGATAAATATTTAACCGCAATCAATGTATTAAAAAATATGCCAATTTCAAAATCGTTTCAATTTGTTGGTGGATCTGAGGTAAAAAACCAACGCGATGTTCTGGATGATGTCATCGCACAATTGCAACATCAACGTTTGGAAGCGGCCTCCAGAGGTGGGGATATAACTGCACTGAATCAAGCATTGGAACTGGCCTATGAACAACGAGGTGGCCTTGCTTATCTTCGTTCGGCTAACGCTTATTTGCGCAACGCTTTCGCCAACACTTCGCTGCAGGATAGCAATAGCAATTGCGAAAATTTACTGATGCCCTCTCTTTTCTGTAAACAATTATATGATTTTAATAATGAGTTTAGGAATACAAAACTTGAGATAGACAAGCAATTTTGGCAAACCATCAACACAGTTAAGGTCCGTGGTGGCGGCGCAACCGACTTTGCCATCGTCAAAGATGATGTTGGCAACTGGTATGTTAAAGGATTGTCGTCCGACCCGGAAAGCATCATAAAAAGTGCACAGAGTTTGGCCTTATTTAATATGGGCGGCAAAGTGAATCTCGATTTGCTGGGACAGGTGGAAACTAGACGGGAATTGGCAAAATTAAAACTTGACGATCCAAACCGCCAAGTTTTAAAAGACGAACTTAAAGCCAAGCAGTCGGGCAGTGGCGCAAATACCGCCGGATTGGAGAAGGTGTTGGCTAAGTACCGTAAAGAATACGTAGACGCTACTACGATGAATGTCGATGGCCTGATCGGTAAGTTGGACCAATTGCCAACTGACATTCGTGCGGCATGGCAGGGCATTAATTTTGATGAAACCCCAAAGACCAGTTTCGAGAAATTGACGGCTTTGCTCGCCAACCCCGCTGAATTAGTTACTGCCAAACACCTTCTTGAAGCTTCGAAAATCGCCGATGCGCGAGCTTTGGGCACGGCCAAAGCCGCCGCCAGCGAAGCGGCCAATATCAGCGCTTCTGATGCGATCGTTAAATCACTGGTTGAAGTACGCAATATGCGCAGCAGGCTGGTGAAAGCAATTATCCAAGACGATGAGCTGATTGCGGCCAAGAGGGACGTCTATGAAAATGCAAAGGCAGACCTTAAGGCTAAGGATGTTATTGTGGCTGACAAGAAAAAAAAATGGGAAGAAGCTGATGTTGACGTGACAAATAAGCAGGCATCGCTTGATACTATGACTGCGCCCGAAAAAATCGCTGAAAAAAGGGTGGTGTTAACCAATGCCGAGATTGGATTGAAAGCAGCACAGGATGCTTTGGATATTGCCAATAAGGAGAGGGAGGATGAAATGAATGCCAAGTATAAGGCATTGGAAAACGCGACTAAACAACAAGACATTGAGCAGAAAAAATATGATGCTGATACAACTGCCGATAAGGACAAGACAGCATTAGAAAAAGCCACGACTGACCTTAATGATGCGAAAGATAAGCTCGATTCCACTATCAAAGACACGAATGCTAAAGTGTCTACCAAGATAGCTGAGAGAGATGCCGCTGATAGTAAAAAGAAAATTCAGCAGGGCATATTTGAGGGTTTGACTGCGTCATCAGAAATCGAAAGTGCCAAAAATAACTTAAAAGCAGCCAAGGAAAGGCTTGCCACTGCGAAGACTGAGTGGGAGGGTGCCGATGGTGTATTGGCCGGATCACGTACTTCTGTCAAAGGGGCAGAGGATGCTTACACCTTGGCTAAATCCAATCGGCTTGCGGCAGCGCGAAAAGTGACCATATTGGCTGATTCTTTAATTGAAACTACCGCCGCCAATCGGCTTGAGGCCGTCAAAGCCTACGAAATCGCCATCGGTTTTGTTGGACAAACGGCAGGCGGACAGTGAGGAACTGCCAAAGATTTTTGGTTTATGTACAAATTAAATACTGGATGGGGCTGTGTACCCAAAGCCAAAAAATGGCCAACCGAAATAGTTCCATCAAAATAGGGAGAAAGGCATGAACCCGGCATTTAAAGGCATTACGTTTGGAAACCAATCAACACACAGTGGCTCCGCTAACACTAGAGTCACTGTTGTGCCTGATGGCACTGCGGTCAGTGTGTTATTTGACAAAATGCAAGCCCAAGCGGGTACGGTGAAGCGAAGTGGTAGCCACATACGCTGCGACTTGACTTTGAGGCTGGTATCTCCTGTAGAAGCCGTGACAGAAATTTTGCTTGATGTGTGGGGCGCTATCATCAAAACGGATCGTTCAACTGTTAGTTCGACAATTCTGATACATAAACGGGCGCGCCCACTAACCTTTAGCGGCCCTGATACGAAAGGTTGCTCGCGCTATGTAATAAGCCTGCCAAAAGGAACATGCAAGATTGGCGTAAGTATTGCCGCAACGGCTCGGGCGAAGCACCCGGAATCAGCAATTGTGGCAATTGACTCGTTGGATGTTGTCTTTCGCAAGCCACAATAGAAAGCTCTTGGTAATGTGTAAATTAAAGTCCCCTTGCAAAGCCGGGGGGACTTTAATTTAGATGTTGTTTAACCTGGTCTGGTCACCCCTCATTACGTTTTTGTCTACATTTTTCTGTAATACGCCTTCCAATTTTGTTGAGACGTTACTGCACAAAAGTTCATGCTGTCCAACATTCGCCTTATCAATGCCATGCCACTCCATGCCCCGACTTTACGCGACATGAACTTGATTCTGAAGGATGATGAAGTCTCCGATGCTTGAGTTATAAATGCATATTATCTAATTGTTATTAAATGATTTTTATTAACATATTCGATTAAGAAATGCTGGATTTCAATTATCTTCAGGCTACTGTAATTGGGTAGATGAATTATTCCGGATTTTTAACTTCTCCTGCCGTCATTTTTTCAAGCGCACCAATTACAAGCACTTTCCGATAGCAATGGCACTGACATCGTGCAATCCAAGCTTAATCCATAGTATTAATTTAATAATTTATTGATTTAAATATAAAAAAATATGGCATTAATATTGCTTATAACTAATCATCTAAACCATAAGCTGATTTAAATTTTAGTTTGTGTGTGTCGCTGGATGTTTTGTCCATGTGCCAACGGACCAGTCGAGAAAATGGAGTAAACATGAAAAATGCACAGGTATATTTGATAGGGGCAGGGCCAGGCAGTTTGGAGCTGTTGACTCTTGGTGCAGTGCGGGCCATTGGATTGGCGGATGCCATTCTGATTGATGATTTAGTGAACCCTGATGTTCTGGAATTTGCCCGAGGCAACGCGCAGATTGTTCATGTAGGGAAACGCGGAGGGTGTAATTCGACGCCACAAGCATTTATCCATAAAAAGATGATTTCACTGGCGCGTGCAGGCAAGGTGGTAGCGCGCATCAAGGGTGGTGATCCGTTTATGTTCGGGCGCGGGGGTGAGGAACTACAAGCTTTGCGGCAAGCCGGTATTTCGGTATCCGTGATCAGTGGCATTACTTCCGGCATGGCAGTTACGGCTGCTTTGAATATTCCGCTAACGCATAGAAACTGTACGCATGGAGTAACGTTTGTCACGGGCCATACGCAAGGAGCAGAGGAACCGAATTGGCAGGCATTGGCGGCGACAGGGACCACTCTGGTTATTTATATGGGCATGTCTAATTTAGGGCACATTGTGCAGCAATTGATAGCGAATGGGTTATCGATAGATATGCCCGCAGCCGCAATTCAGAACGGTACGTTGCCTAATCAGCGGCAGGTAGTGGCCACGCTAGGGCAACTTGAATCCTTGGTTGTTGCCGAAAAAATGGCTAGCCCGGCGATCGTGGTTATTGGCGAAGTAGTGCAATTTGCCGAAATGGCGGAACAAATTTCGCAGCAATTGGCCGCTTAAAAATTTGTAAATAGGAGTGATGTCATGAAAAAAATGAAGCTGGTTATGGTGGGTAATGGAATGGCGGGCGTACGGACTTTGGAAGAGTTATTGAAACTGACGCCCGATTTGTATGACATTACTGTATTTGGTGCCGAGCCCTATCCTAATTACAACCGTATCATGTTATCCCCCGTATTGGCGGGCGAACAAGGCATCCAGGACATTATCCTGAACGATATTGACTGGTATAAGCAAAACAACATCACTTTGCACCTAAACAAAAAGGTTGTGCGTATCAACCGAAAAAGCAAGGTGGTGGTGGCTGAAGATGGCAGAGAAGCCGAATACGACAGATTGTTGCTGGCGACGGGTTCCAGTTCCTTCATCCTGCCGGTTCCCGGCAAGGAATTGGCGGGTGTGGTTGGTTACCGCGATATTCAAGATACCAACGCGATGATAGTCGCAGCGGAAAAATATAAGCATGCGGTGGTTATCGGCGGCGGTCTGCTCGGGCTGGAAGCCGCCAATGGTTTGGCGCTTAGAGGTATGGATGTCACCGTGGTGCATCTCATGCCATGGTTGATGGAACGCCAACTGGATGACAATTCAGCCCAAATGCTGCAATCCGCTTTGGAAGCCAAGGGGTTGAAATTCATGTTGGAGCAGCAGACTCAAGAGTTAGTAGACGATGGCCATGGCCGCGTAAAGTCGATTCGCTTCAAGGATGGCAGTGAGATTCCTGCCGACCTGGTGGTGATGGCAGTTGGCATTCGCCCGAATGTTGCGCTGGCAGAATCAGCCGGGGTTTACTGTAATCGCGGCATTGTGGTGAGCGATACCATGCAAACCTATGACCCCAGTATTTATGCAGTGGGTGAGTGCGTTTCACATCGCGGCATTGCTTACGGTTTGGTCGCCCCGCTATTCGATATGGCCAAGGTCTGCGCTAATCATCTGGCGCGCATGGGAATCGCATACTACCAAGGCTCGGTTACCTCCACCAAGCTTAAAGTCACCGGAGTAGATTTGTTTTCGGCCGGGAATTTTACTGGCGGCAAAGAAACGAATGAGATCGTTATGCACGATGTCACCAGCGGGAGATACAAAAAACTGGTACTGAACAACAATACGCTGATCGGCGCAGTGATGTATGGCGATACCAAGGATAGCTCGTGGTATTTCCAGATGATACGTGATGGTAAAAATGTCGCCGAAATCCGTGACCAATTAATATTCGGCCAATCCCATCTAGGCAATGCCGGCTCTCAAGGGCAAAACCTTGCGGCCACCATGACAAACGCGATGGAAGTCTGCGGCTGCAATGGGGTATGCAAAGGAACTATTGTCAAGGCAATCAAGGAAAAAGGATTATTCACGCTGGAGGATGTACGCAAGCATACCAAGGCTTCTGCTTCCTGTGGTTCATGTACCGGACTGGTCGAACAAATTCTCGCTTCCACCGTCGGGGGGGCTTATGCACCACCCGCTACGACCGTGAAGCCTTTATGTGACTGTACTTCTCACAGTCATGAGGAAGTGCGCAAAGCAATCCGCGAGGAGAAGTTGATTTCGATCTTGCAAACCATGATATTCCTTAACTGGAACACCACCAATGGATGTGCCAAGTGTAGGCCGGCATTGAACTTTTACCTGCTATGCGCTTGGCCGCATGAAGCAAAGGACGATCCACAATCACGCTTCATCAATGAGCGCGCCAACGCCAACATACAAAAAGACGGCACATTCTCGGTAGTGCCGCGCATGTACGGTGGCATAACCACACCACAGCAACTGCGCCGTATCGCTGATGTAGCAGAAAAATACAACATCCCGACGGTTAAGGTGACAGGTGGACAACGTATAGATTTACTCGGCGTAAAAAAAACAGACTTGCCGAAGGTATGGGCAGATCTGGACATGCCATCAGGTTATGCCTATGGAAAAGCCTTGCGTACGGTCAAAACCTGCGTGGGCAGCGAGTGGTGCCGTTTTGGTGTGCAAGACTCGACACAAATGGGTATCGACATCGAGCGCGCGTTTGACCATATGTGGATGCCGCACAAATTCAAGGTTGCCGTGTCTGGCTGCCCGCGTAACTGTGCGGAATCAGGGATCAAAGATGTGGGCATAATCGGCGTGGAATCAGGTTGGGAAATCTATGTGGCGGGTAACGGCGGCATCAAGACCGTGGTCGCGCAATTTCTCGTGAAGGTAAAGACTCACGATGAAGTGATGGAGTACACCGGCGCATTCGCTCAGCTTTATCGCGAAGAAGCACATTACCTGGATCGCACAGTACATTACGTCGAACGGGTTGGTTTGGACCATGTCAAGAAACATGTCGTAGAGAATGCAGCCAATCGCAAAGCGCTATACGCAAGATTGCTCTATGCGCTACAGGGTGCAACAAACCCATGGTCTAAAGAAAACATCAATGCGCGTGAATTTGAATCGCTGGAAATTTAAAAAGGAGCAAATCATGAACACTTGGCATGAAGTCACAACCTTAGAAGAAATACCGCCTCTGGGCGCGCGCGTGGTTACGACAAAACAGGGGGACATCGCACTGTTCCGCACTGCGGATGGAGAGGTATTTGCGCTGCTCGACCGGTGTCCGCATAAAGGTGGCCATTTGTCACAAGGCATCGTATTCGGGAAAAAAGTTGCTTGCCCGTTGCATAGCTGGAATATCTGTCTGGATGACGGCAAAGCAGTGGCCCCAGACGTAGGGTGCACGCGTTCTTATCCGGTCAAAGTAGAAAATAATGTGGTGTATTTATCGCTTGCATAAAGTTACAGAATTATCCGAAGGTTAATTTCATAACGTTAAAGGTGATGAAAATGGATTATGTGCAACCTATCAAGTTAATAGAGCAGCTTGTTGTTGTCGGCGAAAAAAAAGCATCTCTTGGTGTTAGGGATATGCTGCTTCGGGGTTTCCTTTCCGGGGTACTGTTGGGTTTTGCGGCTGCACTTGCGTTCAGGGTCTCAGATGGATTTACGGGAGGCGCTGCTGCACTGGTGATGGGGGTTATTTTCCCTGTCGGCTTTGTGATGATCGTACTACTCGGATTGGAATTAGTGACAGGCAGCTTTGCGTTGCTACCGATGAGTGTCGCTGATGGAAAAATAAGTGGCAGGGAAATGTTGCGGAATTGGGGCTGGGTTTTTCTAGGGAATTTGCTGGGCAGCCTGTTTTTTGGTGGGTTGCTGGCCTTGGCATTGACTGGAACTTCGCCTGCCCCAGGTGGCCGATTGACAGAAAAAATTATTGTGGTCGCTCAGGCTAAAACACTTGCTTACCAGCATGCAGGTTCAATTGGCTGGCTCGCTGCCTTGATCAATGGCATTCTCTGTAATTGGATGGTGACTTTGGGCGTAGTGTTAGGTTTGATCTCTACTTCAACGATTGGAAAAATCATTGCTCCCTGGCTGCCGATCATGACATTTTTTGCACTAGGTTTTGAACACTGTGTCGTCAATATGTTCGTAATACCTACCGCAATTCTATTGGGTGCTGACATCAGCGTTTATCAATGGTGGTTCTGGAACCAAGTTCCGGTCACCCTGGGAAATTTAATTGGAGGTTCGATTTGTACCGGTATGCTCTTGTATGCGACATATGGCAGAACGAATAAACACGCTCAATTGTAGGGATAATTATGGTGTATCAATTTTGATGGTTGTCGGAATGGTAGCCGCCACAATAGAATAAAAGCGGGTTTTTTGCTTTACTGTGGGGTTGCGGTGAATTTTTTGCAATCATTGCAATTTTTTAAAAAACAAACCTGATGAAAGCATCCTGTATATTTGTCGCCCAACCCGTGTTTAGCCGGGCGATAGATTTTTTAATAAACCATGGAGTAATTATTTCAAAGAGTGAAAATGCTTGTAGCCGACACCTTTCTACCTACTTTTGAATACCTTGCTACGGCAGTTATTTTGCTGGATGAGCAATCGCATATCACTTATCTTAATTCGGCTGCGGAAAACCTGTTTGCCTTAAGTAGCAAAAGCCTGATCGGTTACCCGATACAGCATATTTTCACCCACACTGAGCAACTTACTGCTGCAATGCAGCATGCAGTAACCAATAACGCCAGTTATATTGAACATGACCTGATGCTGGGCATACCGCCACATGGCAAGCTGCATTTGCGTTGCGCCGCTACGCCGCTGCAATTAAACAACTATTTGCTACTTGAATTTCATACGATTGAGCGTTCGCTAAAATTAGCGCGTGAAGAACAGATGTTAGACCAAACTCAAGCTAATCGCCTTCTGCTACGCAACTTGGCACATGAAATCAAGAACCCGTTGGGTGGCATACGGGGTGCTGCACAATTGCTGGAACATGAACTGGAGAAACCCAGCTTACGTGAATACACCCAAGTCGTCATCCAGGAAACTGACCGTTTAGTTTCGCTAATGGAAAAACTGCTTACCCCGCAACATAAACCCAATTTATGTTCCTCCCTTAACATTCATGAAGTACTTGAACGGGTGCGTAGCGTGGTTCTAGCTGAATTCCCAGAAAAATTGTCTATCCGGCGTGATTACGACATCAGCCTGCCAGTACTCACGGGCGACAAGGAGCAACTTATTCAGGCAACCCTCAATCTTGTACGTAATGCTGCGCAGTCCATGCAGGGACAAGGCAATATTGTGCTACGCACACGCATCTCGCGCCAAATAACATTGATGAAGAAACGCCATCGCTTGGCGGTAATCGTTCAGGTCATCGACGATGGCCCGGGTATCCCCGTACATTTGCAAGATAAGATATTTTATCCACTGGTCACTGGCCGTGATAATGGTCATGGCCTGGGACTGACCCTGGCGCAAGATTTTGTTAGCCAACATGAAGGCAGCATAGAGTTTGACAGTGAACCGGGACGTACCTGCTTCTCTGTAATGTTGCCACTAAAATAAAGTGAACAAAATGGGAGCCAATATGAAACCTGTTTGGGTCATTGATGATGACCGTTCCATACGCTGGGTGCTGGAAAAAGCTTTGACACGTTCGGATATTAACTTTACAAGCTTCGCTTCGGCCGATGAAGCTTTAGCCGCGCTGCGGCACAGTACGCCGCAAGTTGTCATTAGTGATATCCGTATGCCCGGCAGCTCTGGACTGGATTTTTTGCACAAAATACGGGAAAGGATTCCGAGCTTGCCAGTCATTATCATGACTGCTTATTCTGATCTGGAAAGTGCGGTGTCGGCATTTCAAGGCGGAGCATTTGAGTATCTGCCCAAACCGTTTGACGTCGACCAGGCTGTCGCACTAATCCGCCGCGCATTAGAACAAAGCCTGCGTGCTGACGCACCTATAGAAGAGCAATCAGTCGCAACTGCACCTGATATCCTGGGACAAGCACCAGCGATGCAGGAAGTGTTCCGTGCTATTGGACGGCTCGCACACTCCCATGCAACTGTGATTATCAACGGCGAATCCGGTACCGGCAAGGAGCTGGTAGCGCAAGCTCTGCACCGCCATAGCCCGCGCGCCAACGAACCTTTCATCGCCATTAACACTGCGGCTATTCCAAAAGATTTGCTCGAATCGGAGTTGTTTGGCCATGAGCGCGGTGCGTTTACTGGCGCGGCTGCCACCCGCCGTGGCCGATTTGAGCAAGCCGAAGGGGGCACACTGTTTCTTGACGAAATCGGCGACATGCCGGCGGAGCTGCAAACACGTTTATTGCGCGTGCTGTCGGACAAAAATTATTATCGCGTTGGAGGGCACCAGCCGATTAAAACCAATGTACGCATTATTGCAGCCACGCACCAGAATCTGGATGAGCGGGTAAAAGAAGGCTTATTTCGTGAAGATTTATTTCATCGTCTCAACGTCATCCGTCTGCGTTTGCCCCCACTACGTGAACGGCGTGAGGATATTCCCTTGTTGGCGAAATATTTTTTGCATAAAAAAGCAGGTGAACTTTCTGTTGAACAAAAAACTTTCAGCGAGGACACACTGAATTATCTTGCGACACAGAATTTTCCCGGCAATGTGCGGCAATTGGAAAACCTTTGTCATTGGCTCACTGTAATGACGCCATCACAACAGATAGAAATTGCCGACCTGCCACTTGAATGGCGAGAAGCGTCCGCTGTCACTGACACTCCATCCAACGATTGGCGTTGTGAATTGGGTCTTCAAGTCACGCTTGCATTGCAACGTGGCGATCAAAATATACTAGACAATTTAAACCAGCAGTTCGAACGCACACTTATCACCCAAGCGCTTAAACACACTGATGGTAAACGCATAGAAGCTGCGGCACTTTTGGGTATGGGGCGCAATACGATGACACGCAAGATTCAGGAATTGGGATTGGATCAATAAATAGCCGCGATATTATTAATCCGGCACGAATTGAATTTGACTGCCGTTCGTGCTGAGCTTGTCGAAGCATAAGAAGCCATTCACATTTCGACAAGCTTAATGCGAACGGCTTCTTGGATAAACTGTGCCGGATCAATAAGCGTTAGAACAGTGTTTTTGGTCTGGCCGCAAGAATACGAATACTGTCAGTGCGGTAAAAGCGAAACATGCGGCCACAAAGAAAGCGCTGGACGGATGCATTAACCACAACGCCCCAGCGATCAGTGATGCAGGCAGGTAGATCAGGCCAGTCACAAAACTATAGAGGCCGATCGCAGATGCGCGCCGCTCCAATTCAATATCCGCGATAAATGCCTTGCTCTGGGCTTCGTCGATCGCATAAAACACGCCATAGATGATGAACAGGACAATGACTTGCCATTGTGTGGTCGCGAATGCGAAGCCCAGGCTCATCAACAGATAGATCAGGTAGCCCAGCATAATTATCCGCGCCCTTCCAAAATGATCGCCAAGTTTGCCTATCAGCGGTGATGCAACAACGAATGCAATATTGAACAAGGCATAAAGCAACACGATGTCCTTGACTGAAAATCCGACGCTGTGTGCACGCAACAGTAGAAAGCCGAAACTGAAATAGGCCAGCGAAAAAATTCCTGCTGCGACGAGATAGCGTTTGAATTCTGGGCTGAGAATTTTCCATGTTTCCAACATGTTCTCGCGTGGGTGTTGAACCCCTGGTTGATCTTTGATGAGACTTAAGACCACGATGCCGAGCAAGGCGGGAATGAGCGCGACCCAGAACAGGATCCGGAACGTCGAGGCGCCGTCCCCAAGCCACGAGAGCAGGGCGTACGCTACAAGTGGGCCAAGAATGGCTCCAGATTTGTCGAGGGCCTTGTGCACTCCGAATGAATATCCCCTCGTGTTTTTGTCGGATACTGCCGAAAGCCAGGCATCCCGTGGCGGCCCGCGGAAACCCTTGCCCAGCCGCTCGATGACACGAAATATGCTGAGTCCCACGACCGAACTGGTGATTAACAGAATGATTTTAGCCAGCGCGGAAAAACCATATCCGGCCAGAGCGAATATTTTGCGTTTTCCGGTCCGATCGGACAACCAGCCAGCTAAGTAATTCAACGAGGATGCGGACAAATCGGCAAGTCCCTCGATCATGCCAAGCAAAGCGGCGGATGCCCCTGCGATGGTTGTAAAGAAAATCGCGAAAACGGAAAAAATCATCTCGGAGCTAAGGTCAGTTAAAAAGCTCACCAGACCCAGCTTGAGTACGTCTGGGTGCAAGCCCAATTTCTTGACCGCTGGATCAACTTTCATTTCATGGTTAGGGAAAATATATAAGCGTTTTTCAGTAACGTGCTAGTCGCTTTTTTTAACCAGCACATAGGTGATACCCAGGGCGATCAGTACCAAGGCTGAAGCACTTACATATTCGGGAGCCAAGTGTTTATAGTCAAAAACGATGACTTTTCTCGAAATGGCCATCAACGCAGTGGCTACAACCAGTTTGACTGGTATTACATCACTCCTGATGTATATGGTTATATTTAGGAAAATTTCGATAGCTATCAATACGGCCAAAAAAGACCCAAATGTTTCCAGCAGGTCATTTGTGGTCATCAGAAAATGCGGCGAGTTACTAATTTTTACCCAGATAACATAAAGTACATCAGCAATGCTCAACAGGATGACAGCGACCATTAATATGGACAAAAACTTAACGCCTATCCGTATAGTACGGTGTAAGTATTTTATAAATGGATCATTATGCTCTGTTGGAAGTTCTTCATGACTTTCGGTGCTCACTTGTTTTACAAGTTTGCTACGTAAGTGGGTCAATAAAGGACCAATAATGTTCTTATGTGAAGCAAAACCGGCAGGAGTGAAATCATGTTCGAAGAAGTTATTAAGACCTTCCATTTTTCTTAATTCTTTGGGCGTTATTTTTTCAAAGCCCATGCTCCAATATGGGAATGCCCGTTCAGTTATATTGAGTTTTTCAATGAGCGTGCAGTTTTTGTGACGCGGATCTTTTTCTATTGTCTTATACAAGTCTTCAACGGTTGCTTCGTCACCCTCCAAAACTTGAAAAAAAGTTCCGTTTGAATAGAGGAGAATTCCGGTTATATTTTTAGCGCCGTTATTTGTCCGGGATTGCTTTAACAGACTTAACAGCTCCTCTGGACTCCATTCTTGGTTTGTGGTGCTGGCATAAGTCAGTCTAATCATTGTCTACTCCTCAATTTAGCCGCTTTCATGATGCAAACCTCCGTGATCAAACTTTATACCCGTTTAATAACAAATGCAGCGGGCAATTATGGCATCGCTTTTTTCCGTAATGGCTGATTAGTCGTTATTGGGATGTATCAATTTGCTCGTGTCAAACCCCAATGCCGCAGCTTTTTCTATGAGGGCACTTTTTATATTGTCATTTAGTTGCGGTGTTCTTGCCAGAATCCAAAAATAAGATTTGTCAGGGCCGGATACAAGTGAATATTGATAATTTTTATGGTCAAGTTCAAATACGATATAAGAACCATAGAAGGGGCCAAAGAAAGAAGCTTTCAAGTAACCCTGATCTGGCTCTCTTACGAAATAGGCTTTCCCTTCGGCTTCTTTCCATTTATTTTCTTTTGCAGAATAACCACGATTTATTATTTGTAAACCGCCATCATCTCGTAAATTGTAATTTGCTGTTACTCGAGATAAACCCCGTTCAAATGAATGATCCAGCCTCGCAATTTCATACCACTTGCCGAGATAGTTCTCTAACTTGAAATTTTCAACGGGTTTCACATTTTCAGGAATTCCAACGCACCCCGTTAATAACAAAATCAATGCCATGAATAATTTGTTCATATCTTTTTCAACCTGAAGTGGCATGTGGTGAGGTTTGTCAGTTTGACTGAAATCGGGAATAAGTTGAAGTGGCTGTTGTTATTCATAACATTTTGGTTGCAATTTTCCGTCTGACCCCATGTTTTGTTTATTTATTTTAGTGGACAGCTTTCGGGCGCTTCGTTTTTTCTGCATTTATAACGTGGAAATTAAGACGATTTTCTAGGCTTATTCGTTCAATAGCCATAGCGCATGGGTGATTAATATGTGCGTCATGGAAGAAGTATAAAAGTAATGAAGGAGGTAAGCAGTATGGTCAGCAAAATTGACAGCGCATTACAGTTTAATCGAACCGTGCTGAACCTACGCTCGGCGCGTCAGGAGCTTATCGCTTCCAATATCGCTAACGTCGACACACCCAACTACAAGGCGAAAGATATTGATTTTGCCAAGGCGTTACAAGGCGCAATGTCAGGTAGCGGGGTGAAATTGCAGTTGGCAGGGAGCGCGCCCCATCACTTAAGCGGTGGCACGGGTGAAAATGTATTGGGTGCACCGGTAATGTTCCGCAATGTAGTACAGCCTAGTGCGGACGGTAATACGGTGGACATGGATGTCGAGCGTGCGCAGTTTGCTGATAATGCCTTGCGCTATGAAGCCAGTTTGAGATTTTTGGATAACCAGCTAAAAAGTGTATTAACCGCGTTGCAAGGATAACCATTATGTCGTTATTTAATATTTTTAATATCTCAGGTTCTGCAATGACAGCCCAATCGCAGCGCCTGAATGTGGTGGCAAGCAATCTGGCCAACGCCGACAGCACGACTAGTGCAAATGGCCAGCCGTATCGTGCCAAGCAGGTGATGTTTAGCGCTACGCCGATGGGGGATGGCGGGGGAGCCGGTGTAAAAGTGTTGGGGGTAGTGGAAGATGCTTCACCGATGAAAATGCTGTACGACCCCAAGCATCCAATGGCCAATGAAAAGGGCTATGTCACGCTGCCCAATGTCAATGTGGTGGAAGAGATGGTGAACATGATTTCGTCTTCGCGTTCCTACCAAAATAATGTGGAGGTGATGAATACCTCCAAGAGTTTGTTGCTCAAGACTCTGTCCATAGGCCAGTAACGAAAGGATAAGCCATGATTAGCCCAACCCAAGATACCAGTTCCGCTTCCGCAATTATTTCTTCGCTTAATGCCAAGAGTAATTCTGCGTCGAAAACTGAAACCAATGCCTCTAATACGGAAGATAGATTTTTGAAATTGCTCGTTACTCAAATGAAAAATCAGGATCCGCTGAATCCGATGGATAACGCGCAGGTGACCTCGCAGATGGCGCAACTTAGTACGGTAACCGGTATTGATAAGCTTAACGCTACCTTGCAAGCGTTAAGTGACAGTATGTCAATTGGACAGTCTTTATCGGCCACCAGCATGATAGGGCACGGGGTTTTGATTCCAGGCTCTGCGATTACCCTGAAAGATGGTAAGGCAATCGGTGGGATAGAGCTGACTCAGCCTGCGGACAGCGTAAAAGTGCTGATACAGGACGCTGCGGGTAAAACTGTAAGCACATTGCAAATGGGTCCGCAGAAGGTGGGTGTGACAGCGCTGGCATGGGATGGCCAGACAGATGCGGGTACGCCTGCCATAAATGGAACCTACAAATTTTCGGTGGAAGCACTGCGGGCTGGCGATAAAGTTGAAGCTAATGCACTGACATTTGGCATGGTCAACGCTGTCACCCCAGGAGTAAATGGAGCTACGTTGGATGTAGGGTCGGCAGGTAGCGTTGCAATGTCTGCGGTAAAGCAAATTATCTAACCTAAGGGGAGTGTCATGGGATTTCAACAAGGATTAAGCGGGTTAAATGCTGCGGCCAAGAATCTGGATGTAATTGGTAATAACGTAGCTAACGCGAGTACCGTTGGTTTTAAGCAATCACAAGCGCAATTTGCGGATGTGTATGCCAATATTTTGGGTGGCTCGGGTGGTTCAGCGGCGGGGATTGGCACGAGAGTTTCAACTGTGGCCCAGCAATTTGGGCAAGGAAATATCAGTGTAACCAATAATCCTCTGGATATAGCGATTAGCGGCCAGGGGTTTTATCAAATGGATAACAATGGCGTGTCATCTTATAGCCGAAATGGCCAGTTTCAATTGGACAGAAATGGTTTTATAGTGAACTCGCAGGGTCATAAATTAACTGGTTTAGCGGTTAATCCGGTGACAGGAACCATTTCGCTGGGTAGTTCAGCGCCATTGCAAATTTCTACCCAGGCTCTTACTCCCCAGCCTTCTTCCACGTCTTCAGTTGGCATAAACCTGGATTCCCGTAAATCAGTGCCTGCCACGGCTGTTTTTAGCCCAACTGATTCAACCTCATACACCAGCTCTACCGCATTGACGCTATATGACAGTTTGGGTAATAGCCATATTGCGACTACATATTTTGTTAAAAATGCAACTGTGAACACTTGGGATGTCCACATGACCGTGGATGATCTCGGCTTGGACGGAACACCTGCGACTGCAGCGAATACCTTGTTAGGAACGTCGCCTACCTTAACTTTTAACGCAACCGGTACCTTAATTACCCCAGTAACAGGGTTAGTACCTGTACCTGGCGGCATAGTTTACGGGACAGGTTCGACTACACCTCAGCCTTTGATGTTCAATTTTGTTAAGACCACGCAATTTGGTGCGACATTTGCAGTGAATGAGCTGACCCAAAATGGTTATACATCCGGTCAATTGAGTGGGTTTAGTACTAGCGCGGATGGGACCGTTGTGGGCCGTTATACCAATGGGGAATCCAAGGCATTGGGACAGATTTTACTCGCTAATTTTGCCAATCCGCAGGGCTTGCAGCCTTTAGGTAACAATGAGTGGATGTCCTCCGCAAGCTCTGGCCCACCATTGATAGGTACACCGGGTAGCTCAAGTTTGGGTGTGGTGCAATCAAGCGCTGTGGAAGATTCCAACGTGGATTTGACCGCTGAGTTGGTGAATATGATTGTGGCGCAGCGTGTATATCAGGCTAACGCACAAACCATCAAGACGCAGGATTCAGTGCTGCAAACGATTACCAACTTGCGCTAAAGTTACCTGACTGTTGTTTAACTGAGGAGAGGAGTATGGACAGGCTTATTTACACAGCCATGGGCGGAGCATCGCACATACTGCAACAGCAGGCGTCGGTGGGACAGAATTTATCCAACGTTAACACGCCAGGTTACCGCGCTGCCGTTAATGCTTTCCGGGCAGTGCCGCTGGTTGGTGAAGGTTTACCGACGCGCGCTTTTGTGGTGGATTCGACGGCTGGTGCCGATTTTACACCTGGGGTAATGCAGCCAACCGGGCGGAATCTGGACATGGCAGTACAAGGCGACGGTTGGATTGCCATACAGATGGAAAACGGCAGTGAGGCATATACCCGTAATGGCAGTTTTCAGGTTTCACCCGAAGGTATTCTACAGACCCGTGCTGGCTTAAATGTGGCCGGTGACACCGGTTTGATTACCATTCCGCCAAACACCGAAGTTACTGTAGGAAAGGACGGCACTATATCAACCGTCCCTACCGGATTGCCACCTAATCAGGTCGTCTTGGTTGGGCGGATCAAGCTGGTGAATCCGGCAGAAGAGCAGATGGTACGCGGTGATGACGGTATGTTCCGCACCAAGGATGGCAAGCCTGCTGCAGCTGATATAGCGGTGAAGGTGGCTCCCGGTAATTTGGAAAGCAGCAATGTGAATACTGTGGAAGCAATGGTGAGTATGATTTCGCTGGCGCGGCAGTTTGATATGCAGATGAAGATGTTGCAGAGCGCTGACAACAATGCCAGACAGGCTAGCCAGTTACTAAATATGAACGCTTGATTTTGGCGCGGCTAATTGCGCTCTTATAAATTTTGAAAGGATGATGGGTATGATACGTTCTTTATGGATTTCTAAAACGGGACTGGAATCGCAACAAACCCAGATGGACGTAATCGCTAACAATCTTGCAAATGTTAGCACTACTGGTTTTAAGCGTTCGCGAGCGGTATTTGAGGATTTGCTGTATCAAACTGTCCGCCAGCCTGGTGCGCAATCTTCGCAACAAACCCAGATTCCATCTGGTTTGCAGATTGGTACTGGCGTGCGTCCTACTGCCTCCGAGCGTATTCAAACTCAGGGCAATCTACAGCAAACCAGCAATCAGTTTGATATAGCAATACAGGGTGCGGGATTTTTTCAGGTGTTAATGCCGGATGGTACGACGGCTTACACACGCAGCGGATCATTTCAGACAGATAGCCAGGGACAGCTGGTGACTGCTAGCGGCTTTGTGGTGCAGCCGGCTTTGACTATTCCAATCAATGCCACCGGCGTTACCATAGGCCGTGATGGTACGGTGTCGGTGACGCAGGCTGGAGTGGCGGCACCCGTGCAGATCGGCAGCGTGCAATTGGCTGTTTTCATTAATCCGGTTGGCCTGCAAAGCCAAGGCGAGAATTTATATGTAGAAACTGCATCGTCTGGAACGCCTAACACCAATGTACCGGGCACTAATGGCGCCGGACTATTGGTTCAAGGCTATGTGGAGACTTCTAATGTCAACGTCGTTGAGGAGCTGGTTAATATGATACAGACGCAGCGTGCTTATGAAATCAATTCCAAGGCAATCACGGTTTCAGACCAGATGCTGCAAAAATTATCGCAGATGTAAATGGAGTGGGATACGTAATGTTGAACTTGTTTAGCTGGATGATAGGTAGCGTGATGTTGGTTTTTGTGGGTTGCGCGCAAGTCCCTTCGACTAACGTCCATCAGCCTATGACTGCACGTGCGTCTGATAGGACAATAGGTGCCAATAACAATAACGGCGCCATATTTCAAGCTGGACAGAACGAGCGGCCATTGTATGAAGGCAAACGCGCACGCAACGTAGGCGACATCCTTACCATTATCATTTCTGAAACGACTTCCGCTACCGGGAAATCCAGTAGCGGCGCGGAACACAAAGGAAGTATTTCTGTGGAAACGCCGATCGTTACACAAATTCCGGGCGGTGCGTCGAGGATAAATGGGATAGGCATTGCCGGTAACTCAAACGGTAGTTTGAATAACAAGAGCAATAATGCGGGTGACAATACTTTTACGGGCACCGTCACCGTGACTGTGGTTGAAGTGTTAACAAGTGGCAATTTATTAGTTAGCGGTGAGAAACAGGTAGCGATTAATCAAGCTAATGAGTTCATCCGTTTTTCTGGAGTAGTGAATCCGTTCACCATTTCTGGTACCAATACCGTGCAATCTACACAAGTGGCAGATGCGCATATTGAGTATAAGGGCGCTAATCATATTGATATGTCTGTCGTCACGAGCATGCTGGGTCGCGTATTTATGTCCGTATTGCCGTTCTAAAAGGCGCTAATGCAATGCATATATTTAAAATGATGATGCGAATTGCCAGAACAATATTATTGGCTCTGCTGGTTGTTACGCCTGTTACCGCATCCGCTGAACGCATTAAGGATCTCGCCAGCATTCAAGGGGTACGGGAAAACCAGTTGCTTGGTTATGGCTTGGTTGCTGGTTTGGATAGCAGCGGTGATATGACCACACAAACGCCATTCACCGTGCAAAGCATAATCAGTATGCTGACGCAAATGGGCGTGAGTTTGCCATCCAATACTACCCTGCAATTAAAAAATGTGGCGGCAGTCATGGTGACGGCAACGCTCCCACCATTCGCGCGTCCCGGGCAAACTATAGACGTTACAGTTTCTTCAATGGGTAATGCAAAAAGTCTGCGTGGAGGGACACTTTTAATGACGCCACTTAAAGGTGCGGATGGTCAGGTGTATGCCATGTCGCAGGGCAATTTACTGGTCGGGGGTGTGGGCGCGGCAGCCGGTAATGCCAAGGTGCAGGTCAATCATTTGAGTGTCGGGCGTATTCCCGGAGGTGCGACCGTAGAACGGGCCGTGCCGACTGTATTGGGGCAGGGCGATTATATTAATCTTGAATTAAACGTCATGGATTTTACTACCGCCACACGCCTTGCCGATGCAATCAATTTAGCGCTTTCGCCGTCTACCGAAATTGCTGCGGCTATCGATGGCCGAACTATTCAGGTGCGTGCGCCAACAGGCAGCGCGCGCGTGGCGTTTGTTTCACAGGTCGAAAATTTGCAGGTTGACCCCGCTCAGGGTGGGGCGCGTGTAATCGTAAATGCACGTACCGGTTCGGTTGTTATGAATCAGATGGTGACGCTGGAGAATTGCGCCATTTCACATGGCAACCTGACAGTGGTAATCAACACCGATGTCGCGGTGAGCCAACCTAACCCATTCTCCCAGGGTAAGACAGTGCAGGTCCCCAAATCCACAATCGACATTCAGTCTGATAAAGGGGGATTGGTCATGCTGAATAAAGGCGTGTCATTGGGCGAAGTGGTGAAAGCGTTGAATTCGATAGGTGCGACTCCACAGGATTTGTTGGCTATCTTACAAGCGATGAAGACTGCTGGGGCGTTGCGCGCTGAACTCGAAATCATTTGATGAACTTCCGATAAATATAACAACCGCATTATGAATTGTATCAACTGTCTGTCTGATTTCGAACAATAAATTTATTGGGATGCTGACAATGAATAATCCAATCGACATTTCCGGTAGGGCTGATATTTCCGGTAGCTTGGCGGTGAGTGCGCAAAGCTTGGATAAGCTGCGTATGCAGGCCAAACAATCGCCCGACCAAGCATTAAAGCTGGTTGCGCAACAATTTGAAACAGTATTTATGAATATGATGCTGAAGTCCATGCGTGAGGCTACACCACAAGACGGCATGTTTGATAACGAACAAACCAAAATGTTTACCGGGATGCTGGATCAGCAATTGGTGCAAAACATGTCCAGCCGGGGAGTGGGTTTGGCTGACATTATGATCAAGCAATTGAGCCGGTCAGCCAGCCCTGATATTGCCCAGACACGGGCAGAATCCGTATCGGCTATGCCAACACGCCCTGCTAGTGTGATGCCTGTGCCATATGGTGATAATTTTGTGAATGGAATGAAAAATAGCTCATCCCAGCCCACCTCGCTGCAGCAAGATTTTGTGCGCCGTATGACACCTCATGCCGTGCAAGCGAGCCAGGAAACCGGTGTCCCGACGCATCTGGTAATGGGGCAGGCGGCGCTGGAGAGTGGCTGGGGTCGACGGGAGATACGCATGCCTGACGGTAGTACCAGTTTTAATTTATTCGGTATCAAGGCGGGTGGAAACTGGAGCGGAAAGGTAGCGGAAGTGGCCACTACCGAGTACCACAATGGAGTAGCGAGCAAGCAGGTGGAAAAATTCCGCGCTTATTCATCCTACGCCGAGGCATTCAACGATTATGCCCATCTGTTGCGGGACAATCCACGTTACGCCCAAGTATTGAAATCAGGGCAGGGGAGCCCTGAATTAGCCCACGCATTACAGCGGGCGGGTTATGCGACTGATCCTGGTTATGCGGATAAATTGGTAAAAGTCATGAATCGGATTAACACAATAAGTTAATGGCGTCGTTCAATTCAAGAAATTTTTCGGGGCGTCGATAATTCGACAATAAAACGTCCTACAGTTTTTAGGCCAGGCGGAGCGTTTTTGTTCTCACCAGTGAGGGAAAAAATTGCGGTTATTGTTAACCTTTCATTTTGCGCTGAGTACATACGATAAGTTTTAACACGAAAAGTGTGACAAGGATTTTATGGGAATCGGTATTTTCGGGAGCGGGGTCAGTGCATTAAATGCAGCCCAAATTGGGCTGTCGACGACTGAACACAATATTGCCAATGCGAATACGCCCGGTTTTAATCGGCAGGAGGTTGTGTTAGCTACGCGTTTACCTCAATTGACTGGCGCAGGGTTTATTGGCCAAGGAGTAGATGTCAGTACTGTCAAACGAATATATAACGAATTTCTGTCTAATCAAGTTTTGCAAGGGCAGGCGCAGGCAAGCCAATTGGAAACCTATTACCAGCAGATTGGACAGATCGATAACATGCTGGCTGATTCCGATGCCGGTCTGTCGCCTGCATTGCAGGAGCTTTTCAGCGCGGTAAATAATGTTGCCACTTCGCCGGAGTCGCAAGCCGCGCGGCAAGCCATGCTGGGTAGCGCACAGTTTTTGGT
Organism: Candidatus Nitrotoga sp. MKT; assembly: GCA_003402345.1. Lineage (GTDB taxonomy): Bacteria > Pseudomonadota > Gammaproteobacteria > Burkholderiales > Gallionellaceae > Nitrotoga. The sequence goes on along the minus strand of QFXH01000006.1, from coordinate 87,284 downwards.
GTCGCGGTTTCAGTCATTAAATCAGCGCATGAGCGACATCAATAACAGCATTAATGGCCAGATTAGCAGTAGCGTAACAACCATTAATAGCTATGCACAGCAAATTGCATCAATAAACAAGAATATTGTGTTGGCACAAGCTGCATTTAATGAGCAAACGCCTAACGATTTATTGGATCAGCGTGACCAACTTATATCGCAGTTGAATAAGGAAATTAAGGCGAGTGTAGTCAAGCAAAGCGATGGTACTTTCAACGTATTCATCGGAACTGGACAAGCACTGGTGGTAGGAGAGCAGGCCATTACTTTAAAGGCTGTCCAGTCTTTCAGCGATCCTTCTAAAGTCGAAGTGGCATATGGTTCAGGCGCGACCTTTGTACGGGCGCAGCAAAATAGTTTTCAGGGGGGGAATTTGGGGGGGCTGATAGCCTTCCGCAGCGAGTCCCTGGATGTCGAACAAAACGCCTTGGGCCGGGTGGCCCTGGTATTGGCGGATACGTTTAATCAACAGCATAAGCTCGGGCAGGATCTGAATGGTGCGTTAGGCGGTAATTTTTTTACTCAGCCTGTGCCTTTAGTCAATACCAATGCAGCAAATACTGGTACCGCTACTGTTAGCGCCAGCATTGCCAGTTCTGCGGCACTGACCGGTAGCGATTATTCGTTGCGGTTCAACGGGGGGACGGCTTATACGCTGACACGTCTTTCGGATAACACGGTTACGGCTTTAGCTACTTTGCCACAAACGGTGGATGGCCTTACGATAACGACCACTGCGGGAGCGATGGCGGGCGATAGCTATTTGATACGCCCGACCATAAATGGAGCGAGTGATATTGCTGTTGCTATCAGTGATACTTCCAAGATCGCAGCGGCGGCGCCAATTCGTACTAATGCGTCATTGACTAATATCGGTTCGGGGCGCATTAGCGAGGGCACCGTCAATGCAATTCTTCCTGTTAATGCCAATCTGCAGCAACCAGTCAGTATTGTTTTCGATAGTCCACCGACTACCTATACTGTGACGGGCACAGGAATACCGGGCTCTCCGGTTGCCGGTGTAGCTTATACCGCGGGTGCAGCTATCACCTATAACGGTTGGACTATGCAGATTACCGGTGCCCCGGCAGCTGGGGACACTTTCACGGTGGCAAGCAACACCAATGCTACAGCGGATAACCGTAATGGATTATTGCTGGCAAATTTGCAAACCAAAAATACAATTGCGGGCGGAACTGCTTCTTATCAGGGTGCTTATGCGCAATTGGTCAGTCAGGTGGGTAATAAAACTCATGAGCTGGAAGTAACTAGTTTGGCGCAAACTAGCATGGTTAATCAAATTATTCAGACGCAACAATCGATTTCTGGAGTGAATCTGGATGAAGAAGCTGCTAACCTGATGCGGTATCAGCGTGCCTATCAAGCTGCGGGCAAGGTGATTCAAACCGCCAATACCTTGTTTGATACTTTGTTAAGTTTAGGGGGCTCGTAAGCCATGCGTATAAGTACAAGCAGCATTTACAGTGCCAACTTAAATTTGCTTAATCAGCAGCAGACCCAGTTGTTGCACACCCAACAGCAGATTGCCGCTCAGCGGCGCATTCTTACTCCGGCAGACGATCCGATTGCGTCAGCCCGCGCACTGGAGATATCACAATCGGATGCTAGCAATTCACAATATGCGACCAACCGAAATGTTGTGCAACATTCTGCTTCGTTATCCGAGAGCATTTTGCAAAGCGTAACAAATTTGCTGCAGGATGTCAGAACAGTAGCGGTTAATGCAGGTAATGGGGGGCTAACGAATTCTGATAAGCAAACCTTTGCGACGGATTTGAGTGGGCGTCTGGAAGAGCTGCTGACGCTGGCAAATAGCACAGATGGAATCGGTAATTATTTATTTTCTGGTTTTCAGGGCAGAACACAACCGTTTGCCAACACCAGTGCGGGTGTCCAGTATCAAACTGATGATGGCCAGCGCATGATTCAGGTTAGCGGTTCCAGGCAATTGGCGGCCAGTGAGTCCGGTGCAGACATTTTTATGCGCGTCAAAGATGGCAACGGAACGTTTAACGTCGAGGCGGCAGCCGCGAATACCGGGAGTGGCATTGTCAGTTTAGGGGCGACTACTAATCCGGCCTTGCTTACTGGAAATAATTATCAAGTGACGTTCAGCGTGGTCGCTGGTGTGACAACTTATGGTGTGACCAATATTACGCCAGGGGCATTGGTACCGGTGCCAATAGCAGCGGGTACGCCCTACGTTAGCGGACAGGTAATCAGTTTTGATGGCTTGCAGTTTGATATCACAGGGGCGCCAGCGAGCGGCGATGTTTTTACCGTAGCGCCTAGCACCAACGAAAGTATCTTTAAGACTATCTCCAATTTGATTACTGCTTTGAAAACGACTAATTCACTGGGTGGAGCGGCAGCGGCAGCGGAATTTACCAACAGCCGCAACCAAGCGTTAAATAGTCTGGATCGCGGCATCGATAATGTGTTGACAGTGCGCGCCTCGTTGGGGACTCGTCTAAGTGAGCTGGAAGCTTTACAAAGCACGGGTGAAAGTATAGGTGAGCAATATAAACAAACGCTATCACAACTGCAGGACTTGGATTTCAATAAGGCGATCAGTGATCTAACCCAACAAAAAATTAGCCTGGAAGCTGCGCAGAAATCTTTCTTGGCTGTGTCTGAATTATCTCTTTTTAACTATATGTAGCAATTCGTACGTAAGTTCCTACGTTTTTATTGATCCGGCACCATGCCGGATCAATAGTTTTAGCGGCTCTATGTGAAATAGAGTGGGCAATCAACTTTCAATCCCCGCAAACGAAGCAAATCCGTTCGTCCTGGGCTCGTCGAAGGATAGATGAATTTTTAGCTGACCATTTCTTCTCTTCGCTCATCTTGCACTATCGAAGAGCTACCAACTACAAGTCATATAACGCTGTTTTAGGATTAAAGATTCTTGAACAATCGCCGCTAAATATTACCTGATTAGTTACATATCTCAGTTGGGTGCAATTTTCTGCGTACAGGCTCATGTAGCGAGTCACTGAGGGATTAATAATAGGCGCCTATCCAAGGAGATGCGTCATGGCAATGAATCGAATTCAATATCTGGATGTGAGCTACAAAACAGCCAGGCTGATGAAGCTTAAGCCGCTGCAAGTTATGATTGAGCGCGAATCCTCCCGCGTCCTCGAAGGGCGTAGCGACTACCATCCCATGCCCTCAAATCAGTATTCAGGTGGCTGAGGCATGTAACTAATCAAGAAATATTTTGGCGATTTAAATTTTAAATAAAAGCTGAAAAGAAAGCGGGGGACGACATTATGGCAGCAAAAAAAATTAATCCGGCAGCACATAAAGCGACTGCAACATTTTGTAGGGGTATTGCTTTAGGGCTTGGTATTACCGGCGCTTTGTTGCTGCTTATTCTAGGGGGATTGGGCTGGGTGAACATTGTGTCTGCTGTAGTCCTTATTGGAATATCGACTGCTGTCGGAGAGTGGGGAGTTCGCCGCCATCGGGCTTTGCTTAAGTTGGCCGTAGCACAGGAGTTGGACAATGCTAAAGCAAGATTTGACATTGAGCTTGCGAATGCTGATGCGGGCGGTTTGGAAGATGTTTGCACGGAGGTGGTGCCTATTTGGTCCAGGCAGGTTGAAAATACCCGTAACCAGACCGAAGCAGCCATCATGTCCCTCAGGGAGGCGCGGCATAGTCGCAACGACAAGCTGGAACAAGTTAGAAGCCTCTATCTTGCTTGATACTTTGTTAAGTTTAGGGGGGGCGTAAGCCATGCGTATAAGTACAAGCAGCATTGTAGAGCGGCAGCGGAATTTACCAACAGCCGCAACCAAGCGTTAAATAGTCTGGATCGCGGCATCGATAATGTGTTGACAGTGCGCGCCTCGTTGGGGACTCGTCTAAGTGAGCTGGAAGCTTTACAAAGCACGGGTGAAAGTATAGGTGAGCAATACAAACAAACGCTATCACAACTGCAGGACTTGGATTTCAATAAGGCGATCAGTGATCTAACCCAACAAAAAATTAGCCTGGAAGCTGCACAGAAATCTTTTTTTGGCTGTGTCTGAATTATCTCTTTTTAACTACATGTAGCAATTCGTATGTAAGTTTCTACGTTTTTAGTTTTAGCGGCTCTATGTGAAATAGAGCGGGCAATCAATTTTCAATCCCCACAAAAGAAGCAAATTCAATCGTCCTGAGCTCGTCGAAGGATGGATGGATTTTTAGCTGACTATTTCTTTTCGCTCATTTTGCACTATCGAAGAGTTACCAACTACAAGTCATATAACGCTGCTTTAGCATTAAAGATTCTTGAAAAATCGCCGCTAAATATGTTGGCGATTTCAATTTTAATTAAAAGCTGAAAAGAAAGCGGGGGACGACATTATGGCAACAAAAAAAATTAATCCGATAGCACATAAAGCGACTGCAACATTTTGTAGGGGTATTGCTTCGGGGCTCGGTATTGCCGGGGCTTTGTTGTTGCTTATTCTAGGGGGAATGGGCTGGGTGAACATTGTGTCTGCTGTAGCCCTTATTGGAATATCGACTGCTGTCGGAGAGTGGGGAGTTCGCCGCCATCGCGCTTTGCTTAAGCTGGCCGTAGCGCAGGAGTTGGACAATGCCAAAGCAAGATTTGACATTGAGCTTGCGAATGCTGACGCGGGCGGTTTGGAAGATGTTTGCACGGAGGTGGTGCCTATTTGGTCAAGGCAAGTTGAAACTACTCGTAATCAGACCGAAACAGCCATCATGGACTTGGCCAATCGTTTTGTCGGCATTAACGCAAAACTGGAGGCATCGGTACGCGCTTCGCAGAACGCCGCTAATGACTTGGCAGGTAGTACAGAGGGCGGGGCGATGGCGGTAATGACGCAAAGCGAGTCATCGCTGAACAGTGTGATCGATTCCCTTAGGGAGGCGCAGCATAGTCGCAATGACATGCTGGAACAAGTTAGAAGTCTCAACGATTACACCGGTGAGCTGAGAGCCATGGCCGTCAAAGTAGCGGAGATTGCCGCTCAAACAAACTTGCTCGCTTTAAATGCCGCGATTGAAGCTGCACGTGCCGGAGAAGCAGGGCGCGGGTTCGCTGTGGTGGCAGATGAAGTGCGCAAACTATCCAGCCTTTCCAGTGAAACCGGTAAAAAAATGTCAGGCACCGTGGATATTATCAGCAACGCAATCGCTAGCGTATTTAAGATCGCTGAAAGCTCTTCCGAACATGATTCCAAATCAGTTGCAAACTCTGAATTGATTATTCAACAGGTTTTGCAAAGCTTTACTAACGTCACTTCGAATTTGTCAGACTCCGCTGAACAGCTGCAACAGGAAAGTACAGGTATTCGCAATGAGTTATCTGACGTGTTGGTTTCACTTCAATTTCAGGATCGTGTCAGCCAGATATTGGTTCATGTGCGCAACAATATGGAAAAGCTGCATCAGCACTTGCAGCAATTCAAGCAGGATAAGGCGGCATCCATCCCGGTTAAACATCTCGATATTAAAGCATGGTTGGCGGAAATGGAGGCGCTCTATGCCACCCAGGAACAAGTGCACACCCATCGCGGTGTTCAATCCAGCGAGGCTATGAAAGCCACGAAACAAGAAATCACATTTTTTTAGGAGGGGAGTATGGGTAAGGCAATATTGATAGTTGACGATTCCGCAAGTGTGAGGCAGGTCGTCAGCATCGCATTAAAAGGTGCAGGTTATGACGTGATTGAGGGATGTGATGGCAAGGATGCCCTGACAAAACTTAATGGGCAAAAAATTCATCTCATTATCAGCGATGTGAACATGCCCAACATGGATGGGATTACCTTCGTCAAAGAAGTTAAAAAACTGCCTAATTACAAGTTCACGCCGATCATCATGCTCACCACTGAGTCTCAGGAAGGAAAGAAACAGGAAGGGCAGGCAGCAGGTGCCAAGGCTTGGGTCGTTAAACCGTTCCAACCGGCGCAAATGCTTACCGCCGTGGCTAAATTGATATTGCCATGAAGATTGGCAATGAGGACTACATAAGGAAATATCATGCCTATCCGTTCAACAACAAATAAAGATGGACAGTCTTTACTGCATATTGATGGCGACATGACTATCTACACTGCCGCTGAAATTAAGGATGAATTAATGACCCATATGGCTCAGCCGTGTGAGCGGGAAATTGATTTATCAGAGGTTAGTGAAATGGATAGCGCTGGTCTGCAAATTCTTATCTTGGCTAAGCGCGAAGCTGAAAGGCACGGTACTAGCCTGCGATTAACCGGGCACAGCCGTGCGGTGCTGGATGTGCTGGATATGTGCAATTTGGCGCCCTATTTTGGCGACCCGGTAGTACTTTCTTGCAATGAGAAAAAAGGACAATAAAAATGAGTTTAGATCTCGATCAAGCACTGCAAACTTACATCGCCGAAGCACGCGAGCTTCTGCAAGATATGGAGGACGCGCTGTTGCGGCTTGAAGTTGATCCGAATGATGCCGACACGATTGGCGCTATATTCCGCGCTGCGCACACTATTAAAGGATCAGCCGGTTTGTTTGGGTTGGATCCCATCGTCAGTTTTACCCATATTGTTGAAGATGTGTTGGACAGGGTACGCGATGGAGACGTTGTTATTGAGGCTAATCTGATCGCGGTACTGCTTGAAAGCGGTGATCACATGTTGCACTTGGTTAATGTTGTTGCTGCCCAAGGCGAACAATTGGATGCAGAAGCTATTGTTCGGGAAAATGGTTTGCGTGTTCGGCTTCAGGCCTACCAGGATAATTCTGGGATGGGCCATGCGGTTCAAGTTGAGGAAGAAATTCCATTGCAATCCAGCGGTGGCGGTTTGGTAGAGACGGACAATTGGCATATCTCTTTGCGCTTTGGCCAGAACGTAATGAGAGATGGGATGGACCCGCTTTCTTTCCTTCGCTATTTATCTACTCTCGGAGAAATTGTTTCTATCACCACCATGTTCGACGCCCTGCCGCTTGCCGATGAAATGGATGCGGAATCGTGCTACCTCGGTTTTGAAATTGATTTTAAATCAGAGGCCGATAAAGCGACTATCGCCGGAGTATTTGAATTTGCGCGGGAAGGCAGCCTTGTCCACATTTTGCCACCGCACAGCAAACTTACGGAATACATCGAATTAATTTGCTTGTTGCCAGAAAGTGAAACACGCTTGGGTGAAATTTTAGTGGCTACAGGAGCGCTTACCCAACAAGAGCTTGAATCTGGGTTAAGCGAACAACAAACCAGCGCCCGTCCTGATGGCTCGACAACACCTTTGGGCGAAATTTTGGTGGAGCAACGTTCGGTTGAACATGAGGTCGTGCAAGCTGCTTTGGATAAGCAAACCCAATCCAAGGATAGTAAAAACAAGGAAAGTCGCTACATCCGCGTGCAGGCAGACAAATTGGACGAATTGATCAATATGGTGGGTGAGTTGGTTATCGCTGGAGCCGGTGTCAGTTTACTTGCCCAGCGTGTGAGCGATAACTCGTTACAGGAAGCCGCTTCGGTAATGTCGGGGCTGGTGGAGGAAATCCGCGATGGCGCGTTGCGCCTGCGCATGGTTCCAATTGGTGAAACTTTCAACCGCTTTCAGCGCGTGGTGCGCGATGTAGGCCGCGAACTGGGCAAGGATATTGAGTTGATAATTACCGGCGCTGATACCGAGCTGGATAAGACTGTTGTGGAAAAGATTGGCGATCCACTTATGCATCTGGTGCGTAACGCCATGGATCACGGTATCGAATCGGCTTCAATTCGACAGGCTAGGGGTAAGTCAGCCAAAGGTACGCTGCGGCTTAACGCTTATCACGATTCGGGCAGCATCGTGATTGAGATTGTCGATGATGGGGGAGGTCTTAACCGTGATCGAATTCTGCAAAAGGCCAGGGATCGCGGGCTGATTGCCCCTAACGTAACGCCGTCTGATCAAGAAATCTACAATATGATTTTTGAGGCAGGTTTCTCTACTGCAGAAGCTATCACCAATCTTTCAGGCCGAGGCGTAGGGATGGATGTGGTTAAACGTAACATCACCGCACTACGTGGCGCAGTAGATCTGGACAGTACGGTAGGCCAAGGTACTACAGTCAGTATTCGTTTGCCACTTACCCTCGCGATTATCGACGGTTTCTTGGTAGGTGTAGGTAAATCCAGCTACATAGTGCCGTTGGATATGGTGCAGGAATGTATAGAGCTAACTGAAACTGACCGCCAGTTAACACGTGAGCGCAGCTATCTCAATTTGCGCGGTGAGGTGTTGCCTTTTGTCATGCTGCGTGAGCATTTTGAAGTCGAGGGTGCTGGGGCGCGGCGCGAAAACGTGGTTGTGGTGACCTGTGCAGGCCAAAAAGCGGGGCTGGTGGTCGACGAGTTAATGGGGGAATTCCAGACCGTAATCAAACCACTGGGCAAGATATTCAGCACCCTGCGCGGCATCAGTGGCTCCACCATACTTGGTAGTGGCGAAGTGGCGCTGATTTTGGATGTGCCATCGTTGGTTCAGCAGGCCGTCAATCGAGAATCACAGCATGTTTCAACCAGGCAAGCTCCTCATCAATTATCGTGCTCTTAGATTTAGCAAGTTTTTTTAATGTATTTACGTGGAGAATAAATTATGTTTAATAATTTGAAGATAGGTATGCGTTTGGGATTGGGTTTTGGCGTGGTGGTGGTTTTACTGATAATTGTTGCGGCTTTAGCTATTTCACGGCTTTCGCAGCAAAACGATACGCTGAATCTTGTCGTGAATGATCGATATATGAAAATGGGTATCGTGACGGATATAAGGAGCGGAACAGCTACTATTGCCATCGCGCTAAGAAACATGATGCTCTCTGATAATCGCGATGACATGAAGAAACAAGAAGGAATTATTGCTGAAGCAAAAAATAAAATTGGTGAAGGCGTAGAGAAATTGCAAAAAACAATTGTCTTGCCGAAGGGAAAGGAGATGCTGCAGCAAGTCATGGATAACCGAGCCAAATATGTTGATGGCTATAAGGTCTTGATAAATATTATTAATGAAGGGAAGAAGGATGAGGCCCAAGCGTATTTGACTAATGTACTGCGCCCAATCTTGGGCGCTTATCAAAGCAGCTTGAGTAAATTTAACGATTTTCAAACTGATTTGGTTCAGGTAGCCGTCAAGGAAGCCGCCGACAGCTATAACACGGCACGCAATTTAATGCTGACGCTGGTAGGGATTGCCTTGGCAATGGCTACAGGTATTGGCTTTTGGGTTACCCGCAGTATTACCAAGCCTCTGAATATTGCCGTGAATGCATCAAACCGGCTGGCCGAAGGTGATTTGACCGCAAAGATCGAAGTAACGTCTAAAGATGAAACCGGCCAATTACTTGCAGCTATGCAAAACATGGTGGGTAAATTGTCGCAGGTTGTTACCGAAGTACGTAGTGCCTCGGATAGTCTTTCCAGTGCTTCTGAAGAAGTAAGTGCGACCGCGCAATCCATGAGCCAGGCCACTAGTGAGCAGGCAGCCAGCGTGGAAGAAACCAGTGCCTCGATCGAGCAGATGAGCGCTTCCATCAATCAAAATACAGAAAATGCCAAGGTTACCGATGGTATGGCGAGCAAGGCGGCCAAAGAGGCGACCGAGGGTGGCGAGTCAGTGCAGCAGACAGTGTCGGCCATGAAGGAAATTGCCAAAAAAATCAGTATCATCGATGACATTGCCTATCAGACGAATTTGCTTGCGCTCAATGCTGCCATTGAAGCAGCCCGGGCGGGTGAACACGGTAAGGGTTTCGCGGTAGTTGCAGCGGAGGTGCGTAAACTGGCAGAACGCAGCCAGGTAGCGGCGCAGGAAATCGGCCAGTTGGCCTCCAGCAGCGTAGGGATGGCGGAGAAAGCTGGCAAGCTGTTGGACGAAATGGTGCCTTCCATCAACAAGACCTCTGACTTGGTACAAGAGATCAGTGCCGCATCGGAAGAGCAATCTGCCGGCGTAAGCCAGATTAATACCGCCATGAGTCAGTTAAGCCAGATTACCCAGCAGAATGCATCCGCATCTGAAGAGCTGGCTGCAACCGCTGAAGAAATGAGCGGTCAGGCGGAGCAACTGCAACAGACGATGGGGTTCTTTAAGGTTGAAAATACCGCTGGCAACCAACAGCGTCAGGCTGCCGTGAACAAGGTGGCGGCATCTAACAGTAAAGCTATGCGTCCGGCCAAGGCGAAGGCTGTTATGCATGCCCTTGCCGGTATCCCAAATGAAGCTGAATTTGCTCGATTCTAATAGGAGACAGCCATGGGCGCACTAGCTAAAAATGAAATTTATGCGGCTGTCTTGCAGCAAGACAAGGGGCAATATCTCACTTTTTTGATCGGTGGCGAGATGTTTGCTATCAGTATCCTTGGCATCAAGGAAATCATTGAATACGGCAACCTTACTACCGTACCCATGATGCCGGACTTTATCCGTGGAGTGATTAACCTGCGGGGTGCAGTGGTGCCGGTGGTAGATATGTCGGCCCGCTTTGGCCGCACCGCATCCGAAGTCACGCGGCGCAGCTGTATCGTCATCATTGAAGTTGAAGGGGATGACGAAAAGCAGGATGTTGGAGTGGTCGTGGATTCGGTATCAGAAGTGCTGGAAATACCTGCCGCTGACATTGAGCCTGCACCGAGTTTTGGTGCCAGAATCCGGGCTGACTTTATTAGTGGCATGGGTAAAGTGGATGGCCAATTCGTCATCATACTCAACGCTGACCGTGTGCTGTCGGTGGATGAAATGGCCATGCTTTCAGGGGCAAATGGGATAGAGGTAAGTTCTGAAGTGTTAAGCATAGGCCAGCAATAACTGACCACTATAGTTAGTGAAGGTGGTTGATTACTGACTGTATATGCCCTGTCGCCAGTGTTAAAAAATACTGCGACAGGACCGATATGTGAAGGTTAGGCGTTCTTCACAAAGTTGAAAGAAATCTTTGTGGCTGAACAATGCTATACATTTAAATAGGGGAAATACTATGCGCGTAAATATGCCAGTAACTAACGTTGAGCGTCATCTCAAAGATGGTGAATACATCGTTTCAAAAACGGATACCAAGGGACAAATTACTTACGTCAACAGCACTTTCATGGAGATTAGTGGATTTTCGGCGGAAGATTTAATGGGTACCCATCATAATATTGTGCGTCACCCAGATATGCCGCCAGCGGCGTTCGGCGATTTGTGGAAAACATTAAAAGCTGGAAAGCCGTGGCGCGGGATGGTCAAAAATCGGTGCAAGAATGGCGATTATTACTGGATAGAGGCGAACGCCAACCCTATTTATGAAAACGGAAAAATTACCGGGTACATGTCCTTGCGCACAAAGCCAACCCGTGCACAGGTGGAGCGTGCGGAGCGAGTTTACCGCCAGTTTCGTGAGGGAACCGCAAGAGGTATCACGGTCAAAGAAGGACAAATCGTTTCAACCGGCTGGCGCGGTTGCCTGGCGGCTATCAGTGAATCCAGCCTCAAGGCTCGAATATCGGCTGCCTGTATTTTTATTGGCATGGTCGTTATCCTGGGCGGGGGGCGGTTGTTGCAGATGAGCCAAGGGGCGGCGGGGGGCGCCGCTACAGTGTGGTTGGGCATGATTATTGCCGCCACATTGGCAGCTGTAGGATTGATATGGTGGTCCCTGCTTTACAAATTGTTGCGCCCGCTTGACGATGCGGTGCGGGCTTGCCAAGTCATTGCTTCTGGGGACGTTCAGTTGCTGAAATCGGCGGGTAATCATACTGAAATTGGACGTCTGATGCATGCGATTAATACCATGGCCGGAAACATCGCTAGCATTGTTTCTGATATTCGCGGTGCGACTAACGTGTTGTCATCAGCTTCTGAAGAAATGAGCGCGACGGCGCAAAGCCTGAGTCAATCATCCAGCGAGCAAGCAGCGAGCGTGGAAGAGACTTCTGCCTCAGTTGAGCAAATTAGCGCTTCAATTTCGCAGAACAGCGAGAACGCCAAGATTACAGATGACATGGCTATGCAGGCATCTAAACAGGCGGTCGATGGAGGAAAAGCGGTCACAGAAACATTGCTTGCGATGAAACAGATTGCGGCGAAAATTGGCATCGTGGACGACATTGCTTATCAGACTAATTTGCTGGCCTTAAATGCCGCAATCGAAGCTGCACGTGCTGGTGAGCATGGAAAAGGCTTTGCTGTGGTGGCGGCGGAAGTGCGTAAACTGGCCGAGCGCAGCCAGATTGCAGCGAAAGAAATTGACGAACTGGCATCTGGAAGTGTGCAGAAAGCCGAATCGGCAGGTAAGTTGTTGAATGATATGGTACCGGCAATCAACAAAACCTCAGACTTGGTGCAGGAGATTACCGCCGCTTCGGAAGAGCAATCGAGTGGTGCTGCCCAGATTAATACTGCCATGTCGCAGATGAGTCAGATCACGCAACAAAATGCTTCGGCGTCTGAGCAGTTAGCCGCGACCTCAGAAGAGGTCCACAGTCAGGCACATCTGTTGCATCAGGTCATGGGATTTTTCAAGGATAGAAATCTTGCTGGGCATCGGGCTGGTTAATGCCAGTGCATGCAATATATATCGGAGTGGTAGGAGTAAGCGCAGTTTGGATGCAAACGATTAAAATCGTTTAATCGTACCAAGCTTAACCCATCATGTACCCGCCACTCGGGTGGTTTTGCCCATTTCAGGTAAGCCAAACGTTTATAACAAACTGTAGAACAACAAAACTATGCATACCGCCACGCTAAGAGATGATGAATTTAACCAGTTCCGTTCATGGTTACATCGCACCGCCGGGATTAATCTCTCCGACGCAAAGAAAGCATTGGTTTCAGGGCGGCTATCCAAGCGGCTGAAGCACCATGATTTAAACAGCTACGGAGATTATTTTCGGCTGATTACTCAAAATACCGAAGCGGCGGAATTACAGATCGCACTGGACCTGCTCACCACCAACGAAACCTATTTTTTTCGCGAACCCAAACATTTTGATTTTCTGCGGGGGCAAATTTTGCCCAAAGCACAAGCGGGCAAAACATTTCGTTTATGGAGTGCGGCCAGCTCCTCCGGCGAAGAACCATACAGCCTCGCCATGACACTTGCCGACGGCTTGCCTAACACCCCTTGGGAAATCGTCGCATCCGACATCAGCACCCGCGTTCTCGAAAAAGCCCGCTCGGGCCACTACGACATGGAACGGGCGCACAACATTCCGCAATCCCTACTCTCCAAGCATTGCCTGAAAGGCACGGGCACCCAAGAAGGCACGTTCATGATTGAGCGCAACCTGCGCAGCCGCATGCAATTCATGCAAATCAACCTGAACACAACGCTACCGAAGCTGGGCGAATTTGACGTTATTTTCCTGCGTAATGTCATGATCTACTTCGACATGGATACAAAACGCCAAGTTGTAGCGCGCATGTTGCCGATGTTGAAACCGGGCGGATACTTTATTGTCAGCCATTCTGAAAGCCTCAACGGAATCACCGATGCCCTAAAGTTAGTTTCCCCGTCTATATACCGCAAGCCATGAAGCAGTCAAAGCATGTCATCGAGATATTCTTGCAGCCTGGCGATTTTTATTTCGGTGACACGAACACCCGTCTTCGCACGCTTCTTGGATCGTGTGTATCGATCACGATGTGGCACCCGACAAAACTGATTGGTGGCATGTGCCACTACCTGCTGCCTTCCCGGGAAAACACCTCAGGAGCTTCCCTTGATGGGCGTTACGCAAAGGAAGCCATGCAAATGTTCGAGCGGGAAATTCGTGCAGCCAAAACACACCCCTCAGAATATACCGTGAAATTATTTGGGGCAGGCAACATGTTTTCCGGCATAAAAAGGAACCAATGTGACCGTAACAACTGCATTGATACGATCAATGCATGCATGAACATCTCCTGCAAAAACATGACTGCTGCCCGCTCGCTTGCCGCATCGCATGGATTCGTTGTTGCAGCCGAAGACCTGGGCGGGAATAGCCATCGGCAGATCATATTTGATATTAATAACGGCAATGTCTGGGTACGCAAACCCGGCGTAATCCAGGCATGATTAAAGGCATAAATAAATGAAAAAAATTAAAGTGTTATTGGTTGATGACTCGGCGGTCGTGCGCCAAGTACTACAGGCGGTATTGGATCAGGAACCGGACATTCAAGTAATTGGCGCGGCATCTGACCCCATCTTTGCCATGGAAAAAATGACCCGCGAATGGCCGGATGTCATCGTGCTGGACGTAGAAATGCCGCGCATGGACGGCATCACCTTCCTCAAAAAGATCATGGCCGAACACCCCACACCGGTGGTGATCTGCTCCACCCTCACGGAAAAAGGCGCGGAAACCACCATGCAAGCGCTTGCCGCTGGCGCAGTTGAAATTATTACCAAACCCAAAGTCGGGTTAAAAAATTTTTTGCAAGAATCATCAAACGACCTAGTAGGTGCAGTCAGGGCGGCAGCCCAGGCCAACGTCAGGCGCACGATCAGGGCGGCGACACCGTTACCGCAAGTGGCGGAAAAACTGAATGCCGATGCTATTCTCCCAGCAGCCACTGCCCACTCCATGGCGCAAACTACCGAACGCATTGTTGCCATCGGCACCTCGACCGGAGGCACACAGGCACTGGAAGCCGTGCTCACAGCACTACCGCGAGTCTGCCCCGGCATTGTCATCGTGCAGCATATGCCGGAAAAATTTACTGCCTTATTTGCTTCACGCCTCAACGGCCTGTGCCAAATTGAAGTGAGAGAAGCTAAAAATAACGACCGCGTTATGCCAGGTCTCGCCCTGATTGCGCCTGGTGGTAAGCACATGCTGTTAAAGCGCAGTGGCGCGTATTACCATGTTGAAGTAGTGGACGGCCCCTTGGTGAACCGCCACCGCCCGTCAGTGGACGTACTGTTCCGCTCGGTAGCCAAGTTTGCGGGAAAAAATGCCACCGGCATCATCATGACTGGCATGGGTGACGATGGCGCGCGGGGCCTGAAAGAAATGCTGGACGCAGGTGCGCCCACGGTGGCGCAAGATGAAGCGACGTGTGTTGTATTTGGTATGCCCAAAGAAGCCATTAAGCTGGGAGCCGCAAAAAAAATAGTGCCATTACATGAAATGCATTGGGCTATTTTAGGGAAATAAATGGGGCTGGGAGGCTTGATGTATTACAACCTTTTGTGTCATTCGGCTTTAGCGTCTGGACAACAGGGAAACATAGGTTTATTCAATCACGCCATTTTCAGTTGGGATATGGGAGAATTCGTTACGCGCTAAGCTATTTTTACCTTTCTCTATACATCTTGGTTGCGTAAGGGACTAAGCTGAAAAATGAATTCAAAAAAAACTTATAGAGATGTAGCTTCAAAGATTGCGCTGTCAGTGCTCTCCTTTTTTGCGCTTTCTATTCTTTTTAGTATTTATGTTGTCACCGAAAAAAAGATTGATCGTGCAAATGAACAACGGTTAATTTCCTTTCAGTTGACTGATCAATTACTTCAAAGCTCAGATGACTTAACACGGATGGCCAGAGCATTCGTAGTGACCAGTGATCCCCGGTATAAGAAATATTATCAGCAAATATTGGACATCCGTGACGGCAAGATGTCGCGGCCATATGGGTACTTTTATGGCTACTGGGATATGGTGCTGGCAAATACCCAGTCTCCCCCTATAGAGAATGGACAAACCGTTGCTTTGCTGGACTTGATGCGTCAGTCTGGTTTTACTGTCGAAGAACTTGGCAAACTGACGGAAGCTAAAGTGAATTCGGATCATTTGGCTGCCCTTGGATTCGCGGCCATGAAATTGGTTGACTCATCCCGCCTGAATACGAAAGTGAACCGGGAGAGGGCTAATTTGATGTTACATAGTGACGAGTACTACCAAGGTAAGGCAAGGGTTATGAAGCCCATCAATGAGGTTCATGTATTGATGGAAAAGAGAACACTTGATGCAATCCATGATGCGGAGGATGTCGCGCTAACGTTTCGGCTGATATTCATCGTGACCGCACTTGGGGTGATCTTCTTGCTCTGGCGGACTTATACTTCCTTGCGCACAACACTGGGTGGCACTGCTGACGAAATCCACAGCAATTTAGTTCGAATCGGCAGTGGGGATTTTTCTACCAACATAACGCTTAAACCTGGTATGGAAAACAGCGTGCTTGCTGGCCTGTCCGAAATGCAGATCAAGTTGTATGTCAATGAAATTGAGCGTAAGCATGCAGAGGCCGAGCTTCGCATTGCCGCTGTTGCTTTCGAGTCGCAGGAAAGCTTGATGATTACCAATGCGGATAATTTGATCCTGCGGGTCAATCGGGCATTTTGTGAGAGTACAGGCTATACGGCAGAGGAACTCATTGGCAAAAAGCCGCGCATACTTAACTCTGGCCGCCACGATGCCGATTTCTATCGCGCGATGTGGAAAGCTATCCAGGAAACTGGAACATGGCAGGGAGAAATATGGGACCGGCGTAAAGATGGTGAGATTTTTCCAAAATTGCTCACTATTAGTACTGTCAAAAACAGCAAAGGGATGGTCACCCACTATGTGGCTTCACACATTGACATTACGGAACGCAAGTTAGCAGAAGACAAAATCACGGAATTGGCCTTCTTTGATCCGCTAACCCATTTGCCCAACCGCAGGCTCTTGCAGGATCACCTGAAACGTGCCATGGCCACTAGTAACCGCAATGGGACTTTTGGTGCGGTGCTGTTCATCGATCTCGATCAATTCAAGACGTTGAACGACACATCGGGCCATGACAAGGGTGATTTGCTACTCAAGCAAGTCGCACAACGTATTTTTACTAGTGTACGTGAGGGTGACACGGTAGCGAGGATGGGTGGCGACGAATTCGTGGTGGTTCTGGAGGGATTGGCGGACACCATTGAGGAAGCTGCCACCCAAACTGAAGCCGTAGGTAGAAAAATCCTTACTGCCATTAGTCAACCCTATCAGCTTGAAGGTATCCATCACCATAGTACAGCGAGCATCGGTGCCACATTGTTCCTGGATAAGGCGACATCTATTGACGATTTACTGAAGCAAGCTGATCTTGCCATGTACAAGTCAAAGGCAATGGGCCGCAATGGCTTGCGTTTCTTTGACCCAGCCATGCAGACTATCGTCATCGAAAGTGCCGCCATGGAAATGGATCTGCGTATAGCGATCGAGCATAATCAATTTGTGCTTCACTACCAGGCTCAGGTGGCTAGTGATGGCCGTGCCACGGGTGCGGAAGCGCTGGTACGGTGGCAACACCCCAGACGCGGTATGTTGCCACCTACCGAATTCATTTCTCTTGCTGAAGAAACAGGGTTGATCCTGCCATTGGGCCAATGGGTACTGGAAACTGCCTGTGCCCAGCTTGCGCTATGGGCCGTCCGGCCTGAAATGGCCCATCTCACAATAGCGGTGAATGTGAGTGCCCAGCAGTTCCTCGAAGCTGATTTTGTGGAGAAAGTAATGGCAACAATCAGCCAGGCAGGTATTAACCCGAACCGGCTTAAGCTGGAACTGACTGAAAGCCTATTGGTGGACAATGTTGGGGACATCGTCGAAAAGATGATTGCGTTGAAAGCCAGTGGGGTAGGTTTTTCGCTTGACGATTTTGGTACTGGCTATTCTTCACTTTCTTATTTGAGGCACTTGCCGTTGAACCAATTGAAGATCGACAAATTGTTTGTTCGCGATGTGCTCACCGACCTTAATGACGCTGCCATCGCGCGGACTATTGTGGCGTTGGCGCAGAGCCTCGGAATGGGGGTCATTGCAGAGGGGGTTGAAACTGAGCTGCAGCGCGATTTTTTAGCCAGTATAGGTTGCCATGCCTACCAAGGTTATTTCTTCAGTCGGCCACTGCCAGTCCAAGATTTTGAGGCGTTTGCGCAGCGGGTTTAATCCGGCTGGAGCAGGGTATAGGTCGTACGTTGTACAATAAATCTGCCGCATCCCCTCAGGTCAAGCAATCGGATGTGCACTACAGGTCACAGGGTAATGCAAACTTCAGTGTACACAGGAACGAGATCGAATAGCTCCACAAGGTCGGCGTTGCGCATTCGTATACAGCCCTTAGAGCCAGGTTGGCCGAGTTTCGTACTATCTGGCGTACCGTGAATATATATATAGCGGCGCATTGTGTCGCAGGACCCTAAACGGTTGAAACCAACTTCACTGCCAGATAGCCACAATATGCGCGTCAGTATCCAATCACGATCCGGATATTGTGCCCCTAGTTCTGGCGTATAGATTTCACCGGTAGAGCGGCGTCTAACGAATACGGTGTTGAGTAGTTGGTTTGTACCAATTTTTGCACGGATGATGTGCTTGCCACGTGGCGTGCAATAGCTTCCGGATTTCTCACCCACCCCATTAGCGGCTGTAGAAACTGGATAATGACGCAACAGTTTGCCGGCATCGTCGAATAATTCAAGTGTTTGCGTGCGGATATGAATGTTGATTTTTATAATGTAGCCTTAATATTTTGTTGTTGCGCGCGGCGTGCGGCAAAAAAACTACTTAACAACTGCCCGCATTCTTCAGCAAGTATTCCGGCAGTCATTTCAGCGTGATGGTTTAAGCGCTGCTCGTTAAACAGATTAAGTACGCTGCCGCATGCACCAGTCTTTAAATCACTGGCTCCAAACACCACACGTGCAATGCGCGCATGGAATATGGCGCCTACACACATTACGCAAGGTTCCAGGGTAACGAATAATTCACAGCCAATCAGCCGATAATTGCCCAAATGTTGTGCCGCGTCACGCAGGGCTAGCAATTCGGCATGCGCGGAAGGATCGTGGCGGCTGATCGGCGCATTGCTTCCGCGCCCTATGATAGTGCCATTTTTAACCACGATGGCGCCCACCGGAACCTCTCCAGATAGTTCGGCTTGCCTCGCCAGCGTCAGGGCGACGCGCATGAAATCGTCATCGTTTCTCATTACATGGATATTTCTAAAAATGCTGAGAATTCGTCTAAGGTCAGCTGATTCAACTTTTCGTGTCGAACTGTAATCCTATTGGGGCTGAGTATCTAAATTTGAGTAAAGGGTATACTGCGTATCACATTGATTTTAATTGTATGTTGACGTTTTTTGTTATCGCGATTTTGATATCTATCTATAAAGTTTAGCCTGGATAGTTTTACATGCGATGGAGTTTAGGTTTTATTGGGTGCATTTCTTTGTAATAAAGTATGCAGAGTGCTGCTGTCATTAATTGCAAGTCATCGGAGCAGAAGAAATTGCAAGCATCTGCTTGTCATTTCTTCTGCATTGCAAGTACAGATTAATTAATCTTTGTACGCTTCTACTTCGAACGTCAATTTTATGTCATCGCCTATGTTAGGCAAACCAAATTTCATGCCAAAGTCTGAGCGTTTAATTTGTGCAGTGGCATCTGCACCACACATCTCTTTTTTATTCATTGGGTGATTGGCGCACTTGAAGGCAAGTATGGTAAGTGTTACTGGCTTGGTTACGCCGAGTAGGGTGAGATTACCTTCCACACTGACTGGAGTATCCCCCTTGAATTTTATCGCACTTGACTTATATGTAAGACTGGGGAATTCGGTGACATTAAAGAAATCTGGTGAACGAAGGTGGTCATCGCGCTTGCCAAAACCAGTGGTGATTGAAGCCGCTTCAATGGTGACATCCACCGACCCACTTTTTGCGGCACGATTTAAAGTTACTTTGCCACTACTTTTATCGAAACGCCCTTGCATGGTGGAAAAGCCTAGATGATTAACACTGAAATGGGCGTAGGTATGTTGAGGATCCATGCTATATGAATCTGCGGCATGGGCGGCAAATGGCAAACTTACAGACAAAAGTACGGCAATGATATTTTTTTTCAGCATCGGGCTCTCCTTAATATATTAGAAACGGTACGCACAGGCCGCATGGAAAATCTAAATATTGCGGCAGCCGCAGACATCTTAACGCAACAACCCAAAAATTCTACCACCCGGTCTATTATAAAACAATCGTTTGATACATTTGTTTACAGTTTTTGTTGGGCTGTAAACATAGAACCTAACGTTTTCGTGGCATGCTGGACAAAAAACTGGTTACGGCGCGGAAGCAATCGGGCAGCATCGCCCTGCTGCCCGACAAAAGCTTATCCTCCTAAATTTGATGCATTATTGGCTGGACTAAAGATCCGCTGTAGTTGTATGGAGTCAGACTGATGCAGCAATGTTTCGGGGACATTATTTTTTGTCATATGAGTTGGAATGATGAGGTTGAAAATGTTTGTCAAATATTTTCTTCTGGTCTTGGGTTAATGTGTCATAAAACGTACGTACAGCCGCTGCATGGTCAGCCATTTCTTTTTCATGGGATTTCATTTGATCCAGCCTTCGGTCTAAACGATCTGGCGTACTCAGATCCTTCCAGTCTTGATTTTCAGGCCTATCTATTTTAACTGGCTTCAATTTGTTCGAAAATTCAGCCCATGACGCTTCTTGACTGGGTGTCAGTTGAAGAGATGTTTGCAAGGCTGACATGCGTTTATCAAAGTGTGCAGTGTATCCATCTTTTTTACTCCAAGAATGTTTACATTCACCTTTTGATTCCATCTTTTCGTGGGCTAACGCGCTGTTGCCCAGTAAAGCAGCAAAGCTTATGCAAAGTATGGCGCTAAGGTTTTTTTTACTAAAGTTCATGGCTCTTCTCCTGTAATAAGTTTTTCGGTTAACGCGGTGATGTGCGTATAGAGCATCCTATGGGGAAAATGTAAGCAAAGTGTTTGCGGTAGGGAATAAAGTGTAAAAATTTGTTTCTATGGCGGGATAAAAATAAGCTGCGATTAATGCTTGGTAAGGATCATTAAGCGGTGTAGAAGGATTAGTTATAGCACACTCAATCTGATAATTATTTCAGGCGCATGGAAAAATTAGTTGAGTCACCAATCCGCCCGTTACACTATCTTCCAAACGGAATTCGCCGCCGTGCAAGCGTGCCGCACGTTCAACAATTGCCAATCCCAATCCTGTTCCGGTGACGTTGCCGCGTGAGGTTCCCAGCTGGGCGAATGGCCGCTTGACAGCTTCGCGTTGCGTCGCAGGAATACCAGTACCGCGATCTGTTATAGCCAGGATGACTTGACTTTTTTCCTGCTTGAGCTGCAACGTGATCTTTCCTCCGCCATGTTTGATAGCATTATCCAGCAGATTGGAGAGTGCGCGTTTTAAAAGCAATGGCCTGACTCGCAGCATAGGCACATCATGCAGTTCGAGCGTAAGCGATTCTGCTTGCTGTTCAAACCGCTCAGCAACTTCGCGCACGAGTGGTTTTATATCCAATTGGATAACGGCTTCATTTTCATCCAGGCGGGCATAGTCGAGGAATTGCTGGATGACTGCATTCATCTGCTCTACATCGGCGGCCAGCCCCATGCGTAAGGATTCATCGGCGATAAATTCAGCTGCCAATCGCACGCGTGTCAAAGGAGTGCGCAGGTCATGCGATATACCTGCCAACACTAAAGCGCGTTCACGCTCATTTGCGGTGAGGTCGGCGGACATCTGATTAAAGGCGCGTGTTACTGCAACGATTTCATGCGCGCCCCGTTCCGGTAATGGATGCAGCGTCGCACCTTGGCCTACTCGTTGTGCCGCTTGCGCGAGTTGCTGTAAGGGGTATGCCACCTGTCGTGCGATGAAATAAGCGCCGAGTAAGGCCAATCCAAACACCAAGCTGACCCATATCAACAATACTTGCGAAACCGGATGTTCGACGTGCTCTTTGGGTAATGCCACCCAGAATTCATTGCTGCCGATGTAGAAGCTCACCCATAGCGCTTCCACACCGTTATGTTCCGCAGCGAAGCGCGTATTCTGGCCTAAGCTTGCGCGCACTTTTTTTGTCATTAAATGTAATTCAGGAGGATGGGTTGGCAAGGGTGTAAGCACATCATTATTGTCCGCCATCTGTATACGTAACCCCTCCGCATCAGCTAGTTCGGCGAGCAGTGCAGAGCGCCATTCAGGCGCGGCGGACAGCACGGCAGCGCGTGTGAGATTGACCACCGATACAACTAGTTGTGCCATCTGCTGTGCACGTGGTTCATGTTCGACTTGACGAAAAATGGCTAGAGCTGCCGTTAAAGATAGTACGATCAGAGCCATGATGAGTAACAGGGCGCGTACCAGTAAAGTTTTTGGCCAATTAATCAAGGCGTGATTCCATCCGGTACAAATACATAACCATGTCCCCAAACCGTTTGGATAAAACGTGGATGGGCGGGATCTGCTTCAATGAGTTTGCGCAACCGGGAAATTTGTACGTCTATGGCACGATCGAATGGATCATGGTTGCGGCCGCGTGCCAACTCCATGAGTTTGTCGCGCGATAAAGGATGGCGAGGATGCGTGACGAGTGTCTTGAGTAATGCAAATTCGCCGGTGGTGAGTGCGATGGGTACGCCTGACTTACTCAACGCACGCGTCGCCAAATTTAATTCATACACGCCGAATGTAACTATTTTTTCTTCTGTTTGCGGCGCACCAACCGGTTGGGTTCCCTTGCGGCGCAAAATTGCATGGATACGCGCCACCAGTTCGCGTGGATTAAATGGCTTGGGAAGATAGTCATCCGCTCCCATTTCCAATCCGATAATACGATCTATTTCGTCGCCCTTGGCGGTGAGTAAAATCACCGGCACATTCTCTCCCGCTCCACGCAAACGACGCAAAATTGATAATCCATCCTCATTGGGCAACATTAGATCCAGCACCAGAAGATGATAATGGTTTAGCGCTAAGGCTTTATCCATCTCGCTACCATCAATGGCCGCTTTCACTATGAAGCCTTGTTCGCCAAGATAACGCAACAACAACGAGCGTAAGCGGGAGTCGTCGTCAATAATTAGAATGCGATGCATGTTGTCCATGGCGAGCATGATAAAGCCAACCTTAGTTTAAGCTGTAAAGAATTGTGTCGTGGCCCCTTGGTTGAAACAAACTGTTACAAATTTTTTCTTGGAAAAAACTTATTCTTACAGTTCAATCGGGATAACCATTCTAGGCAGCTATTAAAGAGGTTAGTTCAAGCAATTTACACAAAAATCAGTTAATAAAAACCACACCAAAAACTTCTAATAAAGGTGCGCAGGTGAGGTGAGTATTTAAAATATACACTCGACGTGTGCACGAAAAATATTCGTGAATCCCCGCGTTTCGTTAGCCAAGCCACATACGTCGTTATAATTGTGAAGAATTTTAGGTACGCCATACATTATTTATGCACTTAATTTACGGGAATATCCGTGACTATGAACTTTAATAACATCTTTAAATTGCTTATCGTGGCCAGTGTTTTGATTTGCGTCGTTATACCTGTTTATGCGGTTGAAACAGTTAATGACAGTACACAGACTGTCCATATCGGGCAAATACAAAATGAATTGTCTGAAGAGCAAATCAAAGTCCGTGAGGCAATACGTAAGGAATGGAAAAACAAGACACCTGATCAGCGTATTGAAGAACATCCTGAGATAAACGAGAAATGGCAATGCGTGTCCCCAAAAAAGCCTGAGGGTGAGCGTAAGGAAATGTATAAGAGATGGGAGGCGATGACATTGGAGCAACGCGCTGAAAAGCGTAAGGAAATGCGCGAGCATTGGGAAAACATGCCTCCCGAGGAACGACATAAAATGCGTGAAAAGATGAAAGAGCACTGGCAAAAAATGTCACCGGCTGAACGTGACGCCCACCGCAAAAAAATGCGTGAACGCTGGGAGAACATGTCATCGGAAGATCGCGAACAATAGAAACGTGATATAGGCAGCAATGGTAATATGCAAAGATATATTGATGATTCAATAGAAAAATTATGTTGATAAGGGCGGGTTTATATTTAATGAATTGATAAGAGTAAAGAAAATATAAATCACCTATTTAGAGGTGCCCTAGAAGCAATCAAAAATTGCATCAAATTTAATGGTAGGAACACTGAATGAAGAATAAAGCCCTGTGGATTACGATCGGAGTTTTAGTTGCCGCTGGAGTACTTGCGATCTTTTTATTCTATGGGAAGCAGGAAAAGCAAACGCCAACGCCAACGCCAACGCCAACGCCGCCAATGGGACGTGGTGGCAAGGATGGTGCAAGCCGACCTGTGCCAGTGGCGGTTGCAATCGCCCGGACAGGTGACATCGATGTGGTGATTAACGCATTGGGCACCGTTACCGCACGCAACACTGTAACGGTCAAACCCCGCGTTGATGGTCAGATTGTTCGAGTTGCTTTTCGTGAAGGTCAAGTTGTGAAGATTGGAGATTTGCTTGCAGAAATTGACCCGCGTTCTTTCCAGTCGCAACTTGATCAAGCGAACGGACAATTAATGCGGGATCAGGCGTTACTTGCCAATGCGCGGCTTGATCAGGCCCGTTATCGCGGCTTGTTGGCGAAAGACTCTATCGCTAAGCAACAGGTCGATGCGCAGGAAGCGTTAGTAAGACAGTATGAAGGGGTGGTGCAAACAGATAGGGCTTTGGTGGATAACGCCAAACTTCAGCTTGCTTTCACTCATGTTACGGCTCCGATTGCTGGCCGCCTTGGGCTACGCTTGGTTGACACAGGCAACATGGTGCGCACCACTGATACGGGCGGTTTGGTTGTTATTACTCAAACCCAGCCGATTACTGTCATTTTCTCAATTCCTTCTGACAATCTCACTACCGTCCTGAGTAAACTGCAAGCGAACCAACAGCTGGTAGTTGAAGCGTGGGATCGTGACGATAAGAATAAGTTGGCAATCGGCACGTTGCTGACGATAGATAACCAGATTGATGCAACAACTGGAACTGTTAAGCTTAAGGCAGAATTTACAAATTCTGACAACGCCCTTTTTCCGAATCAGTTCGTCAATATCCACTTGCACATCGAAACTCGGCATGGGGTTACTTTAATTCCGACTTCAGCGTCCCAGCGCGGCACACAGGGTACTTTTTTCTATGTTGTGGATGACAATAAAACAGTGAGCCTGCGGCCTGTTGTGCTCGGACCAATTTCGGGCAATATTGTGGCGGTTGAGAAGGGTTTGATCCCGGGCGAAAAAGTAGTTATCGACGGCGCAGACAAGCTCCGGCAAGGCGCAAAAGTGGAGATAAACTCCCCTGGCGAACGGGGTGGAGAAAGCAAAGGCCCACGTCGGGGGGATGGGCGTCAAAATCGGCGTAAACCCCAGACTGAGAATAAAGACGGGGCATGAACCTTTCACGTCTGTTTATTATCCGGCCAGTTGCAACCTCACTGCTGATGGCCGCTATCCTGTTATCAGGAGTGCTGGCCTACCGTTTGTTGCCAGTTTCAGCCTTGCCGGAAGTTGATTACCCGACTATTCAGGTGACTACTTTTTACCCCGGTGCCAGCCCGGACGTCACAACATCCTCAATTACCGCACCACTGGAGCGCCAGTTCGGCCAAATGCCCGGTCTGAACCAGATGTCTTCCAGCAGTTCAGGCGGTGCCTCGGTCATCACGCTACAGTTCGGACTTAATCTTAGTCTTGATGTAGCGGAGCAGGGAGTACAGGCAGCGATAAACGCCGCTAGTTCTTTTCTGCCTACGGATCTACCGATGCCACCGATTTACAGTAAGGTTAATCCAGCTGATGCGCCTATCGTCACGATGGCGATCACGTCTGAAACGCTGCCGCTGCCGAAAGTGCAAGATTTGGTGGATACACGCTTGGCACAAAAACTTTCGCAGTTGCCTGGCGTCGGACTGGTCAGTATTGGCGGCGGTCAAAGGCCTGCGGTTCGTATTCAGGCTAATCCCAGAGCGCTTGCCGCAAATGGCCTTAACCTCGACGATATTCGCATTGCTATTGGAAATGCCAACGTAAATATTGCGAAAGGAAGTTTTGATGGCGCGGCACGGGCTTCAACCCTGGATGCCAACGATCAGCTCAAGTCAGCCGAGGAATACCGCAATCTTATTGTCGCTTGGCGCAATGGTGCACCGATTCGTTTAAGTGATATTGCGGACACCATTGATGGGGCCGAAAACACGCATCTTGCTGCTTGGGCTGGCCAGACTCGGGCTGTGATCCTCAATATTAGGCGTCAACCCGGAGCTAATGTCATTGAAACGGTGGATCGCATCCAGAAGCTTTTGCCGCAACTGCAAGCTACGTTGCCTGGATCTATCAATGTCAAGATTCTTACTGATCGGACTACTACGATCCGTGCCTCGGTGGAAGATGTCCGCTTCGAGTTGATGCTATCGGTTGCGTTGGTAGTGATGGTAATTTTCCTGTTTTTACGTAATGTGTACGCCACCATCATCCCAGGTATTGCCGTACCATTGTCCCTTATTGGTACTTTTGGCGTGATGTATCTGGCTGGTTTCAGTATCAATAATTTGACGCTAATGGCGCTGACGATTGCTACCGGATTCGTAGTGGATGATGCGATCGTAATGATCGAAAACATTACGCGTTATATCGAGGCTGGCGATTCACCCTTGCAAGCGGCGCTTAAGGGCGCTAAGCAAATAAGTTTTACCATCATTTCGTTGACCTTTTCGCTAATCGCTGTGTTGATCCCGCTGCTGTTTATGGGAGACGTAGTCGGCCGGCTGTTCCGCGAATTCGCTATCACATTGGCAGTGGCGATTCTGATTTCTGCTGTGGTATCGCTTACCCTAACGCCGATGATGTGTGCCAAATTGTTGCGCCATGTGCCTGCTGCTGAGCAAGGTCAGTTTTACCGTAAGAGCGGCGCTTTTTTCGATAGGGTGATTGCGCGTTATGGCGTCATGCTCAATTGGGTGCTTGACCGTCAATTAGCCACGTTACTGGTGGCCGGAGCCACACTTGGCCTTACCGTACTGCTCTATATGTTCGTGCCCAAAGGCTTTTTTCCGGTGCAGGATACCGGGGTGATTCAAGGCATGACCCAAGCCCCTCAGTCAATTTCTTTCGCGGCAATGGCCGAACGGCAACAGGCACTCGCTCAGATTGTGCTGAAAGATCCTGCGGTGGAGAGCTTGTCTTCATTCATCGGCGTTGATGGCACGAATGCCACACTTAACAGTGGCCGCATGCTGATTAACCTCAAACCAAAAAGTGCTCGCAACACTGACGCAACGGGTGTGATACGTCGCCTGCAACACAGTCTGGCAGAGGTGCCGGGAATCGAGATGTACATGCAACCGGTACAGGATCTTACTATTGAGACGCGGGTAAGTAGCACTCAATACCAGTTCAGTGTCGAAGACGCCAATCCGGCCGAGCTGGCCGAATGGGCGCCCAAATTGCTGGAGCGTCTGCGCAAATTGCCGGAACTGATAGATGTGGACAGTGATATTCAGGACCAAGGCTTACAGGCCTATATCGAGATTGACCGCGACACCGCTGGCCGGCTTGGTATTACGCCTGCGGCAATAGATAACACGCTATACAATGCTTTTGGCCAGCGGCTTATCTCAACCATATTTACCCAGTCCAGCCTGTATCGGGTGGTACTGGAAGTTAAGCCCGAGTTTCAGCGGGGGCCTGAGGCTCTGAATGGAATTTACATCGTATCGTTGAATGGCAGCCAGGTGCCGTTATCATCGATCGCCCGTATCTCAGAACGTGCAACACCTCTGTCTATCAACCATATCGATCAGTTTCCCGCCGCTACCATTTCCTTTAATTTGGCGCCTGGCGCTTCGTTGGGTAATGCAGTGAAGGCTATCCGTGCGGCGGAACAAGAAATTGGACTGCCTGTTAGTGTCCAAACCGGTTTTCAGGGAGCTGCCCTGGCGTTTCAGGCTTCTCTAAGTAACATGTTGCTGTTGATTCTTGCGGCAATCATTACCATGTACATTGTTCTGGGTGTGCTCTACGAGAGCTACATTCACCCAGTCACAATTTTGTCCACGCTTCCTTCCGCTGGCGTCGGGGCATTATTGGCACTGATGGTGTCGCGCACCGAGCTTGGGGTAATCGGTATTATCGGTATCATTCTGCTAATTGGCATCGTTAAAAAAAATGCCATCATGATGATCGATTTTGCGCTGGATGCAGAACGTAAACATGGCAAAACACCGCGCGAAGCAATTTTTGAAGCCTGCCTGTTACGTTTTCGGCCGATTTTGATGACGACCATGTGTGCTTTGCTTGCTGCGCTTCCATTGATGCTCGGTACGGGTGTCGGGTCAGAGTTGCGCCATCCACTGGGTATCACGATGGTGGGGGGATTGCTGGTAAGCCAGATATTGACTCTGTTTACAACGCCGGTTATTTATCTTGCCTTTGGTCAGTGGGCGCAGCGCTTCAAATCGCCCCCAGCTGTCGACCGTACCTGAGGGTTAATGCGGTCTTGTTGCCATGAGTCTATCTGAAACTTTCATAAATCGCCCGGTTGCCACAACGTTATTGGCGC
Organism: Candidatus Nitrotoga sp. MKT; assembly: GCA_003402345.1. Lineage (GTDB taxonomy): Bacteria > Pseudomonadota > Gammaproteobacteria > Burkholderiales > Gallionellaceae > Nitrotoga. The sequence goes on along the minus strand of QFXH01000006.1, from coordinate 58,859 downwards.
TGGGTATCGTATTATCGGGAGTAATTGCATTTACGCTGCTTCCTGTAGCAGCCTTGCCACAAGTTGATTTTCCGACAATCTCGGTACAGGCAACACTGCCGGGGGCAAGCCCAGAAACGATGGCTGCCACGGTGGCCACGCCGCTTGAACGGTCGCTTGGCCTTATTGCGGGTGTTACCGAGATCAGCTCGTCCAGCTCGCTGGGTTCAACCCGTATTACTTTGCAATTCGATCTTGAGCGCAACATTGATGGTGCTGCGCGTGACGTCCAGGCGGCAATGAACGCGGCGCGAAACCTGTTGCCCACTGGTCTTCCCAATAACCCAATTTACCGCAAAGTCAATCCGGCCGATGCGCCCATTATGATTCTTTCCCTGACCTCAGAATCGATGAGTCGAGGACAGATGTACGATGCGGCATCGACTATTCTTGCCCAAAAAATATCACAATTGAAAGGAATTGGCCTGGTGACTGTAGGGGGTAGTTCGCTACCTGCCGTACGCGTGTCGCTCAACCCGAGCGCCCTGAACAAGTATGGCATAAGCGCTGAGGATGTGCGTGCCGCAATTGTCGCCACCAACGCTAACAGGCCTAAAGGCTCGCTTGAGAATGGAGACCAGCGCTGGCAGATACTGGCTAACGATCAGGCTAAAACTGCTGCTGAATACCTTCCGACAATCGTCGCTTACCGTAATGGCGCCCCTGTCCGTCTCGCCGATATTGCCCAGGTAGCGGATTCAGTACAGGACATCCGAAATGCCGGATTGGTCAATGGTAAACCGGCTGTGATGCTGATTTTGAATCGCCAGCCGGGCGCTAATATTATTGAAACGGTAGATCAAGTAAAGCAATTGTTGCCGCTATTGCGCGCTTCCATACCGGCGGCAATTACCCTATCAGTGGCGTCAGACCGCACGCCGACCATTCGCGCATCATTGCGGGGAGTAGAACATGCACTTTTGATTTCAATTGCCTTAGTGGTATTGGTTGTATTTCTGTTTTTGCGCGATATTCGGGCAGCGCTCATCCCAAGCGTTGCGGTATCGGTATCTTTGATCGGTACCTTTGGCGTGATGTATTTGGCCGGTTTTAGCCTGAACAATATCTCGCTTATGGCCCTGACTGTCGGTGTCGGATTTGTGGTGGATGATGCCGTTGTGATGCTGGAAAATATTTCTCGCCACATCGAGAACGGCGTTGCGCCATTTAAAGCCGCTGTACAAGGGGCACGCGAGGTGAGCTTCACTGTATTATCAATGAGCTTGTCTTTGGTTGCCGTGTTCATACCGATTTTATTAATGGGCGGTGTCGTTGGGCGGCTATTTCGGGAATTTGCTATCACGCTATCGGCGGCCATTCTGGTATCCCTGGTTGTATCATTGACTGTGACGCCCATGATGTGCGCGCGGCTATTGCGCCCACGCTCGAAATCGCCGCCGGGCCGTTTGTATAAGGTCAGTGAGCGCATCTTCAATGCGCTATTGAATGGTTACCGAGTATCGCTCGATTGGGCACTCGCGCATGGCCGCACCATGATGCTCATACTTCTGGCAACGGTTGGCCTTAATATTTATCTTTACACTGTCATACCCAAGGGCTTTTTCCCGCAGCAGGATACTGGCCGTCTAACGGGAGCGATTCAGGCAGACCAAAGTATTTCTTTCCAGGCTATGCGGGATAAACTTGCTACCTTCGTCAATATTGTCAGCCAAGATCCTGCGGTGGATAGCGTCGTAGGTTTTACCGGGGGTGGGCAAGTCAATACTGGGCGAATGTTCGTTGGATTAAAGCCGTTGGCTGAACGTCAGATATCCGCTGACAAGATTATCGCCCGGTTGCGCGGTAAGCTCGGCCATGAACCCGGTGCCAACCTGTTTTTGCAATCGGTCCAGGATATTAGCGTCGGTGGCCGCGCCGGTAACGCGCAATACCAATATACACTCCAGGCAGATGGGATTGATGAGTTGCGTACTTGGGAACCCCGCATCCGCCAGGAATTACGCTCGTTGCCGCAACTTACGGATGTCAACACCGACCAACAAAACAAGGGCGTGCAGACCTCGCTGACCATTGACCGTGATGCGGCCGCACGGCTAGGATTGACACAGCGGCTGATCGATACAACATTGAACGATTTATTTGGCCAGCGCCAAGTATCAACCATATATAACCCATTGAACCAGTATCGGGTGGTTATGGAAGCCGCACCGCAATATTTGCAGAGCCCGGAAGCGTTGAAGGACGTGTTTTTGATTGCCCCCGGAGGCCTGCAAGTGCCACTGGCCGCATTCGCCCGTTGGGAAGAAACGGCGACGCCACTGGCGATTAATCATCAAGGTCAGTTTGCCGCTTCAACGATCTCATTCAATCTTCCGATCGGCGTATCGCTTTCGGATGCTACGCGGGAAATTGAGAAGGTAATGGCGAAGATCGGCGTGCCCGCTTCCGTGCATGGTAGTTTTCAGGGCACAGCTAAAGCTTTTCAAATGTCGCTGGCCAATCAGCCCTTGCTCATTCTTGCAGCCTTGGTGGCGGTATACCTCGTGCTCGGTATGCTTTATGAGAGCTACATCCATCCTATAACCATTCTTTCGACGCTACCGTCGGCGGGAGTAGGGGCGATTCTGGCGTTGCTCGCGTTTAAAATGGATTTCAGTATCATCGCGATGATCGGCGTCATTCTTCTCATTGGCATTGTCAAGAAAAACGCGATCCTGATGATCGACTTTGCGCTTGAATCCGAACGGCAACGCGGCTTAAATCCGCGCGATGCGATCTATGAAGCCTGCCTATTACGTTTCCGTCCAATCATGATGACCAGCATGGCCGCCTTGTTTGGCGCACTGCCGCTAGCCCTGGATTCGGGCATGGGCGCTGAACTGCGCCAACCACTGGGAATATCTATTGTTGGTGGGTTGATCTTAAGTCAATTGCTAACGCTCTACACGACACCCGTCGTCTATCTGTACCTTGATCGATTTCGGTTATGGTGTTCCAAAATTTGGAAGCAACGATCCCAAGTTAATTCACTTAAAGCTGCGAAACAGACATGAATTATGACTAGTATAAAAATACTGATAACAACATTTTGTGTGCTGGCTGTTTTAAGCCTGGCCGGATGTGCCGTGGGACCCGACTACAAACGACCTGGCGTCATACCCCCTACCACTTTCAAGGAAGAAACAAGTCAATGGAAATTGGCAGATCCCCGGGACCATACCCTGCGCGGCAAATGGTGGGAAATATATGGAGACATCCAGTTAAACGCGTTGGTACAACAAGTATCAATCTCCAACCAAAATATACACAGCGCTGAAGCGCAATACCGGCAGGCGCTTGCTTTGCTTGGTGTTGCGCGCGCACGTTATTTACCGACATTGTCCGGTAGTTTTGCCCATACCCGTGGACAAGGCGCAAGTTCAACCAATGCTGGGGTAACCATTCCCGGTAATCCAACCCCAGCGATTACCAATACCAATCGAATATTGATGAACGCCAGTTGGGAGGCCGATTTGTGGGGGCGAATAGGGCGCACCGTTGAGTCTAACCAGGCGTCGGCTGAAGCCAGTGCCGCTGACCTGCAATCTGCCCTGCTAAGCATTCAATCTACGTTGGTACAGACTTATTTTCAATTGCGTATCAATGATGTACAACGTAACTTATTGGAGCAGACAACGATAGCTTATAAGCGGTCGCTCCAAATTACTCAAAATCGTTATGAAGCCGGCATTGTAGGGCGTGCTGATGTTGTTCAAGCGGACACACAGTTAAAATCCACCCAAGCCCAAGCGATAGATCTTGGCGTGCAAAGGGCGCAGTTTGAACATGCGATTGCCGTACTAATCGGTAAAGCGCCTTCCAATTTTTTGATCAAGCCAACTTTGACCCTGCCAAATTTGCCTGAATTTCCTGTCGGCCTTCCTTCAGAATTGCTGGAGCGGCGCCCCGATATTGCCGCAGCGGAACGCCGCATTAAGGCCGCAAATGCCCAGATTGGCGTTATCCAGGCTGCATATTTTCCGTCTCTCATACTTGGCGCCTCAACTGGCTATCAAAGTTCGCTGCTTTCCAATTTAATATCCTTGCCAAGACGGGTATGGTCTATTGGACCGAATATTGCGGCCACATTGTTTGACGGGGGGGTGCGGTCATCACAAAAAGAGCAGGCAATTGCTTCATTTGACAAAAGCGTTGCTGATTACCGCCAGATTGTTCTGGCTGGATTTCAGGAAGTTGAGGACAATCTTTCTACGCTACGCATCCTGAGTGAAGAAGCCAAGGTACAACTTGAGGCGAAACGGTCTGCGCAGGAAGCAGTCACTCTCTTTAATAACCAGTATCTGGCTGGAACAGTGAGCTACCTGAATGTAGTTACGGCTCAGGCCACAGCGCTTGATGCGGACATACGCAGCCTCAATATAACCGGCCGCAGGCTACTCGCCAGCACAGCGTTACTCAAAGCACTTGGCGGGGATTGGCGATCAGAACGTAAAAATCCCAACCAATAAAGGTTGGGATTTCAAACATTGGTTTATTGGAAGAACGGATGACTGGTTTAATTTGAACTCCCCCCGGTTTTTCCAATTTCTTCGCCCCCAATTTCTTTAGATCGTTATGGATAATAATGAAATGTTGGGCTTCACAAGTTCAGCGCCAATCTACGCATAGCCCGGATCTCTTACTGAAACTCGAATCGTTCAGGGTTCCGAGGAGGCTCAAAACCTCGAGAGAATGAAGCCGTAAAACATTCAAACAAGTATTCCTCTGAAGTAAAAACACACATAGTCCGGTAGGTTGGCGCTGAACTTGTGAAACCCAGCATCTTACCTATCCCGAGCGAAACTTGATCTATCAACGCGTCCAATAAAATCAAATTATCCAGTTATGTGCGCTATCGAACAGACCTAAGATCGTCTTTGAAATATCCTTCGCACGGAATTTTCCTTGTAGCACACGTCGGGGATAAACCTCGGTTAAATATCCCCGCAAAGACATGGTTAGCGAAATCCTTTCAATCCCACTCCAAAAAGGAGGCAATATGAGTTCCGTGAGAGCAAACAGCAAGGCCGCAAAAAAACCAACCGACATTTTTCCTGCTGACCATGATCCTCTGCCTTGCGATAAAAACCGGATATCACGTATTGCCGAATCTGCCTATTACAAAGCGGAAGCTCGCGGATTTTTACCCGGCTATGAATTGGACGACTGGCTGGCTGCCGAAGCCGAGGAGGAATGATGCAACCCGTACTTATAACCCCCGATTTCCCCGGACAATTAATAACACCCCCGCGCGCGCTTGAAAACAAGATGGAACTGACGCTGAATGAGCAAGGCAACATCTGCGGTTGTGATATTTCCGCCGAATAAAGCACCCCGCAGCAAGCTAAGAGGTATTAACTACGCTTTTCAATCCGCTGGCTTTTAACCAGCCTTCGCTCCAAGGAGCGGGGAATTGAACCCGTAGAGATTCAACTGGATATTTGTTCGGCTATCATCAGGATACGCCGGCCTGCGGGCACATTTCAAAACTGATACCCGAACTTGCCTCAATCAAATTAATGCATGATGACCGGATTAATTCCCGGCTGCGTTTTCTTTCCCATATAGGCCACCGATTTCAATTATTGAGTCCAAGCGGCCAGACTTTCGACGTTAAAATTTTTATCTACATCATAAAAAATAAAAATCGCCCCTATCTAAGGGCCATGAGTACACCTTCCATTGCAAAGCATACAAAAATATCAAATTATGTGCGGTACCGCACCGACCAACCTGAATATTGTTTTTATCATGCAACACATTGGCGGATTGTTTAATTCCCGGCGTTTGGATTTATCCAAATCACTTTAACCGGCAAAGTAAGCATGTCCGTCAACAATGCAATCTAACTGCTGTAACTTCGGACAATTTAACTCACTCTAATCGGAGAAATAACATGTTCAATATCATTCCACGTTCCCCACTATTTAGCAGTATTGCTCGCATTGATCCATTTACAAATGTTGATGAATGGCTTAAAGATTTCTGGGCTCGTCCGCTTTCCGTGGACACGGATATACCGTCCATGATCAAAATTGATCTAACAGAAAATGACACGTCCTACACCGTGCGCGCGGAAATACCCGGAATGAAAAAAGAAGATGTCAAAGTACAAGTTGACGGGAATCGCGTCACCATCAGTGCCGAAACCAAGCAGGAAAAAGAAGAGAAAGAAAAAGAACGGGTTATTTGTCGCGAGCTTTATCAAGGATCGAGTTATCGAAGCTTTACGCTGGGCAGCGATGTGGACGAAAGCAAATCGCAGGCAAAATTTGAAAATGGCGTACTGGAACTGACGTTGCCGAAGAAAAATGGAAAAACTGCCAAGCAGCTCGAAATTAAATAATCTGGACAGTCATTTTTTGCGGGTAACCCTATTCGGGTCGTTACGCTTTATGGATCGGCTCGATTAAAAAAGTAATACCGGTCTTCCGTTAAATAAATTGTTCAGGCCGAAATTACTTGCCGAGTGTCGCACTGTCCGGTGGATATGTCGTAAATCTATAACGTCATAGATAACGAACCATTGCCCGCACAACAGAAACAATATAGCAACGGTAATCATTGAAGCCTAACCCAAGGTTACCCCCCTTCCCGGAGGTTTTCATGTCGGCGAAGCAAATCCTGTTTCACAATACTGCCCGTGGCAAAATTGTCGAAGGCGTAAACATTCTGGCTAATGCCGTCAAAATGACCCTCGGCCCCAGGGGGCGTAACGTCATTCTGGAGCGTGCCTTTGGCCCGCCTCTTGTCGCCAACTCCGGCGTCATCGTGGCCAAAGAAATCGAACTTGAAGACAAGTTCGAAAACATGGGCGCACAAATGGTAAAAGAAGTCGCCAGCAAAACATCCGACGTGGCGGGGGATGGCACGACCACCGCCACAGTACTGGCACAAGCTATTGTTCGGGAAGGAATGAAGTTTGTTGCAGCCGGAATGAACCCGAGGGATTTAAAGCGCGGCATTGATACGGCGGTTTCCGCCACCGTTGCAGAACTCAGAAAGATTTCAAAACCCTGTACATCCAACAAAGAGATCGCCCAGGTCGGCGCAATTTCCGCCAATGCCGATGCTTCTGTCGGTGAAATCATTGCTCAGGCCATGGATAAAGTAGGCAAGGAAGGCGTAATCACCATTGAAGATGGCAATAGCCTGCAAAACGAATTGGAGATCGTGGAAGGAATGCAGTTTGACCGTGGTTATTTGTCTCCATATTTCATCAACGATCCCGACAAGCAAATCGCCGCGCTGGATGAACCATGTATCCTTTTTCATAGCAAAAAGATAAGCAATGCCCACGAGTTACTGCCGTTGCTGGAACAAATCTCAAAGGCTGGCCGCTCGTTACTTATTATCGCCGAGGATATTGAAGGAGAGGCGCTGGCAACATTGGTCATCAATAACATCCGGGGCACTTTAAAAACTGTTGCCGTCAAAAGTCCCGGCTTTGGTGATCGGCGTCGTGCCATGCTGGAAGACATCGCCATACTCACCGGAGGCACGGTGATCGCCGAAGAAGTCGGCCTTGCTCTGGAGAAAGTCACACTGGACGATCTCGGCAAGGCCAAGCGGATTGAAGTCGGCAAGGACAATACAACGCTTATCAACGGTGCAGGCAATACCGAAAAAATACGGGATCGCATCAAACGCCTCCACGATGAAGCAGAAAAATCCATTAACAATTATGACAAGGATCAACTGCAGGAGCGTGCAGCCAAACTCGCTGGCGGTGTCGCGGTCATTAAAGTGGGTGCCGCAACCGAAACAGGAATGAAGGAAAAGAAAACACGAATTGAAGATGCGATGCATGCAACCCGTGCTGCAGTCGAGGAAGGGATTCTGCCAGGCGGCGGTGTGGCATTACTGCGAGCCAGGTCAGCACTTGGCACACTGGAAAACGACAATAATGAACAGCACGCCGGCATTGCGATCGTTCTGCGGGCATTGGAAGAACCGCTACGGCAAATTGTTGCCAACGCCGGCGGAGAGCCCTCGGTGGTGCTCGCCAACGTGCTGGAAGGGAAAGATAGCTTCGGTTACAACGCAGCCACCGGCAAATATGGCGATCTTATCGAAATGGGTATCCTCGACCCCACCAAAGTCACGCGAACCGCATCGCAGAATGCTGCTTCGATTGCAGGCCTTATTCTCACCGCTGACGCCATGATCGCGGAAATGGCCGAAAATAAGCAACTGATTCCCGACGAAATGGAAGGAATGGCAATGTAACGCAAGCCAAATGGCCCGCAAATTCTGTTAACCGTTAGCAAAGGATATGACTAACCATGGGAACCCAAAACACTCCTCCAAATTTCCGCCCCATTTCCCGGCACGACGGTCTTTTTAAAGAGCGTGTGCATGATTCCTACAAATCCAAGGAAAAACCACAGGAGCCATCCGTCTGTTCGCAATGTGGCGCGGTATTTCATGAAGGACGCTGGCAATGGCTACAAACACCGGCCAATGCGCATAGCCTGCAATGCCTGGCCTGCCATCGTATCCACGACCATTATCCTGCCGGCTTTTTGACTATGAAGGGCGAATTTTTCCTCGCCCATCGCGACGAAATCATGCATCTGGTGCATAACCATGAACAACTCGAACGAAAGGAACATCCGCTTCAGCGCATCATTGCCGAAGAAGAAAAAGAGGGGGCGACATTGGTAACCACCACCGACATCCATCTGGCTAGGGGTATCGGTGAAGCGTTACATCACGCCTACCAGGGCGAACTGGATTTCCACTACAACCCTGAACAAAATCTGTTGCGTGTAACTTGGACGCATTAACCCGGGTGCCCGCCCCGTACATGGCGCAAGTAGGCTCTGATATGTATGTAAACAGGGAGGATGTCATGCCTATTGAAGATAGTTGCAATCGCGAAGCCGTCATATTGCAGCGCGACAACACTGTGCTGGAAGCGGCCAAACTTATGCGTCGGCATCAGGTCAGGGATGTGCAGGTCATCGAAAATCGCGACGGGAAAATGATCGCGGTGGGGGTCATCACCGACCACGATCTCGTGGTGGAGATTATGGCACCGGAACTTGATTGTATGGTTATCACGGTGGGCGATATTATCGACCTGCATATGGTTTAAGGCCGACCCGACGATTGCCAACGATGATACCGGCCACCATCAAATTAATCACATTTATCCGAAAAAAATACCCGTCCCCCAAAATTAATAAACCACGGAGAACGTCATGCCTATCGGTGAAATTTGTAATCGCGAAGTTGTTGTTGCATGGCGCAATGACACAGCATTGGAAGCTTCCAGACTCATGCGCCAACATCATATTGGCAATGTCCTAGTCGTTGATGATCACAAGGGCGTTCAGGTTCCGGTAGGAATCGTTACCGACCGTGATTTGATAATGGAAATTATGGCCCCGGAACTCGATGGCGCGACTATTACAGTGGGTGACATTATGTCGCGGGAGCTAGTTACGGTGAAAGAAAGCACGGGCGTATTCGAAGCCATTCAATACATGCGCCAGAAAGCGGTGCGGCGTTTACCGATAGTCGATGAAAGTGGCGGACTGGTCGGAATTCTTACATTGGACGATCTCTTGGAATTGCTATCTGAAGAATTCCACGAGATTGCCAAGCTGGTGAGAAATGAGCAACAAAAGGAATCAAGAAGTCGTCGTTAATCAGACTTGTATTTAATTTTGATGGAGAAAATTATGCAGACACCATTACAAATAACTGTTCGCAACATCGAACACTCGGATGCGCTGGAAACACGAATTTGTGACAAGGCACAGAAACTCGAAGAATTCTGCAAACATATTATGTCCTGCCGTGTTGTGGTCGAAGCACCACATAAACATCACCATCAGGGCAAGCAGTTCAATGTACGCATAGAAATTGGTGTACCCGGCAATGAAATTGTGGTTAACCGCGACCATCACGAAGACGTTTATGTCGCCTTGCGCGATGCCTTTAATGCCGCCAAACGCCAACTTGAAGATTACGCGCGTAAAATTCGCGGGGATGTCAAAACCCACGAACCAAAGCGCACGGCAGAATATGACAGATCAATTCCAGAGTGAATGAATGCTAGATTCGATGGAATTGGGAAATAAAAATTGATGTGCCGATCTGTATAACCAAAATTTTTTGTCATGATGCAACAAGTGCCGACTTAACCAGTACCAATTCAACAAGTACTCATTTAAAAATAGAAAAGGAGTGTGAGCATGCTGGATTCATTAAAACAAGCCGGAAGGAATATCGGACATGAGCTTGGCCGTACTTGGGAAAATCTTGCAGAAGGCTGGCGCGAATTAGTCAGTCGCGGTAACGAGGCGCTAACCCATTTTGTTAAAAGCAAAGATGAAGAGCAAAAAAACGGCTCCACTCCTTTGACCTTGCCGCGCTGGAGCCTGTTAGCCGGAGAGATTGAAGAAACGGACCAAGAAATACTGGTGCACATAGAGGTTCCGGGGATAGAAAAAGAAGACTGCCGCATCACGATCGAAAACAACGTGCTTTATCTTTCAGGGGAAAAACACTTTGCGCGCGAAAGAAATGAAAGTATTTACCACATTATGGAACGTGCCTACGGCGCTTTTCAACGCTCCATCCCCTTGCCGCACAATGTGGATACGGACAAGGCTGAAGCAAGCTATAAAAATGGGGTAATGACCGTGCGCCTGCCCAAGGTAGGGGAGAAAAAAATTAAAACCATTCCATTAACGTGATGCATATGTAAGTTCATGCACCATGCACAATAGTTAAATAACTTGAAAACGGTCAAGCTATGCACGGCCCTCTGAAAAATTTTTCAACAAAACTTCATCTTATTTTGAATGTTAAACCAATGGTTTTACCGAAGTTTACTGCTATTTAATTTAATGAAAGGTCTTGAATCATGAAAAGAACACTTGTTATAACTTACCTTGCAATCGGCCTTATGCTTTCCCCCATTGTTGCTTACTCTACCGATTCAGATAAGGACATAAATCACTCCGGCCCCGTAGCATTCGTTAAAAACTCAGTTATAACCACAAAAATAAAAACCAAGCTGGCCGCTAAAATACATTTGGGTAGTTTGAAAGATATTAAAGTTGATACCGACAAAAATGGCGTTGTGTGGTTAAGTGGTACAGCCCATAGCCAGACGGAAGTGGATACGGCTGTATCAATTGCGCAGAACACCAAAGGAGTAGTTGAAGTTCATAACAACATTAAAATCCAGCAAGCCGACTAAAATTTTAACTATATATTCGGCACGATGAAGATTGAACTCTTATCGTACCGCATCAGTCTGCTGCGCATGGATAAAGAGATGCTAGATTTCAAACATTAGAGCAGTTGCACGAGCGGCGAAAGCAAGTCGTGCGATTGCATCGCAAAAAGATTGGCGTGATGCGTATAACTGAGTTAAGTGGGCTCTCCTACCCAACCGTGCGCGGTGTCATTGACCGGTATGAAAGGGATGGGGTGGCAACGGTCAAGCCCACGATACGCGGCAGGCAAGGTGGCAACGGTCGCCACCTGACTGGCGAGCAAGAGCGCTTGGTCAGGCAAATTATCTGCGGCAAACGGCCTGAACAATTGAAGATGGAATTTACGCTGTGGAACCGTGCCGCTGTCATACAGCTGATTGAGCGTGAATGTGAAATCAGGCTGTCGGTTCGGAGCGTTGGCAACTACCTCAAACGTTGGGGATTTACGCCACAAAAGCCGACCAAGAAGGCTTATGGGCAACGCCCGGAAGCAGTGAAGAATTGGCTGGATAACGAATATCCGGCAATCGAGCAGCGCGCGTCAAGGCCGAGGGCGCTGAGATTCATTGGGGCGACGAGACAGCGATGGTGAACACCGATGTGCGTGGCCGTAGCTACGCACCGGTTGGCAAAACACCGGTAGCCTTCGCGGTTGGCGGCACACGCCAAAAGTTGTCGATGATCGCCACCGTTACCAATCAGGGCAAGACACGCTGGATGATTATTGATGAGGCCTTCAACTCGGACAAACTAATCGAGTTCCTAGAAGCGCTGACCCAAGATGCGGCGAAGAAAGTGTTTCTGATTCTCGATAATTTGCGTGTCCATCACAGCAAGCCAGTCAAGAAATGGGTGGAGGGACATAAAAACAAAATCGGGTTATTCTATCTGCCCAGCTAAAGCCCTGGGCTAAACCCAGAAGAGAGGCTTAACGCCGACTTGAAGTACGCCATTTATTCAAAGGTTCCGGTACGCAGCAAGGACAAGCTGAAAGCCGCAACAACCGAACAGATGCAAACATTGGAAAAATCATCCGCGCGTGTCAAAAAATACTTTCGGGATGCTCGCGTGAAATATGCAGTATGAAAACTTCAAACTTCAACTGGCCGGATCAATAAGCATTGATCACTGCCAAGAGGGCCGCTGAAGAACAGAATCTTTGCGGCCCGCCATAGCAAGCTGGGCAAGAATCAAAAACTGCTGACTGAGCTGGAAATGGAGTTGACGCGAGTCGAGAGCAAACTGGCCGAGTTAATTCTTTCTGCACTGTTTTCAAGACAACCGACCAAGCACGGTTTGAACACCAGGCTTTGGAGTAAGTAAGCGGAAGGGGATTTTTACAATTATGATAATTTGTTAGCACTGCTTTCTATCGGTCAGCCCTCCCTGTCTTACGGGAGGGCATATCTGAGGTGCTGACCATTTACTCAATCCTTCTTATAGCCTATGCACCATCTGTTGACCGATGTGAATCACGGTATTTAAATTTCAGATCTTCTCTTTTCATAGGCTCACTTGGGTGAACAACTCCCTCCGCCTCTGACCCAAGAACAGCTTGTTTTTTTCCATGCTCATCATACGTTTCATAATAATTAACGTGCGCTGGAGTTGATGTGTCGCTTTCGTTGGAAGCACGCGCCAATGTGGTTCCTAATACAACACAGGAAACAATCGCAAGATTCATAATTATTTTATTCATGATTAACTCCTATATAAAATTTATGAGGATGCTTGAGTAGGTGCGAAAATTACCGCCTTCCTACGACTTAATAATAGGATGACAGATATCAAAAGTGAATAAGCAAATTCCTTATTTTTTGCCTGAAAGATCCCGCCATTGAATAATTTAACTTTTGGTAGTTTTTCATGCTGCAGTTGCATAAAAAATAAACGCAAGAACCCATCCAAGATGAAACACTGCATGAACGCCACCATCAAGGTAGTTGTTCGGTAACTCGCTTACTTAAGATTTACAAACATCTCGTCAGAAGCAATGACAGCCCAGGGCGATCGGCCAAAAATTAACTGCTCTACCCGAAAATGTGCCCACGAGAGCGATGTTTAGATACGGCTCGATGGTTGTTGTGTTGCAAGCTTTCTAGCAATTTAAATCAGGCTTATCGCAAAGTCTGTGTAGATGCGGCAGTAGCCTTGCCCATCATAGTTATACTTCAAAAGTATGCACCCTATTTTTTGAACCACTCCTTCCGCTCATCCAGCTACTGCCAACCTCCACCGAGTGATTTATAAAGATCCACCATTGCGTCAATTTGCTTTTGTTTCGTTTCAATTAAATCTTTTTTGGCATCCAAGGTATCCCTTTGTGCCAGTAGCACATCCAGGTAGTCCACACGGGCAGATTTGAATAGCTGGTTAGCGACATCAATTGATTGGGCGAGTGCTTCCACTTGGCTTGTCTTAAGCTGATAGTTTTTATCGAGGTTATCGATATTTGAAATTTGATTCGCTACTTCAGTATAAGCTTTGATAATGCTTTGCTCATACTCATAAGCCGCCTGAATCTGCTTGGCATTGGCATTTTTATATTCCGCTATGATGGCATTCTTATTGACCAGTGGCGCCACTAATTCTCCGGCGATAGAGGCCGCCAATGACTCTGGGGTATTAATCAGGTATTTAAGTGCAAAAGCCTCAAACCCTATTCCAGCGTTTATGCTAAAGGAGGGGTAGAAATTTGCCCTAGCCACCTTTATGTTTAATGCTGCTGCCGACAACTCAAGCTCCGCTTGCCTAATATCAGGCCTGTTTTGTAGCAATTGTGACGGAATGCCTGTCTTAAGCACTTTGGGTTTTAACTCCATAAAACCACTAGAAACACGCTGGATAGGCTGTGGCGCTCTCCCTAACAAGAAGTTTATCCTGTTTTCAACAACAGTAATATGCTGATTTAACTCATATAATTTGCTTTTGTTTTTTGCCACTTCCGCTTCATAACGTCTGACGGCAAGTGCAGTTGTTCTTGCATACAGCTGTAGTTGCTTGACCATCTCCAAACCATTTTTCTGGATACTAATATTTTGCTCTAAATTCTTAAGCTGGTTGTCCAAAGCAAGCAGTTCATAGTACGAATGGGCAACTTCAGCGACCAAGTTGGTCACCAAAAAATTTTTACCTTCTTTTGAAGCCATATACTCAAGAACAGCGACCTGTTTCGCATTCCTCAACTTTTTCCATACGTCTATCTCCCAGGTTGAAAATAGCCCAAAGTGATAATCACCCAAGTATGTAGGGAAGGCTCGGCCATTGGCTATTGGCAGATTCTCTTCAACAGCGCCGTTGCGCGTAAACTGGCCCTTTTTGTCCCCGCCTGCACCAGCACCAATATTTACAAATGGCAAATATTCGCCTTTACGCGCTTGAATTTCATTCTGTGCAACACTAATGCGCTGCATCATGATATTAATTTCTTTATTGTTAACAACAGCTATATCTAGCAAACTTAATAAATTAGGATCATCGAAAAAATCTTTCCATTTAATACTCGCCGTATTGGTCTGATCCGAATCACCTGCTTTATAACCAGCAGGAAGACGCGTGTCTTCTTTTTTGATTATTACCTCAGGAGTACCACAGGCCTGCAATATCAGCCCCAATACGCCTAAAGCCATAAACTGAAATATTTTAGTTTTCGTTGTCATTTGGGCCGTAGTGATAAGTTTCGGTTAAAGGATCAAGGTCTTGATGTTGAATTAGTTTTTTTCCTTCTATCATTTTGGCAAAAATATAATAAAGCCCTGGAATAATGATGACACCAAACACGGTACCGAAAAGCATCCCACCCAGCGCTGAGGTACCAATTGTCCTATTGCCGACTGCTCCCGCCCCCGTAGCCATCGCTAACGGTACTAGCCCAGCTATGAAAGCAAAGGAGGTCATCAAAATCGGGCGGAAGCGCTCTTTTGCACCCGCAATCGTCGCTTCTAAAACAGTCATGCCTTGGGTTTGCTTCTGGGTTGCAAATTCGACAATCAATACCGCATTTTTGCCAAGCAAACCAATTAACATAATCATTCCTAATTGGGAGTAGACATCATTGGCGAGCCCTAATCCTTTTAACAATAAGAAAGCACCGAAAATACCAGGGGGTAACGAACATAGCACGACCAAAGGCAAAACAAAGCTTTCGTATTGTGCAGCTAACACTAGGTAAACAAACATGATAACGATCGCGAAAATCATCAGGGCTTCATTGCCCCGGAGAGCTTCGTCAAATGACAAACCTTCCCAAGCAACGTCAAAACCCTGCGGTAAAGTAGTTTTCGCAACCTCTTCAACTGCCTTGATGGCCGCGCCAGTGGTATAACCCGCTGCAGGCTCTGCACGGATCGCCGCCGAGTTATAAAGGTTATAACGTGTGATCTCGTTGGGTCCCTGCTTTTTCACCATAGTCATAAAGGCGGAGTACGGCACCATTTCGCCTTTATCATTTTTCACAAAGTATTTCAACACATCCTCAGGAGAACGCCGGAATTCTGGCAAGGCCTGAGCGTAAACTTTAAAAAAATTATTGAAACGAATAAAGCCCTGTTCGTAGGTACTGCCAATCATGATGTTCAAGTGATTCATCGCTTTTTCGATGCTAACCCCTTTTTGCATGGCCAATTTATTGTCGATGACCAGTTCGTATTGCGGATAATTGGCCGCATAAAAGGTAAACAAGCCGGTCAGTTCCTTACGTTTACGCATCGCATCCATAAACGCTTGGTTAATTTTATCGAACTCGAAATAATCCGTGTCTAATGTCTTGTCCAATAAGCGAAACGCCAAGCCCGATGCCGCGCCATATCCTGGCACTGCCGGGGGTTGAAAAAACTCGATGATTGCGCCCAAGTTATGGGCTTTTTCCTCCAACTCGTGGATAACATTTTGTACCGAATTTTTACGTTGCGACCAATCTTTCAGGTTGATAATACTGGTACCTGCATTCGATCCGCGGCCTTCGGTGAGTATTTCGTAGCCGGCTAAGGAAGAAACCGATTGTACGCCTTCGATTTTTGATGCTATCACTTCCAGTTGCTGTGCCACTCTGTTGGTCACTTCGATGGTTGAGCCAGGCGGTGTTTGGATAATCGCATAAATCATGCTTTGGTCTTCGCCGGGAATAAAGCCCTCAGGCAAGGTTTTATCAATCATAAAAATACCGAAGCCAAACCCAACCAACACCAAAACCGTGACAATGCGCCGGGTGACCGTGACATTCAACAATTTGATGTAACGCCCGGTGACCTTTTCAAAAACAGAGTTAAAGCCATCGATGAAAAGGCTGATTGGATTTTTCCGTTTCGGCTGGCCGTGGGTGTTTTTAAGAATCATGGCACACAGTACTGGGGCGAGCGATAAAGCCACAACTGCTGAAATAATGATCGACGACGCCATAGCGATAGCGAACTGTCGATAAAACACCCCAACCGGCCCTGGCATAAAGGCAATAGGAATGAACACCGATACCATGACCAACGTAATCGCTATAATGGCACCACCGATTTCCCCCAATACTTTGCGGGAGGCTACATAAGGGCTGCAATTCTCGGCTGCCATTTTTGCATGCACAGCTTCTACCACCACAATGGCATCATCGACCACAATACCGATAGCCAACACTAAGGCAAACAAGGTGATGAGGTTAATGGAAAGCCCGAACGCAGACATAACGGCGAATGCCCCGACTAGCGAAACTGGTACCGCAAGGATAGGGATCAAAGTAGAACGCCAGTCGCCGAGGAAAAGAAAGACCACCAAGGAGACCAGTAAGAAGGCTTCCACCAAGGTGTGGAGCACTTTTTCGATGGATGCATCAACGAAACGCGACACATCATAATTGATTTCGTATTCCATGCCCTCCGGGAAGGACTTTTTCATTTCTGCCAGTTTTTCCTTCACATTCTCTATGACTTTTTGGGCATTAGTGCCGTAATTTTGCTTAAGCACGATGGACGCCGAAGGATACCCGTCTTTATCAGAGAAAATATTATAAAACTCGCTGTTTAGATCGACTCTGGCAACGTCTTTAATACGCAGAATTTCGCCTGTCGGGGTAGACCGGATAATAATGTCTCCATATTCTTCCGGCTTGTTGAAACGTCCTTTATAGACCAGCACATACTCTTTGGATTGGGCGGCCATGCCTGTGCTTTGTCCCAGTCGACCCGGACGTCCGATAATGCTTTGACTTCCGATGGCATCCATCACCTCCTCTGACGAAACGCTATAGGCCCGCATCCGTTCCGGATTCAGCCAAATCCGCATCGCATATTGGCGGGCGCCCAATATGGTTGCTTGGGCGATTCCAGTAATGCGCTGAATTTCCGGAATAACATTGACGTAGGCATAATTAAATAAAAGCTTTTGATCGGCATTTTTGTCTTTGCTGAAGAGATTGACATACATGAGCATGCTGGGCTGGACGAAATTGACGATCACACCTTCCAGCTGCACCAGTGTGGGCAGTCTACTCATCATCTGATCCACGCGCGTCTTCACGTTAACCATCGCGACATTGGGATCGACACCTAGATTGAAATACACTTGAATGGTCGCTTCGCCAGCGCTGGTCGCGTCCGAAGTGATGTATTTCATGCCGGGTACGCCATTGATAGCGCGTTCTAACATAATCAGGGACGATTTCACCAATACATCGGCGCTGGAACCGGGAAATGATATCGAAACCGTGACCCGCGGCGGCGCAATATCTGGAAACTGGGAAATGGGCAATGATTTCATTGCCACAACCCCCATAAATAGGAACATCAGCGATAACACGATCGCCATTACAGGTCGCTTGAGAAAAATATTAAACATGATTTAATCCTGACTGAAAGGTTACTCTGTATGCAATTTCTTCAACTCTGAGCGAACCTTTTGGGGCGACCTTAAATCGATCGTCACCTTTTCTCCAGGACGAACTTTGCGTATACCTTCGAGCAAAATTCTGTCAGTGTCATTCAAGCCATCTTTAACAATAAACAGCTGTGGCAATTCGGCCTCTATATGGATAAGCCTTTGCTCCACTTTGTCTTCTTTATTGATGACGTAGACATAAGTTTTATCCATGATTTCGAACGTCGCTTTTTGGGGGATGAGCATGGCGTTTGGGTAAGGCATGGCCATTAGGATGGTTCCTGTCTCACCATGCCTGAGGATTTTATCCGGGTTAGCGAACAAAGCACGGAATTGGATATTGCCGGAAGTATTATTAAAATCACCTACAATTGCCTCAATGACACCCTTTTGATTGAAAATCTCGCCATCCGCCATTCTTAGCTGTACTGCTTCACCAATTTTGTCTTTTTTTTGCGTCTTAAAATCTAGGTATTGGGCTTCTGGGACATTAAAATAGACCCACAATTGACTGACGTCAGACAGTGTCGTCAACACCGCACCTTCATCCAGAAGGCTGCCGACCCTAACAGCTAAGTGATCCATAATCCCTTCAAAGGGTGCTTTAATATCGGTGAAACCTAAACGGGTTTCCGCCATTTTCACTTCCGCCTTGGCTTTATCTAATTTTGCTTTTGCCAAAGCCAATTCATTGGCCGATACGATATTCTTATCAGCCAAACCTTTGGTATTAAGGTATTCGATATTCATATTTTGCGCTTCGGCTTGCGCTTTTAGAAGTTCTGCCTGATAGATATTGGGCATGATTTTGAACATGGGCTGCCCCTTTTTTATCAATTGCCCTTCATCCACAAAAATATCCTGTAAATAGCCCTTTTCCAAAGAGCGTACCTCAATATGCCTAATGGCCTGAATCTGACAGACATAATCTTTCATGACGAAAGTATCTTCACGGAACGGGGTAGTTGCCCCATATTTTGGTATGTCTTTATGTTCTTTATGTATCTCAGTTTCTGCCTGAAGATGACACCCACTCAAAAATAAGGTGGCGATTAAGCCTAGAACTACGGATGATTTAGTGATCATTTTTATGGCCTTTACGTTGCAAGGGAGCAAAGTATTTTGTTAAGGGAATGAGTCTTTGGCGATGGATTACAAGCCCTATTCCACAACACCCACGTTAAGCACGAATGTAAGTTATGAGTGAGGTATTAGACAAACGATTTTTATTGGACTTTAGTATCGATATATCCGATACTAAACTTATGGACATAGATCAGATTAGAACTTTTTTGGGTGTGGTCGCCAATAATAGCTTCCTTGAAGCTGCCAATAGATTGTATGTTACCCAATCAACTGTCAGCACACGTATACAAAGACTGGAAGCCTATCTTGGCGTTACCCTATTTGTGCGTAATCGCTCCGGTGCAACATTAACACTCGCAGGGCAACGTTTTTTTCGTCATGCGAAATCTTTTTTATTAACACTGGAACAAGCGCGGCATGATATTAGATTACCTAGCCGTTTCCACGCCAGTATTACTGTGGGAGCTCGGATCGCTTTGTGGGAAGAATTGTTACCCCGGTGGGTTGGCGCAATGCGTGTTCTGGTGCCGGACATTTCTATTCGTAGTGAAATTGGCTTTGAAGAAGATTTAATTCGTGGGCTCATTGAAGGCAGAATGGATGTGAGCATGATGTACACGCCACAACAAAACCCTGGCCTTCAGATTGAGTATTTATTTGATGAAACACTGACGTTGGTAACCACCGATCCGGATGAACCGTGGCCAAATGAAGATTATATTTATGTAGATTGGGGACCGATATTTTACGAGTGGCATAATAATTATTACCCTGATATGGAACACCCTCCCCAGGTTGTAAA
Organism: Candidatus Nitrotoga sp. MKT; assembly: GCA_003402345.1. Taxonomy (GTDB): domain Bacteria; phylum Pseudomonadota; class Gammaproteobacteria; order Burkholderiales; family Gallionellaceae; genus Nitrotoga. The sequence goes on along the minus strand of QFXH01000006.1, from coordinate 38,837 downwards.
TATCGGCTGGCTTGGAGTACAGCTAATCATAAGCAATGGCGGATCATGTTTCCTCCCTACACGTATAGCTGAACCTTTAATCCAGGCTAAAAAACTGTTTGTTGTACCTGGCAGTACGCAGTTTAAATTACCAGCTTATATGATGTTTCCACGAGATAGTGATTCCCCTGTTTTACAACAGGTGCTGGAAAGCTTACGTTCATTGGCTGTTATTGAACGACAAAAAACATAAGAATTAAATTTGTATAACCATACCGATTTAAATTTTATTAACATGATGTTTCTGCACTAGAAACAACCCGAATATGCCTAATGAAATATTAATCCGCCTAGCTGAAATACGTGATGCTTTAGCCATAACCGAATTTAATCGGGCTATGGCCCTTGAAACAGAACAGAAAAAATTAATTCTGGAAGTAATATCCAAGGGCGTCGATAAACTTTTAAACAATCCTGACCTTGGTTTTTATGTGGTTGCCGAGCGCAACAATGAAGTTATTGGATCACTAATGGTAACTCCGGAGTGGAGCGATTGGCGAAATGGTCTGTTTTGGTGGATTCAAAGTGTCTACATCAAGCCGAATGAGCGCCGCAAGGGAATTTATACCAAGCTTTATAATTTTATTCGGGATTCTGCGAATGATAATCCAAGTATTTGCGGGTTTCGCCTGTATGTGGAGAAAACCAATATTCTTGCCAGAAATACATATGAAGCTCTTAGCATGATAGAAACAGATTACCGGATATACGAAGAATTAAAACCAGACACTCGTTTCTGTATGGACACGATATAAAAAATCATCCCAGTATTCCGCGCCGTGAATACCATGCTAGGCAACTAACTTTCGTAAGCATGTAGAACGCTATCTGGCCAAGGTTCAGTACCGCTTTACCGCCGCTTTCAATCTTGGCACCATCCTCAAACGCCTCGTTCGTGCTGCAGCGATTACAGCCCCATGTGCCCTTAGGCTAACATTCGGACGGTTGAGGTATACAACTAATAAGATGAAATCACGCTCTCTGATTGATTTTATTTCAGTCACCCCAAAGCTGATTTACGCGGTCTTTGAACATCTGGAAAAAATCAGCTTAGTGGCTTTCAAAGAACCGTTAAGTGTATTACTACATATTGTAGAGACTAGCAGGGAATTTCAGGAATTAGATAATCGATTGATGCGTTGCTCCAGCCGCGCTACATCGTCGCGCAACTTGTCCGTCTGCTGCACGAAGTCCGCAATATGAGTGGACTTGGCAAGCAGCGGAGATTCTTCCGTCCAGTATTCTGCCAGCGCTTGCGACAGGTTGAGTGCAGCGTCCTGTATATATTGCTGGCCAGCCTTGGCATATTGCACGATACGCTCGGCAGCGATATCGCCAGTCACCCGGCTTAAGTCTTCTGCTGCATCCCAGTGCAAATGACGACTGAGATAAAAAATTTCAGCGAGTAAAGCGGTATCGCCATAACTTTCAATTTGCGCAAAAGCCGCTTCATCATGCACTGCCAGACGCGGCAGCAATGAAGGCGGGATAGTGCAGCTTGCATCGGCACTTACATCGGCTGCTGCAGCGGAGAGCGTGCCATCACTTTGAATAGTATAGGAAAAAGTAAACGGCGCGATAGTGAAGCGCGCCGTCTTGCCTGCATGGATTACCAACCGCTGTAACGCCCAACCACTTTGAGTAAGCAAGTGGTTAAGGGCAGAAGCAGTCGGCTGAAACGGCATGTTTACGCTACTTGCTGGATCCCGGATAGCAACCAGACTGCCTTTTCATCGCGTAGGTTCTTTTGCACATGCCAAATTTCATCGAAATTCTCCGGCATGCCGTTATTCTCGCTCAATTGGCCACTCATACGCACACTAGCAATGGCATAGTCACCTTCATTGACCACCTCGACAATCTGAGTATTGATTGTATGTACATCTGTTTTTTGAGGTACATCGCCGCGCTCCTGTAACTGCAAGGAAATTTCGGCGAACATTTCGGGCGTAGTGTACTCACGAATATCATTGAGATCCTTACGGTCATTTGCAGCTTGCAGGCGGATAAATGAAGTTTTAGCGCTACGCAGAAAAGCTTCAGCCGGGAAATCTGCCGGAATGTTACTACTACTATTGGCTAAAGGTGCAGAAGTGGCAGCGCTACCGCCTGCAAATGGCTGCTGCCTCGATTCTGGCTGGTAGGATGATGCGCCGCTTCCTGCATATTGCATGGCAGGCTGCTGCGATGGGGATTTGCGAAACCGTGAAATCAGGAACATCACCAAACCTGCGGCCAGAAGCGCCATCAGAATACCGCCCATCGCGCCGCCTAAACCGCCCATACCACCAGCAAACATTGCGCCCAAACCTGCACCTATTGCCAAACCGGCCAACGGGCCAAGCCATTTATTACCTGCTGCAGGCGCTGCCGGGGCAGGTGCCGCAGCGGGCGCCTTGGACGCTTGCTGCGGACTCATGGTGCGTTGCTGACCAATGCTGCCACCCCCACCCATACGCTTAGCTTCAGCGGTTACAGATAGCATGGAGAAACTAGCTAGAGTAAGAGTTAACAACAACAAAAAACGTTTCATGGGCTACCTCATTTAATAGTTAACAACAAAAAAGCGAGTAAAGTATAACACTACACCGTTAGTACACTGCAAAACGCAAAGGTTCATTTTGCAAACCAGATTGGCTATATCCTTAAAATATTTGGATATAAATCCTAACTTCCTGAGACAAATTAAATATTGAGTGTATTTCAGAGTGCACTGTAGAAGTTTGTGAAACATTCTGGTTAAATTTTATATCCCCTGTGCAGGGCCACAATTCCAGCATTAAGATTAAAATATTCAACACGAAAGAGTCCAGCTTCTTCCATCATGCGCTTAAGCTCCTCCTGTGAGGGGTGCATGCGGATAGATTCCGCCAGGTAGCGATAACTGTCTGCATCCTTGGCGATCAACTCGCCCAACTTTGGCAGCAATTTGAACGAATAAGCATCATACAGCGGCTCCAGCGGCTGCCACACTTTGGAAAACTCCAGCACCAGCAAGCGGCCACCGGGCTTAAGCACGCGCTGCATTTCACGTAGCGCAGCATCCTTGTGAGTCACATTGCGCAGGCCGAAAGCAATGCTGACACAATTGAAATAATTAGACGGAAATGGCAAATTTTCCGCATCACACTGTGCAACTGGTGTATTTAGGCCATCATCAATCAAGCGGTCACGGCCGACACGCAACATCGCTTTGTTAATGTCGGTGAGCCAAACTTGGCCGCTGTTGCCGACACATTTGGCAAACTGGCGGGAGAGGTCGCCCGATCCACCCGCCACATCCAGCACTCGCTCCCCCGCCCGCACTCCGCTGATCTGAATGGCGAAGCGCTTCCATAGCCGGTGCAAACCAACTGACATGAGGTCGTTCATAACATCATATTTGCTGGCGACAGATGTGAACACTTTAGCTACGCGCTCGCTTTTTTCTGTTTCCGCGATAGTCGTAAAACCGAAATGGGTTGTTTTGTTCATTTTATTTCCTCGGGTTTATCGAGTAAATCTACGGAATGATGTGGAACACGGCTCTCTCCCGCCTCTGCTAATTTGCTTAAGTATTCGTGCCACAACCCATCCTGATATTTCCCAAGCTCATTCAAGTAATCCCAAGAATAAAGGCCGGTATTGTGGCCATCATCGAAAGTCAACTTGATGGCGTAGCTGCCTATGGACTGTACGTCAATTACATTCACATATTGCTTGCCGACCTGCAGCACCTCCTGGCTCGGGCCGTGTCCGCGTACTGCGGCAGAAGGCGAATGCACGCGCAGAAACTCATAAGGTAAGCGGTAGCGTGAGCCGTCATCGAAGGCGATTTCCAGCAGCTTCGATTGTTGATGCAGGGTAATTTCGGTGGGGTTAAGCATGGTCATTCAAATGAACACACGTACTTTGTTCAGCAGCGTAATAATAAAAAGCGGGGGCAGCAATAGACCATTGTGTTCCATGCCACCTTAACTTTTCTTGCACAAAACTGTCGCTCATAAATTTTTTCTGCTTGTACCTTTAGAACATAGCGGATTAGCGGGCGGCCCTTAATCAAGGTATTCAAACACCTTTACTACACGCTCCACGCCACGCGAACTGCTAGCGATGTCAGCGGCGGCTTCAGCTTCCTTGTGATAAACCAAGCCCATCAGAAATACCGAACTATTTTCGGTAACTATTTTTACATGTTCAGGCTGGAATCCCCGACTGTTATTAAGAAAGCGTAACTTAATGTTGCTGGTAATAAGGCCGTCATTACTACGCCACGATAGATCAGTGAGGGAAGATATCTGTAATTCGTTATTTACAGCCTTTACATTCGTCAAGCTTGTAACTATTTTTTCAATATCAGCTTTAGCTTTTTCATTAGGCACTTGGCCAGTAATGAGCACACGACGATTAAAACTGGTGATATTCACATACACGGTATCTTTATATTGGACATTTATTTGATTGAGTGCCTTGCTCTCGATGTTTTGATCTTCGAGAATAATACCGGCAGTACGGCGATCTGATGAAATTAACGCACCCGCACCGACACCCGCAGCAACTATCGGAAAGCACCCTTGCATTACGCCTAGCACGATAGCCAATAATAGGTAATTTAAATAACGCATGTTCCCCTCTCACTAATATGTCGTCGAAGTGTCGACGGATTCTGCTGCTCAAAGTTGCCAGTGCCAAAAATCCGCTGCGATGAATGCGGATGTTACCCGAAATCAGGCGGTAAAAGCATTCTTGATCCATTCCAATCGAACGCTATCCAGCGTATCAAATAACAGCGCATCAAAACGGCAAGGTGGAGTACGGCTCAGTGTGGCGAGGTAATGCTGAGCCGTGTGTATCAGTCGAGCTTGCTTCGCCGCATTAATGCTGGCCCCAGCACCACCAAAATCACCACGACTGCGCAAACGTACCTCGGCAAATACCAGCGTGTCGCCATCTTGCAGTATCAGGTCAATTTCGCCATAACGACAACTATAGTTTCGTTGCAGCAACTTGAGACCATTTCGCTGCAGAAATTGCGCCGCCAACCGTTCGGCCTGAGCCCCGCGTGTACTCATATTTGCGGCGACACTGATTTATGCATCAAGTGAAAGGTATCGACAGCGAGCGCATAAAAACGTTCCATTTCAGGCTTGAATGGTGGGTTGGCATGCGAACAAATCATCCTTGTCACGTTTCAAAAATGGGATGGCCAAACCTGAGACATTTTTTGGGAGTGGCACAGCCTCCCAGGCTCACGTATAGTACGGCGGCTAATAAGCAACAATACGAGGAAGTGCAGTGCATAGCGGACAAAAAAAAAAATTAGAGTGCGCATTATATGTGGTTGCCACCCCAATTGGGAATTTGCGGGATATCAGTTTGCGTGCGTTAGATGTGCTGATATCTGCGGATACCATCGCCGCTGAAGACACGCGTAATACTGCGAACCTACTGATGCATTATTCCATTGCGGCAAACAGGTTAATGGCATTGCACCAGCACAACGAACGGGCGGCGGCAGAAAAAGTGATCTCGCTGCTGGCCCGAGGTCAGTCGGTTGCCCTGGTATCCGATGCAGGCACCCCGGCGATAAGCGACCCCGGTGCGATATTGGTAGCTGAAGTGCGCGCCGCCGGTTACCGCGTGATCCCTATTCCTGGAGCAAACGCCGCATTAGCGGCCCTGTCCGCCGCCGGCCTGCCCGCACCGCACTTCCTGTTTTATGGGTTTCTGCCCAATAAAGCAGCTGCACGTTGCCGCGCGTTACAAGAGCTGATCGCCTTGCCCTACACCCTGATATTTTACGAAGCCCCGCATCGCATACTGGAATGCGTGACCGACCTGCAAAGCGTTTTCGGCGGTAACCGGCAAATTGTATTTGCGCGCGAAATCACCAAGCTTTTCGAGAGCATTCATCAATGCTCCCTCGCAGAGGCGCTAGTTTGGCTGAATGGTGATACTAACCGTCAACGGGGCGAATTCGTATTGCTGGTTTCCGGCGCGGTAGCGCAACAGGAAGGGTTGGATGCAGACACTGAACATGTATTGGCCGCGCTGTTGCACGAATTACCGCTCAAGCAGGCGGTTCAGCTCGCAGTGCGCATTACTGGCGCAGGGCGTAACGAACTATACCAACGCGCGCTTTCACTCAAATCCTCAGCTTGATCCAGAACTCACCTCATTTTGACATTCGGATAAAATATCTGCCATGGAACTAAAACTAACCCGCCCCGACGACTGGCACCTGCACTTACGCGATGGGTCGTTAATGCACTCCGTGCTGCCCGACACCGCGCGCCAATTCGCCCGCGCCATCATCATGCCCAACCTCCGGCCACCGATTACAACCACCGAACAGGCGCAAGCCTACCGCGCACGCATACTCGCCGCGCTACCTGTGGGTTCACATTTCGAACCGTTGATGACTTTATATCTGACCGACAACACGACAGCGAAAGAAATTCGTACAGCAAAACAAAGCGGCATCGTGCATGCAGTTAAATATTATCCTGCAGGCGCCACCACCAACTCCGATTCAGGCGTCACTGATATCCGCAAGACCTATCCCGCTCTGGAAGAAATGCAGCGTTGTGGTATGCCGCTGCTTATGCATGGCGAAGTAACCGATACAGCGGTAGACATGTTCGACCGCGAGGCAGTATTCATTGCCCGCGTGCTGCAACCGCTGCTGCGCGATCTGCCCGATTTGCGCGTGGTGTTCGAACATATCAGCACGATAGACGCCACAGAGTTTGTGAAAAGCGCGCCCAATAATATCGCCGCCACCATCACCGCACACCACCTGCTATACAACCGCAATGCCATGCTCATCGGCGGCATCCATCCGCACTATTACTGCCTGCCAGTGTTGAAGCGCGAAACACATCGTGAAACATTGCTTGCGGCGGCCACCAGCGGCAACAAAAAATTCTTCCTCGGCACCGACAGCGCCCCGCATGCACAACATACCAAAGAGTCCGCTTGCGGCTGCGCCGGCATTTACACCGCCCACACCGCCATCGAACTCTATGCAGAAGTTTTCGAGCAAGCCGAGGCGCTAGATAAATTAGAAGGCTTTGCCAGTTTTTATGGTGCTGATTTTTATCGTCTGCCGCGTAACGCCCAGAGTGTTACCTTGCGTAAACAGGAATGGCAGGTGCCTGCAACAGTCGGGTTTGGAGAACACCAATTAGTGCCTTTAAGAGCAAATGAAATGGTGAAGTGGAAGCTGGAGGGGTGATGATATGACTCGGAAGCCGCCCTGGTTGAAAATCAAACTGCCAATCTTTCTTCAAAAAACCCGCTATTAATCAACTCTCCGGTTAACGCCTTGTAATCCGCCGCACCAGGACTTTGCGGGGCATGAGCGAAGACATCTTTACCATGCATGGGGCTGGTTGCAAGCGCAACATTTTCGCTAATACGCGTATTGCACACCAATGAACCGTAACGGTCCCGGAGTTTGTCGAAAATTTCATACGAAAGTTTACGCCGCGAATCAAAACGAGTCACCACGATGCGACGCTCGAATAAACGTTTAAGTTTAACCTCAAGTACATTAAGTGCCGAATCCAGAAGATGCACGCCTTGCAATGAGAGGAAATCCGCCGAAACCGGAATAAGTACTCGATCTGAAGCAAGCAAAGCATTAAGCGTAAGTACCCCCAACATTGGGCAGCAGTCAATCAGGATGGGCGCGCCGGTGAGTGCCAGATCTTCACTCAGGCCTTTTTTCAACAGAGTGGCAGCCTTGGGATCGCTACCATAAAGCGCATCAATCTTGGACAGTCCGGGTGAAGAGGAGACAATCTGCCAGCCCGCGGGAGTATCACGCAGAAGCTTGGCCAGCGGAGTATTCATCCTAAAAAAAGCAGTCATGCCTACATCAGATAAAGTGGCATCCTTCAGCCCACAAGCCATACTTAAATGTCCTTGCGGATCGAGGTCAAGAACGATGGGATGCCGCTGCCCTCTGGCCAGCGCAGCGGCAAGATTAAGGCAGGTGGTGGTTTTGCCCACCCCTCCCTTCTGATTGAATACAGAGATAACCGCCATTCTGGAACAACCCCATGATAATGGACGGATGTAAAATAAGCATAACGCACTGGCCCATCACTCTACAGTGACAGATTTGGCCAGATTGCGCGGCTTATCAACATCAGTTCCCTTTTGCAATGCCACGTAATATGCCAGCAGTTGCAGTGCAATGGTATGCAGAATAGGGCTTAAATATCCGGCATGCTCGGGCATTTGCATTAGATGTACGCCCTCGCTTGAATGAAAACGCGTACCCGCGTCGGCAAATACATACAGCTCTCCACCCCGTGCGCGGACTTCTTGCAGGTTGGATTTGAGCTTTTCCAGCAATGCGTCGTTAGTGGCAACGGCGATAACCGGCATGTCCTTGTCCACCAAGGCTAACGGCCCGTGCTTTAATTCACCGGCAGGATAAGCTTCGGCGTGAATGTAAGATATTTCCTTAAGCTTAAGCGCCCCTTCCAATGCGATGGGATAGTGCAGCCCGCGCCCAAGGAACAGGGCATGGCGCTTGTCGGCAAAACGCTCGGCCATTAATGCAATGTCAGGCTCGAGTTTCAATACCAATTGAACCGCGCTGGGCAAATGGCGCAACGCATGCAAGTGGCGCTGCTCTTTTTCTGCGCTCAACCTTCCACGCAACTTGGCGAGAACCAGCGTAAGCAGGAACAAAGCCGCTAATTGCGTAGTAAATGCCTTGGTTGAGGCGACTCCAACTTCTGGCCCCGCGCGTGTCAGAAAATGTAGCTTGGAGAGCCTGACCAGTGCACTTTCTGGCACATTGCAGATGGACAGAGTGTGCGTGTGACCCGATGCCTTGGCGTGATTAAGTGCAGCCAGAGTATCGGCGGTTTCACCCGATTGAGAAATGGTCACAACTAGCGACTTGGGATTGGGCACGCTCACGCGGTAGCGATATTCGCTGGCGATTTCCACGGTACATGGAATGCCGGCGATTTCTTCGAGCCAGTAGCGCGCCACTAGCCCCGCATGGTGGCTGGTGCCGCAGGCGAGAATGAGGATACTTTCAACCTGTTCGAACGCAGCGGCGGCCTCGGCACCGAAAATGCCGGGTATAAGAGATTGGCTATTACATACCCCTTCCAACGTATCCGCGAGCGCTTGCGGCTGCTCGTGAATTTCCTTCTGCATGTAATGACGATATTCACCCAGCTCCATGCTTGCGTTAGACAGTTTACTGGCATGTACTGGACGTTCCACCGCTTGGCCCTTGGCATCAAAAATCCGGTAGCCGTGCAAGCTTACTTCGGCCACGTCGCCCTCTTCCAAATACACCACGTTTTTTGTCACCGGCAACAGCGCTGACACATCCGATGCGATGAAATGCTCGCCCACTCCCACTCCCAACAACAACGGGCTACCCTTGCGCGCACAAATTAGCTGGCCCGGATTGTCCGCAGCCACTACACCGATGGCGTAAGCGCCCACCAACTCAGCAAGCGCCGCTTGAGTTGCAACCAGCAAACTATTGCCGCGCGCATAGTGGCTATTAATAAGATGCGCAATAACTTCGCTGTCAGTGTCGGATGTAAATACGAAACCTTGCGCCGTCAGGCGTGTGCGTAGCTCTTCGTAGTTTTCGATAATGCCGTTATGCACCACGGCAATTAAATTGCCGCTCAAGTGCGGGTGTGCGTTACGTTCGCTGGGCACACCATGAGTGGCCCAACGCGTATGGGCAATACCAATATGGCCGCTGGTAGCAGCACTTCGTGTGGTTAATTCCGCAACACGCCCGATGCTGCGGATGCGTTGTAATTCATTGTTCTCAACAACGACCAATCCAGCTGAGTCATAACCCCGATATTCCAGGCGTTGCAGCCCTTGTAACAGTATAGAAACGACATTGCGCTGCGCTATTGCACCAATTATTCCGCACATAATTAATTCCGTTATTTATTGCAAGCGCTAATTGTAGCAAGAATGGGACTTGTGCCGTAACTCGAACAGTTTATAGCTTCAGGCACCTCTATCAATCGCGATGAATCCTGCCAAGTTTAAGTATTTCATGGCTTTTTATACGATTCGGCACCCTATTTTATTTTCTTAAAATAAATAGTCCACACTTCCCTCATGTTCTTCAACATTGAAGTGCAATATGTTGCCATTGTTCAGCACCAACGCTGGAAATGCTTTGACCCCTTTTTCTTTCGCTTCAATTTGTTTTAAAGGATTTAACCCAACATGAACAATATCTAAATTGGCTAAGCCAATTAAATTTACAACCTCTTGCCCAACCAATGCACATATATCGCAACCATCGTGATAAAGCGTCGAATTTTTCATAATTTTATTTCCTTAAGAAATTAACAAGGAAGCCAAAAGAAATTCTGGATTCCTTGAGGTTTAACCTTTGACATCAGCCATTGATGCACCGAAATTGATGTGCAGCACCTTTCCGCTTGGCGTTACTAACGCCGGAACAGACTTCACACCTGCTTTTTCCGCCTCGTCAAACCTCGACATATCCTTACTTAAATGGACAATTTCCACGTTATCGGCACCGACCAAATTGATAATGTCATGCTCAGCACTGACACAAACAGGACAACCCGCATGATAAAAAACTGATTTACCCATCTTTTTTCTCCTTATGACCTAGTTTAAACACGATAACCATCCTCATTATAATTAGGAATCCTAATATAATCAAGCTAACATTTTTACTTATATTCTGATTCCGCAATACTTCCAGAAAAACAATAGGATCAGGACACACACGGCAGTTATCGGTTTGATGCGCCCAAGTTACCGCAAATAAATCACATGCTACGGATGGCCAGGCAGGATAAAGCAGAAGGCGCACACCATGAAATGACCTTGCCTTATAAAGTACCGATATAGGGTGTATCTCAGGTGTCTGGAGTTGATTATCGAGCGAGTCTGACCAATTAATTGGTAACAATAATATTATTCAGCGCGCTCTTTAACCGTTAATTTTTGACCAACAGCCCCAGCATAAAAAACCACTAGCTTCACAGGAACCGAACCAAGATTACGGCCATTGTGAGGGGTATTAATTACCTCCGCCAGCGCCTCGCCTGCTTTTAGCCGTTTCAATGCACCGCTTTTTAGTTGAACTTCCAGCTCACCCTCAAGCACTAGGCCAAATGATGAAACTGGATGTGAATGCCAGCCTGTTTCACCACCAGGCGCAATTTCTATAATCATGCCAGTAATTTCAGGTCTGCCCTCAGGATAAATAATTGGTTTACCGTCCCAACTCGTATCGGCCTTCAATATAACCGATGCTTGCACAGCAGCGGACGTCTCAAGAGCGAATGCAGTTGGCTGGCAAACCAAGGCCCAAACAACCATGCAAAAATAACGGGCAACTTTCATGAAAACACCTCAATAACATTAGTAGAATTTAAAGCACTTTAACTCAAAATAAACCGCCCCGCGCCTCTAAAGGCGTCATATCACCTGAAGATCATAAGTTGCTTCAGTAATTTATGAACATACCGATAGGTCTAATCTATCTGTTAATGTTAAAACGTCAAATGTTAGAGTCTTATGCCAACCAAACCACTTGATCGCCTGATGTTTGCCCAAGGAAGCCTATGTTTCTTTTGCAGACAACCTTTACCGAAAGCTGAGGCCAGCGTTGAACATCTGCTCGCTAGCGCCAATGGCGGGAGCAACAACGACGAAAACTGCGTTGCTTGCTGCAAATCGGTCAATGCACTACTAGGCAGCATGTCTCTCAAGGAAAAATTTCAGGTCGTTCTCAATCAGAAGGGGCAGTTCAAGTGCCCTAACGGGACTGGTTCTATCAAAGCTGTAGCACAACCGAAACTCACACCCAAAGCGCCAGCCGCCGCAAAGTCGAAGGAAGATCAGCTTGCGCTGGTTGTAGCTAATTTAAAACAGCGCGGTAATTCGAAACCACGTACTCTTAAGACTCTCACGAGCACTATCGCTTCGCTCTTCCCTAAGGGCTTATCTGAAGCTGAGCTCATCGTTTTGATTCAGCAGTTACAATCAAGGGGCAAAGTTGTCATATCAGAGAAAGAGATCACCTATGCGCTCTGAATCAAGAGCTTCTAACATTGCATTCGAGAAGGACACTCCGCAAGCTCAGCAAGGTTGAACATCACAACACCCTCTGCGTGATGGGATTTAAAAATAGGAACTGGCGAAAACATTCAAATTTAAATTCAAGTATGGCGTTAGCTGGGTTTTTCAGTCTACTTTGGTGGCGCCAAGGTAACCGCGCTGGTGCAGCATTCAATTACTGGATATAGAAGGCGATCCGTGTTACACACGGGGACATTTACTTCGGGTAATGGGTAGATAGACTCGTTGTCCCAATGAATCATTGGTACGCCATACATAATCCAGATTGGGATACTATTTTTCAATAGCCGGGCAGCTTTACCGGCTTATTTTCAGTTCAGTACCCGTTATCCTTGCGGACTGTCGGTCATCTGACCGCAATATTTCTCAAGATTTTCAGGCAGATGATCTGGACAAACGCCGCACAGTTTATTTCCCGGCACTGCAAAATCAATAAACTTAGGATAGGGCAAATTGAGGTTCGCCATAATTTCTTTGAATTGCGCCAATGTGAGCCCTTCGCCCAGGCGAGGATTACGTTTCTTTTCCTGCGCGATGGAAGAAACACACCGGTCTTTGTAATCATGGCCGGGATAAACAAGATACTCGTCCGGGAAAGAAAACAGCTTTTCCCTGACGCTCTTGTATAGCGCATCCGCGTCGCCGTTCTGAAAATCAGTGCGGCCACATCCCTCGATTAGCAACGAATCACCGGTAAATATCCGGTCGTCTGACAGATAGGCAAAATGTCCGTCAGTATGTCCAGGTGTATGTATCGGCAGCAGTTGGATACTACCCATGTTAAAGGGCGTTCCTTCTTCAATTCCCACATCTGCGCAAGGCAATCGGTCTATCGCTGGCATCGCTATCTTGCTTCCTACTTTGGTTTTTAATTGGAGAGCGGCGGTAATGTGGTCTGCGTGAATATGGGTGTCCAGACTATAAGCCAGCGTCAAACCAAGTCGGCTGATTTCGGCAAGATCACGGTCAACCGAATTGATAACCGGATCAATGAGGACAGCTTGCCCCGTTTCCTCACAACCGAGTAAATAGGTATAGGTACTTGATAACGGTTCGAACAATTGACGAAAGATCATGGCGGTGCCTTTAACTTAAATTTTTCACAAACGATCTAATGGACCGTTTCGTTAAAACAATTACAAATAATCTATTCAGACCAAATTTGTCGCAGGTTGTTATTGGTAGAAAAACTAGCGGCTCAGCAAGCTCATTGCAACATCCCTTGCCTCCCTTTGAATTGTATCTACGTTTGATAGGGATGCAAAGGCAATCAACGCGATTCCAATAACGGTATAGACCATACAATAAATTATCAATAATATATATTTTAATATAATATTTTTATATATAATTATATAAACATTATTGTTATGCAGAAATAAATCATGGGTATTGCAACTAAAAAACTTGACCTGAACGCATTGCACGCTTCCGCGACTGATGCGTGTAGATTACTAAAATCCCTAGCCAACCCAGACCGTTTGCTATTGCTATGCCAGCTAACCCAAGGTGAGCACTGTGTCAGTGACTTGGAAAACTTGCTGGACATTAAGCAACCGACGCTTTCGCAACAATTGACCGTCCTGCGTGAAGAAGAGTTAGTTACTACCCGTCGAGACGGCAAACAAATCTTTTATTCCATTGCCAGCAAAGAAGCGATGGCCGTCATGGCAGTGTTGTATGAGCAATTCTGTAAACCGGGTAAAAAAGGAAAAAAATGACAATCGACTGGGCAAACTTTACCCCTTGGTCATCCTTGGCTGGTGGCATAGTAATTGGTCTTGCTACAGCAATATTCCTTTTACTTAACGGACGGATCGCGGGCATCAGCGGCATTCTTGGTGGGCTGCTACAACCGATAAAAGGTGATATTGGATGGCGGGTCGCTTTTATAACAGGCCTCATTTTTTCGCCGATCACCTTTAGCATAGCCGCACCTCTTCCTGAGGTTCAAATTAATGTCGGCACTGCATCTTTGATTATGGCTGGCCTGCTGGTGGGAATCGGCACCCGCTATGGTTCGGGTTGCACGAGCGGGCATGGTGTTTGTGGTCTTTCGCGGCTTTCACCACGCTCGATGGTAGCTACTGCCTTGTTCATATTAGCCGGTTTTGTAACGGTCTTTATCACTCGCCACCTGATTGGTTAAGGAAATTACGATGCAAGTTTTAATGGCATTCATCACAGGCTTGATATTTGGCCTAGGCCTGATTTTGTCTGGCATGACAGACCCTTCCAAAGTGATTGGCTTTCTGGATATTACTGGCGCATGGAATCCATCGTTGCTGTTCGTAATGGGTGGCGCCATATTAATCGCGGCGATCGCATTTCACTTTGCGAAAACTCGCCCGAAAGCGCTGCTGGGTGACAGCATGCGCTTACCAACTGCACGCCAGATTGACAAGCGACTAATTTTAGGCGGATTGATATTTGGGGTCGGCTGGGGCTTGAGCGGTTATTGCCCTGGTCCGGCGTTGGCTTCGTTTGCCATCGGTGGGAGCAAGCCACTGATCTTTGTCGTCGCCATGCTTGCCGGTATGGCGATTTTCGAAATCCACGATAGGCGTTCAAAGGTACACAAACGCAAAGCAGTGTAATTTCCTCTGAGCCGCGTATGCAAATAGCAATGACTACTGTGATATACGACTTACGATTCAATAAGGGGCGACAATGCTAATCGAACTGGGATTAGGCTTGGCGGTTGGCGCAATAATGGCACTAACGGGTGCCGGGGGTGGGATATTGGCAGTTCCGCTGCTCGTATTCGGCCTGCAGCTTGGTGTGGCCCAAGCAGGGCCGATTGGTTTATTGGCCGTAGGGCTGGCTGCCGCTTTAGGAGCGGCAGCTGGTTTGAAAGCAGGTATTGTTCGCTATAAAGCGGCGCTAGTAATGTCCATTACCGGCATGTTCCTATCGCCTTTTGGTGTATGGTTTTCCCACAGACTCGACAGCCGTTGGCTAAGTGTTCTGTTTTCCACCATCTTGTTCTTCGTTGCGTATCGCACTTTCCACCAAGCAAAAAATTATTCAACCGATAATGAAAGCAGTCAAATCGAGAAGCTCACATGCGTTCAATACGCCAATAGCAGTCAATTCGTCTGGACTACCCGCTGCATATGCACCTTGGCGATAACGGGCGGCATTGCGGGATTGCTCTCTGGTTTACTGGGTGTAGGAAGCGGCTTTGTGGTTGTTCCAGCTTTACAACGCTATACAGATTTGGCCATTCAGTCCGTTATCGCCACGTCATTAGCAGTCATCACGTTAGTGTCATTAACAGGCGTGCTATTCAGCTCTGCGACTAGCCACATTAATTGGGCAGTCGCAATACCGTTTTGTGCTGGTGCCTTGACAGGGATGGCCATAGGAAAATCAATGTGCTCCCGGCTGTTTAGCAGGGTTCAATTGCTGACAGGTTTTGCGGCTCTGTCCACAGTCGCAGCGGCTGGAATGGTGGCCAAATTGTTTGTGTAAAATTTTGGCGCAAGCAATAACCCAATACCCGAATTCACGTGAGCGAAAGACTTTATACAGGTGCGATTCGTAGGCTTCACAAAGGTTATCTGAAGTAAAACAATACACTAATTTAAACAACATTTACCGCAGAATCTTCCGCTGCCGTAACCACCGCCGGCTGTTTGGTAAGCAACGTAATCAGCGTAGCAAGCTGGTCGCGCATTTGGCGCCGGTCTACAATCATATCAATCGCGCCATGCTGCATCAAAAATTCCGCGCGCTGAAAACCTTCTGGCAAGGTTTCGCGCACCGTTTGCTGAATCACCCGCGCACCCGCAAAACCAATCAGCGCACCGGGCTCCGCAATAACCACATCACCCATGAAAGCAAAACTAGCGGATACCCCACCCATAGTCGGATCAGTTAGCACCGAAATAAATGGCAGTTTTTCTGCGCTCAATTGGGTCAGCGCAGCACAAGTTTTTGCCATTTGCATTAACGACAACAAGCCTTCTTGCATACGCGCGCCCCCACTGGCGGCAAAACATACAAAAGGAACTTTTTGTTCAGTAGCAAGCTGCACACCGCGCACGAAACGTTCTCCCACTACCGAACCCATGGAGCCGCCCATGAAGCTGAATTCAAATACCGCCGTCACCAGCGGAATGGCATGCACACTTCCCTGCATTACCACCAGCGCGTCACTCTCACCAGTATCACGCTGCGCCGCCGTCAGACGCTCACTGTATTTTCTGCTATCTTTAAATTTCAGCGTATCCAACGGCTGCACTTCAGCGCCAATTTCAAAGCGCCCCTCCGCATCTAATAACCAGTTTAGCCGAGTGCGTGCGGTAACACGGTGATGGTGATTGCACTTGGGGCAAACACTTTTGTTTTTCTCCAAATCAGAGTAGTACAGTACCCCTTGGCATGATGGACATTTATGCCACAGCCCTTCCGGCACATTCTTCTTGCTCTCATCCCCCAACTCCCTACGTTTAATTTTTGGGGGCAATAATTTCTGAAACCAACTCATGCAATCCTCCTAAAATCTTTAACCCGAACGTTGCATTTGTCGCACGATAATTGCGCAGAATTTTCGCCAGTTGGATAAAGCGCCCAACTTTGCGAACCTCACTTATTTGATAAGCATCAATATGGGGAGGCAGTGTAGTTACTCACACATTCGAAAGAATAAAACTTTGTGTCTTAAAGCTGTTTGAATCACTTTACACAGTGACTTTTAAAATTATGAGTAGAAAGAAATATCCTAGACCTGATTTATTGCCAAACGCAATTCTTTAACCAGCCTTGCGACATTGGTTATAACAACTTCTTCATTCGAATCCTCAATTTCCTGCACAATGCGGCTACCAACCACCACGCCATCGCAAAGCTTCGAGACTGCTCGTGCTGTTTCTGCGTCACGGATACCAAAACCTACGCCTATAGGCAGGCCGATATACTGTTGAATATGCGGAATTTTCTGCGCTATCGCTGACAAATCCAGATGCCCCGCCCCAGTCACGCCTTTAAGCGACACGTAATACACATAACCCCGCGCCACTTTAGCCACCTGCGTAATACGTTCATCAGACGTAGTGGGTGCAAGCAAAAAAATAGGGTCTACGCCGTGGCGATGCAAGTGACCAAATGCCTCGTGGCTTTCTTCCGGCGGAAAATCCACTGTCAGTACGCCGTCCACCCCTACTTGCTCACAGCGCACGGCAAAACGCTCCCAACCCATTGCTTCAATCGGATTACCATAGCCCATCAGCACGACGGGTGTGCTCGCATCCGTCGTGCGAAATTTGGCCACCATATCAAGTACATCATGCAACGCTATGCCATGCTTGAGTGCCCGCTCCGAAGAACGCTGTATAGTTGGGCCATCCGCCATTGGATCGGAAAATGGCACGCCAATTTCAATGATGTCTGCGCCCGCCTCTACCAACGCATGCATCAGCGAAACAGTAAGTTGCGGATTAGGATCGCCTGCCGTAATAAAAGGAATCAGCGCCTTACCGCCGCGCTGCTTAAGTTTTTCAAAAGTGGGCTGAATACGTGACATGGGATACCTGCAAAATAATTCCAGAAAAGGTTAGGTTACAGTTCAATACCAGAAACCCGCGCTACGGTCGCCATATCCTTGTCGCCACGCCCAGATAGGTTGACCAGCAAGACTTTATCATGCCCCATCGTCGGCGCGATCTTGGCCGCATAAGCCAAAGCATGACTGGATTCCAGCGCCGGAATAATACCTTCGTAATGGCATAAATCATGGAAAGCTTGTAGCGCCTCACTATCTTCAATGGCTACATATTGCGCGCGCCCACTGTCTTTAAGCCATGCGTGTTCTGGGCCGACACCGGGATAATCCAGTCCGGCGGAAATAGAGTGTGTTTCAATGATTTGGCCGTTCCCATCCTGCAACAAATAAGTGCGATTACCGTGCAGTACGCCCGGCTTGCCCGCAGTCAGTGCGGCTGCGTGCTGGCCACTGGCAAGGCCGCTGCCCGCCGCTTCCACACCAATAAGCTGCACACCAGGTACTTCAATGTAAGAATGAAAAATACCCATGGCGTTCGAGCCTCCGCCTACGCAGGCAATCACCGCGTCCGGCTGACGCCCTGCCAATTCCGGCATCTGAACCACGCACTCCTTGCTTACCACTGAATTAAAATCCCGCACCATCATCGGATACGGATGGGGGCCAGCCACAGTACCGATGATGTAGAAAGTATTTTCGATATTAGTAACCCAATCGCGCATCGCCTCGTTGAGCGCATCCTTAAGTGTTTTGGAGCCACTCTCAACTGGCACGACAGTAGCACCCAGGAGCTTCATGCGATATACATTAGTGGCCTGACGTTTAACGTCCTCCGCGCCCATGTATACCACGCACTCCATGCCATAACGCGCCGCCACAGTAGCCGTCGCCACGCCATGCTGGCCCGCACCGGTCTCGGCAATCACACGCGGCTTGCCCATGCGCTTAGCCAGCAGCGCCTGTCCTACAGTGTTATTCACCTTATGCGCACCGGTATGATTAAGGTCTTCACGCTTCAAATAAATCTGCGCACCCCCAAGTTTTTGCGACCAGTGCCGGGCGTGATAAATCGGACTAGGGCGCCCGACATAATGCTTCAGCTCATAAGCAAACTCAGCCTTAAACTCAGGATCAACAGAATAATGCTCATAAGCAGCACGCAATTCATCCAGTGCGCCCATTAAAGTTTCAGCAACGTAAATACCGCCATAAGGGCCGAAATGACCCGTGCTGTCAGGATAGTTATAAGCCAATTTTCTTAACCTCATTGATGAATGTGGCGATCTTCGCTACATCCTTAATTCCTTTCGCAGCTTCCACACCGCTGGAAACATCTACTGCCCAAGGCCTCACCTGCTTGATTGCATCCGCCACATTATTTATATGCAAGCCACCGGACAAAACTACCGGTAGGGGCAAATTGTGTGGAATCAGTGTCCAATCAAACGATACTCCCGTGCCACCATGCGTACCTTCGATGAAGGCATCAAGCAATAAACCCTGTGCATCTTTATAACGCGCCGCGCATTGTACCAAATCCACCCCATACTTGACTCGCACCGCCTTCAAATAAGGGCGATTAAACTGCGCGCAAAATTTTGGTTCTTCCTCCCCGTGAAACTGCAACACATCCAACGGTATCTGCTGCAATATCTCTTGTACCGCTTCTGCGCTGGGATTCACGAACAACCCCACCAGCGTCACGAACGGTGGAATCGCAACCGCCAGTTGAGCAGCCTGCTTCGACGATACATAACGCGGACTTCTATCATAGAATACCAGTCCGAGCGCATCCGCACCGCTATGCGCGGCGGCCAGCATATCTTCCACACGCGTGATGCCGCAAATCTTAATTCGGGTCATGGTTATGAAACACGCTGATAAAAAATCGAGGCGGCATTGTAATGCATACAAGCGCTAGGCCAAATTTCAACCTAAACACTTCCAATTCATTGACTTTTAAGAGAATTAACAAATAATGACCCTCAGCTCCATCCAAAGCTCCAACATATGAAGCAATACTGACACATCAATTCATTAAATATTTCTACAAAAAACTAAAGGTAATCATGATACTACAAAGCTGATGCCACCCACATGTAGCACTCAAGCGCACCCTATTCGAGTTGTGGCAATTCCCATTTCACATCGTAAATAACCCGACGCAGGTACAAACCATCTGGTGCAAAGGTTGGTGCAGCAAGGCTACGCTCCCGACCTTCCAGCACTTCGCGCATCCATTGCGGCGGATATTTACCCTTGCCAACATATACCAGACAACCAATGATGTTACGCACCATATGATGCAGAAAAGCATTAGCGCTAAGATCAAAAACTATGGCATTACCTTGTTTTTTGATGTCGAGTTGCGCCAAATTTTTTATAGGTGATTTGGCTTGGCATTCCGCGGCGCGCAGGGCACTAAAATCATGCTCACCCAATAAATGCTGGGCGGCTTCACGCATTTTTTCCACATTTAGTGGCGCATGAAACCAACCTGCTTTGCCATGCTGCATGGCATTGCGCACTGAACGGTTGATAAGTAGATAGCGGTAACTACGTGCCTGGGCAGAAAACCGCGCATGAAATTCTTCCGGCACCGTATGTGCCCACAATACAGCGATGCTGTTCGGCAACAAGGCATTGACGCCACGTACCCAAGCAGTTAGTGGCCTTACTACGTTGGTATTAAAATGCACTACTTGTTCCTGCGCGTGTACACCGGTATCGGTACGTCCAGCTGCAACGACTAAAATGCGTTCATTGGCAATCCCACTCAAAGCAGCTTGCAGTGCATCTTGCACAGTATGGCCACCGGCTTGACTTTGCCAGCCAAAATACTGGCTACCATCATATTCCACACCGAGTGCAATTCTCACAGCAGCACAAACGCAAGCAGGGCGCAACCTATAGTAAGTATCATGCCATCATGCATTGTGAATGGGGTAATCTGTAGTTCAATGCTGTGCAGTTTAACGTCCTCTGGAGCCAGCATCTGTTCGATACTAGTGCGCCAATTACCAGTGGTATCCAATATAACGGTTTCGGCATGCTGCAAGGTTAGCGCTAGGCGGACTGCCAGGCGCTCACGGGACAGACCAACATACCTTAGTGGATAACTCAAAACATATATGCCACTGATAAGCTTCTGTCGGGGCAACAGGCTTAACAGAATAGCCAAGCTTGCCAGCGTAAATGCCAAGCGGCACAACTGCAACAGACCACCGGTCAAACCTTCATGTGTCGGACTGAATTGTGCAAGTGATGCCCACACAGCCACACCCGGCGTCGCATAGGCATAAATGAAAAGCAGCGATAGCATAATCCAACGCGTACGGCGCAATAGTGTAATCAAACGGGTAGCGGACAAAGCATAGGCCACTGCTAGTAGCGGAAAACCTGCAAACAGCAATCCTGTGGCTTGCAATGATTGAATTGAAATAACGAGACAGACCCAAAGGAGGATAAGCACGGCAGGGTGCATCATCAAAAACCTCTAAACCCATTGATCGTTAAGAATAGCAACGGGCGCCTCTAAAAACAAGACGCAAAACTATCAATTACACAGACTATCTGTAGATAGTCTGCTTTATTTCGATTGGACTAAGTTTCGGGTACAAATAAGTGAGTAATTCACGGCACTAATGACCGTAACAACGCTAAAGAACACCACCCAAAAAACGGCAGTCGCAAATTGCAGGCTGTTATCAATGTGCATGAATTATACAACGGGCAGTTGCTGTAACAATTCTTCAGCAACCGCTCGATGCTGTTCATCTCCATCGCGCACAACTTCTTCTAAAATTTCGCGCGCGCCTGCGGCATCTCCCATTTCCTGATAAGCCTTGGCTAGATCAAGTTTGGTGGCAGCTTCATGCCAACGTGCATCCCTTTCCTCCGCTGACAGCGCCGGAGCTGGCACAGCAGGTTTATCCAGATTCAAACTAATATCACCCAAACCGATATCCATTATTTCCTTGGGCACAGCTTTTACGGAAGAAATCTCAAATTTCTCCGCACTTTTATCTGCAAGAGGGAAATCTAGCTCGAAATCCATAGGCTCATTGATATTCACTGGAGCAGATCCTACCGCTTTTTCTTGGGCTATCTCAGGGCTTGGGGCATGGCTGGCCGTCACATCAAAAATAAAATCATCCAAATTCTTTGGCGTTATTTCAGTTTTACCAGAACTCGACGTAGGCAATTTCGCATGACCGGCAGTTACATCGAAATCCATCGTTGTATTCTTTGCGATAGCGCCCGATCCACTTGCCTTAGCACTATCTGTCGATGTTTTCGGTGCGCTAAAACCGAAATCAAGGTCGAAATCCAATGAAGGTGGCGATTTACTACCCTCATTTAGCATGGCATCGGAAGAGCCAGTAGCAACAAGCGGTTCCTCCACTAACGCATTTACATTGCCACCATACATTGGGTTGTTCGGTTCAAGCTTGATACCCATTATGGCTGCTTGCTCCCAAGCTTCCACATCGCCTGAATCCCGCAACTGACTCGCAATGGTAGCGAATGAACGCGTGTCCTTGCGGTTCGCATAAATAGACAGCAACTTAAGGTGTATCTGATGATTAGTCGGATTCTTGATCAGCGCCTCTTTCAAGACCTTTTCCGCTTGCTCGTCACGACCGAAACTCAAGAATAAGTCCGCCCCGCTGATCGGATCAAAATCATCAGTTTGCACTTGGTTAATACCACTAGCCGCAGTAGCAGTAGCATCGTCAGTTCTCGAAAGAGCCGATACCGATGCAGCCATTTCATTAGGAACACCTATCACATGCTCAGCCGACTTATCACCAACTTTAACTTTTTTCTTGGCGTCCTTACCACGCCGGGCCAACGAATAGCCAAGTCCAATCAAGCCCAACAGCGCAGCCGCCCCGCCCGCCATATAAATTGGCTGACCAAGTATAACGTCCACAAAGGAAGGCTGCGCAGCGGTCGACTTAGGTTTAATTATAGGCTTAGCTGGTTTCACCGGGCTAGCAGTTGCGACTGCGCTTACGGCTGCAACCTCAGAAGAAGCAACAACGGCAACTTGTGAAGCAACAACAATGGGTTGCGACATAGCTCCAGGCGGAATTTCATCCAATTTAGTGACAGCTTGGCCTTCAACTGAACTTTGGGCAGGTGCCACCTGCGCTGCGGGTGGCTGGCCCTTCAAATCAATCAGACGCTGCAAGTCTTGGACATTTTTTTCCAATGCTACAACGCGCTCATTGCTTTCTTGAAGCGCCTTGCCCTTGGAGATAGCTTCCTCCTCCATTGCATGAATCTTATTTTGTAATGATTTTGCATTGCCGCCTGCAGAGGTTTTATCACCGGGCGCTTCACCCTTGGACAATCTCACCACTTCCTTCGCGGATTCTTTGGCTGCAGTGGCATTGTCAGCCACAGTAGTGCTAATTTTACCAGAGGCTCCCTGCTTAGGCTCTTCTCCTGTCTCAAGTCCACTGGCTGCCGCAAGCTTTTGGCGATAAGCGTGCCAATCATCAGCTTGTGCACGAATTTCCTTCACAGCTTGCACTTGCGACAGATTATCTAGCTCCGACTGCGCTGGCATTTGCAGGATTTTGCCTGTTTTCAGGCGGTTCATGTTTTTACCGTCGAATGCATCGGTATTGGCGTGATACAAAGCAACCAGCGCGCGTTCCAGACTAACATCGGAAGACTTTGTTTGACGTGCAAGCTTACCTAAGGTATCGCCGCGTCTCACCTTAATGGAACCGGAAGCAACGCCACTACTCTCGCCAGGTTCGTTAACGGTGGCAGGCATTTCGTCAACAGCTTTTTTTTCATCCGCCACCAAGGCGGTGCTTGGCAACGGGGTTTCGATTATTTCTTCTTTTGTTTTTGATTCAATGGCTTTAGATTCAAGAGCTTTAGGTTCAAGCTCGGTCACATCAACAATGCTCGGCTCTACTGGCCTCACTTCCGCTGGCTGAGGTTGAACTGGAACATAACCTGGCGGATCAAGCAAAAAGGTGTATTCCCGTAGCAGCTTGCCAGACGACCAAGCCAACTCCACCAATAAATTAACGAATGGCTCATTAATCGGTTGCACTGAAGTTACCTTAATATAAGGTTCGCCATTAGCATTCGTCTCAATTTTGAAGTTTAAAGGAGGCAATCCAGATGGGTAATCCAGACCCGCATCCTTGAACACTTCAGGCGGAGCCAAACGCGCAGTCAAACTACTTATTTCATCTTTGCTGGCCGTTCCAAGCTCTATCAACACATTCATGGGCTCACCCAAGGTGTTGGCCACGTTAATATCGCCCATGCTAATCGCATAAGAAAAACCAGACACAACTAAACCAACAACTAACCCCAATACTTTGACGAGTGATTTCAGCACACTGCCACCTTTATAAAGATTTTATTTAACATGAAGAACATAACATCATGAAGTTATCAGCGCAAGCTAAAAGCTTAGGCTAAGTACGTTTCAATCAAAATCTCGGCAATCTGCACGCTGTTAAGCGCTGCACCCTTGCGTACATTATCACTCACCACCCACAAATCAAGGCCACGCGGATGTGATATGTCCTCACGGATTCGCCCTACAAGGGTCGCATCCTGTCCTGCCGCTTCAATTGCGGTGGGGTAGCCACCAGGCTCGCGTCCATCCATCACTTGCACGCCTGGTGCCTTTTCCAACAAAGCACGCGCTTCGTCTGCTGTAATTTTCTTTTGTGTTTCAATATGCACCGCCTCTGAATGGCCATAGAACACCGGCACCCTCACAGCAGTAGCATTTACCATGATGCTCTCATTTTCCATGATCTTGCGAGTCTCCCACACCATCTTCATCTCTTCTTTGGTGTAACCGTTATCCATGAACACATCAATGTGCGGCAGTACATTGAATGCGATGCGTTTAGGATAAACCTCGGTCTTCACTTCCTGATGGTTAAACAAAGCACGTGTCTGCTCCGCTAATTCCTCAATCGCCTCCTTGCCAGTGCCAGATACTGCCTGATACGTAGCAACATTAATGCGCTCTATGCCTACTGCGTCATGGATAGGTTTCAACGCCACCAACATTTGGATGGTGGAACAGTTCGGATTGGCAATAATGCCCCGGTTCTTGTATTGCGCAATGGCATGCGGATTCACTTCCGGCACCACAAGCGGAATGTCGTCCTCATAGCGAAATTGCGCGGTATTATCGATCACCACACAACCAGCTGCCGCGGCGATAGGCGCATATTTTTCCGACACACTGCTGCCAGCCGAAAACAAGCCGATTTGCACCTGGGAAAAATCAAAATCCCCCACGTCCTGAACAGTAGTTTCCTGATTGCAAAATGTCATTGTAGAACCGGCAGAACGGCTGGAAGCCAAGAGGAACAGCTTACCGACAGGAAAGTTGCGCTGTTCCAGAATTGACAGCATTGCCTCACCAACAGCACCCGTCGCACCCAGTATCGCGACATCGTATTTCTTGCTCATGCTTCTACCCTCTTTAATTAATTCAACATCGCCGCAACCACGGCATCACCCATCGCGTCCGTACCAATTTTCTCCATACCTGCCTCGGCAATGTCCGAGGTGCGCAAACCTCGCTGCAAAGTTTTTCGCACAGAGGACTCGATGCGTTGTGCGATATCTACGCGCGCAAATGTATAGCGCATCATCATGGCCAATGACAAAATTGTCGCCAAGGGATTGGCAATATTTTTGCCCGCGATATCTGGTGCAGAGCCGTGGCAAGGTTCATACAAACCCTTATTGTTCGCATCCAATGAAGCGGAAGGCAACATGCCGATGGAACCAGTCAACATAGAGGCTTCGTCCGACAGGATGTCACCGAAGATGTTACCGGTAAGAATTACATCGAACTGCTTGGGCGCCCGCACCAGTTGCATTGCCGCATTATCCACATACATATGCGACAGCTCGACTGCCGGATACTCCTTTGCCACCTTCGTCACTATTTCACGCCACAACATACTGGTATCCAGCACATTAGCCTTATCCACTGAGCACACTTTCCCTATACCCTTCTCACCGGCGCGTTTCATGGCTATCTGGAATCCAACATGTGCCACACGGGAGATCTCAGATTCACTGTATATCATGGTATCAAAACCTTGCCGCTCACCATTATCGAGCGTCCGTATGCCGCGTGGCTGGCCGAAATAAATATCACCCGTTAATTCCCGCAGAATCATGATGTCTAGCCCAGACACTATTTCCGGACGCAGCGGAGACGCATTTGCCAACTCTGGGTATAACTGCGCCGGACGCAGGTTAGCGAACAGATTAAGTCCTTTACGAATGCGCAACAAGCCTTGTTCCGGACGTAGCAAGCGCGGTAGCGCATCATATTGATAACCCCCCACTGCCCCGAGCAATACTGCATCTGACTGCTGTGCCAACTTTAGCGTAGCATCCGGCAGCGGGTCACCTGAAGCATCATATCCCGCACCTCCGATAGGCGCATATTCCAGCTCCAACGGCAGCCCCTCGCGTCGCAAGGCTTCGAGTACCTTAGCAGCTTGTGCAACAATTTCTGGCCCAATGCCATCACCCGGCAATATAGCAATTTTCATAAATTCAACTCTCTTCCCGGCCTATACAACTGATTTAAGTAAACAACCATGGTGCTTCAAGCTTACGCCGTGCTTCATATTCCTTAATCTTTCGCACATGCTGTAGGGTCAGCCCAATGTCATCCAGTCCGTTCAACAAGCAATTTTTGCGAAAGGCATCCACCTCAAAGCGATACACCACCCCATTCGGTGCAATGATGCTTTGCTGCTCCAAATCAATTTTCAAGTGATAGCCTGGCGACGCGGTCACTGCCTGAAATAAATCATCTATGCTCGCAATATCCAGCACTATCGGCAACAAACCATTTTTAAAACAGTTATTACAGAAAATATCGGCAAAACTAGGCGCTATGATGGCACGGAAGCCGTAATCATCCAGTGCCCACGGCGCATGCTCACGCGACGAACCGCAGCCAAAATTCTCACGTGCCAGTAAAATCTGCGCACCATAATAACGCGGCTGGTTCAGCACAAAATCTGGATTGAGTGGCCGCTTGGAATTGTCCATGCCCGGTTCGCCATGGTCAAGATAACGCCACTCGTCAAACAGGTTGGGGCCAAAACCGGTGCGCTTGATCGATTTCAGAAATTGCTTGGGGATGATCGCGTCCGTATCCACATTGGCACGGTCAAGTGGTACAACCAGGCCATCGACCTGGATAAACTTATCCATTACTATTTTCCATTGCTATTCTTTACCTCATCCGCTGTTTTCTCAATCGTACCGCCGACTTTGGACAAATCCTTGCCAAATCCTCCCACAGTATTACATCCTGTCACCATCACCAAAGACACCACTAGCACCGACACAAATTTAAGCATTCCCATTTTTTTTCTCCTCTATAACAAAGTAATACTAAAAGTTTCTGACATCTACAAAATGGCCGGCAATCGCTGCTGCCGCTGCCATTTCTGGGCTTACCAAATGGGTTCTACCGCCCGGCCCCTGCCGTCCTTCGAAATTGCGGTTGGAAGTTGAAGCACAGCGCTCACCAGACTCCAATCTGTCCGCATTCATCGCAAGGCACATAGAACATCCTGGCTCGCGCCATTCGAAACCCGCCTCGACAAATACTTTGTCCAAACCTTCGCGCTCAGCCTGCTGCTTAACTAGTCCAGAACCTGGTACCGCCATCGCCAGCTTCACATTGGCAGCTACATGCTTGCCGCGTACTACCTCTGCCGCAGCGCGCAAATCCTCAATGCGAGCATTGGTGCATGAGCCGATAAATACTTTGTCAATCTGAATTTCGGTAATCGGCGTATTCGGCTGCAATCCCATATACTTTAAAGAAAGATCAATACTGCTGCGCTTCACGGGGTCGCTCTCCCGCGCCGGATCAGGCACGTTGCCATCCACGGCCACCACCATTTCCGGCGAGGTACCCCAAGTTACTTGCGGTTTTATTTCCGCAGCATCCAGCCGCACTACCTTGTCAAACTGCGCACCCTCGTCACTATGCAAAGTACGCCAGTAGCCTACTGCCTTATCCCATAATTCACCTTGCGGCGCAAAAGGCCGACCCTTGAGGTAGCCGATCGTGGTGTCATCCGCCGCTATCATACCGGCGCGGGCACCTGCTTCGATGGCCATGTTGCATACTGTCATTCGCCCTTCCATCGACAGCGCCCGGATCGCGCTACCGGCAAATTCGATCGCATAGCCCGTTCCACCCGCCGTACCAATTTTTCCGATCACCGCCAGCACCAAATCCTTGGCAGTGACACCTTTACCGAGCGTGCCTTCCACCAACACCTGCATGGCATGGGCTTTTTTCATCAGTAAGCATTGTGTCGCCATCACATGCTCAACCTCCGACGTACCAATGCCAAACGCCAGCGCAGCAAACGCGCCATGCGTACTGGTGTGCGAATCACCACATACCACGGTCATGCCAGGCAAGGTCGCACCCTGCTCCGGCCCAATAACATGCACGATGCCCTGGCGCACATCCGCCATCCTGAATTCGGTAATACCAAGCTCATCGCAATTGCTGTCCAAGGTCTCCACTTGCAGTCGCGAAATCGGATCGGCAATGCCCTGCGTACGGTCCGTAGTTGGCACATTGTGGTCGGCCACAGCAAGCATGGAAGCTATGCGCCAAGGCTTGCGCCCAGCCAGCCGCAAGCCCTCAAATGCCTGCGGACTGGTCACCTCATGTACCAAATGGCGATCGATATAAATTAACGTGGTGCCATCGGGTTCTTCATGCACCACATGGCCGTTCCAAAGTTTGTCGTAAAGAGTTTGTGTGCCCATGCTCGCCTTCGTTTTAGAGCTTGTAATTATGCCACAGCATATGGGCTATCCGCCACGGACAGCCTTTTCGACCCAAGAATCTGGAGAGGCAGCTATATTTCCAATTAGCAGTAATCTCAACGATCTGACAAACATGGCCAATGGCACACTCAAACAAAAATACTAGCGCCCAAAAACGATCACGGTGTAATGCCCAAAAGTACATTCATCTTGACGCAGAAGTAGTGCAATCCAGATTAATGGTTACAATTCGAAAATCTTGTGCAACTCCGTGCTTAAAATATGCTGATCCCAAACCTGACTCCCGCCGATCTTCGCCTCACCATCGATCCCGACTCGCTTGGATTCTCTAGTACAGCAGAATTATTACCATATCCACTATCCTGGATTGGACAAGAACGCGCGGAATTAGCCGCCCATTTTGGCCTGAAAATAGATCAACCTGGCTACAACCTATTCGTACTGGGTGAGGTCGGCAGTGGCCGCTCTTCGCTGCTTAGGCAAGCGATGCAGGCGACCGCCGCAAATAAGATGGTGCCGCCCGATTTATGCTATCTGCACAACTTCGACACACCGGAAAGACCGCAGACTTTATATTTACCTGCCGGGCAGGGACGCCATCTGCGCCAACTCATGGCGCAGATGGCGAAATCCCTGCAAACAGAAATTCCGCAATGCCTGGAGGGACAGGATTTCAAAGCCGAAAGCGAACGTATTGAAAAAGCCTACAAAGATGAAGAACGCAAAAACTACACTGAGCTCGAAGCTTTTGCAGAAGCCCGTAAATTCGCGATTCAACGTGAGGCAGGGCACATGGTTTTCACTCTGCTGGGTAACAAAGGGCACGCACTTTCCGAAGACGAAGTGCTTGTCTTGCCAAAAGAACACCGGACCGAGATAGAACAGGCCGAGCAGGAACTGCGCGTGAAGATTACCGGCTACTTCGAAAAAACCCGGCCGCTGGAACGCCTTATGAACGATGCCTTAGCGGCATTGCGGCGCAAAATAGTGAGGCCGTTGTTGAATCATGAATTGCAGGAAATCAAGGACGGATTGAAAAAGGAGGGCACGGATTACATCAAGCTTGGTGCGTATCTGGAGCAGGTCATGCAGGACGTACTCGATAATCTGGAGTACTTCAAGATTTCCGATACCGATGAGGAAAGTCGGCAAGAGGCATTAAGCAAAGTATTGTCCCGTTATCGGGTGAACCTGGTAGTAGACAATCATGGCCTGAGTGGTGCGCCGGTAATTATCGAAGACAACCCCTTATTCCGTTCACTGTTCGGCAACATTGAATATCAAACCGTAAACGATGTACTGGTCACTGATTTTACCTGCATCCGCGCTGGTAGCCTGCACAAAGCGCACGGAGGCTTCCTCATGCTGCATCTACACGACCTGCTACCCGATGATCTGGTGTGGGAAAAGCTACGGCGCTTGTTACGTAGCGGCAAGCTGCAAATCGAAGAGCCGGGTACAGGTCTCACACCGATTGCGGCCGTTTCGCTCGAACCAGAGGCGGTGGATGTTGAAGTCAAGATCATTTTGATCGGTTCGCGCGAACAGTATTATGCGTTGCAGGAGGAGGATCCGGAGTTCGCACGCCGCTTTCGGGTCAAAGTGGATTTTGCCGAAAGTTTTTTATCCAGCGCTGAAACCCGTCGCGCTTCGTCAATTTTTATCGCCCACACTTGCCGGGAGATGGGGCTACCCCATTTTTCCGCCGCTGCCGTAGCTCGTTTGCTAGAAGACTCCCATCGCGAAACGGATGATCAATCTCGCCAAAGCGCGATCTTCGCCCGCACCGAGGCGCTAGTAATGGAAAGTGCTGCGCTCTGCCGCGCTCGTGCCGGTTTGCTGGTCGAGGTAGCGGATGTAGAGGCTGCACTTCGTGCACACATCTTACGCCACGATTATCCCGCTCAACGCTTACAGGAATCCATTGCCGAAGGTGATGTACTGATCTCCGTACATGGTGAAAAAATTGGCCAGCTTAATGGTCTTTCCCAGATAGATCTGGGAGATTACCGTTTTGGATTTCCAATACGAATCACGGCACGCACCTTTGCCGGAGAAGATGGTTTGCTCAATATTGGACGCGAGGTGGAAATGTCCGGGCCAATCCACGATAAGGGCGTGTTCATTTTGCAGAACTACTTGTCCGCATTATTTGCCCATATTGCACCGCTCGCGCTTAATGCATCCATTGTGTTTGAACAGGACTATTACGGTGTAGAGGGTGATTCTGCTTCATGCGCCGAACTTTACGTTTTACTTTCATCCTTATCGGGCTTGCCTCTCAAGCAAGGTATCGCGGTTACCGGCGCGGTCAATCAGCACGGAGAGGTATTACCGGTGGGTGGCATTAACGAAAAAATAGAAGGTTACTTTAGTGTCTGCGAAACTGCTGGACTAGACGGCAGCCAAGGCGTACTGATTCCACACCGTAACCGCCGGCACCTAATGCTGGAGCACAAGGTCATTGAAGCCGTCGCCAAAGGTTTATTTCATATCTACACTGCCGAACATACGAGCGAAGGCATAGAGCTACTTACCGGTCTCCCGGCCGGCACCGCAAATGGGACGGGTAATTATCCTTATGACAGCGTACTGGGCCACGCCCAGAAAACCTTGCTGGCTTATCGCCGCGCATGTCAGGTGATGGAACATCCGAAAGAGGGACGCAAGCATTTGCGCTGAGTAACGGGAGCAGATTTCGATTGTTGCCATTGAGCTATTTACGTACACAGGAACAAAGTGTGCCTGCAATTTAAAACACAATGCTCGCAGCATAACGCTTTACCCACATAAACTCGTGTGGCCGTATTTTGCGGTTTATACCAGCCCCCCAAAGCACTCCCCATGTATAGTCGTAAATGTGTAAAAATAGCGACTGCAAATCGGGCATTTAAATAAATCCTACAAAAAAGGCGACAAATTGGTACAACCTAATTTTCAATTCGAAAAACGTCAGAAAGAATTAGCCAAGAAAAAAAAGAAAGAAGAAAAAAAACAACGCAAATTAGAAGATAAAGCCCCGCCTTCCTCAGACCAGCCCGATCACGCTAATGATGGAAACCCGCCCACCTAAATCAGAACAACGCAGCTTTCGGCAAGTCTGTGGCTGGCTTGCCGGTAAAGCGTGAAAGTAATACCTGATACCTACCACTGATTATCCCAAGTGCGGATACAAGCTACCGCAATCTTTACCGGGCAATGCCACTTGCCCTGCTTGCGACATTTATTTTTGCTTTGATCAACGGCCCAATGCCCAGCACTGGGGCAGGCTGACGCATACACTTGGCGGCTTGGTTATGTTTGCCGCGCTGGGTTGGGCAAGTGTTGTGTGTAGCGGCAGCGATTGAAATTAAGCGGGTCGTTGAGCGCCAACTAGCTAGACTCAATGCCCACGAGTGGATGGCACTTTTAGCAACACACGTTCCACCTGCGCACTGTCATTCCCATCGCTCAACCATACCTGTCCGTCCTGAATGGTGCATTGCAACTGCATGTTGCGTTGAGCCAGCTTGGCGATGGCGCGCGTGTTTTCCAGTGGCAGGTTAATCACGCTCAGATTTTTGAGCCGTTCGAATTGACTGCTATTTTGTGCGAACCACATATCTGCGACGCGGCCGCCATAGGTATAAACAATTACCTGATTAGAGCGGCCGCAGGCTTTACGTATTAGTTTTTCGTCGGGAAGCCCGACGTCTATCCACAACTCAATCGCACCCGTTAAATCTTTCCGCCATAAATCCGCCTCATCATCAGCGGTCATCCCCTGGCCGAACTCCAGATATTCGTGGGCATGCAACGCAAAGGCTAACAGCCGCACCATCATGCGCTCGTCTGTTTCAGAAGGGTGTTGTGCAAGAGTAAGCGCGTGATCCTGATAATAATGACGCTCCATGTCCGCGATTTGCAGATTGGCTTTGAAGATGGTTGCTTTAATAGCCATATAGCTCCTGAATCCGTCCCATGCAGAAGTGAGTTCCTGCCAAGTTATTCCACCACCCGGCCACGCATACTTTTAATTGCACCATGCTTGGCCTTACTGTCCATACGTTTTC
Organism: Candidatus Nitrotoga sp. MKT; assembly: GCA_003402345.1. Lineage (GTDB taxonomy): Bacteria > Pseudomonadota > Gammaproteobacteria > Burkholderiales > Gallionellaceae > Nitrotoga. The sequence goes on along the minus strand of QFXH01000006.1, from coordinate 6,272 downwards.
TCTGCGAACTGCGCGTAGGTTTTGTTGCGCGACGGACGGTGGGCAACACCGCGATACTCTGCACCAACTCTTTCAAGCGTCGCAATGCCTCACCACGATTCATTTCCTGACTGCGAAATTCCTGTGCCTTGATAATCACCATGCCATCTTTGGTGATACGGTTATCGTGCAGTGCAAGAAGCCGCGTTTTAAATGATTCCGGCAACGATGAGGCATTGATATCAAAACGCAGATGCACAGCGCTGGAAACCTTGTTGACGTTCTGTCCGCCCGCTCCCTGTGCACGCACGGCGGTTAACTCGATCTCATGATCAACAATGGTAACGTTGTGGGAGATATACAGCATGAAAATTATGCAAGCACCGTGATGCGCACGTCACCCAAGGTTACCACCGATCCTGCACGTATTTTGCAGGTTTTGCGCAATTCCACGTGCCCGTCCACTGACACCACACCTTCCGCAACCAGCGCCTTGCCCGCTCCGCCGCTATCGCACACGCCAACCATTTTAAGCAATTGGTTGAGTTCGACAAATTCGCCATTAAGCTTGAATTCAAATTGCTGCATGGAAGTCTTTATAAGAGGAAATCAACTACAGCTTCACCGCATGTTCGCGTGTGGTGTGGAAAACTACTTTTGGCCAACGTTCTTGGGTGAGCTTGAGATTGACGCTGTTCGGTGCGAGGTAAGCCATGTTGTTGGCGGCATCGTAGGCGACATTGTGCGATAGGACCTTCTCAAAATCGGCGAGCATTTTTTTGTCGTCGCAAGTAACCCAGCGCGCGCTCGTGGTATTAGTGCCGTCGAATACAGCATCCACGCCGTATTCGCCCATCAAGCGACTGGCGACCACATCGAACTGCAATACGCCGACCGCGCCCAGAATTAAATCCCCACCACTCACTGGCTTGAATACTTGCACCGCGCCCTCCTCACCCAGCTGCTGCAAACCTTTATGCAGCTGCTTGACCTTGATCGGGTTTCGGATGCGCACGGAACGGAAAAAATCGGGGGCGAAATAAGGAATGCCGGTGAACTGTAATAACTCGCCTTCGGAAAAGCTGTCGCCAATCTGCATGTTGCCGTGATTGGGTAAGCCGATGATATCGCCAGCGTAGGCTTCTTCTACCTGCTCACGGTTGGAAGCCATAAAAGTGACGACATTGGACACACGAATTTCGCGGTTAATACGCAGGTGTTTGATCTTCATGCCGCGCTCAAAGCGCCCGGAGCAAACACGCAAAAAGGCGATGCGGTCACGATGATTTGCGTCCATGTTGGCTTGTATCTTGAACACGAAGCCAGTAAAAGGTGCCTCGTTAGGTGCGACAACACGTACAGTAGCATCGCGCGCGCACGGCGCCGGTGCCCAATCCAACAGGGCGTTAAGAATTTCGCGCACGCCGAAGTTGTTGATAGCGGAGCCGAAGAATACGGGGGTTTGCGTGCCGGCCAGAAACGCGGCCAGATCAAAAGGATGCGAAGCGCCATGCAGTAGTTCAACTTCCGCTTTAAGCCGTTCTATTTCCAATGGGAACATTTCCACAAGGCGCGGGTTATCGATGCCCTTAACTACTTCAAAATCCTGATCGGCACGTTCTTCGCCTGCCGCGAACAGTAGAATCTCGTCGCGCAATAAATGATAGACGCCTCGAAAAGTCTTACCCATCCCCAGCGGCCAAGTTACCGGTGCGCACTGGATATTAAGGACTGACTCAACCTCATCCAGCAATTCCACCGGGTCGCGTGTTTCACGGTCCATCTTGTTGATGAAAGTTATGATGGGCGTGTTGCGCATACGGCACACGTTGAGCAATTTGATGGTTTGCGTTTCCACGCCCTTGGCTGCGTCGATCACCATAAGTGCGGAATCTACTGCGGTGAGCACGCGGTAGGTGTCTTCGGAAAAATCTTGGTGGCCCGGGGTATCGAGCAGATTGACTACATGGTTGCGATATTCGAATTGCATCACTGAACTGGCTACAGAGATACCGCGTTGCTTCTCGATGTCCATCCAGTCTGAAGTTGCATGACGGCCACTCTTGCGCGCCTTCACCGTACCCGCCAATTGAATCGCGCCGGAAAACAGCAGTAATTTTTCGGTCAGCGTGGTTTTGCCCGCATCCGGATGGGAGATGATGCCGAAGGTACGACGGCGCGCCACTTCGCGCGTGATTAAATCACGCGCAACAGGCGCGGGTGCGCCAACTGCTTGTACTACAGGCTCTGTTACAGAATCCGTTGCCATGATAAATGCTCTCGTAAAAATATGTATACCAATAAATTAAATACTTCTAACCGCTCTAAAATACCGGGACTAATTTAGGGCAATGCTGAACAAGTTCCTCCGTTCGGGCTGAGCCTGTCGAAGCCATTTGCAAGTTATTAATTTGCAGGGAGTGCGTCTCGACAGGCTCAACGCAAACGGATTTGTTCAGCGTAGCCTTAGCGAATATCTCCGTCCACATAAAACCATAAGTCGCCTTCGCGCACGAAGCGGCTCACTTCGTGCAGTCGATATGCACGGCCACCTATTTTGTAGCGCGCCACAAACTCCACTACCGCGCGGTCCGGTTCCTGATGATTGTACTCATGGCGCTTCACCTCCAACCCCAGCCACTTTGTCTTAACTTTATCAGCCGCATCCTGCGAGGCGGGACGTGTAGATGGATGCCAAGTTGCCAGTATGTAATCCTCGCATTCCAATGTGTAAGCGACATAGCGGGAGCGCATCAATGCTTCTGCGCTGGGAGCAGGCGTGTTGCCCCCGATATAACACCCGCAACAGTCCGTGAAATTTTTATTGCTGCCGCAAGCGCAACGGGTTTGCATATCAATCAAACCGGCCATAGCGGAGGCTCATCCATCAGCGCGATCTGCTCACGCAATTCCAGAATGCGGTCTTGCCAATAGTGTTGAGTATTAAACCACGGGAAGGCTTGCTTGAAGGCTGGATCATCCCAACGCTGTGCCAGCCAAGCGGAATAATGAATCAAGCGCAAGGTGCGCAATGCTTCGACCAGATGCAACTCACATGAATCAAAATCATAAAAATCTTCATACCCCGCCAGCACGTCATTCAACTGCCGCGCCATGTCAGCCCGCTCGCCCGACAACAACATCCACAAGTCCTGCACGGCAGGCCCCATGCGGCTATCGTCAAAATCAACAAAGTGCGGACCATCATCCGTCCACAGTACATTACCCGCATGACAATCTCCATGCAGACGTAGTGCTCTTACATTGCTGCCGGCACGCCCAAAACAATGACGCACGCCAGTCAGTGCCTGTTCAGCTACGCTGCGATAGGCCGCATCAAGATCAGCCGGGATAAAATTATTTGTCAGTAAGAAATCAAGTGGTTCAACACCGAAGCTCGCTATATTCAGTGTGGGGCGATGCTGGAACGGTTTGAGCGCGCCAATGGCGTGGATGCGGCCCAGAAAGCGCCCCATCCATTCCAGCGTGTTTCGGTCTTCAAGTTCGGGCGCGCGTCCGCCGCGCTTGGAAAAAACGGCAAAGCGAAATCCTTCAAAAGTGTGCAGTGTTTCGCCCCCTAGTACCAAAGCAGGTACCACCGGAATTTCGCGTTCGACCAATTCCTGCACGAAAGCGTGCTCTTCAAGTATGGCCGCATTCGTCCAGCGCTCTGGCCGATAAAATTTTGCGACCAGCGGCGAACCCTCTTCCATACCTACCTGATAAACGCGGTTCTCATAGCTGTTCAGCGCTAACAGACGGCCATCGCTGCGGCAGTTCAAGCTGTCCAACGCGTTCATGACGCAATCGGGGGTAAGTGAAGAGAAAGTGGGTGATGTCACCATTACAAGGTCTTTGCGCAGTTATTAATTTTTCAGGGAAGAATTAATTAGCCCCAAATCATTCCAGCCTGCGTGACCCAAACGGCGCAGTGTCTCAATGTTTTTGTCGAATATTTTTTCGGCCTCAGGAAAAGCCGACACCGCTTGCACGACACTCGCTTCACGCAGCAGGTGCAGCATTGGGTAGGGCGACCGATTGGTGTAATTTTCAATATCGTCAGGTTGCGTTCCGGCAAACTGATACTGTGGGTGAAAACTGGCCACTTGCAACAAACCTTCCAAATCCATGTCTTCCAGTGCCGCATCTGCCACATCGAGAAAGTCGTTGTACTCGATAAAATCAGTGAGCACATAAGGATGAACCAGCAAGGTTGTGTCGATATTTGTTGCTGGCGTTTCGGCCAACACTTCCAGCTCCCGCATGAGGTCTCTTAGCAAATCTTCATGCGTGGCCGCAGAACTCACCACATAGCGTATCTGATTTTTCACATGAACGGCCTTGGCAAATGGGCACAGGTTGAGGCCAATGACGGCTCGCTCCAACCACAGTTTGGTCGCAGCTATGATTTTTTCGTCTGTTGTGAGATTCATTTTAGTAAAAACAAATTTATTAATTTTGTCGGGGCTAATCCAATTAATTACCTGGCCCTGCGTCTTGGCAAAAACATGGTTAGCGATTGTAGCCACCGGAACGGTGTACTACCGGTTTGCGGGCAACAGGTTTACCCGTAGCGGCACTGGTGCGGCCTTGACCGCTGCCCGCACGCGGTGCTACCCGAGCACGGCCCTGACCTTGTCCTTGCTTACGTCCACCACCTTGACCACGATTCTGGCCGTTTAAAATAGGCTCCGCCTTGATGCGAGGATCGGGCTCAAAGCCCGGCACCTGCACAACCGGAATTTCACGCTTGGTCAGTCGCTCTATGTCCCACAGCAGCTTATGTTCATCAATACATACCAGGGAACTCGCCTCGCCTTCGCTGCCTGCGCGACCGGTGCGACCAATACGGTGGACATAATCTTCCGATACATTGGGCATTTCGAAGTTGACCACGTGCGGCAATTCAATGATGTCGATGCCACGCGCAGCAATGTCAGTTGCCACAAGCACTTGCAGTTTGCCGGTTTTAAATTCCGCCAATGCGCGGGTGCGCGCCGCTTGACTCTTATTGCCATGGATCGCCAGCGCGGGAATGTCGTCCTTGCTGAGTTGTTCCGCCAATTTATTGGCGCCATGTTTGGTGCGTGTAAACACCAGCACCTGATGCCAGTTATATTCCTTGATAAGGTGGGTAAGCAACTCGCGCTTTCTTTCGCGGTCCACCGGGTAAATTTTCTGCGTGATCAGTTCTGCGGTAGCGTTGCGGCGCGCCACTTCTATCATCGCCGGTTTATTGAGCAGCCCATCGGCCAGCATTTTGATCTCGTCGGAGAAGGTGGCGGAAAACAGTAGGTTTTGCCGCTGCCTGGGCAGGATAGCCAAGATTTTTTTGATGTCGCGAATAAAGCCCATGTCCAGCATGCGGTCGGCTTCATCCAGCACCAGTATTTCTATATGCGATAGATCTAGCGTTTTCTGCTGCAAGTGGTCGAGCAAGCGGCCAGGTGTGGCAACTAAAATATCCACACGGCTTTTCAAGCGCTGTATTTGCGGATTGATGTTAACGCCACCAATCATTGTCATCGAAGTAAGTTTCAGGTATTTGCCATAATCACGCACACTCTCTTCGACCTGTGCGGCAAGCTCGCGCGTAGGGATAAGAACCAACGCACGAATCGGTGCCTTACCGGTTACAGGTTTCGCAGAAGCAGTAAGACGTTGCAGGATAGGCAGGGTGAAGCCAGCAGTCTTGCCCGTGCCAGTCTGTGCGCCAGCCAGCAGGTCGCCGCCTGATAGCACAACAGGGATGGCCTGCGCCTGAATGGGCGTTGGTTCAGTGTAACCACGCTCGGTAACGGCACGGACAAGTTCATCGGACAAACCGAGGGCTGAGAAAGTCATAAATTATTCCTAGAAAAATCGGCCTGTCGCCTTTGATGGCGCCAGTCTTAGGCAGATAGATGGGTTTTTAAAACCAGTTCAGATAGTGGCAAGAAGACTAGGAACTAATACCACAAATTAAATTGTAGCAGAAATCAATTGCGTTACCGGATTGATTTTATCTTGAGGGGAAGCGGGATCGGGTATTACATGTATAAACTACCTACATCATTTAATCCCATCACAGGGGATTTACTTTATTGACTCGGCCAGATTAAGTTTGAAGTCCGTTCGCCTTGAGCCTGTCGAAAGGTGAATGGGCTTCGACAAGCTTGTATGGTGTTTCTGGCTCCTTCTTGAGAGACTGGAAGGAGCCGGGGTGGAGGGACATCGACAAGCCTCTGCCGTGCAGCGGACAGACTCAGTGAGAACTCTCCCACCCACACCCCGAACGTCGATGAAGAATCTAG
>QFXH01000005.1 GCA_003402345.1 Candidatus Nitrotoga sp. MKT | reverse complement strand
AGCCAACCCAAGTGTCGTTGCTCGCCAGACTGACCATGTCACGGTTGCGAATACGGCCGATCCAGTACCAACCCATGCGATTGACCAATCTGAACCATACCCCACGGAAACCGGCATCAGTAATCAGAATGGGCACACAAGCGGGCGGCAGCATGGTGGCGAGCTGAGTGAGAAACGCCTGATGCACGGTCAGAGATGTCGCGTTCGATTGCGGATGCACCTCTTCATACAGGGTCATGCTGCGACCTTCAATGGCGACCGAGGCGCGTATCAATTGCCATTTCCGATCAAGTGTTAAATCCGACCAGTCGATGACGATCAGCGGCATGGAGATTCCATCCAGACACTGCCGAACGAGTGCCTCGTACAATTTGGGTATTTCAATGTGTAGAGAACTGTTGCCGAGCAGGCGGTCGATGCGTTTGATGTTGTGCTTGACTGCAACTTGGCTGTGCAGGCCACGTCCCATATCGCTTAAAGTAAGTCGACTTCCTGTTACCACAGCCTCAACGGCCGCCAATAAACTGGCTAAACGTTTCGCGTGGATTTCTGGAAAACTGGTGGAAAGAATGCGGTGTAAAATAGTGAGCACATGCATGGTGGGTTCTCCTTCGCAGTTTGGACGCTACGGAAGAGACAAATAACCTGCCTTGCATGTGCTGTTTTGGTGCGGACAGTACGCCCTAGTTTATTGAAATGCAACGGGGTTTTGTGGGGAGACCTCAGGGTCAGACTCGATTTAATAAAACGTGAAGTGGTAGGTTAAATCGAGTCTGACCCCATTCACCTTGACCCCATTCACCATTGTTTGTATGAATGCCCAACGTTTGACATAACCGCCGGCGGCTTTATCGCCGGCGTCCGTGTTGATGGATGGGTTAGACCTCGCGCTCATGTCTGAGGTGTTCCCTTGTTCCATAAGTCCTCGTATGTTGAGAGCACTGCTGGAAATGCATCAGTTATCTGAGTAAGGGTTGTTGGGGCTTTCTTTGCCCCATCTTTGAACGAAGCTCCAGACTGATAGCAACTTAACCGGTCCACGATTATGTAGCGATCATGAAAGCCAGACGCAGAACGAACGTCAATTGTTTTTCCTGTCTGTTGCCGAAGTAGTGCGACCGAAGGAAGAAGCATAGCAAGGCGTTCTCGTGCGAGAAGCCTGATCTGTACTCCGGCGGAGACGTGCGGCAGATATCGCGACACAAACCCCGCGTCAAGGTAAGGATCAACGAACAATAGGTCTAGTTTTGCAGCTTCAATGACCTTGCGAATTTCGTCAAAATAGTCGAAAACTCCGCCGGCTTCGACATTGACGCTCAATGAACCTTGGGTTCTCATGCGGAGATCGTGACGTGCTTGATGCAGCATCGTAAGCATCGGTCGTGCACCCGCCTCCACATCTCTCGCACTACGAGAATTCATTTTTGCGACATGCCCATCGAATAACACAATTGCCTTCGTTGCATCCCAAGCATGAACTACAGCTGAAGCACGGCCAAGCCACGCAATGTTTTCGGGCGTGTCGTTGCCGAAGCTTTCGAGCGGCGGCATCGTGCGCAGAACATCCTCAATTTCGGTGAGTAACTGAGCGGGAGGGAGTTTGTTCATAAGAGGTCTAACGTAAAATAGACACCCTAAAAAACACCGATAAAAGCACTTTCGAGGTGTCTAATCTATAAATATCTATGTAGTGCATTGTTTTAATGGGATGTAAAAATTTCGCACACCCCAATCCTCCTGATAAAAACGACATGCCTAAATTCCCCAAGCTGCTTGATCAAGTACGCGATAAGTTGCGGGTGAAGCACTATGCGATCGCATTGAGCAAAGCAAAGCTATATTAGCTGGATCAACGTTATATTTACTTTCACGGCAAGATTCACCCAAAAGATTTAGCTACGCAGGATGTCACTGACTTTTGCTGTCCAATAAACGGTTAGAGCGCACCCGCATTACGGATAAATTGAATTCTCCACCGCCCCTGTCGCATCAATGGGAACAGCAAACTGCCCTGTGCGCACTAGCCTTACCCGACCACTATCGCCGCGTTGGTGAAAATCCACTTTGCCATCATAAAAACTAACACCCCAAGCAAAGGACGAATTATCCTTCGCAGGTTCAATCGACCAAAAATGTGCAGCCGGCGTTGGCCATTTCATTGGAAAAACGGTTGTATCTATCGCCGGATTTCTAACGCTTGTATCCACGATGCTGGACAGTTCATTTGCAAAAGGCAGACGCCAAGCTGTGCCTGTGGACATCGCTTCGTGTTTCGCCAGAGCGAGCGCTTGATCCCAAGTATAAGCGGTGGCGACTCCGGTGCAGCCAGTGGCAGTCATCACCATGCCTTCAGGGCAACGCCGCCAGATTCGCCCCGTTTTGTTGTCAGTGACTTCGCGGCCATCCGCCGAGATTTCGAATCGGGGCGGAATTGCCTCATTAGGGTTGTCTGGGTTTGCTTGAATATCGCTCGGCGGCAGAGTTGTCATGATAATGGTTTCCATAAATTGATTGGGATAGGTTCAGTATTTCATAAATTTGTGTTGCGATTATCTATATATCAATGCATAAAACGCAATAGTATAGGGCATCTCTACAAATCACGACGAGTCCTGCTAGATTTAGGCGGTCATTGAGCGCAAGCAGTGACCTTGCTATACTGCTTGCGCAAAGCATCGATAATATTTGGGGATAATGGGAGATGGGTAACGTGGAACAAGCGCGCTTTAATATGGTGGAACAACAGATTCGGCCTTGGGAAGTGCTGGATATGCGGGTGCTGGATTTGTTGAGCAAGGTTAAGCGCGAACGTTTCGTGCCGCCCGAAAAGCAGAGTATGGCTTTCATGGATACGGAAATTCCACTGGGACATGGCGTTTTAATGTGGCAGCCCAAGATGGAAGCGCGCACATTACAAGCTTTACAGCTTGGGCGCTACGACCACGTACTTGAAGTCGGCAGTGGCAGTGGTTATCTGACTGCTTTGCTCTCCCATCTTGCGATGCATGTAACCAGCGTTGAGATTGTGCCGGAGTTGCATGTCTTTGCGGAAAAAAATCTGGCGGCACATCATATCAATAACGTAACTTTGGCATTGGGCGACGCGGCCCAAGGCTGGCCGGGTTCCTACGATGCGATCGTGTTGACTGGCTCAGTGCCAATTTTGCCAGAAGCATTCCAGCACAGCCTGAAACCAGGCGGTCGATTGTTTGCTATTGTTGGTGATGCTCCAGCGATGCATGCCAATCTGATTACTTGCGTGGCGCCTGGTGTATTAGAGAGCGTTACCCTGTTTGAAACCTGCATTGCGCCATTACAAAATACGCTGCAACCTAAACGTTTCATTTTTTGACGCGGCTATTTGCTAAAAATAGCACTGCCGATAAAATTAATCGAGTGCTTTCCAAAATTTAACTCTATAAAACCAATCGGCAAGCAGCGGCAATTATCAAGTTATCCATACAAATTACCGCTGGAAATTGGGAGCAACTATGCCTCCCTGTTTTACATTTGAATTACACCTGCTGTTTAATACCGATGCCCAATTTTCGGGCTGCGGTATCTATTGCCGTAATGACGCACTCATCCATCTCCGTGCTGTGCATACCCGTAGCAGTAATGTCTGCAAGAGCGCCGTGGGCTGATTCCATCAGCATGTTGAAATGGCTATCTTGATCATTGATCAATGGGCGCGGGACGATAGCCTGAAAATACAACATACCGTTACGCATTGTGATAGCGAGCAAATAGAGTTCGTGGCCAATTGCAGCGGCTTGTGGGTCGCGCACCTCGAAACATTGCGTTGCGCTATTTTGGCTTGCGTCACGCGGGCCGGGTATCTGCTTAGCGATGGCTTCAATAAATGTTTGGGCAATATTGAGCTTGGGCGCCAATATAGCGTGATACTGCCCTGTCCGGTTGAGAATGACCGGATTTTCAAGTACTGCGTGTTTGGTATTGCGCAGTGTGAGAACGATGATAATCGTGATGATAATTGTGGCAAGGGTTATTTCAATCATGGTCGTAAATTTTAATGCGATGAATTGATAGTATAGCCGCCTCTACCCTATTTGAATTAGTAAACTATAGGGCACCTCTAAAAATCCAATTTTCGTCACAATACGGCGTTACTCGAAAAAAATTATCGCTTACATATCAGGCATATGCTGCGCTCAAATTTTTTACTCGTGCCTTGTCTTGCTTAGAAACTTGAATTTTTAGAGGCACCCTATAGCGTCGGCTATTTCAATAATCCCCCCATCAGATTAAACCGGGTCACGACACCTTGGTTATCTTTTGTTTATTTTAATTACGCCGCAACGGTTTTTTCCTCAAACCACTTATACAACGTCGGCAGCACCACCAACGTGAGCAAAGTGGAGGTAACCAGGCCACCAATTACCACGATAGCGAGGGGCCGTTGCACTTCAGATCCTGGGCCTGTAGCGAACAGCATGGGGATAAGCCCCAGCATCGCTACCGTGGCGGTCATCAATACTGGACGAAAGCGCTGCCGGCAACCTTGAATTACGGCATCCGTCTGGGATATGCCTTTATCCCGCAAGGTGCGGATATAAGATACCAGCACCACGCCATTTAGCACTGCGATCCCCCATAGGGCGATGAAACCCACTGAGGCGGGCACTGACAAATACTCGCCTGTTAAAAACAGGGACACCACGCCGCCTATCGAAGCGAAAGGCAGTACCATGATGATAAGCGAGGCATAACGCAGGGAACCGAATAGTAAGAACAACAGGAAGAAAATTGCAGCAATGGTCACGGGGACAATGATCATTAAATGACCCATCGCCCGCTCCATGTTCTGGAACTGGCCGCCCCATTCCAGGTAATAGCCTTCGGGGAGCTTGACCTTGGCATCTACAGCCAACTGCAGTTCGGCGACGAAACCGCCCAAGTCACGACCTTTTACGTTCACCCCCACCACGATACGGCGCTTGGCCTTCTCCCGGCTAATCTGCGCTGGCCCGTCCAAAATACTGATAGTGGCCAAATCTTCTAATGCCACGTGGGCACCATTGGGCGAAATGACGCGCAGGCCATGAATCTCTTTCAAGTTGTTGCGGAAGCTTTCTGGTAAACGTACCACGGCACTAAAGCGGCGCTCGCCCTCAAAGATTTCAGTGGTCGTCCTGCCGCCGATAGCGGTCTCAATCACGTCATTAATATCAGCTACGTTGAGACCGTGGCGAGCAATGGCGTGACGATCAATATTAATAGACAAATATTGCTGTCCGGTAACCCTTTCTACGCGCAGATCCTGTGCTCCCTTGATTGAGGCCGCTACCTTGGCGATTGCGTCGGCCTTCAACTTAAGTGTGTCCATGTCATCACCGAACAATTTGATCGCCACATCGGAGCGCACTCCGGTGACCATCTCATCAACCCGGTCTGAAATCGGCTGGGCCATCACAATCTGCACCCCGGGCAAAGTTTTGACCTTGTCCCGAATGGCGTCAGCAATGTCGTCCTGCGTCCATCCTTTAGGCCATTCGTCACGGGGTTTGAGACTGACTATCGGGGTAGATTCATTCTGGCTTTGTGAATCAGCGGGACTCTCACCACGGCCAACGCCAGAAAAAGCGGATTTCACCCCAGGTACCTGCATCACCATCCGCATCGCCTCCATTTCTAGCTTGATCGATTCCTCCAGCGAGATATTGGGTACGCGATTTATGCCGGGCACGATAGAACCTTCCTTCATCTCGGGAATGAACGCCGTGCCGAGCAAAGGTAGCAGCAGCAAGGCTCCGACAAATGCCCCTCCCGATACGATGATGGTCTTCTTGCCATTAGTCAGCGTCCAATCCAACAGTCGCAGATAAGGCTTTTTCATAAAAGCAACCAAGCGGGTATCGTGCTCTTCCTTTCCTTTTAACAGGTATGAGCACAGAACCGGCGTCAGGGTGAGTGCCAGAATTAGCGATACGAACAGGGCGATAGCGATGGTGTATGCGAGTGGAGCGAACATTTTGCCTTCCATGCCCTCCAACGTCATCAGGGGCAGGAACACCAGGATGATAATAGATATACCAAAAATAACCGGGGTGGCCACTTCCGATGCCGCTTCAAGGACTACCTGCATCCGGCTAATATCTTTGCGCTCAGCGAGGCGTTGAAAAGTATTTTCAACCACCACCACCGCACCGTCCACAATCAAACCGGTGGCAATAGCGAGGCCGCCGAGGGACATCAGATTGGCGGATAGGCCGTAATGGTTCATCACCATGAAGGTGATCAGCGGGGTCAAGAGCAGGGATGCAACTACGATCAGGGATGAACGCACATCGCCGAGGAAAAAAAACAACACGATGATGACAAGAATTACACCCTCGAGTAGCACTTTCATTACAGTTTTTAAAGCAGCATCCACCAGCTCGCTGCGGTCGTAGTATGGAATGATTTTGAGGCCGCCGGGGAGCATTCCCTTATCATTTATTTCTGCGACCCTTTGCTTGACCCGGCTAACGATCTCTTTGGCGTTACCGGCGCGGATCATCATCACTATTCCGCCCACCGACTCGGTGATGCCATTTTTAAGTAATGCGCCATAGCGCACCTCATGACCGATGGTTACTTCAGCGACATCGCGCATAAACACCGGCACGCCACTCTGCTCCTTGAGCACGATCATACGGATATCGTCCAAGGTTTTTATCAGGCCTATGCCGCGAATCAAATATTGCTCAGCGTAATGGGGCAACACACCACCGCCAGAGTTGGCATTGTTGCGGGCAAGAGCCTGATACACTTCCTGCAGGGTCACCTTGTAATGCCTCATGCGGTCTGGATTCACCAACGCTTGATACTGCTTGACGTAGCCACCTTGGGAATTGATCTCCGCCACGCCAGGAATGCCACGCAGCAGGGGCCGCACCACCCAGTCCTGGGTAATGCGGCGTTTGGTCAGCTCTTCTTGACTGAGCACCCGATTACCGTCGTCCGGGTGCTCCAACGTGTATTGATAAACCTCACCTAATCCGGTAGACAGGGGGCCGAGCACGGGCGTCACGCCCTGCGGCATACGCCCGCCCACCTCGATCAAGCGCTCCATTACCAGTTGGCGCGCGAAATAGACATTGGTCGCATCTGTAAACACCAGGGTAATCAGCGATAGCCCCGGTTTATTGAGCGAGCGCATTTCCTCCAATCCCGGCAGGCCGGTCATGGCCATTTCTAACGGCACAGTAACGAAGCGTTCGACTTCCTCGGGTGAACGGCCCAAAGCCTCCGTGGCAATCTGCACTTGTACGTTGGTCACGTCTGGAAAGGCATCCACCGACAGTTTCCGCGTGGCGTCCAGCCCGAATGCCACCAAGCATACCGCCACCACGACAAGCACCAAACGCTGTTTGAGCGCAGCCTGAATCAGGGATTCCAACATATCAGCCTCCCAGCTCTTCTCGCTTGCGCTCGTTGTTTAGATGAAAACCGCCTTCTGTGACGATACGTTCGCCTATTTTGATGCCCTCCAGCACTGGGAAATAACCATGGCTTTCTTGTCCAAGCAGGACACGCCGCAACTGGAAGCGTTTGTCATCTAACTGGACGAAAACATGATCCTTGTTATCCTCCCGCACCACCGCCGCAGCCGGCACCACCAGACGGCGCTGGGATTTAACCAAAATCAGCATAGAGGCAAGCATTTCCGGCTTGAGCACACGCTCATGATTCGCTGCGTCCATACGCACCTTCACCGTTCGTCTATCGGGGTTAACGGTGTCGGCGACAAAAATGAGTCGCCCTTCAATACGTTTCCCGTCCAACGCCGGAATCTCAGCTTGCACCACCTCACCCACCTTCACCAAGGCAGCCTGCTGTTCGGTCACCTCGGCCACCAGCCAGACATGGGATAGATCTGCTACGGTAAAGAGCGCTTCCGCCGGTTGCACTACTTGGCCTGATGTTACCGTACGCTCAATCACTACTCCGTCGAGAGTGGCAATAATGGAGGACATGGAATTCACCCGACGGGTAGCCGCCAATTTGGTAATAGCGCTTTTTGCCATACCGAGCACCTTGAGCTGTTCGTGGGAAGCGTGCAGCTCGGCATGGGCCTGGACTAGATCAGCCTCGCGCTTTTGCAGTTCAGCTTCGCCAATAACATCAGCAGCGAACAGTAATCGTGCCCGCTCCTCCGCCCTGCGCTGCAACGACTCATGGGATAAAGCCTTGAGATAGGCGAGCTGGGCAGTAGCCAGCTCGGTGCTATTCAGTGTGGTTAGCACATCGCCATGTTTTACCGTTTGACCAAGAAAAGCATGGATCTCAGTTACACGTCCCGTTACGGCAGCGCCAATGCGCGCTACCCGATGTTCGTCTACTTCAACGCGGGCCGGTACGCGCAAGGTCTCTGCCACATCACCTTCGCTAGCAAGGGTAACTGTCAGGCGCTTGAGAAATTCCGGTGCAACCTTTACCACCGAGGGATCATTGGCCGGAACCGCAGCGGAAAGTGGCGTTTCCTTGCCCTTGCAACCAACCAGCATAGCGATCGATAGAAAGAAGATTAAAACTGGTAAGAGCGTACGCTTCATAATATTTCACCGGCATTGGGGGGAGTGGCGCGTAACCGGGCAATTTCAATAAGTGCGGCTTGCAGTTCATAACGGGCATTTAGATAGTCGAGGCGGGTGGTGCGCAAAACACGCTGGGCGTCCAGAAAATCAAGAATGCCACGCTCACCATAGCGATAGGCCGCTTCGGCTACCTTCATGGCATTTTCGGCATCGTGCATCAAGCCGGTCTCGAATATCTTTACTTGATTTTTGGCAATCTGGTATCGGCCATAAGCCTGATCCAGAACCCCCAGTAGAGTGATGCTTGTCTGCCGCTTCTCCGCCTCAGCCCGATCAAGCCCTGCGACGGCCTCACCGATGGGGCCCTGACGGCGATTCCATAACGGCAAGGGCAGGCTTACGCCGACTTGCCACTGTTTCCAATCCGGATCTTGATTGGTGCCTACCGTAATGGTGGGCTGTGGGAAACGCAGGTTACGTTCTAGTTGCACTCGCGCTTGCGCCCGACGCGTTTGGGCGTCCGCCACTTTAAGTAATGGCTGACGCTCCAATAAATCTTTACGTAGCTCTTCCAAAGTTGGCAGATCGGAGGGTAGTAAAGGTTCCTGTGCCACTTCAAAATTCCCCGCAAGCGGCGCGCCAATGAGTGCCCGCAACCGATCACGGGCTTGGGTGATGCGTAGTTCAGCACTGTTAACGGCACTCTTCGCAGCCAATGCTTCGACGTCTGCTTTCACCAATTCAAAGCGCGGAGATTCTCCAACTTTGACCTTGAGTTTAACCCTGTCGCGAATTTGCATGAGTAATTCATGGTTGACCGTAGCGAGCTTGACCTCCTCTTGACGACGCAATACATCGAAAAAAGCTTGCGTTACTGAGGTACGCAGATTTATTTGCGCATCCGAGACTACCGCTGCACTGGCGGCAATACCAGCTTCTGCGCCCTGCCGTCGGGCGGCACGCACAGAGGGCAGTTCGACCAGCTGGGATAATCCAGCTACGCGAGTATGCCCGTTCGGGACACTTAAATGCTTTGAAAGAGAACTCCCAGCCCCGACTTGAAGATCGGGATTGGGGTAGGCCCGCGCGGTAGTGAGAGCGGCATGCGCGCCACGCTCTTGGGCTGTTACATCAGCGAGCGTTGGACTATATATGGTTGCGAGACGCAATGCTTCATTTAAAGTCAATAATGTCGCCGCATAGGATGGGGGGATAGCGATTAATAAAAAGATCGACCACCATAAACGAATAGGTAAGCTATGCAATTGCATGTTAATTTCAATTCTCCAAATGCATTTTAAGGCTATAGGCTGACATCAATAATGACTATAAGTTTCACCCGTAAAAAAATTTAGCATCGTTACTGAATTTTTGTACCTATAGCTCACGCCAGTTACGACGGTAAATACAAATTAAAAGCCGAAGTCACGCACTGGGTATTAAAGGAAAAACAGGACGGAAGCGGAATGCTGAATGAAGCTGCGTTAAATGCAATTATCGCCGTATCAATTGCGTATAGATGTCATAGTAGGCTGTGGCACTCTGACGCCAGCTAAAATCCTTGACCATGCAATTGTGCTGCAATGTCCGCCAGATTTTCTTGTCATGATAAGCCATCACGGCACGTTGTGCCGTAGCCAACAGGCTGGACGTATTCATACTGTGGAATACGAAACCGCTGGCAACGCCTTGTTCTAGTGAAGCTGCGTTGCAATCCAATACTGTGTCAATCAGGCCGCCAGTCGCATGCACCACTGGCGGCGTACCATAACGTTGGCTATACATCTGGCTTAGTCCACATGGCTCAAAACGCGATGGCATTAAAAAAATGTCTGCGCCTGCTTCTATCAGGTGTGACAAGGCCTCATCAAAACCAACATAAGCACTGATCTGGCCGGAATAATGATGCGAAAGCTCCAGCGCAGTCCGCTGCATTTCCACATCGCCATTACCAAGCAATATCAGTTGCGCTGGCAAGGTAATTAATTGTGGTGCAATTTCCAGTACCAAATCCACACCCTTCTGAGGAGTAAATCGGCCCACTAATCCGAACAATGGCAGGTCTGGATCAATATGCAACCCCATATGTTTTTGTAACTCGCGTTTATTGGCGGATTTTCCGCTTATATCAGTGGCATCATAAGAATGAACCAGGTTAGGGTCGGTGGCGGGGTTCCACTCTGTGGTATCGATACCATTGAGAATACCTGTCAAAGCTTCGCGCCGGTAAGCTAGCAGACCTTGCAGACCGAATCCCAGCGCATCAGTTTGAATTTCGTTGGCATAAGAAGGACTCACGGTAGTGATGTGATCAGCATAATACAAACCTGCCTTCATGAAGGACAGGTTACCGTAAAACTCTACACCATCAGGCTGAAAACACTCAGCGGGCAACCCCAGTTCCGTAACTATTTGCGGTGGAAATACGCCTTGAAATGCAAGATTATGCACAGTCATTACACAAGGTACCGCACCATCTGAAAAATGCAGATAGGCTGGGGTCAGTCCTGTTTGCCAGTCATTGCAATGAACTATATTGGGCTTCCAGTCAAGCGGGGAGTCTGCACAGCTCAGCAATGCAGCAATTTTTGATAGCAATCCAAATCGTAGGGCGTTATCTGGCCAGTCGAGACCATGTTCATCTTGATATGCTCCCCCGCCCCGTTCATACAGCTCGGCACATTCAATCACTAACAGCGGAACGCCATTAGGCAACGAACTAGCCAGCAGTCGTGCCGCAGGGAAACCAGGCTGAATGGGAATATTGGTAGCGGCCTGAAGATGTGGCAACGCCTTTAAAACTTGCGGGTAACCTGGCAACAATATGCGCACATCCACTCCCATCCCACTCAGTGCCGCCGGCAGTGCGGCACTGACATCGGCCAAGCCGCCAGTTTTGATTAGTGGTGCGACTTCGGAAGTGGCAAACAATACCCGCATCGTTATTCCAATTTCAATTCTTTAAGGTAAAACAAATTAACGGCTAACAAGCAAAGTTGCAATCTTCAGTTGCGGTGGAAGTTAACCTTGGTGGATAAAGGTAAACCACTTTAAAGATGCGTAAAAGCAACATTACACAGCTAAAAATAAGCGAGGTAACCAAGACAGTGCTACCCCTAGCGTGCAATTGGAATTACAACCAGCGCATTAAGCCCATCTCGAATAGATGCGTCAGCATTTCGTGGCGCGGATAAATCCGTATGCGATATTCAAGCTTGCCACATAGTTCCGGTGTCAATACCAACGAATAAATATATTCGCCCGTTTCTGTACTAAGTTCTCGTGCTGCAAACTGGTAGCGTATCGACTGCTTGAGCTTTTCCTTATTGTATGCATGGCCAATCAACATTTCGACCGCCACATCAGTAGACTGGAGGCCATTCAGGTTTACGCTCACTTCAAAATGCACGTCTTCTTTGAACATAACGCTTTGCTTAGGGGTTCCCAAACGGCGTATTGTGACGCCGGGCCAAGCCTCGCGGACAGTGTTTTTCCAAGCCGAAATTTGACGCGCACCTTCAAAAGCAGTATCGCAATACTTGCGATACTGCCGTGTGGCTGGCAAGTAAGTTTTGGCAACATACTCACCCACCATACGCGTGGAATTGAAGCTCGGCAGCAAGGTTGCGATGGAGCGTTTGGACATCTTTACCCATTCTGACGAATAGCCCATCTTGTTATGCTTGTAATAAGTTGGAATGACCTGGTCCTGCAATAATTCATAGAGCGTTTGGCTTTCTTCACGGTTGCGCTGCGCTTCAGGTAAAAACTCTGAAACTGGTTTGATTGCCCAGCCATTCTTGCCATCGTAACCTTCATCCCACCAGCCATCCAGTACCGACAAGTTAAGCACCCCATTCATGGCCGCCTTCATACCAGAAGTGCCACTTGCCTCAAGCGGATACAGGGGGGTGTTCAACCACACGTCTACCCCGGCTACCATACGACGTGCAAGCCGCAGGTCGTAGCCTTCCAGCATCAAGATCTTGCCTTCAAATTCCGGCATGCGTGAAATTTTCGTTACTTGGCGGATAAGGTCCTGCCCTGGGATATCTGCGGGATGTGCTTTTCCGGCAAAAATGAACAACACCGGGCGCTCAGAATCCTGCATGATCTGGCGCAGCCAATCCAGATCTTGAAACAATAGTGCAGCGCGCTTATATGTTGCGAAACGGCGAGCGAATCCGATAGTGAGCACATTCGGATTGGCTGGATCCGCATACTTCAAAATACGGTCAAGATGTGCTTCAGAGCCGTGATTACGGAAATGTTGCCGGCTGATG
The DNA here is from genome assembly GCA_003402345.1 of Candidatus Nitrotoga sp. MKT. Lineage (GTDB taxonomy): Bacteria > Pseudomonadota > Gammaproteobacteria > Burkholderiales > Gallionellaceae > Nitrotoga. The sequence goes on along the minus strand of QFXH01000005.1, from coordinate 189,212 downwards.
CGGGAACGGATTAATTGCAGCATTCGCGATTTAAGTGATTCGCGCACGCTCCAGAATTGATGGTCCGGAATACTGTCGACCCGCTCCCAAAAACTGGCATCCGCCACATGCTGACTCCAGTCCCAACCAAGATATCGCACAAATACCTCCGACCATTCCTTGGCCAGGAAGGTAGGCATATGTACCCCATTAGTAATGTAGCTCATGGGATTATCTTCTTGTTCAATTTCTGGCCACATTTCGGCACAAATTTTGGCAGAAATTTTGCCATGGATCCGAGATACACCATTCTGAAAACGCGAACAATGGATTGCCAACGCGGTCATATTAAAATCTGGTGTATTGGGTACGTTTCCCAAGGCAAGAAATTCGTCGCGGCTGATTTTCAATTGTGGATAATAGTTTTCAAAATAGTGCATCATCATGCCGTAGTCGAAATGATCATGGCCAGCCGGTACGGGAGTGTGCGTTGTAAAAACAGTATGCGCAGCGACGGCTTCGAGTGCAGTTGAAAACTCTATGCCTTGTTCCGTCAGGATGCGGATGCGTTCCAGTAACAAAAAGGCGGCATGGCCTTCATTGATGTGCCATGCACTCGGCTTGATGCCCATTGCCCCGAGCGCGCGGGCACCACCGATTCCGAGCACGATTTCTTGTTCGATACGAATAGCTTTGTCGCCGCCATAAAGATGGTGGGTAATGGCACGGTCTTGCTGGGAATTTTCATCAAGATCAGTGTCCAGCAAATAGATAGTGACATTACCGACACGCGCTTTCCACACCTTAATTGCCACTCTGCGCCCCGGTAAATCCACGCTGACATGGACCTCTGAACCATCGCTATTCAATACTGGTGAGATAGGCAAGCTTTCGAATTCAGAGTCTGTATAAATAGCTTTTTGGTTACCATCACCATCTATGGTCTGTTGGAAATAACCTTGACGATAGAGCAAACCTACGCCGACAAAGGGTAAGTGCATGTCGCTGGCGGACTTGCAATGGTCACCGGCCAAAATTCCCAAACCGCCGGAATAAATTGGAAAGCTTTCGTGAAACCCAAACTCAGCACAAAAATAGGCAATCAGATCGTTTTCCGCAAACCCTTCAACATGACTATTGCGTACTGGCTTAGTATGATAACTATCGTAAGCTGATAATGTGCGATGGTATTGATCCAGAAAAATCTGATCTTCCGAGGCAGTTATCAGGCACCGTTCGTCCACACATCGCAGAAAAGCTTTGGGGTTTTGACCTACTTCGTCCCACAGTTTGCGTTGAATATAAGAAAATAAATCACGTGTGGGCAGATCCCAGCTATACCATAAGTTATTTGCCAGTTCTTCAAGCCGAGCTAAACGGGCTGGTATTTTAGGTCTGACTTCCAAGATATGCGGTGTGCTTTTATACATGATTTCCTGTTATCGCTGTGAGCATTGGGCAATGCCGCCCAACACGGCTACGGTTAAATATGGGATCCAAACGATAGAATGGAAGTGTCCTTCTTACGCTACGTTAAAAACAGCGCGAAGATTCACTTTAAGTTTTGCTTAATACATCTAAATCTTTCGATGATGCCCTAACGCGTAATGCTTAGAACAACCGAGTTACAAGTGTGGATTATATAACAGCGCGGATTCAAGAACCAATCACAGCACAATTTACCATCACCGACAATAATGCCGACCAAAGTTGAACCGTTTCCTCCCATTTAATTATACCGACCACTGGCAAAACCCTCAGGATGTATGGCCAGGCGGATCAACCTGCATGATACAGACTCCAGCCGGGGCAATGGCTAGCTACTACCTATCCTTGCCCAATTTACAAAACGACAGGCACCTAAATATCAGACGTACAAGGCTGTAGGAAGCCCTATTATCCTAGCTAATGTGGAACCCTACATAGCACAGCTATCATTAAATTCTCAGCGGAAACCACGAGCCTCCTTTAGAGTGACTTCATATTTAAAAAGGTTGATAGTTTGGAATTTGAGGTAAGTTTGATAGAATGCAGCGGCTTTTTGAACTTTAACCAGAGTAGGGAGAGTTACATGTCTAGTATCGAACAACGCGTTAAAAAAATCGTTGCTGAACAACTCGGTGTAAACGAGACTGAGGTAAAAAACGAGTCCTCATTTGTTAATGACCTGGGTGCAGATTCATTAGATACGGTTGAGCTGGTAATGGCGTTGGAAGAAGAGTTCGAATGTGAAATTCCAGATGAAGACGCTGAGAAAATAACTACGGTACAACAGGCCATCGATTACGTTAACGATCATCCTAAGTAATTCATCCTTTCGCTTTTCCCCTAAAATAACGGAGTTTGGTTTGGCAAAACGCAGAGTCGTCATTACTGGCCTGGGTATTGTTTCGCCCGTTGGTACAGGAATTACCCAAGCATGGCAAAATATCGTTGACGGTAAATCAGGCATTACTCGCATCACTCGTTTTGATGCCAGCTTATTTTCATCGAAGATTGCTGGAGAGGTGCAAGGGTTTGATGTGGGTCAATTCCTCTCTGCCAAGGATGCCCGGCGTATGGATGTATTTATTCATTACGGCCTAGCGGCCGGCATGGAAGCAATTAAGGACGCTGGGATCGAGGTAACTGAACAAAACGCCGAACGCATTGGTGTCAACATTGGATCTGGCATCGGCGGATTGCCGATGATTGAAAATAGCCATAACGATTATTTAACGGCGGGCCCACGCAAGATTTCACCGTTCTTTATTCCAGGTACCATTATCAACATGATCTCTGGCAATTTGTCCATCATGTATGGCTTTAAAGGACCTAATCTGTCTATGGTGACCGCCTGCTCCACAGCCACTCATTGCATAGGTGAGTCTGCCCGGTTGATCGAATATGGTGATGCCGACATTATGATCGCAGGTGGTTCGGAAGGGTCAGTTTGCGCGCTTGCGTTAGGAGGGTTTGCCTCTGCACGAGCGCTTTCCACCCGCAATGACGATCCTGCTACCGCTAGCCGCCCGTGGGACAAAGGACGCGATGGCTTTGTGATGGGAGAAGGTGCTGGGGTTTTAGTGCTGGAAGAATATGAGCATGCTAAATCCCGCGGTGCCAAAATTTACGCGGAAGTGGCAGGTTACGGTATGAGTGCCGATGCATATCACATGACTGCACCGCGCGAGGATGGCGAGGGTGCCGCGCGCTGTATGAGTAATGCCTTGCGCAATGCTGGCCTTAATGTAGATCAAGTGGATTATATTAATGCGCATGGCACGTCCACCCCTCTGGGCGACTTAGCTGAAACCATGGCAATGAAGCGCTGCCTGGGCGAACATGCGATGAAGGTCAAAGTTAGCTCCACCAAATCCATGACAGGACATTTACTGGGGGCTGCCGGTGGTGTAGAAGCTATATTTTCCGCACTCGGCATTTATCATCAGATTGCTCCACCCACCATAAATATTTTCGAGCAAGATGAAGCATGTGATATGGATTATGTGCCTAATATTGCGCGTAACATGACGATTAATGTCGCCATGTCCAATTCATTCGGCTTTGGCGGTACCAATGCTACTTTGGTGTTCCGTAAAGTTTAAAGCGCTTGCACATCTCAAGGAGCTACATGCTGATCAATGGCGTGCCGGGAGATCAGGTTAGCGTTCATGACCGCGGCTTACTATATGGAGATGGCGTATTTCGCACGCTACGTGTGATCGGTGGGTGCATGCAGTGTTGGCCGCGTCACTATCGCAAGCTACAACAAGATTGCGCTGCATTGCGCATCATTTGTCCAGAAGAGGCGCTCCTGTTTGAGGAATTACGGCGTTTGATTGAACAGCGACCTGATGGTGTGGCCAAAATAACCATCACACGTGGCGAACAAACAGCTCGTGGTTATGCTCCAATCGAAAATATGATTCCAACACGCATACTGAGCCTCACTCCTTCACTTGATTATCCCAGCAACAATTATTCGCACGGTATCAAGCTCCGGCTATGCAATTTACGCTTAGCCCATCAGCCGAAACTGGCTGGCATTAAGCACCTTAATCGTTTAGAAAATGTTCTGGCGGCTGCAGAATGGACTGACCCAGACATCGCAGAGGGCCTATTGCTGGATATTTTTGACAATGTAATCGAAGGGGTACGCAGCAATCTGTTCATGGTACGGAACGGTGAATTGACTACGCCGAATTTATCAAACTGTGGCGTGGCCGGTATACAACGTGAACGCGTAATCGAGTGGGCTATCGAACATGGCGTACCGTGCTGGGTCAGACAGTTTGGACTGTCGGAATTGCTTGTTGCTGACGAAATATTCTTGGTGAATAGCGTGATCGGTTTATGGCCAGTACACGAGCTGTCAGGCCGTAATTGGAACCATCATCCGATTTCCATGCAAGTGCAAAAATGGTTGAACCATGCGCACGATTAAACGCTTGCTGCTCTTTGCATTGCTTTTGGCCGCGCTGCTGGCGAGTGCTATTGGCTATTATGTTATTCGTCCGCTGACCTTTTCCAAGCTTCCCTTGGAATTTTCCCTTGATCAGGGCAGCAGCTTGAAGGCTGCGGCGCGGCAGATGCATCAGGCTGGCGTGTTACCCAACGATTGGATGTTTGTTTGGTTGGCGCGTATGCTGGGCAAATCTGCACAGATACAGGCTGGCAACTATGAGCTGGAAACTACAGTTACGATGTTGGAATTGTTAGCTATCGTGACAGATGGACAGGCTGCCCAAAGTGAATTCAGCATAATTGAAGGTTGGACATTCAACCAATTCCGCACAGCATTGAATACCAATCCAGCCATTCGGCATGACAGCGCAAGCCTGCCTGAAGCGGAGATTCTGCGACTTATTGGCGCAACGGAGGCATATGCGGAAGGGCAATTTTTTCCTGACACCTATTATTTCGTCAAAGGCACAAGTGACATAGCCTTGCTTAAACGTGCCTACAAGACTATGCAAATACACCTGCAGGAAAGTTGGCAAGAGCGTACTCCAAACCTGCCTCTTAAGTCGGCCTATGAAGCGTTGATTCTGGCCTCTATCGTGGAAAAAGAAACGGGGCAGGCAAGTGATCGCGGCATGATCGCGGCCGTATTTATTAACCGTCTGCGCAAGGGCATGCTGCTGCAAACTGACCCGACTGTCATTTATGGGTTGGGAGATAATTTTGACGGCAATTTGCGCAAACGAGATTTGCTAACCGATACGCTGTACAACACCTATACCCGCATAGGTTTACCACCCAGCCCGATTGCACTACCAGGACTAGCCTCGATACAAGCAACTCTTCATCCGGCTGCGACCGATGCCCTGTACTTCGTGGCGCGCGGGAATGGCAGTTCGCAATTTTCAAATACATTAAATGAACACAACAATGCAGTGAATCGTTATCAAAAATAATTGCGTGGCTAAAACGCATTCTCTAATCCATGTTTTCTCCACGAATCTAACTTTTTCTATATCGCAAATAGCAGACACCTTCATTTTTTGGCTAACATACGTTGGTGCAATCGTATACAATTCTGCGCTATTTTATAGCGCGCGAAAACTGACCACGTAATGCTGGAAATTAGCAATCTTGCTTGTAGTCGCGGAGATCATCTGCTATTTTCTGACCTGAATTTTTCTCTGTCAGCCGGCGATTTGCTACAGGTACAAGGTGCCAATGGCAGCGGCAAGACCAGCCTACTGCGTACGTTATGCGGCTTTATGATGCCTGCTACGGGCGAGATTCGCTGGTGCGGACAGAACGTCCGTGAGCTGGGTGATGCATTTTATGCAGAGATGATTTATCTCGGCCATTTGAATGCCATCAAGGATGAATTGAATGCGTTGGAGAATTTACGTATTAGTGCAGGGCTGGCTGGCTGTAAGGTAGATGATAGGCAGCTAATCGCCGCGTTACGTCGTATGGGTTTGCGTGGACGGGAAACTTTACCGGTCAAGGTACTGTCTCAAGGGCAACGTCGGCGTGTGGCATTGGCGCGCTTGTTGCTTAGCAAGGCCCCATTATGGATACTGGATGAACCACTCACTGCGCTGGACGTGGGCGCGGTTGGGCTGATGCAGGAATTGATTGGCGAGCACCTGGTGAATAACGGCATGGTGATCTACACTACCCATCAGCCACTGGAAGTAGTCGGGGTTGCAACGCGGTGGCTTGCGCTGTCATGAACAAATTGTCGCTGATAGGTTTGTTGAGCCTGGTGATTCGCCGCGATCTGGTGCTGGCCATGCGTCGCCGTGCCGATGTGCTGACTACACTGATTTTTTTCGTCATTGTGGTCAGCCTGTTTCCTTTAGGTGTGGGCCCCGAAATCGATATGCTGCGCAAAATGGCTCCTGGCGTGGTTTGGGTAGCGGCTTTATTGGCTTCAATGCTATCACTGGGGCGCATGTTTTCGGCGGATTATCTGGACGGTACTCTGGAGCAGATGATGCTGGTACCGCAGTCGCTCTCGGTGCTCGTGTTAGCTAAGATTTTGGCACACTGGATGGTCTCCGGTTTGCCGTTGGTAATTATGGCTCCGGTGCTGGGCTTGCAGTTTGATATGCCGGCACAGGCATTATGGGTATTGATTGCTGCCCTGCTGCTTGGCACACCGATACTTAGCATGATAGGTGCGGTCGGCGCTGCACTGACGCTGGGACTGCGCGGCGGCGGGGCATTGGTGTCACTACTGGTATTGCCGTTGTGCATCCCGGTGTTGGTTTTTGGAGCAGGCGCAGTGGAAGCCGTTGTAAGTGGCACCAATGTGAGTTCTCACTTATCGTTGCTAGGCGCGCTACTGGTAATGGCATTGGTATTTACGCCATGGGTTACGGCCCTCGCTCTGCGTATTTCGATGGAATAAAACACATTGTGTATTTTTAATTGAGTAGATATTGGCTATAAACTGGTTTAAATATTCCTCGCCGAGCACCTTTTATGGGGTGGCCGGCAAAATGGTGCCGTGGTTCGCATGGTCGGCCGCAATCCTGTTTGTTGCCGGTCTTTATATTAGTTTTTTTGTGGCGCCGACTGATGTCCAGCAAAGCGAAGCTTACCGCATCATGTTCATACATGTACCGGCTTCCATCCTGTCCATGTTTATCTATCTGGTCATGGCCGGTTATGCCGCGCTAGGGCTAATTTTCAATACGCGCTTGTCTTCCATGATGGCTTCTGCGCTAGCACCTACGGGCGCGCTGCTTGCCTTTCTTTCGCTATGGACTGGTGCATTGTGGGGTAAGCCGATGTGGGGGGCATGGTGGGTATGGGATGCGCGGCTGACCTCCGAACTCATCTTACTATTCCTTTATCTTGGTTTTATCGCTTTACATGCCTCGATTGATGATCCGCGTCGTGCCGACCGTGCCAGCGCACTGCTCGCCATAATAGGCTCGGTCAATGTCCCTATCATCTATTTTTCGGTGCAATGGTGGAATACCCTGCACCAAGGAGCTTCGGTCAAATTCACCGGCACCAGCATGCACGTGGCTATGCAGCAAGGCATGTACACCATGATGCTGGCGGTCTGGCTATATGCCATTGCGGTTTCTTTACTACGTGTGCGTTGTATTATTTTAGAGCGTGAATGCAAAGCCCAGTGGGTATCTGAGCTCGTAGAGGTTAGGCGATGAACTGGAGTGAATTTTTTGCCATGAAGGGCTATGCCTGGTACATATGGGGCTCGTACGGAATGGCACTGCTGATATTTATTATTGAAATTGTAATGGTGCGCCACAGAAAAATGCTTACCCTGCAGCAATTACAGCTAATGCGCAATGCAGAAGATGACATGACATAATGCTTCAAGGACAAGTTTGCCAAATATCCTGATCACATTATCAATTCGTGCGACGATCACGAAAATTCTTTCAATTGGACAAAAAATGCTTGTCTATGCGACATAGCATGAAATATTCATACACCTGATGGAACAAAACTTTACCAAATAAACTCGAAGCAATCGAAGCTGTGTCGACTCATAAGCATTTCAAAAGACATTTGGATTCAAATAATATTGATATTGGAAAAAAATCACATGAAACCGCGTCAAAGAAAATTTGTATATATAATTTTTGCACTTGTTGCTTTGGGTACCGCCGTAGGTTTGGTGCTATATGCACTAAACGATAATATTAGCTTGTACTTTACCCCGACCCAAGTTCTTAACAAAGAAGCGCCACAAGGGCGCGGCTTCCGGATGGGCGGATTGGTCGTTACGGACAGCGTCAAGCGCCAGAGCGACGGTTTGACAGTACATTTCAGCATAACCGATACCGCTAAGAGTATGCCAGTTGTATACAAAGGTTTCTTGCCCGATCTTTTCAAGGAAGGGAAAGGAGTGGTGGTGCATGGCAAGCTCGAAGCTGGGAATGTCTTCCGCGCGGATGAAGTATTGGCGAAGCATGATGAAAACTACATAGCCCCAGAAGCTGCATATGCTATGAAGCAAGCTGCGAAAGGACAATCTGCTGTGAATGCCGCGTCATCCGTTAATGCGCCTATTACAAAATAACCCAAAATCTATTGCCTGATTCTCAAAAAAATCTTAATCTTATTCAAGGAGACTTTAGAAATTTGGTGGCCGGCCAATATTAAGACGCGGAAAAATTTCAATATATGCGATTAAAAGCTGCCATTGTTTAAATGGCACGGCTAAAAATAACCAAATGAATTGTCCTGATAGGGTTTAATTGTAATGGGACTTATAAACCAATGAGTATAGATTCAGGAATTCCAGTATCGCTCCGAACAAAAAGGCGGGGCATATTTACTCCCGTCATGACGCACTTTTTTATGATCCACTACGTGGTGGGATTGGCAGTTTTCTTTCGAAAACCGAGCAGCCACAGCACATAGCCAGATAGGGCATAGCACAAAAAAAGCAGAAACAGCACTCCGGGCGGATAGCTGGAAATCAGTATAAAAAATAACGCAACCAGAATAATTACGATAAACGGCACGCTCTTGCGCATATTAAAATCTTTAAAACTGTAGAAGCGCACGTTACTCACCATACTCAAGCCGGCAAACACCGTAAGAGTGATGGCATACCAACGTACCTCTTGACCGCTAAAGTGATTATCCAACATCACCCAAACGAAACCTGCGATCACTGCGGCAGCAGCTGGGCTAGGTAGACCTTGAAAAAATCGCTTATCTACCACTTCAATATTAGCGTTGAAACGCGCCAACCGTAACGCCGTGCCAGCGCAATAAATAAAGGCTGCGAACCAACCCAATTTACCTAAATCCTTGAACGCCCATTCATACATCAGTAAAGAGGGAGCCACACCGAACGACACCATGTCGGACAGGCTATCATATTCCGCTCCAAATTCGCTTTGGGTACGGGTCAGCCGAGCCACACGACCATCCAGGCCATCTAGCACCATAGCAATAAAAATTGCTACGGCAGCAAACTCAAACTTACTATTCATTGCCTGTACAATCGCGTAAAAACCGGCAAACAGCGCACCTGTAGTCAATAAATTGGGCAACAGGTAGATACTGCGCCTGCGCAGATCCATCGATTTTGTATCAGTCGAATCAGACATGATTTTGAAAGATTTTCATCGTATTGGCTTTTAGCCCTTGGACAAAACCGCCAGTATCGTAGTTGTTGCACATACTTTATCACCAATAGACACTTTTACGGCAGCCGTCAGTGGCAAATACACATCCACGCGCGAGCCGAAACGGATAAAGCCATATCGTTGACCGCGTGTCAAAACACTGCCTTCTTGCACATAACACAAGATACGGCGTGCAATCAGCCCAGCCACTTGCACACTGGTTACATCTTGCCCATCAGCCCTTTTAATCCATATGGCATTTCGCTCATTTTCCAACGAAGCCTTAGCCAAATCAGCATTTACGAATTTGCCAGGGAAATATTGAACGCGTTTTACCAAGCCATCTATGGGGCTACGATTGGAATGCACATTAAATACATTCATAAACACGCTGATCTTAATGGCGTCGCGCTGTACATAGGGATCCTGCGTGCGCTCCACTGCCACAATACGGCCATCAGCAGGGGATAACACTGCATCTGCATCCTGTGGAATTGCACGCGGTGGATCGCGGAAAAATTGCAGCACAAACAACGCCGCCAACCAAAACAGTAGGGACCACACTCCACCACAAAAATATGATACCAAGCTAGCTATGGATATGGCGATAGCCAAAAATGGCCATCCCTCGCGTGCAATGATTGGGTGGGGATAATTAGACATTAGGAGGGAACAACGAAGATTGGATTTTTAGAAACAAGAATTGAAGAACAAGAATCATGAAACTCAGGATTGAGAGTGATCCAGCACTCACTAATTCAAACTCTCAATCCCGACTCCAAAATCCCTAGTTCTTACTTTGGTCAACCAGCTTATTTTTACTAATCCAAGGCATCATGGCACGCAGCTGCGTACCCACTGTTTCGATCGGATGCTTGGCGTTAAGCCGACGACGCGCAGTCATTTCAGGATAATTAGTACGGCCTTCCAAGATAAACTGTTTAGCATATTTACCCGACTGTATATCCTTCAAACAGTTACGCATGGCTTCCTTAGTATTATCAGTAATAATCTTAGGACCGGTGACATACTCGCCATATTCCGCATTATTTGAAATGGAATAATTCATATTGGCGATGCCACCTTCATACATCAAATCAACGATTAACTTCAATTCATGCAGGCACTCGAAATAAGCCATTTCCGGCGCATAACCAGCTTCCACCAAAGTTTCAAAACCGGCCTTCACCAGCTCTACGGCACCACCACACAATACGGCCTGCTCACCAAACAGATCTGTTTCCGTTTCTTCACGGAAATCAGTCTCGATCACCCCACCCTTAGTGCCACCAATGGCTGCGGCGTAAGAAAGCGCGATGTTTTTGGCCTTGCCGGATTTATCCTGATATACAGCAATCAAAGATGGCACGCCGCCGCCCTTCAAATATTCGGAGCGGACTGTATGACCCGGGCCTTTTGGCGCTATCATAATTACGTCCAAATCGGCACGAGGAATGACTTGGTTATAGTGAATGTTAAAGCCGTGGGCGAACGCTAAAGTAGCGTCCGTTTTCATATTTGACACAACTTCAGTGTTATAAACATCAGGGATATTTTCGTCTGGCAACAGCATCATAACCACATCGGCGCCCTTTACCGCAGTCGCGACTTCCATAACCTTATGTCCAGCCGCTTCAGCTTTTTTCCAGGAAGCGCCATTCTTACGTAGGGCAACAGTCACATTGACACCAGACTCCTTTAGGTTCAAGGCATGAGCATGGCCTTGTGAGCCGTAGCCGATAATGACAACTTCTTTACCCTTAATTAAAGACAAGTCTGCATCTTTGTCGTAATAAACTTTCATGTTGGCCTCTTTAAAATAATCATAAAGTTAAAAAATTAAAGTTTTAAAATGCGATCGCCGCGCCCGATGCCGGACGCACCCGTACGCACAGTTTCCAGAATCAGGCTGCGGTCTATGGCTTGCAAGAAGCTTTCAAGCTTGTGCCCGGTGCCGGTTAATTCAATGGTGTAGGTTTTGTCAGATACATCGATAATGCATCCACGGAAAATATCCGTCATGCGCTTCATCTCCTCACGCACCGCACCCACCGCACGCACTTTCACCAACATTAACTCGCGCTCCAGATGTTCGCCTTCACTCAGATCCATCACCGCAAAAACCTCAATCAGCTTGTTGAGCTGCTTGTAAATTTGCTCAATCACTTCGTCAGAACCACTGGTTACTATAGTCATGCGCGACAGCGTAGCATCTTCTGTGGGCGCCACAGTAAGTGACTCTATGTTGTAACCGCGCGCTGAAAACAACCCGGAAACACGCGACAAGGCGCCCGCCTCATTTTCCATCAACAGGGAAATAATATGCCGCATTACAAATCCTCCGCCAGAATCACTTCAGACAAGCCCTTGCCACCCTGTACCATGGGGAATACGTTCTCAGTCTGGTCTGTTATGAAATCCATGAATACCAGTTGTTGCTTACGCCCAAATGCTTCTTTCAATGCAGGCTCCACATCTGATGGCTTCTCAATGCGCACACCAACATGACCATAAGCTTCCGCCAGCTTCACAAAATCGGGCAGCGCATCCATATAAGATTCGGCATAACGGTTACCATGGAAGAACTGCTGCCACTGGCGCACCATCCCTAAATAACGGTTATTTAACATGATAATTTTGAGTGGCAATTGAAATTGTTTACAGGTAGAGAGCTCCTGAATACACATTTGAATACTGCCTTCTCCAGTAACGCACGCTACATGCGCATCTGGATGAGCTAATTGCACGCCCATTGCGGCTGGCAAACCGAAGCCCATGGTGCCGAGCCCACCAGAGTTAATCCAGCGACGCGGCTTATCAAATTTGTAATACTGAGCCGCCCACATCTGATGCTGTCCAACGTCGGAGGTGATGAAGGCATCACCCTGGGTAACTTCATACAGCTTTTCGATCACGAACTGGGGCTTAATTATCTCGTCCGAATTTTTGTAAACTAAACTATTCTTACCGCGCCATTCCTTAATTTGCGCCCACCACGGCGCAATCGCCTGCTGATCGGGCTTTTCCTTGCTACCATGCAATTCCGCCAGCAGATCTTCCAACACATGTGCCACATCACCGACGATAGGCAAATCCACCTTCACCCGCTTGGAAATTGAAGAAGGATCAATATCGATGTGAATGATTTTGCGTTTTTCCTGACTAAAGTGCTTAACATTACCAACCACACGATCATCAAAACGTGCTCCCACGGCCAGCAACACATCACAATACTGCATCCCCATATTTGCTTCATACGTACCATGCATGCCCAACATTCCAACAAATTGCTTATCTGTCGCCGGATAGCCACCCAAGCCCATCAAAGTATTGGTACAGGGGAAACCCAGCAAACGCACTAATTCAGTCAATTGCTTAGATGCATCAGCCAAGATCACGCCACCGCCCGCATAAACCATCGGCCGTTTGGCTGTCAACAGCAACTGCACAGCACTTTTGATCTGCCCCAAGTCACTATGCTGAGCCGGATGATAAGAACGGATGCTCACCGATGTTGGATAGCTGAATTCCGTTTTTTGACAGGATATATCTTTCGGGATATCCACCAGCACTGGCCCAGGACGGCCACTTTTGGCAAGATAAAATGCCTTTTTAATGGTACTAGCGATTTCCTTAACGTCTTTCACCAAGAAATTATGCTTCACGCAAGGTCGCGTTATGCCAACAGTATCCACCTCCTGAAACGCATCTTCGCCGATGGCATAAGTCGGCACTTGGCCACTGATAATTACCATAGGAATAGAATCCATATAGGCAGTAGCAATACCTGTGACTGCATTGGTTACCCCAGGGCCAGAGGTAACCAACGCGACCCCCACCTTGTCAGTGGAACGCGCGTACCCGTCAGCGGCATGTACTGCAGCCTGCTCATGACGAACTAGTATATGTTTAACCTGATCCTGAGTGAACAACGCATCGTAAATGTGCAAGACCGCACCACCAGGGTACCCGAACACATATTCAGCCCCCTCTTCCTGCAAACATCTAATGGTTATTTCCGCGCCCGTCAGTTCCATGTCAAACTACCCTAGCAAACAATAATTAAAGAACCGCGCAAGATAAAGGTTAGACGCATTTTGGTCAACCCCCACGCCAGAACGGGGTTAACAATTATCTATTGATTTATGATGAAATTTGTTAGCATTCGTCACTCATTAATTCAACAAGACATCTACAGAACTAAAAATCTCATCCCAATTGCAATGTTGCCCAAAAATCTACTTGCTTACATATCAAAGACATGTAGCGTCATGTAATTTTTTCACACCTTGCATTTGAAATTTGGGTAACCCTTGAGTTTTCAATGTTACCCAGTAGTTATTACCCATCAGGGGAGCATTTCAAACTGGCCAGCCACGACGAACTTTCCAAATTTCTCGCTGAAACCGAACGTCGCGCCTACAAACAAGCATTGTTCGCGATACGTAACGAACATGTGGCGCTAGATATCGTACAGGACTCTATGCTTAAGCTTGCCGAAAAATATGGCAGTAAGCCCACCAATGAGCTACCTATGTTGTTTCAGCGTATCCTGCAAAACACCATTCGTGACCATTGCCGAAGACAGAAAGTCCGCTCCAGGTGGGTTTCGCTAATGTCCTCGCTGATTCCACAGCACGAAGAAACTGACTATGAGCCACTGGATACCCTTCAGGACGACGACAACAATAGCCAAGGACTTACTCCTGATGCATCATTTGAGCAATCCCAACTTATTGCTCTGATTGAAGAAGCATTAATCGCTCTCCCAGCACGTCAACGTGAGGCATTCCTGTTGCGTTACTGGGAGGATATGGATACTACAGAAACAGCGGCGATCATGGGTTGCACAGAAGGCAGTGTCAAAACACACTGCTCACGCGCTACTCATAGCCTCGCGGCCATTTTGAGGAAAAAAGGAGTTCACTTGCCATGAAAAAAAATGAACTGAGCCATGAAGGCATCAAACAATTACTCAACCATTCCGCTGCACAGCTCGACAAACCCACGCTGACTCGCCTGCATCAGGCACGAGAGCAAGCCATGGCACACCATGCTACCCATTGTATAGAGCCGGTATTTGCCCGCGCTGAACATGCCGTATGGCATGCTTTCGGTACACAGCACAAATCACGCTTGTGGGCCGCCACTTTATTAGTTGCGCTTATTCTGTTCAGCGCTACCGCTTATTGGAATCAAAATGCAAAATCTGATACAACCGACGTAGATATTGCCATTCTGACTGATGATTTGCCCATACACTTTTACGTTGACTGATACAAATCATGTACCTAATCCGCCATCACCTGCTCGCATTCAGCATCACCTTATTTTTATTTCTGCCAACGATAGCTGAGGCGCAGACATGGGAAAATCTCACCCCAATACAACAAGAGGCACTCGCTCCGCTCTCTCAACAATGGGATACGCTGCAAACACTACAGCGGCAGCGCCTCATCAATTTGGCGAAACGCTACCCACAGCTTGATGCAATGAAGAAGCAACGCCTGCATAACAGACTGGAAAAATGGAGCAAGCTAACACCCGAACAGCGCGACCGTGCTCGCGAAAAATTCCAGGCATTTAGCAAAGTTCCTTTGGAAAAACGCGAACAGGTCAAACAAATGGTTCGCCAACATGAAGCTGAAAAATTGAACACACCAGCTGCCACCCCTCCATTAGCTAATACCCCATAAAGCTTACCACCATGTTTTTTAATATTAATTCTTATGCACGCCGCGATAAGGCAGATTCGAGCTCAAAGTGCAGCACGAGTTGCAACAGGCGTTATTTATTGCCTTTTTAAACTTGATCATACTTCTGACAACATCAACCCCTTGGCTCTTATTTAATAAAAGTGAATTGGCAATGTGTTGCACTTCGAACTTGAATCCTCTTATTGCTATGGTTGGTTCTTGAATTCATCCCTAACCTAAAGATTGAAACACTACCCTGATCCAAAATAACTTGAAGTTGAATAAATTTAGCTTAAAGTCAATGATGATTCAGAATATGTTCGCAAGTATTAGGAAGTTGTACCCTGTCATTGGGTAAGCCCCATCAAGTGCTATAATTCGCGCTTCTTGTAAAAGAGCTGTGTAATGTCTGCTGTTTTGAATTTCAAATCCCATCTTTCCGAATTATTCGCGCAGGCCATGCGCATTGTTGCACCGGAAGCGACACAGATCGACATCCTCATCGAGCGACCCAAACAGATACTGCATGGCGATTACGCATGTAATCTAGCGATGCAGCTAGCAAAGCCTTTGCGCAAATCTCCACGTGACATTGCACAAGCATTGGTCGCGGCTTTGCCTGCATCTCTAGTAGTGGAAAAGGTAGAAATAGCGGGAGCTGGTTTCATTAATGTATTTATCACTACGGCAGCCAAACAAAATGTGGTGCATGGCGTGTTGCAAGCAGGAGCGAGCTATGGCCACATTCACCTGGGTGCGGGGCGCAATGTGGGGGTGGAGTTCGTCTCGGCCAATCCGACCGGACCGTTGCATGTGGGGCATGGTCGCGGCGCGGCGGTGGGCGATTGTTTGTGTAACGTTTTACATGCGGCAGGCTGGAACGTGACGCGCGAGTTCTACTACAACGATGCAGGCGTACAGATCGATAACCTGACGCGCTCCGTGCAATTGCGCTGCAAGGGCATCACGCCGGACGATCCGTCCTGGCCAGAAGCCGGTTATCGCGGCGACTACATCATTGATGTGGCAAAAGATTACATGACTAGAAAGGTAATCGACGTGAAAACGCCTTCCCAAATCATCGGGGAGGTCGATGGCACGACAGCCTATGACATACAGATGAGTGGCAGAGGAGATGCGGATGATGCCGAAGCCATCCGTCATTTCGCGGTGGCCTATCTGCGTCGCGAACAGGATCTGGATTTGCGCGCGTTTGGCGTGGAGTTCGATGTGTTCGCGCTCGAATCCGCGCTTTACACCAATGGCAAAGTGGAGGAAGTGGTCAAGGCACTTATCGCCAGCGGCCACACGTATGAGCAGGACAATGCACTATGGCTACGCACTACAGATTTTGGTGACGACAAAGATCGCGTAATGCGCAAGAGCGATGGTAGCTATACCTATTTTGTACCAGATGTGGCCTACCATCTGGAAAAATGGCGACGCGGCTTTACCCGCGTCATTAACGAACAGGGCGCGGACCATCACAGCACCATTACACGGGTGCGCGCGGGGCTGCAAGCTTTGAATGTTGGCATTCCGCAAGGTTGGCCGGATTATGTGCTGCACCAAATGGTGACGGTGCTGCGCGATGGCGAAGAGGTGAAAATATCCAAACGCGCGGGTAGCTACGTTACCCTGCGTGACTTGATTGATGAAGTAGGCTGCGATGCTACGCGCTTCTTCCTCGCGGCGCGCCATCCCGACTCTCAACTGGTGTTCGACATTGATCTGGCAAAATCGCAGAGCAATGAAAATCCTGTTTATTATATTCAGTATGCCCATGCGCGTATTTGTAGCGTGTTGGGACAGTGGGGCGGTGATGTTGCGGTGCTACGCCAAGCTGATGTTAATACGCTGGAGAGTGACTACGAGCGCGCCTTGTTGCAACGCCTGATTGACTATCCGCAGGTGATCGAAAGCGCTGCAGAGGATTTGGCACCACACCTGATCGCGATCTATTTAAAGGATTTGGCCGCTGATTTTCACAGCTATTATAATGCTTCACGCTTCCTGGTTGAGGAAGAAGGTATAAAACTGGCGCGGCTAGCGTTGATTGCCGCAGCGGCACAAGTCATGCGCAACGGCTTAGTATTGTTAGGTGTTTCCGCGCCGGAAAAAATGTGAAGTTACCGGTTCTATTGGTTGTTCGACGGCCTTCACAAGAATAGATGAAATTTTTTAAAGATTAATTATATGAGTAAAAACAGTAACACTCGATCCGCAGCACCGCGCCAAGGTAGTTCGTTACTGACTGGCATTTTAGTCGGTATGGTAGTGGGGCTAGTTATTGCGGGTGGCGTGGCGTGGTACATCTTAAAAACTCCCAGCTCGTTCGTAAATAATGTACCCCATGAAACGACTAAACTTGCGGTAGACGCTGAGAAGCAGTTTCCTGTATCTACATCAAAAACCGCTCAGAACCTAACTTCTTCGGTGGCTGCATCAGGCGTGGATGAAGGTAAACCGCGCTTTGAATTTTATAAAGTGTTAACCGACAAACAAGATGCAACGGTAATACAAAAAAGCAGCGACAATGCGGCAACGATAGAAAATAAGCCTGTACCTGTTCAGTCTGCGGGCAGTGCTACTGCGAAAGAAACTTATTTTTTACAGGCGGGTTCGTTTTCCAGTGCAGACGATGCGGATAAATTAAAAGCGAAATTGGCGCTGCTCGGCATAGAAGCCAGTGTGCAAATCGCGACTATTCCTGATAAAGGGGTGTGGCATCGTGTGCACGTCGGTCCCTATAAGGGCAAAGAAGAAATGAATAATGCATTGGCAGTGTTGAAACAAAATGGGGTAAGTGCTACTCCAATGCTTGCGAAATAAATGAATACGCATAGCTACTGATCAGATAAGTTAATGTCTGTTCATTTACTGAGTTACTGAAGTATTTAATTCAGATTTTGATCCAAACGTTTCATATTTGCAGGAAACCGTATTGAATCTTACGTGTTAAACCATACTGTAAAAAGCAGTGCAAAATTTCATATATGTTGATAATAAAAATATGTATAAAAAATAGTAGATAACATGCATCACGTGATGATCCATTTTTGTGGGCAGTCTTAACTTTGTGCGGAGATAGATATGAAATTCATCAAACAGATTTTTGTGGTACTAGCGTTATTATGTGTTAACCAAGTTTTTGCCGAGCCTGAGCTAGGCAAGGATTACAAAGTGCTCAGTACGGTACAGCCGACGCGCGTGGGCAGCAAAATCGAGGTATTGGAATTTTTCTTCTACGGTTGTTCACACTGTTTCAAGATGCACCCAACGTTAACCGCGTGGGAAAAAAAGATTGCTAAGGACGTCGAGTTGGTCTATGTACCGACCATTTTCAATAACTCTTGGGAACCGATGGCACGTACTTATTACACGTTGGAATTGCTGGGACAGCAAAAGCGGCTGCACGACGACCTATTTAATGCTTGGAATGTGGACAATATTGATCTGAGCGACGAGGCCAAGATCGTTGAATTTGTTGGACAGCGCAGCGTAGATCGCAAGAAATTTAGCGACGCCTATAATTCCTTCGCCATGCAAAGCAAAGTAACCCGCAGCAAACAATTGGCGCAGATATATGGCATTCGCGGCACACCGTCGCTGACGGTGGACGGCAAATATCTGATTAGCGGCCTAGGACCGGATGAAAGCATTAAAGTGTTGAACTATTTGATCGATAAGGCACGCAAGGAGCGCGCGGGCAAACGTTAGTGGCCGTACAACGCGTCGTTATCAGCGGCGCATCCAGCGGCCTGGGTCTGGCGCTAGCGCGTTATTATCTTGAGCAAGGCGCGATGGTTGGGGTACTCGCCCGTCGCGCTGATTGTCTGCAAGACCTCTCTAAGCAGTTTCCTCAACAAGTTTATTGTTACCCACTGGATGTGCGTGACTCGACTGCCGTGCAAGCGGCGGCGCAGAACTTCATCGCGCACGCAGGTGTGCCGGATATCGTGATTGCTAATGCCGGTATCAGTGTCGGAACGCTTACTGAATATGCCGAGGATATTGATGCTTTCCAGCAGATGATGGATATTAATATGTTGGGTGTAATGAAAACTTTTCAGCCGTTTGTTGCACCTATGCGTGAGGCCGGACGGGGCTTATTGGTTGGCATTGCTAGTGTGGCAGGATTCCGGGGGTTGCCGGGGGCTGGTGCCTATTCCGCATCCAAGGCGGCACTAATTTCTTATATGGAAAGTTTACGTGTGGAATTGCGTGGTAGCGGGATGCACGCAGTCACCATCTGTCCTGGCTACATTAAAACACCGATGACCGCCGTCAATCCTTACTCTATGCCTTTTATTTTGTCAGCCGACGAAGCAGCGCGTCGTATTGCACGCGTGATTGCTTCCGGCAACTCATTTGCGGTAGTGCCGTGGCAGATGGGGTTCGTCGGGCACGTGCTTAAACTATTGCCTAATTGGTTATATGATTTTGTGTTTGCAAGGGCTCCACGTAAGCCGCGCAAGTTGCTTTAACTTCGGGCCTTTAATTCGAGTTTTGATTGAAATTCTTATGAGTGTTAATCAAGGGCTCGCTACCTATCTCGAGAGAGTCATAATCTTCGCGTACTCGTATGAAGCGAGCGAATCGTGGGATGCCGGTTTTTTCATTTAGACCGTTATAACGATAGGTTACCCACCTTCCCAACTGTGGCGGATGGCGCCGATCTGCGTTAGATAGCCCAGTGCCCAGACGAAAGCGTAATCCATCAGCTGACTCCACCTCCAAAGCGCCCAATGTACCTGCATACTTACCTTTACCCGGCAGGTAAGTGACTACCTTGGCTTCGGCATCTTCGTAGGGTTTTAGTTTTAATAGATCGTCGCTGCGGACTGCCCGGTAAAGTGAAGCGCCGCGATGCAGCATCAGGCCTTCCCCACCTTGCTTGACTACCCGCTTAAGCATTGCTCTCAAAGCAGCTTGATCGGCTACTTTAAACTGTTCTACATGGTGTACCCATGGCTGCCCGATTTGCGCGATGACAGACTGTAGTGCCACATTGCGTTCGGAATAATTACCTGGATGCGCTGGCAGATCGAATACCATGAAGTGCAGCATGCGCCACTGAGCTTCGTCGGGAATTTTTTTCCTGGCAGTGGAAACTGCGCGGGAAAACTGACCGTGGCCAACCCATAATTCCCCGTCGAGAGGAATTTTAGGCCAGCCAGCGGTGAACCATACTGGGGCTTCGATATGCTCGCCGTTCCGTGTCAATAGTTCCTCACCATCCCAATAACCGCGCATGCCATCAAATTTTTCACTTACCCAATAATCTGCCAGCGTGACATCGCCCCGAAAGACGTTTGCCAGCATTACCGGAGGCGGCGCGAGTCCCGCTGCTCGTAGAGGCAAACAACAAAACACAAGTGCTAGCGATAAAGTACAAAGCCGCACCCAACTGGATAGGTTGATGCCTGACCAGCAGTGTATTTTCACTTGAACAGGTGTCAAATATGTCATGTATCCATCCGAAAGGTATTGTTCGTGGCAAATTTTCAGATCTTGTGTTCGAGTCATTTTGACGGTGATAGTTGATCTGCTATATCAGGGAACAGCGCAACTTCTAAGCTGTTTCCCGCCAAATAATTCGCGCAGTAAGATTTTCAATCTTTTTCTGCTGCATTTTCATTACCCCCATCATGTGTTCCACCTTATCATTCATTTTAATGATAATTAAAGGCGTCTCACATTTTCTCGGTAATCTCAAAAACCCCATCTACAGCATCATCAAAAATACACGAGACTCTTCTCGGCTGTAACAACCGTTATCTTGAATTTCTATCTTCGCTATTCAATATTCATGAGGAAATATCTTCTATCCATTTCAAACGGGAAACACTCTCGATACCCCAAACAACTATGCACCTTTAGCTCAATCAAACATGCCGCGAAAACTTACCTGTACTACCTAACACATCGGTTGATCTGCTATTGCAACCTGTAAAAAACTGACAAAGCTCACCACCGTTTAACCCCTTGCCACCATTCAATAAATACAAAACCCTTGTTATTCCATGAAACCATTCAACTAGTAAAAGACTAAAGTATCTCTGCAACTTGTCGTAAAGAAAAATGTATCCATGCATTAAATTTAGTTAGGTAATTTTGTAAATTACAAAGCATTTTTCTGTCATTGTAACTACTACTATCTTGATTTATTGGCACTTTATTAAAATGCAATGTAATTACAGGCTGCAATAAAAATTCTTGCATCCGTAATAATTATTTATAAATGACTTAACACATAAAGTTCTAATCATAAAATTATGATCAAAGGCAAGTTAAGTATCCCGTTAGATTTCTTATCTACTAAGACACCGCCTTTAATTGGGGTCGATATTTGTTCGTCTTCAATCAAAATTGTGGAGCTTAGTGAATTAGCGAAGAAAAACGGCTATGTTATCGAGCATTACGCAATAGAAACATTACCCCCAAATGCTGTCAGTGATGGCAACATTAATGACCTAGAGGCAGTTTCAGAATGTATGCGCCGCGCTTGGAAGCGAATGGGAACACGCATTAAAAACATTAGCCTCGCACTTCCTGCCGCCGCCGTAATAAGCAAAAAAATTTTCCTTCCCAGTGGATTGAATGAAGAAGATATGGAACACCAAGTGACGGCAGAAGCAAATCAATACATCCCTTTTTCTATTGACGAGGTAAACCTGGATTTTCAAGTACTAGGACCGGCGCCTGGCAATGCTGCAGAAATCGAAATATTGTTGGCTGCCTCGCGTAATGCAAATGTGGAAGATCGTGTTGCCGTCGCACAAGTCGCCGGGCTCAAAGTGGTGGTGAT
The DNA here is from genome assembly GCA_003402345.1 of Candidatus Nitrotoga sp. MKT. Classification (GTDB taxonomy): domain Bacteria; phylum Pseudomonadota; class Gammaproteobacteria; order Burkholderiales; family Gallionellaceae; genus Nitrotoga. Next base: position 167,163 of record QFXH01000005.1, on the reverse strand, counting down.
GGATGTAGAGCATTATGCCGCCGAAATGGCGTTTGATCAGATCCGCTTGCAGTTGCCAGGAGGCGCCACAGATCAATGCATAGCGTTGGTAGATATTGGTGCAAACGTAATGAATGTAAATATACTGCGCAACGGACAATCGGTATACATGCGCGACCAGCAAATGGGTGGTGATCAATTGACACAACATATTCAAAATGCATTCGGCTTATCCGTTGAGGAGGCAGAAGCAGGCAAAATCAATGGTGGATTGCCGGAAAATTACGAAAGCGATGTGTTGACACCGTTCCGCGAGAGCGTGGCAGGAGAGGTATTTCGTGCCCTTCAACTTTTCTTTACATCAACCCAATTTAACGAAGTAAGTTACATTGTTTTAGCTGGCGGCTGCGCAGCACTATCTCATTTAGATGATGCTGTTGCAACACGTACGCAAGTAAAAACATTGGTAGCAAATCCCTTTGCTCAAATGACTTTATCCGGACGCATCAAACAGCGCCAATTACAGATTGATGCACCAGCACTCATGATTGCTTGTGGTCTTGCGATGCGGAGGTTTGATCCTTCATGATACGCATTAATTTATTACCGCATCGTGCCGAGAAGCGTAAAGCACGGCAGGTTCAGTTTTACACGTTCAGCCTAATCACGCTAGTGCTGGCAGCAATGCTTGTTGGTTTTGTGCATGTCGTCATTAATACACAGATTGAATATCAGGAGCGCCGCAACCGATATTTGACAGATCAAATTGTCCTGTTAGACAAGCAGATTACCGAAATAAAACATCTAAAAATGGAAATCGCAGCATTGATGGAGCGGAAAACGGTGGTTGAAAAACTACAAAGTACCCGCTCAGATGTGGTACATCTGCTGGATCAGATGTTGGCTATTTTGCCAGAAAGCGTGTATTTAAAAACGATTAAACAAACAGGCAACAAAATTGACCTGGTTGGTTTTACTCAGTCGAATGCCCGTGTATCCACTCTGATGCGCTCTATTGATAGTTCTCAATGGCTAGAGTCGCCGACACTGGTTCAAATTTCTGCGACAACCGCAAATGCGAATGGGCCACGCTTGAGCGAGTTTACTTTAAATTTCAATTTGACCACTCAGGTGCCAACAACCCCTGCTACTTCGACTAAAACAGCTAGCAAGAAAAGTTAGGTGGAACCATGAGGCTACTAAACGAACTACGAAATATTAACCCCAAAGATCCCGGCGGTTGGCCTTTGTTGGTGAAACTCAGCGCATTTGCGGCAATATTCGTGATCATTTTACTTTCTGGCGCCGTATTTGATTGGAAAGATCGTTGGGAAGCATTAAACACGGCCAAGCAGATTGAAGTTACATTAAAAACAGATTTCAAGGCCAAGAAGGCAATAGCCATCAATGTAGACGTTATCAATAAAAAACTTACGGAAGCCAAACAATCATTTGATGCGCTACTGAAACAATTGCCAAGCAAGTCAGAGATGGATGCATTACTGACTGACATTAATCAGGCTGGCCTGAGTCGTGGCCTACAATTTGAATTATTTAAACCTGGTGCCGAGGTTATTACCGGCGTGTTCGCTGAGCAGGCAATCACCATTAAAGTAACCGGCAATTACGATGATATTGGTAAATTTGCTAGCGATATTGCTCAATTACCGCGCATTGTTTCGTTGAGCGAAATTAGCATTAATCCAACGGGAGGGCAACTGACTATGGACACTACGGCTAAAACATATCGCTATTTAGATGAGGACGAACTAACTGCCCAGAAACAATCGTCCAAGGCAGCTGGAGTACACAAATGAGACCAGCTTATTTGTTACTATTCACATCTTTACTACTGACTGCCTGTGCTGACGAAGAATTTCAGGACTTGCGCGATTTTGTCAAAAACACTGGAGCTGGTATGCGCGGCAAGGTAGATCCACCCCCTGAGATTAAACCTTATGAGCCTTTTGTTTATGATAACCCTACAGGCTTGCCAGATCCATTCAAGCCACGCAAGCCCGAAACGAAAAGTGGTGATCTCCCCAGCCTCAATCAGCCGAATATGAAACGGCGCCGAGAAGCACTGGAAGAATCGCCATTGGAAAGTTTAAGGATGGTAGGTTTTCTTCACAAGGCTAAAGTTGGTCATGCTATCGTTCGCTCATCGGACGGCAAGCTCCACCGCGTCAAAGCAGGTAACTACCTAGGATCAAATTTTGGTCAAATTATTTCAGTGACAGAAACCGAAGTAAAAATCAAGGAAGTCGTGCAAGACAGTGCGGGAGACTGGGCGGAACGCATAAGCAGCTTGCCAATGATGGAATGAATGATTAGGATTGGAACATGAGCCATTATAAAAACGCAGTCAATAACCTTGTTTTGCTTGTTATCGCGGTATTTACGGTTTGTGCATTAACTGCCCAAGCCCAGAGCAATACTACTGCGCAAAACGCTGGCACACAAAACTCTGGCGCAGGAAATAGCATACAGTCGCTTAGCGTCAGTGCCGCACCGGGTGGCAAACTGGTACTCAAGTTGGGCTTGAAGAATACACTTGCCAATCCGCCTTTGAATTTTGCTATCAGCAATCCGGCACGCATAGTATTTGATTTCCCCAATACAACAAACGGACTGGGCAAATCAACGCAGAAGTTTGACATAGGTGAATTGCGTGGCGTCAATATTGTTCAATCAGACAATCGCACCCGCTTGGTGGTTAACCTTAGTCAAACATTGCTTTATGACGCTCATACACAAGGCGCTAACCTTTTGATTACCCTGCATGGCAAAATTTCTACGGCATCCGCAACAGTAGCCTCTGCTCGATTTTCTGAGGCAAAGTCAAGCGCCCAAAAATATAGCCTGCGTGATATTGTTTTTCGCCGGGGCGGGAATAGTGGAGGACGTATTCAGGTAGATTTATCAGACCCCGGTGTAGGTATAAGCGTTAAACAACAAGGCAAAAACCTGATCGTAGACTTCATGAATACCAGTCTACCACGTAACTTGCAACGTAAACTTGATGTAGTGGATTTCGGCACACCCATACAGGGGATCGATACATTCATGCAGGGTGACCATGTGCGCATGGTCATCGAACCCAAGGGTTTGTGGGAACACGTCGCCTACCAGACCGATAACAAGTTTATCGTGGAAATAAAAGCAGTGGCAGACAACCCAAATAAACTATTAAAAAATAGACAGATAGGTTATGCGGGCGAAAAATTGACATTAAACTTCCAAAATATTGCAGTGCGGGAGGCCCTGAACGTTATTGCCGACTTTACCAATCTAAACATGGTAATCAGCGATTCCGTAAGCGGTAATCTGACTTTACGCCTTAAGGATGTACCATGGGATCAAGCACTACAAATCATTCTTGATTCACGCGGCTTGGATATGCGCAAAAATGGTAACGTAATCCAGGTTGCCCCGCGAGAGGAATTAGCGGCCAAGGAAAAACTTAATTTAACAGCAAATCAAGAAATCTTCGACCTTGAGGCTCTCCACACGGAAAGTTTCCAGCTTGCTTATTCAAAAGGTGCGGAAATTGTCGCTTTGCTGCAGAGTCCCACTCAACGCATGCTATCAAAACGCGGGAGTGCAGTCGTAGATGCACGTACCAATACTGTATTCGTTCAAGATACGCCATCACGCCTTGAGGAAGCGCGCAAACTAATCAAGCAAGTTGACGTAGCGGTGCGCCAAGTGATGATTGAAGCACGTTTTGTTGAGGCAAGCGATTCGTTTACTCGAACCTTGGGTGGAAGATTAAGTTATACGGGACCTCCTCCGCCTGGAGGTGGATTTTCTGTAGGTGGCGATCAGCGCGCCTCTATTGGTGGTAGTGCTGGCGGTGGACAGGTTAACTTGCCAGGAACCCCGGGATTGATCGGAACTGGTGTGGTGACAGCGATGTTATTCAACTCATCGGCAACCAAAATATTAGGATTGGAGTTACAAGCATCTCAACTAAACGGTATAGCTAAAAACATTGCTAGTCCTCGTGTGGTGACCGCCAATGGAATTGAGGCGATTATTGAACAAGGTGTACAAATACCCTATCAGACAGTCAGCTTGCAAGGGACAAATGTATTATTTAAGAAAGCAATTTTAAGCCTGACTGTGACTCCTCAAATCACGCCAGATGATAATATCAACATGAAAGTAGAAGTGACTCAGGATTCTGTGGGCGAGATAATCAACACAACAACGGGAGGGGTGCCCAGCATTAATACTAAAAAAATCAGTACACAAGTATTGATTGACAATGGGGGGACTGTCGTTATTGGCGGAGTCTATACCCAAGATGAATTAAGGACGACCCCTAAGGTACCACTGTTAGGTGACATTCCTATCCTTGGATGGCTCTTTAAAAATCAAACTGATACTAACAACAAAAGGGAGCTCTTAGTGTTTATTTCCCCAAAAATCCTGAGTGACAGCTTGAATCTGCGTTAAGCAATCGGGTATGAATTTAAAAAGCCCGGCATAGCCGGGCTTTTTAAATTGCAGAAAACAGTGGGTAAGATAATTTTCGGCTACAATTCAATCATGCATCATATTAATACAATGCCACCAAAACGCCTTTCCGGCAATATCTTCCTTGTAGGAATGATGGGAGCTGGAAAAACAACCGTAGGAAAACTGCTCGCCCAAGCGTTAGGAAAGATTTTTATTGATAGTGATGAAGAAATTCAGCAGCGTACTGGTGTAACTATCCCGCACATTTTTGATGTTGAGGGAGAAGCTGGTTTTCGTCAGCGCGAAGCAAGTGTAATTCACGATTTGGTACTACTCGACAATATCGTTTTAGCAACTGGGGGCGGCACAGTACTGAATGAGCAAAGCCGCATTGCATTGTGCTGCAATGGCATAGTGGTGTACCTGAAAAGCACAGTTCATGACCTTTGGCAGCGAACTCGCCATGATCGCAATCGTCCATTATTGCAGACAGCCGATCCCTATACCAAATTGAAAAGCATGTATGAGCAGCGTGACCCGTTATATGCACAAGTGGCCAATTTGGTTATGCCAACCGGTAAACAAAGCGCACAAAATCTAGTTTTGCATTTACAAGAGGAACTAAATCGATTTTCGGAAATTAAATCGTAGTAACCATTCGAATTTTTCAACTAAATAATAGCAGCGGCCATTGCTGTGTGATCACGGCTAACCATCCTACCCACTTTAGGGTATATGAAAATTGTACTAATTGGCTTAATGTAAACCAATTAGTAGTGATTTTTTGTACAAGCCCATTGAACTTTAGCCTGCGCAGGAATAACAAAACAATGCGTTCAGCACCTACGTCATCAATTGTTCGCAATGTCATAACGCTGTCACCATTCATTATGTAATCTTCACTAAAACTATCAAACTTATGCAAACCTTAACCGTTGGACTGGCAGAGCGTAGCTATCCTATTTATATAGGCAGTAACTTACTAGGATGTGCAGAATTACTATTGCCGCACTTGCCTCACAAGGGAGCGGCTGTGGTGACCAACACCACAGTGGCGTCGCTGTATCTGGAACCATTGTGCACTATGCTACAAGCTCATGGCGTGGATATGATACCCATCATCTTGCCGGATGGTGAGCAATACAAGAATGCAGAGACGCTAGGGTTAATTTACGATGCACTGCTTTCCCATCGGTGCGAACGCAACACACCATTGGTCGCCTTGGGCGGGGGTGTGATAGGCGACATGACAGGCTATGCTGCCGCAACCTATTTACGCGGTGTTCCTTTCATCCAGATTCCCACCACTCTGCTGGCACAGGTAGATTCATCGGTCGGCGGCAAGACCGGTATCAACCACCCGTTGGGTAAGAATATGATAGGTGCGTTTTACCAGCCGCAAGTTGTGCTTGCCGACATCACCACATTGAATACATTAAAAGACCAGGAATTACATGCGGGCATTGCGGAAGTCATAAAATACGGCCTTATCCGCGATCTGTCTTTCTTCGAATGGCTAGAACAAAACATGGAAAAATTATTGGCACGCGATGCGGATGCGCTGCAATACGCTATCACCCGCAGCTGCCAAAATAAGGCCGAAGTGGTCGCCGCAGATGAGCGTGAAAGTGGAGAGCGCGCTCTGCTTAATCTCGGCCACACCTTCGGTCACGCTATCGAGACAGGTATGGGTTATGGCGCATGGCTGCATGGCGAGGCAGTCGCTGCAGGTACCATTATGGCCGCTGATCTATCGTGTCGCCTAGGTTGGCTAAGTAAGGGGGATGTAGATCGCATCCGTAGCTTGTTTGAACGCGCTGGCCTACCAGTTGTCCCGCCTGCTCTGGGAGTGGAGAAATACCTACAGTTAATGGGCTTGGACAAAAAAGTGGTTGGCGGCAAAATCCGTTTCGTGCTGCTTAAAAGCATAGGTTGTGCGGTAATAAGTGGGGACGTGGGGCCAGAGTTGTTGCGGCAAACCTTGGTGGCGAACAGCGCGCATGACTGAACTTGCGCCTTATGCGGTAACAGAGGGCAACACACGCGGCAGAATTAAACGCGAAGAAGCGCCTTTTGGACGCAGCGAATTTCAACGTGATCGTGATCGTATTATCCATTCCACCGCCTTCCGTCGCTTGGAATATAAAACTCAGGTATTTGTTAACCATGAAGGCGACCTATTTCGCACACGGTTAACCCACAGCATGGAAGTAGCACAAATCGCCCGCTCCATCGCGCGGTATCTGAAATTAAATGAAGACCTGGTGGAAGCTATATCGCTCGCTCACGATCTCGGCCATACGCCGTTCGGCCATGCCGGGCAGGACGCGCTCAATGCCTGCATGAAGGATTACGGTGGCTTCGAACACAACTTGCAATCGCTGCGCGTAGTGGACGTACTCGAAGATCATTATGCCGCCTTTGATGGACTCAATCTGTGCTTCGAAACGCGCGAAGGTATTCTCAAACATTGCTCGCCGGCAAATGCCGCCAAACTGGGGGCAGTGGGTGAGCGTTTCCTTAAGCAGAAACGTCCTTCGCTGGAAGCGCAGATCGCCAATTTGGCTGATGAGATCGCCTACAACAACCATGATGTGGATGATGGGCTGCGCTCTGGGTTAATTACACTAGAGCAATTTACCTCGGTGCGCTTGTTTGCCGGTCATCTCGATGCTGTACGGCTAGCCCACCCCGACCTAGCCGAGCGCCGCCTGATTCACGAAACGATACGGCGCATGATCAATACACTTGCAACAGATTTAATCCATGAAACTGAAAAAAACATTCGGACTCATGCTGTGCATGACATCGCCGAAGTCCGCGCCGCCCCGCCGTTGGCCGCGTTCAGCGCAGAAATCCATGAGCAGCAGCGCGAACTCAAAATCTTCCTGCATACGCATTTATACCGTCATTACCGCGTCATGCGCATGAGCGCAAAGGCGCGCCGCATCATCAGCGACCTATTTCAAGTATTTATGGAAGATAACCGCTTGCTGCCTCCGCAGTTTCAACAGCAGGCGCAAGCCGATCGTGCCCGCACCGTGTCCGATTACATCGCCGGCATGACTGATCGCTACGCCATCAAAGAACACCGAAGGTTGTTTGCCGTTGAAGAAGGGTAATTCCCACTCTGCTTCAATAATAAAATTTACGTCATGCCTGCAAAAACACCTGCTGCGCAGTTTTTATATGAATTAAGATTCAAGTTACTATCCCCGCAAAAAAACATGAGAATTTTTCAATCCATGCCAACTGCGAAGCTTCCCTTATATAATGCCGCACCCTGAAACTTAGCTGTACATTATTTTTCCATGCTGTTTTCTTCTTCACACCCCCGTCCACGTTATACCCATCTGTATGGTTCGTCTGATGCCTTGGCACTGGCGCAATATGCCGAACAACATATACCGCTGGTGGTAATTGCCGCCAGCGCGCTGGAAGCGCAACGGCTGGTGGAAGAAATTCCTTTTTTTTCCCCAGAGCTGCGTGTACATCTGCTGCCGGATTGGGAAACGCTGCCTTACGATCACTTCTCACCGCATCAGGATCTAATCTCTGAACGACTTGCTACGCTGCATCACATTCGCAGCCAGTCATGTGATGTGATCGTCGTTCCGATAACCACTGCGCTATATCCGTTATCACCAGTGGAATATCTGGCTGCGTTCACCTTCTTTCTTAAGTGCGGCGAGAAACTGGATATTGCCCAGTTGCGTGAACAAATGACATTGGCCGGTTATACCCATGTGCAGCAGGTACTGACACCGGGCGAATATTGCGTGCGTGGTGGTTTGATTGACCTGTTTCCAATGGGCAGTAGTGTGCCTTACCGCATCGATTTGTTCGATGACGAAATTGATTCCATCGCAACCTTCGATGTGGATACCCAGCGCACCATTTATCCGGTGCGGGATATTCGCCTGTTACCGGCGCGTGAATTTCCGCTAGACGAGGCCGGACAAGCGCGTTTTCGTCAAAATTTCCGCGATCGTTTCGAGGGCGATCCATCCAAAGCAAGCATTTACAAAGGCGTGAGCCGTGGCGTCGCACCCGCCGGAATCGAATACTACCTCCCATTGTTTTTCGAGCGCACTGCCACGCTGTTTGATTATTTGCCTGCGCATGCCACGCTGTGCATGCATCACAATATAGATGCTGCCATTGCCACTTTTGCGAAGGATGCGCAGTCGCGCTATAACCTGCTTCGCGGTGACCCGCAACGTCCCTTGCTGGAACCGCACGAATTGTTTCTGAACGCAGAAAGCTTCTTTATTGCTGCGAAAAATTTTAAACGTATCGACCTCATCGCAGATATCCCCTCTTCCTCCCAAATTGACAATTCCGAGCAGAAAGAATGCGTAGAAGAGACTCCATCTACTCTCTTTCAAGAAGAAAAGATTCATAAAACCCTGACTTCTTGCGCTACAAAAAAATTACCCGACATCGCGGTAAATCGGCGAGCCGACATTCCAACATATGCACTCCAGAGCTTTCTGCAAAATTACGCTGGCCGGGTATTGCTGCTCGCCGACAGTTTGGGACGGCGCGAAATAATGGCCGAATATTTGCGCGAATACGCCCTAACACCTGCACTGTGTGAGAACTATGCGCAATTTCTCGCCGGTAACGATCACTTCATGCTTATCGTAGGGGCGCTGCAGAATGGTTTCATGCTGCAAGATGAACAATTGGCAATTATTACAGAAAGTGAGCTGTATGCCGCGCAGCCACGCAGCCGAATTACACGCACCACAAAGAAAAGCAACGTGGAAGGGATGCTGCGCGACCTGTCCGAACTCAAACCGGGCGATCCTGTGGTGCATGAACAGCATGGCATCGCGCGGTATCATGGCCTAATAAACCTTGATCTCGGCGAAGGCGAGAACGAATTTTTATTGCTGGAGTATGCCGGTGGGGATAAATTGTATGTTCCAGTGGCGCAGCTACATGTAATCAGCCGTTACAGTGGCGGAGCCCCAGAAACCGCACCGTTGCATAAACTAGGTAGCGGCACTTGGGACAAGGCCAAACGCCGCGCCATGCAGCAGGTGCGCGATACCGCTGCCGAATTGCTTAACCTGTATGCCCAGCGCGCCACGCGCAAAGGACACCAATTCAAACTGTCGCAACATGATTATGAAGCGTTCGCCGCCGGTTTTGGCTTTGAAGAAACTCCGGACCAGGCTGCCGCCATTAAAGCAGTGGTTAATGATTTACAAAGCAACAAACCTATGGATCGGCTCATCTGCGGTGATGTAGGTTTTGGTAAAACGGAAGTCGCCCTACGCGCAGCCTTTATCGCAGCAATGGATGGTAAACAAGTAGCAGTGCTGGTACCCACCACACTGCTAACAGAACAACACTTCCAGAACTTCAGCAATCGTTTTGCCGACTGGCCCATCAAAATTGGCGAACTGTCGCGCTTCCGCTCTGCCAAGGAACAGACTCAAGCATTAAAAGACATGGAAGATGGCAAACTTGACATCATCATCGGTACACACAAACTAATCCAGAAAGGTATTAAATTCCACAACCTAGGACTGATCATCATTGACGAAGAGCACCGTTTTGGCGTGCAGCAAAAGGAACGTCTCAAAGCGCTACGCGCCGAAGTTGACGTACTCACCCTAACCGCTACGCCTATCCCGCGCACGCTGGCAATGTCTTTGGAAGGACTGCGCGATTTCTCAGTGATTGCCACTGCACCCCAGCGCCGCCTGTCGATCAAGACCTTTGTCAGCAACTACAGCCCGGGCGTTATCCGTGAAGCGGTGCTGCGCGAACTAAAACGCGGCGGACAAGTCTATTTCCTGCATAACGAGGTCGATACCATCGCCAATATGGCGGAAAAACTGGAGACTTTACTGCCTGAAGCGCGTATTCGCATAGCGCACGGCCAAATGGGAGAGCGCGACTTGGAAGCAGTCATGCGTGATTTTTATCAACAGCGCTTTAATGTGCTGCTATGCACCACCATCATAGAAACCGGCATCGACGTACCCAGTGCCAATACCATCATCATGAACCGCGCGGACCGTTTTGGGTTGGCGCAGCTGCATCAGTTGCGCGGCCGGGTTGGGCGCTCGCACCACCAGGCGTATGCCTATTTATTGGTGGACAATATGGAAGGACTGACCACACAGGCAAAGAAAAGATTGGAAGCAATCCAGGCCATGGAGCAACTGGGAAGCGGCTTCTATCTTGCGATGCATGATCTGGAAATTCGCGGCGCGGGCGAGGTGTTGGGCGAATCACAAAGCGGTGAGATGCACGAGATTGGCTTTTCGCTCTACACGGACATGCTCAACGCGGCCATTACGTCGCTCAGACTGGGCCATGAACCGGACATGGCCCACCCACTTGGAGTCGCCACCGAAATTAACCTGCATACCCCCGCCTTGCTACCCAACGATTACTGCGGCGACATCCACCAGCGGCTAGTGCTGTACAAACGTCTGGCTAACTGCACCACATCAGGGGAGCTGGACGACATGCATCAGGAACTGATAGACCGCTTCGGCCTGCTGCCGCCACCCGCCCAAACATTACTTGATTGTCACCGTCTGCGCATTGCCGCCAAGCAGCACGGCATCATCAAGGTCGATGCTTCCAGCGAGGCAATTCAAATTCAGTTCATGCCAAATCCACCCATCGATCCGATGCGCATCATCACGCTCATCCAGAGCAAGCGCCAGTACAAACTGAGTGGTCAGGACAAACTGAAAATTGAATTAAAATACGGTGATGTCGGCCAGCGTGTGTTGGCGATCAAGAACTTTTTTAATGAGCTATCGTGAATCGTTAAGCTTCGTTGCAACCATTGTCATTTTCGCCTTTGAGGGAATGACAGGCCGCCATTTCTCATCGCGTCCAAATAAAACTCTATACAACACATGAACTGCATTATTCAAAGCGTCCAAGACATCGCTCCTGTTCACCTGAAGCGCCTTGCCGGATTGACCACCGCATCCCATATTGAACAGGCATCAACAAACGCTTACCGGCTGCATGACGCCAAGCCGCATGATGCCGTTGCTGCTTATTGTTACGAACACCACCTCGACTATGGCTTTGTCCGCCCAAGCCAGCATTTATCAGATTTTGGTCTGGTAGTGATGGACATGGATTCCACCCTCATCTCCATAGAATGTATCGACGAGATCGCCGATATGGTCCACATTAAACCGCAGGTAGCGGCCATCACCGAAGCCGCGATGCGCGGCGAGATTGATTTCAGTGAGAGCCTGCGTCGCCGTGTGGCGTTGCTGGCTGGACTGGAAGAAAGTGCATTGCAGCGCGTGTATGACGAACGCTTGCGACTCAATCAGGGTGCCGAAATCATGTTGTCCAAATTGAAAGAATACGGTATCAAGACCATGCTGGTGTCAGGTGGCTTTGTCTTCTTCGCCGAACGCTTAAAGCAACGCCTGGGTCTCGATTACGCGCATGCCAATACGCTGGAAATCATCAACGGCAAACTTACTGGAAAAGTACTCGGGCATATCCTCGACGCACAAGGTAAAGCTGATTGGTTGGTGCGTATCCGCGATGAATTGAAACTTAAGACGGAACAGGTAATTGCTGTGGGCGACGGCGCCAACGATCTCAAGATGATGGCGCAAGCCGGCGTCAGTATCGCCTATCACGCCAAACCAGTAGTGCTCGCGCAGGCCAGTTATGCATTTAACTTTGTAGGGCTGGATGGGTTGGTAAATTTGTTTGACAACTAGGTTCAGCATTCCTATTGAGCTCAATGTATGACAAATCATGCTTTATAATTAGCTAGAAGAAAAATCAGACACCATGAATTTTAAAGAGTTTATTCTATCTTTTAAGACACATACTGCACCCATTCCGGTCACCGAAAAAATACGCAACGGTTTGATCGCTGGAATTGCCATCCTGCTTTTGGGATTAGCGCTTAAATATCTGCCACAGCCCAATTATCCATTTGTCATGCTGGGTTCGATAGCTGCCTCCGCTGTGCTTCTCTTTGCTGCACCGCATAGCCCTATGGCACAGCCGTGGCCGTTACTTGGCGGCCATTTGATTTCGACATTAGCGGGTTGGTTATGCAGCCAATACATCACTGACCCATTATTAGCCGCAGGCTGTGCCGTAGGCCTGGCAATTTTCCTGATGCATTACCTGAATTGCCTACATCCGCCGGGCGCATCCACGGCGCTCACGCTAGTGTTATTCAGTGCACAATTCCACCCTATGGGTTGGCCATGGGTAGTATGCATCGTGCTGGCGAATATCGTAATTTCCTTGGTGCTGGCATTGTTGATCAACAACTTTTTGCCTGGCAGGAGTTACCCGGTGCGGCATACTCCCCCACCCATAGCACCAACAAATACTCGACCCAAGCACATCCGACTGGAACAGACTGATATCGAATGGGCACTGACTCAAATGGATGGAGTAATAGACGTCAGCGAAGAAGATCTGGTCGAAATCTACGAGCTAGCCGTTAAGCATGCGCAGAGTCGTGACGGTAAAACTAACTCTTGATCCATTACCATGGCGCGTTTGTGATTATTTGTAATGCACAGGAACAGAGATGAGTGACTTATCGGGTGGCACATCCATTCCAAGCTTCGATAACCCGCTGGAAATGCTATTAGCGTGTCACGGCAAGATACAGTCACAGTGCGCCACGCTGCGCAAGTTGCCGCAGCACCTGTCATCTCATGGCTGCGATGCGCAGGCACAACAAGCGGCGCAGGCCATCCTGCGCTATTTCGATACCGCCGGGCAGAATCACCATGACGACGAAGAGCAAGATTTATTCCCGTGCCTGCTCGCCACCCCAAACGTAGAGGTACACGAATTAATAGCGCGCTTGCTGGACGAACACAAGGTGTTGAATGCGGCGTGGCAACAGTTGCGGCCTTTGTTACTTGATATTGCAGAAGGTCGCGCGACGGAGTTGGATATTAAATCGACGGAGCATTTCATCATTGTTCATGATCACCACATCTCCCTGGAAAATACGCAGCTATTGCCGCAAGCGGCAAGCCTGCTGGATCATGTCCAGCTGGAAGCATTGGGTAGAAGCATGGCGGCACGGCGCGGGGTTGTGTTTTCTCGGGTTTAATTGCAATTTCCTTTGAGTTTTCTCGGCATCAAACTCCCAAGTACCAACCAGCAGATTTGCTTGGCTTGAACATCCGCACAAAACCGTGAAAAGGGCAATCGGTAGATTCTTTATGTACGAGATCGTTTAACAGGCGCGGCGACAAGGCACCTTTCTGTCACCAAGACCCAATCAAGACTTAAACAGCGATTCTGCGCCGAACCGCAAAAATGCCAACCAGTCCAGCGGCAATAAGCATTACTGTGGCGGGTTCGGGAACAGCAAATCCTGGAATAGCGGTTGGATCCACATTAACCGCACGGATCTGGCCCGCATTGACCAGGATATTGGTCGAGGTTCCGGTGCCGCTCGGTACCGGGGTAGGATTGGTTAAAACCGATAGGTCGAGCAATCCGTCAATACCCACGTCAAAAGTGGCGAGTGGCAGAATTGGCGCGCCATTGTTGTCGGTGAATAATCCTGTAAAAGCTGATACGAGCTGGAACGAAAGATTGAACATTGGGCTGAGCCCGAACCCATCGTAATAGGCTATGTCGCTGGCAGTCGAAGCGCTGGCCAATTTATATGAAGCGAGCTCCAAGGCTTGAACACCCGGAATCAAGCCACCACCATTACCCAAATACAATTTAATTGCCCCAATGCCAGGATTGAAGGTGGCATTACCATTATTGTCTAAGTTGCCGCTCAGCCCATCAAAACGAAAATACAAATCCGTGTAAGCGGAGGGAAGTCCCAGGCCGAGCGGGTTAAATGCGCCGCTTTGCTGATATTGCACCCATTGCAGGGAACCACTGAACGTAAAGTCTTGGCCAAATGCGGAATTTCCGGAAATGGTTTGATCCAATTCGGAGTAGCCGTTGAGCGTAACCGTCCCGACCTGAGTCGCATTCGTACCGCCAACAACGCCAAGATTGAGATTCCACGCACTCAACGGTGCAGCGCTGGAGAGTGCCGCACCGCTCAAAAGCAGTGTTACACACAATATTTTTAACATTCGCTGCGCCATTATTTTGCCATCGCCATATTAAAAATTATGTTGAGATGGTATCTTGCGAGGCCAAAGATTACAAACTCGTATCCTTAAGGTCATTGCTGTTAATGACAATCTCCTAAAATAACCAGCGCGTGTTCGTCCAGGGGAGAGGGCGCGACGCTGAACGTAGCGACTGGTGGTTTGTTATCGGCCTCCATGTCCCGTCTACTCCCCTTAAATTTCTCCGTCGGGGTATCCATGGGCACTCTCAAGCGTTTTGTTTGGATCATGTTACTTGGCTGCGCGGGGGTTATTGCCTGCGCCGAGCAAGCGCAAGCGGTTCGCACCATTTCCAACGAATCGAACACCAGCGGCCCCTACGCCTACATCACCAATTACGGCAGCAACAACGTCTCGGTCATCGACACCGCGAATGATGCTGTGCTGGCGATTATCGCCGTCGGCTATGGCCCCTATGGCGTGACCGTCTCGCCCGACGCCACCCGGGTGTATGTGGCCAACTACGTGGGCAACAGCGTCTCGGTGATCGATGCCACCACCAATAGCGTACTGGCTACCGTACCGATCGCGACCCGCCCCTACGGCTTGGCGATCTCCCCCGACGGCCGGCATGTATATGTCGTGGCCTATTTCAGCAACAATGTCTCGGTGATCGACACCGCAAACAACACCGTGACGGCGACGATTCCGGTGGGCCAGCGCCCGCATGGCGTCGTGGTCAGCCGGGACAGCAAGCAGGTGTATGTCGCGAACTATGCGACCAACGACATCACCGTGATCGACGCCACCCTGAATAGCGTGGCCGCGACCATTCCACTGCCCGCCAACAGCAATCCCTTCGGACTGGCGCAGACCTTGGATAGCAGCAAACTCTATGTCACGGGCTGGAGCAGTAACGCCGTATACGTTGTAGATACCGCGCGCAAGGCCGTAACAGCGACGATTCCCGTGGGCGTGCGGCCGGTAAGCGCGGCGGTGGCCCCGGACGCTAGCCGGGTGTATGTCTCCAACTACAACGGCAGTACATCGATCACCTCGGTATCGGTGATCGACGCGGCCAGCAATACGGTGCTCACCCACATTCCTTTGCCAAGCGGGGTTGCTCCGAGCGGCGTTTCGGTGCATCCCGATGGCAACTGGGTGTATGTTGCGTCCTACTCCACCGGTGCCGTATTCGTCATCGATGCGGCCAGCAATACCATCATTAATACAGTCACGGTCGGCACCCGCCCATATGCGTTTGGCAATTTCATCAGCCTGCCGCAGCCGACGCTTTCTTTGGACGCGCCGGGGAGCGGCTTCCTCAACAACCCGGTACCGACTTTCATTTTTAGTTATGGCACGCAATGCAATGGCAACCCTTGCCAAGTGTCGAACAATTACTTCAGCACCTTCGGCCTGAATGCCCAGCTCAACAACCAGCCGATTGGCAGCTTAACCACCTTCAGTCCGACGTCCTCGGTTAGAGGACAATCCGGGGGTTCGGCAAGCTACACCCCGGCGAACCGTTTACCGGAGGGCACCAACAGCCTCAACGCACAGGTTCAAGACCGGTTTGGCCGCTTCACTTCACCGCTGACGGCGGCCTTCACCGTCGACACCATCGCGCCGAAGTTCCTGACGCTTACGCCGGCGAGCGGCGGCGTTTATCTGAATCCCGCCGTCACAGTGGGCGGCAGCATCGACGATCCCACCGCTAACATCTATTTCTCTAGCATGCAGGTGGGATTTTTTAGTAACCAGAAGGGACCGAATTTCACTTTTCCGACCTCCTTGGCGCCGGGACTCAACAACATCAATCTCAGTGCCATAGACTTGGCCGGGAACAACACAAATACCAGTCTGAGCCTTACTTATACCCCCTTTACCCTTCATGTCAGCTCCCCTCAAAACAATGACCCGATCTATGGCAATCAGGTGACGGTGTCGGGGCACTTTAGCGGCGCAAGCAATGCGGGTGTAAGCGTCAATGGCATAGCGGCCAGTGTGAACGGCGTCAATTTCACGGCGGCTAACGTACCGCTGGTCTCCGGTACCAATACCCTGCTGGTGACAGGTACCCGCGCGGACGATGGCAAGGTTCAAACCCAGCAACTCAGCGTCTTCAGTTACGCCCCGAGTATCGCGATCACCGCGCCGCTTAATGGCGCAACGTTTACAGGTAATAGCGCGCTGGTCACGGGCACGTTTACCGGGTTGGTGGCTGCGGTCACGGTGAATGGTGTCGCGGCCACGCTTAGCGGCAACAATTTTTCCGCATCGGTACCGTTAGTCTTCGGCATCAATACGCTGGTAGCCACCGCCACCACAGCCGCCGCCGTCACAGTCATTCGCCTCAGTGCCACGCAAACGGTGAATGTCACTAGCTCGGCGCCCTCGATTGCCATTACCAGCCCGGCGGCCAATGCAACGCTCAACACCGCGACTGTCGCGGTGAGCGGAACATTCAATGGGCCATCGAATACGAGCATCACGGTCAATGGCGTGGCCGCGGCCATTACCAACAACACCTTTAGCGCCACGGTTCCAGTACACTATGGCGCGAATACGCTAACAGCCAATCTCGCGACCGGCGCGACGACGGTGAGCACCGCCGTGGCGGTGACCGGCACACTACAGAGCATCAATATTACCGCTCCTGTGGCCAACGCGACGATTGCGGCCAGCTCGGTCACCGTGAGCGGCACGTTCCAGGGGTCAGCCAATTCGACGGTTTCGGTCAATGACGTAGCGGCAACAGTAACGGGGAACACCTACACCGCAGCGAATCTCCCGCTAACCTTTGGCAGCAACACACTAACAGTGACCGTCACCGCGCCGGACAACTCGACCACGAGCGCCACGGTGACGGTCAGCACTACCCCCACGTTGACCATCGCCAGCCCCGCCGATGGCGCCAGTATCAACGGTGATAGCATCCTGGTCAGCGGTACGCTCCTGGCCCCAATCAATACCGGGGTGACCGTCAATGGCGTGGTGGCCAATGTCGACAATGGAAAGTTCTACGCCAACAACGTGCCCTTGCAGCCGGGGGCGAATACCTTGACGGTGATCTACACCCAGGCGGATGGAACGGCGGCGACGCAAACGCGTAGCGTGAATAGCGCCGGCACGAATCCGTTTCAGGTCACGGCCGATGCTTATACGGGTGCGGCACCGCTCAGCGTCAATCTTGCCGTGACGAGCCAAACGGGCAGCCCCATTGAAACCATCGACGTCGACCCGGGCGGCAATGGCAGTGTCGATTCGATTACCGCAAACGGCCCGAATGGGAGCGTTAGCTTGGCCTATCCTGCGCCCGGCACTTATATCGTTAATGTGATGGTTACCGATGCGCTAGGGAGCCACAGCCAGGCAGTGGCGATTACGGTGTGGGATCCGGCGCAGATGGATAGTTTCTTTAACGCGGTGTGGACGGGGATGAATAATGCCTTGATCGCCGGCGACAAGGCGAAAGCGTTGTCCTATCTGAATGCCAGTGCGCAGGTCAAGTATGGGCCTGTGTTCGATGCCCTTTTATCTTTCATGCCGGAAATTATCGCTTCTTATTCGCCACTTGCCAGAGCTAGCCTTTCCCCTGGCATTGGGGAATATGCCGTCAAACGAATCAATAATGGAAACGCCCAAATATTCTTTATTTACTTTTTGCAAGATATGCGTGGCATCTGGCAGATCGACGAGATGTGAGGATGAAAAAATGAAAACACCACAAAGATCATTTAGCTGTGTTCTGCTTGCCCTGGCCATGTTGCTCTTGCAAGGCTGCGCGCAAAGTTACTCTGCAAAACCTATCGAAGCTTGGGTAGTCGATGCGGAGACCGGTAAACCACTGGAGGGCGTCAATGTTGTTGCACACTGGGAATTAAGGGCCGGCATAAAAGACACCAAGCCTTACCAATTACAGATTATAGAAGACGTGACCGACAAGAATGGGCGGTTCTTTTTTCCGGCATGGGGTCCCGAGGAGATTCCCGAGCATCTGCATTGGGAGGCACGTCTCGAAAATAACGATCCAGGGATAGTTATTTTCAAGAGTGGTTATGAGGTCAAAGGAATGCAAAATAATCGTCCGCCAGCGGGAACTCACGGCTCTTCTGTGCGTACTTCCGATTGGAACGGCAAGACGATTCAGATTCGCAGGTTTCAAGGTGATCTACAAAAATATTTATTAAATATCGAAAGCGCTCAATATCATTGGATGGAAGAAAACTGCAATTGGACACGATTGCCGAGAATGGTGCTGACTTGGCAAAAAGAGGTGCAGATGTTGAAGGAAAAAAACATCACTAGCCAATCGTTCTATACGCTTTCAATAGATGGTCTTTCCCGGCAAACAGAGTGTGGATCTGCAAGAGAATTTCTCAAAACCTACGAAAAATGAAAAATTTAACTAAGATCACGTTACTACCGTTGCTACTAATTTCGGGATTATTGTGGGCTTACGAGCCGAAGATTACACATCGCGATCTCTCAGCAAAGTCGGTATCGAAATCGGCGCTCAACACAGATGCGACTTTGCTACCTAATCTCGGGTTGCAACCGTTTCCCCAAAATCAACTATTTTCAAATAAAACCATTGAAGAGATTTTTCGGGATGATGCGGTATCGGAGGATAATAATTCCCGCGCGCTCAATCATTTTTATGACCCATACAAAGACCGTGCTTTAACCGTACTATCCACTTCCGTTGGCAAAAAATCACCTGACTGGTCGCTGGAGGATACTGGAGACATCGCTGAACAATTAGTTTCCTACAAGGATGCGAGAAAGTATTTCTATGACGCGCTCACGACGAATGACCCTACTTTCACCGCCAAGGTGAACGAAACCATCAGGAACGGTTATTGGGGGCTGGTATTCGGCAATCTCGGACACACCATTCATCACATTCAAGATATGGCTCAGCCGCAGCATGTGAGAAATGACCAACACTGCGATCTCGGTTTTTTTAGCTGTGGCGGGATTTTTTATAATCCTAGCCGTTACGAGAGGTATAGTAGCTCAGATGAAATCCAGTTTAAAATAATTACGATAGCCGCTTCCACCCAAGCCGATGCCGTATTCCCCGCCGCCTCAGAATTCAAACTCCCACGCGATTTTTGGATGAATACCGCTGGCACTGGCATAGCCGAATTCACCAATAAAAACTTCGTTAGCCAGGGCACAAATTTCAGGAGCTATTTAGGGACCGTCGGTGCTTCAAAATATCCTTTTCCGTTACCAGGAACACCTACGAATTACAACGTCGATGATCTCTATGCTGCGCAGGGCGCGACGGTACCGACAGGTATCCAGTCCTTGTGCACCGGCGTAGGTGTGAACTGTTGGATGACAATGTACCCGACGCAACTGACAGCCAAGGCATCCACCCTCTCGATTTTTGACCAAGACCTGCAAGCCAAAGGTGTGCATGTAATCTACGATGATGGCGTGACCCCGATATACTATTCCGACCGGCTATTTGCACTTAACCGCTTTAATTTCGACGCCGTACACGAAACATTAATACCGAAAGCTGTTGCCTATAGTGCCGGCCTGATCAACTACTTCTTCCGCGGCAAGATACAAATCAGCTTACCCCCCGATGGCGTGTATAGCCTCATTGATGGAACGGAAACCGGATTCTCGAAGATCAAGCTAAGATTAACCAATGCTAGCCCTCCAGGTGAAGGCATGGCCGGCGGGACGTTGGTAGCCATCGCCAAATTTCATCGCAACACGTGTTATGCGAATGACCTTTCCGATGCATTGAACTTGAACGGCGATCTGAATTGCCGCAGCAAGGATGAAGAAATTGTCGTGTCCGAACCGATACCAGATGTCACGCTCGTCAACAGCCCGACGCAATTCACGTTCAATTTTAGCGCGAATCCTATTCCCAAAAGTGCGACCGATCTTTATATCCAGGTGGTTTACCGGGGTAAGCTGGGGAACGAGGCTGACGCGGTGGTGGTGGCCACCCAGGATATTTCCGAGCCCACTTATCTTTCCTATCACAACGACAGTGATTACATTCAGATCGCCGGCCACGTCTATACCCGCCCACAAATTAACGCTAATCCAAGTTTGCTGGCACTGGTAAAACCAACAAACTGCGTCATTGCAAGCTCGCCTCCGACGTTGGCCTCGGATTGTTTTCAGCCGATTACGCTTAACCAAGAGTGGACCGCCGGTGGTAGCGCTATACCACTGTATACAGTGAGCGCTTTACCGGTGCGGAGTTATACGCGCGTTGTGTTGTTAACGGATGTGGGCACAGCAACTTCGATTGCCGATAAGATACAGATATGTCAGCCTGCCTCCGCTGCGGTCAAGCCGGTAAAAACTCAACGTGACCTGACGGCCAGTACCTTCAACCATTCCACGATCACATTCTGGCGCGGCTCCTACAGCTGGGAACACTATAGTTGCGTTTTCATTGGCGATGATAGCGACCCCGGCGCGCCCGATGATCGCGCTAACGTAGTTGCTCCCCGCACGGATGGAGCGGCGACCCCGACTGCCATACAGGTTTTGTTTTAACCGGAAGTGGGTGGATGAGCGGCCCAACAAACGGTTCAGATTGTAGTTAGCTTTGCGATCACAATCTAACCTTACTCGTTGAACTGTCAATTTAGCAAAGCAATAATACTAAGGCTTACTGTGATAAACGGTTTCATCCCCGGTTAGTCGGTTATCGATAATACCCGGTGTAGACTCACTGAATTTTTCTGGGCGTCGCCTGGTAACAGGCTATTTTGTTCACGCACTGAGAGGCTGAGAAATAATCAGATTTCTCTTCGGCACATCCTAAAGGGAACTACTGCCAGCAAAATCGCCATCAGATTTAGGGTGTGCTTTTGATTTTTTCACAGGCTCTGACGCCTTCGTGCTGTACAGTTCAGTTCCGCTCATCTGTGCGCATGTGCGCCGAAGGAAAATTAACAGCAGGTTTTTCTGGAGCATGATTTGTACATAATGAGGGGCTATTCAATGAATAGCGCTTAAAGATGCGTTGGAGATTATACGAGTGGTGGTTACTACGCAGCCCCGGCATCGAATTTTATTCCTGGCGCAAGAGTTTATGGCCGGTGGCGCGGCGTTTTTGGCGCTGCGGCATATGCAGCGACTTGCGCCCGACTACGCCATCGACCTGCTGGTGACGGGGCCGTGTGCGGATGAAATGTTGCGCCAATTACCGCAGCAAGTGTCTATTTTCACGCTGGATGCGCAATCATGGAGAGCCGACGTCAATGCGTTGTGGTGCCTTGATCTGGTATTGGCTGCGCGTGCATCGCCGCCGTTTCAGCGTGCCTATCACGCGCTGCTGGCGACATCGGTTTTCCCCAGTCGACGCGCCTGCCTGGCCATGAGTCTGGTGCAGGCACGGCGTAAATTACTGTTTTTGGTCGATGAGCGCTTGGCCCGGTATCCACAGCGTTTATTACCGGAGCGTAGCGCCATCGAATGCGCCTTGCTGTCGGCCGATCTGATATTGCCGGTTTCTGCGCGCCTGTGGCAGCACATGGCGCAGCAATGCCCGATGCTGGCGCGGCGGCCGTGGCAAGTATTGCACCCACCGGTGGAGCTGGCACTTAGTGAGGCGCACGCTGACGTAGCGATGGATATATCCGGCCCACCGTGGCTTGGGTCCAACCGTCCAGTGGTGCTGACGGTGGCACGCCTTTCTACCGAGAAGCAAATTTTGCAATGCCTCCAAATCCACCATAGGCTGCGCCAAGGCGGCGTCGACTTCGATTGGTATGTCTTGGGCGAGGGGCCAGAGCAGGCGCGCCTGCAAGCCGAGATCGTGGCGCTGCGCATGAGTGATGTCTTCTTTTTGTCCGGCGTGCGCGGCAACGTGGTGCCGTGGATGCAGCAGTGCACTGTTTTTGCCTTGTTTTCAGCTTCCGAAGGCTGCCCGACCGTGGTGATCGAGGCACTAACTCTGGGCTGTCCGGTGATCGTAACCGATGTGAATGGTGTTGATGAACTGATCGATAACGGCCGCACCGGACTCATTGTTCCCAATGAGATGTCGGCCATGGCGGCGGGGCTGTCGCGTTTGCTGCTTGATGGCGGTTTACGGGCGCAGTTTCGTTGTGCGCTTGCAGGCGATCCGCCAGTCTCTGATCCGGCACAGGAGCGCGCCCGCCTGATCGCTCAGATTGAGGTGGCCATGCCCACTGCGCCGACCGTATCGATCCTGATCCCGACCTATAATCAGGCGCAATATATCGGGCAGGCGATTCGCAGTGCACTGATGCAAGATTTCGCTTCACTCGAAGTGTTGGTGCTTGATGATGCCTCTACCGATCAAACTGCGGTTTTGGCGCGCCAGTGGGACAGTGATCCGCGTTTCCGTTATATCTGCAATGAGCGTAATCTGGGACGGGTCGCCAATTACCGCCGCGCACTGGTCGAACACGCGCGGGGTGAATGGGTGCTGATGCTCGATGGTGACGATTATCTGACCGATGCCGGTTTCGTCAGCTACGCATGGCAGGCGCTGCAGCGTCATGCCGGGCGCTCAGTGCTGTTTGCCCAAGCCGGGCACCGCGCAACTTACCCCAGTGGAACCCGTCCCGACGTCGATATTTTGCCGCCCATCGTTGGCGCGGAGCAATTGATGAGTGGCGCGCAATATCTCAAATTTGTCTATGAAACGGGATTTTTTACCCATCTCGGCACGCTATATCATCGCCGTACTGCCATCACCAATGGCTGTTATAGCGCCGACATTAGTTCGTCCGATATGGATTCATTTTTGAGGCTTGCGCTGGAAGGCGAGGTGCTGGTGTTGAACACCATTGCAGGTTGCTGGGTACAGCACGGCACCAACACCAGTAGACATCTACCGGCCAATAAGATTGCGGCCAACGTACGCATTTTTCGCCAGATTGCGCTGATGGCAGTGCAGCGCGGTTTGACCTCGATGGCGCATATCGAAGGCCCGCTCAGCCGTTACGAAGCGCACACCTTTGCTTATTTGTTTGGCCAGACATTGGGGCGCGCCGCGCATGGGCCGCTGGCACCATTAAGAATGCTGGCGGTGCTGCTGTCGGTCGACCCGCGTCTATTGCTCAATCGCCATCTACTATCAGTTTGCCGGCGCCACCTGCCGAGCGTGCCCCGCTTATTAATGCATCGATGGATACCAGGCATAAAACAAGGCGGCAAAAGCCGCAAAAGGCGTGACGATGTCCCCTGATGTGTACCGCGTGTTTGAGACGATCTGTACAGCCGCCGCCATCAAAGGCGACGTATTGGAAGTAGGGGCGGTTGCCGGGCCGGACAGCTTGCTGCGCATGCCTTGCCTGCGCCTAGCTTCGCGCCGCATCGGCATCAATCTTGCGCAGGCAGCGGTCGATACGCATTGCCAGATCATTCAAGGCAACGCTAATCACATGTCCGATTTTGCCAACGGACAATTCGAAGCCGTGCTCTGCAACGCCACATTGGAGCACGATCCCTATTTCTGGAAAACGCTGGCCGAAATCCATCGGGTCACCGCGCCGGGCGGCCTGATTGTGATTGGCATACCGGGCTATGGGGGCATGGGCGCGCAATCTTTTCTGCGCAATAAACCGGTAGCGGGCTGGCTGCTGAAAGCCTTTGCACGCCTCATCAACAGTGATGTATTACGTGCTGGCACGGTCACCTTGGGTGAGCATCTTTTTCCAGACGACTATTACCGTTTTTCGGAACAAGCGGTGCGCGAAATTTTTCTCGCTGGCTTGGTTGATATCGCCGTATGCACGGTGATGCAGCCGCCACGCCTAATCGGATCAGGGCGCAAACTATGACTGTAGCAAGAGTGAAAATCGTTTTTCACATTGGCCAGCACAAAACCGGATCGAAAGCGCTACAGTCATTTTTGCACCTGCACAGCACTGCTCTGGCGCAACGCGGCATTTTGTATCCTGTCGATCAAACCGTGTATCAAAAGGTGCGCGCGTACCGGGTCAGCCACTACCGCCTGTTTGCCTTGCTGCGCCATGAAGCCTTGCAAGCTTGCGGACAGATAGACGCGGCGCGGCATTATTGGCACAAGCAACGTGCTATTTGTCGTCCTTACGATTGCTCGCGCGCCATGTTTGATGCGATTGAGGATGAGCGTCGCCGCATCGGTGCCGATACCATCATCATGTCAGCCGAGGATTTGTTCGACATGCAAACCGCACACCAGATTGATCTGGACATGGACTGTTTGGCGGCCGGGGTGAAAATTCTGTCTGGACTGGTTCAGGCATTTCAATATCAGCCTGTCGTAATCGCATATATCCGTCGTCAGGACCACCTGCTGGGCGCGCATTACGTGCAGTACGTCAAAGGCAGCAGCGATCCGTCCATCGAATTTAAAACTTTCGCGCGCACTTTTGCTCCCAGGCTGGATACATACCGTCTGCTGGCTTGCTGGGCGGCTGAATTCGGCCCGGGCGCGATGGTGGTGCGTCCGTATGAGCGCGCCGCCATGCCAACTGGCATCGTGGCCGACTTTTTTGAGTGCGCTTTGCAGCAAACGATTCCATCTGATTGGATGGCGCCAGCGCCGGAGCGGGAATCGGTCAACGCCACGCCGGGACGTGATCAAGTGGAACTGATCCGGCATCTGCATCGGCGTCGCTGGTTAGGCTGGCCACTGCTACGCCGTGCACAGATACTCGACGCGACGACCGCGCTCAGTCCGGACGTAGCGGCAGAACAGGACAGCACAATCGCGGCCTGGCTATCGCCAGCACAGCGCCGTCGGCTATTGCTTGACCATGCAGAAGGCAACGCCGGAATCGCACGGCAATATTTGCACAGGGCCGAGACGCCACTTTTTTCGGAAGCGCTGCCGCACGATGACGCGAACTGGCAGCCCTACCCCGGTTTGTCAGCAGTAAAAGCCGCTGCCATCATCCGTCAAATGCGTGGGCAGTTGTTTTGTGGCAATCTCAAATGGATAACGGCGGGCGCTTTATTTTTTCTAAGTATGGCAATGCTGGTGGGGATTTTGGTGTGATCGGATGAGGCCATTGGGCTCTAGCTGCGCGCCAAAGCTCCAAAAAATACTAAATTACGGATAGGAAATTTAACTGTACAAGTCGAACACACTTCGCCTCACACCCCGTCGCTAATCCAATTTCCATCGTCAAAACCATGACGGATTCTGCATTTCGCTTATTCCCAAGGTCAGAGTTGAATTGGCAACAAGTAGTCAAGTTTCAATTCCCCGTCGCTCCTCCCATACTTTACTCTTCGCTAATTTCCACCTTGGTCATCACATCGCCTTGACTAATGGCGTTGACCACATCCATGCCTTCGATAACTTTGCCAAAAACCGTGTGCTTGCCATCCAAATGAGGCTGGGGACTGTGGGTAATAAAGAATTGGCTACCATTGCTGTTGGGACCGGAGTTGGCCATGGAAAGATATCCGGTGCCATGTTTGAGCGGGTTGCCACTGGTTTCATCTTCAAATTTGTAGCCTGGCCCGCCTCGTCCGCTACCCGTGGGGTCGCCGCCCTGGATCATAAAATCCCTGATCACGCGGTGGAAGATGAGGCCATCGTAAAAACCTTCACGCGCCAGGAAAACAAAATTGTTCACAGTCTTAGGAGCATGCTGCGGATAAAGCTCGATTGTAATGTTCCCGCGCTCAGTTGCCACGGTAGCTGTGTATTTTTTACTAGGGTCAATCAACATTGCAGGGGGGGTTGTCCATTGTTTTGACATTTTTGGTTCCTTTAGTTTATTTTGATAAAAAGTTAAAAAATACTAGCAAATACTTAGCAACAAATACTTAACAAAAGTAATGGATGCACGAATATTTAACTGTCCGATGCAGGTATGCCAGCATTATTGGCAAGAGGCGTTAGATAGGCTTTCTACGTGCGATCATCACCGCCCACGCACCCAAAAGTACATACAAAAACAGGGACCATTCTGGGATGCCCAAGCCAAGGAAAGTCCAACCTTTGGCGGCACATTCACCGGAGCCGTGCATGAGTTCCTGCCACACTTCTGCCATAGGGAAGTTTCCCAGCATGTACTCCAGGCCTGGACCGCAGGCAGGCACTTGGTCTTTGGGCAAATGCTGAAGCCATATATGGCGACTAGCCGTACTCACACCACTCACCGCCAATAAAACTATCAATGCGCCATACACTTTCGTACCACTGCGTTTAGGGTTATGCAGCGTGGCAATAGCAAACAGAACTAGCATAGCAATGAAGATGACGCGCTGGATCATGCATAAGGGACAAGGCTCCTGATGCAGGACATATTGCAAATAGAGCGCTGTACCAAACACCCCGGCGATAACCAACGTCCCGGCCAGATATAGCCAGCGGTTTGAAAGGGTGCGCCACAGATTATAAATTTTCATCACGCAACTTACTGATTGTATTTTTCAACAGCTCTATCGTGAAATTCACTTCCTCCTCCGTGGTAAAGCGCCCCACAGTGAACCGAATCGAACTGCGTGCCAATGCATCGCTGCGTCCCAAACCACGTAGCACATAAGACGGCTCCAGACTTGCCGAAGTACAGGCAGACCCGCTGGATACCGCAATATCGGCAATCGCCTTGGTCAGCGAGTCACCATCCACATTATTGAAACTGACATTCAGGTTATGCGCTACGCGCTGTCCAAGATCGCCGTTCAGGTACACGTCTCCTATGCTGGACAGGCCACGCCACAGGCTGTCACGTAGCGTACGGATGCGTTCGTTTTCTGTTGTCATTTCCTGTTGCGCTATGCGAAACGCTTCGCCCATGCCAACAATCTGGTGTGTCGCCAAGGTGCCTGAACGCATGCCGCGTTCATGCCCACCACCATGCATCTGTGCTTCCAGACGAACTCGTGGCTTGCGCCGCACGTACAGCGCACCGATGCCTTTCGGACCGTAAGTTTTATGTGCGGAAAATGACATCAGGTCAACTTTTAAGCGCAACAAATCGATCACTATTTTTCCGGTAGCCTGCGCCGCATCAACATGGAACAGAATGCCACGCTCACGGCATATTTCACCGATCGCTGCAATGTCCTGAATCACACCAATTTCGTTGTTGACATACATTACCGAAACGATGATGGTATCAGGACGCAATGCCGCCTTTAATTTATCCAGATCGAGCAAGCCATTCGGTTCAGAATCGAGGTAAGTCGCAGAAAATCCTTGCCGCTCCAGTTCGCACACGGTATCGAGTACCGCCTTATGCTCGATTTTCATCGTGACAATGTGCTTGCCCTTATTCTGGTAGAACTGTGCCGCGCCCTTCAGCGCCAGATTGTTGGACTCGGTCGCACCCGAAGTCCAGATGATTTCTTTGGGGTCAGCGTTTACCAGTGCCGCAACCTGCTCACGCGCGCGTTCCACCGCCTCCTCCGCCACCTGACCATAGATATGGGGGCTTGCCGGGTTACCGAATTTTTCGGTTAAATAGGGAATCATCGCCTCAGCAACACGTGAATCAATGGGCGTAGTGGCTGAATAGTCCAGGTAAATTGGGAGATGCAGACTCATTTTGATTTTGGATTCAAATTATGCCTCACGCGCTAAAGCAAGAAATTCCGTGCGCAATGCCAGATTGGGTTGAAGTTCGCCGAGCATAGCTGACGTAACGGTTTCTTCTCCCTCGGTACTAATGCCACGGCTTTCCATGCACATGTGCCGACAGCGAATCACCACGCCCGCCGCTTTCGGTTCCAGATGCGTCATCAAGGCGTTGGCAATTTGAATAGTGAGCCGTTCTTGTACCTGTAACCGCCTGGCAAAACAATTAACCAAACGCGTCAGCTTAGACAAGCCCACTATTTTTCCATTAGGAACATAGCCGATCGTGGCTTTGCCAAAGAAAGGCGCCAGATGATGCTCGCAATGACTATAAACAGGAATGCCCCGTATCACGATAAGCTCGTTGTAATCTTCCGCTCCATCCTCAAACACTTTTAGAAGTTCTGCCGGATCTTGGGTATATCCAGAAGTCCAGTGCTTCCAGGCAGTGACAAGACGGGACGGTGTTTCAACCAAGCCGGCTCTATTGGGGTCTTCCCCCAAACTTATCAGAAGCCGACGCCAATCTTGCTCGGTAAACTGTTGTTCTGACATCTGTACTTTACCTGTCAATGTTGGCCTTTATAAGACTTAAATCAATCCCAGCGATTGTCGCGTACTTGAATATCGTCGTTTTCAATGCGCACGGGGAAGGTAGCAGTCGGTTCATAAGCAGGTGCAGTCAATGCCTCGCCAGTGCGTATGCAGAAACGTGCGCCGTGGCGCGGGCAAATGATCTGGTCACCTTCGACCGTGCCACCCGTAAGCCGGCCAGAATCATGAGTGCAGACGTCCTCAATGGCATAATATTGACCTTCGAGATTGAATACCACGGCCTGCGCGCCATCCACATCCACCACTCGCCACTCGCCTGGCGCGAGTTCACCGACTCGCGCAACCGTCACCCAGTTGCTCATTCCAATTCCATTTTTAATTATTCCTATGCACTGGTCTCATGCTTGATACTAAGTTATGTGGCGAGTTTTGAATGCATAAATGATATTGCCGCAAGTTATTCTCCCAAAGCAACCAATATTGTTAATAGGTTGGCATTGTGCTATCGACTTGCTGAGCCCAAGCATGGATGCCACCTGTCAAGTTGCTAACTTGAGTAAAACCATTCTGTTCTAAAAAAACCGCAATCTGCATACTGCGCATACCGTGATGGCAAATGCAGACAATTGGTTGCTCCGCACCTAACTCCGACAGCCTGTCAGGAATGGTATTCATCGGCATCGTCAACGCTCCGTCAATGTGACAGGTTTGAAATTCCCATGGCTCACGCACGTCGAGCAATACTGGTTGATTTCGCGTTTTATCCGAAAGCCATGCGGCTAAATCGGGGGCAGTTAAAGTTTGCATATATAGTGGCGACCATTCATTCGCGGATGAAATATCATCATCCGACTCTATTTAAATATGTTCTTAAAGTTATCGTGTCCGTTTATCGGCTTTATACCAACATCAAATTACAACTACACGGACAGGACTTCTATATCCGGTTCAATCGTTCGAAGTAGGCTCGTGATACTGATGAGCGTGGCCGATGTCGAACTCGGGCATGAACCGCACGCGCCTTGAAGATGCACGCTGAGAAAGTTACCGGAGAAACCGATTACATGCAGGTCTCCGCCGTCACTTCGCAGGTAGGGGCGGATCTTTTCGTCAAGCATCGCATTGATCTTATCAAAGCGCACCTGATCCTCTGGGCTGAGGCCAGCAATTGCGACGGCCGCGGCCGCAACCAAGGCTTCCGAAGATGCATCCGCTGCGGGCGCCTCGCGGAGTGGTACGGCAATTAAGCGCGCCAACTGGGGCCAATGGGCTTTACCATCCTGCGTAACCGTTAGGCAGCTATCAACGTAGAACACATTGGTTACATGCTCGATATCAAATAACGCGGAAGCAAGGGTATCGGACTTGGCCTCTTCGGCATTATCGTAGGAGTGTGATATTCCCCATGTTAATGGCTCCTTGAGCATGAATTTCACTGCGTTTGGATTAGGCGTGTCTTCTATTTCAGCAATTTTTGGCATTTCTATCCCTTAAAAATTAAGGCCTTACTTTTAACGCCTTTGGCAATCCTGTAAGCAATAGGTTGCTATAAATAACCGCTTGGCCAAGCCTCCCCTCTTATGACTGTATTACTTGTAGCAAGTTTTACATGTCACCTTACTTGAGAATTTTGGGCACACTGGAACCGCCGACAAACTCGTTCCCGATATAAAACTCGTTTTTAATTATTCTCAGGCATCACCGATCGGGGCATGCATTGGATCTTCTTCCGCTTCGGTCGAGGTGGACGCTACTGCATTAAATGCACCATTTAGCGTATGCCACGGCAGAATTGCGCATTTGACACGCGTAGGCAAATCGCTCACTCCAGCGAATACGGCAAGCCTGCCAATGTGGGGGCAATTTTCATGGGAAAGTTTGCCCGTAGCCATGGCAAGAAACTCCTGGATCAGCGTTTCCGCCTCCTCACGTGTCTTGCCCTTGACTGAAGTGGTCATCATCGACGCAGATGCTTTGCAGATTGCGCAAGATTCACCCTGAAATGCAATGTTGTTGATACGGCCCTCATCAACGACAACATCCACGGTGATGTGGTCACCACACAGGGGATTGTGCCCCACAGCATGATGGCTGGGGTGTTCAATCGTGCCGTAGTTACGCGGCTTTTTATTGTGATCGAGGATCACCTCCTGATAGAGAGATTTATAGTCAGCCATTATGTAAATATTTTCTGTACGGTACGGATGCCGGCGATTAGCGCATCGACTTCATCCATGGTGTTGTAGAACGCAAACGATGCGCGCGAAGTGGCAGGGACGTGCAAACGTTGCATAACTGGCTGTGCGCAATGATGCCCGGTACGCACAGCGATACCTTCCTGGTTGAGCAGTGTGCCAATATCATGCGGATGCACACCATCCACGGCAAAAGACAATACTGCCGCTTTATGCTCGGCGGTGCCCATAACGCGCACACCCGCTATGGAACTTATTTGCCCGGTTGCATACTTTAGAAGATCAAGCTCATGTGCCGCTATTGCATCCATGCCAATTGCCGACAAGTAATCGACTGCCGCGCCAAGCCCGATTGCCGCAGAAATTGGCGGAGTACCGGCTTCGAATTTATGCGGAATGGTGTTGTAAGTGGTTTTTTCGAACGTCACCGATAAAATCATGTCGCCACCACCCTTGAATGGCTGCATGCTTTCCAGAAGTGCGGCGCGGCCATAAAGAATGCCGATGCCGGTTGGCCCGCACAGCTTGTGGCCTGAGAATGCGTAAAAATCACAATTCAAATCTTGCACATCAATCTTGGTGTGCGGCGCTGCCTGCGCGCCATCAACCAGCACCGGCACGCCACGCGCGTGTGCAAACGCAATCATTTCTTTGATAGGGTTAATGGAACCAAGCGCGTTGGAGACATGTGTTACTCCAACAAATTTGGTGCGATCGTTAAATAATTTCTCATATTCATCGATCAGCAATTCACCCGCATCGTTAATCGGTACCACACGAATCTTTGCGCCCTTTTCTTCAGCCAGCATTTGCCACGGCACAATGTTTGCGTGATGCTCAAGCGTGGTCAGAATAATTTCGTCTCCAGCCCCGATAAATTTACGGCCATAGCCATGCATCACCAGATTGATCGCTTCGGTAGTGCCACTGGTAAAAATGACTTCGCGATCTTCTTTTGCATTGATGAAGCGCTGTAACTTGCGTCGCGCCTCTTCAAATTCGGAAGTCGCAACCTCTGACAGATAATGCACTCCACGATGAATATTGGCATGCTGTTTTGTCTGGTAGTACACAAGGCGATCAATCACCTGCTGGGGCATCTGGCTCGAGGCGGCGTTATCAAGGTATACCAACGGTTTATCGTTGACCTTCAGTTTCAGGATTGGAAAATCAGCGCGAATACGCTCAACATCGAAGACGGACGTCGATCGAATTTTTTGTGTAGTCTGATTTGCGCTCATAGCTGGGTCGCGGTCTGTTCGAGTACGGTTTTTTCAAGCTGGCATTTGAGTGACGAAATAGGTATGCGCTCGATGATCTCAGCCCCAAACGCGTAAGTCAGCATGTTCCGCGCCGCCGTATCGGACAAACCGCGACTCTGCAAATAAAACACTTCTTCGCTATCGAGCTGGCCGATGGTCGCGCCATGTGTGCACTTCACGTCATCCGCGAAAATTTCAAGTTGCGGCTTGGTGTCAACGTGAGCTTTATTGGTTAATAGCAGGTTGCGGCTAGACTGTCTGGAGTCAGTACGTTGCGCACCTTGACGTACCATAATTTTGCCGTTGAATACCGCATGTGCACCACCGCCGACGATACATTTGTGCATCTGATGACTTACTGCGTGCGGCATTGCATGGTCGATGCAGGTATGTGTATCGGCCAACTGACGCCCCGAAATTAACGCCAATCCGTCAACCGCACATTCGGCTTCCTCAGCTAACTGTACATTCAAGTTATAACGTGAAATACGCGCGC
The DNA here is from genome assembly GCA_003402345.1 of Candidatus Nitrotoga sp. MKT. Taxonomy (GTDB): domain Bacteria; phylum Pseudomonadota; class Gammaproteobacteria; order Burkholderiales; family Gallionellaceae; genus Nitrotoga. The sequence continues at coordinate 134,596 of QFXH01000005.1, read as the reverse complement.
CAAACGCAACACTCACTGACTGATAATTACTGGCACGTGCCAGTGATACCGCGCAGTTTGCAATATGAAATGCCTTCGCGCCTTCACGCTGCACCCGTATATGGTTGACGCGCGCATTATCGAGTAATGCGATTTCGGCCACCGCATTGGTGAAATAGGCATCTTCTTGCAATGAAACATAATCCTCAATCACTGTCACTGCGCTACCGGACTCGGCCAGCAACAGGCAACGTGGATAACTTACGACATCCTTTTGTGTCGCAATGAATAGCAGGTGTACCGGTACCTTAACTGCGATGTCACGTGGCACAACGACCAATGCCGCGTCATGCAGAAATGCAGTATTAAGGGCCGCAAATACATTGTCACGAAATTCTGTAAGACGCCCCAGATATGGCTCGATTGTTGCTGCGTGCGCAGCAAATCCAGCTTCCAGATTGACAACCGTTACACCACTGCCTGCAATGCCACTTGACAACTGGGGAGCATAGACGCCATCGACAAATACTAGCCGAGTAGTCGCTTCCTCGATATAAAAGCGCTCTATGTCTGCGGCCTGGAGACTAATGGTTGTGCGCACCGGGTGGAATGGCATCTTGGTGAGCTGCGAAATATCGGTAAAACGCCATTCTTCGTCGCGCAGGGTGGGTACCGTCAGAACACCGACGCGGTCGACTGCCTCGGCGCGCAGCGCATTAAGCCATGCCAACGGACTTGTAGGCAATTGCGGCTGCCCTGCCAGCAGGGTTTCCAGATAACCCGCATTAATTGTGCCGGTTGCACTCATGCCACCGCCCCCGCTACAGCCTTGTGCTCGACTCCGACCCAGTCATAGCCACGGGATTCGAGTTCTAATGCAAGCTCTTTGCCACCAGTCTTGATGATGCGGCCTGCTTCCATCACATGTACGTAATCAGGCACGATATAGTTCAACAGGCGCTGATAGTGCGTTACCAGCACGATCGCATTATCTTTGTTGGCAAGCTGGTTGACGCCATTGGCGACGATCCTGAGTGCGTCAATGTCGAGGCCGGAATCGGTCTCATCTAAAATCGCCAAGCGTGGATCCAACATTGCCATTTGCAATATTTCATTGCGCTTTTTTTCGCCCCCGGAAAAGCCTTCGTTTACGCTACGTTCAAGAAAATCAGGACTCATTTCGAGTAACTTCATCTTTTCGCGCACATAGTCATCAAACTCAAGCGGGTCGAGCTCTTCTTTGCCACGATGGGTCTGTACGGTATTGTAAGTAAGACGCAGAAACTGGCTGTTGATAACACCGGGTATTTCAATCGGATACTGGAAAGCAAGGAACACGCCGGCACGTGCGCGTTCTTCAGGAGCCAAATCAAACAAGTTCTGCCCTTCGAACATCACGGAGCCTCCCGTAACTTCATAAGCTGAATGGCCCGCGAGTATCTTGGAAAAGGTGCTCTTACCCGAGCCATTTGGCCCCATAATTGCATGCACTTCGCCGCGCCTTACCGTTAGATCCAATCCTTTTAGAATTTCGGTACCATTCACGGTCGCACATAACCCGCGTACTTCGAGCACGATCTTGCTGTCTGGGTAAATCATCCAACACTCCCTTCTAATTTGAAACTGAGCAATGCGGTTGCTTCGACCGCAAATTCCATTGGTAATTGCTGAAATACGTCTTTACAGAATCCATTGATGATCATCGACACCGCAGCTTCCGCGTCAATTCCGCGTTGTGCGAAATAAAACAACTGATCCTCACCGATCTTTGAAGTCGATGCTTCATGTTCTATTTGAGAGCTATTGTTCGCCACTTGTATATAGGGGAAGGTATGGGCACCGGAATTCTGTCCAACCAACATCGAATCACATTGTGAATAATTGCGCGCACCCGTGGCACTTGGTGCAACCTTGACTAATCCACGGTAGCTATTATTGGAATGGCCAGCCGAGATCCCTTTGCTGACTATCGTGCTACGCGTGTTTTTGCCGACATGTATCATTTTGGTGCCTGTGTCGGCTTGCTGATAATGGTTTGTGACCGCAACAGAATAAAATTCCCCAACCGAATTATCACCAAGCAGCACACAGGAAGGATATTTCCAGGTAATCGCCGAACCGGTTTCTACCTGAGTCCAGGAAATACGTGAATTCACCCCTTTAGCCAGACCACGCTTGGTTACAAAATTATAAATGCCCCCGACGCCTTTCTCATCGCCTGCATACCAGTTTTGCACGGTTGAGTATTTGATGTCGGCGTTATCGAGCGCTACAAGCTCTACTACCGCAGCATGCAGCTGATTGCTGCTGAACGCAGGTGCGGTACAACCCTCAAGGTAAGAGACCGAAGCCCCTTCTTCAGCAACAATCAATGTACGTTCAAATTGACCTGATTCCTCGGTATTGATGCGAAAATAGGTCGATAAATCCATTGGGCATTTAACCCCTTTGGGGATATAACAGAACGAACCATCGGTAAACACGGCTGAGTTGAGCGCGGCATAAAAATTATCACTGGACGGAATTACGGTACCAAGATATTTCTGCACCAGCTCGGGATGATCAAGCACCGCTTCTGACATGGAACAGAAAATAATGCCAACCTCGGCAAGTTTATCTTTATAAGTAGTCGCCACGGATACGCTATCAAAAATAACATCCACCGCAACACCAGCAAGCGCCATACGCTCATGCAACGGCACACCCAGCTTTTCAAAAGTACGCAGCAATTCAGGATCAACCTCATCCATACTTTTTAATTTCGGCTTTTGCTTAGGCGCAGAGTAATAGCTGATAGCCTGAAAATCGATCTTCGGATAATGGACATTGGGCCATATAGGCTCTTCCATCTTAAGCCAGGCTTCATAAGATTTAAGCCGAAACTCAAGCAACCATTCTGGCTCTTTTTTCTTGGTCGAAATCATCCAGATAGTATCTGCATTCAAACCTTTCGGCGCGACATCAGACTCGATGCTAGTGACGAAGCCATGTTTATAAGGCTGGTTGACGAGGTTTTGCAGCGTTGCACTCATTAATGTTACCTCCGAAAAATCATCAAGGTCGAAGAAAAAGCTTATCCACGGGTTGCATAAGGGGCTACATGGAGCAGTTAAACAGTCGCACCCTACACTATGAATTTTGAACTATGGACTTTGCCGCTTCACCTGTCAGATTGAAGCTCTCGCCACAGCCGCACATACTGCCGACATTGGGATTATCAAATTTAAACATCTGCTTAAGCCCTTCAGTCACAAAATCTAAACGCGAGCCGTTAATGTAAGCCAAGGTCGAATCATTAAACACAACCTTAGCGCTATGCGCTTCGAATATATGGTCTCCTGCCAGCACCTCATCGGCATAGTCATAGGTATAAGCGTAACCGGAACAGCCAACTTTTTTGACGCCAACGCGTAGGGCAAGGCCTTTTCCACGCTTTGCGAGTTGTTTTTGAATCTGTTTTGCCGCATTTTCAGTTAATGTAATCGCCATTATTTAACCTCCTGATAGTAGACAATAAAAAGTATCGCAAAAGGCCCGGACAAATCCCAGAGTCAATCTTATTAAGGTTGAGGAGGTAAGGCGCAACTAATCGTGCCTTACCTCCATTTATCCCACGAAACTAAACGATCTAAGAATTCATCTAGCAAAGCATTAAATCTAAATCACGCCGAAACAAGCACCGACTTAGTGATATTTTTACTGACGCTTACTGTCTTAATTTCGGACTTGGGTTTGGCCGCATTATCGACTAATTGCTGCAAGCTTACCCCCGCCATATAACCGTATAACGCTTCGTTTAGCCCCATCCATAAATCATGTGTAATGCATTGTTTCTCGTCCTGGCAATTAGCCTTTCCGCCACACCGGGTAGCATCCACTGACTCATCCACCGCTACGACAATGTCAGCGACTGAGATTTGCGCGCTTGGCCGTGCCAGATAATAACCACCACCCGGGCCACGCACTGCAACCACAATATTGCGCTTACGCAACTTACCGAACAGCTGCTCAAGGTAAGATTGCGAAATTTTTTGGCGCTCACTAATGCTGGACAGTGTTACCGGACCACATCCGCCATGCAACGCCAGATCAGCCATTGCCATCACGGCAAAACGCCCTTTAGTGGTAAGCCGCATGATTTCTCCCTGAATTTACATCGCACAAGATCAGCATTTTTATCTGTGATATCCATGCCAACATGAACCAGCCCTTACTGTTTATAAATAGCCGCACTACCCTAATTTGTCTTTTTCAGGGCAACTACGCAAAGACTGTTTTGAGCCTGGCCCATGAATAATTTATGTAGGACTACTTTAAGAAGATTAGCTACTACTTGATCCTGCGCGATCATCACGCGAACTGAATCTATGAAAACCCTTAATTTGGGAAGAATAATAAAATACCCAACCGATTTAGTCAACTAATAACTTTAGTCAACAATTCTATTCAGGTAATTGGGATCGAACTTATCGGCAGTGGCGCGTTCTTCGTCGATATTTACGCCCATTTTCTCTAATTGTTCCAGAATAAGATCGATGCGTTTATCCACCACCATACCATGGCCTAACAAGCCGTGGATAGCTTGAGCCAGCGGATCATTCTGGTCATTGCTGATGCCATAAGCATTGAAACCTGGCCTCTTTGAAGCCTCATCAAGGATGCGCGCCGGTATTCCGGCAGCCGTCGCTCCCGCCGGTACATTTTTCACCACCACGGCATTGGAGCCTATCTTGGCGCTATCGCCTATGGTAATAGGACCCAAGATTTTGGCACCAGCCCCAACCACGACACCATTACCTAACGTGGGATGCCGTTTTCCTTCTTTCCATGAAGTCCCACCCAGCGTTACGCCGTGATACAAAGTGCAATCATCACCGATCTCGGCGGTCTCACCGATCACCACACCCATACCATGATCAATGAAAAACCGCCGCCCAATAGTTGCCCCCGGATGAATCTCAATGCCGGTCAAAAAACGGCCCAAGTGCGACAAAAAGCGCGCCAGCCATTTCAGCTTTGCATACCAAAGCCAATGCGCCATGCGATGCACCAAGCGCGCATGAAATCCCGGGTAGCAAGTTATTACCTCAAATACACTGCGCGCCGCCGGATCGCGCGCAAATACGCTGTCTATATCTTCTTTAACAGATTGGAACATCAGGGCACCTAAAATTTACTCACTCAATTTCTTTTTGTTTTGATCGTCGAATTTTTGCTGCGTATTGTATTCAGCCGTGACTGTCAAAATACCACGCAAAATATTCACTTCTTCGGGCTCCAGCCGTGCACGTGCATATAAACGGCGCAACTTTTGCATCAGCTTAGTCGATTGCTTATCCCGTAAAAAACCAATTTCGGTCAGCGTGTCTTCCAAGTGCCGGAAAAATCTTTCCACCTGCTCCGCCGATGCCGGATTCAGTTCGGGTGGGGCATATTCTCCCTGCCCTGCAGCCAGGCGCAGCTCATAGCATATCAATTGCACCGCAGCCGCCAAATTAAGCGACGTGTACGACGGGCTGGCAGGAATGCGTACCATAAAATGGCAACGTGCCAACTCATCATTAGTCAAGCCGGACATTTCGGTACCAAACAGAAGCGCCACAGGTTGCTGCATTGCCTGCTGCGCCATGAGCGGCATCGCCGCGCGCGGAGTGAGCACCTCTTGCGAAATATAACGTGCACGCGCCGACATTCCCGCCACCAAAACCACGCCTTGCAACGCTTCGTCCAGCGAGCCACACACAACTGCGTTTTGCAGCACATCTGCCGCGCTGGCGGCCATCGCATCTGCTTGTCGGTCAGGAAAATGCTGTGGATTAATCAAATACAGACTCTGCAGCCCCATGGTTTTCATCGCGCGTGCAGCCGCGCCAATATTGCCGGGATGAGTGGTATGGCTCAGTACCACACGTACATTATTTAAAATCTCTGGTTTATCCAAAGTGCAATTCACACTAAAATACGCCACCGGAACAATCCGACTGCTCATTAAAAAGGTTCGTTATGCATCCCATGCTCACCATCGCGGTGAAAGCCGCGCGTCGCGCCGGCAACTTGATCCACCGTGCCGCCGATAATCTTGACCATCTCACTGTCACTAAAAAATCCCACTCTGATTATGTCAGCGAAGTGGATCGCGCAGCCGAGCAAGCCATCATCAACACCTTGCTGGACGCCTACCCAAAACACGCAATTCTAGCAGAAGAGAGTGGCGCCCAAGGCGACTCGGAATATCTCTGGATCATCGATCCGCTTGATGGCACCACAAACTTCTTGCACGGCTTTCAGCAATACGCCGTGTCTATTGCATTGCAGCACAATGGCGTCTTGACCCAGGCAGTAATATATGACCCCACCAAGAATGACCTATTCACCGCCACACGCGGCAGCGGCGCTTATATCAATGACCGTCGTCTGCGTGTAAGCAAACGCACCGAACTGGCCGATTGCCTGATCGGCACCGGGTTTCCCTACACCAAATTTGAACACTTGGATCCCTACATGAACATCTTGCGCGACATGATGCAAAAGACTGCCGGCCTGCGCCGACCTGGCTCTGCCTCGCTTGATCTCGCTTACACTGCGGCGGGGCGCTATGATGGTTTTTTTGAAATTGGCCTTAAACCGTGGGACATCGCCGCAGGATGCTTGCTTATTACAGAAGCGGGCGGCTTAGTGGGTGACATGCAAGGCAACGACACCTACCTCAAAAGCGGCAACCTTTGTGCAGGCAACACCAAGATATTTTCGCAAATGCTGCAAGTCATCGCTCCACATCTGACAGAGGGACTGAAATCCGATAAATCATAAACAACTCTGGTACAAACGACAGAATCCGACCTCAACAATTTTATTGGAGGCGGATTCAAAAAACCAACCACAACAAGTTAATCTCCATATAACAAAAGCCCGCCAAATTTGGATGCGTTGCGGTAAAAATCAGTAGTCATCCATATCCGCATTCCACGCCGAAATCACAAAACGCAGGCTTCCCTTGACACCAGGAAATGCTGGTTTGTGTGTACCATCCGCCTCGATGGTATGGCTATCAAACGGTACCACTACCTCCACCCGCTCCTTGTCTAGCGGTTTTACGTCAAGCACCGTTTCCGCCGCCAACATCCCCGAGCCTTGCCATGAGTATTTCACCTTCCACATCTCATTCTCATTGCGCGGAGGCACCATTTCGAGAATGAGCGCATTGCGGAACAGATAGCCGCCTTCGTAATGCTCGTTAACCCATAGACGCCGCTCAATCTCGTAATCGGGGGCACGAATGCCGAGTGTCAGGCTGTAAGCTAACGAGCGGCGTTTCGGATTCACTTTGGCACGGTTTGCCAGAAATATGCTGGAAAGATATTGCGCCCTATCTTCCTTCCAGTTGGCATGTGCCACGCAAGCTACCGAATCTTCCTCGGCGGTGCGCCGCGACAGATACCATAACTTGCCTCGGGGCGAGGCTAACACCTCAATTTGATACAGGGCATTGACACTGCGCCCGGCGTCAGCCTCCACCTGCACCGCTGTCGGCAAGCGAATATCCTCTATGTCGAGCCACAAGTCGACACGCACGTCTCCGAACAAAAAGCGCGTCAGATTTTGGAACGCCTCTTCGCTATTAACGATGCCAAAATAGCCGGAATGGGAGCGGAAAGTGAAGGCTTTTGCACATGGCTCGCCAATCGAGCCATTGGCATCAAGGCCCATTAAAGTGGCGTTGGCAATACGCACCAAGCCGTCACTGCCATTACCTACAAAGGTGCGTGACAACCCTGCCGCTGTATCGTAGTCCATGCGATTTGTACCGACCATGCAAAACACCTTGCGCGATGAAAAGCTCTCCTCCGGTATCAAATCGACCCGTGAATGTTTAGCGTAGGCTTTCTTCAAATTTAGATACTCAGGCATGCGCTCTTGGCGGTTGAAATTGTCAATATCAAAGGCAGTCAACCACGATGGCGTGTTGATTCCCAGCAAGTCGATACCATTGTGCGGCGTAGCGTAGGTAAAAAACTTATCGACATGGGCGCGCATGTTTCCGGGATCAAGGGCAGGGTTCTGCAAGAAAGCCCGGCACACCAAGCCACCCATCGAATGGGCTACCAAGTAACAACGAAAATCCTTCGGCGCCATACCATTGGCGGGGTTTTTACACACTAATTCGCGCACCCGGGCCACGAGGGTGCCCAGACCTTTGGCGAAACCTTCAATGCTGGGTGTATGGCCGTCCCCCAACAGGGTCGAAGCCGGATCGTAGTAGCGATAGATCACGATCGAGCGGCCTGTGAGCGAATTGTCAGTCGGCTTCCCGTCAGCGGCCACCTCCCATTCTGGATCCACGATGTCATAACCATCCTCATACACGTCGCTATAACCAAATTCGGAACCAAGACGTACTACCGGCGATTCGAAAACATACTTCCGGGGCTGCTGATTTTTATCTGGCACTGCCCGATAAACAGTGGAGCCGAGATTAAAGCCGCAAAATGGATCGGCCGTGGTCTGGTTAATCTCGTCACGCGTCATGGCATAGCCACGCACATAGATAATCGGAAAGTAGGGTGCTTTAATCACGGGCATGATAAACCTCCAAATAATAAATGTTCGGCTGTTGACTGTGCCAAGTATATATCATCAAACTTAGCCTAAATATCGACATATGTATGGCCATAAAAAGCCGTTTCTTGAGAGCTCGTCGAAATACTGCCTATACAAACCGGCATGTTGGCAAAGACTTCGGCAACCTCAACCCGAATGGACTGTATCAATCAACATTTCCCCAGGAATAAAGCATGGTTATCTTGCAGTCAACAAACCATTAGGTGAGTTCGGCAAATGCGGTAATGTTTGCTTTGGAAGCTCACCGGTCAGGCTATTCAAAAATGCCACAATTTCTTTCACTTCTTTACCCGTCAGCGTCTTGTTAAGTTGAGTTTTAGCCATCACCCTAACTGCTTCATCCAAAGTTTTAACTGAACCGTTGTGAAAATAAGGTGCTGTAAGTGCAACGTTACGCCAAGTCGGCACGCGCCACATATGTTTGTCTGCCTCAATCTTCGTCGCTTCATATCGCCCACTGTCAGCCACAAGATTGTATCTTTTTACATATTCGTTATTTTCAAAAGTAGGAAATTTCTGGTAAAAACCTGTGCCCACCGACATGTTCGGGCCGGCAAAATTTGGGCCATTATGGCACGCGCTACAACCAGCCTGCTCAACCAGCTTCATGCCACGTTTCGCCTGATTCGACAACGCTTTCTTATTTCCTTTCAGATAGCGGTCAAACGGACTGTTAGGTGTAAGCAAGGTGCGCTCATAAGCGGCAATAGCTTTAGCAATGTTATCGTAGCTAAGCGAATCCTTGTCACCGAATACGGTTTTAAATTGCTCAACATAACCCTTAATAGAACCGATACGCTTTACTGTTTCATCTGCAGACGGCATACCCATTTCGACGGAGTTCAAAATCGGCCCCTTAGCTTGATCCTCAAGTGAGGCGGCACGGCCATCCCAAAACTGCATACTCATGAATGCCGCATTCCAAACGGTCGGCGCATTGCGCCCACCTTTCTGCCCCGCAATGCCTACGGAAACAGGTCGATTATCCGTACCGCTCGTCATCACGTTATGGCACGAATTGCACGAAACCGTCCCGTCCGCCGAAAGACGTGAATCAAAATATAACTGTTTGCCCAATTCTATTTTAGCGGCGCTCATCGGATTATCGGCAGGAACACTCGGACTGGCGGGCAACACCTCAAAACACATTGCCGTTTGACTGGCAATCAAAAACATCGCAGTGACAATTTTTGTTTTGTAATTCAACATGATTATTCCTTTTATATTGAATGGGAACTCAAGAAAATTCACTCCCAGTGAGCGCAATATAGTGCGCCACCATTAATAAATCCAATTATTGATTTAAATAAATGTGATTTATAATGCAAATCACCTGGAAATTAATATGACACTTAACGAACTACGTTTCATCATCGCCGTAGCGCAAGAACGAAATTTCCGCCGCGCTGCAGAAAAATCATTTATCAGCCAGCCCGCATTGTCGCTGGCGATACAAAAGCTCGAAGAAGAGCTGTGTATACAGATTTTCGAACGCGGTAAAAATGCTATTTCCATCACCCCTATTGGGATGCAAATTATTGAGCAAGCCCAGCGCACTCTGGAGGAAGCCGGACAGATCCGGGAAATCGCCAAACAAGGCAATAACCAACTGATCGGCACGCTACGCATTGGATTCATCTACAGCGTAGGCCCTTATTTACTGCCCTGCCTAATTCCTGTGTTGAAAAAACTTGCGCCGGAAATGCCACTGGACGTGGAAGAAAATATCACCGCCAATCTGGATACCCTGTTACGCAATGGCAAACTGGATGTCATCATTATCGCGCTGCCGTTCGGCGGCGACACCAGCGTTCTCACCAAGCCCCTGTATGACGAGCCGTTCGAAGTCGTGGTCGGCAACAATCATCCCTGGGCCAATCGGCATAGCATCAAGACGCAGGAACTCGCCACAGAAAAAGTGTTACTGCTCAATTCCGGTCACTGCTTTAGCAATCAGGTCGCCGAAGCATGCCCAGAGCTCAACCGCAAGAGCACGGATATTCAGCAAGGTACCTCGCTGGAAACCATCCGTAACATGGTTACCTCGGGTTTTGGCATCACCGTACTTCCCGCTTCCGCAAACAGTGTGCGTTATCACAGCCGCCTGCTAAAAGTCATTCAGTTCAGCAAACCGGTGCCGGCGCGACGCATCGCATTGGCATGGCGCAAAAGCTTTTTCCGCACCAAAGCTATCGAGGTGCTGGCGCAAGCCATCGTGCAATCCAGAATCACCGGCATCAAACCTTTGCCATAATCCCCGCACAAACAAAACATTTCTGCGCCGTTCAATCCGCCCGGTTAAACTGGCGCTAACAAGAGATTTTCTGGTCAAAAAATTGACTGGCAAACGTTAACGCAATGGTATGAACAGGGTTACTCATACCTTGCCGATTCCCATGCGTGGATCGCCTGTTTCCGGGTTTCACCCCAATAATACCCACCCAACCTGCCGCTTTGTTGTATAACGCGGTGGCAGGGTATCAAGAGCGCGACAGGGTTAGCCCCTACCGCCAGCCCCACCGCTCTCGCAGAACTTGGACGGCCGATCGCGCTTGCCACTTGGGAATAACTGGTCACTTTTGCCGGAGGTATCTGTAGCAATGCTTTTCACACACTGACCTGAAAATTTGTTCCAGAAACATGCAAAGAGACTGGGCGGTCTAATATTTGTTTTTTGCCGAACATGGTTTCAATCACCGCAAACGTTCGTTGATGATTTTCATGCACTGTGGCATGTGGCCATTTTTTAAATAAATTAGTTAGATGCCCATCGGCTTCCGCGTTCTCCAGAAACGAAAAGTTACAGATACCTCTAGGTGTGATGGCAATAAACGCTTTTCCAAAAGGGGTGTCATGTACGGCATATTCAATCGTTAAATCCACACCGCCCATCTTGTACTCTCCGGGTGTAACCGCTTCCAGATGAATGAAGTGGTCATATAATCGGGAACTGCCGCTCAACCCCAGAGAGTCAGAGATTTCAAGGAGTGGCCTTGATTCGCTGAGTAACTGTTTGGCGCGCTCCAGCGTAAGTACCTGCAAAAATCTTTTGGGGGTTACACCAGCCCAGCGGCTAAATAGGCGGTGAAAATGGAAAGGGCTTAGGTGTAAATGCCGCGCAATTTCTTCCAATGTGGGCTGGTTGTTTACCCGGTTAATAATGAAAGAAATTGCTTCAGCTATGCGGTCATAGTCAGACATCTTAACCTTCCGTGGCATGTTGTACGGAACCTTTCATAATTTATTGTTGTGCTAACAAAAACTGCTCCAGCACGGAAGAAATATGAAGGTTTAAGCGCTTATCTGCAACCCGGATCTTGCTATGTTTGAGCGATAACGTCTGCTTTCGGTGGATGGACTATAGGACGCCTCTAAAAATTCTAGTTTCTAAACAAAACACGAGTAAAAAATTTGAGCGCGACATACAGTTGATATGTAAGCGATAATTTTTTCGAGTAACGCCATATTGTGACGAAATGCGATAAACAGGCAAGCCGCAAAGCGGCTGCTCACAAAATTACGATTTTCAGAGGTGCCCTGAAGTACATTCCGGCTCAGACGAACGGTGAGCCGGCATTCTGCAAGAGCTGCCCACCGTTCAGTGGCACAATGTTAGATCGACAGTGGCCTTGTTTTACCGCTCATTTGCTCACGTCTTCAACTTCACGTTTATACGCGTCACGGGAGAGCCCCGCGTCTTTAAGGCAACGATCCCGCACTTGCGCGTCGGGGTGCTTGATGCACTCTGACCTTTGGGCATTACGGCCCATAGCGTAAAACTGCTCTGAAGAACAGGCTGCAACCGATATGCCAACAAGTAAAGCGGTTGTAAACGCATGTAGTTTCATTGATCTTCATTCCCTTCGTGCCGATGCGCCATACATGGGAGGAGCGGCGTAATCTTATAGCGATAAACCATCATAGTTTTGTACCGGCACTGATGCGAGGTCAATGCCTTCAATGCAACGGATATTGATAGCCGCCATGCTATTACCATTTGGGTCAACGCCTTCGCCATAGGGATGAATGCCGCATGTTGGGCAAAAGCGATGTTTAATCACATGCTTGTTAAAAGTATAGGTACTTATCTCGTTTTCTGGGGTGAGTAACCTAAGCTTTTCACGGGGCACAAACCACATGAGCGTGCCTTTACGCGAGCAAATTGAGCAATTGCATGCCATTGCTCCGTTAATTTCACCCTCTACCTCAAATGCTACTTTGCCGCAATGGCAACGGCCCTTGTATATCATGATTACTCTCCTCGGTTATTAGCCCGGTAGGTTAGGTTGAATGAAGTCCAACATTTCACCGCTCATTCAGCGCAACCCACCCGGGCTGCCTTTTTTCAGGGTGCTACACGCGGAAGAGGGTTCCCTCCCTTTGTAATTTCAACCGCTTGTGCAAATCGCTTGTGGTAAGTTTCTTCCGTCAGAGTCGTGAATAGATCAGTCTTAATTCTACGCTTCGTAATAACGGTAATCTCAGTACTGTCTTTGTTGACAGGTTTAATCCAAGCACCCATGACAGCGCCATAAGAGTAACCGTTTAATCCACTGCTTGTAAGCATATAGCCTTCATTCTTATGCTCTTCAATAGCGTCCGAACCCTCCCAACGAAAAACTGTTTTGGCAATTTCCCATGCCTGGTCTGGCGTTACGGCATAGGTTTTGGTTATACCTTCGTCACCAGTTTCTTTTGCCCGCACAACATCATTTAAACTTGCGCAACCAGATAAAGAAATGAATGCCGCAGCAACAAAAATTGCTGTCATGATTTTTTTAAACATTGCGATTTCTCCCTTTTTAACTTGTGACGATTTAAAGGCTTTGCCACGCTGCCTAACAAGCTATTTACTGACAATAGCCCACATATTGTCGTTAATGGGCAGAGCATTCAAGCTGTCCACTTTCAAACCGGAACGTTCGACGATTAAACGCAACGTTTTGGGGGTGAAATAATTTACATGGTCAGGATACCTATCTCTCAGCTTCACTCAAATTCGGCTGTGGGCAACCCGTCAATGCTGCGAGCATTCTTTTCGCGCCGATAGGCAGAGAGATTCTCGACACCTTTTGTTTCGACCCAACGGTCGATGACGTCGCGATCTTCGACAAATGGCATGATCGGGACTCCGTACCCACAAGAATCGCTGACGCGAGTGACGCGGATCAGGATGATTGCCCGAGTACTCGGCTTCAAGTACATCTTTGGCGCAAGCTCTTCCCAAAGCGGCGTGCCTGGCAAGACAGTCTCGCCCTTTCCGTGGAAGCGGACGATTTTCGGCGGCCCTTCAAACGCACAGAACATCAGGACGATTCGCCCGTTATCCCTGATGTGAGCGATGGTCTCAGCGCCGCTTCCTGTGAGATCGGCATATGCGACTGTCTGAGGAGTGAGAATTCTGAGAGAGTCTAAGCCTTTTGGGGAGCAGTTCACGTGGCTTTCAGCTGCTAATGGTGCCGTTGCGACGAAAAACACGTGCTGCTTCTGAACCCACGATGTGATTTCGGGAGTAATTTCATTATAGAGTTTGCCCATATAGTCCTTGCTGGGGTTTAAAGTTTGAATTATGGGGCGCCGTTAGGCGTCCCGTTTGAAGGTATAAATATAACGGAATCGTGTTGCTTGCAGTTTGATGGTCATAAGGTTGCCTAACAGTTGACATGAAGGGTATACAAAAGGCGCAGCCTTTTCCAGTATCCCCTAAATATTATCAAAATACTCCCAGCGAATGCCCATATTCTTACGTTAAAACTGAACAAACGAGGCTAGCATCTTGATGCTTAAAACCAGCGAGATAACGGCGAATATCTTTTTCAAAAAGGCTTCGGGCAAACTATGGGAGCAGCGAGCGCCATAGGGAGCCGCAATAATGCTGGCAATCGATATTGCCAAAAATGCCGGCACATAAATGTATCCAAGAGTGTAGGGATCGCCCACTGTTTTAGACCAGCCGCTTATCATGTAGCCAATAGTACCCGTGATAGCAATGGGAAATCCAATGGCTGCTGAAGTGCCAATGGCTTTTTTCATTTCCACATTCTTATAGCCCAAGTAGGCAACGGTAAGAAAACCGCCACCCACTGCTGCAAGTGCTGATACCGATCCGATCCCAACTCCGGCAACAATTAATCCGCGAAAGCTTATCGGTTTTTGGCTAGGTTTCGGTTGCCAATTAAAAAACATTTGCCCAGCTATCAGTGCCATGAACAGCGCAAAAAATAGGGCAATGGTGATTGAATTTATGTTGGCAGCGACCTGTGCAGTCAGAAAGGCACCCAGAATAATCCCGGGTGCCATTCCACGAACGACCTGCCACAAAACAGCACCTCGAGAAGCATGCGCGCGGATGCTTGCTGATGAAGAAATAATCATGCAAGCCAATGACGTTCCTAATGCCAAATGAACGACGCCATCTACGCTCATACCTTGATAAATAAAAATGGATGCCAGCAAAGGAACCAATATTCCACCGCCACCAAGCCCTAGAAAGCCCGCCATAAAACCCACAAAAGCACCCAACACAATGTACAACACTATCCATTCAATATTTGGCATATAACTCTCCCTATTTATTGATTTTTTGAAGCAACCAAACGGTCTCCGTGGACGCAACTTTCCCTTTCAATCCGCCCGTGACATTTTTGGTGTCAACAGATTTCAATTGGTAAGTCGCACCATAATGTTGTTTGATTTCGTTCTCGTTAACTGAAAACGGTGGGCCATCCATTAGCAGTTGATTGTATTCATAAGAGATCAGCAGCTGCGGCGCTGCGTTAGTTATGTTCATCAGGTGTGACGTATATTGCTGTCGTATGGAAGCAGGCAATGCAACTAAAGCTGCGCGATCGTATATCGCGTTTATCGGCCCAAGATAGTCAGCTGACACATCAAAAATATCACCTACTAGCATGTCGATATCTTTAGCGCTGTAGCGGGTCAATTTTCCAACCTTGGCGATTTCCGGTTCTAAGCCAAGCTCTTTAAATAACGCGGTAATGGCGAGCTCGCTCAATTCTGCGCCAACAACTTGGTAACCGCTGGCAAGCAACCATGCAGAATCGCGTGACTTGCCACACAACGGCAGGAATACTCGACTACCCTTTGCCAGATTTAATTTTTCAAAATGTTCGATTAGTAACGGGTTTGCCTCACTTTCATGAAAACCAATATCACCTCTTTCCCATTTTTGATGCCAATAATTTGTTTCCATATCGTCTCCTTAAGTTCTCCATGTTTAAATAACATGCAACCAATTTAATGGCTTAGGCGTTGTACTAAATTGAGTGCTGAGCTAGGATACAAGCTCAAGTCAACTTTAAGTCAAGCATTAGTTACGATAGGTGAAATAATGGATATAGCCGAGGTCGCAAAGGCATCTGGATTACCCGCCTCAACGTTACGATTTTATGAAGAAAAAGGACTGATCCGGTCAACCGGACGAAATGGCTTGCGCCGTCTATTCAGCGCCAATGTTATAGAGCGGCTGGCTTTAATATCTTTGGGGCGTAGCGCCGGTTTCTCGCTTGATGAGATTGGCGAAATGTTTACTGCTAAAGGGCCTGACATAAATAGAGCACTGCTTATTGCCAAGGCAGATGAGTTGGACAGAACAATTGAAGAGCTGGCTTCTATGCGTGATGGCCTCCGTCACGCAGCGATCTGCAAGGCCCCCAACCATTTTGAATGTCCAAAATTTCTTCGTCTCCTTCGTATTGCCGGTAAAAATCGGGGCAGGCAACCGAATAAACTGAAAGAAAACAAACTTAAGCGAGGAGTGTAGAAAACGTAAGGCGGACGAGCACTGTTTAGTTAGACTAACCGTGAGGATGTATGTGCCTTCTGCCATGTCGACACGTTGGTAACTAATATGTTTATCCTGTGATGTTGGGCTTCATTTCATTCAGCACAACCTACCGCGCTTACATCGGAGAATGGCTCTTAAGCCACTCACGCAAGGCTGCGTCCACTCGGGTTTGCCAGCCCTCACCGCTTTCGCGGAATTGCTCTACCACTTCTCGCGACAACCGAATAGTGATGCGCTCTTTAATCGGTGCTTTCTGAGGGCCACGCACGCCTAGTTTCTTTCTAAGGGACAGTGGCAACACTTCAGCGGCCGGCCTAAATTTCGCCATATCTTCGGCGGTTAGTTCGCGGACCTCGCCGTCTGCGTCAATCAAGGGTTTGCGGCTTGCCATATCTATTTGCCTCTCTCGTATTTGCCTTACGGAAACTGATTACCCGAATGCTTGTCTCGGTCTCAGTAAAACACAGAACATGCAGCCGGCGATCCAGGTAGCACAGTGCGATGTAACGGGTTTCGCCATATGCTTTTCGGGTGTCAGGAAACACCAGCGCAGTATTAAAATCGACTTCTGCCGCTCGTTCGAACGAGAGTTGGCGTTCTTTAATGTTTCTCTCATTCTTAATCAGGTCAAAGTCGACTTTCATAAGCCATGAGTGTATGTACAAATAGGTGATGCGTCAATGTTTTTTGTATGCACAAATATACGAAACTGCCGCGTGAAAGTTGGATTGAACGTAATGGAATGGACGCCCACTTCCTAATACGGCATCGAAGTGCCAAAGTAGTGGTGGCATTACTACCACCAGCAGGCTGCTGAAAAATCCGATTTTCATATGGAGAGATGTTGGGCTTCATATCATTCAGTCCAACCCGTCGTGCCTGTTAGGCTGTTGTTGGGGTGTGGGAGCTGAACATCCCGCTTGAAATTGCAATCAATTTTTTTACAAATCGCACTACTCAACACACAACACGTCAGCGACACTGCTGCCTGACAGCAGCGTCAATCCTCCCCCGTGTGGTGTAACGTTTTATCGTACTTCGTATTTTCTCCCCTGTTTAACCATTGACCCCATTTTTTCTCTCAGCGCTTAGGCGGCAGTTTGTCTGTTTCCGGCTCGATCCCGCGCAGGCGCGGCGCGCGCAAGGACCGCAGACCCGTTGCGATTGCCTCGAGTTCGGAGCCTGCACCGCTCCTCTGCATCGCCTCGTTGAGCAACGAGCCGAGATTGACCAGAGCGTTGGGTAGACGCGTAACACGCCAAGTAAAGGTGTAGTCGGCAAAGCCGGCGCACAATTGACCAGGGCAGGGATCCAGTGTGATGGATTCAATCTGTTCGTCGCCGACATTAGGCAGCGCCGCCTCGAGCTCCTGCTTCGAATAGTTAATTTGAGCGCTGCCAATGAAGTCGTTAAAACCAGTTCCATCCGGGCAGCCTGCAGAGTACGGGCCCATATGGTGGCCTGGCTCAAGCGTTCCGCCTATTCCGGTACAAAACCCATATGGGAATCCGACTGAATCCTGCTCCCATAATTCGACCTGAAAACTCAGCGGCGCGGGCTCGCCGGCCTCTTCGCACACCGACGACTCACCCAGAACGACGGTGCCGGGGCGTACTGCGACGATGCAACTCTTGGCTGGATCGAAATTATGGGTGTCGCCAGAATCGATACCGCCGATCTCTTTGGAAACAGTCCAACCTTTGGCATCGGTGGTCTCGACCATTACCTCGTCGCTGCCTAACCAATCGATGCCGGTTTCGTCCCGCGCCTTGAAGCCCATTGCCTCGATCTTGTAGCGCCGTTCGACCCACCTAATCGAGTCCCAGTTGATTCTGCTCGAGGCCTTCGCGGCGTGATCCACGTCTTCTGGTAGCAGTGCTGCTGGGTGTGCCTGCGCGAATGCATCTGCGATGCACCAAAGCCCTGCCACCAAACCGAAGCAAAGCGCCGTGTAACGCTTGAGTGAAGTTAGTGTCTTCATTATTGGTGAGATAGCTTTAAGCAAAGCCGCAACTAACCCCATAGATAGAGGCCTGAGTGCTGCATCTTGTACAAGAGTAAAGCGTTGAATATTTTTCTGTAACATATCACCCTCCTTTTGTATTCGAGGCTTTGATGGGCCTAAAAAGAAATTGTGTCGCCGAGGTATAACTTTCTCGGAGTTTTTGCTGCGTATTAATTTGGCCAGCTCGGTAGATAGAACGGGCAGTGAGTCAGTTTACCTTACTGTGACGTTGACCGCGTAGCGCGAAAAACGCCCCCAGAGCCAGCAGGATTAATAGGATGATCATGCCTGGTTTTGAAAGGGTGGGAATGGGCGCTGCCTTAGTTGGTGTCGGAGAAATCGTCGCCATTTGTGAGAAGGTCACTGTTTGACGATTGCCAAATGTGTACGAGCCTGAAATCCCGGTTGAGCTGTAATTGGCCGTAATGTTGATGTTGGTGGCTCCAGTAACGTCGACAATCAATGCATCAGTAGGCGCGCCGCTGTCAAGATTGCCAGTCACAGTAATGGGCACAGACGGATCGGGTGTAATGTTGAACGTTGAAGCACCATTGGCGATCGCACCCTGATTTCCGGTTAATGTAAGCTGGGTCAGGCCAACAGCTGTGATAGGTGAGTTTACTGTGACTAATGAAATGAAGCCCAACATCTTACCGTTCACCATAATCATACACTCTACACCCATTTGTCTCGCCCAATCCGATGCTGCCATTCCCCGCTCAATGTAGCCATGCGATGTTGAATGTGGCCAACCAACAGGGTGAGTGGCCTAGCCATGCTTACGGGATAGTAATGAATGTAATCGACGTTTCGCGCAAGATCAATCTCATCCCGAATTTGGTGTTCCCGATACCGCCGCTGCATCAGCCCGCCGGTAACGCATGTGTCCATCCTCCCGTGAAGTTGGGCATCATTTCATTCAGCACAACCTACCGCGCTGAGGCGGCGGCGATAACGGAATCAACGGGGGTAATTGTTATACGGGCTCCAGCGTGGCCATTATTTATCCGTCCGTTTGGGCAACATCCAGTTCGGACGCGGGTAATGGCAGGTATAGCCAGTGGGGAAACGCTCCAGATAATCCTGATGCTCAGGCTCGGCTTCCCAGAAATCACCGGCAGGCGCCAGCTCGGTAACAACCTTACCCGGCCACAAGCCTGAAGCGTTCACGTCGGCAATCGTATCGAGCGCGGTCTGCTTCTGCACGTCGTTGACGTAATAAATCGCCGAGCGGTAGGACGAACCCTGGTCATTGCCCTGCCGATTGGCCGTCGTTGGATCGTGTATCTGGAAGAAAAATTCCAGAATGCGGCGGTAAGAAATTTCCGCTGGGTTAAAGAAGATTTCGATACCTTCGGCATGCGTGCCGTGATTGCGGTAGGTGGCGTTGCGCACGTCGCCGCCGGTATAGCCCACCCGCGTTTTCTCCACGCCCGGCAGCTTGCGGATCAGATCCTGCATACCCCAAAAGCAGCCCCCTGCCAGTACTGCGCGTTCCTGTGCCATTACTTATCCTCCACCTGGTTAAGATATTCGCCGTAGCCTTCCGCCTCCATGTCATCCCGGTGGATAAAGCGTAGCGAGGCTGAATTGATGCAGTAGCGCAAGCCACCGCGATCCTGGGGGCCGTCCGGGAACACATGCCCCAGATGGCTGTCGCCGTGAACCGAGCGGACTTCGGTACGGATCATGCTGTGGCTGGTATCGCGCAGTTCGTTGATGTACGCGGGTTCGATGGGTTTGGTGAAGCTGGGCCAACCGCAACCCGACTCGAACTTGTCCGACGACGCAAACAGCGGTTCCCCCGACACGATATCCACATAGATACCCGGTTCGTGATTGTGAAGATACGCCCCCGTCCCAGAATGTTCCGTGCCGCCGTGCTGGGTCACGCGGCGTTGTTCCGGTGTCAAGTTGGCGATGGCAGCATCGGATTTCTTGTATGTCTTCATGAAGTTTCCTTTGAGAGGGTTTGGAGTAGCGTTTGTTTCAAAAGCAATATGCCCAACGTTGGCGTTCAGCCGCCGCCGAAGGCGGTCGGCTGGAACAACAGGTTAGGCCTCACCTGGCTCGAAGTCGAAGGCCCACAGTGCACGCTGCGGGAAGACCAATTCATCTGAAGGAACTTCAAGCCGGCACGACGTTGAGCACTTTGTTAAGCATTCCACGGACTCGCTACAATCTTGTGAATTTTTTGGAGTTCTTCAGGTGTTGGTTTTCGTGAGACGCTGCGGACGTATTCCCTTATTCCCTTTAGGTAGTGACTTATGTTGAGCAATTGATCTTTTCCGTTGTCCTGCCCCATTTTTCTTGACTCACTCACCACGTGATACTCAGAACCTGTCCTTGGATCTAATATTGTTGCTTTAAACTCTTGAGGAAACTGACTATCTAGAATTACCCTATAATCTTTTTTTTCCCCAAAATCGAAGAGTGCTTCGGCGATCATTGCTCGGCCAATCCAATCAAGACCCGCTTCTTGATATTTCCTATAGCGACTCGTAGAAACCTCATTACAAAAAACATATATCTGGGTTAAGAAGGTCATTGGAAGGGTTGTCGGGCTGTTGATAATAGTGAAACGAAGGTGAAACAACCCTTCGTTGAAACCCCAGTCTTCCGACCAATCGATATTCCCTTCCGCCTCCTGTAGGCGCCCTTGGTAAGAGTTAGTTATTTGTGCAATTGCGTCTAAAACGCTGTGCAACCCCCGGTCGAAGTTGGTGCGAAAGTCTGCGTACATCTTCTCTCTTAGGAATAACGGTATATCGCAGTCTTCTACCAACACAGGTAAAACCACAACTCTCTTTTCATCGAGTTCGCGCATCAATCCAGCAGATAGCTCTTTTTTACACCACTCAGATTGAACAGATGCTTTTGACAGCACTACAAGCAAGGCGCTTGATTCCTGTATTGCCTCTTGGACCTTATTAATAATTGAATCGCCGACACTCAATTCCCAAGTATCCACCCATACATTTGCGTTTTTTTGAACTAGATGGGCGGCGAGCTTGTTCACAATTAGCTCGTCTGAGTGCGAATAGCTTATAAAAACGGGCACAGTTCTTTCCCTTTAGATGCCTAACGAATGAAAGGGACTTCCCCGTCCCGAGGCTGCGGAGAAGTTTCCGCAAACGGCAACAAGTGCCATGATGGAATTTCTGACATTTCATCAACACCACAAAAGGGGAAGTCCATGAGCATTATCACCGTAGGAATCGATCTCGCCAAGAACGTTTTTGCCGTGCACGGCGTAGATGATAACGGCCAGGCTGTGCTGGTCAAGCCGAAAGTTTCACGCGCAGACCTGCTGCCGCTGATCGCACAACTGCCGCCGTGCCTGATCGGAATGGAAGCGTGTTCCGGCGCACACCACTGGGCGCGACAATTTCGCCAGTACGGTCACGCCGTCAAGCTGATGGCGCCAAAGTTCGTCGCGCCCTACCGCATGACCGGCAAGCGCGGCAAGAACGACGCGGCAGACGCCGCCGCGATCTGCGAAGCTGTCACCCGCCCGTCCATGCTTTTCGTGCCGGTCAAAGAAGAACATCAGCAAATCATCCTGTGCCTGCACCGCACCCGACAAGGATTCGTCGAAGAGCGCACTGCCTGCTACAACCGCCTGCGTGGATTGATCGCAGAGTTCGGCATCGTGCTGCCACAGAAAGTGACCTGTCTGCGCCGCGAGATCGGCGTGCATCTGGAAAACCTGCCGGGTTATGCCAACCTGTGCGTCGGCGATCTCTTGGCGCACACATCGGAGCTCGACGCAAAAATCGCCGAATACGACCGCGCCATCGCCCAGGCCGCACGTGACGATGAACGCAGCAAACGCCTGATGAAACTCCCTGGCATCGGCCCGGTCACCGCCAGCGCCATGCTGGCCAGTATAGGCGGAGGTCATGACTTCGATAACGGACGCCAGGTGGCGGCATGGGTCGGCCTTGTGCCAGGCCAATACAGTAGCGGCGGCAAGGCACGGCTCGGGCGCATCACCAAGGCCGGAGATAACTACCTGCGCAGCCTGCTGGTCATGGGTGCGCGTGCGGTACTCAATAGCATCGGCGATAAACAGGATAGATTCAGTCGCTGGGCGCAAGCATTACAGGAGCGGCGCGGCTACTGGCGCGGGGTGATCGCCATCGCGGCAAAAAATGCACGGCTAGCGTGGGCGGTGTTGAAGTACGGGGAAGACTTTAAACTGGGGTTGATCAAAGATTGAAAATCAAAACCGTCTGCCAGAGAGAAAAAACTTGAAAGAAATATACCTGCCGCCGGGCGGCGACTAAAGAATCACCGATGCACTGCCAGCGTTGATGTGAAGCGGGTTGGACCCGCGCCGGGAGAGCCTGATTAGCTCATGGGGAGAAGTAACACCCGACTAACGATTGAGGTCCCGGCGCGCGTCTTTCATTAGGGTCCGGGCAATAGCCCAACATGACCGTTTGTAGTTTAGCAGTCCTTCACCTTCTCGCACGATGCAAGCAGCGCGACACGAAACGAAACAGAGAATGACAATGAGATAAAAACTTCAGAAGCGCTTGCGAATTTGGGGAAGCCCTTGTAGCAGAACTAAGCCGCCGCCCACCACTGAACGAGGAGACAACGTAATGAATCCATTGAACGAAAACGAAACCGCTGTAGGGCGGTCGGCCTAGAGTGTAGGGTTAGGGGGTGAGGAATGATACTCGACCTGCGGATTAATGCTATGTCTCCAGCCCGCGACGGGCGCCAAGTATTCTCCGCAGGGGTATGTGGGGAGACAGTTGGCCTTGGGGTATACCACGAAGACCCCGTAGAGTGCACCAAGATTGCTATGGAGAGGTATTTCAAGGCGTACCCGAGCGAACTTCAAAGTCTTCAAACACAAGCTCGTGCTCTTTGCAGTAAGCATGAAATAGAACCCGTCCTTGTTCAATCGCTTCCCCAAGGAGATTCGCAGAAATGACTAATTCCCACTCAGGTGCGTATTTCTTTTTTGCGAGGTCTACAGGCCAAGCCGATACTTTGAAATTTTGCACATTTCCTCCTAACGTAAAATAGACCCCAATAAAACGCTAAAAATTTTATCGGGTTTATTTATAAACATGACAAGAATTATAAACTTAATGACGACAACTAAGATCCAGATTTGCGAGCATTTGCGGCAGAGATTGTTTCTGCACTTATCATTTAGACGAACTCTGAATTTTTAGAAACGCCCGACACTACAAACCGGCTAACCGCTGCAACAACTTCTCATGTATCCCGCCAAATCCGCCGTTGCTCATGACTAGAATATTATCGCCGTGGCGAGCGGCGGCAACAATGGCTGCTATCAATTCGTTCAGATTATCTTTTATGATAGCCCTATCTCCCAGCGGAGCGAGAGCCGCGCGAGCATCCCAACCGAGGTTGAGGTCGTAGCAAAATACCATGTCGGCATCCTTGAGACTGTCGGGCAGGGCGTTCTTCATCACGCCGAGTTTCATGGTATTGGAGCGTGGCTCCAGCACCGCCAGGATGCGTGCGCTACCTACATTGGCGCGCAGCCCTGACACAGTGGTGGCAATCGCAGTGGGGTGATGCGCGAAGTCGTCATACACGGTGATACCGTTTACCACGCCGCGCACTTCCATGCGCCGTTTGACGTTTTTAAATTCGCTCAATGCCGCCAGTCCTTGCGCTACGGGCACACCGGCATGACGCGCGGCGGCGAGGGCGGCGAGGGCGTTCAAGCGGTTGTGTTCGCCCATTAATTCCCATTTCAGTTCACCATGCGCCTCGCCATTAAAAATCACGCGATTATCTGCGTCGATGTTCCAGCCGTCAGCACAGGCAAATAATTCCACAGGTGTCCAGCAGCCGTGATTGATCACGCGCTTCAATGAATCGGCACGACCGTTGCTGATTATCAGCCCGTTGCCGGGCACAGTGCGCACCAGGTGATGGAATTGCGTTTCGATGGCGGCGAGGTCGGCAAAGATATCAGCGTGATCGAACTCCAGATTGTTGAGGATGACGGTACGCGGACGGTAATGAATGAATTTGGAGCGCTTGTCGAAGAAGGCGGTGTCATATTCATCCGCTTCGATGACAAAGAAAGGCGCATCGGTTAAACGTGCAGAGAGTCCGAAATTCTGCGGCACACCGCCGATCAGAAAACCCGGATTCAAGCCCGCGTATTCCAGTATCCACGCCAGCATGGAAGTGGTGGTGGTTTTGCCATGGGTGCCCGCGACTGCCAGCACCCATTTATTTTGCAGCAGATTTTGCGCCAGCCACTGCGGGCCGGAGATGTAAGGCAAGTTGCGGTTGAGGATTTCTTCCATCAGCGGATTTCCGCGCGAGACCACATTGCCGATAACAAAAATGTCCGGCTGAAGGGTGATCTGTTCCGGGCCGAAGCCTTCAATCAGTTCTATGCCTTGCGCCTCAAGTTGCGTGCTCATCGGCGGGTAAACGTTGGCGTCGCAGCCGGTGACGCGATGTCCTGCTTGCTTGGCCAGCACTGCAATGCCGCCCATGAAGGTGCCACAGATACCGAGTATATGAATGTGCATGTTATGCCCTGAAAATAAAAAACACCGCGCCCATCAGGCACAGCGCGGCATACAGGTAATCCAGCTTCAGCGGCTGGCCCATGTATAGCACGGCGAAAGGAACGAAAACCGACAGGGTGATAACTTCCTGCAAAATTTTCAGCTGTCCCAGATTGAGCTCGGTATAACCGATGCGGTTAGCTGGCACCTGCAGCAAGTATTCAAATAGTGCGATGCCCCAGCTCACCAGTGCGGCAACGTACCACGGCGATTGGGTAAAATTTTTGAGGTGTCCATACCAGGCAAAAGTCATGAACACGTTTGAAGCAATCAGCAGCAGTGTGGTTAGCAACAGTGGGTGTGGCATGGCGCGGTCTTAGTCGCTTTACAAATTAGGCAGCAGGGTTGCGATCATAAAGTTGTGCATTTTCGTTGTCACGCAGCATGTTCTTCATTTCCTCGATGCTGTGGGGAGGTTGCCGTAAGTGAATGACAGCATGGCAGTTGGCACACACAGGGCGAAGGTCTTTGATTGGGTCAATGACGTACTCCTCGCCGATGGATGCCAGCGGCTTTAAATGGTGAACATGGATATAGTCTTCTGCGGAACCGCCATATGTGGCGCCAAAGTTGAACCCGCACACGGAACAACTGGTTCCGTAGTGAGCGACGCACTTTTGTCGGGCTACAGGGTTGCGCTCGAATGCGCTGACTTGAACAGTAAAGCTCGTGCCCTCAACAAGCGGTTTTTCAATACCCCATTCTTCTTGGAACGACCATGTGCCTTGACCTCCAATTCCAAGCTCCCTCAGAGCTTCGATGACAGACGGACGAAGGCATAACTCATACTCGGAACCTGACGCTTTGAAAAACTCGACAAGAATTGAAAGGTTTGTTGTTGGGGCGACATTCAGCTCATTGCAGAGCTTTCCAGCAAGCTTTCCATAATGAAGATTCGCTGCATTCCATTTTGCAAAGCCAACTGCGCGTGCGAGATGGCGCGCGGTAAGGGTATGGTCTGGAGCTGACAAGTGGACGCGCAACATTTCCAATTGGTTTTCGGTTGGCTCAACACGCCTTAGCGCGCCCACGTAGTCAGCAGACGTAAACGACTTTATCTGTTCAATAGCATCAATCGCCATCACCTTTTCTGAAATCTATAACAAAATATTGAAACCGTTTTGTTATGCATCGTAATTTAATACAGGCGCTAACCAGCGTTCGGTTTCTTCAAGGCTTAATCCCTTGCGCTTTGCATAGTCCTCAATCTGATCTTTGTCTGCTTTTGCCGTGGCAAAATACTGCGATTGCGGATGTGAAAAATAAAAGCCGCTCACTGCAGCAGTCGGCAGCATGGCAAAACTTTCAGTCAGCGTAATACCGACCTTGTTGGGTGCGTCCAGCAGTTCAAACAGGGCGCGTTTTTCAGTGTGGTCAGGGCAAGCTGGGTAGCCCGGGGCTGGGCGGATGCCGCGATATTTCTCATCGATTAAATCTTCAGTGCTGGTCTGTTCGTCGGCGGCATAGCCCCAGAACTCGCGTCGGACACGGGCATGCAGCAGTTCGGCGAAGGCTTCGGCTAGGCGGTCGGCCAAGGCTTTCAGCATAATGCTGTTGTAGTCGTCATGCTTGCTTTCGAATTCTGCCACGCGCTCGTCAATGCCGATTCCGGTCGTAACCGCAAACGCGCCAATATAATCGGCCACGCCACTTTCCTTGGGCGCGATGAAATCACCGAGGCTCAGGTTGGGCTTGTCTTCCGGCTTTACCATTTGCTGGCGCAGGTTATGCCAGGTCATTGCCACGTGGCTGCGCGATTCATCCGTGTAAATTTCGATGTCGTCGCTATTGACACTGTTGGCCGGAAATAGGCCGAACACTGCGTTTGCGCCCAACCACTTCTCATCGATGATGCGCTTGAGCATGGCCTGCGCATCATGGAACAAATTACGTGCCGCTTCGCCGACGACTTCATCATTAAGGATTTTCGGGTAGCGCCCGGACAGTTCCCAAGTCTGGAAGAATGGCGTCCAGTCGATGTAGGGGCTGATCTCTGCCAGCGAGTAGTCGCTTAGCGCCTGCACACCGATGAAGCTGGGCTTGGGCGGCGTATAGCTGGCCCAATCCGTTTTCAGGCCATGCGCGCGCGCGTCTGCCAGTTTGTAACGTGCACCTTGGGGTTTTTTGCTGGCATGCAGTTCGCGCGTTTTGGCATAGTCGGCTTTTATGTCTGCCACATAACTGTCGCGTAATGTGCTGCTCAACAGGTTGTTGCACACCCCCACCGCACGCGATGCGTCCGTCACATAAACGGTGACGCCGCTGGTATAGTTAGGCTCGATTTTCACCGCCGTATGCACGCGTGAAGTAGTCGCGCCGCCGATCAGCAACGGGATGGTGAATCCTTGGCGCTGCATCTCCTTGGCCACATACGCCATTTCTTCCAGCGAGGGTGTAATTAATCCGGACAGGCCGATCATATCGGCGTTGTGTTCGCGCGCCGTGTCCAAAATTTTCTGGCATGGCACCATCACGCCCATGTTGATCACTTCAAAATTGTTGCATTGCAGCACCACCGTGACGATGTTTTTGCCGATGTCATGCACGTCACCCTTGACCGTGGCGATGACGATCTTGCCCTTGGGCTTGTTGTCGCCGGAGCGCGCCTTTTCCGCTTCTATGTAGGGTACCAGATGCGCCACTGCCTGCTTCATTACGCGCGCGGATTTCACCACTTGTGGCAAAAACATTTTGCCCGCGCCGAACAGGTCGCCGACCACGTTCATGCCGGTCATCAGCGCACCTTCGATCACCTCGACCGGATATGTCGCCTGTAACCGCGCTTCCTCGGTGTCTTCCACGACGTAGGTGTTAATGCCACGCACCAGCGCGTGGGTCAGGCGTTCCTGCACCGTGCCCTGTCGCCATGCCAGATCTTCCACCTGGACCTTCGCGCCGCCTGTCACATTTTCCGCTACCGCGACCAGCCGTTCGCCCGCATCGGGACGGCGATTCAGCACGACGTCTTCCACCGCCTCGCGCAAATCTGCCGGGATTTCATCGTATACGCCGAGCTGACCGGCATTGACGATACCCATGTTCATGCCTGCTTGCACCGCGTGATAGAGAAACACGGTGTGGATAGCCTCGCGCATCGCGTCGTTACCACGGAAAGAGAACGACACATTGGACACACCGCCGCTAATTTTTGCGTAAGGCAGATTTTTTCTGATCCAGCGCGTGGCTTCAATGAAGTCCACCGCGTAGTTATTATGCTCTTCTATGCCGGTGGCAATGGCGAAAATATTCGGATCGAAAATAATATCTTCCGGCGGGAAGCCGACCTGATTCACCAGAATGTCATAGCTGCGCTGGCAAATTTCAATTTTGCGCTGTTGCGTATCGGCCTGACCCTTTTCGTCAAATGCCATCACGACTGCCGCTGCACCATAGCGGCGTACCAGCTTGGCATATTTGATGAACTCGGCTTCGCCCTCTTTCATGCTGATCGAGTTGACGATGGCCTTGCCCTGCACGCATTTCAGCCCAGCTTCGATCACCGACCACTTGGACGAATCAATCATCAGCGGCACACGCGAAATATCCGGTTCCGATGCGATCAGGTTGAGGTACTTCGTCATAGCAAGCTGCGAATCCAGCATCGCTTCGTCCATGTTGATGTCGATGACCTGTGCGCCATTTTCGACTTGCTGCCGCGCTATGTTGATGGCTGTCGGATAATCGCCGGCAAGGATGAGGCGTGCAAACATCTTGGAACCGGTAACGTTGGTGCGCTCCCCGACGTTCACGAACAAGGAATCATCACCGATGTTGAATGGCTCTAGTCCGGACAGTCGACACTTCTTTTCAAGCTTTGGAATGCGGCGCGGGGGGACATCTTTCAATGCCTCGGCAATCGCTTTGATGTGCGCTGGCGTGGTACCGCAGCAGCCGCCCGCGATGTTGAGGAAGCCGCTGGTGGCAAATTCCTTAACCAGCTTGGCGGTATGTTGCGGCGATTCGTCGTAGCCGGTTTCCGACAGCGGATTAGGCAAACCGGCATTGGGATGCGCACTTACGTAAGTGGTGGCGACGCGCGACAATTCCTCGACGTAAGGGCGCATCAGCTCAGCCCCCAGCGCACAATTCAAACCGATGGATAATGGTTTGGAATGTGACAGAGAATTCCAAAATGCCTCCGTGGTCTGACCAGACAAAGTACGTCCAGAAGCATCGGTGATGGTGCCGGAAATCATGATCGGGACGCGCACGTTATGGCGGTCGAAATATTGCTCGATGGCGAACAATGCGGCCTTGGCGTTCAGGGTATCGAAAATGGTTTCCACCATCAGCAGATCCGCCCCGCCATCCAGCAGGCCGCGTATGGCTTCAGTATAGCCTTCCACCAGCTGATCGAAATTGATGTTGCGGAAACCGGGGTCGTTTACGTCCGGTGAAATGGATGCGGTACGCGTAGTTGGCCCCAGTACGCCCGCCACAAAGCGTGGCTTGCCTGGCACTTGGCTTTCGTATTCGTCGCACACTTCACGCGCCAGTTTTGCCCCAGCTACATTCAACTCATACACCAGATGCTCCATCTGGTAATCGGCCATCGACACGGCGTTAGCGTTGAAGGTATTGGTCTCCAGGATGTCCGCGCCCGCTTCCAGGTATTCTGCATGGATGCCACGAATGATCTGCGGCTGCGTCAGCAACAGCAGATCATTGTTACCCTTGAGGTCGAGCGGGTGATCGGCGAAACTCTGGCGGGGCTCAATATCGCCATCATGCGCGACTATGCCGCGATAGTGCTCCTCGGTCAGCTTATATTGCTGAATCATCGTTCCCATCGCACCGTCCAGAATAAGGATGCGTTGTTCCAGTAAACGTTCAATAAGATGGGGTGTACGGTTCATAGTGTCAGAGGCTTAAAAATGAGGGCAAATTTTACCATGTCTCGCACAAGACGAATTTCCTAACAGCCAGTTGATAGCAATTCGCCATTTTTGGTATTGCCGTATCCCATCGATTTGGCTTTATTTGTTGCCGTTTTGGGCGATAAAGTTTAACGCGATCAAATTCTTTTGAATTTTTTAAGTATCGTTAATTTGTGACGATAGAAAATCGTACATTGCAAAATTTACCTGTCAATAAAGAATCCATAACTTAGCAATCTTTGCTTGGTGTGGGGAAATAATTTGAACCACTGGAGGATATTAATGTTTGGCGCGAAAAAGAAATTAAAAAGTGAACTTGCGGATGTTTATGCTAAATGTCAGCTTTTAGAGAATGATAAAAATGCACTTTTAGACAAAAATGCAATGTTCACTGCGCTCGATAAGTCATTGGCTGTAATAGAATTTGATCCATTTGGAAATATTTTAACGGCCAATCAAAACTTTCTTAACACCATAGGTTATAAACTCGACGATATAGTTGGTAAGCATCACCGGATATTTTGCTATGACAGTTTCTATCAACTGAATCCCCATTTTTGGACACGGCTCGGCAGTGGAAATTTTCAATCGGGACAATTCGAACGAAAAAATTTCTCGGGAGAAACGGTCTGGCTGGAGGCCACTTATAATCCTATTTTTGATAACACCGGAAAGGTTTATAAAATCATTAAGTTTGCCAGCGACATCACTGGCCGGATAAACACTACCCGTGCCGCTGCCGAGGTCGCTGCTTCAACTTCAGAACAGGCCAGCAAAATAACTGCAAACGCGATATCGGTTTTAAACGGTGCGGTAAAAACTTCTGGCAATATTTCGGAACAAGTAAGTCGTGCGGTTCACGTTATCGATCAGCTAAACAACCATGCCCAAAGTATTAACAAAATAGTGGAAGATATTCAAGCCATTGCTAACCAAACTAATCTGCTCGCGCTGAACGCGGCAATCGAAGCTGCCCGCGCAGGAGAACAGGGGCGTGGATTCGCTGTGGTAGCCGATGAGGTTAGGAAATTGGCCGCAAGAACGAATGAAGCCACCGTTGAGATCGGAAGCGTCGTTCACTCTAACTGTGAGTTAACGCTTGCCATCCGTGAGCAGATGGATCAGGTAAGTCAACTATCGTTAGAGGGCCAGCAGAAAATCACAGAAGTATCCGTCGGAATGCAAGAAATAGGAAAAGGGGTAAGCAATGTTGCGTTAGCAGTCAATCAACTTGTAAGTAAGTGAGGCGACAGCTAGTCTGACACCGGGGAACCACTGGCTGCTGCGCTTCAAATTTAAATCCGCAGTTTACAAAAACTGCATTTCAGTGTTGAATCCGCTTCCCACTTTAAATTCTACCCAGCCAGAAAATAAGAATTTTACTTATTCTTCTTTTGTAACTGACGCCCTACCATGTTTCGGACGGGATCATCAACAGCAATTTTGCTGTCGATGGACAGCTGGCGGCGACTTTGCTTGCTGATTATCGGTCCCTCAAGCTAAACGTTGTTAGGCCGCTGTTGCTGGTAGGATGCAGCGATAAATAAAGCTTGAAAAACAACCTTCGTCATTCATTACGGGAGTAAATCAACCCGGTTGGACAATTGTCTTTTAGGAGTGTGTCATGCGCGTTACCAAAAAACTTGGCAAATTGACAGTACAGGCAGTCGCCGGTACGCATGTGGTGCTGCTTGGCTGGAGCATGACGAAAGCCGATTCGCGTCGCGTGCTGGGGTTTGCCGTTCATCGCACGGACCATACCGAGGACGAGGCCTATTGGCTGGAGGGAATAAAGGTCTTTGCCGAAACCGACCCAGGTACGGACAAGGCCTCGTTGCGTTCCCATCCGGTGCAAGGTTTCACGTGGTCCGATTTCACGGCCAAGCCGGGCTACGATTATACCTATCGCGTAGTGGCACTGAAGGGTTCGCCCAGAAGCTTGATTGAAGACGATGAGATCGAGGTACGCGTACAAACCGAAAAGGAAGATAATGGCTTGCACGAAGTGTGGTTCAATCGCGGCGCCGCCGCTAGCCAGGAGTACGCCCGCCGCTTCAAAAACGAAAGTCCAGAAATAGTGGGTAAACCAGCCTTCGATTGGCTTTCGCGCGGTCTAATGGAAGCGCTGCTCGAGTTTTTGCTACGTGCGAAGAACTGCCAATGGGCGTTGCGCGTGGCTGCTTACCAGTTCACCAATGAAACTGTTTTAAAGGCGTTGAAATCGGCCAAGGATCGCGGGGTTGACGTGAGCATCCTATACGATGGCCGTGACGAAAAGGTATCCGCACTTAATAAGGCAGCGGTGCTCAACGCGGGTATCGACAGTCTATGCAGGCAGCGTACCGCAAATCCAAGCGCCATCGCACACAATAAATTTATCGTATTGTTAAAGGATAATCAGCCGCAGGCAGTTTGGACGGGTTCGACAAATATCACTGATGGCGGCATCTTCGGACATTCGAATGTCGGACACGTAGTGAACGATATGGGCGTTGCAAGTAGCTACCATGATTACTGGAACTTACTTGCAGCTGATCCTAATTTTGCTTTGTTACGCCCCGGTGTGGAAACATTGACGCCGACGCCCACCCCTGGCAGTTCACCAAGGCAAGCAACCAGCGCGCTCTTTAGCCCCCGCTCAGGCGTAAAACTACTCTCATGGTATGCCGAACAGGCCGCCGCCGCGCAATCGATGCTTTGCATGACTTTTGCTTTTGGTATCAACAAAGCCTTTGTCCCCGTATTTGATAAGCCCTTTGGCGGGTTGCGTTATGCCTTGCTCGATAATGATGGCAATCGGCCCGAACCAGAAGCGGAGGTATTACGGTTGCGAAAATTGCCCTTTAATCGCTTCGCGATCGGTAGCATGATTCGCGTAAATAGTTTTGATAAGTGGCTAAAGGAGAGGTTGAGTAGCTTGAATTCGCATGTGCCGTATATTCATACAAAATTTATGCTGATCGATCCGCTGGGATCGAATCCAATTGTGATCTCAGGATCGGCGAATTTCTCGGATGCCTCGACCAATGCCAACGACGAGAACATGCTGATTATTCAAGGCAATACGGCTGTGGCAGACATCTATCTGACGGAGTTTTTCCGTCTCTGGAACCACTATGCATTTCGCGAGTGGTTGGCAAAAAACCAAGGCAATCCCAACGTGACGCCGCAGTTTTTGAAGATGGACGATACTTGGCGGAATATTTATTTCGGTAACACTGAACAATCACGACAAAGAGTATTATTTTCCGGCGCAGCCAACTAGCGCAGCGTTGTTTGTGAGTGATGTTGCGCTAACAAAAGTGCTGTCCGGGTCAAGCACGATACCGATGCGGCCACCATCTGATAAATTTCCCACTGCCTATTCAACGCGTTATGAAATCCAAATAACTTAGACAAGACATTTATTTGTTTCTTTTAGAACTCCAAATATGCTGTACTAATCACAATTTGTGTAATTGCTCTTTTTGCAATCGAGTGCCAGTTTTTGGGCTTCAGCGATTTGGGCTGGTGTCATGCGTTGAGCTACTTTGTCGCGATTTTCTTGCGCGTCCTTTTGACGATTTGTTGCGAGACTGAACCACATATGCGCGCGAACATAATCTTGCGCCACTCCTTGGCCGAGGCCGTACCTTAAACCAAGATTATTTTGTGCGGCGGCGTCGCCTCGCTTGGCGGCCAAGCGAAACCATTTGACCGCTTCCTGGTCGT
Organism: Candidatus Nitrotoga sp. MKT; assembly: GCA_003402345.1. Classification (GTDB taxonomy): domain Bacteria; phylum Pseudomonadota; class Gammaproteobacteria; order Burkholderiales; family Gallionellaceae; genus Nitrotoga. Next base: position 101,017 of record QFXH01000005.1, on the reverse strand, counting down.
CCTGTGTGACGCCCTGTTTATTGGCATAACTTAAGCCAAGGTAATATTGTGCTTTTGTATGCCCCTGTTCGGCCGCCAGGCGAAACCACTTAACCGCCTCTTGATCGTTTTGCGTAACGCCTTGGCCGTTGCCGTAGCTTACACCAAGGTTAAATTGGGCTTGTGCATGCCCTTGTTTGGCCGCTAAGTGAAACCATTTCACGGCTTCTGGGTAGTTTTGCGCTACAATTTTCCCTTCAAGATAAATTACGCCAAGGTTGTATTGTGCGATTACATCATCTTGTTCGGCAGCCAAACGAAACCACTTTATCGCTTCCTCAAAGTTTTGCATGGTGCCCTGCCCGTTGGCATAGCTTATGCCAAGGCTAAACTGTGCTTTTGCATGTCCCTGTTCGGCAGCTGAGCGAAACCACTTGACCGCTTCCTGATAGTCCTGTGTAACGCCTTGGCCGTTGCCAAAACTTAAGCCAAGGTTAAATTGTGCATTTGCATGCCCTTGCTTAGCAGCCAGGCGAAACCACTTTACGGCTTCTTGAGTGTCTTGTGTAACGCCATCCCCTTGAAGGAACATTTCGCCAAGGCTGTATTGTGCCGTTGCATCACCTTGCTCGGCAGCCAAGCGCAAGGCCTCTTTAACTTGCACATATTTTCCTTCCGCTTTTACCTCATCTGAATGTGCTTGGGCCAGGCCACTACTCGTTACCAAGATTACCGTTAAATAAAAAAACCATTTTTTCATTCATTTCTCCAGGAAAATCACTACTTCACATTTTGTACGCAAATCATGTCCCACTGTCTATAACACACAAAATCAGGTAATTAAGCAGCCTCATGACGCCTGAATATCGCTTATTTTCAATCATTATAATGGCATTCAACACGCGCCTGCACTCGCAGGTACAGGCCGCTTAAAGGCAGGGCTGAACACCGTTGCCTTCTTCAAAATAAAAAGCGGTACTTCACTAATGTCGGCAAACAATTGTTTACCTATTTTTTCTTCGCCGGAATATGACAGAATTTCAGTAGCGTAGCGTCGCCAGGATGGCTTCGCATCCAAGATTTGCTGTTTTATTGCGGCCTACCATGTTTGTCATCTATTATGTTTAACGTGTTTCATAACAGCATTGTGTTTGCGAAATCAACGTTACCTTAGCGCAAATCAATTTGGCTGGGTGACGAATGTTTTTGTTGCGTCCCGAAATTGAATCCGCGTCAGAAGCTATGCGCGCTGGTTAACTATTTTTCACAATCTGTAGCGCGCTTAGGAAGAATGGCCATAATGACAATTTTCAAGAACAACTTGCCCCGATTTTCACGCCATCTTTGGCTAACGTTGGGCACGTTCGTTGTTTTCGCTGCAACCTTTACCATCTATGTTTGGGCAGAAAAGGAAGTCGATCGAATTAACGAATTGCGGCAGCATTCGTTAATTCTGGCTGACGAATTACGCCAGTCATCTGATGACCTTACACGTATGGTTCGCACCTATGTGGTGACCGGAGACCCTATCTACAAGCAACATTACCAGGAAATTCTCGACATCCAGGATGGCAAGAGACCGCGTCCGGTCGGCTACCAGAACATCTACTGGGATATTGTGCTAGGCGATGACCTGCGTCCGCAGTCGCCGGGACTGGCGATTCCCCTGCTGGAGTTGATGCGGGGGGCGGGTTTTACTAAAGAAGAATTCGCCAAATTGGCGGAAGCAAAAACTAACTCGGATACGCTCACGCGCACCGAATTTGCCGCAATGGAACTTATCGAATCAACCAGCCCGCTGATTGAAACCAACCGTACCGAAGCAATTTTTATATTGCATGACGCGGCTTACCATCAAGCCAAGGCCAGCGTCATGCGGCCGATCAGCCAGTTTCAAAGAATGGCGGATCAGCGAACGTTGGGGGCTGTCCATACAGCTGAAGTCCGCGCCACACTAATTCGTGCAACCTTCATTCTGTTGGGCTTGCTGTTAGCATTTTTACTATGGAAATCGCAACGGAATTTGTATACGACGCTGGGGGGCTCCGTAAGCGAGCTGCATACGCGTATCGCCCATCTTGGCAGTGGAAATTTTTCATCCGTCATTTCAGTCGCCAAAGGTATGGAAAATAGTGTGCTGGATTGGTTATCGGAAACACAGATGAATTTGGCCAGAATCGACGCCCAGCGCAAGGAAGCCGAAGCAACAAATCAACGCTTGACCAAGCTTTACGCTGCGTTGAGCAAATGTAACCAGGCTATCGTGCGTTGCACCAGCGAGGCGGAATTGTTCGAGCAAGTCTGCCGCGCTGTAGTCAATTTCGGCGGCATGGATATGGCATGGATAGGCGCGCTTGAAGAACATAGCCAACAGATCAAGCCGATCGCATCCTTTGGCAGTGGTGTGGAATATCTGAAAGGGCTGCAGATTCCTGTGGCAGCCCATGAACCCTACGGACGTGGACCGACCAGCTCGGCATTCCGTGATAACTTGCCATTTTGGTGTCAAAATTTTCAGCATGACCCCGTCACCACGCTGTGGCATAAGCACGGCGCACGGTTTGGATGGGCGTCATCCGCGGCGCTTCCGCTACACCGCAATGAAGAAGTCAGCGGGGTTTTAACCCTCTATACCGATGTGGACAATGCCTTCGATGAAAATGTGCGTAATTTGCTGGTGGGAATGGCAATGGACATAGATTATGCGCTAAAAAGCTTTGAGCACGAGGCGCAGCGTAAGCGGGCAGAAGAAGCATTGCGAAAGAGCGAACAACGCTTGCGGACCATCATCGAGACGGAACCGGAATGCATAATGGTCATAGGCAATGGCGGTGAAATTATGGAAATGAACGCTACGGGCCTTGCTATGCTCGAGGCAAATTCACTAGAGGAGGTGCAACAGCATAATCTCGTAGACTTTATTCTTTCCGAATATCAAGATTCCTTTATTGCTACACACCAGCGCGTAATGAGTGGGGAAAGTTGTATTTTTGAATTCGAAATCAAAGGGATCAAGGGGGCTCAACACTGGCTTGAAACCCATGCCGCACCACTCAGTGATGCGGACGGAAAAATCACGATGTTGCTTGGTATTACCAGAGATATTACCGCGCGCAAGGAAGCCGAGAAACGTATTCAATACCTGGCACATTTCGACGCGCTCACCGGACTACCAAACCGTGTCCAACTGAACAACCACGCTAAATATGTCATTAGTTTGGCGCAGCGGAGTCGAGAGCCTGTGACATTGATGTTCCTCGATCTCGATCACTTCAAGGATATAAACGATACGCTCGGCCACAGTGTCGGTGATGCATTACTGGTCGAATTGGCTAAACGGCTACGCTTGGTGCTACGCGAGGAAGATATGGTGTCGCGCCTTGGTGGGGACGAGTTTATTTTCTTGTTGTACGGCGTCGATGCACACGAAGCGCCCCACGTAGCGCAGAAACTGCTGGACGTCATCGCCGAACCCTGCCAGATAGAACAGTATGATCTGAACGTAACCGGCTCGATCGGTATTGCACTTTATCCGGGTGACGGCGTGGATCTGGAGACACTTTCCAAAAGCGCCGACTCCGCCATGTATCGCGCCAAGCACGAAGGCCGTCATGGTTACAGTTTCTTTACGGCAGAAATGCAAATTCGTTCGGCGCGTCACCTGACACTGGTCAACGCATTGCGTCAAGCGATTGAACGCGATCAAATGCAGATTTACTATCAGCCACAGGTATCCGTGCGTGACGGTCGCATCGTCGGGGCGGAAGCTTTGTTACACTGGACACATCCCGTGTTAGGTTCAGTTTTGCCAGCGGAATTTATCCCCTCCGCAGAGGAAAGCGGACTGATCCTACCCATTGGAGAGTGGGTGCTGCGGCATGCCGTACGGCAAGCAAAATCCTGGATGCAGAGTGGCCTTGCCCCACTAGTTATGGCGGTGAATCTTTCCGTAGTTCAGTTCCGTCATCCCAACCTGCCCAATTTGATCACGCGCATCCTCGACGAAGAGGGCTTGCTACCGGAATATCTGGAGCTAGAACTGACCGAGGGCGTAGCGATGCACGATCCGCAAAAGGCAATCGCCGTAATGAACAAACTGCACGAGCGCGGCGTACGTATGTCGATCGATGATTTTGGTACCGGTTTTTCATCACTCAGCCACCTAAAGAAATTTAAGGTATACAAACTCAAAATTGACCAGTCTTTTGTGCGCGACATCAGTACCGATCCAGAAGACAGGGCTATCGTTGGAGCCATTATCAACATGGCGAAGAGCCTTGGACTGCAAACCATCGCCGAAGGAGTAGAGACAGTGGGGCAGCTGACATTCCTACGGGAACAGGGTTGCGATGAGTTGCAGGGTTATTATTATTGCAAGCCACTGTTAGCCGACCAGTTCGAGGAATTTGCTCGATCAAAGGTCTGATAGTCTTAAGGGCACCTCTAAAAATTCAAGTTTCTAGGCAAAACAAGGTACGAGTAAAAAACTCGGACGCTGCATTATAATTGATATGTAAACGATAACTTTTTTCAAATAACGCTGTATTGTGACGAAATGGGGTAAGCAGGCAAGCCGCAAAGCGGCTACTCGCAAAATTAGATTTTTAGAGATGCCCTAAATTTAGCCTACGTTTATTACCTTCATGATCTCTTGCTATAGACTCGTGAACTCGTCTATAAGGAAGCGACGTTGAAATAATTGAACCGTGAGTGTTCCGCGCGACTCTTTAATTTAAATTTGGGTTGCGACCGCAATTACCCAATAACGCGCGAATTTGCCGATTACCATAAATAATGCAGCCTGCCATGGATTAAGCCTTAACCATCCGGCAGCAAGACATAGCGCATCACCCAGTAATGGAACCCAGGCAAACAATAATGCGGGTGTGCCGTAGTGTTGTATTTTTTCTACATGTTTGAGCTTATGGGTTTGCGGTAGCAACCAACCCATACCAAATGACACCATGCCACCCAGCGTATTACCGAGAGTCCCGAGCAAAAGTGCAGGCCAGAATAATTCCGGGTACAGTTTCAGCACACCGATCAGTACAATTTCAGAGCCACCGGGAAGCAAGGTGGCGGCAAGGAAGCTGCTAATGAAAAGTGATATCAGACTGGTAAATTCAGTCATGTTCAAAAAGTCAGTGGATTCTCCAAACCCATCCTTCCCATTAAATAGTGAATGGCCGACCGGTTAAAATTTGATCGCCGAAAAAATCTTCTTTGCTAGATTGCCTGTTGCTTCAAGCGGATTTGCGCGAATCGCTTTTTCTTGTTCGGCGATCATCAGAAACAAGCCATCCATTGCCTTGCGGGTAATGTAGTCATCCATTTTGGTATCGCGTTTGTCTATCAAGCCAAACTTCCCGCCCTTTTCAGCGAACTGATCGTAGGCTTCAGCGAGCTTCACTTTTTGCATTGAAGTTGCCACGATAGGTTTAAATTTTCCGGCCAGTGCCGTTTCAGTATTTTTGCGGAAATATTGCGTAGCAGCATCGCTCCCGCCCGTGAGTATGCCTTTGGCGTCTTCCACGGTCATTTTATTGACCGCGCCGACTAATAAATCTTTTGCTTCAGGCGCTGCCGTTTCGGCGGCTCGGTTTATGGAAGTAGTCAAATCGTCGGCATACTTTCCCATGCCAAATTTACGTAATAAGCCATCCGCTTTCTGTAAATTTTCTGGCAATGGAATACGCACTTTGTTGTTGCCAAGGTAACCATTTTCTTTAGAAAGGTTACCAACGGCAGTTTCTGCACCCTGAATAAGGGCTTGCTTCAAGCTATCAATCTGATCATTGTCGCTAAAGTTGGCCAGGTTTGTTGTAGATTTTGTAGTTCCAGTCATTGCTGGTGTGTTGCTAGTGGCTGTAGGTTCTGATTTTTGTGGAGCAGATTTGTCCAGCTTGCCAAGCTCTTTGTTGATTAGGCCACCAAAATCAATAGCATGGGCATGGCTAGCAGCAAGTGTGGCAAAGGCAAATAGAATGCTTTGGATTTTATGTTGAGGCATGATGATATTTATCCTGTAAAAGTTGATTTAGCAAATTGATATATCACTATTGCAAAGTCTTTGGGAAGCACGCAGATTGGGTATCGAGTATATTATGGCAATGTGGTAAAAAACGTGTTGGTGAGGATACATAATTCTCCTACATTATGAAACTGAACCCACGTTATCATTTTTCGTTTAATTAATCTAAATTAGTGCATTCATACAACCATGCCTGCTACGTTTTGTGCAAGGCTACCAAATTAACTCGGAGCCAATATGAGCGAACCGCTACTGATCGCTAAAAATAATAAGCAAGAACTTTTTCTACTGCCGCAAATGGCCAATCGCCACGGACTGATAACAGGTGCGACAGGAACGGGTAAGACTGTCACCTTGCAAACACTGGCGGAGTCCTTCAGCCGCATTGGTGTGCCAGTATTTCTTTCTGATATAAAGGGAGATCTATCCGGTTTGAGCAAGGCTGGCGGCAACAATCAAAAAGTTACCGAAAGAGTTACGCAACTCAACCTGGAAGATTTTGTACATCGTGCTTATCCAGTAACGTTTTGGGATGTATTCGGAACTATGGGCCATCCGTTGCGTGCCACTATTTCTGACATGGGGCCGCTGCTCATCGGGCGCATGTTGAATTTGAACGAAGTGCAGCAGGGCGTGCTGGCGCTAGTGTTCAAGGTCGCCGATGACAATGAATTATTATTGCTTGATTTGAAAGATCTACGCGCGATGCTGCAATACGTCGGTGAAAATGCGGCAGATTTCACGACGGAATACGGCAACATCTCCAGCGCCAGTATCGGGGCAATTCAGCGCGGCCTGCTGCAAATTGAAACTCAAGGCGGCGAAAGTTTTTTTGGTGAACCGATGCTCAATATTGCCGATCTAATGCAGACCGACGCTAACGGCTACGGCATGATTAACATTCTGGCCGCCGATAAATTGATGTCTTCGCCAAAAGTATATTCCACCATGCTGTTGTGGTTACTGTCTGAATTATTCGAAAATCTACCGGAAGCCGGTGATCTTGTTAAGCCCAGGTTGGTGTTTTTCTTCGACGAAGCGCATTTACTGTTTAACGATGCTCCTGAAGCGCTGCTCGATAAAATCGAACAAGTGGTACGCCTAATTCGTTCCAAAGGCGTAGGTGTATATTTTGTCACCCAAAATCCCGCTGATGTACCGGACAAGGTGCTGGGCCAGCTCGGCAACCGCGTGCAACATGCGTTACGCGCCTTTAGTCCACGTGACCAAAAGGCTGTGAAAGCAGCGGCTGAAACTATGCATGACAATCCTGGCCTGGATGAAGAAGCTGTTATAACTGCGCTGGGTGTAGGCGAAGCACTTGTTTCATGTCTGGATGAAAAAGGTCGCCCGAGTATTGTTGAACGTGCACTGATTATTCCGCCACAAGCTCAAATCGGCCCCATTAATGAAGCGGAACGCAAAGCCATTATTCAAGACTCACTGCTTGTCGGTCACTATGAAAAAGTGGTGGATCGCGAATCAGCTTACGAACGCATCAAGGAGCGCACCAGCAATAAATCCGCAGAAGGCACAACAACAGAGGCTATTGATTCCACACAACAAGAGGGGACAAGTAGTGGTGGTGGGTTGGGCGGAATATTAGGAAGCATCTTTGGCGGCAGCACATCAAGAAGCCGTGAAGGTGTCGGTGAAGCGTTTGCCAAGAGTGCCGCCCGTGCCATTGGTTCAACAGTTGGGCGGCAAATTATTCGTGGTGTACTTGGTTCGATTTTAGGCGGTAGACGGTAAACCTCTTTGTATCGTGATTCCGCATTGTGCGGTTAATCGAGGCACTGGCAACAAGCGTAGTAATGATTCTAATGGATGCCTCTAAATTTTTAGATGCGTCCTGGTTTTTTCCGGGGCAGGTATAGGTCGGTAATGCTGCCTTCGGCAATTTCCGCTGCGAAGCCGACAGTTTCCGACAGTGTGGGGTGTGGGTGGATAGTCAGACCGATGTCCCCCATGTCGGCACCCATTTCCAGCGCAAGTACTGTTTCGGCGATCAATTCACCCGCATTGCTGCCCACAATGCCTGCACCGAGAATACGCTTGGTTTGCGGATCATATAACAGCTTGGTGAGTCCTTCTTCGCGCCCCATTGACAGTGCACGGCCACTTGCCGCCCATGGAAAAGCTGCTTTCTCATAGGGTATGCCCTGTGCTTTAGCTTGTGTTTCGGTCAGACCCATCCAAGAAATTTCCGGATCGGTATAAGCCACAGACGGAATGGTGAGCGCATCAAAGCTGGCTTTATGTCCGGCAATCACTTCCGCAGCCACTTTGCCTTCATGCGTTGCCTTGTGTGCCAGCATGGGATCGCCAACAATATCGCCGATAGCATAGATATGTGGCACATTGCTGCGCTGTTGTTTATCAACCGGGATAAAACCGCGTTCATTGACCGCCACACCTGCCGCTTCCGCGTTAATTTCGTGTCCGTTTGGACGACGCCCTACGGCGAGCAGCACACGGTCATATAGTTGCGGTTGTGGTGCATTGTCACCTTCAAAGGTTATATTCAACCCTTCCGTCCTTGCCTCAATTTTGGTAACCCTGGTCTTCAAATAAATTGCTTCGTAACGTTTTTCGATGCGCTTGTGCAACAGACGTACAAGATCACGGTCAGCGCCAGGAATTAGGCTATCGGCCAATTCGACCACAGAAATTTTGGAGCCCAGCGCGTCATATACCGTGCCCATCTCCAAGCCGATGATGCCTCCGCCAATAATTAACATACGCTCAGGGATGTCCTGTAGCAGCAATGCACCAGTAGAATCAATCAAACGTGGATCATCATACGGAAAGCCGGGTATACGCGTTACGCTGGAGCCTGCTGCAATGATGGCGTTATCAAACGTGATGGTCTTACTACCGTCGCTGGTTTCCACCATGATGCTGTTAGGCGAATTGAATTTCGCCACACCGTAAACTACGTTCACTTTGCGTTGTTTGGATAATACAACTAAGCCGCCGGTTAGCTTGGCAATAATGCTTTCCTTCCAGCTACGGATTTTATTAATGTCAATCGTCGGTTTGCTAAACGTGACTCCATGATGCGAAATTTCATCGGCCTCGGTGATAGTCTTGGCGACATGTAGCAGCGCCTTCGATGGAATGCAGCCTACATTAAGACACACACCCCCGAGTTTGGAGTGGCGTTCAATCAGTATTACCTGTTTGCCCAGATCAGCAGCACGGAAAGCCGCAGTATAACCGCCGGGGCCGGCACCCAAAACGACTACTTCGGCATGGAGGTCACCTTTTTCAAATGAGGGGGCGGTTGGGATGGCAAATTCAGGCGTAAAAGATAAAGCCGAAGTGCCTTGTGGCATAGATGAACTTTCTCCTGCCTCCATTCTTTCTTCCTTTTTTTCTTTATCCGATGGGGGAGTTGACCTTTCCTCTGAAAAATGAGGGATAGCAGCGACAGAAGTGGATTGAACAGACGAGGAAGCGGATACTTCCGCTGCCGATTCTGCTTCCAACATTAAAATCAAGTCGCCTTGGTTGACCTTGTCACCAATCTTGATCTTTAATTCCTTCACCACCCCCGCAACGGGGGAAGGCACGTCCACAGTCGCCTTGTCGGTTTCCAATGTGATCAGCGATTGCTCTGCTGTTACGGCCTCGCCTATTTTTACTAGCACCTCGATAATAGCTACATCCTTAAAGTCACCAATATCCGGCACGTTAACTGCGATGGTTTGTTTCATAATTTTCTTTCGTGATCATTTCAGGCAAGTGCAGTCCTACAAAAACTCTTGGTGAAAAACCTTCCTGCTAATTTCTTACCTGTCCGCTGCCCAATACAATAAACTTCTGCGAAGTTAATCCTTCCAATCCTACGGGGCCGCGCGCGTGAATTTTGTCCGTGGATATCCCGATTTCCGCGCCTAATCCATATTCAAAGCCATCGGCAAAGCGCGTTGAAGCATTCACCATGACCGAGCTGGAATCCACTTCGCGTAAAAAACGCATCGCCTTGGTGTAATTTTCAGTCACGATGCTGTCTGTGTGCTGTGATCCGTAGGTGTTGATATGCGTAATAGCATCATCCAGCCCAGCCACCACACGCACGCTCAAAATCGGCGCAAGATATTCGGTGCGCCAATCTTCTTCTGTAGCAATTGCCATTTGCGTAACGAGTTTACATGCGGCCTCATCACCACGCAGCTCCACGCCCTTGTCCAGATATATTTTACATAATTGAGGTAGCACATGCGGCGCCACACTGACAGCCACCAACAAGGTTTCCATGGTATTACACACACCGTAACGCTGAGTTTTGGCGTTATCGGCGATACGGATGGCTTTCTCTAAATCGGCCTCGTCGTCGATATATACATGGCAGATACCATCCAAGTGCTTTATAACCGGCACACGGGCTTCTTGCGAGATGCGCGCGATTAGACTTTTTCCGCCACGCGGTACAATCACGTCCACGTATTCCCGCATGGTAATGAGTTCGCCCACTGCTGCACGATCGGTGGTGCTGATCACCTGCACCGCAGTTTCTGGCAAGCCAGCTTCGCGCAGCCCCTGATGTACGCATGCCGCAATTGCCTGATTGGAATGAATCGCCTCGGAGCCACCGCGTAAAATGGCAGCATTGCCGGATTTCAGGCACAGCCCTGCTGCATCAGCCGTCACATTTGGGCGGGATTCATAAATGATGCCGATAACGCCAAGCGGTACACGCATCTTACCCACCTGGATGCCGGAAGGACGATATTTCAGGTCATTAATCTCACCGATGAGATCCGGCAGGGCCGCTATCTGCAATAGCCCTTCTGCTATGCTTTTTACGGATTTTTCAGTTAGGGTGAGACGGTCGATGGAGGCAACATCCAACCCGTTAACACGCGCAGCAGCGGTATCCTTGGCGTTCGCCGTAATGAGTTGTGCGGTACTGCTCAGGATAGCGGCAGCAATATTTTCCAGGGCACGATTTTTTTTCGCTGTGCCAGCTTGCGCCATAATGCGCGAAGCGGCACGGGCATCCTGCCCAACCTGTTGCATGTATGTTTTTATGTCATCCATTTTTACCTCATAATTCAAGTGTAGCCAATAGGTGTGCAGAGCGCAGCGACTCCATCATTGTCAACAAAGCTGTCTCATTGATGACGGATATCGCTGCATTTTGTCTATCTATAAGTACGCATTTTACCATTGCACTTAAGTTAAAATACGCACCTTGTATATTAGGGTCTGCCATGTCTGACATTCTGCAAAAAATTCTTACTGTCAAGGCGCAAGAAATTGCTGCCGCAAAAGCCGAATGTTCATGGATAACCATGCGCGCTAAGGCAGAACAAGCCTCACCCACTCGTGATTTCATCGAAGCAATTCGCAAAAAAATTACAGTAAACCAGCCCGCAGTGATAGCCGAAATTAAAAAAGCGAGTCCGAGCAAAGGTGTGTTGCGCGCGAATTTTCATCCGGCGGAAATTGCTGCTAGCTATGCGAATCACGGTGCGGCCTGCCTGTCAGTATTAACCGATACGCAATTCTTTCAAGGCAGTGCCGAATATCTGCAAGAAGCACGGGGCGCTTGTTCAATCCCGGTGCTGCGCAAGGATTTCATGGTGGATACCTACCAAATTTATCAGGCACGTGCGTTAGGAGCGGACTGTATCCTATTGATTGCGGCAGCATTAAGTTTGGCGCAGATGCAAGAATTCGAGGCTTTAGCACATAGCTTGGGATTAGGCGTGCTGGTAGAAGTGCATAATAAAACAGAATTGGACGAGGCCTTGCAACTCACCACTCCGCTTATTGGCATTAATAATCGTAATTTGCGTACTTTTGAGGTAACACTGCAAACCACGTTGGATTTATTACCGCACATTCCACAAGAACGTATTGTGGTAACCGAAAGTGGCATCCTCCAAGCAGAAGATGTACAACTGATGCGCAATAATCACGTCAATACTTTTTTAGTGGGTGAGGCATTTATGCGTGCCACTGAGCCAGGCGTTGCATTAGCACAACTGTTTGGGCTGTAATATACGTGCGTGTAACTGTAGTGGATTATTTTTTAAACTACACACTGCTCTAGTTTTGTTGGAATAAGCCAGGTGGATAGCTCATTTTTGAATTAGCAAGCCAGTAACTATGGGTCAGAGGAGCTAAAAGTAAGAGCTTGCTCGGGAAATAGTTAATATTGGTAATTTTCAAACATTAATATCGATGTATGTCACCAACATTGCATCAATATAAAAAAACGGACACCCGAAAGTGTCCGCTTATGATCAAACTATTAGTTTTCTCGCGAAAAAGATAGCTTAGAACGAATGTTTCATACCTGCTGAGAAAGCAGAAGGTGACTGACCAATTCCTGCATTGCTAACGGAAGTGCTAGCACTATTCCAGCCAAGCAGATAATTACCATTTTGATCATTATCCAGCTTAGTGTACAAAGCATACAGCGTAGTACGATTGCTCATTTTGTGATCGTAGCCAACAGAATATTGCTTAGCTCCTGAATTCGAAGCTTCATTAACATGGTGGTTAACATCTGTATATGCTAGTTTAAGCGCGTCAGCTGAAGTCAAATTGTATTTACCGGACAGGTACCAAGCACTAGCGTTACCAGAACCATTTCTGTTGCTGATTCTTTCATAAACACCGTTCAGCGCAAAGGCGTCTACCGAGTAACCCCCACCAATTTTCCAAGCATCTGTGCTTATGTTTGTATTTGACAGACCATTACTGATACTTTGATAAGCTGCAGTGGCGTAATACGGACCTGCGTTGTACATACCTGCAATAGAGAAGCCTTCATTCGTATTGAACAAAGTGTTGGCTGTACCATTTGTTGGCGTATTAAAGCCAGGTGCTGTACCGCCTTGATCGCCAAAATAAGAAGCCGCTGCACTGAAACCTGAGTAATTCAAGCTGTTAAAACCAACAGAGTTGCTTGCACGCACATCATGGCCGAGACCCATCAAGGAACGGTTATCCGCGAGGGTATTATGGAACATGTCCATGCCGCGAGTTGCTAATTTATAGGGTGTATCGAAACGCCCTAATCTTAACGTACCAGCTGCATCGCTTTTCAGGCCAGCGAAGGTATCACGGAAAGCAATGCTTGTATTAGAACCTGGGTTTTCTGTGCCGCCCAAACCTGCGCCAATCGCAATTTGGTTTTCAATTTGCCAGATTGCGGACAAGCCACCACCTAGATCTTCTGAGCCCTTCAAACCAAAGCGTGATCCATTACTAGCGACCCCTTGACTGTCTCTATTTGAATCATTGTTAATGATATCGTACGATACGTTAGCTTGACCGTAAACTTCTACAGCGGCCATTGCAGCCGAGGACGTAAATACCCCAGCAACAGCGAGAGCAATTAAACTCTTGTTCATGTTCATAAAATGTTCTCCTTGATTTACTAAATTGGTTTTCCGGGAAAACCTCTCAAATTTAAACCACTTATGAGAAGTCCGACTGTATTCTGACAGAGTGCTTAGCGGATAAGCAAGGCACTTGTTGTATTATCGCAACACAATACAAGCGGAAAAATTTTTTTTAGAATCCCGCTTTAATATTTAGTTAGATATCGTAAGATGCTAGCATCAAGATATGAATCCGTACCATTTTACTAATGCTACTGATCTAATTGGAATGTATTTGAGCATAATTACAGTTAAATACACAGCGATGGCACTTTTTGCTTTAAATTTTACTTGGACATTATTTGATGTATTAATGGAGCCGATCCCCATGGATTGCGATGGCGCATCTCCAAAAAATTAATGTTCATCGTTTATCTAAGCAATTGGCCATGAAAACAATCTCGCTTCGCCATAAATATGTCAAATCAGTAAGCAAAATGTTTGTCGTGAGTCCCCTAGTTTAGGGTGGAACCTTAATTTTCAGAAAAAGCCCTCGCTATCGAGATTGGTATGAGCGTGTACAAGGAGATATTTGTGTTGAGTTTCGACAGCTTGATTATTGAATTCGACAAAAGCTTGCGCACTCTATTTAGCGAAGCGCGTAGTACACGGCCTTTTCCTGACACTGGTTTGCCGGATACAGCATTAGACGAGAATGAAAAAAAGCATGCAGCAGCGCTGATGCGAATAAATCATAGCGGTGAAATTTGCGCTCAAGCCTTATATCAAGGGCAAGCGCTGACGGCGCGCGACCCTGTGGTACAGCAGGACTTGCAACAGGCAGCAAATGAAGAGACCGAGCATTTAGCATGGACATCGCGACGTGTACGTGAGTTAGGCAGCCATCTCAGCGTGTTTAATCCAATTTGGTATGGAAGTTCTTTGGTTGTCGGCGCGCTTGCTGGATTGCTAGGTGATAAATGGAATCTTGGATTTATGGCGGAAACAGAACGACAGGTAGGTGCGCATCTCCAAAGTCACTTGGAAAAATTGCCAGAGCGGGATATAAAAAGCCGTGCAGTTATTTGGCAAATGCTCACAGATGAGGCTCGGCACAGGGATATTGCAGTGCAGCTGGGAGGTGCAGAACTGCCACTACCTATAAAGGTAGCGATGCAAATGAGCGCAAGGGTAATGACACAGACTGCATATTGGGTATAACTTGGCATCCCACCAATATTTTCGATATTGCTGGCATCTTCGTTCCACTTCCTCTAAATTGCAATTATATTTTTCCTTAGACTAGCCTTCTATTAGCCCCCTGTTTTTACTATCATAACACAGCAATGTTGGACTTTATTTTCAGCCCACCCCATACGTCACCATGCAGAAAGTTGGAGGGGGAATAAGAAATTTTAGATGTCCCTTACTTATTTTTGGCGCTTCCATTCAGCTTACGGAAGCGCATCTTGTCAGCTTCATAACTCGCTTTAACCGAAGCTGCTTTTTCTTGAGCTTTGACCAAGTCTAGTTGCAATTTAGCTAATTTATTCTCGCCCTCAGTAATATCGGCTTGCAATGAAACGGGAAGCTTTCTGCCAGCGCGCTTTATTCCCTCTGCTTCCTGCTGATAACTCTTCAAGCTCTCTCGGGCTGCTCTTTGCAGTGACTGTATGCTGCTGATAAGTGATTCTACTTGATGTAGGTTGCGATCCCGAGCCAAGTCAATTTCTTTCTCGTTACTAAAAGTATTCTGCAACGCCTTGTCTTTGCGGCTTAGTTCAAACTTGGCTTCATTCTCAATACGTTTTTTGGCCTCATCCTGCTCATTGACAAACTGATCTTTATTATTTATTTCCTCATTTCGTTTGATCAAACGCCCCTTATCGCTTAATAGAGCATTACTTTTGTTGGTATATTCTGGAGGGATGACTTCGCCGTAATGGGTCACGCCCTTATCGTCCACCCACTTATATAGTTTCGCCTCAACTGCTGTACTGAAGCCGACTACAATCAACACCAAACATGCACTAAAAATTTTCATCTTATTTACGTTTTATTCCATAACGATCACGGTAGGATTGTACTGCTTGCAGATTCTGCGCCATCGCGGGATTATCCTGCAAATAACCAAGCAAATCGTTTAATGTGGCAATTGCCACTACTGGAATACCATAATTACGTTCTACTTCCTGTGCCGCGGATAGTTCATTTCCATGCTGTTGAGTTTGTTGTCCCAGCTCCATGCGATCCAGTGCAATCACCACACCACAGGGTGTTGCACCCGCCGCTCGGATTAAAGTGATAGATTCCCGAACCGAGGTGCCGGCGGAAATAACATCATCGATAATCAGTACTCGCCCCTGTAGTTTTGCTCCTACGGTGCTACCGCCTTCACCATGGTCTTTTGCTTCCTTGCGGTTGAAGCAGTAAGGCACATTGCGGTTTTTTTCAGCCAGTGCAATGGCCGTTCCCGCCGCGAGCGGTATACCTTTGTAAGCAGGGCCATAGAGCATATCGAAGGGAATTTTTGAGAACAGGATGGCCTGCGCATAAAACTGTGTGAGCTCTTTCAATGATTTACCATCATTAAACAGACCCGCATTAAAAAAATAGGGCGATAAGCGGCCAGCCTTAGTTTTGAATTCACCGAAACACAATACCTCTTGCTTAATGGCGAAATGGATGAAATCCTGGCGGAAATTAGACATGGCAGATAGATCAAAAATTTAAACGTGCCGCCATTATAATTACAAGCTTTGCCTATGGAGAATTTTAGTGCGCGTTATCAGCATTAACCTCAACGGGATTCGTTCTGCCTGTAGCAAGGGATTGTTGCCATGGCTGGCGCAGCAAGATGCCGACATTGTCTGTGTGCAGGAACTCAAAGCGCAAGCCACTGACATGACACCGGAAATGTTAGCCCCATCCGGTTACCACGGCTATTTCCACTATGCCGAAAAGAAGGGTTATAGCGGCGTGGGTATCTATTGCAGGCAAAAGCCGCAAATAGTAATAGAAGGGTTAGGCATACCTGAATTTGACAGCGAAGGGCGTTATATTGAAACGCGGTTCGGCAACTTGAGTGTCGTGTCGCTTTACCTTCCCTCCGGTTCTAGCGGTGAAGTGCGCCAGACGGTTAAATTTCAGTTTATGGCTGCCTTCATGTCGCATCTGCGTGAACTTCACGCCAGTGGACGTGAGGTATTGTTATGCGGCGACTGGAACATAGCCCACACCGAAAAAGATTTGAAAAATTGGCGCGGTAACCGTAAGAACTCCGGCTTTTTGCCAGAGGAACGTGCCTGGCTTACTGAACTATTTGATGAAGTTAGGTTCGTAGATGTGTTCCGTCACCTGCATCCCGAATTGGAAGCTTACACATGGTGGTCAAATCGCGGCCAAGCTTGGGCAAAAAACGTAGGTTGGCGTATTGACTACCACATTGCCACGCCGGGTATTGCACGGTCCGCTCGGTCAGCCAACATCTACCTGGAACAACGCTTTAGTGACCATGCGCCACTAACAGTGGAATACAATATTAGTCTTAACGATAGCGTGTCTCCTTAAGCATTTCGAAGGCGATGGCACAAGCGTCACTTATACTTTAGCACGAACAGTGGTCTTACTCGAAGTTGTTTTAAAGAAACTAGAATGTCCATGTTAAAATCAAAGGCTGTGTCCCTTTCATTAAGAGACATATGATGCGGAACTTTAAGGACGTATCTGTTTATTAAATTTAATTCTTAAAATTTGGAAAAATGAAGCTAATGAACAAATTACCAACACCGGGCAAGACCGAATCAAATACATGGATAGCGGTTGGTTGCGTTTATAGCGGACAAGGGGGAGGAAAGTGATACCCGAGATCGGTAATTTTTCCCTCATGCTGGCGCTCGTGCTGGCGCTCATGCTCGGCGTACTGCCTATAACCGGTAGCATGCGCGGCAATCGGCGGCTGATGGCACTCGCCCGCCCGGTAGCTCGCGGACAACTAGCTTTTATTGTGATTGCCTTTGGCTGCCTTGTTTATACTTTTGTTACCAACGACTTCTCGGTTAAGTACGTTGCCGCACACTCAAACTCATTATTGCCGGTTCAATACCGCATCGCTGCGGTGTGGGGTGGACATGAAGGTTCGCTACTCTTATGGATGCTGATGCTCGGAGGGTGGATGCTGGCGGTAACGCTGTTCAGCAAGCGTCTACCGGAGGAAATGTTGGCACGCGTATTAGGCGTGATGGGGCTAATCAGTGTTGGCTTCCTTTCTTTCACATTATTCACCTCCAATCCCTTTGAACGCCTGCTTCCAGCCGCAATGGATGGCCGTGACCTGAATCCTTTGCTACAAGATCCCGGCATGATATTCCACCCGCCCTTGCTATATATGGGTTATGTAGGCTTCTCGGTGGCCTTTTCTTTTGCCATCGCGGCATTGATCGGCGGCAAGCTTGATGCAACTTGGGCACGCTGGTCACGTCCATGGACCACAGTGGCGTGGATGTTTCTTACTCTGGGCATCATGCTAGGTAGCTGGTGGGCTTATTATGAGCTGGGCTGGGGCGGCTGGTGGTTTTGGGATCCGGTCGAGAATGCTTCGTTCATGCCCTGGCTGGTGGGCACTGCACTAATCCACTCTCTGGCAGTAACGGAAAAGCGCGGTGCGTTCAAAAACTGGACAGTATTGCTGGCAATTATCGCTTTCTCTTTAAGCCTCCTCGGAACCTTTCTTGTGCGTTCCGGAGTGCTAACCTCCGTACATTCTTTCGCTGCAGATCCAGCGCGTGGACTTTTTATTTTGGCATTCCTGAGTATCGTGGTCGGCAGTTCGCTTGTGCTATTTGCATGGCGTGCGCCAAAAGTGGGACTGGGCAGCGGATTCGAATTAATTTCACGTGAGTCGATGCTACTTTTGAACAATGTGCTACTGGTCGCCGCCGCTGGCGCAGTATTTCTTGGTACGCTCTACCCTTTATTTTTAGATGCATTGAATCTGGGTAAAATTTCAGTCGGACCACCTTATTTTGAAGCTGTCTTTGCGCCTATCATGGCGATTGCCGTTTTCTTGATGGGCATCGGACCACGCACACCATGGCAGCAGGCCAGCCTGGCAAAAGTAATTAAGCATCTGCTGCCGTGGTTTATCGTGAGTGTGGCATTAGGCATGCTTGTGCCGTTCTGGTTCGGACGCTGGACGGCGCCGGTAATAGCCGGGACGTCCTTAGGAATGTGGGCATTACTCACAAGCATGGCCTACCTAATCACACGGGTGCGAGGATCCACTAGCGGGAGCACTTGGACAACGTTGCGCGGCACATCTCGCTCCACTTACGGCATGCTGCTCGCCCATGCTGGAATTGGCGTGTTTATTCTCGGCGTGACTCTGGTCAAGGGCTATGAAACCAGCAGTGAAATGCGTCTGCGTGTGGGTGACGTGACCACGCTGGATGGATACGCTTTTCGCTTGCTTGCCATGGAGAAAATGAAAGGGCCGAATTACAGCGGAATTCGTGGCACGCTGGAAGTAACTCTGGATGGAGCGAAGATAGATACGCTCTACCCTGAAAAGCGCCTTTATACCATGCAGGATTCAGCTATGACTGAAGGAGCTATTTACACGAGCCTGTTCCGCGACCTTTATGTTGCGCTTGGAGAGCAAATCAGTAGGGACGAGTGGGTTATGCGTATCCAGCATAAACCTATGGTTAACTGGATTTGGAGCGGATGTTTAATCATGGCCTTTGGCGGTCTGCTGGCAGTAAGTGACCGTCGCTATCGCCTGCCATTAAAACCACCCGCACAGCGCTGAAAGGGAAGCCAATGAACCGTTTTCTTCTTCCTCTCGGGGCTTTTATTGTTCTCGTTATTTTCTTGTGGATCGGACTCACACTCAATCCCAGAGAAGTGCCATCGCCTTTAATCAATAAAATAGCACCAACTTTTCGGCTGCCACAACTTCACGACGCCGCTAAAACTATTGGGCCGGAGGACTTGCGCGGCAAGGTTTGGTTGCTTAACGTCTGGGCCTCGTGGTGTGTGACTTGCCGCCAAGAGCATCCTCTATTGGTAGAGTTGGAACGGCAAAAATTGGTACCGATTTATGGGCTTAATTACAAAGACAATCGCGATGATGGTTTAGCTTTGTTAAAAAATTCAGGTGACCCCTACACCCTGTCAGCCTATGACCGAGAAGGCAATGTTGGCATCGACTGGGGTGTCTATGGTGTGCCGGAAACGTTTGTCATCGATAAATCAGGTCTCATCCGTCACAAATTTATCGGGGCGCTCACGCCTGAACTCATACAGAACAAACTCATTCCTCTCGTTAAGGAGTTGAACGGTGCATAACAGATTTCTCTTTCTTGTACTGTTGCTTTTAATGCCACTGGCTCATGCTGATCAGGCCGTGATTAAGAAGGACGATCCTGTACTGGAAAAACGCGTTATGGATCTGTCTGCACATCTTCGCTGCCTGGTCTGTCAAAACCAAACGATTGCCGATTCCAATGCAGAGCTCGCGGTTGACCTTAAAAATCAAGTACGCGAGAAGCTACAGCAAGGACAATCAGAGCAAGAAATATTAGATTACATGGTCAAGCGCTATGGTGAATTCGTTCTGTTCAGCCCATTAGTGAAATCAACCACCTGGTTGCTCTGGTTCGGTCCTCTTTTACTACTAGTCGTGGGGATAGGCGTGCTCTTTGTTATTCTGCGCCAGCGCCGCAAAATGATGCAGCAAGCGCCCGCCCTGAGCACAGATGACCATGCCCGCGCAGCATCGCTGTTGTCTGGAAAAAGAGGCGGGGAACAATCATGATAACGTTTTGGCTTATAGTGGCCGTTCTGATTGTTGTTACTTTGCTTATTCTGCTGCCACCATTACTCAGACGAAGTAATAGTTCAGTATCCACCACGCCTTCAGAGGTGAATCTATCTGTTTATCGTGATCAACTACGCGAATTAGACGCAGATCTGGCAGCCGGGACTTTGAATGAAGTTCAATATCAAAACGCGCGGAGTGATCTGGAGAGCCGCGTACTGCAAGATTCAGGAGCCGCTGAAATCGCCGCTGCGCCATCGGCTGATAGCCGCTGGGGTAATGTTTCGATCGCGGCAGTAGTAATTTCAGTTCCTTTGTTGGCGATCTCTCTATATTTCATTCTGGGTACGCCAACAGGACTGAAGCCGCAAATTCCGACAGCAGCCGTTGACGAAGCACACCCGGCTACACCTGAACAATTTGAGGCAATGGTGACATGGCTAGCGGAACGACTTAAGGCAGAACCGGACAACGCCGATGGCTGGGTGATGCTTGCCCGCTCCTACACCGCCCTCAACCGCTATCAGGATGCCAGTGCCGCATACTCCCGCGCTGTAGCATTGCAACCGGACAACGCCTCTGTGCTGGCCGATCAAGCCGATATACTAGCCATGCTCAAACAGACCTTACAAGGAGAGCCAGAAAAAATAATCCAGCAGGCATTGAAAATCGATCCGAACAATCTAAAAGCGTTGTCTCTGGCGGGTTCTGCGGCTTTCGAACGCAGGGACTATCAAAGCGCTATTAAATTGTGGCAAAAGATTCTCGATGTTTTGCCACCCAATTCTCCTATAGTGGATTCAGTTAGCACCAGTATCAGTGAAGCACGTAGACTAGCCGGATTGCCTCCGGCAGCAGCTTCAGCCGGTAATAAAGATGCAACGCAATCAAAAATTGCAAATGGATCAGTGAGTGGGACAGTACGCCTTGATCCTGCCTTTAAAACGCGAGTCGCAGATACCGATACGGTTTTTATTTTTGCTCGGGCTGTGGAAAGTGGACGTAAACCGCCACTGGCTGTTATACGCACGACAGTGAAAGAACTGCCGTTTAATTTCACACTGGATGACAGTATGTCAATGGTGCCAGGTTTGAACTTATCTACTGTAACCAATGTAATTGTTGGTGCGCGAATATCAAAATCGGGAAAGATAACTTCCAGTTCAAAAGATCTGGAGGGGGTTTCAAAACCAGTCAAAATTGGTCAAAAAAGCATAGACATTACCGTTAATTTAGAAGTTGAATAGACAGCGTAACTAATCCAGTCTGTTGAAGTTTGGTGCCGCATAACTTATACGAGAATTTTGAAAGTATTTTTTGACTCACTTAACTGATTTTCAATGTTTGACTGTACTTTAAGCTGTTGCGATCGTCAGTTGTACCTTGGTACACATGGAAATCTTTGGGCACCTTGCCCCCCCTTGTTATCTATTACTCGGCAATCTCCTGCATTACTTGTGCTCGAGTACGGTAGCGCTGATGGTGAATCAGTCTATTGGTGGGGCGCTTTATAAAATGGTCAGCTTCCTTGCCGTTCCAGCGCCCAAGCTACATGCTCGCGCACTAACGGGGACGCGTCTTGGGCACGGGCTTGCAGCGCAGCCAGCACTTCAATACTGTTGGGCGCATTACCCAGCGCCACAGCGATGTTACGCAGCCATTGCTCATGGCCGATGCGATAGATGGCACTACCCGAAAATCTCTGATTGAACGTTTCCTCGTCCCATCCAAATAATTCAGTTAATGCGACATCATCCAGCCCGTGCCTTGCAGCGAAATCCGGTTCAAGACTTTTGTGTGCAAAACGGTTCCATGGACACACCATTTGACAATCGTCGCAGCCGTAGATGCGATTGCCGATAAGCGGGCGCAGTTCTACAGGAATACTACTTTTAAGTTCGATAGTCAGGTAGGAAATGCAGCGTCGTGCATCCAGCTTGTATGGTGCGATGATAGCCTGCGTTGGACACACTTGAATGCACGCCACACAGGTGCCACAATGACTTGGTTCCGGTTCATCAATGGGAAGCGGCAGATCGGTGTAAAGTTCACCCAGAAAAAACCATGAACCATGGCCGCGCGACAACAGCAACGTATGTTTACCACGCCAACCCAACCGGGCTTTAGACGCTAACTCTACTTCCATTACTGGTGCACTGTCGGTGAATACCCGATAGTTAAAACCGCCCACCTCAATGCGAATTTTTTGAGCCAGTTTTTCCAGGCGCCTACGCAAAACCTTATGGTAGTCACGTCCCAAGGCATAGCGTGAAATGAAAGCAAGACTACCATCCTCTATCACTTTCCAACCATCTTTCACAGTGGGTGGATAGTAATCCATACGCACAGAGATAACGCGCAGTGTACCGGGAATTAATTCCGCCGGACGGCTGCGTTTAACGCCATGTTTTGCCATATAATCCATCTCGCCATGGAAGCCTCGCGCGAGCCAATCTAGCAAGCGCTTCTCGGCATCATGAAGATTAATATCCGCGATACCTACTGCCTGAAAGCCAAGCTCCCTGCCCCGCTCTTTTATTTTGGCGGCCAGTGCAGTGTAATCCACAATTTGAGGTGTCTCGATTTGCATAATCAGAATAATAGCCGAATAAGCCTACCGCTAGCCGATGAAGTCGCTACCGTTACTTTTGCGGCACGACTAGCCCCAGGGATAAAGCCTGGCATGGTGATTTATTTGCACGGCAACTTAGGCACCGGCAAAACTACTCTGGTACGCGCACTACTACATGCCATGGGCTATATTGGACGGGTGAAAAGTCCTACCTACACTTTGCTTGAGCTGTATCAAGCTGGTGGGTTACACTTGCGTCACTTTGATCTCTATCGCTTCCACGATGCGAGTGAATGGGATGCCGCTGGCTTCCGCGACGAGTTTGACGGGCGGAACGTATGCCTAGTGGAATGGCCAGAAAAAGCGCAAGGTCTTGTACCACAAGCAGACATGGAAATCACACTCGAAATATTATCTACCGAAACA
The DNA here is from genome assembly GCA_003402345.1 of Candidatus Nitrotoga sp. MKT. Taxonomy (GTDB): domain Bacteria; phylum Pseudomonadota; class Gammaproteobacteria; order Burkholderiales; family Gallionellaceae; genus Nitrotoga. Next base: position 77,846 of record QFXH01000005.1, on the reverse strand, counting down.
GTATGTAATGGTCGCAATATTGAAGTTCTTGCAATTTCACAGGCTGGCAGGGAATGCTTAAAAGTATTGCAAAGCTAATTATATTTAGCCTTTTGCTGTGGGTTCCCCACGTGCAGGCAGCTATTGCCATCAGTTCTGCCCGCGTTTGGCCAGCACTTGAATACACCCGCCTAACACTAGAATCAGCCAATCCAATCCACTATGAACTGTTTTCCATTAGAAACCCCGATCGACTGGTGATTGATCTGAAAGATGTCGAAATAAACGGCCCCCTTAATGAGCTCGTTGGTAAAATTCGCAGCGACGACCCTTATATAAAGAGTGTGCGCGTGGCCCGTTTCAAACCCGGCATAACGCGCTTGGTGTTCGACCTTAAGTCCCAAGTCAAGCCGCAATTATTCAACCTTATGCCGGTGGCAAAATACAACCACCGCTTGGTTCTTGATATTTATCCCGCCGTTCCATTAGATCCGATGATAGCACTGTTGCAAGAGGAACCAGCAACGCACACCCTGGAGTCCACCTCAACCACGGTAAATCAGTTACCTCAAGAGAGTGAATCAAAAAAAAATAAAATAGCGGGCGCGCAAACAATTTCACCACCTTCAATTACACAAAAAAAATCTGCATCGCACCGCCGACCTGAAATGAGCGCACGTACGCTCATTATCGCTATCGATGCCGGGCATGGCGGCGAAGACTCAGGGGCAAAAGGATACAATGACACATACGAAAAAAACGTCACGCTGGCAATCGCACGCAAACTGAAGGAACTGATGGATGAAACCCCGGATATGCGTGGCGTATTAATTCGAGACGGCGATTATTTCATTTCACTGAACGGGCGTGTACAAAAAGCGCGCCAAGTACGCGCCGACTTATTTATTTCTATCCATGCCGATGCTTTTATTAAACCACATGCACGCGGCTCCTCAGTGTTCGCCCTGTCCGAACGCGGTGCAACTAGCGCCAGTGCGCGTTGGCTCGCAAAAAAAGAAAACGAAGCTGATTTAATTGGCGGCGTGAATCTCGCAGTAAAAGACCCCTATCTCGCGCGTACATTACTTGATCTTTCACAAACAGCCACTATCAACGACAGCATGAAGCTGGCCAAGCATGTATTGGGGGAGATGGGCAACATCAATACACTACATGGCAACTCTGTTCAGCAAGCCGGTTTTGCTGTGCTGAAATCACCGGACATCCCTTCGATATTGATTGAAACCGCTTTCATCAGCAATCCCAGTGAAGAACTTCGCCTGAACGACAAGGACTACCAGGAAAAAATGGCGCGCGCCATTCTCAGTGGCATCAAAGGCTATTTCGCGAAAAATCCCGCTCTTTCGAAGCCTCTTTTAGTACAAAATAAGTTAACTTCCACTTAACCCAAATTTTCCATAAATTCGCGTACTGCGAAACACAACATTTGCATGTTGGACAAAAATCGCCGACTTATACAATCCCTATTTATTTGATAGGCAAATAGATAAACCAATAACGAGCAACGTGACAATTTACGATATATTTAACGGCGATGCGGACGGTATTTGTGCCTTACACCAACTGCGTCTCGCTCATCCGGCTAATAGCATTCTCATCACGGGCGTAAAGCGAGACATTTCATTACTGGCGCAAGTACAAGCTGAAGCCGGTGACAAAATTACTGTTTTGGACATTGCCATGAGCAAAAACCGGGAGGCACTACTGCTAGCATTGGATCGTGGAGCGCAAGTACGATATTTTGATCATCACATTCCTGGCGACATTCCCGCTCATCCTCAACTAACCACTTATATCGACACCGGCCCAAACATCTGTACCAGTTTGCTGGTTAACAATCACCTTAACGGTCAATTTTTAATCTGGGCAGTAGTCGCCGCATTTGGGGACAATATGCATGAATCCGCCATTCACGCATCAAAGACCCTGCAACTTACCACTATCCAGTTAAATGCATTGCAACAACTGGGAGAGTGCATCAACTACAATGCTTATGGGGAATCATTACAAGATTTGTATTTTCATCCAGCCAAGCTTTATCAAATCATGCATCATCATCGCGACCCATTTACCTTTATCCATGAAGAACCAGCCTTTGAAACTTTAAAAAATGGCTATATTGCAGATATGGCACTGGCCCAAAAACTGAAACCAGAAGTGGAAAGTACCGCTGGGGCGATTTACCTTCTTCCCGATGCACCATGGAGTCGGCGCGTCTCCGGTGTATTCGGGAATCTCCTGGCCACTGCATTCCCTTTTAAAGCCCATGCCATATTGACTAAACGTACTAATGGAGGATTCGTGGTTAGCGTACGCGCGCCATTGGCCACAAAAAATGGTGCCGATGAAGTATGCGGGCAATTTGAAACGGGCGGAGGGAGAAAAGGTGCAGCCGGCATTAATTGTTTGCCGGAAAATCAATTCGACCGGTTCAATCAAATATTCAACACCACATTCAGTCACAATGCCTAACGTAATCGATAAACTTATAACACCTTATGGTGGCGACTTGGTCAATCTGAATGTCGACCAAAAGCGTGCGGAGGCCCTATGCCGCGAAGCCGTACACTTTCCATCGTTGGATCTAAACCAGCGACAATTATCAGACTTGGAGTTGCTACTTAACGGGGGATTTTCTCCATTACGCGGCTTCATGAGCCAAGCCGACTACAACAGCGTTCTGAATGACATGTGCCTCGCCGATGGCACGTTTTGGCCTATGCCCATCACTCTGGATATTCCAGATGCAGTTGCCCAACAACTTGTGCCCGGCAGCTGTCTTGCGTTGCGCGACCCGGAAGGCTTCATGCTGGCCGTGATCACAGTGGAAGAACTTTGGCAACCTGACAGAACAATGGAAGCACAAGCTCTATTCAATTCTGATGACCCCGCTCATCCCGGTGTTGCTCATCTTTTACAACAAAAAGGCCAGTATGTTTCTGGACGTCTTGAAGGACTATCTTTACCCTTACGCCACGATTTTTCGACACTCCATCTTACCCCGGAAGAATTGCGCAAGTCTTTCATACAGCGCGGCTGGCATCGAATCATTGCTTTTCAAGGGCGCCAACCATTACATCGTGTTCAATTTGAATTTACTTTGCGTTCCGCCATAGCCTATGAAGCCAATTTACTAATTCATCCTGTCATCGGCAACGCAAAATCTGATCATCCCGATTACTTCACCTTGATACGCTGCTATCAAGCCATCATGCCGCGTTTTTCTTCCACGACCACGGCTATATCCTTACTACCCCTTTACCTTCGTGGATCCGGCTTACGTGAAGTTTTTTGGAAAGCCATTGTGCAACGCAATTATGGCTGCTCCCATTTAATTGTTGGCGGGGAGTATAAAGACGATGAGGGTACCCGACGCGGAATAGATTTGTTTCAGGAATATTGTTTACCCACCAATGCAGCGAAACGCAATGCTGTAGGCATAGAATTGATCCCATTTCCACGTATGGTTTACGTAGCAGAACGTGCGCAATATCTACCTTTGGAAGAAGTACCTGACGGTACACTTAGCGCTAGTTTGACCGATACGGAATTGAAACATCGCCTGGCGAAAGGACTACAAGTTCCTGAGTGGTTTTCCTATCCTGAAGTACTGAATGAATTACGTATAGCCTACCCAACCCGTGATAAACAAGGCCTTACGATATTTTTTACAGGCTTGTCTGGCGCCGGAAAATCGACTTTAGCCAAAGTCCTAATGACGAAACTGTTGGAAATGGGTGGTAGGCAAGTTACTTTGTTGGATGGCGATCTCGTGCGCAAGCATCTTTCCAGCGAACTAGGCTTCTCGCGTGAACATCGCGATATCAACGTACGAAGAATCGGTTACGTAGCTTCCGAAATCACCAAGAACTACGGTATTGCCATTTGCGCACCAATTGCACCCTATGATGCCACTCGCCGAGATGTACGGCTTATGATCGAACCATTGGGCGGTTTTTTTGAAATCCATGTGGCCACGCCACTATACGTATGCGAAGGCCGTGACCGAAAAGGACTTTACGCTAAAGCCCGTGCTGGCATAGTTAAGGAATTCACCGGCATCAGTGATCCCTATGAAATTCCGGAAAAACCCGAACTAGTAATTGATACTACAAATATTAGTGTGGAAGAGGCGGTGCAAAAAATTTTACTCAAACTAGAGCGCGAGGGGTACGTGCGTCAAACCCGATTTTAACACTATCAAGGCGCAATTTTTTCCGTAACAATAGCAACAGATACAATATGTTAGAAAATCCATACAGATGGTGCCCCGACCGAACATGAGTTTTGTTGATATTGGTTTTATTGACGGCGGCTCCATCTAGGAGGAAATGCCTAAAATGATTGTATAATTCCAAAAGTATAGAGACGATCAAACAGCATATGCAGCTATGGGGTTACGATAGACTCCGAAATGTTAGTCATAAAAAATGATACTTTCAAAAAATTAGATTTGAACGTTCGAGCAGAATAAGAAATTAGTGTAATTGCCAAACCGGCAGATTTGGAATTATGTAGCTGCGTAATTATTATTTTTAATGGATAAATTAATTTTATTAAGCAACTAATAAATAAATATAATCAATTTGTTATTTTATCCATCCTAGCAGACTCCCATGTTATTTTAATAAATGCTATTTGTTAAAATGTACAATTACAAAATGAATATTTATACTTCAACTACCATAAATAAATTTATTCGAACAACCCTGTTTAAAAAAGGTACTTTCATGAAAAAAACAATTCTGTTTCTAACAACATTGCTATTCATGGCTACTGCAAGTGCAGATGACGCTAGGAAAACAGTTGATGAACTGAAGGCAAAATTTATAAAAATGGGCGAACCTAGAATAGAAGGAGTGGAAAAATCTGGCAATATCATCGCTCCCGTTATTTATTTCGGTAAACAAAAAATAAACAACAATTTTAGTGTTGTGGATGACATTAAAAAAACATCTGGCGCATATTCTACTGTCTTCGTTAAAGATGGCACTGAATTTATTCGGGTTAGTACAAACGTATTAACACCTAAAGGAACGCGCGGAGTTGGAACTAAACTTGTCCATAACAAGGCTTATGATGCAGTGATCAAGGGTGAAGTATATTGTGGTGATATCGATATTTTAGGCAACTCTTACTATACTTGCTACGACCCAATTAAAGATAAAGTGGGAAAAGTTATCGGCATCTACCTTATTGGATTTAAAAAATAATTATTAACCTTAACGACGTCATTAAACTAAAGGTGTACCCAAACGCAAAGTATATGCACATCTGACCATTCCGCTTGAGTAAATGAGCAAAATATGTCCGCCAAAAATAAATGATTGAGGTGGGTTCTAGTTAACCATTTAAATTTAAACTGCGGTATACGGATCTTCAACTGAAACACAAATCAATTCATTTTAACCGTTCTACTGTCTTGTGCAGCCGCGTTGCGCTGATCAATTTTGTTAATTCGCTGCGGGTTTAATTCCCGTTTACCGGGGCAAAAGCCGGTAAAAAACCAAAAAATTGAAGAGCACAGTTAATGCCCACCGCTTGTGGCGAAGTACTTTGCTTTATAAGTAAACTCCAACGGGCTATTAGACATTAAATAACAAGAGTTATAAGAAAACTTAAAAAACAATTTTAAAAAGAGAGAGATACATGAGCAAACCACTGGTTTCCATCTTGATGGGCAGTTCAAATGATTGGGACATTATGCAGCAGGCCGCGCGCCCTTTGCATGATTTCGGCGTAGCCTACGATGCACGCGTGATCTCCGCACACCGTTCACCTGAATTGTTATTAACCTATGTTCAGGAAATGAGTGAGCAAGGCGTACAGTGTTTCATTGCTGGCGCGGGTGGTGCAGCGCATTTGGCTGGCGTAATTGCTGGTCAAACTACGCTGCCCGTGCTGGGTGTACCCATTCCATCCAAATACCTCAAGGGAATCGATTCGCTACTATCCATCGTGCAAATGCCTAAGGGTATTCCGGTGGCCACGTTTGCTATCGGCGAAGCTGGTGCGGCGAATGCTGGCCTATTCGCAATAGCCATGCTGGCACTTAACGATACACACTTGGCCAAGCGCCTCACCGCATTCCGCAAACAGCAGGCCGAAGCAATTGCCGCAACCAAGCTGCCATCACTAAGCTAAAAAGGGAACCTTATGTCTGTATTACTTGAATCCAACTTAACCAGCTTGCCATTACTGCACCGCGGTAAAGTGCGTGACATTTATGAAGTAGATGATGATCACCTGCTCATTGTGCAAACTGATCGCCTGTCCGCCTTTGATGTCATTTTACCGACTCCAGTGCCAGGAAAGGGTCAAGTACTCACTACCCTGTCCAATTTCTGGTTTAGTAAGCTTAATAACGTTCTCCCTAATCACCTTACCGGTATCAAGCCAGAATCCTTAGTCAAAACTGATGAAGAGCGCGCGCAACTGACTGGCCGGGCCTTCGTAGTAAAACGCTTGAGGCCCGTGCCCATTGAAGCCATCGTGCGCGGCTATTTGGCTGGTTCCGCTTGGAAGGAGTATCAAAAGACTGGCATGGTGTGTGGCATTAAATTACCTGCCGATTTACAGGAAGCGCAAAAACTGCCGCAACCCTTATTTACACCTTCAACCAAGGCACCCGCAGGTGAACACGATGAAAACATCTCCTTCGAGCAGGCCGTAAAGTTGCTGGGTGTGCCGCGTGCTAATGCAGTGCGTCATGCCGCCTTGTCGCTGTATACCCAGGCAGCGGAATATGCGGCTACCAAGGGGATCATCATTGCTGATACCAAATTTGAATTTGGTGTGGATTCATCAGGAAAAATGTATCTGATTGACGAAGCGCTGACGCCCGATTCCTCACGGTTCTGGCCAGCGGATCAATACAATGTAGGTAGCAATCCACCTAGCTTTGATAAGCAGTTCGTGCGTGACTGGATGGAAACCTCTGGCTGGAACAAACAACTTCCAGCACCGAAAGTTCCTGCCGACATAATCGAAAAGACTGCGGAAAAATATCACGAAGCCGTGCGATTATTGATGGACGTGTGATACATCATTCAACAATTAGCATCAGCGCGACGCTAGGATTCAGTGAACGCACAACCGCAAGTGTGGATACGTCATAATACTTTGACATCCCCATAGCGGTAAGTACTGAGTCACTTATTTATTAAGTGCATGTTTTATATTATTGAGGCGCTAGCGGATTGAAAAGTAGAACCATTAAAAGATTCAACCAACAACTTCTTTCTCTGGTCGAACATATCGGCTTACTTGTCATTGCCATTGCCACAGTGTTCGCCATGGCGAGCGAGACCATGATTATGGTACGGGCAGCGCAAGTGACACTAACCGACTTGTTGCTACTTTTTCTCTACCTAGAAGTGCTTGCCATGGTCGGGTTGTATTACAACTCAGGCAAACTACCAGTGCGCTTCCCGCTTTACATCGGCATGGTGGCGCTTGCGCGCTATCTGATCTTAGATATGAAAGCTATGGATGACTGGCGCATGCTCGCGATAACTGGCTCTATCCTGATGTTAACGCTGGCAGTGTTCCTGATTCGCCTCGGCCATGTACGTTATCCCTATTCAGGCGATGAATCGTCGGCGGAACTGCGACAAGTCGACAAAGTGCAGGATTGAAAAGAAAACAAGACACTGCGGTGAATCCCTATACGGTTCCGGATGACGAAATACAAGCTGCCACGGCATTACTGCGGGCAGGCGAGACTGTGGTTTTTCCCACTGAGACTGTTTACGGATTGGGGGCGGATGCCTCGAATCCACTTGCCGTGCGAAAGATTTTTGAAATCAAAAATCGACCAGACTATCATCCGCTGATCGTTCATATTGCCGCAGCCTCCCAACTATCCACTTGGGCACGGGAAATTCCCGACGCCGCATGGCGACTGGCAGAAGCATTCTGGCCAGGGCCGCTGACCTTAATCCTGCAACGGTCCAGCCAAGTGCCGAATGAGGTCACCGGCGGGCAAGATACGGTAGGTCTGCGTGTACCTGACCATCCCGTTGCAACCGCCCTGCTGCGTGTATTCGGCGGCGGAATTGCAGCACCATCGGCCAATCGTTTTGGACAGGTAAGTCCAACCACAGCGCAACACGTGCATGACAAACTGGGATCCAAAGTAGGTATGATTCTTGATGGGGGGCCATGCCGTATCGGTGTGGAGTCCACCATCATTAGCTTAACGCACGGAGAAGCTACGTTATTGCGGCCTGGCGGGCTTCCCGTTGAAGCAATTGAATACACGCTTAATCAAAAAGTATCACTGGCTCAATCAGTCACTTCCAAGCTGCTGCGGGCTCCCGGCATGTTGGACTCACACTATGCTCCAACAACTCCAATTGAGATCTATCCGGCAGATGAATTGTGGGATCGGGTGTATCAACTGGCTAAATTGGGCCATAAAGTAGCGGTTCTTAATTTGAGTGAAAATAGCGATGTAAGCCATATCGCTGGAATCACGAGACTTCAGATGCCACTATTGGCCGATGAATATGGACGCGAACTTTATGCGACACTGCACCGTATTGATCACGCCAGCTTCGATCATATTTTGGCAGAAGCCCCCCCAGCAAAGCAAGAATGGGTTGCAATTAATGACCGGATGCGGCGCGCCGCCCAGGGTACGTCTAATAAAAAATAAGTGATATGGCTCTACCAGGAACAACAAATATGTAAAATGTTTCGAAAAATCAGTAACCAGTTGAGATTTAAACTCGTTTAACTTTATTTAGAACTATTCCATAAAATTCGTATTGAACTTGAGACGGTTTGAATGAATAGGTTTACTTTCTTCTTCAAATAATGCCCGAAATTTTCGCACTCGTTCCCGCCGCTGGCTGTGGCTCTCGCATGGGCAGTGGGTTACCCAAACAATACGTGCCAATTGCCGGACAGCCGATGGTTTATCACGCACTTGTAACTTTGTGTGCCAACCCGGATATCAGCACTGTCTTCGTGGTGCTCGCACCTAATGACATGTACTGGCATAGTTATGACTGGTCGTTATTCGGGGATAAGCTGCAGCCGCTATTTTGTGGTGGCGCAACGCGCGCGGAAAGCGTACTGAATGGATTAATGGCTGCGGAACTTGAACTTGATGACTGGCTACTGGTGCATGATGCTGCCCGGCCTTGTTTAAGCCACAAGCAGCTTGCACGCTTGATTGAAGTATTGCGCGACGACGAGGTTGGCGGCATTCTTGCTGTGCCGGTAGCAGATACTTTGAAGCGTGCCGATGCTGAATGCCGGATTGTGCATACCGAAAATCGTGAGGGAGTATGGCAGGCACAGACGCCGCAAATGTTTCGCACTGGACTATTACTACAAGCGCTACAAACCGCCCCAAATGTAACGGATGACGCCTCCGCAGTCGAGGCGCTGGGGTTTCATCCCAAGCTCGTAACAAGCAGTTACAGCAATTTTAAGGTCACTTACCCGCAGGATATTGAGTTAGCGGAATTGTTGTTAGCCCAAAGAAAATAAATATGAGAATCGGACAGGGTTTTGACGTTCATCAATTGGTCGAGGGACGCAAGTTAATTATTGGTGGCGTGGAAATACTCCATGACAAGGGGCTGCTCGGCCATTCTGATGCTGACGTGTTGCTGCACGCCATCTGTGATGCCCTGCTGGGTGCAGCAGCACTGGGTGATATCGGGCGTCACTTTTCAGATACCGATACCAAGTTTAAAAATATTGATAGCCGCATTTTATTGCGCGAAGTAGCACGTATGGTGACCAATGCGGGTTTCCGCATAGGCAATTTGGATGCCACTATCATTGCACAAGCACCCAAGATGGCACCGCACATTCCGCGCATGGTAGAAAATATTGCCGCTGATTTGGGCGTAGCGGTGAATGCTGTAAATGTGAAAGCGACCACCACTGAACGGCTGGGCTTTAGCGGGCGCGGGGAAGGTATCGCGGCGCAAGCTGTCGCGCTGTTGTTAGTCTGAACCAACATAAATTTCGACAATGTTATTTCACCATCTAAACATTCCCGCTTAAACGGAAATGTTTAGATTCAATGGGGCAATTCTTAATAATGATGCGTATATTGGCGCTGGAAACATCTACTGAATACTGCTCCGTCGCACTATGGCAGGATGGCAATGTTATCAACCATTGCGAGCTGGTCGGGCAGCGCCATTCTGAATTGTTGATAGGAATACTGGATAATTTATTGCATGAAGCAGGCGTTAAAATTTCGGAATTGGATGGCATTGCATTTGGCACCGGGCCGGGTTCATTCACCGGTGTACGCATCGCTTGCGGGGTAACGCAAGGATTGGCGTTGGGAGCGGATTTGCCAGTGGTGGGGGTGTGTACGCTGCAAGCATTAGCGCAAGCCGCCGGCCACGATAAAGTGATCGCCGCACTGGATGCGCGCATGGGTGAGATTTATCATGCTGTATATGAAAAACGGGCAGGGTCATGGGTGACGGTTTGCGAGCCGAATTTGTGTTTGCCGCAACAAGCTCCGCAGGTTCAAGGCTCTGGATGGTTTGGTACAGGCAGTGGCTTTGCCATGTATGGTGCTGTATTGGGTGATCGCTATGCCGGGCAAATTATTGGTAGCGATACACAGGCCGTGCCACAGGCCAGTGCTATTGCAAAATTGGCCGCGCCATTATTTGCCGCCGGTCAAGGCATGGACGCGGCGCAAGCCATGCCGTTTTATTTACGCGACAAAGTGGCGCTGAAAACCAGCGAACGATGAGTTTGTCCCAATTGCGCCACCACACCGTCTTGCGCGATATGAATCCAGCAGACTTGGCAGGAATAGTATGCATTGAGCGACGCGTGCATGCTTGTCCGTGGACTTGCGGGAATTTTACCGATGCGCTTAATAGTAATTATGTGTGCAAGGTGTGCGAAGCAGAGGGTGAAATATTAGGTTATGTTGTGTTCATGCCTGCATTAGATGAAGCGCACTTGCTCAATATCGGCATCGCCGCCGAATATCAACGCAAGGGCTTGGGCGGTTGGCTATTGGACGCAACAATAAAAATTGCGCGCGCCAGTAACATGCGGCGCATGTTACTGGAAGTGCGTCCTTCCAACGTGGCGGCGCTGGGACTATATCGTGGTGTCGGGTTTCGCGAAATTGGCCTGCGCCGTGGCTATTATGCGGCAGACATTGGGCGCGAAGACGCAATCGTGATGGAATATTTACTGTGAATCGAGAAGAAGCAATATTACGTGAGCTCAATCTCTATCCGTTGTGGCAACAACGCGCACAAACCAAGCCTGTATATGATCAAGAAGCTGCGGCGGCTCAACCTATAATAGAGCAAGAGACAAGTCAGTCTGTAATGGAAAAAGCAGGCTTACAAAAGCTAGCCAGTTGCAACTGGCCTGAATTAAAAACATTGGTGAAAAATTGCACGGCGTGCAAACTGCGTGCGGGTTGTACACAGACGGTTTTTGGTATGGGTGATGTTCAGGCCGACTGGTTGTTCGTGGGCGAATGGCCGGACGCGGACGAAGATGTTCAAGGTGAGCCGTTCGTGGGGCAATCCGGCAAGTTGCTCGATAATATGCTGGCTGCAATTAAGTTGAAGCGCGGCCACAATGTTTACATTACCAACATCGTTAAATGCTACCCACCCGGCAATCGCATGCCAGAAGCCAATGAGATTGCCCAATGCATGCCCTATCTGGAGCGCCAGATTCAACTCATCCAGCCCAAGCTGATCGTGGCTCTAGGTGAAACCGCCGCTTTCTTATTGGGGTATGACGCCGCCTTGCCTGACCTGCGTGGCAAGTTGCACGACTACCGCGGTTCACCCTCTTCTGGCTTGGTGAAAGATATTCCACTCATCATTACTTACCATCCAACCGATCTGCTACACACCCCGCTGAACAAAGCCAAAGCATGGGACGATCTGTGCCTGGCAGTTGCTACAATGCAGCGGTTGGTTTGAGATTGTTGGTTTGAGCTGCTTAAAGAAGACTACATCTGCCCCGTATCCTGATCATGCCTGTGCCTCCTATACAACACCGTCATGATGCCTGAGAGCAACAGGCCGAACACTAAAGTAATCGTTTGAATGTTTAATTCCAGTTTTTGCATTAAGGCAAATAATGCAAGCATGGCGAAAATACTGATGTTTTCATTAAAGTTTTGCACAGCGATTGATCTCCCTGCCCCCATAAGCAAGTGGCCGCGATGCTGTAACAGGGCATTCATGGGTACCAAGAGGTAGCCGCCCATTGCGCCAATAATGATGAGCAGCGCAATGGCAAGGGGTGAGCTGGTAACCGGGATCATAGCCAGTACCATTAATCCCATGGCGATACCTATTGGCAACACTTTCACCGAGTGTTCCAGTTTGACGTATTTAGCCGCCAGTACAGAGCCGATAGCAATGCCAATGGCGACCCAAGCGGTGAGCTTAGCGGCTTCACCCATATTATAGTGGAGTACGGTGACGGCCCATGCCAACACGATTAAACGTAACGTGGCGCCTGCCCCCCAGAAAAGTGTGGTGACGCTCAGCGACACTTGTCCTAGCGGATCTTTCCATAGCAGTTTGAAACAATGCGCGAATTCACCTACCAAGAACCCTGGGTTGCGGCTTAACGGCTTGTGCTCGATTGGCACGCGCGGGATATAGAGATTGAACAACGCCGCGATAAGATAAATAACCGTGATGATAGCGATAGCTAGTTCTGGCGCCGAATCAATGCCGGTTTCTATTAACGGTACATCCCACCATTGCAGCATTTGGCCTGAAATATTTGGGCCGATGAGTATACCCCCCACTATTGCGCCAAGCACAATGGCGGCGACAGTCAGTCCTTCCATCCAACTGTTTGCCAGTACTAATTTATCAGACGGTAAATATTCAGTAAGGATGCCGTATTTTGCCGGGGAATAAGCCGCCGCGCCCAGCCCCGCCACTGCGTAGGCGAGGAGCGGATTTACCCCGGCCAGCATGGCAATACAGCCGAACAACTTGATGCTGTTACTGATGAACATGACGCGGCCCTTGGGCAACGAATCAGCGAAGGCGCCTACAAAAGGTGCCAGCACGATGTAGGACACCACAAATGCTGCTTGCAATATCGGGGTATGCCATTCTGGCGCATGTACTTCGTGAAGTAAGGCGATGGCAGCAAATAGCAGGGCATTGTCTGCAAGTGCGGAAAAGAACTGCGCCGCAAGTATGATATAAAATCCGCGATTCATTGGGAGGCGCAATTTTTAAGAGCGCGTTTTATATCACGAAAATAGGATGCCTGCTATCATTAACAGCTCCCTATTTTATCCTGCAACCTTGCATTCATGCCCCGTCCGATCCAAGCCCGCATCGATCTTTCCGCGCTAGAACGGAACCTGCAAGTCGCACGCCGCGCGGGCAGCGCACGCATCATGGCGGTAATCAAGGCCAATGCGTATGGCCATGGTTTATTGCGTGCCGCTGAAGCGTTGAATGCGGCGGAAGGCTTCGCATTGCTGGATATCCGTGATGCGATATGCCTGCGCGATGCGGGTTTCAGTCAGACTATCCTGCTGCTGGAAGGATTTTTTACTCCGGACGATTTACCGCTGGTGGCTGAGTACGACCTTGCCTGTGTCATTCACAACCAGCAGCAAATTGACATGCTGGAGGCCTATCCGAGCCGTGGCAGCTTGGAGGTGTGGTTCAAGGTCGGCAGCGGTATGAACCGTTTAGGCTTTGCCCCAGATAAGGTTCCCGCTGCGCTAGAAAGACTCAAAGCCCACCCTGCCGTGCGCGACATTACGCTAATGACACATTTTGCCCACGCTGACGAAGCGACAGGTGTGGCTGCACAACTGGACGTATTCAATACGCTCGCGCCCTATCGCATGGCGCGCTCGCTGGCCAATTCCGCCGCCCTGCTGCGCTATCCCGCAACCCATGCCGACTGGGTGCGCCCTGGCATCATGTTATATGGCGCATCGCCGTTTGCGGAAGTCAGCGCGCAACAACTCGGCTTGCAGCCAGTGATGACACTGCAAAGCCGCATCATTGCGGTGCAAGAGTTGCGGGCGGGCGAAAATATCGGCTATGGCGGGTTATTCCGTACTGAGGCGCCCACGCGCGTTGGTGTGGTCGCCTGCGGATATGCAGATGGCTATCCGCGTCACGCACCAACTGGTACGCCAGTGCTGGTAGAAGGTCAGCGTACGCGCATTTTGGGACGCATCTCTATGGACATGCTGAGTGTGGATTTAAGTACGTTACCCGCTGCTGATGTGGGTAGTCATGTGACGTTGTGGGGGGAAGGTTTGCCAGTGGAACAGGTAGCTCATGCGGCAGGTACCATCAGCTATGAGCTGCTGTGCGCGCTGGCCGAACGGGTACCAATCGTCACTGTCTAGATTGAATTCCTTGAACTACTGATCAAAGATATTGGGGAAAAACAAGGAAAAATGGAATGCTTTGATTTGCCCAACGATAGTTCTGAATTGAATCCGAAAGAGCGGTTAAATTCAAACCTGAGGCAAGCATCGGATTGAAAGTACAGGCGCGTCGTACCAAGAAGAAATGGTGTGCCTGCTGCTAACGATCACATGACGATGCTGGAGAGCAACAGCGAATGTATCGCTACTACTTTCAAGACCCACACATAAATATGCCGCTTAAAACCATTTAATGGGCGAGTCAATAAAAGTAAATACTCCTATACACTTTATCTTGAAATATATATTAAAAAATAGGCGGCAAGATACTGTTTATTATATAAAAAATAAATACGCAATGAGTTCAGGCATATTGATAGAATGAACTGGTTATTTCAACGGAAGATAAACATCTGTCCTCAGTTCGTGTTCTGGTGTATCTGAATTCAGATTCAGGTAGTGAAAAAACAAGGGGAAATCGCGCAACTCTTCGCCACTGCCGGGTAGCCAATCTCTGTACAAGTAATACGCTGCCTCTCCAATGTTGTCATATGGACCCACATGGCAAACGACAGCACAGCGACCCTCAGGTATCTGTTTGTTGATGATGCCCTGCTGGTTTTCCGGAACCACTTCCGTTACTGAGCCGCAGATATCGAAACGGAATTGATCAGGCGCGGTAGTTTCAGGGTTGTCGTAGACGATGCCTATGGTTTTGCTTGAAGTGATAGGCGACAAGCCACATTCCTTGCGCCATTCAATAAATGTTTTGACCGAGTTATTGACTAACTTTGGGTCGCCACGATGCTCAAGCGCAGCCACTTTCGTGTGTTCGAAATTGATGATTTTGACCTCCATATTTGCATTCCTTTTTTTGTTGGGAAATTGATAGCGTTCAATCCACGGTTCCCATTCCGGTTTCTTTCTGAAGTCAGACGGGGTTTGTCCTATCGTGTTTTTGAACGCACGTGAAAACGATTCCGGATTTTCAAATCCAGCATCTAGCGCTATGTCGATAATCCGTTCAAGAGGGTTGAACGCCAGCCTGTAAGAGGCACGTTTGAACCGCATTAACTGGATATATCTAATGACGCTGATGCCGCAGTATTCGGAGAATTGCCGGTGAAAATGAAATTTCGAGAAATTTGCAAACTGACTCAGCAAATCTACGCTCAGTTCTTCTTCAAGGTGTTTGTCGATGTAGTCGAATACCCTGTGAAACCTCTCAGCATATATCTGTTCTCTCATAGTTTTCACCGTTACTTCTCCTTGAGAGGAAATATACGTGTTTGAGCTGCGTGCGTCTTGACTGAAATTGCTTTCATGAATAATTAAGCAGGTATGCTATTTTTATTAAAAATAAAGGCAAAACTAAAGAGGTTAAAGATTGTGAGTCACAATCACGACCGTGCGCGCGCTCTACAAAAATGTCCGATGTATCAACCAGCAAAAAGATTGATGATAAAAGCGAGTAATAATATAGCCTAGGTGCGGCGGGCAGACCAAAAATTCCTATTTGAAACAATAGGGTGCTACGACAGCTTTTCTATTTAAGCTTCTCGCCAAAATGATTGCAATGCTGTAGCCTGTTTTTTCTGATTTTTGAACTGCGAGACCTTATGAAACCCAATATTGGTTACATCGGCCTGGGCGTGATGGGACATGCCTGCGCCAATAACTTGCTCAAAGCGGATTATCCGCTGTGGGTGTATGCGCGTCGCCCCGAACAAATGCAGCAGCTGGTGCAAGCCGGTGCGCAGGCATGCAACACCCCGCAAGCACTGGCAAAACATTGCGACCTGATTTTTACCAATGTCTCTGATACCGAAGATGTACGGGAAGTTATCCTCGGCGAGCAGGGCATCATTCACGGCGCACAAACCGGCAGCACGGTAATCGACATGAGCACCATCTCACCTTCAGTCACCCGTCAAATAGCATCAGCGCTGGCGCAGAAAAAAATCAACATGCTTGATGCACCGGTTTCGGGTGGCAGCCAGGGAGCCATCGATGGCACGCTCTCCATCATGGTGGGTGGTAAGGCCGACATATTCCAGCACGCATTGGCTGTGCTGCAAGTGATGGGAAAAAACATTGTTCATATCGGCGATCATGGTGCTGGGCAAGTGAGCAAAGCGTGCAATCAGGTTGTGATAACACAAACGCTCACCGCGATTGCCGAAGCCTTTACGCTGGCTGTTGCGTCCGGTGTGGACCCTGCAAAAGTAAGGCAAGCTTTGCTGGGAGGATCTGCAGGCAGCCGAATACTTGAAGTGCAGGGACAACGCATGCTCACGCATAATTTCACGCCTGGTTTCAAAGCCAAGCTGCATCAGAAAGACCTGTGCATCGTGCGGCAATTTGCAGATGAACTGGCTATTGAATTGCCGGGTACCAATATGGCGGCTACTTATATCAATGTCCTTGTTGAAGGGGGAATGGATGAAGAAGATTCATCTGCCATCGTTACCCTGTTTGAACAGAGGTTGGGTAAGAGATTTTAAAATTTTTTTTGATCGATCTTCTTACAGCTTTTTCAAAGCGCGAGTAGTGATGCGTGGGATGGACTACGAATTGCCGCGTTATCAGCCGAAGCGCCGTTTTGCCTCTACCGCAAGACCGGCGCCAACGCTACCGTACAAGTCGCCTTCCATACGCCGGGCCGTAGGTAAAATTGCGGCAATGCGTTCGCGCAGCATGGGCACGCCGCTGGCACCGCCGGTGAAAAATATCGTATCTACCGCCTCGCTACGCACGCCAGCCTTTGCCAGCAAAGTGCCCAGAGTATTGCCGATTTGTTCTACCAGCTCTGCCGACGCTTTTTCAAACTCAATGCGGGTCAGCGTGTGGCGCATGCCGGGTGCGAGTCTATCCAAATGTAGGGCTGCGCTATTGCCGGTGGACAGGACGATCTTGGCTTCTTCCACCTGCACGGCCAACCAATGGCCGGCGCGGTCGCGGATCAGCTTGAGCAGACGGTCCATGGCTTCAGGCGCTTGGGTGTCCAAGTACAGCTCCTGCAGATCGGCCCAGGTGCGGCTGGTATAGGCCTGGTTGATGGTGTGCCAAGTGGCAAGATTCATGTAGTAGCTGGAGGGCATGGTCAGGCCGCGCTTGAGCAGGCTGCCATAGCCCAGCAGGGGCATCACGCCTTCCAGGCTCAATTGTCGGTCAAAGTTGGTGCCGCCGATGTGCACGCCGCTATTGGCCAACAGATCGTCGCGCCTGTCGGCTGCCAGTGCACGTTGCGGCGAGAGCCGGATCAGGGAGAAATCGGAGGTGCCGCCGCCGATGTCGGCGATCAGCACCAATTCCTCGTGGTTAATCTGGCGTTCGTAGTGATAGGCTGCGGCGATGGGCTCGTACTGAAAGCTCACCTCACGGAAGCCGGCGGTGCGGGCGATGGCTTCCAGCGTCACCTCAGCTTTATCGTCGGCCGCCGTATCGTCATCCACAAAAAACACTGGCCGACCAAACACGGCTTGGTCGAAAGAGCGATCCGCCGCCGTTTCGGCGCGGTGCTTGAGTTCGGTGATGAATTGGGTCAGTAATTCCTTGTAGGGCAGCGAGCGGCCCTGGATTTCGGTTTTGCCTTCCATCAAGCTGCTGCCGAGGAGGCTCTTCAAGGCGCGCATCAAGCGGCCTTCGTAGCCATCCAGATATTCCTTGAGACCTGCTTGGCCGAAGCTTACGGTGTTTTCTTCGGCATTGAAAAAAACTACGGAGGGCAGAATGGGCTTGCCGTTTTCCAGTGCCAGCAGGCTAGGCTGGCCAGGACGCAACCAGCCTACGGTGGAGTTGGACGTACCGAAATCGATGCCGCAGGCGCGGGCGGGAGTTTCAACAAACATGGTCAGGAGAGAGGTATGAAACCGAACCGATAAAAAATGGAGCGCGATGCTACCGCCCACGCAGGAAAATGTCGAATGGTAGCCAGAAATGATCATTCAAAATTCTGCCCCAAAATGACAGCAGGGACCGATGATCTCCCCGTCATGACGAGAACGCCAACCGTCGCTTCATCAAGAGATCAATGCTACGTTTCCTGACAGGGGTGATTGGTTACGGACGCGGACCTGATAATGTACCGTTTTAAGTTTCACAAAACGGAGGTGTCTATTTCCTCCAGCCTATCTCATTGACAGGAGAGCGGTGGCTCATGGATACTTTAACTTCTGTGTTTGAAATTCCTACTCTTACTTCCTAAGCAGATAAGCGTGTGCATCCATTTTAAGGACATGCGGGTTTTGCTTTTTGGCTCAGAAACGAAGTGAACAAAAATATCTACAAAAAGGGAGCACTATGGAAAATTTTAGCGCAGTACCTCGGATGTCCTGTTTTATTGCACCGCTTGTTGTTCTGTTTGCCGGCCTGTTGTCCGGCAATGCCGTTGCCGCCTGGTCAACCAACCCGGCGGTCAACAATGCGATATCCACGGCCGCAAATTACCAATCTTATCCAATCATAATAAGCGACGGCAGCGGCGGGGCGATTATCACCTGGCAGGATGCTCGCAGCGGCACTAATGACATCTATGCCCAGCGGATAAACGCGAGCGGAGTGGTGCAATGGACCGCAGACGGAGTCAAGATATCCACGAACGGAAGTTATAATCCAACCCTAATAAGCGACGGCAGCGGCGGGGCGATTATCACCTGGCAGGATAGTCGCAGCGGCGCAAGTTGGGACATCTATGCCCAGCGGATAAACGCGAGCGGAGTGGCGCAATGGACCGCAGACGGAGTCGCGATATCCACGGCCGCAGAAGACCAAGTAAATCCAACCCTAACAAGCGACGGCAGCGGCGGGGCGATTATCACCTGGCAGGATAGTCGTAACTTTGGCCCTATCCCCTTTACTGGTCCTCGCATCGGCAGTACTGACATCTATGCCCAGCGGATAAACGCGAGCGGGGTGGTGCAATGGGCCGCAGACGGAATCGCGATATCCACGGCCGCAAATCACCAATCTGATCCAACCCTAATAAGTGACGGCAGCGGTGGGGCGATTATCATCTGGCAGGATTTTCGCAGCGGTACATATAAGGACATCTATGTCCAGCGGATAAACGCGAGCGGAGTGGTGCAATGGCTCGCAAACGGAGTCCCGATATTCACGGACGTAAGTTATCAATTAAATCCAACCATAATAAGCGACGGCAGCGGCGGGGCAATCATCACCTGGTGGGATTTGCGAGGTGGCTCTGACATCTATGCCCAGCGGCTAGACGCGAGCGGAGTGGTGCAATGGACCGCAAACGGAGTCGGGATATCCAAGGCCGCAAATGACCAATTTAGTCCAGACATAACAAGCGACGGCAGCGGCGGGGCGATTATCACCTGGTGGGATTTTCGCAGCGGCACAAATCAGGACATCTATGCCCAGCGGATAAGCTCGAGCGGGGTGGTGCAATGGGGCGCAGACGGAGTCGCGATATCCACGGATGCAAATGACCAATTTAATCAAACCATAATAAGCGACGGCAGCGGCGGGGCGATTATCACCTGGCAGGATTTTCGCAGCGGTACAAATCAGGACATCTATGCCCAGCGGATAGGTGCAAACGGGGCATTCGCCAGTCTGCCCGTCGTTGAGTTCTATAACACCAACCTGGATCATTATTTCATTACCGCCAACGCCGGTGAGGCTGCGGGCATCGACGGAGGTAGCGCAGGGCCAGGCTGGATACGAACCGGAAATAGCTTCAAGTCGGGCGGCAGTACGGCCGTTTGCCGCTTCTATGGTAGCCAGATCCCTGGCCCCAATTCGCATTTCTACACATCATCGACTTCTGAATGTAATGGCCTTAAGCAGCTTCAGGCTACCACGCCAGCCACGCAGAAGCGCTGGAATTTCGAAAGCCTGGATTTTATTTCGACTCCACCGATCAATGGTATATGTCCGACCGGGACAGCACCGGTCTACCGGGCCTATAACAACGGGTTTGCCCGCGGTGTCGACAGCAATCATCGCATTTCCAGTGCTACAGCAGCTATTCAGGAAGTCGTCGCGCGCGGCTGGATCGATGAAGGTATAGTCATGTGCGCTCCGATTTGATTTGACCTAGAGTTAGAGGAATCAATGAATGGGGTCTGACTCTGAGGTCTCCCCTCAAAATTGCAGCGCAGAGGAGACCTCAGTGAGACCTCAGGGTCAGACTCGATTTATCTATTAAGTCTAATCCCATTGATATTTTTTTGTAAACAACACCATTCTTTTACCAAGCGCTCGATGCCAAATCTTTTTCATTTAAAGGTGCATCATCAATTGCTTGTTGCCAATAACGTGCGTGGCTTTTGCGATATCGTTCCACGCTAACATTCTGCGTATCCATTTCCACCACAATTGCACCGTCCTTGTCGGAGCGCAATAGTTCGCTGCCCATTGCGCGATAACGCTCGACAATTTCTTCCTTGGGATGGCCAAAGCGATTGCGGTAACCCACGGTGAATACAGCATAGCGTGGTTGCACGGCCGCTACGAAGGCATTCACTGACGAGGTCTTGCTGCCGTGGTGTGGCACCACTAAAATCGTGGCGGGGAGCTCTTCCTCATGTTGTTTCAGTAACCGCCATTCGGAATCTTTTTCAATGTCGGCGGCAAGCAACACGCTGTTTTTGCCCGTGCTGATTTTCAATACACAGCTGCGATTATTGTCGCGGATTTTTTCTTCCGCATAACTTTCCGCTGTCGGGTGTAGCACTTCAAAGTGCACGCCGTCCCATTCCCAAGTTTGCCCATCCATGCAGCGCTGGGTGTTCGAAGCATGTTGCAATAGGGGATGATTTGTTGCCAGCGAAGATGAGAGCCAACCTACCGGCAACCCTTGCAAAATAGATAATGCGCCGCCGGTATGATCGTTGTCATCATGGCTAAGAATCAGGCCGTCGAGTCGCGCGATGCCCATGCCCCGCAGCGCCGGGATGAGGATGCGGTTGCCACTGTTGGCCTCGCTATTAAAATTAGGGCCGGCATCATAGAGCAGTGCGTGGTCGTGTGTCTGCGCGGCGACCGCCAAGCCTTGCCCGACATCGAAAATTACCAAGCGTAGTGAACCTTCTGGCGGTACTGCAGGCAGTACTAAAAACATCGGTAGCAGGGCGATCAGTCCCAGCCAGCGCGCGGGGAATCCGCGCGGCAATAGCATCCATAGCACACCAAACATGCCGATAGCTATGCTCCATGTGGGCGGGGCGTGCTGTGTCCATACCACCTCTGGCAGGTCATTCAGCCACTTCAGCAGGTTGCCGCACACTCCCATGGCCTGATGCGCCAGCCACAGCGGCCAATCGAAGGGAAGTACAGTGCCCAGGAGGGTGAGCGGCACCACCACGAAGCTGACCAACGGAATGGCAAAAACATTGGCGATGGGCGACACCAATGAAACTTGCTGGAACATCGCCAACAGCGGCGGAATCAGCCCGATGCTCATTGCCCATTGAACGCGGCCATAGGTTACTAACCAGTGCGGAGGGCGCAACCGATGCGCGGTCACATAAAAAATCAATGCCACCGCGCCGAAAGAGAGCCAAAATCCCGGCGACAGCACCGCCCATGGGTCGAGTAACAATACAACGAGCAAGGCGGCCGCAAGAATTTGCGACGGTGCGACAGTGCGTGAGAGCCACAATACGGTAGCGATCGTCGCCAGCATATACACCGTACGTTGCGCCGGTACACCGTAGCCTGCCAGTAGCGCATAACCGAGTGCCACCAGCAAACCGATGAGCGCAGCAACTTTGCGTGCCGGTAGCGCGCGCGTGAGGCGCGCACTGCGCCGCCATAACCAATAGCTTGCGGCAAACGCCAGCCCTGACAGCATGGTGATGTGCAAGCCTGAAATACTCATCAAATGATTGACTCCAGTTCGCGTAAAAACCTGCCACTGCGCCGCTGGGATGCCGGCCTGGTCACCGATAGCAAGTGCGGTTAACACGCCGATGTAATTATTTTTTTCGACGACACTCATCTCAGCGCTATCGAAAATTTTTTTCCCGCTTGCGGCGGGTGAAATTTGTAAAGGATGAAGCTGATTGGCAAGGGGGTTTAGCGTTTTCTGGATGTGGTCGCGTACTTTTTCGCGTAGGCTCTGGATATAGTAATCAGGTGATTTCACTAACGCATCCAGTCGTGAGTTATCTTGTGCTCGACGAATATAGCCGTTGGCGCGCAACTTATTTTCCAGCATCCATGCTTCAAAATCAAAATCGTGGGGATTGCTGCTGCCGTGCGGTTGCTTCAAGCGTACTGTGAATCGCCAGCGTTCACCGGCATGGATGTCGAGAGGCTCTTCCCGTGCACCGTCGTAACTGGCAAGCAAGATATGTGGCGGAACAATGGCATTGGGGGTGAGCACCTGCTCCACATCGAAGACAAAACGAAGTCCGCGTTCATGCTGTATGGGAAGCTTTCCCACCACACCGATGACTTGAATATCTTTGCCCTGCCATTCGGCAGGCAGAGCATCGGACAAACGTTGCTGCGCAAAAAATGCAGCGTAGAAAAAACCAAAGGTACAGGCAAAAGCCGCAAGAAGAACAGGGGATACTTTACGCTGCACAAGAGTGTTACGCGATAGCATCCAAGCAATAGCAAACAATAAGGTCAACCCACTCCAAACGGGGTTGGGAAGCACGGCCTGTTGTTGCAGCAACCATACGCCCAATGCAAAAAATAAAACGGCATAGCGCATGGCTTTTTTAGTGCCGCCGAACGAGCTTGAGCAATTCGAACCAGAGCACGCTGCACAGACCGGCAGCAAAACTCAACGCGAGTTGATAGGGCGTGAGAGGCGCGAAGTGAAATATTTCACGTAACAAGGGTAAATACAGGGTCAGCAGAAGGAAGGAAAATGCACCGCCTACTACCCACCACAGTGCAGAATTGCGGTTTTTGAGCGAACTGAAGATGTTAAGTTGCCAGGAACGGTTGACCAAAATCAGTCCAATATTACCGATGACTAGCGTGGAAAAAGCCAGTGCACGGGCCTCCTCTTCCGCTGCGCCCTGGTGCAACGCATAGCCCAGTACTACAAGTGTGGTTAGCAACAGCAACGTACCCTGTAACAGGCTGAGCAGGATGACCTGTCTTCCGAACAGCGGCTCTTGCGGGCTGCGCGGCGGACGCCGCATGACATTGCGCTCTGCTGGTTCCGCTTCGAAGGCAATCGAGCAGGCCGGGTTGATGATCATTTCCAAAAACACGATATGGACCGGAGCGAATACCGTTGGCCAGCCCAATAACAGGGGGATAAGTGACAAACCGGCGATGGGTATGTGTACCGCAAGAATATAAGCCATCGCTTTGCGCAGGTTATCGAAGATACTGCGCCCGATACGCACGGCGCGCACGATTGAGGCAAAATCATCATCCAGCAATACCAGTGCGGCCGCTTCGCGCGCCACATCGGTGCCACGCCCACCCATGGCGATGCCGATGTGCGCCGCTTTTAACGCGGGGGCGTCATTTACCCCGTCGCCGGTCATCGCCACTATATCGCCGTTTGCCTTGAGCGCGTTCACCAGTCGCAGTTTTTGCTCCGGTACCATACGCGCGAAAATATTGTTGTGGCGGATGCGTTCGCGCAATGTTGCATCATCCATTTGATTAAGTTCCATACCACTAATAATGTTGTCGCGTCCACCGGGCAAGCAGATCTGTTGGGCAATTGCGGCAGCGGTAGCGGGATAATCGCCGGTAATCATCACCACTCGGATGCCTGCCGCAGTGCACTCCTTGAGCGCCGCTGCAACGGTAGGGCGGACTGGATCAGCCAATCCGACCAGGCCGATAAACTCGAATTTGAAGTCATGTTGAATGCTTGGCCATTCACGGCCGCGATAACTGGCCTTGGCTACTCCCAATACGCGCATACCTTGTGCAGCGAGTATATTTACTTGGGTAGAAAGTTTAGATAATTGATGCTCATCCAGATGGCACAAATCGGCCACTGCTTCCGGCGCGCCTTTGGTTGCCACTACGTATTCATTGCGGTCGCTTGCCCGCCATACGTGCGAGAGTGCGAGTAGTTCCGGTGACAATGAATACTCATGTACCAGCGACCAATCATGGTGCAGATGTTCTGTGTCGGTCAGATAATATTCGCCGAGCGTGTGGATGGCTTTTTCCATTGGGTCAAAGGGATCGGTTTTGCTCGCCAAAATGCTGAATTCGACCAACTCATGAAATGTCTCGGGTAGTGGAGCGTGCGATGCAGCCACTACGAACGATGCATCGCCAGCAATTAATTGCTGTACTGTCATTTGATTGAGCGTAAGTGTGCCGGTCTTGTCTACACACAGCACAGTGGCCGAACCCAGCGTTTCCACCGTAGGCATGCGGCGGGTCAACACCTGATGGCGCGAAATGCGCCATGCCCCCATCGCCATGAACACGATCAACACAAATGGATACTCCTCCGGCAAAATCGACATCGCCAGCGTGATGCCAGCCAGAAACCCGTGCAGCCAATCATCACGGCTCAAGCCATAGACCATTACCAATAGCAAGCTTAGCAGGGTGCCGACAATGGCGAGGTTGCGCACCAGCCTGTTGATCTCTTTTTGTAACGGCGTGGTTTCGTTATCCAAGACTTGCAATGCCTTGCCAATCTTGCCGAGTTCGGTGTACGGTCCGGTCGCCAGCACGCGCGCGGTGCCGCGTCCTTGCACCACCAGCGTACCGGAATATACAAACGGCAAATCATCGCCGCCGGGCGGATGCAGCTTATGGGCATCAGGTTGGCCGATCTTGCGTACCGGCAACGATTCGCCAGTGAGCATTGATTCATCCGTCGCAAAATCATTGCAGGAAATCAGCGCCGCGTCCGCCGGCACCCGGTCACCTTCGGCCAGAATCAGGATATCGCCGCGCACCACGTCACGTCCGGCGATGCGTTGCGCGATACCTTCACGCACCACGAGCGCGCGTGGGCTGCTGATGTCGCGCAATGCCTCCAACACCCGTTCCGTCTTGCGTTCCTGATAAATGGTGATCCCCATCACCATGCACACAAAGCCCAACAACATCAGCGCATCGCTGACATCGCCCAACAACAGATAAATCACTCCAGCCACCAACAACAGCAAAAACATTGGTTCGCGCACTACTTCCAGTACAATCGCCGGGATGTCGCGGCTCCTGGCTGCGGGCAATTCATTCACACCTTCAGCTTGCAGTCGCCCACGTGCTTCGGCATGCGTCAGGCCGCGCATATCAGTTGGGGCGAGTATTTTCTGGCTCACGTGTGCAAATTTCCCAAAGAGGGCTGGTATATTCAATAAAATCAGGTAATCTACTACCCCGATTTTGCCTAGCAATGATTCTGCCTGATTAACGAATGCCCGTGCCGAAAAAATATTTCAGAAAATTCCTGCCGAGCCATGAAGCATTCACACAAAGCCGTTGGGCGCGCTGGTTTGGCGGCTGGCTACATCATCCCAATCTGTGGCATCTTAACCGCCATTCCGTGTCGGGCGGCGTAGCCATCGGCTTATTTACCGGATTGATTCCTGGCCCGCTGCAAATGATAGGCGCAGTTTTGCTGGCAGTGCTGTTACGCGTTAATTTGCCGGTAGCTGCGGTCACTACGCTATACACTAATCCATTCACTATCGTGCCTCTCTACGCATTGGCATATCAGCTTGGCGCATTTGTTACCGGACATAATAATGGCCAGTCGTCCGCTAATCTTTCCTTGCCGGAAATGACTTGGGTTAACTGGCCTACCGTCATGCTGGATTGGGTTGTGTCATTGGGCAAACCCCTTGCTGCTGGCTTGCCGCTTTTGGCGTTAAGTTTTGCTATTGTGGGTTATTTTAGTGTGCGCATGCTGTGGTATGCGATTGTGGTATGGGAATGGCGCAAGCGTGCATCACGGCGGCGCTGATGCTTTCCATGGACGGCACACATACGCCACTGAGTTACAGTAAACTGAATTAGCCGACTAAATATAAAAATATTACTATGGGCAAGCTTGACCAATTGAATTTTGACAACACCTTTTCTCGGCTACCAGATATTTTTCATAGCCGCCTGAACCCTACACCTTTGCCCCACCCCTATTTGGTTAGTTTTAATGCGAGTGCCGCCGAATTAATTAATTTGGATGTAACTGAAAGTGAGCGCTCAGATTTTGCCGAGTATTTTATCGGCAACCGTTTATTGCTCGGTAGCGAACCATTATCAATGCTCTACGCCGGGCACCAATTTGGTTACTTCGTGCCACAGCTGGGAGATGGACGCGCAATTTTGCTTGGCGAGATAAAAAACAGCGATGGAGAATATTGGGATATTCAATTAAAAGGGGCCGGTATCACACCATTTTCGCGCGAAGGCGATGGACGTGCCGTGCTGCGATCCAGCATTCGTGAGTATTTGTGCTCAGAAGCGATGCATGGCTTGGGCATTCCTACTTCCCGCGCTCTGTGCATTGTGGGCAGCGATGCAGAGGTGTACCGTGAGACTATCGAAAGTGCCGCTGTGGTGACGCGTTTATCACCGTCGCATGTGCGTTTCGGTTCGTTTGAGGTTTTCGCCTATAGGGATCAGCACGAACCGATCGCCTTGCTCGCTGATTATGTTATTGCCAAGCATTTCCCGGACATCAGCGATGCGCCGGACAAGTATTTGCGTTTCTTGAATGAGGTCATCACGCGCACCGCAAGTCTGATGGCTAAATGGCAAGCTGTCGGCTTCGCACATGGCGTAATGAATACGGACAATATGTCGATCCTCGGGCTGACTTTCGATTATGGCCCATTCGGTTTCATGGAAACCTACGACCCAGCTTTTGTTTGTAATCACTCGGACCATGGCGGACGCTACGCCTTTGATCAGCAGCCGCAAATCGGCTTGTGGAACCTGGCTTGTCTGGCGCAGGCTTTGACGCCTATTATCGCAGTAGAGGAAGCGCAAGCGGCCCTGGAAAATTACGAGCCGACATACTTTAAATACTATACTGAATTAATGGGCAAGAAGCTGGGACTAACCAACGTCAGCAAAGAAGATGCTTCTCTCGTTACACCACTACTGGAAATGATGCGCGCAAGCCAGCTGGATTACACCAATTTGTTTCGCAGTTTAGGCCTGTTCAAATTCGCGCCGGATGAGAAAAACAGCGAGTTACGCGACCAATTCATCGACCGGGCGGCGTTCGACGCTTGGGCCGATGTTTATCGTACACGCCTGCAAAGCGAGCCAGGAACGGACGAAGAGCGAAAAACACGCATGGACAAGGCCAACCCGAAATATATCCTGCGCAATTCCATGGCGCAAAGTGCGATTGCCCTGGCTGAGCGGGAACGCGATTTTTCGGAAGTAGATCGCTTGCTCGCATTGCTTAGCAGACCCTTCGATGAGCAGCCAGAAATGGAAGATTATGCCGCGCCAGCACCGGATTGGGCGCGTCATGTCGTAGTAAGCTGTTCATCCTGATGAATGGATGCTGCCCGCACAGCTTTGAGCTTACCAAAACAACACCATGAAGTTTAGCCGAAATTTAAGCTTGGCCAATAGAGTAGATATTTCGTGTTTTCTGATGACGAATGTTTGCGGCTAAAATTGTTCACACGTATATCGGCATGAGAAATTTCCCAGACAAATCCACAAAAAAACAAAAGGTTGGTCGCCATGTTAGGTGAGTATAGCGCATTGAGCGACTGGCTCGCCTATCTTGAGACCAAGCATCCCAAAGCTATTGAACTGGGTCTTGAGCGCGTTGCAAAAGTTAAACAGCGGCTGGGATTTAACCCAACTTTTCCGGTTATTGTTGTCGGCGGTACTAACGGTAAAGGTTCAGTGTGCGCAATGCTTGAAAGCATGCTGCACGCGGCGGGTTATCGCGTTGGCTGCTATACCTCGCCGCATTTGCTGGATTACAACGAGCGCGTCCGTATCGGCCAGCGACAGGCCAGTGATGCGATGCTGTGCGCAGCATTCGAGCGGGTAGAGCAGGCGCGTGCTATTCTGCCCTTGCAAAATAGGAATGCCAGCTTGCTGGATAATGATGAATTATCAGAAATTTCGTTAACCTATTTTGAGTTCGGGACGTTGGCTGCGATGCAATGTTTTATCGATCAAGCGGTAGAGGTGGCGATACTGGAAGTGGGTCTGGGTGGACGGCTGGATGCGGTTAATGTGTTCGACCATGATTGTGCGGTGGTTACCAGCATAGACTTGGACCATATGGAATATCTTGGTGATACGCGTGAACAAATTGCATTTGAGAAGGCGGGGATTTTTCGTGTTGGGCAAGTAGCAGTATTTGGCGATAGGGATGTGCCCACTACAATTCGCGCGCAGGCGCAGCATATTGGCGCGCAGTTGTGGTGTCTGGGCGAGCAATTCAGTTTTACGGCAGGCGCGCAACAGTGGAATTATCATGGTATGAGCGGCACTCGCAGTGCTTTGCCCTATCCTGCTTTGCGTGGCGCATTCCAATTGCACAATGCCAGTACCGCATTAGCGGCGCTGGATGCGCTTAAGAATAAATTGCCAGTGAATATGGCGGCGGTGCGGCGCGGCTTGGTCGAGGTGGTACTGCCAGGTCGTTTTCAGATTGTGCCCGGCAGGCCGATGCTGATTTTGGATGTGGCACACAATCCCCAAGCGGCACGCTCACTGGCACAAAATTTAGCCGATTTGCCGCCGTGCCACAAAACTTTCGCCGTGTTCGCCATGCTTAAGGACAAGGATATGGCCAGTGTTGCGCGTGCGCTCAAGGAGCAAGTGGATGTCTGGCTAGTGGCTGGCATAGCCGCGCCGCGCGGTGCAACGGCCACGGAATTATCCAAAGTGTTATATGCCGAGGGGGTGAAAAGTGCTGTGTTGACGTTTGTCACGGTAACAGATGCGCTACAGCATGCCTGTAATGAGGCCGTCGAAAATGATAGAATTATAGCGTTTGGTTCATTTTATACAGTAGCAGAGGTGATGCGTGCGCAGTCTGCGCTACGCTTTGATTTGCACGGAGAATCATGATGACAAAGCAACTCATGGATGACGAAATCAATCTGAAGCGTCGGGCAAGACGTCGGTTGATTGGCGCAGTGGCACTCGTCATCGTAATTGTGGTGCTGCTGCCCATGGTGTTGGATAGCGAACCCAAATTAGGGGGCCAGGATATTGAGTTGCGCATTCCGGACAAAGATAAGGTAGGTGAGTTCATGCCTAATATGCATATGCCGTCAGCGCCTGTCTCCGTTCCCGCGGCGTCTTCACCGGTTGCTATTCCTGATTCAACAATACCCAGCCAGCCTGTCGTTACAGATCGGGTGGTCACGGCATCGCAAGTGATTGAAAGTAAAATTGCTCCAGTCAAGCCTGAAGTTAAGTCAGTTGGGGATATTCACAGAGAGAATAAGCAGCCCCCACCACACTCTGGTTTTGTGGTGCAGGTCGGCGCATTTGCCAATGCTGACACCGCGCACCAATGGCAAAAAAAATTGAGCAAACAAAATATCAAGGTTTACACCGAGAAAGTAGGCGAGAAAACCCGTGTCCGTGCCGGTCCTTATGCGACGCGTGAAGCTGCGGATAATGTGTACAAAAACTTGGAAGCGCAAGGGCTGAAACCGACGGTAAGTCCAGCGTATTAGGTATGACCTGGTTTGATTATACTGTCATTATAATTGCCGTATGGTCGGTGTTGCTGGGATGGTGGCGCGGTTTTGTGTATGAGGTGTTGTCACTGTTCGGTTGGGTGGTAGCTTATGTAGTGGCACGTTGGCAGGCAGTTAATGTAGCGGCGTTAATGCCGATAGAGCTGGGAATGGATGCGATCAAAATCACGGTTGCTTTTGTTTTACTGTTTGTGGCTACCTTAATCGTCAGTGGTGTCGTGGTATGGTTGATTTCGAAATTAATCAAATCGACTGGCCTCGGTTGGATAGACAGTTTATTTGGCAGTTTATTTGGCATGCTACGTGGCATGTTGTTAGTGCTAATGTTAGTTCTGTTGGCGGGAGTAACTGACTTGCCGCAGAAACCATTTTGGCGTGAAGCGAAGCTGAGTAAACCGTTGGAAAGCATAGCTCTAGCTAGCTTAGTATGGTTGCCAGATAGCGTGGCACGCCGTGTGCATTTTGGATTGAAAAAATGAATATTGGGGTTAAAACATGTGTGGCATTCTAGGCATTGTCGCGCAAACATCGGCCAATCAAGTTCTATATGATGGCTTATTAGTATTGCAGCATCGCGGGCAGGATGCCGCAGGTATTGCCACTATTGAAGGCAATACCTTTCACTTACACAAGGGTAATGGCCTAGTACGCGATGTGTTCCGGACGCGTAACATGCGGGCACTGCGCGGCAATGCGGGCATAGCCCATGTACGCTACCCTACTGCGGGTTCCGCCATCGATCATAATGAAGCGCAGCCATTTTATGTCAACTCGCCATTCGGCATTGTGCTTGGACATAACGGCAACTTGACCAATACCGAACAATTGCAGCAAGAATTATTTCTTGAAGACAGGCGACACGTAAACACCAATTCCGATTCGGAAGTGCTACTCAATGTGCTTGCGCACGAGTTGCAAGCCAATTCCACAATGCGTTATCGTCTTGACATTAAGAACATCTTTGACGCCGTATCCGGGGTACATCGTCGTTGCCGTGGTGCTTACGCAGTGGTGGCGATGATTGCGGGTTATGGCCTGCTAGCGTTCCGCGATGTTTATGGTATTCGGCCACTGGTATTAGGTAGCCATCAAACTGAAAATGGCACGGAATATTTGATTGCTTCAGAAAGTGTGGCATTGGATACGCTAGGTTTTAAGTTTCTCCGCGATATTGCACCAGGTGAATCGGTATTTGTTGACTTTGATGGAAATCTTCATAGCCAACAATGTGCAGAAAATCCGACACTTAATCCATGTATTTTTGAATATGTTTATCTGGCGCGTCCGGATTCGGTAATTAATGGGATTTCGGTATATGAGACACGCTTGAATATGGGTGAAAACCTGGCCGACAAAATTACCCGCGAATGGCAGCAACATGACATTGATGTCGTTATTCCCATTCCCGATTCCAGCCGTCCTAGTGCCTTGCAATTGGCTAATCGTTTAGGTATCTCGTTTCGCGAAGGTTTCGTGAAAAATCGTTATATTGGGCGTACCTTTATCATGCCGGGACAGGCAATGCGGAAAAAATCGGTCCGCCAGAAATTAAATGCAATTAGCGTGGAATTTAAGGGTAAGAATGTCTTGTTGGTAGACGATTCCATCGTACGCGGTACCACTAGCCGTGAAATTGTTCAAATGGCGCGTGATGCCGGGGCGCGCAAAGTGTACTTCGCCTCCGCCGCACCCCCGGTGCGTTTTCCTAATGTGTATGGTATAGACATGCCGAGCCGCAAAGAGCTGATTGCCACCGGCCGCAGTGATGAGGAAATTTGCCGTGAAATCGGTGCCGATAGATTGATTTATCAGGATCTCGATGACCTCAAAACGGCAGTGCGTAAGACAAATCGGGATATTCAGTATTTTGACGCTTCATGTTTTGATGGAGATTACATCACCGGAGATATTACATTAGAGTATCTCGATGCAATTGAAACGGCGCGTGAAAATGGCAAGGTAAATACGGACGATGACGTCAGTCAGCTCGACCTTGATCTAGCCGCTAACCCGTAATAATGCTTTATTGTTAAGAGACCAAGATTATCAATTGCCTGGCCGATTGATTTGATTGAGTTTAAAACGCCAAAAAAAGCATGTCATGTAAACAACACTCCATTCTTAGTACCGGAACCAAGAATTGAATGTATTTGACAGAAGTTGATCTTTTGGCATAAAATTCGCGCCCTTCGAAGTTTACTAATTTTTGTTTTAGGAAGTGCCATGAAAACATTTTCAGCTAAGCCCCATGAAGTCCAGCATGACTGGTATTTGGTAGATGCTGCCGACAAAATTTTAGGTCGTTTAGCTAGCCAAATTGCAGCCCGTCTTCGCGGTAAGCATAAGGCAATATATACACCGCACGTGGATACGGGTGATTTCATCGTCGTGGTTAACGCTGAAAAACTGCGTGTTACCGGTAACAAGGCGGAAGACAAAGTCTATCACCGTCACACTGGCTATCCTGGCGGGATTTACACAACTAATTTTATCAAGTTACAAGAACGTCACCCAGACCGCGTGCTGCAAAAAGCGGTTAAAGGTATGCTGCCAAAAGGCCCTTTAGGCTATGCTATGTTGCGTAAGCTTAAGATTTATGGGGGTGCTGATCATCCACATGCGGCGCAGCAACCTAAACCTATTGATCTATTGAAAGCTTAATCATGAGTGTGACTTACAACTATGGCACCGGTCGCCGCAAGAGCGCGATAGCGCGTGTATTCATTAAACCAGGCAAAGGCGATATCGTGGTCAACGATAAACCACTTGATATATTTTTTTCGAGAGAAACTGGCCGCATGATAGTGCGTCAGCCACTAGAGCTGACCGACATGCTTAACAAATTCGACATTATGATAAACGTGTGTGGCGGTGGTGAATCTGGCCAGGCTGGGGCGGTACGCCATGGTATCACCCGTGCCCTAATAGATTTTGACGCAAGCTTCAAGCCGGTGTTGAGTAAAGCTGGATTCGTTACCCGCGATGCGCGTGAAGTTGAGCGTAAAAAAGTTGGTTTACGCAAGGCGCGCCGCCGCAAGCAATTCTCCAAGCGTTAAGCATATTTGGAGTGTTTGGAAAAGCCGCCTTTTGGGCGGTTTTTCATTTTCGTTGTATTATTTCATCAAACAAATAGTTGGCAAACAATTGAGCACTTCATAAACCGGAATAATGCCCTGACATTTTGAGTGCGCGCGGAACAGGCTGCAATCTTTGACCCTCCATCCTCGTGGCGGCGAAATTTCAATTGATTTGGAAAAAAGTAGTCTGGCATGGTTCAATTTCCATAAAGCGGTTAGATTCGTCGCATCCTGAATGGGTACGGCACTATAGACCGCCTTCATGGGAAGAATAGCTGTTGCGATGTATTTGCCATAGATAACGCAAAATAGGGGAAAGAAGTGATCAAAGTTGGCATCGTCGGAGGAACAGGTTATACGGGAGTCGAGCTGTTGCGGCTACTAGCACAACATCCACAAGTAGAGTTGTCCGCCATTACCTCGCGTGCCGACCAAGGAATGCCAGTCAGCCAGATGTTTCCCAGCTTGCGTGGCCATGTAGATTTATGTTTTACCCACCAAGATGAAGCACATCTGGACCAATGTGACCTGGTATTTTTTGCCACACCCAATGGCATTGCCATGCATCATGCCCGCGCTTTACTCGACGCAGGGGTACGGATAATAGATTTAGCGGCGGACTTTCGTATTCAAGACGTAGCGGTTTGGGAAAAATGGTATGGTATGAGCCACGCCTGCCCCGATCTGATTCCTAAAGCAATATATGGTTTGCCAGAGAGCAACCGCGAGCAGATAAAGCATGCACGGCTAGTGGCCAACCCAGGTTGCTATCCAACGGCTGTGCAGCTCGGTTTTCTTCCATTATTGGAAGCAGGGATTGTAGATTGCAACAGCTTGATTGCCGACGCGAAATCAGGTGTATCTGGCGCCGGGCGAAAGGCAGAGGTTAGCATCATGTTTTCCGAGGTAGCGGACAATTTCAAAGCTTATGGTGTATCTGGGCATCGCCATTTACCAGAAATTAGTCAAGGACTCGCGCGAGCGGCACAACAGAACATTGGGCTGACCTTTGTGCCACACCTTACCCCAATGATACGTGGCATCCATGCCACATTGTATGCGCGCATACAATGTGATGCCGACCTACAAGCGCTATATGAGCAGCGTTATGCCAATGAGACATTTGTGGATGTAATGCCAGCCGGCAGCCATCCGGAAACGCGTACTGTACGCGGTGCAAATTGCTGCCGTATCGCGGTACACCGGCCACAACAAGGTAATACTGTGGTTGTATTGTCAGTCATTGACAATCTGGTCAAAGGTGCGGCCGGCCAGGCAATACAAAATATGAACATTATGTTCGGCCTACCCGAAACGACAGCGCTAACCAACATTCCTTTGCTGCCTTAGGATGCATTAGGTCAATTTGGGGCAATTTATAGCCATCTTTAAACTTACAGCATGGTAGAAAGCTCGCCAAATTCAAAATACCATCTGAAATCTCGTTTTTTGAATTTCATTTTTGAAAAATACTATTGCTTCATAAAGTACACGGAAAACGTTAGAATTGCGGTTTTTGTAATACTCTTAAGGAAATTCAACCATGTCCATGGCTGACCGCGACGGCTTTATCTGGTATGACGGCAAACTCGTACCTTGGCGAGATGCCACAACACACGTATTGACGCATACACTGCACTACGGCATGGGAGTGTTTGAAGGTGTGCGTGCATACAAGACTACACAAGGTACGGCAATTTTCCGCCTTAAGGATCATACCGACCGCCTGTTCAATTCAGCCTATATCTTCAAGATGAAGATGCCTTTCGACAAAGAAACCCTGATGGAGGCGCAACGTGAAGTAGTACGCGCCAACAATCTGGAGTCCTGTTATATTCGGCCCATTGTGTTTTATGGTTCGGAAGCTATGGGTATCGCCGCCACTGCTATTAGTACCCACGTTGCCGTTGCGGCTTGGCCATGGGGCGCATATCTTGGTGCAGAGGGAATGGAAAAAGGTATTCGTGTAAAAACCTCCAGTTTCACCCGCCACCACGTAAACATTAATATGTGCCGTTCAAAATCAGTCGGTACTTACACCAATTCCATTCTGGCACATCAAGAAGTAGCGCACGATGGCTATGATGAGGCGCTGCTATTGGACGTGGATGGTTATGTGGCGGAAGGAGCGGGCGAGAACATCTTCATTGTGAAAAAAGGCAAGCTGTATACCCCAGACCTGACTTCCTGCCTGGAAGGCATCACGCGTGACTCTATCATCACGCTAGCGGCTGATCTTGGTATAGAACTGATCGAAAAACGCATCACACGCGATGAAGTATATTGTGCTGACGAGGCTTTCTTTACGGGTACTGCGGCCGAAGTTACGCCGATCTGTGAGCTAGATAACCGTACTATAGGCAATGGTACGCGCGGTCCGATCACAACGCGCCTGCAAGCACTGTTTTTTGATTGTGTCAGTGGAAAAAATCCGCAATATGCCGATTGGTTGGCACACGTTTAAAGGGAGTTATATGCAAACCGAACATGCCAAGCTACGCTATATCGAAGTGACTGCCACAGATTTGCCGCTTTATTGCCCCATGCCTAATACGAGCCTATGGAATGCACATCCCCGAGTGGCCATCCCAGTCGAGAAGGTCGGTGAAGCGCGCTGCCCCTATTGCGGTACTTTATACAAGTTCAAGGGTGAGTTACCTAAAGGACATCATTAAAAATTCCCGCTAGGCGCAAAATCATGGCGCGCTTTAAGTTGATCACATCAGGATCAAGCATTTTCTCTCACTCTGTTCCGTGACCCTTGGTAGAGTCATGCCACATTCTTATCCAATCCATGGAGTAAAACCATGCAAAACTTACCTAAAGAAATTTTCAAGGCCTACGATATTCGCGGCATTGTCGGTAAATCACTGACCCAGGAAATTATCGAGATTATTGGCCACGCTATCGGCTCGGAAGCCAAAGCACGCGGCCAGCACACGATCGCAATCGGTCGCGACGGACGCCTGTCTGGTGTGGAATTTGCCACCGCTTTAGCACGTGGCATTCAGAAGAGCGGCATCAACGTCATTGATGTTGGGCGTGTTGCCACGCCCATGGTGTATTTTGCGGCTTATCACCTGGACACGCATTCTGCGGTTATGATCACCGGTAGCCACAATCCCCCCGACTACAATGGACTAAAAATGGTACTGGGCGGCGAGACGCTCTCCGGTGACACCATACAAGCTTTACGGACACGTATCGAGCAAAATAATCTGAGCCATGGTGCGGGCGCTTATTCGCAATATGATATAGGCCCCGTATATATTGCCCGCATCGTTTCTGACATCAAATTGGCACGACCCATGAAGATCACGGTCGATTGCGGCAATGGCGTGGCTGGGGATTTTGCCGCCACTTTGTATCGCCAGTTGGGCTGTACTGTTACGGAACTGTTTTGCGAAGTGGATGGCAACTTCCCTAACCATCATCCTGATCCTTCACAACCGGAAAATTTGCATGATTTGATTCATGCACTCTCCAGCAATGATAGCGAACTGGGCTTAGCCTTCGACGGTGACGGTGACCGCTTGGGCGTCGTCACTAAAAATGGCAATATTATTTTTCCGGACAGGCAGTTAATGCTGTTCGCCGCCGATGTATTGGCACGCAATCCTGGCGCAGAAATTATCTTCGACGTTAAATCCACGCGCAAGCTGTTTGGCTGGATCACACAACACGGTGGTAAACCTACACTCTGGAAAACCGGCCATTCCTTCATCAAGGCAAAAATGAAGGAATGTGGCGCATTGCTGGCAGGCGAAATGAGTGGCCATGTATTCTTCAAGGAACGATGGTATGGCTTCGATGACGGCCTGTACGCAGGTGCCCGTTTGCTCGAATACTTGAGCAAACAGTCAGATGCCAATAGCTTATTGAATGGCCTACCCAATTCAATTAATACACCGGAACTGCAAATTAAGCTAAAGGAAGGAGAAAATTACGCACTGATCACACAACTGCTGAAGGATGCCACATTTACCGATGCAAAGGACATTATCACCATAGATGGCCTGCGCGTGGAATATGCCGACGGTTTTGGCTTAATACGATCCAGCAATACAACGCCGGTAGTTGTATTGCGCTTTGAAGCAGATAATGAGACAGCACTAACCAGAATTAAGCAAGATTTTCGCCGTGTACTACTGAATGCCAATCCAGAACTACAATTACCATTCTGATGCGAGTTTCTTGAGTTGAAAATACCTCACGCCACACGGAATATTTTTGACTTTAAGCGGCATTTAGCTGTACTTTTTGTATAGGGCGCTTAAAACTACCGAAGTTAATAATTGAAATAAAAATTAATCGATAAAATATGATCGTTCCGGTTTACTGAAGTCAGTGACCGGTTAATATACTGATTCATATAGCCGATTTCAGATTTTATTTCTTTATTAAAATTATAGCCCAATCCTATGAATGCTCTATTTTGATCGAAACCTCTACGAGGTCCCCAATCGTTATTGTTGAGGTTTAGAAAGTATTCATTGCTAGCCACTACACTGTAAGCGGGAGCAGCAGTCAGTGGTACAGATATTTTAAACATTTGCCGAAAGCGCATGGCGGTATCATCACCCAAACGAGGGGCTAAACGTTCTTCCAAGCGACTTCGGCTGCTGGCTGATCCAAACGCAAATTTATCGCTCCACAGTAATTGTTGCCAAAATCGCCGCTCGTTAAATGTCGTTTTTGAAAATGGTTCTGCAGTAGAAATCAATGCATAACCCACCCAGGCACTTGTGGTGGTGTTAATTGCATATCCTATCCCTGGACGAATGATAGCCTGAGAAAAGCGCGACGTGTCATCGCCAAAACGCCCTTGGAATTCCGCCCAGTATTTGAAATTTTTTAATGCCGGATTGACATTCTCTAGGCTACCAACCGCCGTTGCATTGCCCCATGTTTGGAAATCATTAATGTCTTTTGCGGCAATAACTGGGCCAGAAAGCAATAAGCCAGATATTGTTAGTGCCATAGACATATTTATTTTATGAAACACTTGGTTCCCCTTACCATAGAATATTCTGTATCGAAAATTTAATCTAACGACCTGAAAAAAATTATAATTTAAATTATTTTAAATGCTTAGAAAAGCTCAACAGCATTGCCCAGCGGCATAACCAGATGACCATGCCCACTGAAAGTTGTAGCCGCCCAGTTGGCCTGTTACATCAACCACCTCACCGATAAAGTACAGACCGTCCACTTCATTGGCTTGCATGCTTTTAGACGACAAGGCATGGGTATCAACACCCCCGCAAGTGACTTCTGCCTTGGCATAGCCCAATGTGCCACTAGGTGTAATTTGCCAGTTATGCAGTTTAGCGGCAAGTGCAGCGATCTCTTTATTCGAATATTGGTTAATTGGCTTATTGCCGGAAAAATTAGTTCCGGCCAATTGGGTGCACCATGTTTCAATAAATCGCTTGGGCAAATATTGCGCAAAAAAATTGTTTAGCAACATGCGGCTATCCCGCTGCTGCGCGAACAATTGCAGAGTGTCATAATCCGGCAGCAAATTAATGCGCAGCGGCTGGCCCGGTTCCCAATAAGAGGAGATTTGCAAGATGGCGGGGCCACTGAGGCCGCGATGGGTAAAAAGGAGGTTTTCGCGAAAAATTTGTTTCCCATAACTTACTACCGCATCCACAGAAATTCCGGCGAGATCAACATAAGGTGCCCAATCATCTGGATGAAAACTCAATGGCACCAACCCCGGTTTGAGTTTGGTCACGGGAATGTCGAATTGCTGCGCGAGTTGGTAACCAAACGGTGTTGCGCCAATCTTGGGAATAGACAGACCACCGCTGGCAATCACCAAAGACTGCGCGCGAAATGTGCCATGATTGGTACTGCAACTAAATTGTTCGATTGATGGATGTGTATTGCCTCTTGCGTCTTGCCCCTCTCCTGCTTGCGGAAAAGAGGGACTGAGGCGCTCAATTTTATGCACTTCGCAAGACATAAGCCAACGTACTCCCGCTGCATCGCATTCGTTTTTCAGCATCGCAATAATGGCTGCCGATCCTTCGTCACAAAACAGTTGCCCAAGTTTTTTTTCGTGATAGCCGATACCTTTCTGGTTAAGCCATGTGATGAAATGTTGGGGGGTGTAGCGCGCCAATGCGGAGCGACAGAAATGCGGATTGTTAGATAAGTAATTTTCCGGCTTGGCGTACAAATTGGTGAAATTGCAGCGGCCACCACCGGAGATGCGGATTTTCTCCGCCAATTTTTTAGAATGATCAAGCAACTGCACAGAGCGCCCCCGACGTGCGGCCTCAATAGCACACATCATACCAGCCGCGCCGGCACCGATAATCAACACATCCACATTGATACTCATCGCAACAGACAGCTAACCACTTTTAATAGCCTATCAGTTTAACCATGCTTTTAACATTATGCGCACGGCTACACTTCCAAAAGCTCTAATTGTTTCCACATACATGCGCCCTTGCTGGCTTTATCAATATCGGCCAACTGCTGCGCGTGCTGCGCCAACTCATCATCGTTAGCAGGCAGCACACGCAGTTTCAAACGCGACAAGTCTGCAAAAACCATGGTCGGCTCTTCTTCCTGTTCATTGCTACCATCATCCAGCAAACTTTTCTGTCCGCGCGTCATGGACAGATAAACCTCCGCCAACAACTCGGTATCCAATAGCGCGCCATGCAAGGTGCGGTGAGAATTATCTATCTGGTAACGGTCACACAAAGCGTTCAGATTGTTTTTCTTGCCAGGATGCAATTCCTTGGCCAACTTCAATGTGTCAATGACGCTCACACAATAGTTATTCAATGCAGGCAGCCCAGTGAGTTCTAACTCTTTATTGAGAAACCCAATATCAAAAGGTGCATTGTGAATGATGAGTTCCGCACCACGGATAAACTCGAGCAGCGCGGGTGCAATTTCAGCAAACTTCGGTTCGTCCTGAAGACGCTCCAGCGTCAGGCCATGCACCTCAGCTGCTCCCGCATCAATCTCGCGTTCCGGGTTGAGATAACGGTGAAAACGTCGATCAGAAACTTTTCGGTTGCACAATTCGATAGCCGCCAATTCAATGATGCGATGCCCTTTCCCGGGATCTAGGCCGGTGGTTTCGGTATCCAACACGATTTGTCTCATTTCATGCCTTCATTCAATAGTTGCTCAATCCCGCGATTGGCCAATTCATCCGCACGCTCGTTTCCATCATGCCCGGCATGTCCTTTTATCCACACCCACTCAACATGATGCTTGCTTGCCAGCTCATCCAGCATGCGCCACAAGTCCTCATTTTTGACCGGCTTCTTGTCAGCAGTCTTCCAGCCACGCTGCTTCCAGTTATGCACCCATACACTAATGCCTTGCTGCACATACTTTGAATCGGTATGTAGAACCACCCGGCACGGCCGCTTCAACACCTCCAGTGCGCGGATCGCGGCCAGCAGCTCCATGCGATTGTTGGTGGTATGCGCCTCGCCACCACATAGCTCGCGCTCCTTGCCCATAATTTGTAACAGCGCGCCCCAGCCGCCCACGCCGGGATTTCCCTTGCACGCCCCGTCAGTATAAATTTCTACTATATCTTCACTCATTGTCACAAGTTCGCTCATTCGGGTTCCATTTTTTACACTGCGAAATTTCCCTATTCAGCTTAGGTGTTGCCGGTATCAGCTTGCCAACCAATCGCTCGTTCCATTTTGGCTTGATCAGGTTCATTCCCGGCACATGCTTAATCGCCTGCAAAAAATACACCCCGCCCCACACTGCCCACCAACGATCGCCCGCTGGCTCCATAAAATTAAAGCGGTTAAGCCAATTTGGATTCGTGAGCGGTGGTGCGTAACAGGCAAAACGCCCCGTTACCACCTCAAATCCCAGCAATGCCAGCCAATCCTTCAATCGCGGCAAAGCAATAAAATCTCCACGCCAGGGGAAGTTCGTCTGCGAACCCAAAACGCGCCGAGCCCCCCATAGGCTACGCGGATTGAAGCCGCTGATAATGACATTTCCCTCCGGCCTTAACACACGCTCAACTTCACGCAAAATCTGATGAGGGTGGGCATTGAATTCCAATACATGCGGCAGAAGCACCAAATCCAAGCTACTGCATTCGAACGGTAATTCATCCATATCCAGCCGTACTTGCACCTCGGTCTCATTTCCCACTATGGCGCGTAGCGGCATACGGCTGGCACGCAGAAAATCATGCTCGGCAAGCCCAAGTTGCAAGGCATTGAAGCCAAAAATATCAGTCACACTGTGATCAAACAATGCCTGCTCGCACTCCAGCAAGTATTTCCCTGGGGGCGTGGCAAACCAATCATTCAGCGTATTTGTGGTTGACATGCAATACTCTTTCATTCGAGTATAACCAAATAAAAAACGGGTATTTCCATGTTAAATATTATTCCCATCCCTGCATTCAAGGATAACTACATCTGGATGCTGCATGATTATAAACATGTGGTAGTGGTCGATCCGGGTGACGCCGCGCCGGTGCTGGCTTATCTCAATTTACATAAGCTCAAACTCGCCGCTATTCTATGTACGCACCATCACAACGATCACGTTGGTGGCGTCTGCAAACTTGTTGAATTATACAACGTGCCCGTGTACGGCCCACAGCTTGAGAATATTCCCTGCGTAAGTCATATGCTCGGCGACGGAGATATAATTGAAATCCCGGAATTAAAAATAAAACTGAGTGTTATGGATATACCTGGCCATACCCACGGGCATATTGCCTATCTGGGCGCCGGCGGCATATTTTGCGGCGACACCCTGTTCGGTTGTGGCTGCGGCAGGTTATTTGAAGGAACGGCTGCGCAGTTGTTCCATTCCCTGCAACGGTTAGCTAACTTGCCCGATGAAACAAAAGTGTATTGCGGACATGAATATACTGAGGCCAACATCCGCTTTGCACTAGTCTGCGACCCCAACAATGCTCGCCTCAAACAACGTCGGGCAGACGTACAGGCATTACGCGCTGCTGGGCGTCCAACGTTACCCTCGACTATTGCCCTGGAAAAAGCCACCAACCCTTTTCTACGTTGCGCCGAGCCGGGCGTTATCGCCACCACATTACGCATGGCACAAATTAAAGAGGCTGATGAAATCAATATCTTTACTGCCCTACGCACCTTAAAAAACAATTTCTAAAACTATTTTAGATTGCGACAAAGCCCTTTCTAGTTTATCCTGCGCGACCTTCGGAGAGGTGGATGAGCGGTTTAAGTCGCACGCCTGGAAAGCGTGTTTAGGATAATATCCTAACGCGGGTTCGAATCCCGCCCTCTCCGCCAAGAAAATAACTTAAACGTGCTAATACACAAGCTTTTTTATTTTATAAATTCTTGTCGTAGTTCTTGCATGCATTGATTAACGTTAAGCAAACCGCATTCAGGCGGCCAGATTATGAAGCACTTGTTTTAGCCAAGCTGTATATATCGCTAAAATCTTTTAATTTGTTCCGATCACACCTTAAATATTTCCAACCTTTTGAATTAATATAATTATGCAAACTATTCTGGATGCTATCGGCTCAACACCACTAATTCAGATTGACGGTATCTGGATCAAACTGGAATATCTTAACCCGTCTGGATCCATCAAAGCGCGCATCGCAAAATATATGATAGAGCGTGCCGAAAGTGAGGGGCTGCTAAAACCGGGCGATACGATCGTGGAAGCGAGCAGCGGCAATACCGGTAACGCGATGAGTATGGTGGCCGCTGTCAAAGGCTACAAAATGTTGGTGTTAATGCCCAATGGGTTGAGCCGTGAACGCACCGCGATCTCGCGTGCCTATGGCGCGGAAGTACGCATTATCGGTGATTTTCATGTCACTGATGCACTGGCCGAAGTTAGAAAGTTAGGCAGTCTGCCCGGTTATTTTGCCCCGCAACAATTCGATAACGAATGGAATGTAGACGAGAACCGTGAGTGGTTAGGGCCAGAAATTCTGGCGCAACTCCCTACGGGCGTGCTCCCTGATGCGGTTGTCGGTGGCGTTGGTACCGGCGGCACAATTGTTGGCGTAGGCCAAGCGTTCAAGGCAGTTAACCCGGCGTGCAAGGTTGTCGCGCTTGAACCCAGTGAGTCATGCACGATACTCTGTGGCGAGATCGGCAAACACCTGATTGAGGGAATCGCCGACGGGTTTGTACCCGGCATTATTGAACGCCACCGTGCGCTGCTGGATGAAGTCATCACGGTCGAATCCGCAGAGGCTGTGCAGGAGATGCGCCGTCTGGCGCAGAAACATGGCCTCTTCGTCGGGCCATCATCCGGCGCACACATGATTGCTGCACGGAAATTACGCGAACGGCACAAGATCGAACATGTCGTCACATTCTTCTGCGATAAGGGCGAGAAGTACATCAATGACTATTGGCTATGACAGTGCCTGGCATGAAATCCCACAAGCCAAACTGAAAACTTCCGACGGAACCATAATAAAGAACTTATCGGCCCACTGACCAAGGATGCAAAAGCATTTGATCTTTTCACGCGCCTTGACTGAATTTTGCGCCCCGTATCAGGCTGGCACAATGGATATCGACAAAAAAGGCTCCCACAAATTGTGAAGGCTTAACCAATATAAGGATCAATGGACAATCTGGAATGAAAACTCCCGCCAGCCTTTAGAAAGGGCAAAACCAGAATGGCTGAAACCAAGATTATCGTACTCGACGATGGTCCGACCGGCTCGCAGACGGTACATTCCTGTCTGCTGCTGACTCGTTGGGATCAGGACACGCTGCGTACCGCATTGTTGGATAACTCGCCGCTCTTTTTTGTGCTCACCAACACCCGTGGTATGAATGCAGCACGTGCCGCCACGGTGACGCGCGAAGTGTGCCGCAACCTCAAT
The DNA here is from genome assembly GCA_003402345.1 of Candidatus Nitrotoga sp. MKT. GTDB lineage: Bacteria > Pseudomonadota > Gammaproteobacteria > Burkholderiales > Gallionellaceae > Nitrotoga. The sequence goes on along the minus strand of QFXH01000005.1, from coordinate 33,890 downwards.
CTGACCTTGACCAGCCTGGCCGCGCAAGGGCTGTATTTCAATCCGATTTTCATCAGCCGTCTCGACTCCACGCTGCGTAGTCATTACCCGGTGGAAATCGATGTAATGAGCGAAGAGTTGGGCGGCGCTACGGGTTTCGACGCGCACTTCCTGATTCCGGCCTTCTTTGAAGGCGGGCGTGTCACTCGCGGCAGCATCCAGTACCTGATGGCCGATGGCATGGCCACACCGGTACACCAGACCGAATTCGCGCATGACTCAGTGTTCGGCTATTCCACCAGCTACCTGCCCGATTATGTTGAGGAAAAAACCGCCGGACGCATCAAGGCGAACCAGGTCGAGCGTTTTCTGCTTGCCGAAATACGCGGTGACGTCTCGGCGCGCCTGATGGCACTACACGACAACGTGTGTTGTGTAGTGGATGCGGAAACCCAGGCTGATCTAAATTACTTTGCCGCTCAATTAAAAACTGCCACTACCAGCGGCAAGCGCTTCCTGTTCCGTTCTGCCGCTAGCCTTCTCGCCGCACTGGCGCAACTACCGCCTCAGCCTGTAGCTGCCAGCGCCATGCGCCAGTACGTGCGCAACGGTAAATCCGGTGCAGTGATTGTCGGCTCGCATGTCAAGAAGACCACGGCGCAACTAAATAAGCTGTTGAAAGAACCGGACATCATTGCCATCGAGGTAGACGTGGATCTCATCGCCACGGAACGCTCCGCCCTATTGCAGAAAGTATTGCATCAAGCTGCACTTGCCCACGCTGCCAACGCAACATCGGTGATCTACACCAGCCGCGCAGAACGAGGCTTTGCCGACAAAGCCGCGCGTCTGGCATTTGGCGAACAAGTTTCCGCGTTTTTAATGGACGTGGTACGCGGCCTGCCGACCACACTGGGCTTTCTCATCAGCAAAGGCGGCATCACTTCAAACGACGTACTGTCCGATGGGCTTGCGCTCAAGGCTTCACGGGTACTCGGGCAAATTCTGCCGGGCTGCTCAGTGGTGCGCTGTCCGTCCGATCACCCGCGCTATAGTGAGATGCTGGTGGTGATTTTTCCCGGCAATGTCGGTGACGATGATGCACTGGCCGCGGTCTATCGCCGCTTGACTGGGATATGATAACCGCACACAGATTTTTTTCTCATTTGCAAACATTCCATTTTTTTGCTTGTGGGTTCGACTGCTCAGGCTGATCAGCCGTTTTGCATGAACTCTGGCAAACTTGTTAAAATAATCAGTGCATGCGTGGCGTGTTCCCCTTCGGGGTTTGGTCACTGAACAAGGCAGTAAGCCCGACATGCACGTGCCATTTTGAAGTGAAAGGTATACTTTAATTTATTGAAATAGGAAGGAATTTTTAGAGACACCTCAGAGTCAGGCTGCTTCGAGCATCATCAGTAACTTCGCCATACCCTGAACGCTTCATTCGCGTCGCTAAACATTATGGCTAATCAGGAAATATTTATAATGCATTATTATTTTATAACAGGAACATCTTTTGGTTTGGGCAAGGCCATTGCGGAAGCATTGTTGCAACGCGAAGATGTTTTTGTATATGGAATTTCACGAACATCTTCCATCTCCCATAATCACTACCAACATATGTTTGCAGACTTGGGCAATCCTTCCCAGCTATCACCCATCATTGAATTATTTGAAGCGCCATTCACCAATCAGGATTCCTTATGTCTGATTAATAATGCTGGCATGGTTGATCCAATCAAGTATCTTGGAGACTTCACAGCGGAAGATATTTCATTGCTTATGCACGTAAATCTGATAAGCCCAATACAATTAATGAATGCCTTTTTGAAAATTCCACATGACGTAAAAAGGAAACTCGTTATAAATGTATCTTCAGGCGCCGCGTCAAAAGTAACCGATGGTTGGTCTTTATACGGTTCATCTAAGGCAGCCCTCGACCACGCATCCCGTCATGCAGCCAAAGAGATAGAGCTTAATGGTATGGCAAATATTTATATTTTTTCCGTCGCACCCGGGGTTATAGATACGCATATGCAAGCGAAAATTAGAACTGTTTCAAAACATTCATTTTCTATGGTAGATCGATTTATAGATTTACATAAAACCAATGCATTGGATACTCCTGAACAAGTCGCACAAAAATATTTGAAAATACTAGATGCACCTCAAGAATTCCCCAATGTTGTTTTTTCTGCACGTGAAATTTAACAATCCTTCAACCTGAATCATCCACAAAAGTGACATCATAAAGAAACTGTCAAGCACCGGGTATCGCTAGTTTACTTGGTGCAGTTTCGCTTGCCCGTTGTTGGTGATACCTGACTCTCTGCATCATTCAGTAAAAATTGATTGAATGCATTCGCAGCAGTGGAAAGACGCTTATTTCTACGATGTACGACATGCCAGTGACGCATGATAGGAAAATGTTCCACATCTAGTACTTGCAGACGCTTGATTTCCAATTCCAGTTCAATGCAATGCATAGAGATGATGCCTAATCCCATGCCGGCTTGCACTGATTGTTTGATCGCTTCGTTAGTGTCCATTTCCATATGGGTTGGCAATTTCAAATGGTGACTGGCGAAATATCGCTCTACCACACCGCGCGTACCCGAACCTTGCTCGCGCAGCAAAAAAGTTTCTTGTGCCAATTGACTGGGTTTGATGTTGCGTACCTCGGCCAAAGGATGGTTGAGCGCAGCGATAACAACCAGCGGGTTCTGCATAAACGGTTGCGACAGCGTGTCCGCACCTTCCGGTGGCTGACCCATGATGGCAAGATCAGCGCTATTATCGGCGAGCAATTTTATTACCGAATCCCGGTTGGCGACATTGAGGCTTACTTTGATCTTGGGGTGTTTCTGAATAAATTTTGCCAATAGCTGAGCTATGAAATAGCTGGCAGTGCTGACTGCAGAAATATTCAAACGACCATATTCCAGCCCTTTCATCTCACTCAACATAGCGTCCATTTCCTCTAGCTGCTGCGCAATACTTCGAGTGTAGTGCAGCATTTCCTGCCCTGCTTCGGTCAGGTGCATTTGCTTGCCTACTTGGTCAAACAAGGATAAGCCGACACTCTGTTCAAGCTGCTTGATTTGCATGGAGACGGCGGGCTGACTTAAATACAATTCTTTGGCCGCACGAGAATGGCTTAAATGCCGTGCTACAGCATCAAAAATTCTAAGTTGACGAATGGTTAAATGTAGCATCGTTTTATTATAAGCAATACCTATAGTGGGTATCAATACAATTGATTTTTATATATGAGTAATATTAGGTACTGTACGTCCCACGCGCTGAAACAAATACCCATTAATCGTAATGAGTATTGCCCACCAGCTTACACAGGCGGGCGCGGTGCGGTTTTTTCAATAATTGGAGATAACCATGGCATCTGAAACGATGAAAGAAGGTAAGGAACGCTACAAAGCTGGCGTTATACCCTATAAAAAAATGGGCTATTGGGAGCCTGATTACAAGGTCAAAGACACAGATGTGCTTGCCATGTTCCGCATGACACCGCAAACAGGTATGGATCCAGAAGAAGTTGCCGCTGCGGTGGCAGGCGAATCTTCCACTGCCACATGGACGGTGGTATGGACTGACCGTTTGACCGCGTGCGAAATGTATCGCGCTAAAGCTTTCCGTTGTGACCTAGTCCCTAACACAGGCGAAGGCACCAAAACTGAAGCCCAGTACTTTGTTTACATCGCTTATGAATTGGATTTGTTCGAAGGTGGTTCGATTGCCAACCTGACTGCTTCCATTATCGGTAACGTGTTCGGTATGAAAGCGGTTAAGGCGTTACGCCTCGAAGATATGCGTATTCCGGTTGCTTATCTCAAAACATTCCAAGGTCCCGCCACCGGTGTTATCGTCGAGCGTGAACGTCTGGATAAGTTTGGTCGTCCTCTGCTGGGTGCAACTACCAAACCTAAGCTCGGTCTTTCCGGCCGTAACTATGGACGCGTAGTGTATGAAGCCCTAAAAGGGGGCTTGGATTTCGTGAAAGACGATGAGAACATCAATTCACAGCCTTTCATGCACTGGCGTGACCGTTTCCTGTATTGCATGGAGGCCGTGAACAAAGCTTCTGCTGCAACCGGTGAAGTCAAGGGACATTATCTTAATGTTACCGCTGGCACAATGGAAGAAATGTATAAGCGCGCTGAGTTTGCCAAGTCGCTAGGTTCGGTCATCATTATGATTGACCTCGTTATCGGCTACACTGCTATTCAGTCGATGGCGCTTTGGGCACGTCAGAACGACATGATTCTGCACTTGCACCGTGCGGGTAATTCGACCTACTCACGTCAAAAAAATCACGGTATGAGCTTCCGCGTTATTTGCAAGTGGATGCGTATGGCAGGTGTGGATCACATCCATGCTGGTACTGTTGTGGGCAAGCTGGAAGGTGATCCGCTTATGATCAGAGGATATTACGACACGCTGCTCGATACACACACTCCTATGAATTTGGAGAAAGGTCTATTCTTCGAACAAGACTGGGCTTCACTCAATAAGTGTATGCCCGTTGCGTCCGGTGGTATCCACGCCGGTCAGATGCACCAATTGCTAACTTATCTCGGCGACGATGTGGTCCTGCAATTCGGTGGCGGCACTATCGGCCATCCACAAGGAATTCAAGCAGGTGCGGTAGCAAATCGCGTGGCACTAGAAGCCATGGTTCTGGCACGCAATGAAGGCCGCGACATCTGGAACGAAGGTCCGCAGATTTTGCAAGATGCGGCCAAATGGTGCGGCCCGCTTAAAGCTGGGTTGGATACGTGGAAGGATGTCACCTTTAACTATGAGTCCACCGACACCCCCGACTTTGTTCCTGTTGCCACAAGCAGCGTTTAATTAATATCAAGGAGAATCGATTATGATGACCAATCCTGGAAGTCAGATCACGCAAGGGCAGTTTTCTTTTCTGCCTCCGTTGACTGATGTACAAATCACAGCACAGATTAAATATGCGCTGAAATCCGGCTGGTCGCTGGCCGTTGAATACACTGACGACCCGCACCCGCGTAATACCTACTGGGAAATGTTCGGCAACCCGATGTTCGACCTTAAAGATCCTGCAGGAATCTTGATGGAGATCAACAATTGCCGTAAGACTTTCCCAAATCACTACATCCGTGTGATGGCTTTTAGTTCAGCACGTGGAGTGGAAAGCCCAACCATGTCCTATATTGTTAACCGCCCTAAAAATGAACCTGGTTTCAGGTTGGTTCGGGAAGAAGCGGAAGGCCGTAGCATACGCTACACCGTCCATTCCTACGCAACCGAAAAACCGGAAGGCGAGCGCTACTAAGCAATTGCGGGTACGGTGTATGCCGTACCCATCTTTTAACCGGCTGTTGAAATGCTCTGTAAATAATCTTCCTCAGGACTTAACAATAACGAATTTACTTCTTTAGTTGCCGTTTCAATCAGATATAAATTTATTCAAAAATACGCAGATGACGAGGCGGAAACTTTCAACAGTCGATTGACTTTACAGGTTAAACAAATGAACGAAATTTCAAACGATATCATCCTTCCCGACGACACTCCAATTGACCTGGACGCCGAATTTCGCGATTCCAATATTCAGGAAGTGCTGGCTAAACTTGATCGCGAATTAATCGGCCTATTGCCGGTCAAAACACGCATCCGCGAAACCGCAGCGCTTTTGCTGGTAGACCGCGTCCGCAAGAAACTCAATCTGTCGGCACTTTCACCAACGCTGCATATGAGTTTTACCGGCAACCCCGGAACCGGGAAAACCACGGTAGCACTGCGTATGGCGGAAATACTGCATCGTCTGGGTTATGTGCGCGAAGGCCATTTAATATCAGTCACACGCGATGATCTAGTCGGCCAATACATCGGACACACTGCACCAAAAACCAAAGAAATAATTAAAAAGGCAATGGGCGGCGTGCTATTCATAGATGAAGCCTATTACCTTTACAAGCCAGAAAACGAGCGGGATTATGGCGCTGAATCTATCGAAATCCTATTGCAAGTGATGGAAAATAACCGTGACGATCTAGTCGTTATTTTGGCTGGTTATAAAGACCGGATGGACAAATTTTTCCACAGTAACCCCGGCATGCGCTCGCGCATTGCTCATCACATTGATTTCCCTGATTACTCAGCAGAAGAATTGCTCATAATCGCAAAGCTAATGCTGGCCGAGCAAAATTATCGCTTCAGCCCGGAAGCGGAAAAAGCATTCGCGGAATACATTCCGCTACGGATGAAGCTGGAACATTTTGCCAATGCGCGTTCCATTCGCAACGCACTGGATCGCGCACGTATGCGCCAAGCCAACCGCCTGTTCGCTGGTGCCAAGAAAAATCTAACTAAAATTGATTTGATGACCATCGAAGCCGAAGAAATCTATGTCAGCCGCGTATTTCAGGATGGACAAGTTGATCTGGACGGGGATGAGTTGGCGGAAGAAAATAGTGATAAATTTGCGAAGGTCTGATGCTCCTTCGACCCGACCTTTTCAAACGTGTGGGAGCGTAAATAACGTTCTGAGCGGATTCAAGTTTGAAATCCAACACGGATTGCACTTCGAACTTGAATCCACAGGTGATTATTATACTGTTAGCGTATAAATCGAATTATTTTAGTATCACCACAAATGCCAGGATAGATAGGGTGATGCCTAATAGAAAACATACACAGATTAAAATCTTGATTCGAACCCTAAAAATCTCGATCGCGTTAACTATGTGAGCATTTTGTTCGGTAAGTGATTTAATTAACGTAGCTGATGAATTTTGTTCAGAATTTAGTTCAAATACCTTCGCCTGAAGATGGCGAACGCGACTATCCAGATTTGCGAGTCCTTCAGCATCAAATGAAGCGACTGTTGTTGAGCTATCCGCAACAGGCTGGTTGCTTGCTTCACTTTTTGCCGCAGTAAAAAGCCGCTTTGCGTTTTTAACCATGCCCGGTGCGGCGTCTAATACATCTTTCCACGGTACGAACTTTAGCGCGTTAATCCAACCGATAGCCAAGATTTTCCCTCCTATTTTGTATATATAACGCCACTGTCAACTATGCCATTAATTTTGGAGCCACTTAACAAAAGACTTGGGTATAGGTGACATTTCCAATTTTTATTAAGAGCAACCAATATATTACTAATCCATCAATCCAAAAAGTGCTTCATACAGACTATTTTTTCGATGATTTACGAAGTAGCATTTCGACATGGGAACACATTCTGTCAGGAAATCCAGGCTACGACTATTCATTTTCCTTTGGTGTTATACCTAGAGCCAGATGCCCTTAGTAACGCACTGACAATCGCCGCAATGCTAAATGTGACATTGAAATTTTGGTACGTTTTCGTCTAAAACTCAGAATTTAAAAAATTTCTTTAAACTTTAGGTGGCAACGGAGAGACAAGGACGGTATGGATTATTTTTGGCATTGTAAACAGTAAAAACTTGATCGCTGCCCTTGCCGAATCTGCTTGATGATAGTGTTGCATTTACGGCAAGTTTCGGTCGCACGGCCATATACCCAGTAATGCTGCTGGAAATAGCCAGGCTTGCCATCGCTGCCCACGAAATCACGCAGGCTACTGCCGCCTAATGCAATGGCTTCCGCCAACGTTTCTTGTATCGCTTTTACCAATAGGGCGCAGCGCGGTCGACTAAGTTTTGCGGCGGGTAATTGCGGACGGATACCTGCACGGAAAAGGGCTTCATTGGCATAGATGTTGCCCACGCCTACGACTAGATGATGATCCATTATGACCAACTTAATTGCGGCATTGCGGTTGCGTATCGCACGATAAAGATATTCGGCATTAAATCCATGCTCTAGCGGTTCCACCCCAAGCTTCAATAACAATGGATGCTGTGCGGAGTCACCTTCATGCCACAGTACCGCGCCAAAACGGCGCGGATCACGTAGCCGCATAAGCATTCCATTTGCCAGCGTTAAATCGAAATGATCGTGCTTTTCTGCAGCGATGTCTGCGGACAAAATACGTAAGCTACCGGACATACCGAGGTGGAGGATGAGCGTACCGCTGTCACATTTGATTAACAAATATTTGGCACGGCGATGTAGTGCGTGAATTATCTGGTTATGTAGGATGGCGGGCAATTGCTTGGGGATAGCCCAGCGCAAATGAGACGTCCGAATGACTACGCCCGTGATGCGCTGTCCAATCAAATGCGGCTCAAGTCCGCGCAGTGTAGTTTCAACCTCCGGCAGTTCAGGCATTAGATTTTCTACATTGGAAAATAGTTAAAAATCGACTACACATTTAAGCACAAAGTGATGGCTTGGATAATTTGGTACTTGCCTTTGTCGTTTTATTTTTTATCAGAGCTTCCAGCTACTGCCTTTACGCCTGCCGCTGCAACATCGACGGTCGTACCAACCACTGCAGCACTAACCTTAACAGTTGTTGCAACTACGGTAACCGCAGCATCAGTGACAGCAACCACTGCGCAGCTGGTACAAAAAATACTGATTAAGACGTACAGAAGGTGGACATGGAGCCTTTTGGGTTGAAGCATTGAGCAAATTTTGTTAAACAATAGCCATACTAAATCAAATAAAAACATGTTTTACATGTAACAATTTTGCACTAAGAACTGGCTTAATTTCTTCTACGCCACCACAGGATAGCACCCACCAGCATTAACAACATAGGCATGGCGATCAAGAAGCTACCGCTGATTATAGTCAGATGGATCTTGCTCAAGGAAACCGCGCCATCTTTCACTGCGCGGGGTTGAGCGGTGACGAGTCTCTCTTCGTTGCCTAGCCAGTTTATCATGTTGACGCCGAGATCAAGATTGCCACCGTTGCCGGAATAGGCGTTAGCAAGAAACGAACCGCTCCCCACGATAATACGTTGCTCACGATCGTTTATGTGGCGTTGCAAGGCGAGTGCGATGGTTACTGGGCCGGGGATATCAGAGGTTTTGTTGAAATGTGGTTTACCTTGCGGTATGTCGCGGCTAATCCAGCCCCGTGGCGCGGCCTCTACCAGCGTGGTGTGTTGCCATGCAGCATTTTCCTCCCAGTCAATGGCACGGGCGAAGGGGAAAACCGTGGTCAAGTTGAAATTTTGTGTAACGGCGTGCGGCGGGTAACCTGCACCCAGCGCCCACGTCGCAGGAATGTTCATTTCTTCTGCTGCCGGGTCAACCACGATGCCAGGCGTGAGGATTATGCCCAATTTTTCAGTCAAACGCTCCAATCCACGCAATGGCTCGGCGTCTACTAGCCACAATAGGTTACCGCCCTTGGCAATATAGCGCAGTAATTTATCTATTTCGCCCTGCAATAGGTCGATTTGTGGCTGAGTGATGATCAACATGCTGGCATTGCCTGGCACATCCTGTGCCAGTGTTAAATTAAGGCTGTTAAGCCGAAAGCCATTTTGTTGCAACCGTTTGCCGAATTCGCCAAGATCGTGGTTTGCGATACCTTCCAGATTGCGCTCGCCATGTCCATCAAGATATACCAGTAGTTGATTTTTTGTGTGGGCCATGCGTAACAACACGCTGGTAAGCGCTTGCTCGTTCAACATGGTGAGATGCTCACGCTTGCCGCCATATTCCACCAACATTTCGCCATTGACACGAATATTGACCTTGCGCGCTTCCTCCGGTTGCTTCACCGGGTCGATAAAGGTGAGCGAAATATTGGGTTTATAACGCTGATAGAGAGCGACAAAATCACGGGTCAGCCTGTGCATATCGCCTAAGTTGGCATCCTGCCCGGTTACATACATCGTTAATTTTATTTCATTTTGTAGCTGTTTCAGTACATTGACACTGCTATCTGCCAAACTGTTGCTGGCATTTTGTGTCATATCCCATTGTGCGGAGTGGCGTGCAGCGAATTGATACAAGGAAACGATAGCGGCGAGCAGCAACGCAGTGAAGGCAAGGTTTTTAATGAGCAGACTAGGTTGGGGGAATTTCATGCTGGAAGGCTCAGCTATAAATGCGGTTGTTGTACAGCTGCCGTATCGTTAGCAATAAAAAAACGGTACAAAACAGCAGAAAAAACATCAGATCTGTACTATTCAACAAGCCGATATTGAAGTTTTGAAAATGGCTGGTAGGGGCGAGTGCACGCAAAGTGTTGTTATTGTCCACCGCGCTGACATCTGCTAGCCACAGACCGAAAAATATGGCCAATGCACCAATGGCAGCCACCACTGGTTGTTTGGTAAGCGAGGAAATGTATAGCCCCAATGCAGTATAGCTGGCAGCAAGCAGTATCAGTCCTAGCGCATTGGTGAAAAGAAGGCCGGTGTCAAGTTGCGTACCTGCGGCCAGCGTTAGCACCATCAACATGCAGCTTGCGATGATGAGCAGCAGAAATAGCATCAGGCCGATGAATTTCCCAACCACAATGTGGATATCAGAAACCGGTGCGCTCATTAATAGTGTTAAGGTTTGGTTGCGTCGTTCCTCGGCGATCAAGCGCATGGTAAATATTGGTATTAGCATCATCAAAATCAGCGCGATGGTGCCGAATAATGGAGCCGCCACGGCTAATGTGGCGCCGGGCGCATTGGCAAGCTGCGCCAATTGTGACTGTACCTGTAAAAAAACATCAAGGCGTGCGAAAAAAAACCAGGCGAAAATAAATTGTAAAGCGCCCAGAATGAGCCAGGTTGAAGGGATGGAGAACAGGCTGCGGAATTCTTTATGCGCAATGGTCAGAATCATAATTTTTCATCTTGGGTGATTTGCATAAACACATCTTCCAATCGCGTTTGTAGCGGGACGAGTTGCTCCGCTTGCCAGCCATGTTGTGCGGCGAGTGCGAGCAACGCGGCGCTTGGGTTTGTGTTAGCTGTATGCAGAATGCGGAACTGCGTGGTGGAAAGCGGGTCTACTTGCTGTATTCCGGCAATGGCTTGCAATTCGGAGAGTGTAGGCGGCGCTAACAGGGTGACGATAAAGCCTGATTGACTGCCGTATTGTTGCATTTTTGTGCTGCTGTCACCGTAAATTAGGCGGCCGTGATGCATAATTTCGACGCGGTCACAAATGCTTTCCACTTCGCCCAGCAGATGGGTAGAAAGGATAACGCTGTGCATATTCCCCAATTCGCGGATCAATGCGCGGATGTCGCGGATCTGGGATGGATCAAGGCCAACGGTGGGCTCATCGAGAATGATTACTTCTGGTTGATGGATGATTGCTTGTGCAATGCCAACACGTTGCTGATAGCCTTTGGAAAGTGTCCCGATGATTTTTGTTCCATTATCCTGTAAACCGCAACGGCGCTTGGTTTCGGTCAAAGCATCCGCAATCTGCGCACGGGGTATACGATGCAGCTTAGCGACGAATATAAGGAAATCATTTACGCTCATTTCGCGGTATAAAGGTGGCGTTTCTGGCAGGAATCCGGTTTGTGCCTTAGCTTTTTGGGACTGGCGTGTTAGGTCGAAACCGCATATTTCAATTTCCCCCGAATGCGGCAAAAGTGCCCCGGTAAGCATTTGTAACGTTGTGCTTTTGCCAGCTCCATTATGCCCAAGCAGGCCAAGCACCTCGCTATGCCGAAGTTCTAACGATATGCCATGAATGACCTCGCGTTGACCGAAGCGGCGAATCAGGTTGCGTGCGGATAGGGTGATTGGTGCAGTGACTGACATTAGAGCTGATGCAGTTTGTATGGAAGGGTGAATATAACCTAATATGTCGTTACACATCAAAATGAAATTGTTCGGTCGCGTCAGGCAATAAAGGATGCATTTGGACGTTCTTCGAATCTGGGCTACCCTTCGCTTTGACGCAATTCAATAGCGACGAGTGCTCAATCAAAGGACATATAGTAGTTTCATGAATTTTTTAAAATACCTACCTATTAAATTATGATGAATTTAAAACGTAGCACAGTTATTTTTGCATTATTGCTAATTTCTTGTGCGCATGCGTCGCAGCAAGACACGGGGCAAGCGGAGAAACCAGGATTTGAAGCTGAAAAGCAAGCGGAGCTGCCGAAGCAGAAATTAACTGAGGAGGTACTCTATGAGTACCTCCTGGGTGAAATGGCACTGCAGCGTGACCAGCCTGAGTTGGCTGCGCAGCTTTATCTAAAGCTGGCCAATTCTACGCGTGATCCGCGCCTGGCGCGCTATGCTGCACATTTAGCTTTTGAGACGCGCCAAATGGATAAGGCGATGGCAGCGTTCAATCTGTGGCTGGAAATAGAACCTAATTCACTGCTGGCAAAACAGGCTTTAGCCACTTTGCTGATAAGTGGCGGAAAACTTGATGAATCACGCCCACATCTCAAGAGTTTATTAGCCGCAACGACAGAAAATGTTGGAAATATTTTTATGCGGATTTCTCCAATGATCACAAGTTATCCCGATAAAAGTATTGCGTTCAATTTACTTCATGAGCTGGCACAACCTTATCCACGCGTGGCGGAGGCGCGTTGGGCGCTGGCGCAAGCAGCAGAAGCCGCAGGTAAACACGAGTTAGCCTTGGAAGAAGCCCAGCAAGCATATGCTTTACGCCCGGAATGGGACAGTGCCGCACTACTTAACGCCCAATTGCTGAAAGGTACGGCACCACAGCAGGCATTAACATTGCTGAAAAAATATCTTGAAGCTTATCCTGACACCAAGGAGGTGCGTCTATTTTATGCCCGTGCGCTGATGGAACAGAAACAGAATCAAGAAGCGCGCTCTGAATTTCAGCAACTGCTTAATGCATATCCAGATAACGCCGATCTGGCGTTCGCGGTGGGATTGTTGTCGTTAGATTTGGGTGAGCTGGACCGTGGCGAGAAAGAATTGCAGCAGGCCCTCACTAATAAAAAGAAAGATGAAAATGTCGTGTATTTTTATCTTGGCCAATTAAGTGAAGCAAAGAAGCATGATGAAGAGGCAATGCAGAATTACAACAAAGTAAAGGATGGGGAATATAACTTTTCCGCGCGCTTACGCATGGCTTACCTAACCAATAAGTCGGGTAAGCTGAATGAAGCGCGGCAGATTCTGCACAAAACCGTTACGAAAAACAATCAACAACGCGTACAACTAGCCATGGTTGAAGCGCAAATTCTGCGTGATGCGAAGCAGTTTGAATCTGCCTATCAGGTGCTAATGCAAGGGCTGGAAAAGTTACCTAACCAACCAGTCCTAATGTATGAAGCGGCGATGTTAGCGGATAAAGCCGGGAAGCATGATGCATTTGAACAGATGATGCGAAAATTGATCGAGATCGAGCCTGACAACGCGCAAGCCTATAACGCGCTGGGTTATGGTCTACTGGAGCGCAATGAGCGCGTACCGGAGGCAATGAAATTAGTGGAGAAGGCATACCAGCTTGCCCCAGAGGACGCCGGCATCATTGACAGTATGGGTTTTGGGTATTATCGATCGGGCAATTTGTCCAAGAGCTTGGAGTTCCTGCGCCGTGCCTATGCCGCCAATCCAGACCCGGAAATCGCTGCCCATCTTGGCGAAGTGCTGTGGGTACAGGGCGAAAAAGAGCAAGCAAAAAAAATGTGGAGTGATGCACTGATAGCTAATCCTGAGAGTACAGTACTACAGCTTGTCATTAAGAAATTCACGCCTTGACACATCGATTTTTACTGCTATGCCTCTTGTTGCTGGTTGGTTGCGCAACTGCGCCACCAAAGCCCCAGTCCATTAAACGACCCACGCAGACGGAACATACACCTTTTGTGCTGTCTGGGCGGATCGCCATAAAGCATGGCGGAAATCGATCTTTATCTGGAGTACGCTGGACGCATTATGCTGGGGCAGATGAAATCCTGCTGCTTGCGCCATTTGGGCAGACTGTAGCCCGCATTCGTAGCGATATGAGGGGGGCAGTACTGGATATGCCGTTTAAACACTACGCAGCAAAAGACGTTGACGAATTAACCCAGCAAGTACTGGGCTGGCGTTTGCCATTGTCTGGCTTACGCTATTGGGTGCTGGCGTTGCCAGCACCCAATAACGCATTTAACACTGAGCATGATACCAACGGGCAAATAATGCTGCTAAGCCAGGATAACTGGACAATACGCTATACACGTTATGCCGCACAAACACTAGATAGCTTACCATTACGTCTCGCTTTACAACGCGACGGACTGGAAATCCAATTGCTGATCGATGAATGGGAAATATAACAAACACTCTAACCTTTCCGGCACCCGCCAAGCTTAACCTTTTTTTGCATGTGGTAGGGCGTAGGATGGACGGCTATCACCTACTGCAAACCCTGTTTCGTTTCATCGATTTCAGCGACATATTACATTTTTCGTTGAACAAAAATAATGAGGTGCGCCGTATCAATGCGCTTGATGGCGTACCACAGGAACAGGATTTATGCGTGCGTGCCGCACGTCTGCTGCAAAAGGAATGCGGTTGCAGGTTAGGTGTAGACATAACGCTAGAGAAACGTATCCCTATGGGCGGAGGTTTAGGCGGCGGTAGTTCGGATGCAGCTACTACACTTCTTGCTCTGAATAACCTATGGAACTTGGGGTTGTCGCGTGAGCGGTTGATGGAGATAGGCTTATCTTTGGGTGCGGACGTACCGGTATTTGTGTTCGGAAAAAACGCCTATGCAGAAGGCATAGGCGAGCAGTTACAGGCCTACGATGTGCCGGATGCTTGGTATGTGGTGTTGTTCCCGCCAGTGCATGTCGCTACGGCAAAGGTATTTGCACACTTGGATATTGCTAACTTGGAATTGACACAGGATGCGATTTCCCTCAGAATTCGCGGCCTTCCGCTACGGCTACCACGCAACGATTTACAATCGGTGGTATGTAGTTTATACCCGGAAGTGGCGCGGCACCTTGTTTGGCTTGAGCAATTTACGCAAGCCCGGATGAGTGGCTCTGGTGCCTGTGTGTTTGCTGAATTTGTTACTGAGGCACAGGCGCAAGCAGTTATAGAAAGCTTGCCGCCAGACATGAAGGGTATTGTAGCGCGTGGTTTACCGCAGCATCCACTACGGGACTTTACCGTAGTGTGAAATGCAAGATTATTGGGGAGTCGCCAAGTGGTAAGGCACCGGATTTTGATTCCGGCATTCGTAGGTTCGATCCCTACCTCCCCAGCCAGTTTTTGAAGGATGTTGCTTGTTTGGGGCGCTTGCGCCCGTTTTTATTTAAGGGGAGCATGGTGTCCGACGACAGCTTGATGGTGTTCACCGGCAATGCCAATCCTAAGCTTGCACAATATGTAGCGCAGCACCTTAATATTCAACTTGGGCGAGCCACCGTTGGCCGTTTTTCAGACGGCGAGGTGATGATAGAAATTCTCGACAACGTGCGCGGTAAAGACGTATTCGTTCTGCAATCAACATGCGCCCCAACCAACGATAGCCTAATGGAAGTGCTGGTCATGGTGGATGCGCTTAAACGCGCTTCCGCTGGACGTATCATCGCCGCACTACCCTATTTTGGCTATGCCCGGCAGGATCGGCGTCCACGTTCCGCGCGTGTGGCGATTACTGCCAAGGTGGTAGCGAATATGCTTACTGGTGTTGGCGTAGACCGCGTTCTGACCATGGATTTGCATTCAGACCAGATCCAGGGGTTTTTCGATATTCCTGTGGACAACATTTATGCTAGCCCAATTTTGTTGGCAGATGTGTGGAAGCATGATTACAAAAATCTGGTGGTAGTCTCGCCAGACGTGGGCGGCGTAGTCCGCGCACGGGCATTAGCCAAGCGTTTGGAAGCGGATCTCACCATCATCGACAAGCGTCGCCCCAAGCCCAACGTGGCCAAAGTGATGAACATCATTGGTGAAGTGGTAGACCGAACCTGTTTGATCATGGATGACTTGGTCGATACCGGAAATACCTTGTGCGAAGCTGCTGATGCGCTGAAAGCCAAAGGCGCGGAAAAGGTAGTGGCGTATTGCACACACCCGGTGCTGTCTGGCTCGGCGATTGAGCGTATAAAGAGTTCCGCAATAGATGAACTGGTCGTGACCGACACTATCCCGCTGAGCACTGAGGCGACAGCTTGCAAACGTATTCGCCAGTTGAGTGTGGCTGAGTTGTTGGCTGAAACAATTCGCCGCATCCATGCGGAAGAGTCCGTCAGCTCATTATTTATGGAATAATTTTTGTGGCAGTCATTTTGACTGCCGCGTAACCTGGGATTGCCTGGTCGCGGGTGATTCCGAATTTGAAGTGGAGAAACAAAATGAAAATCGAACTAAGTGCAATATCCCGCAAAGCGCAAGGAACGGGTGCGAGCCGCCGTCTGCGCAAATCTGGCCGCGTGCCTGGCATCGTGTATGGTGGCGTTGAGCCTACGTTGATTGATCTTGATCACAACAATCTGTATTACAGCCTGCGTAAGGAAGCGTTTCATGCTTCCATCCTGACACTGGATTTGGATGGCAAAAAAGAACAAGTACTATTGCGCGATTTCCAGATGCATCCATTTCGTCAGCAAGTACAACATATCGATTTTCAGCGCGTGGAATCAAATAAAAAGATCCATATGAAAGTGCCATTGCACTTTGTAAATGCCGATATCGCCCCTGGGGTGAAGCTGAACGGAGGTATCGTCTCCCACGTGATGAATGATCTGAATGTCGCTTGCTTGCCGGCTGATTTGCCCGAATTTATCGAGGTCGATCTGTCCACTCTGGCACTAAACCATTCCATCCATGTGTCCGACCTTAATCTACCTAAAGGCGTAGAAGCGGCAGGTGTCCACATTGGAGAGGCCGTAGTGGCCACCGTCCAAGTACCACGTGGTGCGGTTGAAGCCGAAGCATTGGCGGCAGCGGCTGCCGCCGCACCTGCTGATGCGAAAGCTGCAGCAAAACCTGCGGCGAAATCTAAATAGCATAAGTATTACCATTAAAAACCCGCCATGCACCCTTTGAGGGCATGGCGGGTTTTTAGCATGTCGTGAACGGTTTTTCACATGGTGTAAACTAAAAATGAGTGAAATCAAATTAATTGTCGGGCTGGGTAACCCCGGTCGTGAATATGATTTCACCCGGCACAACGCTGGATTTTGGTGGGTCGACACGTTTGCGCGCATGCGCCAATTCATGTTCAAGGCCGAAAACAAATTCCACGGTTTGGTTGCGCGCGGCCAAGTGGATGGCCGTGAATTATTCCTGCTCAAGCCGCAAACCTTTATGAATATCAGTGGCCGTGCAGTGGGGGCACTGGCCCAATTCCACAAAATCGAACCTCGACACATCTTGGTAGTGCATGATGAACTCGATTTGCCGCCGGGAAGCGTCAAGCTTAAACTCGGTGGTGGCCACGGCGGACACAACGGCTTGAAGGACATTTTTGCGCATCTTGGCACGCGCGATTTTTGGCGGCTGCGCATCGGCATTGGTCATCCTGGCGAACGTGCGGACGTAGTTAACTATGTGCTGAATGCCCCGCGCCGTGAAGAGATGGAGTTAATCGAACACGCCATGCAGCGTGCGCTGGATGTAGTTCCCCTGATAGTCGAGGGCAAGCTGGAAGCGGCAATGCTGAAATTGCACAGTAATTAATTTTAAGGAATATTCATGAGCCTGAAATGCGGAATCGTCGGTCTGCCCAATGTAGGCAAGTCCACCCTGTTCAATGCACTTACCAAGGCCGGTATAGCGGCGGAGAACTATCCGTTCTGCACCATTGAGCCCAATGTCGGCATTGTGGAAGTTCCGGATGCGCGGATGCAGGCGCTGGCCGATATCGTCAAGCCGCAGAAAATGCAATATGCCATCACAGAGTTTGTAGACATCGCCGGGTTGGTGGCTGGGGCATCCAAGGGCGAAGGCTTGGGCAACCAATTCCTCGCCAACATTCGTGAGACCGATGGTATTTTAAATGTGGTGCGCTGTTTCGAGGACGACAACGTCATTCACGTAGCGGGCAAGGTCGATCCAATTTCAGATATTGAAACGATCGTAACGGAACTGGCGCTGGCGGATATGACAACGGTAGAAAAAGCCCAATTGCGTAACTCCAAGGCTGCTCGCTCCGGCGACAAAGAAGCCGCTAAGTTCGGTGAATTGCTGGATCAGGTTGCCGCACATTTAAACCAAGGCAAACCTGCGCGCATGATGAAGCTGGACGCGGCACAGATCGCCTCGCTTAAGCCGCTGTGCCTGCTCACGATTAAACCTGCCATGTACGTGGCTAACGTGGCTGAAGATGGTTTCAAAGATAATCCATTATTGGCGCGGCTGGAAGAATTCGCCGCACGTGAAGGCGCGCCGGTAGTGGCAATTTGTGCAGCGCTGGAGTCAGAAATTTCAGAGCTTTCAGATGAAGATAAAAAAGAATTCCTGGCCGACATTGGTTTGGAAGAGCCCGGTCTAAATCGGCTGATTCGCGTGGCCTACAAGCTGTTGGGCTTGCAAACCTACTTTACCGCTGGAGTGAAAGAAGTGCGCGCCTGGACGATACACATAGGCGATACCGCACCGCAGGCAGCGGGCGTCATTCATAATGATTTCGAGCATGGCTTTATTCGCGCCGAAGTGATCAGTTATGAGGATTTCGTCGCTTGCAAGGGTGAGGCGGGCGCAAAAGAAAAAGGAAAGATGCGGTTGGAAGGCAAGGATTATTTGGTACAAGATGGCGATGTGATGCACTTCCGCTTCAACGTCTAAACCATTTTTGATGTTTCATGACATGGCATGAGACAACACAACAAATAAAAAACCCCGGTAATGCGGGGTTTTTTATTCTTGTCGTTTTCCTTCGCTTCCTGACACCTCACAAACCACTTTTAACGCCGTGGCGCGCGAATGGCCCGCCTTGAGGAATTAGGGAGGCGTGACCAAAACTTTAGGTCAAATCAAATCGGAGCGCACATAGCCACACCCTCATTGATCCAGCCGCGCGCGACGACTTCCTGGATGGCTGCCGCATCACTAGAAAAACGATGGTTGCTGTCGACACCGCGGGCAAACCCATTGTTATAGGCTCGATAGACCGGCGTTGTACCGGTCGGACATGTGCCATTGGTTGGCGGAGTTGAAATAAAATCCAGGCTTTCAAAATTCCAGCGCTTCTGCGTGGAGGGTGTAATGGCCTGAAGCTGCTTAAGGCCATCACATTCAGCGCCTGCTACAGTATAGAAATGCGAATTGGGGCCAGGAACCTGGCTACCGTAGAACCGGCAAACGGGCGTACTGCCGCCCGACTTGAAACTATTTCCGGTGCGAATCCAGCCGGGCCCCGCGCTCCCTCCATCAATGCCCGCAGCTTCATTGGCGTCGGCGGTGATGAAATAATGATCCAGATGGGTGTTGTAAAACTCAACGATAGGTGTGCTAGCGATCGTTCCGTTCAGCTCATAGCGAGCCAGAACGGCACTCGTTGCATCCTGTCCCGCAACGAGCAAACGGGAATGGGCATCGAGCGCCAGCGCATCAACACTAAACATGCCGGGTAGCGAATACGCCCCATTGATGCCAAAACTCATATCAAAACTGTTATTCGGAAGCAGGCGATATAGCGCTGTCGATTTCGTTTGTCCATTGCTATAGCTACGTGCTACCACCACGCTGGCGTCGGGCAGTGCAGCAAAGTTCCAAGTGAATTCACCCTGACCCGCCAACAAATTGTTCGCTCCGAGCAGCATGCCATTGCTGGAAACCCGAATCGCGAGCAGCGATCCGCTAAACGAATTAGAAGATGGTGCGTATTGGTTAATACCAATGCCAGCCAGCAGGGAGCCATCGCTCAGTGAGAGCAAGGAGAATGGTGCTCCGCCAAAGGAAAATGGATCGGTAGAAGCATAGGTAAACTGACCGACCGTCCCAAACGAAGCTACCGGCAACCCATGCGAATCGACCTTATAGAGATGTAGGTTATATTCCGTTTGCACAGCAAAGACTACAGAACCGTCGCCAAGTAAAGCCATGTCCGCATAGAATGAATTCTCTCCGGCAGGCAACGGGAATTCGGTTTTACCGTCTGTGCTGAAACTCAGGTCAGGTGTGCCATCCGACATTGTCTGCTGCAAAATAGCACTTCCACCCGTTGTCGTTCCGTAAAGCAAGCGCCCATCTGGACGAATGCCCAACGCAATATCCGTATTCGACCACGATGGTGCTGCAAGACTGGGGGCGAATCCGGCGTTGAGCATTCCGGCTGCGTCAAGTTGAAACGCTGTAATGGTGCCGAATGGGAGAATAGACCCGCTCCCGGTTCCAGCCACGACCGTTATCGCACCGCTTGCTTGTTCAGCTACACGCGCCTTGCCCATGAAGCGCGTGTTTTTCCCCGGTGCCACGCGCCCGTTCGTCCCGAATGCAATATCGGGGGAACCATTTGCCGTCAGGCGTTCAAGAAAATAATCAAAGGTCGCGTCTACATCTGAACTACCTGCAAGTACAACTTTGCCCGAAGTTTCAACCAGTATCGCGTCAACCTTGTCGTTGCTGTATTCGGCAGTGTTCACGACAGCGAAGCCATCGCCGCGGCCATAGCTGGTTTGGAGATGACCGCTGCCATTGAGGCTTGCGACGGCAGCATCCACGCCGCGAGGAACGCAATCGCTGAGGGGGCTACATTCCAAGGTCAGTCCGGCCACTGCCGGTATCAACAAGCCGCCTACGCCATTTGGCAGGATGCTTATGGCGGAGAGCGTACTATAGCCGACAAGTGCAATCGTCGAGCTGCCGGCAGCGCCAAAAGCACTATCCAGGACTCCGCTGGCATCGAAGTGACTCACACGCGCAGTGGTGGCGTCGACGGCGTTGACCAATGCGATACTGCCATCACTCAGCGCTGCTAATTTAAAATCGAAGCGGAGGCTGTAGCTGTAGATGTAGGAGTCGATGCTGCCGAGCTCAAGTCGACCGGCAGTACCGAGAGACGCATCGGCTAAGCCGTCGGCAGTGACTCGCCACAATACAACCTTACTGTTCGCATATGTAGCATCGAAGGGATAGGACGGGAGGGTCACTGAATCGCCCATCAGAAGCAATCCGCCATTAGCGGTGCGCACCATCGTGACTGGGCGATCGAAGTGATTGTCAACGGCGTACCCCCTGACAAAACCACCGTCTCCAAAGCCAAAATTGAGCGTGCCAGCGGCCGTCAAGCGAACAAGTAGATAAGTGCTACTGCTGCCGCTAATGGTCGTTTTTGCCATAACTGTAAACCCGCCATTCGGCTCAGCGACAACTGAAACGCCCGGGGCCATCTCAAAATACGAAGGCAGGCCACTAAGTATTTTTTCGCCATTCGGTGCATAGGTCGAATCAAGGACGCCGGCTGGGTTAAGGCGTGTGAGTCGTAATGCAAATTGCGACCCTTGCGTAGCATCCGAGACGATCAGCAGACCGCCGTCCGGCTGTTGCACGAAGCTCGCCGGGGCTCCTCTCACACTGAAGAAACCTTGCGTGCCAAAGCTGGTGTCGAGAATGCCGGTCGCCGTGAGCCGGGTCAGTACAAGGCCGTTCCCGTTAGATCCATTTATCAGTATGGATCCATCGGCACCCTGCTCGAGTTGTTGGATCGCGTAATGGTCTCCATTGGGCAGATTAAACAGGGCAACGCCATTCTGGCCGAACGTGGTATCAGGAACACCGTTCGGAAGTAGTCGGAGAACAAATGCGTGCGATGGCCGCCTCGCCGTCCCACCGGCCAGCAGCAATTTGCCGTCGCGCTGCAGAACGGACGCGGAGGGCGTATCTTCCGCGCCGGAGGGTACCCCGATGCGCACGATGCCACTGTTGCCAAACGAACTGTCGAGTGCCGGCGCTGCGTGCGTTTTAAACATCGTGACATGTAATGCGATGAGCACAAAAAGTATCGCGAATATTTTTTTAGTTGCCACCGTCCCTGATACCTTCAGTAAGCTTGACATCTTTTTTCCCTTATCAATATGCACACAGTCGAAACCAGAAACGTCCTTTATGAGGGGGCTTTAGAAAGGAATAAATGGCGGAGAGGTTGTGAACGTCCAGTTTTTTATGGCGTTCAACGCAATGCTGAGCTGAGCTTTATTGTTTTATAGCGCTGCGCAATTAATGCATTTTTGATGTTACTTCTGGCTCATTTTAAATGCAACAAGGGAATCCATCCAAACCAAATGATATAGGTTAGCGATGCCACCATCAGCCCATCAATGCGGCCGCATAGCCGTTGTTGTCTCCAGGCACGGTAAATCAGAAATCCGAGCAGACAAACATGGGGAAGCACCCACGGTAGCAATCCTTGGAAGCTACCGCGCAAAGCTGGCTGATCCTTGATGAATATCACGGCCAAGGGTGCCGCCGCAGCCAGTGCTAGAGCTAGTAGCGTTGCCCGGCCTAATCCCAAGCGTACCGCCAAGGTGCGCTTGCCAGCTTGTTTATCTGCCTCGAAGTCCGGGATAGCCGAGAGGATGATAGCCGGCATTACCGCCAGGAGCAGCGGCAGGCTAATGAGCCAAGGAAAGGGGTTGTTCCATTCTCCACCCTGGAATATATAGCCGCACAGTATTACGCCAAAGCTGTGGGTGGCAGCCACATTGAGTTCCCCCAACCCACGCCAGGCAAGCTTCAGGGGAGGCGCCGTATAACCCAGCCCTAACACTGTCATTATGAGTATAACGATAGGTACAGCACTATTGCCTGCAAGATAATCCATGAGCAAGCCGGTACAAGCCGCAGCGGCCATCAATGACATCACGATGCCTACACGTAGTTCACTGAAACTTAGATTTTTATCCACAAGTACCCGAGAGCCGCCCGTAAAGGGGCCGAAATGACGGTTGCACCGGTCACTTTCATAGTCGAACCAATCATTGGTAAATACCGTGGCTGCTTCCAGGAAAAACAGGCAGGCATATCCCAGCCAGTAGACCGATAGGTTCCAGTCTCCACTCGCCGCGGCCGCTCCCAATGCGCCTACCGTATAGGCCATCCAGGTCATAGGATAAAATTGGAGCCGCAACGCCTTGAGCCAAGCTTTTAGCTTAGTGGTAACACGATCGATATGGCTTGAGGCACCATTTCTTAGGGAAAAACCAAGCCCCCGAGCTTGCTCCAACCATTGGGCCCGCTGAACCGGCTCGGAGTCCTTTACTGGGCCCAGTGCAAGAATACGCGTAGTAGTGATTCCACAAAAGCCTAGCGCGGATCGCTTCATGGCATTGTGACCCGGGGCGCGGTAGATGAATCGATATACCCAAGCTGGCATATCTAACGTGGTGATGAGATGAGCTGTCTTGCCGGTCAGCAGTCCCTCGAAGTGGCCGTCGTCACGCTCTCTGAAAGTAAATCCCGGCAACAGTATTCGGTCGAGAAATCCTTTAAGTCGAGCTGGCCCTACTCCCCACCAGGCAGGATAGATAACAGTTATATGATCTGCCCACTTGATGAGTTGTAAAGCGCGTTCCAAATCAGGTTCCAAAGGTTGATCCCGAGGCGAGACCGGGTGTACGTCAAGGTCGAAGTCTATCGCCCCCAAATCTATCTTCTCAATTTCCATACCAGCCGCTAACGCGCCATTTTCATAGGCGTTTGCAAGTGCGGAACATAGGCTGGGGCTACGTGGATGTCCTAAGATTACAAGTACTTTCATCGCGCCATCGCTCGATTCATAAATTTTATCCATTGATTATGCTATTCGGTTCATATTATCTGGTTTCGTTATAACAATGTATGTGCGGTCACAATGGCTGGATACTGTTCGTTAAGTTAAGTCTGGAAGGTTTTAAAACACTGCTCGTATATTTTTAATGGTTTTTTTGGTTTAAAGCCCCAACGTGCCAAATAGTTGTCTACTACCCGAATAGCCAGCTCGATACCCTTGACATCGTTTTCCCTTATCAATACACAATTACCATCGTAACCAGAAACATCCTGCCCCATAATATTGACGTGTGCCAGCTATTGGCGTCTAGCGAGGAACGTCGCATACGATGAGGGTATCTGTTATCTCTTGTTGCTGAACGTTTACACAACGACAATGAGCGACTTTGTATACGTTTTTTGTAGCGAACGATTGGACATTTTTAATTATCTCTATGAGTATTGAACAGAACATGAAAACTTCCTTTAGCACGAAGCGGCTATCGATAATTTTGCTGCTATTTACTCTCGTGCTATTGCTGTGTAGCGGTAGTTACGTATTGATAAAAGCATACCGCCCACAATGGCTTCACACCCCAGCAATCGCTACGAATCCTGCAACAACGCCAATTTTAGGGTTCGTCGACAAATTGAATGAAGAATCTACTGACGGCGGAAAAATTTCCGTGCTCGGATGGGCTGTGAGTAAAGCGGGTATTGCACGTGTAGAGTTGGTTTTGAACGGCAAGCTTAGAATACCTCTTACCATTGCCGTGCCGCGTGCGGACGTAGCTCAAACCTTCCCAGGCTATCCGGACTCGGGTAAAGCAGGGTTTGAAGGTAAAGTCGACATTTCAAACCGGCCTATTGAGTTGCAAACGTTGGAACTGGTCGTCACTGACAAACAGGGTGGAGAAAGTGTTCTCACTCGGCGCACGCTACCGGCATTAAATGCCAAACAGACATGGTCCGATCTTCTCAAGTTACGCGGGTTGAAGCGTGATGACGTGTTCTATTTCATCATGGCCACCAGCAATATTGCCAGCGGGGGCGCAACGGATGTTGATACTATATTTCGGCCTTACGAAAGTGATACCGTTAAGGTCGGCATTCGAGTTCCCATTCTCTATTTGCGCACAACCAAAGGCAGGGCCAGCGATTACGCTTTCGATGCCGACTTCCCGTCCAGTCGCAAATGTGGCACGCGGACGATCGCCGAAGACAGTCTGAACGGCGTTATCGATTACGCGGTCAAACACCAGTTACCTGTATTGTTCACGCTGAATGGCGGAATTTGGGCCGATGCCGCGTGCGACGCACCGGAATGGGACATCAATGACGTGCTCGAACAAGATGTTGCCAATTTGCAGTGGAATGAAAAAAATCAAGTGATGGCGGATGATTATCTGAAGAATCTCTCCGGTTCCATGGATTCACCCGAACTCGGCCGCTCCCTAGCCTTTAACATTTACGCTACAAAAAATCGACATTACAAAAAACGTAATTTGCAGCATGCCGCGTCCATCATCCGTAAATTTGCGGCTCAACACCCGGCACTTTTTATCGGCATAACCACTGACCCAGATGTGTACTTGAATCCTTTTTTTGAGGGTCGGCAATGGTACGACTATAACCCCGGTACCTTGCGCCAGTTTCGCGAATGGTTGCAGGGAAGTGGGCCATACTCCGGTCGAATCATTGCGGGCGGGCCTGACCTTTCCCATTACAAAAAAGAAAGGCCGCTAACGCTGGATGACGTGAATGCGTTGAGCGGACGTCAGTTCAAGCGTTGGGAAGATGTTGATCCACCTCGAATATTTCCAACGCATATTAATCCGTTCTGGAAAGATGCATGGGTAACAGAGTGGGAGCACTTTCGCCGTCATCTGGTTAAACTGCATTACGATGAACTTTCGCAATGGATTGGCGAAGTCGGAATAGGTAAGGAGTTTATATATTCCGCTCAAGGTTTCATGGCACCGGATACGCTCGGTATGCCATTCCCTATCTATTTGAACAGCCCCGTGAAAAACACTGATATGGGCGGCATGTCAGTTGATGGGGCGATGCCATCCAATGGACATCTCGGTGCAATTCTCTATGGATCAAGTGCCGCCAATCAGGTCAGGATGGAAGAATCTCGCTCGTTGTTTTCAGTATTCCGCAAACTCGACTCTGATTGGGCAGTGGTCGAACACAATACTGCCGATTTACGCAATCCGAAACGTCTAGCGAATTTTGCTGAGGCTTACCGGTCATTGAGGGACATCCATAATTATGGTGCACGCTTTATTTCACCGATGGCATGGAACGGTAGCCGAGGCATATTTGCCGATCAAGCAGGCTTTATTTCTTATACAGCTCTGCGTGATACGCCTTTGGAAGATGCGATAAAGACGTTTATGATCTCGCACGCTAATCTGCCCCGCCGATCGCGCTTGTGGACTTTTGGTGCAGGGGAGCACGCGGATGGAGACGGCTGGCTTCCTTCTGGAAATACACAGGGTCAAATCGCTCCGGGAAAATTTACCTTAAGCACCGTTCGTGGTGCACAAAGTTCACTTGAATCACCGGATGACATCGCTTTTCAACCAGCCAGTTATCAAGCGATTGTCATAAAAATTACCGAACCTGAAACGGTTACGGAGGTCGGGGTGGAAGGACAAACGTCGAATGGAGCATGGATCACCTTGGTCGCCACCACTGAGTTGTCCAGGCTGCAACGAGTCAGCGCTGGTTTAATGCTGCCGTTGACGGGCCAGTATGCCGATACAGAATTTAAACGTATCCGATTTAATTGGAAGGCAGCCGGGAGCAAGCCGATGATACTGGAGCGAATTGCGTTCTATGCCAAGTAAATTCATGAGCAACGGAGTTAAGTCTTAATGTCCCATTTTTTGATTAACTCTGCATTCAAGTGGGATGTGCCAAAAACGACGCGTCCCAAATTTTAAGGTTGTTCCGTGTGCATGGTGGAGCTTGTAAAAGCTGCGATTAAACATTAACTATTGTGGTTGGTTCTTGAATCCGCCTAAGCATTTGAGAAAACTATTCAGCAAGAGCCTTGATAACATTTTCCGGGCTGAGAATAGTACCAAGTGTAGTCGGATTGCCCCAGCGCACGTGGTATTTGTTCTCCGGTACTGAGGCGAGAGCGATCAATAAGTTGTTGAAGGCGATTAAATCGTTGGTCTCAAAGTAGGTTATGAAATCGATATCGTCCAGTCCTGTAGCGTGATAGAGCTTGCGCTTGACATTAACAAGATAGGGAAGTGTTGGCACGGTATGGCTCTCCATCTCCTTTAGCCGTTGCTCAAATGATAAATTCCACCACTCGGCGCTTTTTTTCACCGGGATAACGATAACGTAACGAGGTGCATCGCCGATATACGTTGCTGAGCTGAGGCCGGCATTAAGTTCGGGTGACTTGTCTTTTGTGATGTAGTTTAAGGGCTTTGTCACGCCTACCAGGGTATCGAAAATATCAGCGTTTTTACCTATGGTTGTCGACCGGAACTCACGCATGAATGTCTGCGCCTTAGCGAGGTCATAAGCGTTTATACGGAAGAAAAAATCCGAGTTGGTTTCCAGGCCTCGGGTCAGATAAAGATCCACCAGCACATTATTTTTATGTTTTTCGATCAGTTTTGCTACTTCAGCAGCGCTATCCATTCGTTCAGTTGCAGGCAACTTATTCCATTCTGGCCGCAGTTTAAACATCGTAAATACGCCAAATACACCCGGCTGGGTAAGAATCTTGGATCGTTCTATCATCGTTGCTTCCGCTGCCGGTTGTTGCGCAGCGACAGATGCCGTTTGCATAATTATCATAGCTGCGACAGTTCCAGCAACAAGGCTTACCTGGAGGTTGCGAATTGACAAGCGTCCCATGAAACTCCCCCTTATGAAATGGTTAAAAATTCAAACAAGCATTGATCCTTAATGCAGTAGTATTTAGAGGTGCCCTTCATTGATCCGGCACAGTTTATCCAAGAAGCCGTTCGCATTGAGCTTGTCGAAATGTGAATGACTTCTTATGCTTCGACAAGCTTAGCACGAACGGCAGTCAAGTTCAATTCGTGCCGGATTAATAGTTAAAATGTGGCCGAAGATTGAATCTATCATGGCAGAGATAGCTCCATCCTAACTGAACAGTGCTTCGCGTTGCTTAACGCGGGAATTTTCGAATGGTGAATTGATTTGTTTGACCTTATATGGCGGCCACGCCTGTATCCACTTTCACGCAACAACTTTACCGCTATCCCCGTGTACTTCAACTGCACGAACTTGCGCCGCCACTTTGTCCAGCACGCCATTAACGAACTTGTGTCCGTCTGTACCACCAAACGTTTTGGCAAGTTCTACCGCTTCGTTAATAACCACGCGATAGGGGATTTCTGGGTGAAATGTTAACTCGTATACACCAATCATCAAGACAGCAAACTCAACCGGACTGAGTTCATCCAGGGCACGGTCAAGGTGCGTGGCAACAACCGTCTCAAGTTCTGCATGTTGTGTCAGTACGCCACGCAACAATTTGCTGAAAAATTCCACATCGCAGCGGCCCATTCCCTTGTCAGAAAGAATTTGTTTTTCAATTTGCTCTCGGTCGTCGCTAGTCAAGCGCCATTGATAGATGCCTTGCAAAGCTAGTTCGCGTGAGCGACGGCGCGAACTTTTTGGAAGTCCTTTTGCCTTGATAGTTGGTTCGCTCATGCCAGTTCCTTCAATAGATTTGCCATCTCAATTGCCACTAAGGCAGCTTCCGCGCCTTTGGTATTCATGCGTTCCTCTGCCTGTTCATCGACATCGGTTGTAAGAATGGCATTGGCGATGGGCAAGCCGCCACGCAGTTGTACTTCGCTCACCCCGCGTGCGGATTCATTCGCCACAATTTCAAAGTGGTAAGTATCCCCGCGAATTACCGCGCCCAGGGCTATAAGGGCGTCGAACTTTCCGCTTTGCGCCATCCGCTGCAACACCAATGGAATTTCTAATGCGCCAGGCACACTCGCCAACGTGATGTCCGCATCAATCACCCCTTGCTGGGCAAGCTGCGCTCGGCAGGCAGCCAGAAGGCCTTCGCAAATCACTGGGTTAAAACGGCTTTGTACGATGCCAATGCGCATTCCTGCGCCGTTCAGATTCTTTTCGATTTCTTTCATTATTTATCCTGATAGCCCGCCCAGTTTGCCATTGTCAGGGGATGCTGGAAACGCTTGTAATGTGACGATTAATTGAAAATGCCGTGGTTTATTCGTGTTATGCATAACCAACAACTTCAAGACCAAATCCCGCCATGCTCGGCAGCTTGCGCGGGGTAGCGAGCAGGCGCATCTTGCCGACATTCAGGTCGCGCAGAATCTGCGCGCCAATGCCGTAACTGCGCAAATCCCACTGGGAAATATGGTGTGCATCAGGCTTGGCGACGGCCCGCGCTAACAAGTCGCTCGAAGTTTCGTTGCGATGCAATAACACCAATACACCGGCGGATGACTGGCTAATTTTAAGCATCGCATCATGCACGCTGATTGAATTCTTGAAACTTGCCTGCTCCAGAAAATCCAGCACTGACAGCGGCTCATGTACGCGCACCAGTGTCTCAATTTGCGGCTGGATGTCACCCTTAACCAAGGCCAGATGGGTGCGCTGCGTTGTTTTGTCCACATAGCTGATTAGATCGAATGTGCCATAAGCAGTTTGCACTGACCGTTCTGCCACGCGCTCGACCAGCTTTTCATGCTGGCTACGATGTTCGATCAAGTCGGCGATGGTGCCGATTTTCAGGCCATGCAGTTGCGCGAAGGTTATCAGGTCGGGCAAGCGTGCCATCTCGCCATCATCTTTTAAAATTTCGCAGATAACTGAGGCGGGGGTTAGTCCTGCCAATTGCGCCAAATCACAACCCGCTTCGGTATGGCCAGCGCGCACCAGTACACCGCCTTTTTGTGCCATTAGCGGAAAAATATGTCCCGGCTGAACGATGTCGGCAGGCTTGGCATTTTTATTCACGGAAACCTGCACGGTGCGCGCACGATCGGTTGCAGAAATCCCCGTCGTCACACCGCTCGCCGCTTCGATGGAAAGTGTGAAATTGGTTCCCAACGGCGAACCATTGTCGCGCACCATTAACGGTAGGTTAAGTTGCTTGCAATGTGCGTCGGTCAAGGTAAGGCAAATCAGTCCACGCCCATGCTTGGCCATGAAATTTATTTTCTCAGGCGTAACAAATTCGGCGGCAAACAACAGGTCGCCCTCGTTCTCACGGTCTTCCTCGTCCACCAGCACTACCATGTGTCCAGCGCGGATTTCGGCAATAATTTCTTGTATCGGTGCAATGTCTGTCATGTTCAATCACTCCTCGCCTGCATAATGCGCTCAACGTAACGCGCGATAAGGTCAATTTCCACATTAACCTTAACGCCAGCACGCAATTCTTTCAGTGTGGTCACCTCTAATGTGTACGGAATTAAATTCACGCTGAACACATCACTTTCAACCTGATTCACTGTCAGGCTCACCCCATTAATTGTGATGGAACCCTTTACCGCGATGTATTTTGCCAATGATTGCGGCACACGCACGCTAAGTTTCCAGCTTTCTTCGAGATCGGTGAACTCCACCACCTCACCGACGCCATCCACATGGCCACTCACCAGATGCCCGCCCAGCCGGTCAGCCAGGCGCAACGCTTTTTCCAAGTTGACACAAACACCCTGCACTTCCAGCCCGACCGTACAATTCAACGTCTCTCGCGACACATTCACACTGAAACGATTGCCATCAATTTTTACGACAGTCAGACACACGCCGTTCACTGCGATGCTGTCGCCAAGTTGTACGTCCTCCATGCCGAGCGCATGAGTGGCTATGGAGAGATCCAGACCCCCATCACGGCCTTCCGCGCGTTCAATGATGCCCACGTCTGCGATGATGCCACTAAACATGCTGCATTCCGATTTCGTCGGGTGCATATAACTTTCCATGATTTGTGGCCAAATAAATATTCATTTATGACGCACCCGTGCCACGATACGTAAATCCTTACCGACATGGCGTACATCCTGCCATTCCAGTTCTACGCGCTGGTCTAGCATCGTTAATTCCCCCAATTGTGCCATGCCGCGCGCCCTATCACCGAGCAACTGCGACGCTAAATACAGCACCAACTCATCCACCAGCCCCGCTTGGAACAGCGCGCCATTCAAAATACTGCCCGCTTCCACCAGCACTTCGTTGCAGCCGCTTGCAGCCAGGTCGCGTAGCATCGCAATTAAATCTACACGCCCACACCCACCTGGCAACACAACAACGCGCACACCCAATTTTTCGAGTGCGGCCTTTTTTTGAAAATCTGATGTGGCAGTGTAAACCACCACATTACCACCGCACAGGATGCGTGCCGTTAGCGGCAATTGCAGCTGGCTATCCAACACCGCACGCAATGGCTGTCGTATGGCTTTAATCCCGTGGGCACTCAATGGCGGCTCATGAATGGCTACTTGCGGTTCACGCACGTTAAGCTGCGGATCATCAGCCAGCACCGTTCCGATGCCGGTAAGCACCGCGCATGAGCGCCCGCGCCAATATTGCACATCTTGCCGCGCTGCTGCACCAGTAATCCACTGGCTCATTCCATTATTCAATGCTGTGCGTCCATCCAGACTCATGGCGATCTTGCTGCGTAGCCACGGTAAACCGCGCGTCATTCGTGAGAAAAATCCAATGTTCAGTTCACGCGCCGCAACTTCCATCAATCCGCACTCGGCCTCGATCCCTACAGCGCGCAATTTTTCCATACCTCGTCCTGCCACTTGCGGATTAGGGTCTTGCATTGCCGCTACCACGCGTGTCACACCTGCACCAATCAACGCGTCAGCACAGGGCGGAGTTCTGCCCTGATGGCTGCAAGGCTCGAGCGTAACGTAAACAGTTGCACCGCGCGCCGCGTCCCCGGCTGCGCGCAATGCATGCGCTTCCGCATGAGGTTCACCCGCATATTGGTGCCAGCCCTCACCCACGATCTTGTCATCGCGTACCAACACGCAACCGACTCTCGGATTGGGGCTGGTGGTATATAGACCGCGCTCCGCCAAGTGCAACGCCTTAGCCATCCACAAACTATCTTGCGTGGACAGCATGTTTAACCCGCTCGCGGTTTGGACTTTACAGGCGATTTACGCACCGCTTCGACCGCCTCAGAAAAATCTCTCACATCCTGGAAGCTTTTGTACACCGAAGCGAAACGAATGTAGGCTACCTTGTCCAGCTTCAACAATTCCTTCATCACCATCTCGCCGATTTGCCGGGTGCCGATCTCACGTTCGCCAAGGGCAAACACTCTTTGTTTTACATGATCTATGGCCGCATCTACCAGCTCTGTCGGAACCGGTCGTTTATGCAATGCGCGATTAAAACTGGTGCTCAACTTTTCTTCATCGAACTCAGCGCGCATGCCATTCTGCTTGACCACCTGCGGCATACGCTGCTCGACTGTTTCATAAGTGGTGAAACGTTTTTCGCAAGACAGGCAGCGGCGGCGGCGGCGGATACTATCGCCCTCCTCGCTTTCGCGGGTATCCACCACTTGGGTGTCAGGGCCTTTGCAAAATGGGCATTTCATAGGCTTGAAGAACAAAAAGCGGAAAACGGCAATCGAAAAACGGAAATTGCGGCGTAACAAAACAAACAAAAAATCATAGTAGCTCGATTTTTCTTAATCCTCTTTCCTTCTGTTACTGTGACTATAAACTGGAAATTTTGCGCATAGCTGCTTCACATCTGCAGCCACGCGGTTAATCACCACATCATCATGCGGCGCATCCAGTACATCCGCAATCAGGTGTGCCAGCTTCTCCGCTTCTAACTCTTTAAAGCCGCGCGTAGTCATCGCCGGACTGCCGATGCGAATTCCGCTGGTAACGAACGGTTTTTGTGGGTCGTTAGGGATGGCGTTTTTGTTCACCGTAATATGCGCACGCCCTAGCGCCGTCTCGGCGTCCTTGCCGGTGATTTGCTTGGATTGCAGGTCTACCAGAAACATGTGGCAATCTGTGCGTCCTGATACGATGCGCAAGCCGCGCTCCTGCAATACCTTGGCCATCACACGGGCATTATCAATCACCTGTTTCTGGCATTCCTTGAACTCCTTGCCCATTGCCTCTTTAAACGCCACGGCTTTGGCAGCAATTACATGCATCAAGGGACCGCCCTGTACACCAGGGAATATCGCGGAATTAAGCATTTTTTCAAATTCCGCCTTAGCCAGGATAATGCCGCCACGTGGGCCACGCAACGTCTTGTGGGTGGTGCTGGTGACAAAATCAGCGATGCCCACTGGGCTGGGATAATAACCGGCCGCCACCAGTCCTGCATAATGGGCCATATCCACGAACAAATACGCCCCTACGCTGTCAGCGATGGCGCGGAAACGCTTCCAGTCGATCACCAGCGCATAGGCGGAAGCACCGGCGACGATCATCCTGGGCTTATGTTCCTGAGCCAACTTTTCCACTGCATCGTAGTCAATCTCTTCTTTTTCGTTGAGGCCATAAACAACGGCGTGATAAAGCTTGCCACTCAGATTTACAGAAGCGCCATGAGTCAGATGGCCGCCGTGTGCCAACGACATGCCGAGGATGGTGTCGCCCGGCTTGAGCACCGACAGATATACCGCTTGATTGGCTTGCGAGCCGGAGTGCGGCTGAACATTGGCATATTCAGCGCCAAATAAAGCCTTTACGCGGTCAATTGCCAATTGCTCCGCCACATCTACGTATTCGCAGCCGCCGTAGTAGCGCTTGCCGGGATACCCTTCGGCATATTTGTTGGTCAATTTGCTGCCCTGCGCTTCCATTACCGCCGGGCTGGTGTAATTTTCTGAAGCGATCAACTCAATATGATCCTCCTGACGGCGACTTTCATCTTGAATCGCTGCCCATAATTCAGGGTCAGTATGAGCGATAGTGTTTTTGCTAGAGAACATGATGGATTTCCAATAAGTCAGAGAAGGAGATGGGTGCGGATTTTATCACGTTAGCCAAGGACAAAAACACTGCCAGCCACATGGGTACACACACTGCAAGCAAGCTTTAACATCACCGCGCATTGACAACTGCTTCACGGTCTTGAACACAAGACCACCGAAAGTATCGCATTTATTAATCCGGCACAGTTTATCCAAAAAGCCGTTCGCATTGAGCTTGTCGAAATGTGAATGGCTTCTTATGCTTCGACAAGCTTGTATGGTGTTTCTGTCTCCTTCTTGAGAGACTGGAAGGAGCCGGGGTGGAGGGACATCGACAAGCCTCTGCCGTGCAGCGGACAGACTCAGTGAGAACTCTCCCACCCACACCCCGAACGTCGATGAAGAATCTAG